>CAWDWK010000059.1:0-291225 GCA_963805775.1 uncultured Solibacteraceae bacterium | reverse complement strand
GAACGGCTTGGCCAGCAGGTCGAATGCGCCCGCGTTGAGGAGTTCGGCCCATTCGCGATCGTCGGCCGAGAGCGACGTCACAATCACACAGGGAGGCGCCGCCAGATCCTGGCTCGCCTCAAGAATTTCCCGCCACGCATCCGGTTGCCCGTCCCGATCGCACAGGACGATAGGAATCCGCTGCTCGCGCAAAGCGGCGAGCGTCGACGCGACCGTACGGGCTGCGCTGCAGCGCCAATCTGCAATTCGGATATAAGGTCAGGCTGGATTCCCGGAAGGCTTGCTCCAGTACCGCATGATCGTTTTCGGCCGGGCTGAACGACAAAACCGTGATCGTGCCAGGCGGATGGCGAGCCGGCGGCTCAGGCATCGAATCGAATCTCCTTCCTATGCGGAAAACCACGCCAAGGCTCGCCCGGTGAGCCACGCCGGACTCCGGTTGCTGGAGGCCGATCAGGATCCGGTCGGAGGCTTGCGCGCCATGGGCGGTCTGAATAAAGTGGAACAAGCCGGTTACCTGACCTCTCGGAACAAGACGGCAGGCCATTGCCCACGGCTACTAGCCTTTTGGAGCTACGGAGAATCCCCAGTCGGAGCCGCGACCGTAGGTGCACGGCGTTGACCCTGCCGTCACCCCCCAAACCTCCCACCCGGGTAGACACAACCTTGCGACATCTGGTACACTACGTGCTGTCCCCTTTTGATAACGCTCAGTGGGAGGTTCGTATGCCCGTTTGGAACGGACCGCTTGCACCAATGAGGATACATGGCACGCAAATCAGGTAAACAGTATCAAGCCGCGCAGAAGCAGGTCGAAGCCAAGGATTACCTCCTGGAACAGGCCATTCCGCTCATCAAGAAAATCAAGTTCGCGAAATTCGACGAGACCGTGGAAGTTCACATGCGTCTCGGCGTCGATCCCAAACACGCCGACCAGATGGTCCGCGGCACCGTCCTCATGCCGAACGGTCTCGGCAAGTCGAAAAAGGTGCTCGTGATCGCCAGCGGCGATAAACTGCGCGAAGCGCAGGAAGCCGGCGCGGATTTCGTGGGCGGCGAAGACATGGTGAACAAGATTCAGTCCGAAAGCTGGACCGATTTTGACGCCGTGATCGCCACTCCCGACATGATGCGCTCCGTCGGTAAGCTCGGTAAAGTGCTCGGTCCACGCGGCCTCATGCCGAACCCCAAGACCGGCACGGTGACGGTGGATGTGGTCAAGGCCATCAACGAAATCAAAGCCGGTAAAGTGGAGTTCCGCGTCGATAAGACGGGCATTATCCACGCCCCGGTTGGCAAAATCAGTTTCTCGGCCGAAAAGCTGGTGGAAAACGCGGCCAGCCTGATTACGGCAGTGATCAAGGCGAAACCCGCGGTGGCCAAAGGCAAGTATGTGAAAAGCGCCACGGTCTGCTCCACCATGGGCCCGGGCGTTTCCATCGATACCGCGCCGTTCAGTGTGAAGGCGGCCGTCTAAAGCCGTAACAGGTGTTCCCATGAAAAAGAAGGAAGACAAGAATAAAGACCTCGCGTCCCTGCAGCAGGATCTGGCCGACCTCAAGAACCTGTTCGTCACCGGCTACGAGAAGACCAAGGTCAGCCAGGATTTCGAACTCCGCAAGGTGGTTCGGAATGCGGGCGGCAAGTATCGCGTGATTAAGAACAACCTGGCGGAACTCGCCGGCGAAGGCACGCCGAGCCAGCAGGTGCTGAAAGATCTGCGCGGGATGACGTCGCTGGCCTATACCACGGACGATCCGGTGGCGCTGGCCAAGGCGCTGACGGCGTACGCGAAGACCAACCCGACATTTACCTTCAAGGCCGGCCTGGTGGAAGGCCGGGTGATCGACGTCAAGGCGATCAATGAGCTGGCGGCGATGCCTTCGAAGGAAGTCATATTTGCCAAACTGCTCTACGTGATCAACGCGCCGGCGCAGCAACTGGTGACGGCGATGAACGCCGTCGGCCGCAACCTGGCGGTGGTAGTGGATCAGGGCGTGAAGGAAAACAAGTTCTCGGAGTAATTTGGCGCCGGGCGGCGGAATCTCCTATCGGGGATTGCGCGGCCGGCGGCGAAACAGCTTCACTCAATTTTTCGAATACATAGGAGTTTGAAATGGCGGATATTAACGCAATTGCGGAACAGATTCAGGGCTTGACGCTGCTCGAGGCCTCTCAGCTCGTTAAGTTGCTCGAAGAAAAGCTGGGCGTCTCGGCGGCAGCGGCGGCACCGGTGATGGCGGCCGGCGGCGGCGCTGCGGCAGCGGCTCCGGCAGTCGAAGAGAAGACGGAATTCACGGTGGTTCTGACTGGCGCCGGCGCCAACAAGATCAACGTCATTAAGGCCGTTCGCGAAGTCACCAGCCTCGGCTTGAAGGAAGCCAAGGATCTGGTGGATGGCGCGCCCAAGCCGATCAAGGAAGGCGTGAGCAAGGACGAAGCGGCCACCATCGCCAAGAAATTCACTGACGCCGGCGCGACCGTCGAAGTGAAATAAAACTCGGGCCGGGCTGAATGGTCCGGCCAACCGGCCTCCCGGTGCGGGAGGCCGTAGTGTTTTTTGTGGTTTGACGCGGGGCGTAAGTCCTGTTATAGTGAATAGTTGGGCCTTCGATTCAGGCGACTCGATTCCCAATTGGTGACTGTGCATCCCAAATCCTGGAACTTCAATTGCAGTCCGGGCAAGACTGCAGAGAGGGCATCTCTGTGCGTCATTGTGCCCGTAACTCTAACACAGGATTGGTGCGCCCGCACTCCCGCAGCTCAAATTCTTACCGGTGGCAAAGACCGCCGGCGCTACCCCAGACCCACCCCTGCCCCTGTTTCATCATCCGGCGCTCCGGGAGGCATCACCTCCAGGGGCGCTATTGGCTTTGTCCTTCGCAGTACAGATAAGGCCTGCAGTACAGATAAGGTACTGATAAGCGCAGTTTTCTGGCTTTGGCTGTTCGGCCGTCAGGAGTTTACGAATGGATACTCAACATACCGGCGCTGCTCCCGAGCGAGTTGATTTCTCGAAGATCAAAACCTCGATTCCCATCCCGAACCTGATTGAGGTTCAAAAGAAATCATACGAGCGGTTCCTGCAGATGGACTTGCTGCCTAATGAGCGCGAGGACATCGGCCTGCAGACCGTGTTCAACAGCGTCTTCCCCATCTCCGATTTTCGTGGCGTAAGCGACCTGGAGTTCGTCGATTACTCGATCGGCAATTGGGAATGCAAGTGTGGCAATTTGAAGGGGTTGCATCATCTGCGGTCTACCTGCCGCAGTTGCGGAGCCACCATCCGCACAGACCCCTTCCACGCTGGCGACATTCTCTGTCATCATTGCGGCACCTTCAATAAGAACGTGGTGACGTTCTGCAACAAGTGCGGCGACCCGGTGGGTCTGCAGCTCAAGTACGACATGCAGGAGTGCCAGGAACGCGGCATGACTTATGCCGCGCCCCTCAAGGTCACCATCCGGCTGACCGTATATTCCAAAGATCCCGAAACGCAGAAGAAGAGCGTGCGGGATATCAAAGAACAGGAAGTGTTCTTCGGTGAAATTCCGCTGATGACGGACAACGGCACGTTCATCATCAACGGCACGGAGCGCGTGATTGTCAGCCAGTTGCACCGCTCGCCCGGCGTGTTCTTCGAACGCGTGCAGGCGCAGGGCTACTTCCTCGGCAAGATCATCCCCTATCGCGGCAGCTGGGTCGAATTCGAATACGACAACAAGAACATCCTCTACGTCCGCATCGACCGCAAGCGCAAGTTCTACGGCTCGGTCTTCCTGCGCGCCCTGGGCCTGAAAACCGACGAGCAGATCTTGCGCGCGTTCTACCGCGTCAGCAAGATGGAAATCCGCGACAAGAAGCTCTTCTGGAACGTGGATGAAAATCTCACCGGCCTGAAGCTTTCCCATGCCATCGCCACCAAGGGCGGCGATACCGTAGTGGGACAGGGCAAGAAGATCACCGCCTCCCTCTACAAGGAAATCCTCAAGGCCAAGATCGAGAAGGTGGAAGTCGCGCCCAACGATCTCGAAGGCGCGTATGTCGTCGCCGACGTGGTCGATATGACCACCGGCGAAGTCATGATCGACGCCAACAGCGAGCTCACGCCCACCGTGCTGAGCAAGCTGATCGAAGCCGGCATCACCGAATTCGAAGTCTTCTTCCCGGAGCGCGACGACGTAGGCTCCGTGATCGCCGCCACCATCCGCAAGGATGCCGTGAAGGAACAGCGCGACGCGCTGATCGAAATTTACCGCAAGCTGCGTCCCGGCGATCCGCCCACCGTGGATACCGCCACCCAGTTCTTCCAGGGCATGTTCTTCGACCCGCGCAAGTACGATTTCTCCCGCGTGGGCCGCATGAAGTTCAACATCAAGTTGTACGACCGCAGCGATTCCACCGCCCTCGATAAGCGCACCCTGGATTCGGAAGACTTCAAGGCCACCATCAAGTACCTGCTGAAGCTGCGCAAAGGTATCGGCGCGGTGGACGACATCGATCACCTCGGCAATCGCCGCGTCCGCGCGGTCGGCGAGCTGCTCGAAAACCAGTTCCGCATCGGCCTGGTGCGCATGGAGCGCGCCATCAAGGAAAAGATGAGCGTGTACCAGGAAATGTCGACGGCCATGCCGCACGACCTGGTCAACGCCAAGCCCGTGATGGCCGCGATCCGCGAATTCTTCGGGTCCAGCCAGCTCTCGCAGTTCATGGATCAGACCAACCCGTTGAGCGAGATCACGCACAAGCGCCGTCTCTCGGCCCTCGGACCTGGCGGTTTGAGCCGGGAACGCGCCGGCTTCGAAGTCCGCGACGTGCACCCCACCCACTACGGCCGCATCTGCCCCATCGAAACGCCGGAAGGTCCGAACATCGGTCTGATTTCGTCGTTGTCCTGCTTTGCGCGCATCAATGAATACGGGTTCATCGAGAGCCCTTATCGCAAGGTCATCAAGGGCGCGGTGGTGGATGAAGTCCAGGTCCTCAACCCGGGCGATTCCGATCTCAAGGTCGGCGACATTCTGCGCCGCTCCGAAGTGGACGAAGTCAACCGCAAGCTCGGCGCCAAGAAACAGGGCGTCGAATTCGAAGCCCACTGCGAGTACCTCTCGGCGTGGGAAGAAGACAAGTGGACCATCGCCCAGGCCAACGTGGAACTGGACGAGAAGGGCCGCATCGTTCCCGATCTTTCCAACGCCCGCCAGGCCGGCAACTTCGTGCTCAAGGGCAGGGACGAAATCGAGTACATCGACGTCAGCCCCAAACAGCTTGTCTCCGTGGCCGCCAGCCTGATTCCGTTCCTGGAAAACGACGACGCCAACCGCGCGTTGATGGGTTCCAACATGCAACGCCAGGCCGTCCCGCTGCTCCGCGCCGACGCTCCCTACGTGGGCACCGGCATGGAGAGCGTCACGGCGCGCGATTCCGGCGCCGTCGTGCTCAACAAGCGCCCCGGCATCGTGGATTCCGTGGATAGCGAACGCATCATCGTTCGCGTGGAAGGCGCGTCGCATGAAGGCCAGCTTTCCCGCGAGGTGGGCGCCGACATCTACCAGTTGACGAAGTTCAAGCGCAGCAACCAGAACACCTGCATCAATCAGAAGCCGATTGTGCGGGTGGGCCAGCGCGTCCACAAGGGCGCCGTCCTGGCCGATGGTCCGTGTACCGACCTGGGCGAACTGGCCCTGGGACGCAACGTGCTGGTGGCCTTCATGCCCTGGCGCGGGTACAACTTCGAAGACGCCATCCTGGTCAGCGAGAAGCTGGTCAAGGAAGACTACTACACTTCGATCCACATCGAAGAATTCGAAATCGAAGCCCGCGACACCAAGCTGGGGCCGGAGGAAATCACCCGCGACATTCCCAACATCGCGGACAGCTTCCTGCGCAACCTGGACGAGAGCGGCATCATCCGCATCGGCGCCACCGTCAAGCCGGGCGACATTCTGGTCGGCAAAGTGACGCCCAAGGGCGAAACCCAGCTGACTCCGGAAGAGAAACTGCTCCGCGCCATCTTCGGCGAAAAGGCCGGCGATGTGAAGGACGCCTCCCTCTACTGCCCGCCGGGCATCGAGGGCACCATCGTCGATTGCAAGATCTTCTCCCGCAAAGGCCAGGAGAAGGACGAGCGGTCGAAGCTGATCGAGGAATCGCAAATCCAACGTTTGCAGCGCAACTTGCAGGATGAAATCCGCATCCTGACCGACGAGCGCGCCAAGCGTCTGGGCATTCTGCTGGAAGGCAAGAAGCTGCTGGCCGACCTGCACGACGAAAAGACCAACAAGCGCCTGCTCAGCAAAGACACCGAGCTGACGCGCGAGCTCATCGAGAAGATGAAGTCGCGCGACCTCAAGCGCATGCGCCTGGCCAGCAAAGATCCGCGCCTCAACGAACAAATCGACGAAATCGAAGAGATGACGTCGCGCCAGATCGCGGTGCTCGAAAAGATCACCGACGAGAAGATCGCCAAGCTGCGCAAGGGCGATGAGCTGCCTCCCGGCGTGATCAAGCTGGTGAAGGTCTACATCGCCATGAAGCGCAAGCTGAGCGTCGGCGACAAGATGGCCGGCCGCCACGGAAACAAGGGTGTGATCGCGCGCATTCTGCCCGAGGAGGACATGCCGTACCTCCCGGATGGAACCCCCGTGGAGATCGTGCTCAATCCGCTGGGCGTTCCCAGCCGTATGAACGTCGGTCAGATTCTGGAAACCCACCTCGGGTGGGCCGCCCAGGCGCTAGGCCTGCATTATGCGACCCCCGTTTTCGACGGGGCGACCGAACGCGAAATCAAGAAAGCGCTGACCGATGCCGGTAAGCCGACCTCGGGCAAGACGGCGCTCTTCGACGGCATGACGGGTACCCAGTTCGAACAGCCGGTGACCGTGGGCTACATCTATATGCTCAAGCTCTCCCACCTGGTTGACGACAAGATCCACGCCCGCTCCATCGGACCGTATTCGCTGATTACCCAGCAGCCGCTGGGCGGCAAGGCGCAGTTCGGCGGACAGCGTTTCGGCGAAATGGAAGTCTGGGCGCTGGAAGCCTACGGCGCCGCATACATCCTGCAGGAATTGTTGACCGCGAAATCGGACGATGTGTACGGCCGCGCGAAAATTTACGAGGCCATCGTCAAGGGCGAGGCTGCCATCGAGCCGGGCGTCCCCGAATCGTTCAACGTACTAATCCGCGAGTTGCAGTCGTTGTGTCTCGACGTCGAATTGATGAAGAAGCCGCGTGAAGTGCTGGATACGGCACTAGCGGCGGATTAAAAGAAGACTTTATGGCCGCCGATAAACGCAGATGAACGCAGATAAGCAAAAGTGCCTCTGTTTTATCCGCGTTCATCGGCGTTCATCGGCGGCCCAACAGGTTTATTGGTTTTTAGCCCTAGGAACTGGAGGCAATTTTGAGATCCTCTCCGTACGACCGAGCGAATTTGATCGCGGATTTTGATTCGATCCGCATTTCTCTGGCCTCTCCGGAAAAAATCCGGAGCTGGAGCCATGGAGAAGTCACCAAGCCGGAGACCATCAACTACCGGACCTTTAAGCCGGAGCGCGACGGGCTGTTCTGCGCCCGCATCTTCGGACCCACCCAGGATTGGGAGTGCTTGTGCGGCAAGTATAAGCGCATGAAGCACCGCGGCGTGATTTGCGACAAATGCGGCGTGGAAGTTACGCTGGCGCGCGTCCGCCGCGAACGCCTGGGCCATATCGAACTGGCCAGCCCCTGTTCGCACGTATGGTTCTTCAAGGGCCTGCCCAGCCGCATCGGGCACCTCCTCGACATCACCCTGCGCGAACTCGAGCGCGTCCTCTACTTCGAAGCCTACGTCATCGTGGAGCCGGGCGACGATACCGGGTTGAGCAGCGGTGAAGTCATCACCGACGAGCGCAAACGCCAGCTCGACCAGGAATTCCCCGGCCGCTTCATCGCCATGATGGGCGCCGAAGGCATCAAGGAACTGCTCAAAAAGATCGACGTCGAATCGCTCTCCGAAGAAATTCGCGAGAAGATGAAGACCGAGCAGAGCCAGCAGAAGAAGCTCAAACACGCCAAGCGCCTGCGCGTCGTCGAAAGCTTCCGCAAGAGCGGCAACAAGCCCGAGTGGATGATCCTGGACGTCATCCCCGTCATCCCGCCGGAACTACGCCCCCTCGTGCCATTGGATGGCGGCCGTTTCGCCACCTCCGATCTCAACGACCTCTACCGCCGCGTCATCAACCGCAACAACCGCCTGAAGAAGCTCATCGAGCTGCACGCTCCCGACGTCATCGTGCGCAACGAAAAGCGCATGCTCCAGGAAGCCGTGGACGCCCTCTTCGACAACGGCCGCCGCGGCCGCGTACTGCGCGGCGCCAACAACCGCCCCCTCAAGTCGCTCTCCGACACCCTCAAAGGTAAGCAGGGCCGTTTCCGCCAGAACCTGCTCGGGAAGCGCGTGGACTACTCGGGCCGTTCCGTCATCGTGGTCGGTCCCGAACTGAAGCTCAATCAGTGCGGTCTTCCCAAGAAGATGGCGCTCGAGCTCTTCAAGCCCTTCATCTATCACCGCCTCGAACAGCGCGGCCACTGCACCACCATCAAGCAGGCCAAGGAACTCGTGGAGCAGCAGGACCCCGTGGTGTGGGACATTCTCGAAGAGGTCATCAAAGACCACCCCATTCTGTTGAATCGCGCCCCCACCCTGCACCGCCTCGGCATTCAGGCCTTTGAGCCCGTCCTCGTCGAAGGCAAGGCGATCAAGATTCACCCGCTGGTCTGCACCGCCTTCAACGCCGATTTCGACGGCGACCAGATGGCCGTTCACATTCCGCTGTCGCCCGAAGCGCAGATCGAAGCATCCACCCTGATGCTCTCGTCCAACAACATTCTGTCGCCCGCGCACGGCGCTCCTATCACCATTCCCACGCAGGACATGGTGCTCGGCTGCTACTACCTCACCAAATCGCGCCCCGGCGCCAAGGGCGAAGGCCGCACCTTTGCCTCCACCGACGACGTGCTGATCGCGCTCGAAATGGGCGAAGTGGAAACCCTCACCCCCATCAAGCTGCGCTACACCGGCAGGGTCATCGACCTGGTGCACGCCTTCGATACGCAGAACATCATCCATACCGAACCGATCGAGTTCATCAAGCAGTACATGGACACCACGGTCGGCCGTGTGATCCTCAACGACAACCTGCCGCAGGACATGCCGTACATCAACGGCCTTCTGAAGAAGAAGGGCCTCGCGCAACTCGTGCAGTATTGCTACCTCAAGTTCGGCCTGCATCAGTCACCGTGCACATGCTGGACGAGATCAAGGCGCTCGGCTTCCTGTACGCCACCCGCGCCGGCATCTCCATCGGCATCGACGACATGGTCGTCCCCGGCGAGAAGGCCGCCCTCGTGCGCGCCGCCGAAAAGGAAGTCGTCCTGGTCGAAAACCAGTATCAGGACGGCGCCATCACCCACGGCGAACGCTATAACAAGATCATCGAAATCTGGAGCAAGGTTACCGAAAGGTCTCCGACGAGATGTTCTCCGCCATGGAAGAGGACGACCGCACCGGCCGCTACCTCAACCCGATTTACATCATGGCCGACTCCGGCGCGCGCGGTTCCAAACAGCAGATCCGCCAGCTTTCCGGTATGCGCGGACTCATGGCCAAGCCCTCGGGCGAAATCATCGAGACCCCCATCACGGCCAACTTCCGCGAAGGCCTCAACGTGCTGCAGTACTTCATCTCCACCCACGGAGCCCGTAAGGGTTTGGCGGATACCGCGCTCAAGACGGCCGATTCCGGCTACCTCACGCGCCGCCTGGTGGACGTGGCGCAGGACGTCATCATCTCCGAAAACGATTGCGGCACCACCGAAGGCATTTACGTGGAGCCCATCATCGAATCCGGCGAAATCATCGAAGCCCTCCGCGACCGCATTGTGGGCCGCGTGGCGCTCGAAGATCAGCGCGATTACGAAGGCAATATCATCGTCCACATCAACCAGGAAATCACCGAAGAGCTGGCCGCGGCCATTCAGGCGGCCGGTATCGAGCGCGTCAAGATCCGCTCGGTGCTGACCTGCGAATCCAAGCGCGGCGTCTGCGTCGCGTGCTACGGCCGCAACCTGGCCACCGGACGCCTCGTCGAACGCGGCGAAGCGGTCGGCGTGATCGCGGCGCAGTCCATCGGCGAACCCGGCACCCAGTTGACCATGCGTACCTTCCACATCGGCGGTACGGCGACCCGAATCAACGAGCAGTCCAAGCAGGACGCCAAGAGCGATGGTTTTGCCCGCTACATCGGCATCCAGACGGTCCGCAGCAAGGCCGGCGAGCTGATCGCCATGAACCGCAACGGCATCATGGCGGTGGTCGACGATAAGGGCCGCGAAAAGGAACGCTACCCGGCGAATTACGGCGCGCGCGTGCTGGTCGAAGACGGCGCTCCCGTGAAGAACAACCAGATCCTGCTCGAGTGGGATCCGTACACCTTCTCCATCCTGACCGAAGTCTCCGGCGTCATCCACTTTAAGGATCTCGTCGACGGCCTCACCATGCAGGAACAGTTGGACGAGGTGACCGGTATGTCGCAGCTCGTCGTCACGGACTCCCCGGACGAGAAGCGGCAGCCGCAGATCGTGGTCCGGCCCGAAGGCGCGGGCGGGTCTCGTTCCGAGGCCAAGAAGTACCTCATGCCGACCCACGCTCACTTGATGGTTCGCGACGGCGAGGAAGTCCACGCCGGCGACGTGCTGGCCAAGATCCCGCGCGAAACCACCAAGACCAAGGACATCACCGGCGGTCTGCCGCGCGTGGTGGAACTGTTCGAAGCGCGCAAGCCGCGCGAGACGGCCATCATGGCGGAGATCAACGGCACGGTGGAATACGGCGAAGTCAGCAAGGGCCAGCGCAAGATCCGCGTCAAGGGCGAAGACGGCGAGGTGAAGGAATACTCGCTGCCCCGCGGCGTCCACATCAAGGTTCAGGAAGGCGAAAAGATCAAGGCCGGCGAACCCCTGATGGATGGACCGCGCGACCCGCACGACATCCTGGCAGTGCTCGGTGAAAAGGAACTGCAGAAGTACCTGGTCAACGAGATTCAGGAAGTCTACCGCCTGCAGGGCGTCAACATCAACGACAAGCACCTGGAGACCATCAGCCGTCAGATGATGCGTTGGGTGAAGGTCGAAGACATCGGCGATACCGAGTTCCTGCCCGAAGAGATCGTCGACAAGTTCAAATTCCGCACTGAGAACAACAAGGTGCTGGAGGCGGGCGGACGTCCGGCGCAGGGCAAGGCGATGCTGCTCGGAATCACGAAGGCATCGCTCTCGACCGATTCGTTCATCTCCGCGGCCAGCTTCCAGGAAACCACGCGCGTGCTTACCGAAGCCGCCATCAACGGCAAGGTGGACTACCTCCGTGGCCTGAAGGAGAACGTGATCATGGGCCGTCTGGTTCCAGCCGGCACCGGCATGGAGTATTACCGCCAGGTCAAGATCGCGGGCGAGGATGTGGTGGAAGAGACGCCGAGCGAAGTGCCTCTCGACGCCATCCCGGGATACGACGAGGAGACCCGCCTGCAATACGCCGGCGGCCTCCCCGAAGATACCGGCGAAGAATCCCTGGCCGAGTAATCAAGCAGCAATTCAAACCGCCGGCGAACCACTTCGGTTCGCCGGCGGTTCTTATTTTGAGAGGTCGAACGTGAACGAAATCATCTTCATCGTGAGCGAACCGCCGGAGGGGGGCTAGGCCAGTCGATTTTTACGGTTGCTGACACGCTCGAAGAACTCAACGAAATGGTTCGGGACGCAGTGATCTGTCACTTCGAAGAGGAGTCCCGACCAAAAATCATCCGCCTCCATTTCGTCCGTGAAGAACTGATCGCAGTATGAGGATGCCCAGGCAATGGTCGGGCGCCGATCCGGATGACAACTCGAATGCGCGGCGAACATCACGTCACCGTGCCGAACCACAAGGTACTTCCTCTCGGACTCTCCGATCGATCCTGAAGGACGTTGCCCGTCACTTTGAATGTACCCCCGACGAGATCCTATCGCGCCTGTTGGGGCCCGGATAAAACTAAGCAAGTAGCTCCGTTTCTTGTGTTCTCTCCGGGAACCCATCCGTGGTGGGGCGGGCTTCAGCCTGCCAATCCGAGCGGAGCTCGGACTCTTCGTCTCCCGCGTCCCACGCCCGGTGGAGCGGGCCTTTCAGGGGCCGCCGCCGAGCCCAAATCCACTTCTGCGGTAACGCCGTTCACTTGCCGCAATCATCGTTTGCACCGTCTAGATCGTCGCGGTCTGATGGCAACTCTGATGGGTCAGTGAAGGGAAGTCCTAGGTGACCCTCGACATCGGTTGACGGCGTGGAGATCGTTTCAAAGTCGAGCGGCAGAGTCGCGCCTGAGTCGAGTGGCACCCCCTGTCGCAAGACCTTATCATCTATGGCGGTCAGTTCGCCCGCCTGCGAGATCGGGCCATCTCGGCGCGGAAAAGCCTCCACGCTTTAGTGACCCTGTGCGTCTTGCAACGTGATGGAGACTTTCCGACTTACGCTCCTGGTGATACTGCCGGCGTCGGCCGCGATGGCGCAGGATCCGCCCGCTTCGGCACGCAAGGCGTCTATCAGCGGAGTTGTCCGGTACGCCGGATGGTCGGCACCCGTGCCCCTGGCCACCGTCTCCACCGAAGGAGCCGAGCCCGTAAAAACGGACACCCGCGGTCGTTACACAATCTCCGACTTGCCGCCGGGCCGGTATCAACTCGAGGTCGAGAAGGATGGCAGCCGCACAGTCTCACGGAGGATCGTGCTCGCCGGCTTCGATTTGACTGCTGTCGATATCAACTTTCGGCTCAACGGAACAGTCTCAGGCCGGGTAGTCGACGACAAACGGGAGCCAGTGGCGGGCGCCATAGTGTCGGTTGTAACCAGGATGTACTACCTCGGCCGATTGCAGAGCCGCCGTAACGCGTCGGTTGCCACCAACACCCGCGGGGCGTATCGCATTCCCAACGTCCCCACCGGAGAACCTGTGCTGCTGCTGGCGACGAAGTTCCCAGAGAAAGTCGCAGGCATCTCGGATGTACCGGAGGACCTCAAGGAGCGGCAGGAAATGCTGGCGGATACGTACTATCCCAATTCCCCGGTTCTGGGGAGCGCCCAACCACTGACGCTCCGGCCAGGCCAAGCCCTGGATCAAGTGGACATCCGCATGGTGAAAGCCCCGGGTTACTGCGCTGATGGCGTGATGGTGACAGCTACCGCCGCGCCAGCGAAGCTGGACTTCAACGTCTCTCGAACCGAAGCCCTCTTTTCGCGCGCCGGCAGTGTCGGATCGGCCGGCAATCCAGGTGCCGACGGCAGGTTTCGCATCTGCAATCTCACTCCCGGCGAATACCGGCTCACTACCCAAGGGCCCGTGCCAACCTCGCGTGCAGACTTCACCTTCGGTCTGACGCCCTTCACCGTCCTGGATCGGGATGTTCGGCGACTCCAGGTGGTGACGCCGCCGCTGGTCACCCTATCCGGCGAGGTGAACTGGGACGGCGCCGGCGCTCCCAGTCCAGGTGCCGTTCCCATAACTGTCCGCGCGGTGCCGGTGGACCGTCGCGCGATCTCAATCGGAGACTGGAACGAAATGCAGGGCGTGTCCACAGCCGTTCCGGGGGTCTTTCACTTTCCGGGGATGTTGATGGGCGACTACGAAGTCGTCGTGCTGGGATTACCAACCGGTCAATACGTCAAGGACGTTACATACGGCAGCGACAGCGTTCTGCACCAGCCTTTGCGCCTGGGCAACGCCCCGCTGAATTCCAGGCTCGGCATCTTTGTCGGTCGCGACGGCGCCGTAATTTCCGCGCAAGTGAACGACTCTGACGGTAGGCCGGTGATTGACGCATACTTCTATGCACTGCCGGCGGCGGCGGACTCCGAAGCAACTCTGGCGGAAACGATGGCGTGGGGACAGACAGATCCCTTTGGACAGTTCACCACCGACACCCTGCCTCCGGGCAAGTATTACGTGCTGGCCCACCGCAGCGGCGTGGGCTTGTCGGCCTTCGGCATCGGAAGGTTGTGGGCAGCGCGGCTGTCACAGGGGACGGAAGTGGAACTCGGCCACGGCGGATTTCGGCAGGTGCGGCTCGCTCCAGTGGAACTCCCGTAGCTCGACAGACTTCGTATTGTCTGCTGGCGGTCTTGGCGGCTAGCAGATACAGTTTAAAGCCGGACAGGGCGCAAGTTTTCCGGTATCGCCGTTTCGACCACAACGGCAAATGCTAAGCGAAAGCCACCGCGGCCGAGCAGGCTATTTTAGAGAGAACGCCAGGGATTTGAAGTCCAGGCTGACTTCTCGCATTGTGCCGAGGAGATCCATCCCGAGCCAAACGTGGTACCAGTCCCTATCAACTCGCTCGTCCTTCGGGAGCACCTGTGCGGGACGCATGACGAGGTCAGAGCCTCCCGCGCTGAACTTGATCTCAGGAACAGCAACGACTCTAACCTGTGTCGAACCTCCTACGCCGCGGAGCCGCGCCGATGCCTCCTTGCCATCGGCCTCAATGACGTCCGGGAACTGATGCGCAAAGCGCTGCGTCAGGTAGCTCTTGCTGGACCCAGTATCCAACCAGGCATCGATTTGTTGCGTACGGAACGTGCCTTCCACAACGAGCGAGACGCCTTGAAAGCACATATTCGGATGGTCTGTATCGGAGCGATCACTATCCATGCCGATCCGTAGCACGCGGTCTCTGGTCCACCGCATAGTCCCGAAGGCCACAAGCACGGGTAGGCCGAGGATACCCTGTTTGTCCCGCGATAACTCGACAAATGGCATCGCGTCGTTGCGAGTCACCAGAAACACTACATGCCGAAGTTCAACGCCACCGACAGTTAGTCGATCCGCAACCACGAAACGAATAGGGACGTCGTTGCCCGACGCACCATCCCGGAGTGAAGCTGCGCTCACGTCATGGATGGGCAGTCTGAGTCGGTTCGCTTCGGCTTCGCTGATAAAAGAAATATCCATGCCGCTATCGAAGCCGTACCTTGCAGGCTTCCCGTTCACAGCAAGTGGAATGAAGAAATCGTCACTCATCCGCACGTCTGAAACATGTCGAGCTTTTACAGACAGCTCCGGGTAACGACTTAACTGAGAGAACAAAGCCAGAGAGCTATTCAGACCCGAAATTCCGGGCAATAGCTTCTGCATGGCAACGAGGTGCGCGTGCGTCTGCGAATATCGTCCTGATCGCATAAACGCATGGGCAAGCAGTCCATGAGCGTCCGCAGCTTGATGCGCGTCACCGGATGCCTCGAAAACCGCCCGGAACTGCCGCTCGGCGTCGCCGATATTATTGAAAGCACATGCAACTGCGCCTCGATAAAACGCCGGTACGTCTACAGACCGCCCAATCGCATCACGAAGCTTGAACCAGTCATGTGCGTCGAAAAGCGCCTTCAGTTCTGAGCCGGTTCGATCTGCGGCGAGACAGCCGCTAACCGCCAAAAGGAAGCAGAGCGTACAGCGTATCCGTGGCATTCGGCTAATTGTTGCATCGTTCGTCGCCGAACTGAAGCTCCCAGGATACGCCGCAGCATCTTCGCCTTGACTCAGATCGCGACGACAGCAGCTTCGCGGCCAGAAGCTCTCACGAGCCGTTCTATGTCGTCCGGGTCGCTTGTGAGAATCGTAGCTTTTTGTCGAAGGGCTGTCGTCACCACAACGGCGTCAACGGTATCCGCCGTTTTGGTCTTGCCTAACAGCCGCCCGGCTTCGTGCGCTTCGGTCTCCCCAAGAGGAACGACCACGCACCCAGTCAAGAAGCGCCTGAGTTGGGCTTGTCGGGGGGACCGGCTGACTTGGGCGACCACCGGTGCCGGAACCAATGGAACAACCCCAAATTCCAAACGCGCCTTGTGCTCCGCCCATGCTCGCCGCTCATTTCTATCGGCGGCCACGAGAATGGCGGCGTCGTAGACGACAGCGCTCATGCCCGGCGCCGGACCGCTCGCGATGTTCGGAGCTGTGCCCGCACACTGCGGCGAGCTTCATTCATCTCTTCTTCGGTGAGGCGTCCGTGCTGCTTTTCCCACAGCGCGACCGCCGCCAAACCAGCCCGCCGTTGCAGCACTTCGCGCGCCGCAGCGGTCATCCAGGCAGAGACGCTTACCCCGTCGCGGGCGGCCGCCGCAAGGATGTTTTCGTGAACGCTAGGGTCTACAGTGATGGCAAGTTTCGGTGATGGATTGCCGCGCGGCATACAAAGTATCCTACTGCAATAGGATACCACGCGCCGGTCGGCGGCCGGCCCCTCTCGTCGCTCGCCGCCTTCCAATTCAAATCCCCCGCTCCTCCCCCATTGCGCGAAACCAAAATCTCTATTTCCCCTGTTCCCAACAATTTGAGATTTTCTGTCCGCAATATACGAAATCGCCCATGCTACTTTCGAATCGTGAGAGGTCGCGCGCACCACACCGCGCGGCCGCAACAAGTTTTCATACTGGCCAGTATGCGTTGCGTTTGTGGTGGTGCTGACTTCCTGTAGGCCCTTAAAGCCTAACGGTGGTTCCCCTACGTGGAGGAGACCGGCGGGAAGATCTTCCGTTCGAACGGATAATCGCCGGTGGATGTTCGGATAGCGTTTGTCGCCGACCCACCGGATACAGAGGTTGAGAATCGAAACGAGGGGACGCTCGATGTGCTCAAGGTAATAAGCACGGTTCCTACGTCTTCGTAGATTCCAGCCAAATCACTGGCGGCCGGACCACGCCCGGCAAACACCCGGTAGCCCCGGCCGCCGCAACGTCTCAGTAAGACCCCTTCGGCAAGCCCGAAGTGTCTCTCGCCGGGTGTATCATGAGTCTCTCATGCCCCAGGAAGCTCCCCGCGCACACAAGCGCCCCGGCCGCCGCGCCTATCTCCTGATCGCGCTCTTCGCCCTCGCCCTCGTCTTATTTCCCTTTCTCTTCTGGTATTACACTTGGTTCGGCCGCAAGCTCGGCGATTCCGACCTCGACGCGTACTTTGCCGATCTCTCCAAACCGCGCCACATTCAGCACGCCCTCGTCCAGTTGGGCGAGCGCATGTCTCACGGTCAAAATGTCTCGCGCTGGTACCCGCAGGTGATCGCACAGGCCGCCAGTCCCAATCTTGAGATCCGCCAGACCGCGGCCTGGATCATGGGCCAGGACCGCGCCTATCCTCCCTTCCACGATGCCCTCCTCAAGCTGATTCACGATCCGCAACCCATGGTGCGGCGCAACGTGGCGCTCAGCCTCGCGGCCTTCGGTGACCCCGCCGCCCGCCCCGAACTCATCGCTATGCTGCGTCCTTATGCCGTAACCGCCCCCGTCGCCGGACCGGTCCGCTACCGTCTTAAGTTGGGTGACTATGTGAATCCGGGAACCCTGCTGGCGCGCGTCGGGGAGACCGAGGTCCGCTCGCCGGTGCCTGGCGAAGTGCGCAGTCTCGAACACAAGGAAGGCGACCTCGTGGCGCCGGGCGACAGCCTGGTCGAACTCTCCGTCGACAAGAATCACGTTTGGGAGGCGTTGCGCGCGTTGTATGTCGTGGGACAACCGGAAGATCTGGAAGACGTCCAGCGTTTTACGCGGCCCGTCCCCGGCTTGCCGGAAGCCGTCGCCCGCCAGGCTTCACTCACGTCCCAGGCGATCCAGGCCCGCGGAAAGTGAAGTAACGCTCATCGGCATGCCGCCTGCTCCCATCAGCATTATGAAACTTCGAATTGCAGTTATCGGATGCGCCCTGATGCTGAGCCTCACCCCCGCAATCTTTGCCCAGACTGCTGGGCAGGACGCGAAACAGGCGGGCCGCGACATTAAGGGCGCCGGTAAAGATACCGGAGAAGCTGCCAAGAGTGCGGGGAAGGCGACCGCGAAGACCACCAAAAAGGCCGCGAAAAAGGTAAAGAAAACAACCCATAAGGCCGCAGCCAAAGTCGAACACAAGACTCAGGATAAGCCGTAAATAATTGGCTTCGTTTTTCCAAACGCCGCGAGCGGCGGGGCACGAGTCCGGAACCGCGTTTTTCAGTGGCGAAAGCCGCGCCATTCATGCGATAGTTAAGTGAAGAGCACGGCTTCAGACGCGCGTGAGAGGTCTATTGAAAAAGTATTTGCTGCTGGTTTGTATTTTTCTTGCTTTCCTATTCCAGGCACATACCTCCCAGTTGGGTTTCATCGTATTGAATACCGCAAATTGGGGTTCGGGGCAGCTGCCTATGGATTGGCAGATCAAGATGAATCACGGCCAGCCAGAAATTTCGGTCTGCAAGGACGGCGAAAGCTGCCTGCATCTGAAGAGTGTCCGGAGCTCCTTTGCGCTGGAGCACTCAGTGGATGTCGACCCCGCCCAGATGCCGTTTTTGACCTGGCACTGGAAGGTGGCTCAACTCCCGGGCGGCGGCGATTTCCGCCGCGCCTCTACAGATGACCAGGCCGCCCAGGTGCTCGTAGCCTTTTCCGATAAGCGGATCCTTACTTACATCTGGGACACCAACGCGCCCAAAGGCACCATGCAGCACGCCAGCAATATTCCGCTGGTGCACATCTTTGCCGTGGTCTGCCAGTCCGGCGCCGCGGAAGCCAATAAGTGGATTGCGGAAAGCCGCAACATCGCCGCCGATTACGAGCGCGCCTACGGCAGGACTGCGCCGCGCGTGAAGGGTCTCCGCCTGCAGATCAATTCCCAACACACGGGCACCATCGCCGAGAGCTATTTCGGCGAGGTCGCCTTCCGAAGTACATTGCAGTAATGATCCTGGTCACTGGCGGTACCGGCTTCATCGGTACGCACCTGCTGGAAAAGCTTGTCGCCACTGGCCAGTCCGTTCGCGCACTGGTGCGCCGCAACGGTGCAAAGCCACGCTCGCTGCCGGCGGGCGTAGAGACCGTCTACGGCGACCTGGCAAGCGGTGCCGGTATCGCCGAGGCGCTCCGCGGAGCTGGCGCCGTGATCCACCTGGCCGGCGTCACCAAAGCCCTGCGGCCCGGGGATTACTACACCGGCAATGTACGCGCCACCGAACAACTCGCGCACGCCATGGCAGGGCAGGGAATTCGCCTGGTCCATGTAAGTTCACTGGCTGCCATTGGTCCCTCCGAGGCTGGAGTGCCGCTCGCCGAGGACGCCGAACCGCACCCCTTGACGCACTACGGGAAGTCCAAGCTCGCTGCCGAGAAGATAGTCCGCGATCTGGCGCCCGATGCCGTCATCGTCCGGCCGCCGGTGGTTTACGGACCACGCGACACGGATGTCTTTCAGCTCCTCAAATCGATTTCCAAAGGGCTCGTGCTCGAAATCGCCGGCGGCGAGCGCTGGTTTAGCGCCATCTACGTCAAAGACCTCGTGGAAGGCCTGCTGGCCGCCACAGGTGCGCCGCTCGCCGCCGGAAGGACCTATTTCCTGGCGCATGCCAAACCTGTGTCATGGCGCCATCTGGGGGCGTCCGCGGCGCGCACCATGTCGCGCACGCCGCGCGTCGTAACCGTGCCGTTTGCCGCGGCCCATGCCGTCGGCGCCGGCGCGGAAGTCTGGGCGCGCTTCCGCGGCAAGCCCGGCATCATCTCGCGTGAGAAAATCGCCGAAGCGCGCTGCATGGCCTGGACCTGCGATACCTCGCGCGCCGCCCGGGAACTCGGCTTCGTGGCGCCCACTTCGCTCGACGAAGGCCTCGCCGCAACCCTGGCCTGGTACAAGGAGGCGGGTTGGCTGACGTACTGAAAGTCGACCTCTTGAAGTGCGACACCCGCTTCTGGGCGGTGGACAAGGTGATCCTTGCCTACTTTGCCTGCTCGGTCGTGATAATTCTGGGGTGGTGGGGCAAACTGCCCGACGCGCTCCCATTGCTGGCCGCCAACCTGATCGGCGGAGCGGTGATCGTTTACCAGGTAAAACGGCCCAATCCCACTTCGTGGCTATTCCGGAACTGGTATCCACTGCCTTACGTAGCTTCCTGCTACAAGGAGATGGCGCTCTTCATTCCCGCCGTGCGCAGCACGGATGCCGATCAATGGCTCGCGGACCTCGATTTCCGAATCTGGGGAGCGCACCCGTCCGTCTGGTTGGAGCGCGCCCACTCGCCCGTGCTGACCGAGTTTCTTCAGGTGGTCTATACACTTTTTGTACCAGCGGTACTATACGTCGCCTGGGTCCTCTGGCGGCAGTGCCGCACCAAAGATTTTCAATATTATGCTTTCTTAATCACCCTGGGCTTTTTGGCCTCGTACATAGGGTATATCCTGGTTCCGGCTCGCGGCCCCAGATTTCTTCTGAAACATTTGCAGCACTTCCCGCTGCAGGGTTTATGGCTGTTTCAGACCATGCAACGCGCGCTCGACAGGCTGGAATCCGCTCATTATGATTGCTTTCCGAGTGGGCACACGGAACTCACCATCCTCGCGTGGTGGGGCAGTCGTATGGTATCCAACCGGTTGTTCCGGGTCTATTTGGCCTACACTCCGTGCATCATTTTTGCTACAGTTTATCTTCGATACCACTATACGGTTGACCTGCTCGCCGGCGTTGTTACGGCTGCGGTTTTGATTTTAACGGCACCCAGGCTGTACCAAAAACTGTCTCCAAAGGGGCTATGATTGGTAGGTATTGAGATCACGACAGTAGACAGCAAGAAGGCATTGAATGAGTTTGTGGAACTGCCTTTCACGATCTACCGTAACGATTCGTGTTGGGTGCCGCAATTGCGCATCGCGGTAAAAGAGTTATTGGACCGCGAGAAGCATCCTTTCTACGCCAATGGCGAAGCGGAGTTCTTCCTGGCGCGGGAGGGCGGCAAGGTGGTGGGCCGTGTCGCCGCCATCATCGACCGGAACCACAATCGGTTCCATAACGAGAACGCCGGATTCTTCGGATTCTTCGAGTGTGTAGACAACGTAGAGGTGGCGCGCGTGCTTCTCACGAAGGCGCGGCAATGGGTTTTCGATCGCGGCGCGAAGTTCCTTCGCGGTCCGGTGAACCCGTCCACCAACTACGAGTGCGGCTTGCTGGTGGACGGATTTGATTCTTCGCCGATGGTGATGATGACCTACAATCCCCGGTATTACCCCGGGTTGTTGGAACAGGTGGGCCTGACCAAGGCTAAAGATCTCTACGCCTATCTGAGCAACGCCAATACCATCGAGATGAAAAAGATCGATCGCGTCGCTGACAAAGTTTTAAAGACTACCGGAGTGCGCGTTCGTCCCATCAACATGAAAGACTTCCAAAAAGACGTGGAGCGCGTCTGGGAAGTCTACGGAAAGGCGTGGGAGCGCAACTGGGGATTCATCCCCATGACGCGCGAAGAATTCTTCCTGATGGGCAAAGAGATGAAGATGATTCTCAAGCCCGATCTCGTCCTGATTGGTGAAGTCGGAGACCGCGTAGTAGGGTTCGCGCTGGCATTGCCCGACGTGAACCAGGCGCTCAAACCGGCCAACGGAAGCCTGTTCCCAACAGGGCTGCTCAAAATCCTGTATTATCAACGTTTGATCAAAAATGTCAGGGTCCTTGCCCTCGGGGTTGTCGAGGAATACCGGCCTTCGGGTCTCGCGGCTGGTTTTTACGCCACGTTGGTCCGAAATGCCCGGAAATTGGGGTTCGGCGATTGCGAGATGTCCTGGATCCTTGAAGACAACGTGCTCATGAATCGCTCATTAGAAGTGATGGGAGCCAAGCGGTACAAGACATATCGAATCTATGATTGGAACTGAGGATCATGCGCGTATCGACTAGCGACATCACCGGCAAAAGAAAGGGCAGTGGCTCGAACGATATCTTCGAGAAGTGCCGAAATTTCACTCGTCCGAGTGATTTGCAGTCCGCCGGGCTCTACATGTACTTCGAAGTCTTTGGGGACCGCGAAGGTTGTGGGGCTGGCGAAGTGCGTATGGGGCGCCGCAAAGTACTCATGTTCGGGTCCAACGATTACCTGGACCTGATCACGCATCCCAAGGTGAAGGAAGCCGCTGTGCAGGCCGTCAAGAAGTACGGCAGTGGTTGCAGTGGTTCGCGCCTTCTCAACGGTACGCTGGATGTCCATGTAAAACTGGAAGCCGAACTCGCCGCGTTCGTTCATAAAGAAGCCGCCATTATTTTCGGTACCGGCTTCCAGGCAAACTATGCGACACTCAGCGCCCTGACCGAGAAGGGCGACGTGATGATCTGCGATCACAACCTGCACGCCAGCCTGGTGGAAGGCGCCCTGCGGTCGCCGGCCCGCACCGTCCGTTTCCGTCACAACGATATGGAGCACTTCGAGCGGTGCCTGGAGAACTGCCCGCCCGAAGAAAAGATTTTCATCGTCAGCGAAGGCGTCTTCAGCATGGAAGGCGACATCGCCGACCTGCGCGGCATCATGAAACTCGCCAAGCCATATGGCGCGCGCACCTACGTGGATGAAGCGCACGGCATCGGCGTCCTGGGCCCACCGGCGCCGGCGCGGCCGAGCACCTTGGCGTGCTCGACGATGTCGATATCGTGATGGGCACGTTCAGCAAATCGCTGGCATCCGTGGGCGGCTTCATCGCCGGCGAGCGCGCCGTGGTGGATTACCTAAAGCACACCGCGCGCCCCTTCGTCTTCTCGGCGAGCCTGCCTCCCGGCAGTGTGGCCGCCGTGGCGCAGGCATTGCAGATCATGCGCAAAGAACCGGAGCGCCGCCTGCATCTGCTGCGCATCGCCCAGTTGCTGCGCGATGAACTGCGCTCCCGTGGCTTCAACGTGCTGCCCGGCGAGACCGCAATTGTGCCGGTGGTGATCCAGCAGGAGCTCGATCTCTGCCGCCTGTGCAAACGCCTTCTCGAAGACGGCATCTATATCAATCCCGTGCTGCGTCCGGCCGCCGCGCAAAACCTGCTGCGCATTTCGTGCACCGCCGCCCACACCGAAAAGCACGTGGATCGCCTGATCACCACCCTCGTCAAGGTAGCCACCGAACTCGGCATCGAGCGCTAAGCCGGAAGGGTCTCCCGGGTGTCCAGGAAGAAAACGAAAGAGCTGCCCATCGTCACCCGGGAAGCCGCGAATGCATCTGCGCCCGGTCTGTGGGATGCCCACTTCCGTCCATTCCTTGAGAAGCGCGCTCTCCTCATTGCCATTTGTTGCATGGCCGTAGGCAGCCTTCGCATCGTCACAACTTATTCGCAGCTCGGCCTGACTTATGATGAGCCGCAGCACCTGGCGTGCGGCTTGGAGTATCTCGCGCAGCATGTCTACCGCTACGAAACGCAGCATCCGCCGCTGGCGCGCGTGATGACTGCCTTGCTGCCCTATCTCGATGGAGCGCGTCCCTCCGGGAATCCCGATCGCGAAAACGAAGGCGTGGGACTCGTCATCCACTCCCGCAATCCCGACGCATTTGTAATCCGTATGCGCGCCGGGATCCTGCCCTTCTTTCTGCTGGCGTGCCTGGTGGTCTTTTTCTGGACCCGCCACATCTTCGGCAACCCGGAAGCCGCGCTTGCCACCCTGCTCTTTACTCTCGTTCCGCCGGTACTGGCGCACGCGGCGGTCGCGACCACCGACATGGGACTTGCCGCCTGCCTTGGTTTGGCCTTCTTCTCGCTCGTCCTGTGGGCCGAAGCGCCTACCTGGAAACGATCCATTTTCTTGGGTCTGGCAGGCGCCGCCGCCGCGCTCACCAAGTTCACCGCGCTCGGCTTCTTTCCCGCCGGCGCCGTCCTTGCGCTGCTGGCCTGGCTCGTCGTGGCGAGGCCCGGCGGCGTGCAACTGGCGCAACTTGCCAAAGAACGCGCGCCCGGACTTCTGCTTGCAGCGGCCGCCTGCGTCCTCACCATCTGGGCGGCGTACTTCTTCTCCATCGGGCCCATGCCCGGTGGAGGTGTGAGTCTCCCCGCGCCGGAGTTCTTCGACGGCATTCGTGCCGCTCTCCGTCACAACTCCGAGGGTCATCCCTCTTACCTTTTGGGTCGCAACGGTACCAACGGATGGTGGTATTACTTTCCCGTCGCTCTCGCGGTCAAGACGCCAATCGCATTCCTCCTCCTCTTGATTCCCGGCGTGTGGATGTGCGTCAAACGGCCCGTGCAGGTCCGCCCATTGCTGCCGCTCGCCTTCGTTCTTGGCATCCTTCTGCCCGCCATGGCCGGCAACGTCAATATCGGAGTGCGCCACATTCTGCCCATCTACCTCGGTCTGTCCGTGATTGCCGCCGCCGGCCTGAAACGCGTCGCCCAGGCGTCGACAGTCGGTGCCCTGGTCCCAGTGCTGTGGATCGCTGTCTCGGGAGCTCTCAGCCATCCGGACTATCTGGCCTACTTCAACGAGTTTGCCGGCAGCGAACCCGAAAAGGTCCTGGTGGATTCCGACCTCGATTGGGGTCAGAGCACCAAACAACTCGCCCGCCGGCTGAAAGAACTCGGCGCCACCCAAGTCAACTTCGGAGTCAGGAACGGCCGCAGTGCATACCTGGAAGTCTGGCCGGGCCTGCCGAAGATCACGCCCATCCATCCCGCCATACAGGCGGAAGGATGGACCGCCGTGAGCCCCACCATCGATAAGACGACGCAGTACGGCTTCTATTTCCGCTATCCCAACATACAGCCGTGGTTCGATAACCTGACTCCACGGGAACGCGTCGGGTCGTACCTGTTATACTACGTTCCGCCAGGAACCTCTCACCGCTAGCTGCTGTCTATGACACCGCCAACCGGCCGCGATTCGTACGTCGCTTTACGTCACTTCACGCGGACAAACCGAAGGCTGCTTATGTATGGGAAGTCGCCGGAAGACCAGAGAGCCACGCGTAGGCGGCCGCCCGGAAGATGGAACAATCCGACGGGAGACCATTTCTGAAACTGTGCGGAGGAACCGCCGGTAGGCTGCGCGCAGGCCTGGTTGACCTCCGTATTATTCAGAAACAGGTGCACGGGCCTGGAGTCGGGACTGGCATAGCGGATCGAGAGGTGGTAAGTCCCTTCGGCCGGCAGATCGATGGCGTATTCGCCGCCGTGCGGTGCCGGCCCACTCGAGTATGCGACGGGTTCATCCGGGCGGTCCGCGAGCTTGGCATCCACGACGAGATTGCCGCCCTGGAGTGCCTGCGCCGGAATATAGCCGCGCCAGTGCGTTAACTCCAGCTCCAATCCACGCCACAAACCCGCTCCGTCCATGTCACTGCCAAAGTCCAGGAAGGCGAGGCGCTTCTCCGGGGGCGTTGGCACAGCGTAATAGCGATCTTGCAAAACGCCGAACCAGAAATTAACGCAGGTCGAGTATGCCGCTCCGAGCATGAATAGCGACGCGACCGCGTAGCGCGTCCGCTTGGACGCGATCGACGGGATGCAAGCGACGGCGATCGCCGATCCGAGCGCGAGCCACGGCAGCGTGTCATGCAGATAACGGTAGGTGATCATCCCCAGGGTGAAGATCAGGCCACAGCCGGCGAGGGCCCCGATCAGCGGTGCGCGCACGGGGGAGAGTTTTCTGCGGCGGCCGAGACAGAGCACTGTGCCGGCCAATGCGGCCAGCAAAAGCTCCGGCATGGCTCCGGACAGGCTGGCAAAGGGCTCTACCCTGCCGACCTGGCTGTGCGGAAACCGCGCTGCCACTGAAGAACGCTCAGGCCGTGTGAAGTCCACCCATGGGAACCGCTTCCTGAAGTGGATGTTCGATGGTGAAGTATACGCCCAAACAGTAGCCGGCACGTTGACAGGCGAGAAGAGATTTTCAGGGCTTTCCGGTCCCGGCCTGTATGATACGTACATCTTCACGGGCACCGAGGCAAAAACCATGCCATATTTCCAGTAGTTCAGGCCGCCCCACAAGACGACCGCCGAGGCTATCGTGACGCTGAACGCGATTACTGCCTGGCGCGGCGAGGGAAGGTCGGAGACAGCGAAAAAGCTCTTTAGCCGGGGCACCGGAATCAACAGCACCATGTCCAACAGGAACAGGACGAAAACCGGGCCGACACCGGACGACACTCGCGCAAAGAACGCAAAGAACGCCGTCGCACAACTCAGCGCGAGCCACTTTGGGCTGGGCCTCATGAGATAAGAGATCACACAAACGGCACTCGCCAAGCTCAACGCGCTAGCCCATGCGATGGCCTCCTGGTAAGCTTTCGCTTCAGCAGAGAGGGGAAAGTTGGGGGAGCCAATCGCGACGGCGACAATCAGGGTTGCGCCCAACAGATTTCGCAACTGCCGCCCTTGATTCAAGGGCAACAACTCTTCCAATCGGCGAAGAAGCAGAAGGAGCATGCAGATGAGCAGGGCAGAGGCTAGCAGCATCGAGAGGCGATTCCAATGTCTTGCCAGGCCGGGAATGAGCACATTGAGCGGCAGGCGCGCCAGCGCGGGAGTTGGGCCGAAATACCCGTATGACTTTCCGTTGTGAACAAAAGCTTCCGCTCCGAGTGCCTCAGGCGGCACATCGACGCGGCCGTGCAGCAGGCTCGCCGCCTGGGCATCATAGAATCCTTCGAAGACGCCGGCGACGGGAAAGAACTTGCTTCCCCCCTCCGTGACCATCCACGCGATGAGAAGCATTGAGAGGGCGGCGGTGATGAAGTCCCAACGAATTCGAGGCCATTTTCGACGTGGTGTTCGGTCCAACTTGTCTTGGCTCGGCGGCGCGGCCCGGTGAGTCTTGGTTGATTTCTGGCCCATTCAAACAATCGTGTTATGAGTAAATATTCCTAACGGGTAAACTTCAGGGGCGTGGGGGCGCACAGTTCCAGGCCGTATGTACCTGTTATACTACGTTCCGCCAGGAACCTGTCACCGCGAGGCCACAGCCTATGACACCGCAAACCGCAACGGTAACCGACGCCCCGGCCGCCTTCGCGCCCGCCACCGCGCGCCTGGTCTCGCTCGACGCCTTTCGTGGCGCCACCATCGCCCTCATGGTGCTGGTCAACAATGCCGGCAGCGGACGCGATTCCTACCGCCAGTTGGAGCATGCCGAGTGGCACGGCTGGACCATCACCGATACCGTCTTCCCCTCCTTCGTCTGGATCGTGGGCCTGGCTATCACGCTTTCCCTGGGGAAGCGCCTGGCCGCCGGCATCCCGCGATCCCGCCTGATGGCGCAGGTCGCGCGACGCGCCGCCGTGCTCTTCGTGTTCGGTCTTCTGGTCTACGCGTTCCCCCACTTCGATCTGGGCACACAGCGCATTCTGGGTGTGCTGCAACGCATCGCCATCTGCTACCTGATCGCCTCGGCGATCTTCCTGTTCACCGGCGTTCGCGGCCAGATCTTGTGGATCGTAGGCCTGTTCACCGCCTATTGGATGATGATGACGCTGATCCCCGTTCCGGGATACGGCCCGGGGCGCCTCGACGTGGAAGGCAACTTCGCTCATTACATCGATGCCCTCGTGCTGGGCACCCACAACTACGCCCACACCAAAACCTGGGATCCCGAAGGCGTGGTCAGTACGCTGCCGGCCGTCGCCACCGCATTGTTCGGTG
The DNA here is from genome assembly GCA_963805775.1 of uncultured Solibacteraceae bacterium. GTDB lineage: Bacteria > Acidobacteriota > Terriglobia > Bryobacterales > Bryobacteraceae > Solibacter. The sequence continues at coordinate 263,781 of CAWDWK010000059.1, read as the reverse complement.
TACTGGCCGGTCAGATACTTCGCCTGCGGCGCGGCTTGCCGGAGCGCACCGTGTGGCTCTTCGTCACCGGCAGCCTGCTGCTGGCGGCCGGCCTGATCTGCACCGCCTGGCTGCCCATCAACAAGAAGCTCTGGACCGATTCCTTCTCCCTCTTCATGGCGGGGCTGGACTTCATCGTCTTCGCCATTTTCGCCTGGTTCATCGACGGACTCGGCTGGAAAAAGCCCGCCCGGCCATTCGTGATCTTCGGTATGAACGCGATTGCGCTTTACATGATCTCGGAGGGGCTGGCCGAATTCCTCGACGCCGTGCGCGTCGGCCCGATCTCGCTGCAGCAGCAAATCTATCGAGCGTGGTTCGTCCCCTTGGCCTCACCGGCCAACGCGTCGCTGCTCTACTCCCTGGCTTTCGTCGCGGTGATTTACGCGGCGGCATATTTCCTATACCGCCGCGGCTGGTTCCTGCGCGCCTGACCTTACTTCACAGTAAAATTCACCGACGCGACCACGTTCTCCCAGGCCAACTGAAGCTTTCCCTTATTGCCGCCCGTATTGGACAGCGTGTACTTCAACTGTTCCACCAGTGCCGGCGGCTTGCTCATCGTCATCTTCACGCGGCCTAAGTCCTGCTTCGCATCGTACTCCAGCCCGGATTGGCCGGTCTGCTTATTCACGATCAGCTCCCAGCTCGCCGGATTCGCCAGGTTGACGAACAGCGTGTAATCGCCCTTCGGCACCGTCAGTCCGCCCAGGTCTAAGTCGGCATCCGTGTGAAACGCGGTAGCCGCGTTGGCGCCGGCGCGCCACACCGGATAGTGATCGTCCGAGCCGATCGTGCCGTCCTTGCCGAATAACTTGCCTGCCCGCCCGTTCACTGCCGGCGCGGAATACTTGATGGTGATCGTCTTACCGCCGATAGTGACTGATTCGGATTGACCGCTCTTAGTCTCGGCGGGCGCCAGATACGCCGCGGCAATGAGCACTCCGGCGCTGATTAAAACAGTTTTCATAGTTGTTCCTCATAAGGAGGATAACGCAAACCCGGCGGCCGGCTAACCGCTCCCTTACGGTCGCGGCTCTGACACGCCCGGCGGCGACTGACGCAGCGATCCGGGCGGCAGGTAGTAGAGCCACAGCGTGCCTACCTTTTCAACCGGGTGGAAGTAGACCCACCAGGGCTGCACTTTGAAATCGTGAGTGCTCAGGCCGTATTTCCGCGTCATCCACATGGTCGGGCTTACCGCCGTCCAGCCTTCCACCGGGAGCAGGCCGTCCAGGTTGCGCACATTCGGCAGGCCCGGCCACATCATCAGATGGTTGGAATCCAGATTCATGTCGCTGAACGTCACCTGCGAGGCGCCGAGTTCGCGCAGTCGATGTTGCAAGCGGATGGTATTCTGTCCCCAATCGAGATCGCTGTCGAGCACGATCCGTTCCGGAGAGGAACCTGCCAGCTCGTTGAAATAGGAAAGATAATCCGGATGCTGTAGAGCGCCCGAAACTGCGACCCACAACACCAGCATCGCGGCCAGCGGGCCCGCCCATTTCGCCCGCGAGGCGCGTTCCAGCAGGTACAGTAACCCGAGTCCGGCCAGAATCGAGAGCGCAGTGAAGATGGGCAGGATGTGGCGCACGCCGATGTTCACATGGCTGGTCATCGCGGGCAGCAGGATGCCGAGCGCGAACGCCACCGGCATCCAGTAGGCGAGTTGCGTGCGCCTGCTCCACCACACGGCCAGCCCGAAGCCTACGGCCGCCAGCCAGGCGAGCGGCGTTTTCAACGCCAGCACTACCGGAAAGAAATACCACCAGCCGGTGTTGCGGATCTGGCCCATGAAATAAGCGGCGTGTCCTTTGCTGTTGTGGTACATCGCAAAGCTCACGCCATCGAAGAACTCCGGAGCGGGCAGATTCATGTTCCACGCGTTTACCCTGCCGAACGAGAAGGAGTACACCGCCCAGATCCCGATGGCACCCGTAAACACCGCCATGGCGGCGGGCAAAGCGCGCGTTTTGGCGGCAGCCAGCAGGCCATCGACGCCGGGACGTTTGACGATCCAATACGCCAGGAAGGCGAAGAACGCGGCCGCGGGCAGATAGCCGAGCGCGGTGAATTTACTGACTGCCGCGAGCGCCGCAGTCGCCCCCAATAACAGGCTGTGCTTCCAGTTGGTCTCTTCGCACCACAGCAGCAGCGAGAAGAAAGCCGCCGTGAGGCATGCGGTCAGCGGCATGTCGGTGGTAGCCACTCCGGCATGCGCTAGTACCGTCGGCACCAGCGTGAACATTCCGGTGGCCAGCACGGCCGCCGCGTCGCCGAAATATCGCCGCGCCCAGAGCCAGACCACAAAAGCCGCCACTGCGAAGAAGGGCAGGATGCCGAGTCGCATGCGTGTCAACATCCGCTCGGGATGGCCGTCGCGATACATCACCGCCACGCCTTCCTGATCCTGATTCTTGATTCCCATGGGCCGCGCGCCCGCCAGATACGGTCCCAGTGCGGACATCACACGGGCCAGCGGCGGATGCTGCGCTTCGTAGCGGTAGACATGCTGCGCGAGGTACTGCAGCCCGCACGCCATGTGACCCGGTTCGTCCCACGTCGGACTCATTTCCGGATAAGTGGAGACGATGCGCAGGCCGGCGAGCGCAATCAGGGCGACCGCCAGAATCAGCGAGCGTCGCTTAAGAAACGGAATCAGAGTCGCGTCCCAAAATGCACGCGACGCGGCACCGGGCGCGTCTGTGGCGGTGCGCAGCGGCGGTTTAGTCTTCTTCTTAGACATGCGGAATCATTTCTTGCCTTCGAGGCTACCCGGAGCCAAATATATGAGGTCGATAGTACCCACCCGCTCTTTTACGGGAAGATAGCTGTACCAGGGCCGCAAGTCGGGATAGCGATATTCCAAACCGTATTGCGTGGCGTGATCGAACGTGGGACACACCGCGGTCCAACCTTCGGCGGGATGGAGCGGATGGATGTTATTGATGAGCGGCAAGCCGGGATAGGCTTCCAGGAAAGTGTTGTCCGCCGAGTCCACATATCCGTAGTTGACCCAGGTAGCTCCCAATTGTTTCAGGCGCGCGGCCAGGCGTTTGGTGTCCTGCCCCCAATCGTAATCGGAATCGCAGAGCACGCGGTCGGGCTGGCCCCTCACGAGTTCATTGAAGTAAGGGATGTAATCCGGATGATGCAGTGCGCCGGTCGCCGCCAGCCACAGCACCAGCCCGCCGGCCACCGCCCCGGCCCACACACTGCGATTGGAAACGCGCGCCAGTTGGACCAATCCCATCGACGCAATCACGGAAAAAGCCAGATAGATCGGTAGTACGTGACGCACTCCGATATTCACATTGCCGGTCATCGCAGGCAGCAGGATGCCCAACGAGAAGGCCAGCGGCATCAGGTACGCCACGCGGCGCCGGTTGCGCCAGCACACGCCGATGCCCACCAGCAGCAGCACCAGCAGCGCGAGCGGTGTCTTCACCGCCAGGGCAACCGGGAAATAATACCACCAGCCATAGCGCCTCGCTTCGCCCAGCAGCCACGCCGGATGCCCATTCGTGTTGTGCGCCAACGCTACGCGGATACCGTCGAAATATTCCCAGGCAGGCAGGCTCACATTCCACACAGGGACCTTGCCGAATGAGAAAAAGAAGGCCGCCCACACCGCGAACAGGCAGACGCCCACTGCGATGCCGAAACTTGCTGCACGCTCGCGCACCAGTTGCTTAAGCCGGTCCAAGCCCGGCCGCTCCGCCGCCAGGTAGAACACCAGCGCGATGCCGGCGCCCACCGGGAAAAATCCCAGCGTCGTGAACTTGGAGAGCATGGCCAGCGCCATGCAGAAACCGAAGATGGCGCCGTGCCTGTTAGTGGGCTCTTCGACCCAGATCAGCATCGTGAGAAATGCGGCGCCCAGGCAGGTGGCCAACCCCATGTCCGTGGTAGCCAGGCCGGCATGCGCCAGGATGGTGGGAATCATCGTGAACAGGCAGATTGCGAGGACACCCGCGGCGGCTCCGAAGTAGCGCCGCGCCCACCAGAAGACCACCAGGCACCCGAACACAAAGAACGGCAAATTGCCGAGGCGCATCAGAGTGACGGTCCGTTCCGGATGATGCTGGTAGGTGATTAGGTCCCACCCTTCCAACTGAAAATTCGGCTTGCCGCGCGGCCGGGTGCCGGAAAGGTAGGGCAATAACGCGATCATGGCGCGCGTCAGCGGGGGATGTTGCGTCTCGTATTGGTAGATGTGCTGAGCCACATATTGCAGGCCGCATGCGATGTGGGCCGGTTCGTCGCCCGTGGTGGCGAATACGTGGTAGGTGGAGACGATGCGCCCGACGCCGATCAAAAGGAAGCAAGCCACCAGCACGCGGGCGTGCTTCGACAGAAAGGGTTCGATGCGCGTTTCCCAGACGCCTGATGGGGCGGGCACGGGCGGTGTTTCGGGAACCTGGACAGGTCGGGCTTTCCCGGCATCGGCGGTGGTCTTTTTTCTGGACAGGCCTGTGCTCCGGTGAGTGAGTGGCTGGTTAGGGCTAAACTTCATTGTATGACAGCGCTCACCCGTCGCGGCTTTCTGGCAGCTTCCCACCTTGGTTTGGCAGCCTGTGCCCAACGGCAGATCGCCATTCCGGCGGCGCCCGCGTTGCCTCGCACGGCCCGCGTGCACGTCTCTTCCGGCCGCGTGATCCGTAGCACGGTGGGGTTGCGCCCGTTCCGGCCGTCGGGGTTCGTGGTGCGCGCGGAAAAGCTCGATGCCAAGACCGTGATCCACAACTACGGGCACGGCGGCGCCGGCATCACGCTCTCCTGGGGAACCGCTCAATTGGCGGTGGACCTTGCGCCCAGAAGCGCAGGGCGCGAGTGTGCCGTCATCGGCTGCGGCGTGGTGGGATTAGCCACCGCGCGCCTCTTACAGGAACACGGGTTTTCGCCAACGATCTACGCGAAGGAAATGCCGCCGCTGACCACTTCCAACATGGCGGGCGGCCTGTGGGAGCCGGTCTCCGTCTTCGATCATCCGCGCGTGACGCCTGAGTTCCGCCGCCAGTTCGGTGAGGCGTCGCGAATCGCTTTCCGGCGCTACCAATCTTTCGCCGGCGACGCTTACGGCGTGCGCTGGCTGCCCCTGTACAGCCTGTCGCGCGAGCGCGCCTTTGTGCCGCCGCCGCCGGAAAGCCCGAACAGCGAAGTGGAAGCGCTCTACCCGGAAGCCGGTGCGTTGACCGCCGCGCAGCATAATTTCGACGTGCCTTATGCGTACCGGCGCGACACGATGCTGATTGAGCCGGCAATCTATCTCTCCGCGCTGATGCGCGATGTTTATGCCGCCGGCGGCAAGATCGTGATCCGCGAATTCACTGCTGCGCGCGATTTGACGGAACTTCGTGAAGACCTGATCTTCAACTGCACGGGGCTCGGCGCACGCGCGCTTTTCGGCGACCAGGAGTTGATGCCGATCCGCGGCCAGCTGGTCTTCGTGCTGCCGCAGCCCGAAGTGAATTACTGCACCCTGGGGCCGGGCGACATATATATGTTTCCGCGCCACGACGGCATTGTGCTGGGCGGCAGTTTCGAGCGCGGCGTTTGGAATACGGAGCCTGACAGCGCCACGACTGATCGCATCATTCGTGAAAATGCGGCACTTTTCGACGCTATGCGGTAAGGGGTAACCGCTCCCTGACGGTCGCGGCTCTGAATTGGGGGCGAAGGGTGTGAGACAAGGGTGGGCGCGTGGCAGTGCACTCGTGTTATAAATCGCCTGTTGAGCCAAACCGGCGTCACTTCGCGGGACAGGTTGCGCACTGCCCTGGAACATCGCGAACCGGATCGGATTCCGGTGGATTTTGGAAGTACCTCGGTAACCGGCATCCACGTAAGTTGCGTGGCGGACTTGCGTCGCTACTACGGGCTGGCGCCTGGGCCGGTGAAAGTGCACGAACCCTATCAGATGCTGGGTTTGGTGGAGCACGATTTGCGCGCGGCCATGGGGCTCGACGTGGCCGGCGCCTATCCACGCAAGACCATGTTCGGCTTTCCCGCCGCCGATTGGAAAGCCTGGAATTTCCACGGCCTGGATGTCCTGGTGCCAGGCGATTTCCGGATCCGGACGGAGCCGAACGGCGACATCCTCATCTATCCCGAAGGTGATGAAACGGCCGCGCCCAGCGGACGTATGCCCGTGGGCAGCGCGTTCTTCGACAGCATCATCCGGCAACCGGCGATCGATGACGAGAAGCTCGATCCTGCAGATAACCTGGAAGAATTCGGTCCCATTTCCGAAGAGGACCTGGAGCATATCGAGCGCTCCGTGCAGGCAGCGGGCGCGAATGGGTGCGGTGTGGCTGCCACGTTCGGCGGCACGGCATTCGGCGACATCGCGCTGGTGCCGGCGCCGTTTCTGAAAAACCCGAAAGGCATACGCGATGTCGCGGAGTGGTACATGTCGACCCGGACGCGGCGCGGCACCATCCATCAGATCTTCGAGCGCCAGTGCGAAACCGGTATCGCGAACCTGGCGCGGATTCACGCGCGCATCGGCGACGCGGTGGACTGCATGTTTGTCTGCGGTACCGATTTCGGCACACAGACTTCCGCGTTCTGCAGTGTCGCCACCTTCCGCGAACTGTGGTTCCCCTACTACAAGCGAGTGAACGACTGGGTCCACACCAATACGACGTGGAAGTGTTTCAAACATTCCTGCGGCAGCGTGGAGCGGTTTTTCGAGAGCTTCATCGAAGCGGGGTTCGACATCATCAATCCGGTGCAGTGTTCGGCGGCAGGCATGGACCCGGCGGAGTTGAAGCGCAAGTATGGCTCGCGGCTGGTGTTTTGGGGCGGAGGCGTAGATACACAAAAGACTCTGCCGTTCGGTACCCCTCAAGAGGTGCGCGAGGAAGTGCTGCGCCGCTGCGAGATTCTGGCTCCCGGCGGCGGGTTCGTGTTCAATACGATTCACAATCTGCAGGCCGGCACGCCGATGGCGAACATCGTCGCCATGCTGGATGCCGTCCACGAATTCAACGGAGTTTCGCATGTCTGATCTGGAAAAATTGCACGAAGCCGTGATCGAGGGAAACTGGAAGTCCGCGGCAGGGGCGACGAATGCCGCGCTCGCCGACGGGGTGGCGGCGCTCACGATTGTCACCGAATGCCTGGTTCCAGCCATGGACGAAGTAGGCAGGCGCTTCGAGTGCGAGGAATACTTCGTGCCCGAGATGCTGCTTTCGGCGCGCGCCATGAAGGCGTCGATGGAGATTGTCCGGCCGTTGATTGCGGCGACGGGCGCCGAGCCGGTGGGCCGCGTGGTGATCGGCACGGTGAAGGGCGACCTGCACGATATCGGCAAGAACCTGGTGGCATCGATGCTGGAAGGCGGCGGCTTCGAGGTGATCGACCTGGGCGCGGATGTTTCGCCGGAACGCTTCATCGAGGCGGCTGCCGCGCGCCGCGCCAACCTGGTGGCGCTCTCGGCCCTGCTCACGGTGACGATGCCGTCGATGAAGACGACCATCGACGCCTTCCAGGCAGCGGGATTGCGCGAGACGGTGAAGATCATGGTGGGCGGCGCGCCGGTCACTCAGCGGTACGCCGACGCGATTGGCGCCGACGGTTACAGCGAAAGCGCCGGGGCCGCGGTGGCGCTGGCGCGAAAACTGGTGGCCGCTTGAGCGCACGATGCGGTTCAAGCTGATCAGCTGCGAAGTCCTGTTCCGCGAGATGTGCCACGCGTGCGCGCATTCGCCGCACCAGGTGGACGTAGAGTTTCTGCCCAAGGGATTGCACGACCTGGGCGGCAAGCCGATGGCGGCGAAGATACAGGAAGTGGTGGACCGCACGCCCGAAGGCGTGTACGATGCGATTCTATTGGGTTATGGGCTCTGCGGTAACGGGCTCGACGGGCTCACCGCGCGGCATACGCGACTGGTGCTGCCGCGCGCGCACGATTGCATCGCCCTGCTGATGGGCAGCGCGGAACGCTACCAGGCGTATTTCGAAGGCAACCCCGGCACGTTCTACCGGTCCACCGGCTGGCTGGAACGCGGCAAAGGATTGCAGCAGTTGACGCACAGCACGATGGGGTTCGACGAATCGCTGGAAGCCATGATTTGCAAATACGGCGAGGATAACGGGCGCTACCTTTACGAAGAGATGACACGCTACTGCGCGCAGTACCGCAAACTCACCTTTATCGAAACGGGATTGGAAGCGGGCGGCACGTTGATCGCCGAGGCGGCCGCCGAGGCAGGGGAAAAGGGCTGGAGCTTCGAGCGCCTGCGCGGCGACCAGGCCTGGCTGCGACGCCTGGTGGAAGGCGAGTGGACGGAAGCCGAGTTCGTGGTGGCCGGACCCGGGCAGCAGATTGCGGCGAGCTATGACGCCAGCGTGATGCAGGTGCGGGCATGACAGGAAAGCAGCGAATTCTGGCAAAGCTGCGCGGTGAACCGGTGGATTCGGTGCCGCTGATGCCGATCACGATGATGTTCGCCGCCGACCTGACCGGCGTGCGGTACGGCGACTACGCGCGCGACCACCGCGTGCTGGCGGATGCGCAGGTTGCGGTGGCCGAGCGTTTCGACCTGGACTACGTATCGGCGATTTCGGATCCGGCGCGCGAGGCTTCGGACCTGGGTGCCGAGGTGGCGTGGTTCGACGACCAGCCGCCGGCGATTGTGGAGAGCCGAGCACTGCTGGAAGAGAAGAGCAAGCTGGACGGCCTGCGCATGCCCGACCTGGCCGCGCCCGGACGGATGCGCGATCGCATCGAGGCGGTGCGGCTTCTGGCGCAACGAACGGGCGCAACGCGGATTGTCGAAGGGTGGGTGGAAGGGCCGTGCGCGATGAGCGCCGATCTGCGCGGACTTAATACGCTGATGCTGGACTTCTTCGACGACCCGCTGTTTGTGGAGGCCTTGTTCGCCTTCACCGTACGCATGGAGATCGCATTCGCGTGTGCGCAGGTGGAGGCGGGCGCGACACTCATCGGGGTGGGCGATGCGGCGGCTTCCCTGGTAGGGCCCGCACTGTATACGCAGTTTGTACTGCCCTGCGAACAGCAACTGATCGCGGCGATTCGCGCGCTCCACGTGCCGGTGCGGCTGCACATCTGCGGCAACACCAAACGCATCGTGGGAGGTATGGGGCAGACCGGCGCCGACATCATCGACCTGGATTTTCCGACGCCGATGGGCCACGCGCGCAAGGCCACGCGGGGGCGGCAGGTGCTGCTGGGCAACCTCGATCCGGTGCGCGAGTTGCGCGACGGCACGCCAGAGTTCGTGGAGACGGCCCTCGAGGAGTGTTACCGGCAGGCGGGCGCGGCTTACATTTGCGGGGCGGGCTGCGAAGTGGCGCGCGGCACTCCGCACGCCAATCTGGAAGCCATGGCGCGGTTCGCGCGCAGCCGGCGGTGAAGCTCGAACTACATCCCGGCGCGCGGCAGTCGCTGGCGGACCGGCTGTTTGAGGAGGGAGTCGAATTTCCTTGCGGCGGCGAGAGCGCCTGCGGCGGCTGCAAAGTGCGCGTTCTGGAGGGCGAGGTGCCGGTCACAGCGGCGATGCGGCTCGCGCTCAGCGAGCAGGAACTCCGCGACGGCTGGCGCCTGGCGTGCGACGCGTCGGCGGCAGGATGCGTCGTGGTGGAAGTCGGTCAGTGGTCGCTGCCGGTGCTGACCGACGAAGCGCGGGTGCCGATCGAACCGCGCGCGGGGCGGGGCGCGGTCATCGACCTGGGTACCACGACGCTGGTAGTCCAGGTGGTGGATCTGACCACTGGCGACGTGCTGCGCGTGGAGACCGCGCTCAACCCACAGGCACGCTACGGGGCCGATGTGATGAGCCGCCTGCAGTACGACTTCGGCCGGCCGGGCGAGTTGGGCAGCCTTGTCCGCGAGACGTTGGGTCGAATGCTGGGCGAAGAGCCGTTCCGCGAGGTGCTGGTGGCGGGCAATACGGCCATGCACCATCTCTTCGGCGGCCTGGATGTGGAGCCCTTGACACACGCGCCGTTCGTCTCGCCCACGCTCGGCGGCTACCGCCTAGCGGGGGAGAAATCGGGATGGCCAGGGCCGGCCGAGTTTCTGCCTTGCCTGGGCGGATTCGTGGGTAGCGACCTGCTCTGCGGCATCGTGGCTACCGGCCTGGACCAGCAGGCGCGGAGGCAGGCGCTCTTCGACATCGGAACCAACGGCGAGGTGGTGGTGGGGTCGGGGCAGGGGATTGTGTGTGCATCCACGGCGGCCGGCCCGGCGTTCGAAGGCGGGCGAATCGGAGCGGGAATGCGCGCCGGGAAGGGCGCTATCGACAGGGTACACGTACTAGACGGCGAGTTCGACTGCCACGTGCTCGGAGGCGGCGTGGCGCGCGGTATCTGCGGCAGCGGACTGGTGGACGCGGCGGCGTGCGGTGTCGAACTGGGACTGATCGGCGCCAACGGCAGGGTGACTGCGATTGAGAGGCGCTTGCCGCTGGCAGGGGGAGTGGTCCTGGGGCAGGGTGACATCCGCGAGTTGCAACTGGCGAAGGGGGCGATGGCGGCGGGTCTTCGCATGCTTGCCGACGGAGGCATCGAAAAGCTATGCCTGGCCGGCGCATTCGGCAATTATATCCGCCTGGGCAGCGCGCGCGCCATCGGACTGCTTCCGGAAGGTCTGCCGGTGGAACCGGTGGGAAACAGCGCGCTGCGCGGCGCGCGCATGTTACTGCTGACACCCTCCACGCGCCAGGCCCGGGTGAATGAGATTGCGGCGTTGACGAGGCATGCCGATCTTGCCGCCGATAGTGATTTCCAATACCTCTTCGCTGAAATGATGGCGCTATCTCCATATCATCTGTGCGGATAAGAACGGTATAACTGTTCAATTAGTCGGCAGCAATGTCTGTTTTAGACCAGTGGCTGGATGACTTTTAGCGTCGTGATTCCTAGTCCAAATCTTCGTCCAATCTTGGCGGCGTATTCGTTCGACTACGCTATTCTGGGACTTGTTGCAAACATCAAGCCATAGTAAGGTTGTCCGAGGAGAAAGTCACTGGCAAGAAGATCTGTGGTCCATAACTCGACGGAGCAGAGGAGAGATCGCGTCGAAGCCGACCTACTTCTCGCTGTAGTCTTCGCGCACATGGCCTACCGGACGGCGAAGAACTTCGGCGAAGATGTGACCGCCCGCCGCCGGTTCATAGATACGGTTCGCGCGCTGTACCACACGGTAGAGGGGGATGTCGACGTGCGGGAACCGGCCGCCGGGGGAAAGGTGCGAACGGTTCGTCAGCCGGGCTCTTAAGAATTCCAGGCAGGTGTTGATGGTCAGTCAGCACTGGAACTTACGGGTTTAAGCGTTCGGACTAAGCCCTTCAGGGGATCGTATCGGGCCGACTGCAATGGTACGCTGTCAATCTGGTACTCAAGTTCGGGCAACGCGATGGCGAATCAAAACTGCAGGCGGTGTGGGGCCACGTTCACGCCAGGCCCGGGCGATCCGGCACTCATGGAGATGTGCGCAGAATGCCACTCTCGCAAGCTTCGTCGAGCCACGACCCTGGTACTAGACCGTCTAGCTGCCCTGAATCCGTGCGGATTTTGCGGCCACAGCGAAACGGTTCACCGGTACAGGGGAACAAGATTCCTGGATGCGTGTACCATACCTGGCTGCGCGTGCCGTAACTTCGTAGCGCGCGAAGTGGATGAACCAGAAGTGGATGAAATAGATGACGAGTCGGAGCAGACTCAATAAACCATGCCGAGTTATGGGTTTAACTGGCTGCGGCGCTGGTAAACTGGTTGACAAAGTGGTCCGGAAAGCGTTCCAGCATGACACGAATCAGCTCGGAACGCGAGCGAACGCCGGTCTTGACAAAGATCTGTTGGACGGTGCACTTGACGGAGGTCTCAGACACTCCCAGACGAGCTGCAATCTCTTTATTCGCGAAGCCGGCGGCGATACCGCGAAGGACCTGGGACTGCCGCTCCGAAAACGGGACTGCCCAGGAAGGCAGCGGGCTTGGTGTACCTTGCAGGGCCCGGTGCAGGGAGTCGCTGTCCTTCCACGTGGCGCCGCGCAAGACTTCGCGCACGCAGTCCGCCAAATCCTTGAGCGCGGAGGTCTTCCAAACGACGCCGGCCGCTCCCATGGCCAGAAGTCGCCGCACCGCGAGGTGGTTAATACCCGCTGAGACAATCAGGACAGGGACCTGGATGTAGTTCTCACGCAGGCGGTCAAAAAAAGTGAATGCCAGTTCCTTACCCAGGTCGTAGTCAAGCAGTACGATGTCGACAATGGCGCTGCGCAAGTAATCGATTGCGGACGAGATATCGGGTACCGCCAGACTGATTTCGCAATCCGAGTCGCCTTTGAAGAAATCGCATAAGACCTCACGTATCATCGCATGATCGTCCACAATCAAAATACGATAGGCCATAAAGGAAGACTCGTTTGACTTATGTAAAGTAGCACTGGAAGGTAAGCAATGATACTAGGAGCGGCGCTGAGGAGTTTTCCTAGTACTAGAGCCGGATGGTTCCCGAGGAAGCAAACGACTAGTGCGACGCTAAGTCGTGTCGGAGGACGGCTGCTATTAACTCGGCAGTAGAGCGCACTCCAAGGCGGGCCATCAGCCTGTACTTATGGAATTCGACGGTTTTGGGAGAAATGTCAAGGGCCGCCGCGATCTCCTTCAGGGCATGTCCCTGGGAAACCAGTTGCAACACATCCCGCTGCCGCTGAGTCAGGGGGCCGATGCCACTCAGCGCCGTCCGGCTGCCTTCCTCGACGATTTCCATATCCTTTGTATCGCGCGCGAGAGCCGCATAGATTGCGCCGACCAACCGTTCGGGAGCCTGCTTGGACACGTAGGCCGATGCACCGGCGCGCTGTGCTTCCAGTTTGAACAGACTTTCGGTATGGACCGTGAAGAAGATGATCCGTATTTGCGGGACCGCCGTCCGGATGCGGCGTGCCACTTCGACGCCGCTGATCGATCTCATCGAAATTGGGAGCACCACTGCGTCAGGACGTTTTTCGACCGCGGCGGAAATCAGGGCCTTTCCGTCGCGTTCCAGCCCGATGATCTCAAACTCGGCCGCGAGCAATGATTCTACCCACGCTAAGTCAGTGGGATCCACGTCGCCAACTAGTACACTGAAGCGTTTCACTGTTTCCTCGGGTGGAGACATCGGCAATGGGTCAAGTTGAAGAACAAATCGACGCGCTAATTGGTTCTCCCGCCAGCGATAACCATGTGCCGGTGCAGCGACGATCTCAAACCGCCGAGCATGAGTATGCGCCAACGCGCCCTATGTGTTCAACGAGTCTTTCCGGAAGGTTGTGAGTTTACGTACAGACGCCCCAAGTTTCCCAATCCTTGTCAAAGAATATGAGTAATAAGGACATGCCTGTCACGAAACGGTTGTCGTATCGTTACAACCTAGCTAGTCTGCCTAGGACTTATTGAGTAATCCGACTGACGAGCCCGCTCGAAGTAGCCTAGCGAAAGATAGGGAAGGCGAATCGTTGACTTTCATTGGCGTCTGGCCGTATTCTTCTGTTTCATCGTCGGCCCCGCCAGCGACGAAAGATACGACTGGGCGCGGGATTCTGGACGGTTCATGTGGTAACTATGGCGATTTTTCCAACTGTAGAGACATCGGGTAGCGAGGAGTGGTTTGCCGTAACGGTGGATCCTAAGCTGACCCGACCGACCCTGGTTACACTCGGTCAGAAAGGCTATGATGCCTTCACGCCCTTCCAGACTGTTATGAGGAAATGGCGGGACAGGACCGCGGAATCTCTGGTGCCGGCGTTCCCGGGTTACATATTCGTTCGCCTGGACCCCCGATACCGGTTACCTGTACTAACTACGCCCGGGGTGCGAGGCCTGGTCGGATATGGTAAACAGCCGGCGGCGATTTGCGAGGAAGAGATCGAGGCAATCCGGCGCGTAATAGCCTCAAAACTGCGTGCGGAGGCGTTTCCCTTCCCGCAAGTTGGTGATGTGGTCCGATTGGCTGCGGGACCACTTGCGGGTCTAACGGGTGTGTTGATCAGCCAGACGAAACAGAATCGGGTTCTGATCCGCGTGACCCTGATCCAGCAGGCGCTGGCGGTGGATGTCGAGTCGGACTGGGTGCGCCCCGCGGCGAACGCGACGGACGTCGGTCCGATGGACAAATTCGTGCCGGCCCCCGAGATGTGTGCGCCCGAGGCATACCGCGCCTTCCGAACTTAGATGCCCTCGTGAGTACTATGAGTGCTGCGGCCAGAGGCTCCAGCCGGCCTCGCCGTCACCAAAGAATCTGGGCCCTATCCAGCCACAACGGTTCGATTGGAGCGTTATGCGAACTGCTGGAAAACATAAACGAGACAAACGCCAATGCAGAATTCCAAAAATGAACCACCTATTCCGGAGGTCGGCCTCGTTCTCATGGACGAGACGCTAAGAGTGGTCGGATGGGATCGGGGGGCAGCGGCCATTTTGAAGTTTTCAGGCGACAGCGATGGCGCCGGCAACCGTATTCCCGACGAGATCCTGGAATCCATCCAGAGTCGGACTCGCGCGGGTGTGCCGTATTCGAAGATGCGGTTCCCGACAGCGAGCGGCGAATATGTTTGCCGGTCGTACCTGGTGGAATCAGAGGAGGGACTACTCTCGGGCAGGCTGGTTGCACTGCATCTGGAGAGGGCCTCGATGGGCGATCTCGTCATCCGCGACATTTCCAACAGATACCACTTGAGCGAGCGGGAAGAGGAAACGCTTAAGGGAGTACTGATGGGCCTAAGTACCAAGGAAGTTGCCGACCAGATGGCCATTAGCCCCAACACCGTGAAGGCGTATATTCGCCTGGTCATGATCAAAATGGGGGTGGCCACACGATGGGGCATCATTGCCAAGGTCATAGGAAGCCGCGAGTCCTCTGATGAAACCGGCAATTTCCGGGCTCGGGCAAGCCCCCTCGATTTGCCCTGATCCCGGGGAGTGTCCGTTCAGGGTTCAAGACGGACGGCAGTTGCCTAGTACCTATAGGATGAAACGCATGCGACATGGCTCAGAAGGAACGCGCAAGGATCGAGAGGCACGCCAACATTCACGTTTGGCTGCCTATTCGTACTCTCTAGCATTAGTCGGCAGGGCTGTTTCAATAGGATTACGATTGGGTACTCTAACCCAGACGACTAGGCAATCAAGGGAATTGTATCCAACTGGCGGCGCTGTTAGTGTACGTACGGAGGTTTTACCCAAACATGCAACTGCAACCCCTGCGAACGTTACTTTTCGCGACTATGGCAGCCGTAGCCGCTTACGCACAGAATCCGGTCACTTCAGACGCTCCATATCAGGTCAAATATGTTTCGAACCTGGCCATCGGAGATTCTGTGATTAATATCACGAACACCGGGTCGAACGGTGGTGTAGGGCTCGGCTTCGGCACGGCCGCTTCTGTCCCCGGTTCGATCTGCGTCAACGTGTACGCATACGATCCGAGCGAAGAAATCGTCGCCTGCTGTTCCTGCCCTGTAACACCGAACGGCTTGGTTTCGTTGTCCGCCAAGAATGACCTCGTCAGCAACACTCTTACGCCTGGCGTGCCGACGTCCATCGTTATCAAGTTAGTTGCAACGGTGCCGGTGGCCGGCAGCTGCAGCACCTCCGCCCTCCTGGCGGGGACTCCCACTCTGGCTTCGGGCATGGCCGCCTGGGGCACGACGATCCACGCGAATACAACGGCTGCCGCTGGTACTTATGCGGTAACTGAGACTGCGTTCACGCCCGCGGGTTTGAGCGCATCTGAGCAGGCCCGTCTCGCGTATGGCTGCGGAGTGGTTGCCAATGTTGGCAGCGGCTTCGGCGTCTGCCGCTCCTGCCGTCTGGGCGGCCTCGGCGCTACCCGGGAATAAGCAGAAGTGGCTGGTAGTAAATAGAGGCAGGGTAACCGGGGTGTTTTGTCCCCGGTTACCCTGAAATTTGGTTTCCCTGTTCGTGTATCAAAATTATCTCATTCGGAGGATTGTTGTGACTCGCGCACTCATAATACTGTTTTGGGGATCTACGGTCCTCTTATTTGGTGGTCCTGCCGGCCAGGACGGTCTCGGCCAGGACGGCAACACGGTGGTTGCCGAGATTGATGGGACACGTTTGACCCTGGCCCAATTTGAAAGCAAACGTCCCTCGGCTCTCTTCCAGGCGCGCAACAGCTTTTTTGACGCCGAGAAAAAGGCCGTAGAGGAATATATTGACGACTTCCTGCTGGAGCGCCAGGCGCAGAAAGAGAACATTACAGTCGCTCAGTTACTGGAGCGGCACGTGAACAGCACAATCGCCAAAGATCCCGACGACGCAGCACTGCGTATTTACTATGAGGGCGTCGACACGAATGAGCCATTTGAAGTAGTCCGCGATAAAATTCTGGAGCATCTGCGTCAGCGCCGCCTCGCAAAAGCAAAGACGGCATACGTTGCTTCTCTTCGTAGTCAGGCGAAAATCAGCGTCGAGGTGGCCGCGCCGCGACTGGAGATTTCTCTAAAGAATACCTCCGTTCGCGGACCAGCCGGCGCTCCCCTGATGTTAGTGGAATATGCGGACTATGAATGCCCCTATTGCCAGCAGGTTCAGCCGACCCTCGACCGGTTGGAGACGGAATTCAAAGGCAAGGTAGCTTTTGCTTACAAAGACCTGCCATTGCCCATGCACCCACATGCACAAAAAGCCGCGGAAGCCACCCAATGCGCCGGGCTGCAGGGAAAGTACTGGGAGTACCATGATCTCCTGCTAAAAACCAAGGGACTCGACCTGCCCCAGTTAAAGGCGGCTGCCGGCCAACTCGGCCTCGAAACCGCAGGCTTCGATAAATGTCTCGACTCCGGAGAACGAGCTGAAGCGGTTAAGGCAACGCTGGACGAGGCACAAAAGCTAGGACTCCAGGGCACGCCAAGTTTCTTTTTGAATGGACGTTACTTCAGCGGAATCATGACTTATGATCAGATGCGCCAGATGATGGAAGAGGAACTGAGGCGGTCCACTCTCAGGGCCCAAAATGGCGAGGCGGTGAATCAGCGATGAGCACACACCCTAGGAGGACATATCCCATGAACGTGCATGTAAGTTGCCGGCAGCTTATGAGAGTCTTGGCGCTCTCGACAGTGCTCGCAAGCAGCCTCTCCGCGAGCATAATTCAATACGAAGTCACGACTAGCGGTGGGAGCAATGGCACGGCCAATGGTGCTACCGGCACTTACCAATTTTTCGTGAGTGGGTTCGTGTTCAGGGCAAACCAGCCTTGCATGAACAACCCGGTGCTCGTATGCAGCGAAGCCCTGGATATCCAGTTTGACCCCACTATGTTCGGCCAACTGTCTAACGGCGTGGCTCCCGCAGGTTTCGACCTACTGCTGTTTCAACCCAACAACCCGCCACAAGCACCTGGTGATTATAGTGCGCTGGCATTGGTCGATCAGCCATCCCTGGCTGGCCAATTTAGTGTAGATTTTACTTACATAGGTTCGGGCACGCCAGGTTCTCAAACGTTTTCGATCGATCAATTCGACAGCAATGGTGGCTTCCAGGGCGTAGTGGCCACTGGAGCAACGGACCCGCTGGCAACTGGCGCGCCCGAACCTTCGAGTGTTTCGCTGATCGCAGCCGGGCTCTTGGCCGGCGGCGTCCTTTTGGTTTTTCGCCGCGCGGTCGAACGAGCTGGTACGCGTGGGTGAGTTGACAGGTCTGTCGATTCATTAGAATTCGGTTCAATCATTAAATAGTGAGGTCGCTATGCGATACGTGTCTCTCGCTGCGTTAGCCGTAGCCTTTTCGACGTTGGCTCCGACCGCTTTATTCGGTCAGATCGATTCCACGAAACTATCAATCCAGGGATACCAACTCCTGAGCGAGGTCCCCTATTCCAGGACGCAGTCATATTTCACTTATGCCGCATCTCTGATCAATACAGGCCCGGCAACGCCAGCCATTACTGCGACCGTGCAGAGCTCGCTTGACAGCGCAGTAGTGGTGTCGGGGATGGGAAATCTCCATTTCCCCCCCGCCGCAACCAACACCGTAGTCAACAGCCTGAACGGATTTACCATCCTGGTGGATCGAACCGCCATATTCGGCTTCAACGCGCTTCGATGGTCATACGTCGCCCCGGTGGCAAATGCGGGCCCCGATCAGACGTCGGCGGTCGGAGCGACTGTTACGTTGAACGGCAGCGGCACAACGAACCCGAGCGGCCTCGGAACACTAACCTACAGTTGGGCATTTACTTCTGTTCCTACCGGAAGCCAGGCGGCGCTAACCAGTTCCACGAGCGTTACACCCACATTCGTCCCCGATCTTCAAGGCACTTATAAAATTACCCTGACCGCTAGCAATGGCGCCGGCACAGACACTTCCACCGTCAACGTCAACGTGAACACCGGTCCCCCGGCACCTGTCGCGGATGCAGGTCCCAACCAGACCCTCACCGTGGGCGCCACAGTGCATTTGGACGGAAGCAAGTCACACGACTTTAACAACAAACCGCTGACGTATTCGTGGACCCTGATTCAGCGGCCTCCGGGGAGTTCGGCGGTTCTGACCGGGGCCAATACCGTGTCGCCGACCTTCGTTGCGGATTTGGCGACGACACCGTCGACCCTGTACATCGCCCAATTGGTGGTCAACGACGGCAACAGCAACAGCCCGCCCGCGATGGTGAACATCACAACGACCCCGGGTAACACCCCGCCGGTCGCTAATGCCGGCCCAGCGCAGTCGGTTTCCGTTGGCGCGGTGGTCACCCTGGACGGCTCAAAATCGACCGACGTGGATGGTGATCCGCTGACCTACAAGTGGAGCCTCATCATGATACCGCCGGGAAGCCTTGCCAAGCTAAGCAGCCTGACGGTGGTGAACCCAACCTTCACAGCCGACGTTATGGGTCAGTACGTGGCGCAGCTAATCGTAAACGACGGCCACCAGGACAGCACCAACCAGGCTACCGTAACCATCACAGCCAATGCGATCAATAAGCCGATAGCCAACGCCGGTTCGGCGCAGACGGTACAAATCGGCTCGGCCGCCGCCACGCCGGTGAACCTGAGTGGTTCGGGGACCGACCCGCAAGGGCTTACGTTGACGTTCCATTGGACGCTGACGGTACCGCCCGGAAGCTCTGCCATCCTATCCAACGCCTCAATCGCAAACCCGACCTTTGTCCCGGATAAGCCGGGCTCGTACAGCGCGACACTGACTGTGAACAACGGCACTTTGAACAGCGATCCCTCGGCCGTATCCATTACCGTCACGGATGCGCAGCCAGTAGCGAATGCGGGACCGGCTCAAAACGTCGCAGTGGGAAGCACAGTGAATCTCGACGGAAGTGCATCGACTGACTCGGATCACGCACCGCTGATATACAAGTGGACACTCACGACCGTTCCGCCGGGAAGTATCGCAGCTCTGACCGGAGCAAACACGGTATCGCCGACGTTTGTGGCCGATTTGTTGGGGGCCTATGTAGCGCAGCTAATTGTGAACGACGGGTTCCAGGATAGCGTTCCCTCTACCGTATCGATACAGGCCACTGCCCCTAACTTCATTACGTTGTCGCCGGATCCGCTCAACCTCGTCAACAATCCAGGCACCTTGACAGTGTCGCTTGGATCGACGGCAGGCAGCGGTGGGCAAGCAATCGGACTTAGCGTACTCGACCCGACGGTCGCGACGGCTCCGCAGACCGTGACGATTCCGGAAGGCCAAATGAGTACGACGGCGACCATTACGCCCGTCAAAGCAGGATCTACCAGCATCACTGCCTCGGCGTCCGGCTTCAGACCTGCATTCTCAACGATCAACGTCGGGCAGGCTGCTATCACGCTGACGCTGAGTTCGACCAGTGTGGGTGTTGGAAATACCGTGACCGGGACCGTCACGCTCAACTCACCGGCCTCTGCCAGCGGCCTCAGCGTCACGCTCTCCCTTGACAAGACCGGGTTCGTCTCAGTGCCATCTACACCCGTGAGTATTGCGGGGGGTGGTACCACCGGGACGTTTACAGTCACGGGAGGCCCGAACGTCGGGGGCCCGACAACGATCACGGCCAGCGCGACCGGTTATACATCCGGTCAGGCCAGCATAACTTCGGTGACACAGGGAAGCATTACCTTGCAGCAAGGCGTGACGGTTGCGCCCGGCCAGACGCTGCCATTCGCTGTCAACATCGGACCCTCGCCGGTAGCCAACGATGTTACGATCACGCTGACCAGCACTGACACCACAAAACTTACTGTTACACCGGGGATCATTACCATCCCGGCTGGCGCAACAACACCGGTCTCGCCTGCGCAGGTGACGGGCGTCAATTTTGGCTCAGCCAACATTACCGCATCAGCCACTGGCTTTGTTGGGACCAGCCAGTCTGTGAGTGTTGCGGCCAATCTCAGCTTCTCGCCGACTACGGCGACAGTGGGGACTGGCGGCACGACAAACCTCACGCTTACTCTATCCGCTCCCGCACCGGCTAGTGGCGTTACCGTTACGCTGACCTCCGACGCCACGAACTTCGCTACGGTACCGCCAAATGTGACGATCGCGGGGGGCCAAACCACGGCGACCGTGACCGTAACCGGCGTAGCCGTCGGTACAGCGCATATTACGACGAGCTCCACCATAGCGAATCTTGCCAACGCCAGCGCGACCATCAGTGTGATAGCCGGCCTGGCGATTTCGAACAGTCCGCTACCCAGCGGAGTGGTAGGGACTCCGTACTCGACAACGAACCGGCCAGCGGTGGCATTTCGCCTTACACGTATACGGCTACCGGTCTGCCGGCCGGGCTGTCGATCAACGCCACCACAGGCTTGATCAGCGGAACGCCGACCACCGCCACGGGCGGTGCCGTCCCGGTGACCATTACGGCTACGGATTCGACCAACCCGACGCACCTGACTGTGTCGACCAACGGGCTGACGATAACGATTACCTCAGGTTTGACGATTGCCAGCGCCCCGCTGCCGAACGGCGTGGTGGGGACTCCCTACACGGCACCAGCGGAGACCGTTAGTGGTGGTACGTCGCCTTACACGTATTCGGCCACCGGTCTGCCTGGCGGACTGTCGATCAATACCAGCACCGGTGTGATCTCCGGAACGCCGACTGCTGCCACAGCCACTCCTGCCGCGGTGACCATCACGGTCACGGATTCCACTCCCGGAACACACCTGACCGCGTCGACTACCGGGCTGACGATCAATATCACCACGGGTCTTGACGATTACCAACACTGCCCTGCCGAACGGCTTGGTGGGAACTGCGTACTCGGCATCGGAGACCGGCAGCGGCGGCGTCTGCGCCTTTGACTTATACGGCCACCGGCCTGCCTGGCGGACTGTCGATTAACAGCACCAACGGCCAGATCACCGGAACGCCGACCACAGCCACGAGCGGCGCTGTCCCGGTGACTATCACGGTCACGGATTCGACCACCCCGACACACCAAACGGCGTCGACCACGGGCCTGACGATCACCATCATTGGGCAACTGACGATTACTAGCAATCCCCTGCCGAATGGCGTCGTGGGGACTCCGTACACGGCATCGGAGACTGTTAACGGCGGCACTGGGACTTTGGCTTATTCGGCCACCGGTCTGCCAGGCGGGCTCTCGATCAATGCCACCACCGGTCAGATCACCGGAACGCCGACTACTGCCACGCCTACTCCTGCCGCGGTGACCATTACGGTCACGGATTCGACCACCCCGACGCACCAGACGGCTTCGACTACCGGGCTAATGATCAATATCACCACTGGTCTGACGATTACCAACAATGCCCTGCCGAACGGCGTCGTGGGAACTGCCTACACCGCATCGGAGACTGGCAGCGGTGGCACTGGGACTTTGACTTATTCGGCCACCGGACTGCCTGGCGGGCTGTCAATCAACGCCTCCACAGGCGCGATCAGCGGGACGCCGACCACAGCCACGGGCGGTGCCGTGCCGGTGACCATCACGGTTACGGATTCGACCACCCCGACACACCAGACGGCGTCGACCACGGGCCTGACGATCAACATCATTGCGCAACTGACGATTACCAGCAACGCGCTGCCGAGCGGCGTGGTGGGGACTGCGTACACGGCATCGGAGACTGTGAGCGGCGGCACTGGGACTTTGACTTATTCGGCCACCGGTCTGCCCGGCGGACTGTCGATCAATGCCAGCACCGGTGTGATCAGCGGTACGCCAACCACAGCCGGGGGCCCTTCGCCCGTTACCATTACGGTCACGGATGGGACCACTCCGACACACCAAACCGCGTCAACCACCGGGCTGTCGATCACTATTACGGCGCCGCAACTAACCATTACGAATAACCCGCTGCCAAGCGGCGTGGTGGGAACTGTCTACACTGCATCGGAGACCGGGAGCGGTGGCACTGGGACTTTGACTTATTCGGCCACCGGTCTGCCAGACGGGCTGTCGATCAACCCCGGCAGCGGCGTGATCAGCGGAACGCCGACCACAGCCACGTCCGGTGCGGTCTCCGTGGTCATCACGGTCACGGATTCGGCCACCCCGACACACCAAACTGCGTCAACCACAGGACTGACGATCACCATCGCTCCCACGCCTCTGACGATTACTAATACCGCGCTGCCGAGCGGCGTGGTGGGAACCGCGTACACGGCATCGGAGACTGGCAGCGGTGGCACTGCGCCTTTGACTTATACGGCCACGGGTCTGCCCGGCGGGCTGTCGATCAACTCCGGCACCGGCGCGATCACTGGAACGCCGACGACGGCCACGGGTGGTCCTGTCGCGGTGACTATCACGGTCACGGATTCGACCACTCCGACTCACCAAACGGCGTCGACCACCGGGCTGAACGATCAACATCGCTCCCACTCCCCTGACGATTTCGAACACCGCCCTGCCGAGCGGCGTGGTAGGGACTCCGTACTCGGCATCGGAGGCCGCCAACGGTGGCACGAAGCCCTACACGTATACGGCCACCGGTCTGCCTGGCGGGTTGTCGATTAACCCGGGCAGCGGCGTGATCAGCGGAACGCCGACTACCGCTACGAGCGGCGCAGTCTCGGTGGTCATCACGGCCACGGACGCGACCACGCCGAGCCATCTGACGGCGTCGACTACCGGGCTCACGATAACCATCAGTCCGCATGCCTCTCACGATCCAGACGCCAACTCCCTCCCGACTGGCGCTGAAAGCGCTACCTTATGGCCGTGACCATGTCCGCGATGGGTGGCACGACACCTTACACATGGTCGGCGTCGGGATTGCCACCGGGACTGGCGATCAACTCAGTCAGCGGCGTGATCGGTGGAACGCCGTCGCCTGGGTCAGCCAGTACGTACATCGTCACCGTGTCGGTGAAGGATTCGAGTAGTCCTCAGCTATCTGCGTCCACCGCCCCTTTGTCGCTCACCATCAATCCGGGGAGTAATTTCCTGACAGTCGACGGCGGGACAGTCGGACAGAACCTGCAACTCCCCCTCACCATTACCTTATCTTCGGGGGCAAGCGGGGGTCCGGTGACGATCTCAAGTAGCAATCCCGGTATCGTCACACTCGCCGCGCGCTCAACGGACGCCGGTTCAGGGCAAATTGCGATTTCGCCGGGCGTAGGCACGACGACGTTTCAGGTATTTGCCTTTGGAGTTGGGAATTCCGGGTCGTCCGTGATCACGGCACATACTGCGAACTTCGTGGATGGTACCAGTACAATTACCGCGGCGCATTCCGCATTCGTCCTGGCGGGGCCAAACGGAACCGGCGGCAGCTTCACTACCGGACAAGGCTCGGTAACGCAATTGACCGTTTCGGCGGTGCCCCTCGATTCATCGGGCAACGCCGGCTCGCCTCAAGCCTTGGCAGGGGCACAGTCCGCAATTGTGACGCTGAGCGTCGGCACTTCATCCCTCGGTACGGTTTCGCCTACTTCGATTACTTTCACCGGAGGGCAGAATAATATTGGCGCCCAGTTCACCGCCGGGTCGTCGATGGTGAGTTCCACGATTACGGCGAATGAACCCGCTGGTTTCAGCACGCCGGCCGGTGGCGCCAACGTCTTGTCGGTGAGTATCTCGACTCAGCTGTTGCAATGCAGTACCGTCACGGTAGGACAGAATCTCGAAAACCAAGCCACCTGTTCGCTGAGTGGGCCAGCTTCGTCTACCACGACCGTGACCCTGACAAGCAACGACTCGAGCAAGCTGTTGCTTGCAGTGAACGCGAACGATCCGGGTTCCGTGAGCATCACCAGAACCATCCCGACCGGTGGAACCAGCACAGCACCCTTCTATGTGTATGGCCTGGGCAACACCGGACAGACAAGTTTCGGAGCCACAGCGGGTGGCTTCACCGCTACCGGACTCGTGACGCTGGCGAAGTCGGGCTTTGTCCTCATCTCGCCGTTCGGATTGGGCGCCAATTTCCCAGCGACAGCCGGCGGTTCGCCCCAGGGCATAACGGTTCAGACTGCGCTGCTTGACGCTTCCAACAACTACCTCGATACACAGGCCGTGGCCGGTGGCATAACGGCAAGCGTGACTGTGACCAGTTCGAATACGACCTTCGGTACTGTCACTTCGCCCGCGGTTATCACCGGTTCGAACAATACCGCTAACGTCCAATTCCAAGCGCTGAGCGCGGGACAAACGGTGTTGACCGCTGTTGCACCCGCTGGTTACGCTACGCCAACCGCGTTTGCCAGCGTGACCGCAACGGTTGGCCAACCGAGGATGCTCATCGACGACGGTAATGCCATTGGCAAGAATCTGGAGCGAATCGGCACCATCATTCTTCTCGGTGCGCCTGCTCCAGCGGGCGGTCTGCAGGTCACCCTGCAAGCTACCGGCTCGATGCTTCTTTCGGCGGCGCCAAACGGGGACGATGCCGGAAATTCAACGGTAGTCGTCACGATTCCGGGCGGAGGGACCAGTGGAACGTACTTCATGTATGCTCTGGATAACTTCGGTACGGCGACCGTCACTGCAACGGCCTCGGCTGGTGGCTTCAAATCGGGTTCCGGAACAGAAAGCCTGACGCCATCCGGTATTGTGATCATGGGGCCCGGAGGGCAATCTGGCCTGATACCGTTCAACACAGCTTTGAGCGGCGGCGACAAGCCTCTCAGCATCTTGACCGCACAGTTGGATGCGAGCGGCAATTTTGTCCAGCCACAGCCGTTAGCCGGCAGCGCCTCGCTGACGGTCCTGACGACCAACAGCAATTCGGCGACCGGTACGGTTCCGTCAACGGCGACAATTCTGCCCGGTAACACTGCGAATGGCACGACTAGCGTGCAGTTCCACCCGGTAGCGGTGGGCAGCACCACCATCGGCGTCGCCCAGCCTTTCGGCTACACGGTGCCGATCGATGGCACCAGCTCGCTGAAAGTCAACGTTCAATAGCGGGGTGCATTAGGTAATTAAACTCGAGGGAGTATCTATGCGTTCCGTGTGTCGCGCGGCTATAGTCGCGATCTCGTTCCTGAGTCCTTCTTTCGTGGCCGGCCAATCGGCGCTTGTTCCGCCGAACGCTACCGTGGGGAGCAATCTTGAATCGCCTGTAAGAATCAAGCTCCCGGAGCCGGCCCCGGATGAAGGTTTGAACATTACTCTCCGCAGCGCCGATCCGAACTCACTTCGGATCTCCACGACTGCCGAGAAGTTGGGAACGGCAGAGCTCGTGATCAGAGCACGCGCGGGAAACAGCGAAAGCCAGGAGTTCTGGCTGCAGGCGCTCGGCAATTCCGGCACGGTAACTTATACGGCGGATGCCCCGGGGCAGGGCAGCGGCACCGGAACGGTGACCCTGGCACCTTCAGGGATCCTGATTAAAGGACCGTATCAATCACCCAAATTCCCGACCACAACCGGAGCCCTGCCTCCGAAGATCCTGCTGGTAACGGCACGCCTGGATTCATCGCTGAAGTTTGCCGAGCAACAGGCGGTTCCGGGTGGCCTTACGGTAGAAGTTTCGAACTCGAATGAATCGGTGGGTCGACTTGCGAACTCGCCTGTCGAGATACCGGCCGGTGCGGGTTCCGCGGCTACGCAGTTCCATGCGGCCCGCGAAGGCGAGGTGACTTTCGCAGTTAAGGCGCCTCCCGGGTTCAGTGTGCCAGCCGAATTCGCGACGGTAACGGCCGCAGTGAAGAAGCCTGGCATTGTCGTTACCGACGACGTTTTCATAGGCCAGAATCTCGAGGTAGGCGGCGCGCTCGCTCTTGGCGAATATGCCCCGGTTGGAGGATTGACGGTCACACTTACCAGCGCTGATCCCACCAAGCTTCTGCTCTCCGCCTCGCAAACCGAGCCGGGGGCAAAATCCGTTGAGATTAAGATTCCGGCAGAGGGAATCAACGCAATCTTCTTCCTGCAGGCCCTGGGCGATTCGGGTGAAGTGGAATACACTGCGACCGCGCCCGGCTTCCGCAGCCGTACCGGAGTTGTGAAGCTGGCGCCTTCGGGAATCACGCTCACGCCCTATTTTCAAGGACCTCCGGATGAGGCTCAGGTACTCAAGAAGCAAACGTCGGACGGTTCGCACGGTTTCACGATGAAGGAATCCGAAAACACGCCGATGAAGCTGATCGCCTGGACCGCCCAACTCGATCCCAAGACACACAGATCGGCCGACATAACGGTACAGCCGTTGCGTGCCGGTATTTCTCTGACGGTCCCGATCGTGAACAGTAATCCCGCTGTGGGTAAGATCGCTTCGCAGATCACAATCACCGGCGGATCAGATCACGGCTCCGCGGATTTCACGCCGGCCAGTGGCGGCACCACAGAAATATCTGTCGTGACGCCGAAGAATTTCACCGTGTCCGCCAACTCCACCAGAGTAGTAGGCACAGTCAACAAATGATCCGTCTGTTCTAACTGAAACAACTACGGTAAGATGTTGCAGCTAGGTGTGCTGGGCGTGTAGTGGATGCACCCGGAGCACGGAACACCCTTGGGACATTGTCCGTCTACGGTCCGGTCACCCATCCAGTAGAGAGCTGATGTGGGCATCTCGTCGTGGTGATACGAAAAGCCCAGTATCATATGAGTTGATCCGGTAAGCGTATTGAAATCGTTCAAGTTATCGGTGCCGAGGCTCGTGTCGCATGTCGAACCGAAGAACAGGGTACCTTGCACGGCGACCGGAGTGGACGTGACCATGGAGAAGTCGACGGCCTGGAAGTTACCCGTTACGCCGGCGACCGTACCCTGATACCAACAGCCTCCATACCATGTGACTGATATCGTGGGGCCGGCCGGTGTCGTCACCTGGAGGGCGTTGCTTAAGGCTGAATGATTGCCGGCCGCGTCGTATGCATTGACTGTGTACGTGTAAGGGGTTGATGCGGTCGCGGTAACGTCAGCATAGGTGAGTACGGCGGCGGGAACAGAACTTAGCAGGGTGCCGTTACGAAAGATCTGATAGCCACTGACGCCGACGTTGTCGGTGCTGGCCGTCCAGGCAAGATCCACTTCGGCAGAACTGGCGGCGGTTGCGGAAATCA
The DNA here is from genome assembly GCA_963805775.1 of uncultured Solibacteraceae bacterium. GTDB lineage: Bacteria > Acidobacteriota > Terriglobia > Bryobacterales > Bryobacteraceae > Solibacter. Next base: position 236,266 of record CAWDWK010000059.1, on the reverse strand, counting down.
GGGAGGGAACGGTGGGCGGCTGAGTATCCGCCCCCGGTGTCACCGTCACCGTCGTCGTAGCGGTAGAGGACCCCGAACTGTTGGAGGCGGTCAAGGTATAGGTTGTCGTCCGGGCCGGGGAAACTGCAATGCTGGCGCTGTTCGTAACATCGCCCACTCCGTTATCGATACTCGCCGAAGTGGCTCCCGAAACACTCCAGCCAAGTGTCACGGGGTGGCCCGGCGAAGTGGCGGCAGGCGTCGCCGTAAATGACGAGATTACCGGCGCCTGGCTGTTACCCGGGGAAGTATTCTTCCAGAATACCTGGGCAGTTGCTCCTCCGAGGTGCTCATAATACTCTACAACGACCAAGTGACTGCCCTGGCTAAGTGTTTGTGTAGCAGTATAAGAATATGGAGGCTGATCTCGCCAGGCATTCAATATCAGATTGCCATCGATGTACAGCCGCATTCCGTCCGAGGCGACGACGGAGAAAGTGTAGGTACCCTGACCGAACGTGAAGTTGCCCTGCCAGCGCACGGAGAAATCGAGGGGTTGCAGGGATGGGTCGGGGGAGCCGTTTCCCCAATAGAAGTCGATTGGATTATCGGTTCGAACAAATACGGGGTTGCCGGACAATGTCATGTTGTTGTAATAGCATCCCGTGAAGGCGTTGATAGCCGGAGCGGGGCAGGCGCCGGGAAGCGGTGTGGTAGCCGGTGTTGTGACCTGCACACTATTGCTTGGGCCCGAGTAGTTTCCGGCGCCATCGTACGCCTTGACCGCATAGATATAGGTCGAGCTCGGGCTGACGGTACTATCGGCCCACACCAGCGCCGCCGCTGGGACCGACCCGACGACCGAGCCATTCCGGATGATCTGATAGCCGGTGACAGCGACATTGTCGGTGCTGGCCGTCCAGGCAAGATCCACTTCGGTCGAACTTGCAGCGGTTGCCGAAATCAGTGTGGGAACAGTGGGCGGTTGGGTGTCGGCCCCCGGTGAGACTGTAACCGTCGCTACAGCAGTAGCGGAACCTGAAGTGTTGGAGGCGGTCAAGGTATAGGTTGTCGTCTGAGCGGGGGAAACCGCGATGGTGGAGCTATTTGTAACGTCGCCGACTCCGTTGTCGATGCTCACCGAAGTGGCGCCTGTAACGCTCCAGCCAAGAGTCACGGAACGGCCCTGCGAAGTGGTGGCAGGCGTTGCCGTGAAGGAGGAGATTACAGGCGCCGCGGGGCTAACCGGGGAAGTATTCTTCCAGAATACCTGGGCGGTCGCCCCTCCCAGGTGCTCATAATACTCTACGACCACCAGATGAGTGCCCTGGCTGAGTGTTTGTGTGGCCGTATAAAAATACGGAGGCTGATCTCGCCATCTATCCAGGATCAGATTACCGTCTACATACAAACGCATTCCGTCCGAGGTAACTGCGGAGAAAGTGTAAGTACCCTGGCTGAATGTGAAATTACCCTGCCAGCGCGCGGAGAAATTGAGCGGTTGGAGGGATGGGTCGGGAGAACCATTTCCCCAATAGAAGTTAATCTGGCTGTCTGTCTGGACAAACACGGGGTCGCCGGACAGCGTCATGTTGTTGTAATAACATCCCGTGAAGGCTCCGGTAGCGGGTGGCGGACATGTTATCGCGGCATTGCCCGGGGTCGCCAATGACAGATGGACGCCGAGCAACACAACAACACAAGAGGCGTGGCGGAATTGTAGATTCATAGCTGTAATAAAATGATTCCTCGCTCCCTGACGGAGCGATAGAAGAACCGCAAGGCGCACCTTGCGTGAACTTGATATAGCGATAAGAGCGATTTAAGAAAGCATATAGTACCAGAGGAAGGTGCCTCCTACAATAGTTCAGATAGTGTTACCACGGTAGTTTGCCATGCCTTTATTGATCGAGAATTCCGACTGCTGTTATCCCTGACAAGAAGCGCGGGATGTTGACGGCACTCACTAGCCCAATTGAATCAGCACCTTAGCCATGCTGTCACCTGGCAACGCATTCCCCTCGCGGCAAGCGCAGTCAGGCACTGGATCTAGAATGCTCTCTTTCTCCAATGTGCGTTTCAGTATGGTCTGGGACGATAACAGGGGCACCTCTCCGGCTGCGCCACCGGTCCGGGTGGTCGACGCCGACGTCGCTCACGGACTAGTACTAACGAACTAATCCAACCGCCGAACCCAGTCGAACTAGCCTAGCGAAAGATAGGGAGGCTACACGTTGACTTTGTTTAGCATATGGCCGTATTCTTCTTTTTCACCGTCGGCCCGCTCCGGCAAGAGGCGGGGGCTGTTGGACTACGTGTGGTAGCACGGCCGTTTTTCATGCTGCCGAAAAAGTGGACGGTGAGACATGCTCCGAGGCGGTGCGTGCCGGACGTTTCGAACCTCGGGAAAGTATTTATCGGAGGAAGTATGATTCGTTTGAGACCCTTGCTGGTCGCATCAGCGTTGTGTGCTTTAAGCCTGCTTTCGGCTGCCCACGCGGGTCCTATTACTACCGCTTTTGGCGTGGTCAATACGAACGCCGACGGATCTGTCATCACCCCATCCGCACTGTTTCCGGGCGATTCATCATCGTTCGATCTAACCGGCGGAAATAACGGGGATGGTCTAGAGGGGCAAACGACGTACATTGCGACGGCTTTGTCAGCCCTGGTCGTCCAATTTCAATGGTCGTACACATCGTGCTTTCCACCGAATGAGCAACCGCCTTCCGATGCCTGCGATACTCCGGGTTTTGACTGGACAGGTTATCTCGTGAATCAGACTTTGACGCAGCTTACCGATACGGATACCGGAGGCGTAGCAGGTTCGGCCAGTTTCACGGTGGCCTCACTTTCGGTATTCGGATGGTACGTTGGCACCATGGACAACGGGGGAGAGCCAGGTACTCTGACCGTATCCGATGTTTCGTTTACTCCTGTGAGCAGCGATACTCCTGAACCCGGCACTCTGGCACTGTGCACTACGTGGATAGTTGCGCTTGCGGCGGCGCGGCGAAGTATCGTGGATGGCCGGTTCCAGAAACGGAGGAAGGCATGAAAACTCGAATCGTGTTACTCGGCGCTGTTCTGTCCGCAGGTGCGGCTCTCTTCGCCCAGAATCAAACTACCTACTCAGGTGCGGTTGTGACAGGGCAGTTACAATTGTTCACAACAACCACCCTCTCCCGGATCGGTACGACGTTTACGTCTCAGTTGACGTTCAGTTCCAATCTTCTGACGGCCAGTCCGGAGCAACCAAGAGTTGTCCCCCGGCTTCCTCCTCCTCCGCCTGTCGCCAAGTCCCAGCCGGGGGCTTTGGCATCCGTACAGGTAGCCGCTCATAGTCTGGCCCGCAGTTCGGGGACAGACAGCATCAGTGCGGGACCGAGCATTATCACTGCGGCGCCAGTCAATGTTGGATTCAACGGGCTGACCCACAGCGATCAGCGCCAGGCCAATTCGGGTAACCAATTCAGTCTGGAGCCCCCAAACCCGAGCATCGCGGCGGCGAACGGTTATATCCTCGAGGGCGTCAATAACGCCGTGCGGGTCTACTCAGCATCCGGAGCGCAGCTGACCGCTACGATCGCGTCAAACCAACTGTTCGGTTTGCCTCCAGCGATCGACCGCACGAAGACGCCCAACGTATATGGAGTCTTCACGACGGATATGCGGGTGTTCTTCGATCAGGACATCAGCCGCTGGTTCGTATTACAACGTGCGGAGGATGAAGATACCTTCGGAAATTTTTTGAGTTCCTCGCATATCTATCTCGCAGTAAGCCAGACGGCTGATCCTACGGGCGCCTATAACATTTACGTCATGGATACATCCAATCGGGGTAATTTGGGATGCCCGTGTCTGGATGATTATCCCCAGATAGGGGCCGACCGCTATGGGTTTTATATCAGCGCGGATGAATACAATATTTCGGACCCCAACAATCCATTTTTCAACGATGCCGTCCTTTTGGCGATATCGAAGGCGGATCTCGCCGCCGGAAATCCGACGCCCAAGTCCTCCAGATTCGTAATGCCCTACTCCACCGGATATGAGTTTGCTGTACAGCCCGCTTCGACTCCGCCGGGCGCAAGCCCCAATCTGGCGAGTGGAGGAGTAGAATTCCTGGTCAGTAGCTATTCAGTCGGGTTTGACAGCAACCTGGCTCTTTGGGCTCTCACGAATACCGCGTCGCTTCAAGGCGCGAGTCCGAGTCTTTTGCTGACGCGGACTACGGTTCCCACCCTTTCGCACACTGTTCCGCCAAATAGTGTTAGCCAGCGTTCAGGTCCGCTTACGTTGGGGCTGACGCTTGAATCGATCGACGCAGGGTTTTTCAGCGATTCTCGAGTCATCTCGGCGGTGTACTCTGGCGGGCGCTTGTTTGTCACCCTGGCCTCGGCAGTCCTCGATGCCAATAATAACCAGGTGGTCGGCGGCCTGTATGTTGTGTTCGCGCCGACACTCAGGAACGGAGTGCTGAGTGCGACGCCCCCTAGCAAGCAAGGTTATCTGTCCGCCACCAACAACCACATTCTGCGTCCCGCCATTGCGGTGAACTCCCTGGGCCGCGGGGCCATAGCATTCACGCTGGTAGGCCCCGATTACTACCCCAGCGCCGCGTTCGTGAGCATCGATATTACGTCTTCGGCGCCATCCGCTATTCAGATCGCGGGCGCCGGCGTCCTGCCGGAGGACGGTTTTTCCGGGTACGGTCCTCTCCCTGCGTGTCCTACTTGCAATGGTAATGGTATTGCTCGCTGGGGCGATTACTCCACTGCGGTTACGAGTACGGACGGAAGTATCTGGCTTGTCAGCGAATATATTCCCAACTTACCCAGAACTCCGTTGGCCAACTGGGGCACGTTCATATCGCAATTCCTGCCATGAAGGTGGAAACAATCTGACGCCCCTCGCCGGCTGACGCTCGCTCGCTTCCTGTCAGGCGGCATGCCTACGACGCGAAGCGCAGGCCCATTGCCGACGGCACGAAGCGCAGGCCCAAAGCGCCGGCGATGCAAGTGAGGGACGCCGCCACCAGCCATACGTAATTCCGCACGGTGCCGGACACTGCCATACCTGCTGTGCGGAAGTCTGGTCCGCCGCGTTCCGATTGCAGCGGCAATCAGGACGGGTTTCACAAATAATTATGACAGAGCCGCGACGGATTACCTGCTAATATCCGCCGAAACCCTGCAGTATTAATAGTACTTTTCACGAACTACAGTACTTGAATTCGAAGGCATATCCGAAGATAGAGATACGCTTAAAGGTAAAAACCCCGCATCATTTGGACGGAGGCATCAGTGCGAATTATTTATGCTTTTCTTCTGATCGGATCGATGCAAGCGATCGCTGGGGGCACTGTCGGTGGCCCCGTGACTACCCGGGAGGCAATCGATACCGCGTCGGGGTACCTATTCGCTTACGATGGCTCATTTGGCGAGGCCGGGTATGTTGTTACCTGGTCATTTGACGCCGGTTCTACCAGCAATTCGAATGTGGCGGGACATCAGATCACGCCCATCCTCCTGGACCCGACAACGCCCGGGGGATGGACGGTGACTGGGGGTCGGTGCAACGCAGACAGTCTCAGGCCCCGGCGTGTATAAGTTCAGCTTCTCCCTGGTCGCGGGATCTAATATGGTCGGTCCCAACATGACGTTTGGCTGGTACGACGGCTCCGCGACGGCTATCAACCCAGGCACCATATCGTACGATCGCACTACTACTGCCATAGGGTTTCGCGATTTTATTAGCCCCCAATTTCCACTGCTCGGCAAGGCTTATGCGACCAGCAGCGACTTCACCGGCGCCAACGACGGAACCAGTTGGACCGGTGGCCGCATTTATTCCGTACAGTTCGCGACTGCGGTGGGCGTCCCAGCGGATTCTCCATATCAAGTGAAATATGCCTCAAATCTTGCCGCAGGAGATTCTGTAATTAATATAACCAATACCGGTGCAGGCGGAGGAGTTGGGCTCGGCTCTGGCACAAGTGGCTCGGTTCCGGGTGCATTCTGCGCCAACGTGTATGTCTACGATCCCAGTGAAGCAATCGTTTCCTGCTGTTCCTGTCCTATAACACCGAACGGCTTGGTCTCATTGTCCGCCAGGAACGACCTCATCAACAACCCACTTACCCGTAGTGTCCCAACTTCCATTGTTATCAAGTTAGTCGCGACGGTGCCGTTGGGTGGTACCTGCAATGGCTCGGCTCTCCTGGCAGGGAATCCGACTCTCGCTGAGGGCATGGCGGCCTGGGGTACGGCGCTCCACGCCGATTCTGTGGGCGCCGCGACGTACGCGGTAACCGAGAGTGCTTTCACTCCGGCGGGTCTGAGCGCGGGAGAACTCGCCCGCCTCGCATACGGCTGCGGAGCAGTTGCCAATGTGGGCAGCGGTTACGGTGTCTGCAACTCCTGCCGCCTCGGCGGTCTTGGAGCCGCGAAGCAATGAGCAAAAGTTTTGATTTGAATTAGACGGCGGCCATGGGAAGACACTCGATCCACGTACACTACTACTAATACCTCCACTACTCGACCCAACAATCCCAAGCCCGAAAAGTGCACCATAAATCACAATTCTGATGTAGACTGGTGACCTGCCGTTTACGGGCTTCGCGCTGGAAGGCGGCAAATCCTCACCGTGAGGCCGATAAGGCTGAGATAAGAAAGATGACTCCCAAGGGTGAAGTTCACGGTTACACGGAGGATGTCGCCGGGCTGCTAAGTTACAGCAGATTCGTATTTCTCGCGCTGTTGTGCGCTGCCAGCGCATATTCCCAGACGCTTTCCGCTAATGCGCAGCAGCAGATCCGCGCGCTGATCGCGGAGAAAGAATCCAGGACGGCCGCTCAACAAAAGATCGACTCCCAGCTTCACTACGCCAGTCTCTTACTGCAGGGGGTGCCGATCGCCGCGGGCGTGGATACGCTGCAAGTAGACAATGGAGCCACCACTGATTCTCAGGGATTCTTTACAGTGGACATCACCGCCAGCGTAAGTTCCGCGGTTCTGGACTCAATTCGCGCGCAGGGCGGGCAGATCATCAACTCATTCGCGCAGTTCGATGCCATTCGAGCCCGTATTCCAGCTCCTAACATAGAGGTGGTGGCGGCCCTCCCTGCCGTCAGGTCCATCCGGCCCGCCGAGTTTCCCGTGGTGAACTCGTCCTGGCAGGCAGGCGGCAAGCTCTTGCAGCCGCGGAAACTGAAAGCAGTGCGAGCGCAGATTGAAAACGCTGTCCCGGCATTAGCCAAACGCGGGCTGATGGGACGCCTGGGGCTGGGGTTTTCCCTCATCGACACCTCGGGCGACCAGGCGCACCAGGCAAACCTTGTGCGTTCCTTCGGCTTTAATGGCGCAGGAGTGAAAATAGGCATTTTGTCCGACGGCGTCGATCCACTCTCCACCATGCAGGCCAGCGGAGATTTGCCGGCGGTCACTGTCCTGGCAGGACAGGCCGGCAGCGGAGCGGAAGGAACGGCTATGCTGCAGATCGTCTACAACCTCGCGCCGGGGGCCCAACTCTATTTCGCTACCGGAGGCCCGAGCCAGGCGCAGTTTGCTACGAACATCCTGAATCTGAGGGCTGCCGGCTGCGACATCATCGTCGACGACATTACCTATTTCGCCGAAGGAGTATTCCAGGACGGTATCGCAGCCCAAGCGGTAAACAGTGTCGTAGCAAGCGGCGCGCTGTACTTTTCCAGCGCCGGCAATGAAGGCCGGCTCGATGCGGGTACATCCGGAACCTGGGAAGGGGATTTCGTCGACAGCGGTGTTGTCCTGAGCGGTGGAGCGGTCCACGATTTCGGCGGCGGTCTGACGCACAACCTGATCACGCAAGACGCACAAGCCAGCGGCGGATTCTGGCTGAAGTGGTCAGATCCGCAGGGCGCGTCGTCCAACGACTACGATCTTTACATGTTGGACAGCACTTTGACGACTGTAATCGCCGCATCCACCAACACGCAGAACGGCTCACAGAATCCGTACGAATTCATCGGGTGCCTGACCGGGCCGAATTGTGGCCGGGTAGGTAATCAGCTGGTGGTGGTCCGCAAGACCGGCGCTGCGACGAGGGCGTTAAACCTGGGCAGCTGGCGCGCCCGGTTCGCGGCAGCTACCACCGGGTGTACCTTCGGGCATAATGGCGGTGCGAACACGATCAGTGTGGCTGCCGTAGATGTGCACACGGCCGGGGGTGGCGCGTTCACGGGAGGGAGCGCCAACCCGGTGGAGACGTATAGCTGCGATGGACCGCGGCGGATCTTTTACAATCCGTCCGGAAGCCCGATCACGCCGGGAAACCTGCTCTTCTCCACGAATGGCGGCACGGTGCTGCCGAAGCCCGATCTGGCGGCTGCCGATTGCACGCCCAGCAATACGCCAGGATTCGGCAATCCGTTCTGCGGGACATCGGCTGCGGCCCCTCACGCTGCGGCGATTGCGGCGCTGGTGAAATCGGCGCGGCTAACCCTCACCGCCCCGCAAATCCGCGCGGCGCTCAATGCCTCGGCCCTCGACATCGGGGCTGCCGGAGTCGATATCGATTCCGGAGTGGGAATTGTGATGGCTCCCGGCGCGGTACAATCGCTGAGCACCCCAATTACGATCAACTCGATACCCGCGGGGCTGACGTTCTCGATCAGCGGCATCGCTTGCCCGGTTGGTACTTACACGACTCCGACGACTTTGAACTGGAGCCTGGCTGCCTCGTGCGCGGTCAATTTTGCGTCGCCCCAGAGCTTTGGGGGATCGCACTACACATTCGCGAGCTGGATCGACGGGCCGACGACTAATCCGCGCATCATTATCACGCCGACGGTCCCAGCCGTCTACACCGCGCTGCCCGTGGCTGCGCCCGGGATCACCGAATCTTTCGCGGATCCGGCGATCGCCCTGAACGCCAGTACTACGCTACAGTTCACTCTGACGAATCCGAATACCACGGCCGGGCTGAGCGGCGTGGGTTTTGAGGATAACCTTCCTCCGGGGCTCACGGCGGCAGGACCCGTCACCGCTACCTGGTGTCCTGCCGCCGGACTAACCTTCACTGCTAATAGTGTTACGGTGAGCGGGATTGCGCTGGCTCCGCTTGTTTCGTGTACCTACCGCTTGACCGTTACCGGATCGAATGCCGGCGTTTGGAATAACTTAACAACGAATGTCGTCTCGGCCGAGGCAGGAACCGGCAGTTCGGGTTCAGCCAGTATCATCGTAGTTGCGCCACCGCAAATCACCAAGGCATTCGCCCCGGTGGCGATCCCGGTGGGTTACGGAACGCCGCTGACTTTTTCAATCCAGAATCCGAATGGCGCAGTCTCTTTGACCGGCATCGGTTTCACGGATAACCTGCCGTCCGGCCTATCCGTCACGATGCCCGGGAACCTGACCGGTTCCTGCGGTGGCGGCGCTATTACGGCGGTAGCGGGCACCGGCATCATTAGCCTGGCTGGAGCGAGTTTGTCCGCTGGAAGTTCCTGCACGTTCAAAGTGCTCGTCACTGGGACGGCGGAGGGCAACCAGGCCAATACCACCAGCACGATCACGGCGGCGGGTGCGGGAGTCGCGGTTACAGGCCCTCCAGCCACGGCAAGTATCTTCGTCGGGTCGGCGTCGCTGGTCAGTTATGCGACTAACCTGTCCAGCGGCGAATCCTATATCAACATCAGCAACAGCGGCTCGAGCGGCATTCCCGTGTTGAATCCCGGATCCGGAGGCGCGGAGGGCAACACTTGTGTGAACGTTTATGCTTTCTCGACGGATGAACAACTGGTCGCTTGCTGCTCCTGCCTGGTGACGCCGAATGGCTTGGCGAACCTGGGCGTCACGCGCGACTTAACGACGTTCACGGCCACCGGCGCAAGCCCAACTTCGGTCGTTGTCAGGCTGCTGACGAGCCTCGCAGCCAGCGGCGGGACGGGAACCAGTTGTAACAACAGCGCGGCTACAATCACGGCGGCGCAGTTGGCCGGTTCGACGCTGGCGTGGGGTACGACCTTGTATCCCAGTCTCGCAGGCAGCTTCGCGGTTACGGAAAGGCCATTCTCACCGGGTGTGCTGAGCGCTCAGGAACTGGCCAGCATTACGGCGCGGTGCACGGGGATAGTCAACACCGGCAGCGGCTATGGCATCTGCGCGTCGTGCCGGCAGGGTGGCTTGGGCGCCGGCAGGCAGTAAGCGGAGCAATCGAAATTTCAATGAGCACTATCCGTTATAATCTAAAGAAAATACAGTAAATACCTACTGGTATTATCTCTGACTTCTATCCACTACCGCGTTGACTATCCCGGCTTCGAATTCTAGAATAGTTGTAGACTTTTTTGTATGGCCGTGACTGCTTCGAACGACAGGAAACCTCGAAAGCCCCGATTTCAGACAATCGGGAGGAAGGACGGCCTTGTGACCCGGGTCGTACAGGCCATCGAGCGCCAGATCCTTGACGGACGGCTCCCTGTCGGCACGCGACTGCCACCCGAACGGGAACTCGCCGAAAGTCTCGCTGTAAGCCGGCCCGTGATTCGAGAGGCTGTGGGGATTCTGGTAACCAAAGGCCTGCTGGAGACGCGCCATGGAATCGGGACCACGGTTCGAGCAGTAACTCACGACGAAGTTACCAGGCCGCTGACTTTGTTTTTGCGGACTTCGGTTCAGGAAGTGAATGTCGAACATCTGCATCAGGTCCGCTCAATGCTCGAAGTCGAAAACGCCGGCATGGCCGCCACCCAGCGGACTGATGAAGACGTTGCGGACCTGACCCGGCTCTGCGACGAGATGCAAATGGCAGCCGAAGATCCGCAGCAGTTTGCACTTCTGGACTCCGAGTTTCATCGCCGCCTGGTTCAGACTACGCATAACCCGCTGATGATCCTCCTGCTCGATTCCATCCAGAAGATGACGGCTGAGGTGCGCGTCCTGGTTGGCAGGCAGCCCCACCTTTTTGAGCGCGTGATGCCGAGCCATTATCGAATCCTGGAATGCGTCGCCGCGCAGGATCGTGACGGTGCGCGCGCCGCCATGCGCGAGCATCTCGATATCGCGTTAACAATCCAGCGGGAGCTGATCGAAAGCCAGGCGACCACCGCCTGAGCTGCGTGACAACGACATTTCAGGCGAGGGTGGACTTTCGTGCCAGCGCGCGATGGACCGCGCTAACGATGCTCTCCACACTCATCCCATACTTCTCGAGTAGATCCGCGTAGGGACCGCTCTCCGCGAAAGTATCCGCAATGCCGACCCGTTCCACAGGCACCGGACGCGTCCGCACCACGCATTCGGCAACGGCGCCGCCCAGTCCACCGATGATCGAGTGCTCTTCCGCGGTCACGATCGCCCCGGTCTCACGCGCGCAACCGTCCACTAGCGCGTCGTCTAGGGGCTTCACCGTGTGCATTTCCACGACCCGCGTCGATATTCCTTCCGCGGCCAGAATCCGGGCCGCTTCAATGGACCGCGAAACCATCACTCCGCACGCGATGATCGTAGCGTCGCCGCCATCCAGTAGCGTGATCCCTTTGCCGATCTCAGGAGCGTAATCGTCTCCGAAGATTTGCGGGACTTCGTTGCGGCACAGCCGGAAATAAACCGGCCCGTCCCAAGCCGCAACCTGCGGGAGCAAGCGGCTGACCGCGATTCCATCGGCTGGAACCACGATGGTCATGTTGGGCAGGCTTCGCAGAATGGCGAGATCCGTAATCGCATGGTGTGTCGGCCCATCGAAAGAATCGGAAACTCCGGCGTACGCGCCGGCCAGTTTCACATTCACTCTGCCGTAGCACAAATGCGTGCGCACCATTTCGAGCGCGCGTGTCGCGAAGAGAAACGCGAACGTGTTGGCGATGGGAATGAACCCGCTGTTCGCCAGACCTACGGCGGTATCGACCAGCGCCGGCTCGGCAATTCCGACGTTGAAGAATCGCTCCGGATAAGCGGATTCAAACATGTAGCTGAAATCGGAGTTCGACACATCGGCGCTCAACACCACCACATCGGGCTTGGCACGTCCCAGTTCCACCAGGGCTTCTCCGTAAGCCTTGCGCATGACGACAGAGCCGCCGAACGGAGTCTGAATCAGGCTTGCCATTGTCGTGCTCCTTCCTGAAGCTCTTTCAACGCCAGGCGGAATTCGTCGTCATTGGGAATGCCGCCGTGCCACTGCGGTGCATTCTCCATAAAGCTGACTCCCTTACCCTTTGTGGTACGCGCGACAATCACTGTCGGTCGCCCGTGGATCTCATCCGCGAGATCGAGCGCGTACAGCACTTCCGCCATATTGTGACCGTGGATCTCGAGCACATGCCAGTTGAAGGATGCCCATTTGTCGGCGATCGGCTCGGTGGGCATCACCGATGACGTGGCGCCTGTCTGTTGCACTCCGTTGTAGTCGACGATGACCGTAAGGTTGCTCAATCCGAACTTGCCGGCCACGAGCAGACCTTCCCAAATGACTCCGGCATTGAGTTCGCCATCCCCCAGAATGACGTAGACCCTGCGCCGGGAGCGTGCCAGGCGGGCGCCTAACGCCATGCCGGCGCCGATCGCCACTCCATGGCCGAGAGGGCCCGCCGCCACTTCAACGCCGGGAGTTTTGGCGGGCTCGGGATGTCCCTGCAGCCGGCTGTCCAAGCTGCGAAACGTACGCAGTTCCTCTACCGGGAAGAAGCCGCGATGCGCCAGCACCGTATACAGCATCGCGCACGCATGGCCTTTGGAGAAGACGAGCCTGTCTCGATCGGGCCAATGCGGATCGTCGGGGTCGATGCGCAGGTGGTGAAAGTACAACGCGGTCAGTACCTCCGCGATGGAGAATGCGCCGCCGATGTGGCCGGACTTTCGTTCGTAGACCATTTGCAGCACCTGGGCGCGATATTCCTGGGCCCGTGCGGAGAGATCGGCGATCATCTCCTCGGTGTGTCTCGTACCATGTGGATAGGCGCGATTCGCCTGGGCCGCCCTGGCGAATCCGATGGTTTTTTCCAAGTTCGTCGCTCCTGGCCGATTCTATGACATGGCTCAAACTGCGTCAACATAATTTTTTGTAAGCTCATGAAAATAAATGGAAAATATATTGGTATGACCTCGTACATCTGACCGCTGAGGTATTGACATTCCAGCCCGGCCCTCTTACAATCGACCCGAACGATGGAAAGGAGATCTCGATGAATGAAATCTTCAGCAATCCGCGAGCAGCACGCGGAGCGGGGCAGTGAAGATCGGTCTGGCAGTTTCTACCGCCGATGCGCTGCCTAGCGCGTTCGTCGTGATGCGAGACGATCTCGTCCGCTGCATCGATCGCTGCGCCGATCTCGGTTTCGATGGCGTTGAGTTCGCGCTGCGTCATCCGTCCCAGGTGGATGTGCGTCGGGTTAAGGAGCGGCTGGCGGCCACCGGGCTCCAGGTGCCATGCATCTCGAGCGGACAGGTTTTCGCGGCGGACCACTTGTATTTCACTCACCCGGACCCCGCCGTTCGCGATCAGGCAGTGCAACGAATCGTCGATATGATCCGCCTGGCCGCGGAATTCGGTGCAATGGTCAATACCGGGCGGGTCCGCGGCGTGGTTCATCCCGGCGAGTCTCCCGGGACAGCGCGCCGCCGCTATCTCGACTGTATCCAGCGGTGCGCCGACGTCGCCGAACCGCTCGGCGTGGAGCTGATCGTAGAGCCGGTGAACCGGTACGAAGTGAACTTCGTCAACAACTGTACCGAAGGCCTCGAAATCGTGCGGGAATCGGGTCGCCGGTGCGTTCGGCTGATGCCCGACATGTTCCACATGAACATTGAAGACGCTTCCTTTCGCGAGGCGCTCACCGCCGCGCGGGAATTCATCGGCTATGTGCATGTCGCCGATTCGAACCGCCTAGCGCCCGGCTGGGGACACATGCCGTTCGACGAGATCTTCGGAATTCTTCAGGACATCGGCTACGACGGTTGGATTACCGCTGAGATTCTGCCGCAGCCGGACCCGGATTCGGCCGCGCGCCAGGCGGCGCGGTTTCTTCGCGCCCGCTTTGCCTCACAACTCGTGACGTAATCCGGCAACCAGGCGTATTCCTGGAGCAATCCCTAACGGTCGCGGTTCCGACTGGTTCTGAGCTGCTCCGATCCGAGCCGCGCGCGTCAGCAAGCGGTTCTTCGATGCGTTGGCGAACTTCTACTACGCCAGCGAGGCGGCCTTGCTCTGAGCTTCGCCGGGAGCCACGCGCGCCATCAGAATCACCACCACTGATGCCGGATGGAGCAATCCCGCCACTAGAAATACCGGGCCGTAGCTGCCGAAATTCGTGAGCATCGCTCCCACGGCCAGGTTGAATAGCATGGCGCCGAACGATCCCGAGGCGCCTACCAATCCGGTGACCGAGCCGACCGCTTCGGGCGGGAACAGATCCGCCGCCAGCGTCTGCATGATGGTGGACCAGAACTGATGGCCGAACATCGCCATGCTGAAGAATACGATCGCCAGGGCCAGTGGCGAGGCAGTGATGAGCAGGGCCGCCGGCAGCAGACTGGCGGCGATCGCCAGGCACAGCTTGCGTGATGCCCCGACGCTCCAGCCGTGGCGGATCAGATAGCCGCTGAACCATCCTCCGAAAAGACTGCCCGCGCCGGCGAATGCATACGGGATCCACGCGAAATAGCCGATCTGTCTGATGTTCAAATGGCGCACATCGGCCAGATATTTCGGCAGCCAGAAGATGAAGAAGTACCATGCGGAGTCGCCCAGGAACTTGGCGGCGCACATGCCGAGCACGCGCCGGTCGCGCAGTAACGCGATCCAGCGCGGTGGCGTTGCCGCCTTGGCCGCGAAACTCCGCGCCGGTGTGCGGTAGACCATCACCCACACCGCGGTCCACGTGAAGCCCAGGGCGCCGGTCACGATAAAAACCCATCGCCATCCCAGCGACATCGCGATCGCCGCGATCAGCGGAGGTGCGATCACCGCGCCGAGACTGGACCCCGTGTTGAAGAGCCCGAACGCAAAGGAACGCTCTTCCACCGGGAACCACTCCGCCACTGCCTTCGCCGATCCGGGAAACCCGCCGCCCTCGCCCAATCCCAGCGCGAAGCGCACGGCCCCGAGCTGAGTCACGCTGCCGGCAAGTCCGTGCAGTGCATTCGCCGCGGACCACCAGACAATCATCAGCGCATAACCCCAGCGCGCGCCCAACCGGTCCAGAATGCGCCCGCCCACGGCATACATCGACCCATAAGCCAGCAGGAAGAGGAACTGCAGATGCGAGTACTGAGCGTCGGAAATCGGGATGCTCTTTTGAATTTCGCTGATGGCAACCGGCAGGTTCTGACGGTCGAGATAGTTAATCGCGGTGGCCGTAGCCAGCAGTCCGGCAATCCACCATCGTTTGTGCATCGTGAATGGTTTCGATTGTAGATGCAGGAACCCGTCAAGTCAATCGAATTGGTAAGAGGTAAGTGGTAATACGACATTATAACTTGTGTATTTTGTTATATTTAAAAAATTATATTGACAACATATTTGACCGGGCATAGAATCGACCACGACGAGTATGGCGAACCCTCAAGAGAGAATCTGGATCGGCAGCGACCACGGTGGCTTCGAGTTGAAACAGCACGTTCTCCGGTTCCTGGAAAGCCGCTCTCTCGGTTGCCACGATGTTGGCTGTCACTCTACCGAGATCGTGCGCTATCCCTACTTCGCCGCCCAGGTTGCCGAAGCGGTTGTCCGTGGTGAGGCGCAGCGCGGCATATTGATTTGCTCCACCGGCATTGGGATGAGCATTATCGCCAACCGGTATCGCGGTGTGCGGGCGTCGTTATGCACCAGCACATACATGGGCAAGATGACCAGAGCCCACAACGATTCAAACGTGCTTTGTCTCGGGGGCAAGATCACAGGAGCGTTTGAAGCATTGGACATTCTGGAGGCCTGGCTCGTGACGCCCTACGAGGGCGGACGGCACGACATTTCACTCGGACTGATTCGGGACGCCGAAGCCGCCATCTCGACTTGCGGCGTGTGGGAACCGGCAGACCCGATGGTCCCTCGATAGGGAACGGAAAAGTAGGCTGGGAATTGCATCCACGTGGGAGGAGTTTTATGCAGAAGCGAACTCTCTGGGCCCCGTTGTTGGTATTGAGTTTTGCGTTTCATGCCAGCGCCCAGTTCAACGGCAGCATAGAAGGAACGGTCACCGACCCGAGTAAGGCCGGCGTACCGGAAGCCCAGGTGACCTTGGTTCAGGAGTCCACCCAGGTGACCCAGAAGGCCACCACATCCGAAAGCGGATTCTTCCGGATCGCGCAACTGCCTCCCGGCCCGTACCGGCTGGAAGTCAGCCGAGGCGGATTCAAAACCTGGATACAGACCGGCCTTATCCTCGCCGGCGGTGAAGCTCGCACGGTATATCCGTTATTGGCGGTCGGCGAGCAGGTATCCAGGGTGGAAGTAACGGCGACGGCGAACGCTGTTGAGACTGCCAAGACAAACGTCACGCGCTCCGTGGAGGAAAAGACCATCGCGGAAGTGCCCAGCGTGGGCCGCAATGCCTTTGCCTCCGTGGCGTGGCTCGCTCCGGGCGTGACCGGCAGCGGCCAGTTATTCGGCAGCGGGTCGGCAAATTACCAGGACAGTTTCCAGAACGAGCCTGGATACCAGATCAACGCTGCCGGCCAGCGGCAGGAGCAGAACGAGTACGACGTCGATGGCACCAGCGTGAACGGCAACTCGCGCGACGGAATCGCCAATCTGACGCCGCAGACCGACACCATCCAGGAGATCCGCGTGTCGGCGAACGCCTTCTCGGCCGAAAAGGGACGCAATAGTGGTGCGCTGGTCGAGGTGTTCACCAAGTCCGGCACGAACCAGTATCACGGGACGCTTTCTGAGTTTCACACCGATAATGCGATGACGGCCCGCACGGAGTTTCAGGCGAGCCTACCCGCCACGCGCCGCAACGAGTACGGTTTCACCGCGGGCGGTCCCATCGTCAAGAACAAGACTTTCATTTTCGGCAGCTTCTACCATTTGAGTCTTTCGTCGGCTTCCACCTCGGTGGTGCGGGAAGAGACGCCGCAGTTCGTCAGTTTCGTCGCTTCCCAATTCCCGAACTCCCTGGCGGCGAAGTTCTTCGCACTGGACCCGCCGGCCGCGCCTCCCACCACGTCCTTCAGCACCGTGGCGCAGGTCCAGCAGGCCAACCCGGGAAGCTTCTCCAACGCCATCTTTCCCTCCAACCTGTTGGCGGTGGGAACGGCCACCCTCACGCTAGTTTCGTCGCAGCCTGCGCAACAGTGGAACGTGCGCGCCGACCAGAACTTGAACGGGTACAAGGATCGTGTCTACTTCAACTCGTACCGTACCTGGGAACATGCGATTGTCACGAACCCGCGGCCGAACCTGGCCTATCCGTACCCCAATACCGGCGTCTTCGCCCGGCTGAGTTGGACGCACACGTTCACGCCGGCGCTCATGAACGAAGCGGCGTTTTCGCTGATTCGCGCCGGCGGCTACTATCCATCGGCGCCCGGCGACGCCGCCAACCTCCCGAACGACAGCATCACCGCCATCGGCGCGGGTTTCGGCCAGGCCGGCCCGTACCGCTACCAGCACAATAACTTCGTGATCCACGACGGGTTGAGCTGGATGCACGGCGGCCACCAGTTGAAGGTCGGAATCGATATCGATCGCCAGCGCGGATACGCGGTGCAATCCAATCTGTCGCACCCCGGGTTCTCTTTCTCGAATATCCTCGATTTCGCGCAGGACTTACCGTTCTCGCAATCCGGCCCGACCCTGGATATCGCGAAAGGCACCACCGCTCTGAACCTCTATCGCAAGTTGTACAGCTTTTACTCCGGCGTATACGTACAGGACGATTGGAAGGTCAGCAAACGCCTGACCATTAACGCCGGCCTGCGCTGGGACTACTTCGGTCACTGGGCCACCGGACACCAGGGCGATATTCCGTTCCCGCTGTTCACTCTCGGTCCGGGCGCGACGTTTGGACAGCAAGTCGCCAGCGGCACCATGCAGGTGCGCGGCGACGGCTACTTCGCCGAACAACAAGCCGAGCGGGTGGGCGCCGCGCATCGGCCTCGCTTGGGACGTTTTCGGCAACGGCTCCACTTCGGTTCGCGCAGCGTACGGCGTCTTTAACAGTCGCGTCGCCAACCTCTCTTATGCCACCAGCGGAGGCGCCAACACGAATGCTCCGGCCTTCGGCTCTCCGTCGATCAACATCCTGCAGCCGGGAACGCAGTTCAGCTACCAGTTGGGCTCGTCAGGCGGGTACTACTTCCCGCCGCCGCCCGGGTTCAGTTTTCAGATCGGCCCGGCCGGCAACATCGTAGGCACACGCGTTTCGGTCGGCGGCATGGATACCGATCCGAAGCAGCCCACCACCCAGGACTACACCTTCACCATTCAGCGCAGGTTGGGCGGCAACTTCGTCGTGGAGGTAGACTACCTGGGTAGCCACAGCACGCATCTCTACACCCAGACCGACATCAATCGCTTCGCCGGAAACCTGATCGCCACCAATGGCTCGCTGACGCGGCTGAATCCTTACTTCGGCTCCATCATTTATGGCCAGACGATCGGCTCTTCGAAAGCCAACACTGTGTCGTTTGTCCTGGCGCGGCGTTTCGCGCACGGATGGTCGGCACAAGCGATCTTCTCCAAGGGGAGGGCGCTCGATGCCGACAGCAGCAACGATAACGGCGTGGCCAACGGCGAACGCATACAGGACGTCGGCAACATCAACGGGCAGTGGGGCCGGGCGGACTACGACGTGCGGAACCGGCTCGCGCTCGACAGCGTTTGGGAGATCCCGACTCCCTTCCGGTCGGGAGTCCTGAAGCAAGTGCTGGGCAATTGGCGGCTCTCCAACACCGCGATTTTCCAGAGCGGGCTGCCCTTCACCGTATACACCAGCGCGAGCTACCCGAACGGCGACTACAACGCCGACGGCTACAACTACGACCAGCCGAACACTCCCGCTTTCGGCAATTCCATTTCGGCCAACCGCAGCGCGTTCCTCAACGGCGTGTTCAGCAAAACCGATTTTCCAGTGCCCGCGAAGGGACAGCAAGGCAGCCTGGGCCGCAACACCTTCGAAGGTCCTGGCCTCGCGAACGTGAACACCAACGCCATTAAGGCGATTCACATTCCGTGGTTCATGGGGCACGAGGGCGCAACACTCGAAATCCGCGGCGAGATCGCCAATCTACTCAATCGGGTGAACCTGACGGCGCCGACGTCCGACTTATCCAGCGCTCTGTTTGGAAAATCCACCGGACAACGGCAGCCGCGCACGGTTCAGCTCGGGTTACGCATCGCGTTCTAAAATTTGGCAGGCGCCGGCCATCCGGTAATGCAAGACTCTTTTTTGGAGGTTTGAATATGAAACGCCGTACTTTCCTGACACTCGCCGCCGCGTTGCCCGCTCTCGCCGCGAAATCGGGCCGGACCGTCGAAATACCGGTTGACGTTCTGGAGGACAAAATCCGCGGTGGGTTCCTCGGTCAGATCGTTGGCGACCTCAACGGTCTCAAACACGAGATGAAGTATATTCTCGAACCTGGCAACGTGCAGGAATATACGCCGGCGCTGCCCGACGGCGGGTGGACCGACGACGATACCGACGTCGAATGGCCGTACATCCTGGAGATGCAGCAGAGCAAGAATCTGCTGATTCCATACCCACGCCTTTCCGAGATCTGGAAGAAGCACATCAACCGGCGGATCTGGTGCTCTCACCTCTATTTGCGGCAAATCATGGACCTGGGCATCGATGCTCCATTGACGGGCCGCATCGAAATCAATCCCTGGGCGGACTTCAATCTCTCCGGACAATTTGTGAGCGAAAGCTGGGGCTTGATTTCGCCCGGCATGCCGCAAACAGCCGCCCGGATCGGCCTTCATTACACGCACGTCAGCGTCGATGGAGAAGCGGTGCAATCCACCCAGATGGTGGACGCGATGATTGCCACAGCATTCCTGACGAATGACATGGAGAAGATCGTCGACGCCGGGGCAGCGGCCCTCGATCCGAAGAGCGTGATGAGCCAGATCATGTCGGATGTGCGCGCCTGGCAGAAACAGAACCCTCGTGATTGGCGCGCCACGCGCAAACTCACGATGGACAAATACTGCAAGTACGGCGGGCACGACATGCGCGATCGAAACGGCGTCTGGCTGAATGGAGCCTCCACCATATCGGCGTTGCTCTACGGTGATGGCGATTGGGTTCAAACCGTGCGCGCCGCCTTCAATTTTGGCTGGGACGCGGATAACAATGCTGCTGCTTCCGGAACCATCCTGGGAGTCATCAAGGGTAACAAGGCGTTGATGAGCCAGGGCTGGGATATCAAGGATCTATACCGGGATACCAGCCGCGACGACGTGCCTCAGAACGAGACGATTACCAGCTACAGCGACCGGCTGGTCGAGCTTGCCAAACGAAACATCCTCGAGCAGGGTGGCAGTCAGGCGACCGTCGCAGGAAAATCCGTGTACCGTATCAGCTCTGAGGCGCCGCAGAACGTCGAGCGCCTCCCCGACCTCAAGAAACAGTACGCTACGATGCGGACGCAGTTGAAGGGCGAGATCGAAAAAGGCGTGATGAGCGGCGCATCCAGTCAGGAGAAAGCACGTGCCGCCTACCTGGCGATCTGCCTGGATTTCGCGCCGGAGCTGAAGGAGAAACATGCGGAGCAGTGGACCGGCGCCGTTACCGCTTTGCATGGATATCCGCGAGTGCTGCAGGCGATCTTCTACGAAGCGCCGTTCCCGGCGGGCGACAAAATCCGCGAGAAGTCGCTTGCGGCCGGACTACAGAAGCCCACAACGAACCAGAAGCTCTGGCAGTAGGTTTTGAACTCCCGATAGCCTCGTGTTGGGTATAAGTTGATAGGGTACGCAACACGAAAGGGAACTCATGAACCGTCTTCTTGGTCTTCTTGCGCTGGCGGGCGTCGCGGGCGCCGCGGTCCGCAGTGTCGAAGTTGCCGGGCGCACGCCCGTGCTCGACGGCGCTTACGAACGAATCGTGGGGCGAGTGCATTTCGGGACGAACCCGAAACTCGCAGCCAACCGTATTGTGCGCGATCTGGACCTGGCGCAACTCAACGCCACGGCAGAGGCCGAGAGCGCAGCGGATTTCGAGATCCTGCAACCCGCGGATGTAGCCAGAAGCAATGGGACCGTGCTGTTCGAGGTCTCCAATCGCGGCGGCAAGGGCATGCTGAACCGCTTCGCATTCGCGCGGGGTGCCAGCGATTTCGGCGACGAATGGGTGATGAAGCAAGGCTTCACTCTGGTATGGCTCGGGTGGGAGTGGGATATACCTTCGTCAAATCCCAGCGCGCTGCATTTCACCGCGCCGCACTATCGCCCCGATGCGCCGGCTGCAGGATTGGTGCGCGCCGAATTTACCCCGGAAAAGAGCGGAACCAGGATCCCGCTCGGCGACCGCAACCAGGACGCGATTGCGGTGGGCCAGTTGATCGCACTGTACGTGCGCAGTGGTGCGGAGACGCCGCCGCGGGAGATTCCGGCGGCGAATTATTCATTGGCTGCTGACGGCCATTCGGTGGAGCTGCATAGTGGTTTCGAAGCCGGCATGCTCTACGAACTCGTCTATCAGGGTAAGGACCCGGTGGTGGCCGGCGCCGGCCTCGCCGCCGTGCGCGACTTCGTTTCCTTCCTCAAATACGGCGGCGACGCGCCCGGTTGGAGCGGCTCCCGGCCCTCTGTGAAGCTCGCCATCGGCTTCGGCATTTCGCAAAGCGGGCGTTGGCTGCGCGAATTCGTATACGACGGATTTAACGCCGATGAGAGTGGCCGCAAGGTCTTCGACGGCGTCTGGGCCGACGTTGCAGGCGCCGGACGCGGCAGCTTCAATTTCCGCTACGCGCAGCCCTCGCGGGACGGATGGCCGTATATCAACGTCTTTTATCCCACCGACGTCTTTCCGTTCACCGACACGGACGAGACCGATCCGGTGACCCATAAGACCGCCGGACTCCTCGACCGCGCGCGCACGGCGCGGGTGCAGCCGAAGATCTTTTTCACCAACGATTCCTCCGAATACTGGGGCCGTGCGGCTTCGTTGATTCACATCACCGCCGATGGTAAGCGTGATGCGCCGATTTCGCCGGACACGCGGATCTATTTCATGGCGGGCGTACAGCATTTCCCGCGCTCGCTGCCTTTGGCGAAGCAGGGCACGCAATTTCCCATCAACGTGGTGGACCATCGCCCGGTGCAGCGCGCGCTGCTGGCCGCGCTCCAGGCTTGGATTAAGGACGGCGTGGCGCCGCCGGCTTCCGTTTATCCGCACCTCGCGAACGGGCAGTTGACAGATCTTCCGGGCTTGAAATTCCCGGCGATCGAGGGCGTGACGACGCCGCAACATCCGCGTGTCGCCAGGCGGCTCGATTTCGGTCCGGAATTCGAATCGCACGGCGTGATTCTGCAAGAGCCGCCGAAGGTGACCGGCGCGTTTCCCGTGCTCGTACCGCAGGTAGACGCGGATGGAATCGATCTCGGTGGCGTGCGTTTGCCGGAAGTTTCAGTCCCACTGGCCACGCTGACCGGGTGGAACCTGCGGGCGGCGGAACGCGGCGCGCCGGGAGAGATCGCTGAGTTTTATGGATCCACCTTCCCACTCACCAAAACCAAGGAGGCGCGCGCCGCGACGCACGATCCGCGATTGTCGATTGCCGAGCGATATGCCGGCCGCGGGGAGTATCTGAAACGCGTGAACGCGGCGGCGGATGAGCTGATCCGTCAGAGATTCGTGATACCCCAAGACCGGGAATTCGTGGTGGAGCGCGCGGCGCGCTTGTGGGACGCACTCGCCTGGTAACCTCGACAGGAATTTCATTCTGAGCGAGCGGCGTCGCCCCTACAACGCCCGGTGGTCCACCCTCTGGGACTCTCCATAATAGGAAGAACCGAATAGGGATGCTGGCCCGCCCCCCGATCCGATATCACCATGGATGCCTCTTTGGTCCCATGTTTGCAATCTCACTAAGTGAGAGGCGAATTATGAACATCACACCGAAATTTAACCTCGGAACCGTCAATCGCGGAGTTCTGATAATCGCGGTGGTGGGACTGATCGGATGGGTCGCCCAAGTCGCTCTCACACCCCCGCCAATCGCTGCAACCGGGGACGGCATCGCAGCGCGGGAATTCTCCCTATCCAATGTTGTTGTCCCCGCCGTGGAACTGATACCCGCACCTGGTTTTCAAGCGGCCGGACCCGCGTACTATCAACCAGCGGCCTGGTATAAGAATAAGCACTGGTGGAAGAGGAACGCCCCCATCATCGGCGGCGCTGCGGGCGGCGCGTTGATCGGAGGTCTTGCAGGCGGCGGCAAAGGAGTCCTCATCGGCGGTGCGGTCGGCGGTGGCGGCGGATACTTGTACAAACGCTTACACCACCCTCATTACCAACACCCTGCGAATACCTACTACCAACACCCTGCGACTACCTATTACCAAGACCCTGCGAATACCTATTATTACCAACACCCTGTGAATAGCCACGACCACTCCGTGTCAACCTATCACCACTACCCTGTGAATGGCCGCTACCACTCCGTGTCAACCTATCACCACTACCCTGTAAATCGCCACTACCATCACCACGTACATTATCACCACCATGTACATTACCACCACCACGTAAATACTAAATCTACCGTGGCGCGGACGAATCACAGGACGCAAGACTAGCATCAGCCGCTGACAGTCGGCTGTTCCAGGGAGACCAACATGATCGTGAGGTACGGGAGCGGCCGGGGCCGAACTCCGATATCGGGCCATCTTCTTCTCGGATTAATCGTCGTGCCGGCGTTGTTCTGCCAACCGCCGGCGGCAAATGTGGTGCCCCAGAGCCAGCCGCCGGCGACAAACACAGTACCGCAGAACAGGCGGATTCTGTGGATCATTCCGAACTACAGAACCTCGCCAACCCTGGCGAATTACAAACCGCTGACGACCGGTGGAAAATTCAAGCTTGCGGCAAGGGATGCCTTTGATCCCGGTACTTTCGTTCTGGCCGGCGCCATCGCTGGAATTTCACAGGCAAGAAACGACCAGCAATCCTTTGGGCAGGGAGCCGCCGGATACGGCCGGTATTTTGGTACAGCGTACGGCGACCTGGCGATCGGCGACTTTATGACCGGGGCCATTTATCCCTCACTGCTTCGTCAGGATCCGCGATACTTTCGGCGCGGGACGGGAAGCACACTCTCGCGCCTCGGTTATGCGATGGGACAAATCTTCTGGACCCATACCGATTCCGGCGGCACTCAGTTCAACTACTCCGAGGTTTTCGGCAATGCCACAGCGGTGGCCATTTCAAACGCGTATTATCCGGACAACCGGGATGCCAGCTCGAACGCTGTCAGACTGGGTGTTCAGCTTGGCCTGGACATGGCAGGCAATATTCTGAAGGAGTTCTGGCCGGACACCAGCCAAAAGTCTGGAGGCAAGAAGAAATCCCATCATTAATCTCAGGGCATCAATCTAAGGGCATCGCAAACTGGGGGATTCTCTCGAAAATGCGAGCCGCCCCCAGTGACAGACGAGACTGGCATGGGTTCCGCCGTCTTTGCGGAACCCGCTGCCAGCCCCGTCTGTCACCCGTTCACCCACACTGCCCCCTATTTTCATTCCCCCGGATCAGGCTTTTCCTCATGTCTGTCTCCTGTTTGGCCACCGGCAAAATACGCCCCAAGCTCGAAGCCCGCTGCACTATGCGACAATAATCGCCGATGACGCGCCGCCAACTCCTGCTCGGCATGCCGGCCTTCCTGCAGAACCGCCCGCAGCGCGTAATTGTCCTGATGGTGGACGGCCTGGGCGCCGACTACATCGCCGCGAGCGCCATGCCGGTCCTTTCCTCCTGGCAAAAGACGGGAGTCGGCAAGATCGTGGACGGAGTCATGCCTTCCGTCACCAATGCCAATAACACTAGCATCTGCTGTGGCGCCTGGCCGGAAAAACACGGCATCACCGCCAACTTCTATTTGAACGAGACCACCGGCCGCGAAGAGTATATGGAAAGCGCGGACCTGGTCCTCGCGCCTACGCTCTTTGAAAGAGCCCGGCCTGCGGGCGTGACTTCCGCGCTGCTCTCCTCAAAGAAAAAGACCATCACGTTACTGCCGCGCGGTGCAAGCCTCGTTCTGTCCGCCGAAATTCCGCCGCCCGAATGGACCGAACGCCTCGGCAAAGCTCCGGACATTTACAGCGCGGAAATCAATCACTGGCTCCTCAAGGCCGCCCTCTGGATTCTTCGCCGCCAACCCGAAGTCGGTGTCCTCTACGTCCACACCACGGATTACCCGATGCACATGTGGCCGCCCGAGGCCGAACCTTCGCGACGCCATCTCGGCCAGCTCGACGCTCTATTGGGCGAGTGCGCGTCCGCCGCTCCCGATGCCGCATTCCTGCTCACCGCCGACCACGGCATGCACCACAAAACGCGCTGCTGGGATTTGATGAAGGCGTGCGCCGCGCAAGGCGTGGCGCTGCGCTCCGTCCTCTCCGCCGAGCAGGACAAGTATCTCAAACACCACAGTGGCTTCGGCGGAACCGCGTGGGTGTACCTGAAATCGAATCGCGACTCGGATCGTGCCGCCGCCGTCATCCAAAAGCTTCCAGGTGTTCGCGAGGTGCTGACTCGCACCGAAGCCGCGCGGCGCTTCCGCCTGATGCCTGCCCGCATTGGCGAACTGGTCGCACTGGGAGATCGCGACACGGTCTTCGGCAGTCTGGACTCCGAAGTGGTCGACTTGCCGGCGGAATACCGCAGCCACGGCAGCTCGGACGAAGCCAGGGTGCCGCTGGTCGTCCACAACGCAGCGCGCGCGCCCGGAGCCGCATTCTTCCGCAGCAACGTCGATCTCGCGCGGTGGCTGTTCCCTTCGGCCTGAGAGCCCGCACCGTCGCATTGTGCGCTAGGCTCTTGGAATGACCTCCATGAGAAAACGCGCGTTGCAGTCGCGTGTCTCCGCCATCCTTCTCGCCGCTGCCCTTGGTGTGGCGCCGGCATGTCGCACGACGACGCCATCGTCCGCGGCGGGCATCGACTTGGCGGGAATGGACAAGTCCGTGGCGCCCGGTGACGATTTCAACGCTTACACCAACGGCGGCTGGATCAAGGCCACTCCCATTCCCGCCGACAAATCGAGTTATGGCGCCGGCGCCATACTCTCCGACCAGACGCGGGAACGCCTGCGCGCGCTTTTTCAGGAGTCGTCCAGCGCGACTGCTGCAACCGGGGATACCCGGAAGATCGGCGACTATTACTCGACCTTCATGGACGAAGGCGCCATCGAGTCCAAGGGCATCGCTCCGCTGAAACCCCAATTCGACGGGATTGCTGCCATCGCGGATCGCCATGCTCTCGCTCGCGCGTTGGGCGGGCCGTTGCGCGCAGATGTGGATCCGCTGAACAACACCAACTTCGAGACCGGCAACCTCTTCGGAATCTGGATCGCACAGGGCCTCGCCGACCCGTCGCATAACTTTCCCTACCTGCTCCAGGGCGGTCTCGGCATGCCCGACCGCGACTACTATATCTCCACTAACGCACACATGGCCGATCTGCGCAAACAATACCAGGCGCACATCGCGGCAATGTTCAAGCTGGCGGGCTTTACGGACCCGTCCGCCCGCGCCGCACGGGTGTTCGCGCTCGAAACCAAAATGGCGCAAGTGCATGCCACGCGCGTGGAATCGGAAGACGTACATGCCGCGGTCTCCTGGAATCGGGGCGAACTGGAAGCCAAAGCTCCCGGGCTCGATTGGACCGCGCTGCTCGACGCGGCCGGATTGCAAGACGCTTCCGTCTTCGTGATCTGGCACCCCAAAGCCATCCCCGGCCTCGCCGCTCTGGTCGCCGCAGAGCCTCTCGACGCATGGAAGGACTGGCTCGCATTTCACACCATCGAACGGTCTGCCGCCTCTCTTCCGAAGGCTTTCGTCGACGAGCGCTTCGCCTTCTACGGCAAGGCCCTCAGCGGAATTCCGGAGTTGCGCCCTCGCTGGCAGCGGGGAATGGACTACACCAGTGCCGCACTGGGAGAGGCGGTGGGCAAGGTCTACGTCGAACGCTATTTCCCTGCCGCCACAAAAGCCAAGGCGCAAGCGATGGTGGCCGATTTGGTGCAGGCATTCGCCAAGAGAATCGACGCCCTCGCTTGGATGTCCCCGGCGACGAAAGCCAAAGCCAAACAGAAATTGGACACGCTGAAAGTGGGCGTCGGCTATCCCGATCGCTGGCAGGATTACTCCAGCCTGGAAGTCGTCAAAGGCGATGCGCTCGGGAACTCGCAGCGGGCCGAGCTGTTCGAGTACCACCGGCAACTCGCCAAGCTCCACCAGCCGGTCGACCGCGACGAGTGGTGGATGACGCCGCAGACCGTGAACGCAGTCAATCTTCCGTTACAGAACGCGCTCAACTTCCCGGCGGCGATCATCCAGCCGCCGTACTTCGATGCGAACGCCGACGCTGCCCACAACTACGGCTCGATGGGAGCGATCATCGGACATGAGATCAGCCACAGCTTCGACGATCAGGGCAGCCAGTTCGATGCCGCGGGCCGCCTCGCCAACTGGTGGACCAAAGATGATTTCGACCACTTCAAGGCGGCCGGTGAAGCGCTCGCCGCGCAGTTCGATTCCTACCGGCCTTTTCCCGATCTTGCGGTAAACGGCCACCAGACGCTCAGCGAAAATATCGCCGATGTGGCCGGCCTCCTGGCCGCGTACGACGCTTACCGGCTCTCCCTGCACGGCAAGCCAGACGTCGTCAAAGACGGCTTCACCGGCGACCAGCGCTTCATGATCAGCTTCGGGCAAAGCTGGCGGTCTCACGTTCGCGATGCAGAAATGCGCAGAGAGATCGCTACCGACGGCCATGCTCCAGAACAGTACCGCGCCCAGACCGTGCGCAACCTGGACGCTTGGTACGACGCGTTTTCGGTGCATCCCCCGCAGAAGCTATACCTCGCGCCGCCCGATCGCGTGCACGTGTGGTGATGGCTTCACAAATCGAACTTTCTACAGGTCACGTCTACACCAGCATGGCATTTCGAATGTGGAGCACGGGAGGGCGTGAAGCTCTCATCCCGCACGCGCTACACTCTTGAAATGCGAATCGTACCTGCCCTCTTCCTCGCATTCCTTTCCGCGACCGCGCAAACGCCCGACTGGTCCCGCGTGAACGGCGAAGCCATGCGCCACTTCCAGGCGCTCGTCCAGATCGACTCGACCGACCCGCCCGGCAACGAAACGCGCGTCGTCGACTACGTCCGTAAAGTCTTCGACGCCGAAGGTATCCCGTACATCGTCGCCGCGAAAGACCCGGCCCGCGCCAACATCATCGCGCGCCTCAAAGGCAACGGCTCCAGGCGCCCTCTGCTCATCGTCGGCCACAGCGATACGGTCAAGGTGGATGCCGCAAAGTGGACTTTCCCACCGTTCAGCGCGGCGCGAAACGAGGCTTGGATCTACGGGCGCGGCACCCTCGATGACAAGCCCAACCTGATGGCTGCCATGATGACCATGGTGCTTCTCAAGCGGAACAACGTCAGGCTCGACCGCGATGTCATCTTCCTCTCGGAAGCGGGAGAAGAGGCCGCAACCGGCCCCGGTATTCAGTACATCGTCGACCAGCACTGGTCCGATATCGACGCCGAAATTGCGCTCGCCGAAGGCGGCGGCGTGCGCCGCCAGGGCGGACAGGTCAAATATGCCCTCGTCCAAACCACCGAGAAACAGCCCCGCGGCGCGCGTCTGGTCGCGCACGGCCCATCCGGTCACGGCTCGCGACCGATGCGCAGCAACGCGATTCTTCATCTCTCCCGCGCGGTCGAGAAGGTCGCGATGTGGGACCCCCCGATGCGCCTCAACGATACGACGCGTTACTACTTCGAAAAGCTCGCCACCATCAGCAGTCCGGAAGAGGCCGCAAGGTATAAAGGCCTTTTCGACCCCGCGCAAGCCCCGGCCGTCCGTGAGTATTTCGGCGAAAACGATCCGGGTGCCTACTCATTGCTGCACACTTCGATTTCGCCCAACATCTTCCAGGCCGGCTTCCAGGTCAACGTGATTCCGTCGGAAGCCACTGCCACGCTCGACATCCGGGCGCTGCCGGACGAGGACATGCCCGCATTCTTCGACATGATGCGCAAGGTGATTAACGACCCCGCGGTCGAAGTGATTCCCGAGGCCCGCAACCAGCGCCCAAGTTCAGCGCCATCCCGCATTGATTCCGACGCGTTTCACTCCATCGAAGCGGCCTACAACAAGATTTACGGAGCCATCACCTTGCCCGTGATGTCCACCGGAGCTACCGATATGGCGTTCTTGCGGGGAAAGGGGATCCAGTGCTACGGCGTCGGGGCCATGACCGATCTCGAAGACGCCGCCAAAGGCTTCGGCGCACATAGCGACCAGGAGCGCATTCTCGAAGAAGCAGTCTACAAACACGTCCAATTCTTCTGGACGGTCGTCAACTCCATCGCCGCGACGAAACATTAGATCCGTGGCAATCAAAGGCCCCTACCGGGACACGTTCACCTCCATCCCATAGGGCGGCACAAACTTCGTCATCTCCACGCCTTTGGGCGGTGCAGCAAGCAACACCACCGACTTACCACGTAACGCGTCCAACACGGTGAGTACCTTTTGAAACGGAACTCGAGAGTCGGCCTTTACATACACGGTTCTCGCGCTCAGCTTACTTAACGCCCCAGGCTCGGTGGGTTCGGCGCCGGCAAACAATTTTCCGTCCGCTGTGATGGCTACTACGATTGCCTGTGGTCCGTCGGCCGCCCGCATCTCCACTGCATGATCCGCAACGGCCATCTGAACCGAAACACCTTTCTTCATTACGGGCTGCGTGGATTCTTGAGCGCCCCCTGCACAGATCAGGATCAATCCAACCAGACAGACTTCAATCAGCGATTTCATTGCGTAGACTCCTTTCTGCATTGTTGTTTTCGTGTGCTTCAGCATATGCCTATAGTCGATGCTGCCCCGACTTTATAACAGTCTTAAGCGGCCCTCGCACGCTCATGGTGGTACCTTGTTGTCAAACGATCATGAAGCGGGCATTCTTAGTCCTAATCTGCGCTGCCGCTGGTTTGCGCGCGGCCGATTATGCGATAGGCGCCGATCTATCCTTCCTCAAGCAGAATGAAGATCGCGGTACGGTCTTCAAAGACCACAACGAAGCCAAACCGGGCCTTCAGATCTTCCAGGATCACGGCTACAACTGGATCCGCCTGCGCCTCTTCCACACCCCGACGCAACTCCCCAACACCCTGGAGTACACCATCGCCCTGGCCAAAGCCGCCCGCCAGTTGGGCTACCGCTTCCTGCTCGACTACCACTACTCCGACACTTGGGCCGACCCCGGCAAGCAGTTCATCCCCAAGGCCTGGGAAGGCATGTCCCATGACCAGATGGTGCAGGCCCTGCTCGACTACACGAAACAGACCACCATCGCCTTTCGTGAAGCAGGCGTCCTGCCCGACATGGTCCAGATCGGCAACGAAATCACAAACGGAATGCTCTGGCCCGACGCCAAACTGCCCGCCAACTGGGACCACTTCGCCGATTTCATCAAGGCCGGAATCGCCGGTGTGGAGGCCGGCAGCGGAGACGCCCCGCGCCCGCGCATCATGATCCATATCGATAAAGGCGGCGACGCGGCCAAGACGAAATGGTTCTTCGACAAGCTGAATTCCTATGGCGTGAAGTACGACGTCATCGGGCAATCCTATTACCCCTGGTGGCACGGCAGCCTGAACGATCTTCGCGAGAACCTCATCTTCATGGCCAACGAGTATCACAAGGACATCATCGTAGTGGAAGCCGCTTACAACTGGCAGCCGCGTGAATACACCAAAAAGCCCGCACCCTTCCCCGAATCTCCCGAAGGTCAGAAAGAATTCCTGGAAGAAGTGAACCGCGCCGTGCAAGCCGCGCCCTATGGACTCGGCAAGGGAGTCTTCTGGTGGGAACCCGCCGTTTCCGGCGCGCACGGCGGCCGCGGATTCTTCGACGCCAACGGCAATGCTCTGCCGGTAATTACGGTATTCGACAAGTTCACCAGGCACTAGGAGCGAACCATGAATCACGGCACCTTCACCCGGCGAGGATTGCTTCGCCAGGCTGCCGGTGCGGCAGCGCTCGTCTCCGCCCTGCACGCCCAGAATCACCACCGGCGATCTGCATCTCGAGTGGGACGTCCCCTACGAACCCGGCACCCTCAAAGCAGTCGGCACCAAAAATGGCAAAGTCGTCAGCACCGTCGAAGTCTCCACCACCGGAGAGCCCTCGGCCATCAGCCTCACCGTGGACCGCGCACAGCTCGCCGCCGACCGCCGCGACGTCGCCCACATCACGGTAAAATCCTCGATGCCCAGGCCCGCGTCGTGCCCACCGCCGATCGCGAAGTCGCTTTCGTTGTGGAAGGCGAAGGCAGACTCATCGGCCTGGACAACGGAGACCCACAGAGCCACGAGGACTACAAGGCCGCTCGCCGCAAGGCCTTCAACGGCCTCTGCCTGGCCATCGTGCAATCCACCGCGAAATCCGGCCGGATTCAAGTGACCGCAACTTCGCCGTCGCTCCAACCCGCCAACCTAACGATTTCAACCCGGGCAATGCCATAATCATAATTTCCTCAAGGAGGTTCGCCATGCGCCTCAAGAAACTCGCGCCCCTGTTTCTGACCCTCTCGGCCGCGCTCTTCGCCACACGCTTCGGCATCGAGCACGTCGGCCGGATCGTCCGACTCACCGATCCCCAGATCGCCCCCGATGGCAAGTCCATCGCCCTCGTCGTCTCCCGCACCAATTTCGAAGAGGATCGCTACGACCCGGAACTCGTCCTCATCGACGTCGCAACCCGCACCCAGAGAGCCTTGACCCACGATCGCCGCGGCGTGAGCCAGGCCCGTTGGTCGCCCGACGGATCGCGCCTCGCATTCCTCGCCACCGTCGAAACGAGGCCCCAGATCTTCGTCCTGCCGCTGGCCGGCGGCGAAGCCTGGCAGGTGACGAAATCGCCCACCGGCATTCAGCAATACGCCTGGCGCCCCGGAGCGTCCAACGAGATCGCCTACGTCGCGTCCGACGAAGCGCCCAAGATTACCGGCGAAGAGCGCCACAACCGTGCCTTCGAAATCCAGAACAACCACTTCCTGCTGCAGGAATCGCCGCGTCCCGCCCACGTCTGGCTGATCGTTGCCGATGGCAAAAGCGCCGCTCGCCGTCTGACCTCGGGCGCGTGGACCCTTCCCGTTAGTCTGCCGCCTGGTGCGCCCTCGTCTCCGCTTTCGTGGTCGCCGGACGGCAAGCGCCTCGCGATCGTCAAAGTCGCGAGCCCCTACACCGGCGACGGCGATAAGGCCGCCGTCCAGTTGCTCGACGTCGACTCCGGCAATCTGCGGCCGCTCACCGGACGCACCCGCAACGAATCCCAGCCCCTGTTTTCACCCGACGGCAGCCGCATCGCCCACTGGTATCCCCGCGACGGCGAGAGCCGCAACGTGAACGAGATCTACGTCGGACCCGCCAACGGCGGCGACACCGCCAGCATCACCCGCGCGCTCGACCGCAACGTACAGCGCGTCATCTGGATGCCCGGCGGCAAATCGACGCTCGTCAGCGCCAACGACGGCACTTCTACCGGCCTGTGGATCCAGCCCCTCGATGGCGCGGCTCGCCGCATCGACATGGGCAAAGTGGTGGCCACCGCCGCGTTCTGGCTCGACGCATCCGTGGGCCCCAAGGGCGAGATCGCGCTCACCGGCAGCGAGCCCGACCGCCCTGCCGAGCTTTATTACCTCGCGTCGCCCGATTCCAAAGTGGAGCGCCTCACCGATTACAACCGCGAGACCGCGGCACTCGAACTCGGCCGCTCCGAAACCGTGCAATGGGATTCTGACAATTTCCACATGGATGGTGTGGTCACCTACCCGCCCGATTTCGCCGCCGCGAAGAAGTATCCCACCGTCCTCTACATTCACGGCGGCCCGCGGTCGGCGTCCAAGCAGGCCTTCTCCAGCCGCGCACAGTTGCTCGCCGCGCAGGGCTGGATCGTATTCGAACCCAACTACCGCGGCAGCGACAACTTGGGCAATGCGTTCGAGGCCGGCATCTGGAACGACGCCGGCGCCGGTCCCGGACGCGACGTCATGGCCGGCGTGGCCGCGCTCGAAAAACGCGGCTTCGTCGACACCGCGAAGATGGCGGTCTCCGGCTGGTCCTACGGGGGCTACATGACCACCTGGCTGCTCGGCAACTACCCCGCGAAATGGAAAGCCGCGGTGGCCGGTGCCGCCGTCACCGACTGGCTCGATCAGTACAACTACGGCGATGCGAATGTGCGCCGCGGTGCCGCTTTTGGTGGCTCCCCGTACACCGATGCCAAACGCATGCAGGCGTACCTCGAGCAATCGCCCATCTACTACGCATCCAAAATTAAGGCGCCGACGCTGATTCTCTCCGATACCGGCGACTTCCGCGTGCCCATCACGCAGTCCTTCCAGCTCTATCACGCGCTGGTCGATAACGGTGTGCCAACCCAGTTCATTGCCTATCCGGTAAGCGGCCACAGCCCGAGCGACCCGGTTCACTCGCGCGACATCGACCGCCGCTGGATCGCCTGGCTCGCCAAATATCTCGTGCCGTAACCGAATAACACCGTGGCGCACTCCTGCGTGCCGCGTCGACACTCATGTCGACACATCCGAGACGCAGTGGCCCGCCACAAGCCCTCGGTATAATTGAATTGGGGGAACCCGCGATGCCGGCGAAGAATTATTACGTCGTCCTCGGCGTCTCCCGCGATGAATCGTCCGCGGGAATTCGCTCCACCTTCCACGAACTTGCCCGGCGCATGCACCCGGATACTGCCGGGCCGGCCGACACATCCCGATTCCAGGAAATCAACGAATCCTACGAGGTCCTGTCAGATCCCGACCGCCGGCGCGCGCACGACCGTGACTTCAGCGTGCCGGAGCGCCTTGCCGAAGTGCGCCCGCTACCCAACTGGCGGATCGCGTCCGAGCCAATCTCGCTATTCGGCCAGCCCGGCGAGACCAAACCATCGTTCGACGCCTTCCGCGAGCGCTATCTCCGCAACTTCACCGGTCGGAATATGCCCAAGGCCGAGCGTGCGGAAAGCCTCACCCTGGACGTAGCGCTGTCGCCGGCTGAGGCATTCTATGGTTGCACGGTCCCGGTTGGCGTGCCGGTGTTCGGCGCCTGTTCGGCGTGCGGCGGGAGCGGCCAGGTCTTCCTTTTCCGCTGTCTGGAATGTGCCGGCACCGGACTTTCAGAGGAACAGCGCGAGTTGGACGTCCGCGTGCCGCCCCGGGTTCAGCCGGGGACAGTTGTGGAGGTGCCGATCGAAATGTTCGGCATCAGCAATCTCTATCTCCGGCTGCACTTTTCGATTTCAGCCGCGCTCTGAGCACTGCCGCGGCAACACTCTGGAATGTCCTAAGCCTTACGGTGGCGGAGTATACCCAGCACCGATAAACCAGCCCCTAACAGGAGCATCGTTGCCGGCTCGGGGACGCTATCTCCTGTCGCTGGATCGACCGTGCCCGACATTTCGACGCGCAGGCCCGTCGGGCCCCCTGCGTTATTGATCACAAAATCCAGCGTGTTGATTCCAGCCACGAAGTTGTTGTTGATCGAGAAACCTGTCCATGATGTGAAATCGCTCGAAGCGGGGCTGGTCGAGACACCGTTGATTAAGATATCCACTCCAGCATCGTCCATCGACCATTGGCCTATAATGCTCGCCGTCGCAGGATCGAAGCCGGTCAGGTCGAATGTGGTCTGATAGTCGTAGATGCCGGCAGATCCAGTCAGGGAGCTATCGCTGGCCGGTCCAATCCAGGCGGAGAGGGAGTCATCACCCAGCCATGGTGGGATAGGAAAACCGTTGGCGGAAGTTGCCACGCGGAGCGGAGTCGTACCGTCTGGGCCGCTAACCAGCGTGTAGTGCATCTCGGCATCGTTGTTGTTGAGCGGCACGCCTGACCCATCGACGCCCGTGTTGAAAAGACTGGAGATGATGCTTCCGTGAGCGGAACCGACTATCATCAGCATCCCAGTCGCAAATAGAATCCTCATGTGCATTGTGTTTTTAAGTTCCTTTTCCGGACCGATTTACTGAGTAGTATCGTACTAAAGCTTATAGGCCACAAGTACTCTAGGTACTAGTAGACCGGACGTGCGCACCACCGTGGATGGGTGCCTGCCAATACCGTCGGGGGAATGTGCCCCATTGTGCTCCAACTAAGCCAAGTCCATAATTGAACCGTAGCTTCGGATCGAAACTCAGAGGCGCGGGCGCTAATGACAGAGGTTCTCCAAAGCCGCCATTCCAGCAAATCCCCTGCCGGCGAAAGATCAGCATCGTGTCACGAAGCGACACCGTGCGGTCCTGGCGAATAACCTGCGACTTTGAATTGCCTCGGTTAAACACGAGAGGACAATCATGAAAATGGTAGTAATTGGCGGTACCGGACTCATTGGATCGAAGCTCGTCAAAAAGCTTCGTGAGCATGGGGAGGAAGTAGTAGCCGCGTCACCCTCTACTGGCGTCAACAGCGTCACAGGCGAGGGACTCGCGGATGCGCTGAGGGGCGCCTCCGTGGTCGTCGATGTAACAAACTCCCCTTCATGGGAGGATGCGGCAGTGCTGAAGTTCTTCGAGACATCAACCCGTAACCTCCTCGACTATGAAACGGCTGCGGGCGTCGGACATCACGTTGCGTTGTCGGTCGTAGGATCGGAACGTCTGCTCCAAAGCGGCTTTTTCCGCGCAAAAATCGTTCAGGAAAACCTGATCAAAGCCTCCTCGGTTCCATACTCGATCATCCGCGCGACGCAGTTCTTTGAGTTCGGAAAGAGCATCGCCGATTTTTCCACCGAGGCCAACAAGGTGCGCCTGCCTCCTGCGCTCTTCCAGCCTATGGCGGCCGACGATGTCGCCGGCGCAATATGCGCGATAGCAATAGGCTCAGCTGTGAATGGCACCGTTGAAATAGGCGGACCGGAACCGTTTCGTCTGGATGAACTCATCCGGCGGGAACTGGCTGCGCGCAAAGATCCACGCGAGGTAATCTCTGATCCGCACGCGGGCTACTTCGGTATCGAGGTGAGCGACAGGGTATTGCTACCCGGCGACGACGCCCGCCTGGGCGAGACGCGCTTCGAAGACTGGCTCAGCCACGCTATGAAACAAGGCTCAAAGGCGGATCTGAAGCCGGCATAAGTGCATCGAGGTGAACAACTATGAAGAGCTCACGACCGATGTTTGTGCTGGCATTTCTCATCGCCGGCCCTGATCGCGCAGTGGGATGGACGCATGTGAATCGGCATCTGCATTTGAAGGGTTGGTAGCGCTAACGGGAGTCGAACCCGTATTTAAGCCTTGAGAGGGCTCTGTCCTAACCATTAGACGATAGCGCCACGGGTGAATTCGATTATAGCAAACCCCGCCCGCCGCACACCACGCGCCCCCATCGCGGGATAATAAAAAGGAATGCGGCGGTTGCTTTTCCTCCTTACCATCCCGTGCCTCCTCGCGGCGGACGACCATTGGGTGAAGTTTACCCGAGGCCCCTTCGAAGTCATGACCGACGCCGCCCCTCGCGTCGCCCGCGAGACCCTGGTGCGCTTCGAGGAGTTCCGCCACGCGCTCGGCCAGATCGTCGGCGAAGACGACCTGCAAACGCCACTGCCCGTCCGCATCTTCGTCTTCAAGAACGCCCAGGGCTGGACCTCCGCCGCGCCCATCACCGAGGGCCGCGACCGCTACGCCATCGTGCTTGGCGAGAAGAGCCCGGTGACCGCCCAGATCTACATCGAACTCGCCCGCCTCTTTCTGAAGAGCAACACCGCCCAGATGCCCGCCCCCTTCGAGCGCGGCCTGATCTCCTTCTTCTCCACCTTCGAGGTCAACGGCATCCGCATCACCGCCGGCAAACCTCCTGCCCAGCCCGACCTCGATTGGGCTCGCATTCATCTCATGGTGGTAGACCCCGATTACTACGGCAAAATCCGTGTGCTGCTCTACAACCTGCGTCACGGCGTCGCCGAAGACCCCGCCTATCGCAATGCCTTCGGCAAGTCCGCCGCGGAGGTGGAAGCCGCTGCTAAAAAGCACTTCGCCGCCGGGAATTTTCAGACCACATCCCTGCCCAGCCGCCCCATGGCGGAAGGCGATTTCCCGGAGCGTCAAGTCTCGGCGAGTGAAATCTCTCTCGCCCGCGCAGATCTGCTCGCCGGACCGCAATCCGCCGCCGAATATCAGAAATTGCTCGCAGCGCACGAGAAGATCCCCGAAGCCGAAGAGGGACTCGGCCTCATGGCCCTCCGCGAACAGCGCACCGACGACGCGCACAATTATTTCGAATCTGCCGTCGAAGCCAACAGCACCAGCGCGCGCTGCTACATCGAGTACGCCAAGCTGGAACACGACCGCGACAAGGCCGAGGACGCCCTGCTCAAAGCCGCCGGCATCAATCCCAAGCTCGCCGAGCCCTTTGCCCTCATGGCCGCGCGCGATACCGACCCGCGCAAGCGCCTCATGCACTGGAAGGCCGCTACCGAGCGCGATCCGCGCAACACCGCGTATTGGAAGTCGCTCGCCGAAACTTACCTCGACGAGAACAATTACGCCGAAGCCGGCAAGGCCTGGCGCAACGCCGAACAGGCCGCCACCAATCCCGCCGACCGCGAAAAGTTTCACAATGCCCGCATGCTCGTGGAGCAGCAACGCCTCGATCACATCGAGGCCGAGAAGCGCCAGGAAGCCGATGACAAGGCGCGCGAGCTGGCCAAACTCAAGGCCCAGGCCCTCGCCGACCTTCACAAATCCGAAGCCAAATTCAGCGACGGAACACCCGTCGGCGGCGACAAGGCCGTGGCATGGTGGGACGGCCCCAAGCCCGACGCCACAATCAGCGGTGCCCTGAAACAGGTGGATTGCCTGCCCCGCCAGCAGGCCCGCCTCTTCATCGAAGACGCGTCCCACAAGCTCGTCAAGTTGCTCGTCGCGGATCCCGCGAAAGTCGTCTACGCCGGCAACGGCGAAGTCTCGCTCGGCTGCGGCGTGCAGAAGCCGCGTAAAGTCACCGTCGCGTATTTTACGAAAGCCAATGCCAAGCTGGCCACCGCTGGCGAAGTTGCGACCATAGATTTCCAGTGACACGCACGAACGACGACGCCGCGCGCTACCGCTGGGTAGTTCTTGCCGTATTCGTGCTCTCTACCGCCATCAACTATCTGGACCGCGCCACGCTCTCCGCCCTCGCGCCCGTGCTGGTCGAAGAGTTCCACCTGTCGAACGCGCAATACGGCTTGATCGGTAGCGCCTTCAGCCTGACCTACGCCGCCAGCGCGCCCTTCGCCGGATTGCTCATTGATCGCATCGGCCTGAACCGCGCCATCAGCTTCGCGGTGGGCCTGTGGTCCTGCGCCGGTATCGCCACCGGCCTGACCCGCGGGCTCCCTGGACTCGTGGGCTGTCGCGCGGTCCTCGGTGCCGCCGAGGCCGCCGGCATTCCCGCGGCGGGAAAAGCGATCCACCAGTACCTGCGCCCCGGTGAGCGGGCGCTCGGCAACGCGGTCAATCAGGCCGGCGTCAGCCTCGGCGCCGCGGTCGCGCCCTTGCTGGCCACGTGGATTTTTGTACGCAGCGGATGGCGCCATGCCTTCGTCGTCACGGGCGTGCTCGGCCTCGCCTGGATTCCCCTCTGGCTCTGGGCATCGCGCCGCGCCCCTGCCGCGCCCGCGCCGTCGCAGACCCCCGCCGCCAACGCCGCCATGTTGCGCGACCGCCGCCTCTGGGTCTTCGCCGCGGCCAACGCCTTGAGCATGGTTGGCTACTTCTTCTGGTTCTCCTGGACCTCGAAGTACATGGTGGACGTCTATCGCCTCACCCTCAGGCAGGCTGTGTGGTACGTCTGGATTCCCCCGGTATTCGCCAGTTGCGGAGGCTTCCTCGGCGGCTGGCTCTCCCTGCGATTGGTGGAGCGTGGCGTCGCCGCGCCGGCCGCGCGCTTCCGCGTCTGCCTGGCGGCCGGCATCGTTGCCCTGGCCACCGCCGCCCTGCCGTGGGCGCCCACGCCGGCGTGGGCATCGGCCGGAATTTCGCTCAGCATCTTCGCCGTCGCCGCATTCAGCGTCAACATGTATACCTTGCCCCTCGATACCTTTGGAGCCGCGCCCGCCGGCTTCGCGATCGCAATTCTGGTGTCGAGCTATGGAGCGATTTCTACCCTCCTCGGCCCCTCAATCGGCAAGCTGATCGATCTCCAAGGATACGCGCCCGTAACGGTAGCCATCGCCTTCACCCCCCTCGCAGCCTGCGCCGTCCTCTGGTTCACGAGGTCCACGAGATGACCCACGTGGAGCGGCCTTTCAGGCTGCCATGCCCCCGATTCCTGGGGGCATTCTTGCGCTCCGCCACCTGGTGGGGCGGACCCCCTGGTCCGCGCGGGTCCCCCTGGACCCGCCTCTTCGCAAGCCCGCCCGAGGCACGCCCGATGAGCCAGCGACTGAAGCATCTCCTCTTCCGCCTCCTGGGCAAAGGCCCCGAAGCCGTAGTCGTCACCTTCTGCAGCGGCGATCCCGAACTCTGCCGCCGCATGGCCGAAGAAGTCCGCGCCTTAGTCCCCGACCGCCGCCACTTCGTCGCCACCCCCGACAACTGGCCCGCACTCCAACGCGACCTCAAGCCCTACCGTATAGGCCTCGCGCCCGTGATGCTGACCCGCGAGGCCAACGCCCTGCGCCGCGCCGCCTACCGCCTCGCCCCGCACAAAATCCTCGCATACAACTCTCGCCTCGAGCGTCATCACCTGCGCTTCGATCTCGCCTCGCTGCTCTTCTGGCGAGGCGTACCGCTGGACCGCATCTACCTCCGCCCGCGATGGTGGCCCTGGAAGAAGCGCGAGCGTTCCGTCATCCCCACCGGCGCCCGCATCGTCGATGGCCGCTCCTGCACCGAAGGCCGCCGCCGAATCGCCGTCCTCTCGCCATACTTCCCGTTTCCTCTCTCCCACGGCGGAGCCGTGCGCATCTACAATCTCCTCCGCGAGATGTCCAAACAGTTCGATATCGAGCTCTTCGCCTTCACCGACGCCCCCGTCGACCTCGCCCCTCTCCTCGAACTCTGCGCCCGCATCGTCCTCGTCGAAAAGCCGCGCTATCGCGAGCCGCGCTGGAGCACCCTCCTCCCGCCCGAAGTCCATGAGTTCCGCTCCCCCGCCATGACCCAGGCCCTCCACCAGGAGCGCCGAGCCTTCGCCTTCGAAACCCTGCAAGTCGAGTACACCCAACTCGCGGAATACGGCGGCGACATCCTGGTAGAGCACGACGTCACCTTCGACCTCTTCACCCAAATCGCCCGCCGCGAGCGCACCCTCTCCGCCGCATGGGACGCCTTCCGCTGGCGCCGCTTCGAACGCCGCGCCCTACGCCGCTTCCCCCGCGTAGTCGTCATGTCCCCGAAAGATGCGGAGATGGTCGGAGTGCCCGCCACCGTAATCCCAAACGGCGTGGACCTCGATCGCTTCCGCGCCGCGCCCGAATCCCCCGGCGAGCGCCTCCTCTTCATTGGCAGTTTCCGCCATTTCCCCAACATCGCCGCCTACCGTTTTTTCACCGCCAAAGTCTGGCCCCTTCTGCGCGACAAGTTTCCCAACATGTCCCTCACCGTCGTCTCAGGCGATGATTATCTTACTTACTGGCGCGCCTTCACCGATTCGCCCGAGCCCGCGCCAGACCCGCGCATCCGCCTCCTGGGCTTCGTCAGCGACGTGCGCCCGCTCTACGCCGAAGCCAATCTGGTGCTGGTGCCGACCACCGTCTCCGCCGGTACCAATGTGAAAGTCCTCGAAGCCATGGCGATGGAGCGCGCCGTCATCTCCACTTCCTCCGGATGCGCCGGCCTCGGCTTACTCCACGGACACAGTGTCTGGGTTGCCGATTCCGCCGTGGCCTTCGCGGCCGGAGTCGCCACCCTGATCAACGATTCCGAACGCCGCCACCAGATGGCGCTCGCCGCCTACGGAGTTGCCCTGCGCAACTTCGACTGGGTCGCCATCGGTGAAAAGCAGTGCGCGCTGCTCCAAGCCCAGCGTACGCACTCTCATGGAGCGGCCCATATTCGAACATCTCCAACTATGCCGTCCAATACTCCACCTCGGCGTCATTGAAGAGCGCCGGGATACATCGCTTCTGGCTGGCACGGTTGGTGCGGCCTATTC
Organism: uncultured Solibacteraceae bacterium; assembly: GCA_963805775.1. GTDB lineage: Bacteria > Acidobacteriota > Terriglobia > Bryobacterales > Bryobacteraceae > Solibacter. Next base: position 194,970 of record CAWDWK010000059.1, on the reverse strand, counting down.
GCAGATTCTCACGGCTAGCGGAGACACGCCGATCACCTGGAGCGCCACGGGGCCTATCATTGTGGGTCACGCTGGACGGTAACGGCACGTTGCATGGCACCTCTCCAACGCCCAACACTAGCACAATCCATGTTACAGCTACGAACGCGCCGGGAACCGACAACAACCACCTCTCGCTGAGGATCGGCACGGCGCCTATAAGGACTTCAGCAATCACCGGGACGTCTCCCGGGACGATCCGCTAGTCCATTTGTGCGCGATGGCGCATTCTAGCGCTTCCTAGAAGAACAACGAGAATGCTGGCCAGAAGCCAGGATGCACCGATTTCCGGAACGGCGGAGATCGTAGCTCCGGGGATCACGCTTCCAGTTTCATCGGTGATCGCATACCGCACGTCCCATTGCTGTATGACTTCCCAGACTGCGACGTTCGTGGCCGGGCCATATCCCGTTGTGCTTCCAAATATATCGCTGTCCAGGAATAAGGTGAATGGCTGGTTAAAAGTGAACGGAATCGGCGGAGGTATAGGGATTGACGATGCATGTCCACCCAAAGGGAGGAAGTTCGACTGGAAGTACGACTGAAGCCCGATTCCAGAGAATCCCTCAAAATCGGAGAACGAAGAATATGGGGTCAGTTCCCCATCCCCTGTGCCGCCAGTGACCACGAAGGTCAAGGAAACCGATAGGTCCTGGCTGAGTGTTGCTGTTACGGTGGCGGATGGGTTGGATGAGTCATCAGCATTGCCATAAACGTAGTTGACCAGATCGATATCCAGGCCGGCACCCGGGACGATCCTTACTGATCCCTTACCGAAGTTCTCGTGGCATGCTACCTCAACCGGCGGCAATCCAGGACTTTGTGAGACCGCGGTGCAGGGGTAAAACAGGTCGTCGGCGTAGGCAGGCGCGGCGGCCAGCAGCAGCAAGAGTAATGTTAGAAGCATGGCTAGAACAACGAGGCACGAGGAGTTCCAATACGGGAAAGGAATAAGTTACAGATCCGCTTTGCCCGATATTCGGGATATAGTCCGCTGTTTGGGTCCGGAACGTTCAGGTACCGTAGTCACCTTTCAGGTGTACCTGGTCGATTCCGGTCTGGAACCTGCACGCGTGTGCCTGGTCCGAATTACAGGACGTCGAGGACTTTCTTATCGACGGCCTGGTAGCGGATGGTAACGTAGCCACTGAACTCGCGCTGCAAGGGTCGGGTCCAGTCGCAGCCACGATCACCACGTCATTGCTTCTGGCTGGCACGGTTGGTGCGGGCCTCGCAGATTCTCAACAGCCAGCGGAGACACGCCGATCACCTGGAGCGCCACGGGCCTATCATTGTGGGTCACGCTGGACGGTAACGGCACGTTGCATGGCACCTCTCCAACGCTCGGTACTAGCAGAATCCATATTACAGCTACGGACGCGACGGGAACCGACAACAAGCACCTCTCGCTGAGGATCGGCACAACGCCCATGGGGACTGCAGCAATCACCGGGACGTTTCGCGGGATGATCCGCTATTGCTGCGGGTGGCCGACAGATAAATTCCAAGTAGCCCTGACGCAAGCAGGAACCAGGCGGCTGGCTCCGGGACCGGTGCGTCTGCAAGTTGCGCCCCAGGGATAGCATTTCCCTGATTGTCGACAATGCTTTTCAGGCTCACAGACCAAGTGTCCACCGACTCCCATCCGAGGTATGCCTCCGCCCCACCGCAGCACGATGACAACGGGAAGTCCCCATCCACCTGGATATCGCTGTAAAGCGTTAGCAGCAGAGGCACGCCAAAGGTAAAAGCAACTGTACTCTGGACGGGAAAAAAGTCGAAGCCGGTAACACTCAAGAAGTTCGATTGAAAGACGACAGACTGATGGGCATTGTTGAGGTTATCGAACGAGTCAACCTCTCCCGTTCCATCAAAAAGCAATTCGCCGCTTCCGGTGCCTCCGGTGACGACAACCAACTCGGAGATTGAGGCAGTTTGTCTGCCCTGAACACTTACTGTTGCGCCAGGAATATCGGTCTGCGTGTATCCGAAAGCATAATTGGCAATGGAAAAGAACCCCGGCGAATTGAACGCGCTCACCCTGGAAGTTGGATTGAAAATGCAGGCCGTCGACGAGATATTTCCCGACGAGTCTTTGACTCCGCACTCCCACGAGTTTGAAACCATCGTGTCGGCTAAAAGCGGCGCCGCGAGCAGGAGCAAGGCATATTTGAGCATACGAGATCACCCCCTTTCTACGACCATACCACCGAGGACCACTACCATGCGGCCTGGAAAATCCCTTACTTATAGTACTTTTTGCTGGATTTAGTGCCGGAGCAGGCGGGAACGTACAGTCACGTTCATCAGCCCCCAAGCAAGGCTCGTCGTTGAGCAGGGCGGCGCAAAGTGTCGGGGAGCTTAGTACTGATGCCTAATATGGCCTTTGGCACCTTAATCGCCGCAGGGTAGCCACAGCGATGCTCAGCAACAAAAGGATGCCTGCCGGTTCTGGGACGGCCGCGGGCGGCCAAGCCCAACTCACTGCCCCAAAGTGAGCCTTCGTGACGTGATGCCGTGCTTGATTTCCACCTGCTCGGTGGCCTGCCGTCCGCCCTTCTCGACCATGATCGAATAAGTCCCCAGCCCGAGCGTGATCGCTGCCGGTGTGACCTTGTCGATGCGCTTGCCGTTCACCGAAATCGCCGCGCCGTCCGGAACGCTGGTCAGCATCAGGGTACCGCCGGAAGCCGTAAGCGCGATCGGCGTCAGTTCCAGGGGAGCCGCGCCCACCGTGAAGTCGCGCCGCACGATGTCATATCCGGGCATCGTTAGCACCACCGTGTGCCTGCCCTGTCCGGCGGTCAGCGAACACGGCGTCGTACACACCATCGATGAATTGCTGTCGAGCATCGCCGTGGCTCCTCCCGGACTGCTCGTAAACATCACTTCCTGAGGCGCACCCGTGCGTTCCGCCGGCGGCCGCCGCTCGACTCTTGGAAACTCCCTCGGCGCCGCGGCGGGCTTCACCACCTCCGGCTCCGCCTTGGCGGGCGGAAGCGGCTGCTCGCTCTTCGCAGGCTGCCCCACTGGCAAGGGCTCCGGGTTGACGGGCGCAGTCGCCTGCCCCGCCGGCGGACTCACCGGGCTCGGCTTGGCATCCTCCGGTGCCACCACCGGCGGTGTCGCGGGCGGCGTTACCACCGGAGTCGCCGCTGCCGGCGATTCCTTCTTCGCCGTGGCCCCGCCACTGTCAGGCGCCTGATAGCCCGGCAAGTGCCACGGACCCAACTGCGAGCCAACCAGAATCAACAACCCCGTCGCCACCAGAATCGCCAGCAGGAACGCCGGGAATCCCGACTTCTTCTTGACCTCCCGCGTGGCTGTGGTTGCCGAAGCATCCACCCTGCTCTTGCGATGCGGCGGAGGCAGCACCGGTGCTACCGCGGTCGCCGCCATCTGTGGCGTTTTCACATCGGCCATCGTCATCGCATTCAGCAGCCCGCCTCGCGGCAGCGGCTTCCACCCTTTGGTCGCGCCGCAAGCCTTCTCCAACGCCTCGCTGAACTCCTGGCAATTTCGGTAGCGCGCGTCCGGCTTCTTGGACAACGCCTTGCGCAGCACGTTCTCGATGCCCGCGCTCAGGCTGGGGTTCAACCTCCGCGGCGGCACCGGCTCCTCGGCCACAATCTTATAAACCACCGTGGTCAGATGCTCGCCCGTGTACGGCTTCTCGCCGGTCAGCATTTCGTACGCGATCACCGCCAGCGAGAACTGGTCGCTCCGCCCGTCCACCGGCTGCCCCTGCACCTGCTCCGGCGACATGTAGTGCGGCGTGCCCACAATCGACCCGGTCATTGTCAGGTTCTCGGCCGCCGTAATCTTCGCAATACCGAAATCCGCGATCTTCGCCGTGCCGTCGTCGGAAAGCATGATGTTGGCCGGCTTGATGTCGCGATGCACAATCCCCTTGGAATGCGCGTAGTCCAGCGCCACCGCGGTCTGCCCCAGGATGCTGAACATGCGGCCGCCGTCCATCGGGTCGGGCTCGCTCAGCACCTGGTCCAGCGTCGGCCCGTCCACGTACTCCATCGCGATGTATGCCAGATCGCCCTGCTGTTCCACATCGTAGATGGTCACGATCCCCGGATGCGACAGCATCCCCGCCGACCGCGCCTCCCGAAACAGGCGCTCGCGCATGCGGTCCGTTTCCTCGGGCTTGCGATTGTTTCCGAAATGGATCGTCTTGATGGCGACCGGGCGGCCGATATTCGGATCGATCGCATGGTACACCACGCCCATGGCGCCGCGGCCCAGTTCCCTGACGATTTTATACCGACCGATGCGATCCACTCACTTCTAGTGATAGCACACGCGCGGGTGGTACCTTAGGACGAGAATGCTCCACATCCGTAAGATGCCTGTCTGCGCCGCCCTGGCGCTCTTCATTCTTTCGTGCCCGGCTGCGGAAACCGTCAATCCGGCGCTGTGGTCCGGCCTGAAATATCGCATGATCGGCCCCGAGCGCGGCGGCCGCGTGACCACCGTCACCGGCGTGCCCTCCCAGCCCAATACCTTCTATATGGGGTCCACCGGCGGCGGTGTATGGAGGACCACCGACGCCGGCCACAACTGGGTCAATGTCTCCGATGGGCAGATTCCGCTAGGCTCCATGGGTGCCATCGAAGTCTCGCTCTCAGACCCCAACGTGATCTACGCCGGCACCGGCTCGTCCAAGATCCGCAGCAATGTCTCCATCGGCCGCGGCATCTACAAATCCACCGACGCCGGCAAGACCTGGACCTTCGCCGGCTTGCGTGACGTCGGCCAGATCGCCACCGTGCGCGTCCACCCCGCCAATCCCGACATGGTGTGGGTCGCGACGCTCGGCAATCCCTTCGCCGATAGCCCGGAGCGTGGCGTCTACCGCACCACCGACGGCGGCCGCAACTGGCAGAAGGTGCTCTACATTTCCGACAGCGCCGGCGCCGCCGATCTCGAGCTCCAGCCCGGCTCGCCCAACGTAGTCTTCGCCTGCATGTGGCATGGCCAGCGCAAGCCCTGGACCATCATCAGCGGCGCGCGCGAAGGCGGCATCTACAAGAGCATCGATAGCGGCCTCCACTGGACCAAACTCGCCGGCGGACTGCCCAACGAGCTCTTCGGCCGCAGCAACGTCGCCATCTCCGCCGCCGCGCCCAACCGCATCTACGCGTTGATCGAAGCCAAGCCCGGCTCCGGCCTCTATCGCTCCGAAGACGCCGGCGCCACCTGGAGCCTCGTCAACGGCGCCGCAAACCTGATCACTCGCCCCTTCTACTACGACACGCTCGGCGTGGACCCCAACAACGCCGACGTGGTCTTAATCGGCGACGAAGGCTGGTTCAAGAGCACCGATGGCGGCAAGAGTTTCCGCCCCTCGCCCGCGCCCCATGGCGATCATCACGATGTCTGGATCAATCCCAAAAACTCGCAGTTCATGATCCAGTCCAACGATGGCGGGGCCAACGTCTCGCTCGATGGCGGCCGCACCTGGAGCACCCAGATGAACCAGCCCACCGCCGAAATCTACCAGGTCGCGGTGGACGATCAGTTTCCCTATCGCGTCTACGGCGCGCAGCAGGACAACACCACCGTGATCGTGCCCAGCCTGCCGTTGGGCAACGGCCAGGATTTCCGCGTCGGTCCCGGTTGCGAGACCGGCCCCATCATTCCCGATGTCAAACATCCCGAGCTGGTCTACGGCAGTTGCAAAGGTCAATTCAGCCGCCTCAACCTGAACACCTCCAATGAAGAGCGCTATTGGATCGGCGTCCAATCACTCTACGGCAATCCGGGCGGCGATCTCATCTACCGCTTCCAGCGCGTTTCGCCCATGGAAGTCTCCCCTCACGATTCGCGCATCGTCTACTACGGCTCGCAATTCGTCCACCGCACGCGCGATGGCGGTGTCACCTGGGAAAAAATCAGTCCCGATCTCACCGCCCGCCCCGAAGGCACACAGGGCGCCAGCGGCGAACCCATCACGCGCGACGCCACCGGCGAAGAGGTCTACAGTACGCTCTATTCCATCCGCGAATCGCCCCTCCAAAAGGGTCTCATTTGGGCCGGCTCCAACGATGGCCTGATCCACGTCACGCGCGACGACGGCAAGACCTGGACCAACGTCACGCCCAAAGGCCTCCCGCCCGGCGGGCGCGTGCAGAACCTCGAACCCGGCACCCACAAACCCGGCACCGCCTACGCCGCCATCTATCGTTTCCTGCTCGGCGATTTTACGCCGTTCATTTACCGCACCGACGATTTCGGAAAAACCTGGACCCTGCTCACCGACGGCAAAAACGGCATCGCCGCCGACGAGCCCACGCGCGTCGTGCGCGAAGATCCCGACCGCGCCGGCCTCCTCTACGCCGGCACCGAGTTCGGCATATACATCTCCTTCGATAACGGCGCGCACTGGCAGAATTTCCAGCTCAATCTGCCGAACACGCCGGTCACCGATATCAAAGTGGCGCACCAGGACCTGGTCGTAGCTACGCAGGGACGCTCCTTCTGGATTCTCGACAACCTGACGCCGCTGCACCAGGCCGGCAACAATACCACCGCGTCCGCACTGCTCTTTAAACCGCGCGAGGCCGTCCGTTCGACATCGCGCGGAGGCGGCGGCCGCGGTGCCACCCTCCAGTACCCGCAGGCCGGCGCCGCCATCGATTACTACCTTGCCTCCGCGCCGGCCGGCGATATCGCCATGGAGATCCTCGATGCCTCGGGCGCCGTTATCCGCAAATTCACCAGCGCAGGAGCCGCCGCGCCAGAGACGCCCGCGGTAGAAGTGGAATCCGCGCCCAACGAGGAAGGCGAAGGCGGCGGAGGCCGTTTCCGCGGCGGCCCCACGCGTCTCGACAAGACGCCCGGCATGCACCGCTTCACCTGGGACCTGCGCTACCCCGGCGCATGGGCGAGTCCCACCCGTCCCGAATCGCCCAACGGTCCCGCGGCCGTGCCCGGCCGCTACGGGGTCCGCCTCACCGTAGGCACCTGGACCGCCACCCAGCCCTTCACCCTGATCGAAGATCCGCGCATCACCGGCAGCGGCGTCACTCTCGATGATCTCCGCGAGCAGTTCGACCACAACATCAAGGTCCGCGACCTGGTCAGCGACGTGAACCGTACCGTCTCGCGCGTCCGCGCCGGTCTGACCGCGCTAGCCGGCAAGCCCGATTCCACCGCCACGCTCGCCAGCCTGAAAGACCTCGCGGCCAGCCTGATCACGCCCACCATCCGCTACAGCAAGCCCGAGTTGCAGACACACATCACCTATCTCTACAGCGAGACCAACAGTACCGATCAAAAGGTGGGCCGCGACGCCATCGAGCGCTACAACGCGCTCCGCAAGGAACTGGACCAGCGCATCGCCCAGTTGGACAAGCTCCTCAAGTAGTCACGCCAACATTTAAGAAATTCTATTCCCGCTAACCGGTTCTCGATAAAGTATTTATTCAAATTCGCCCACCTGGTAAGCCGACCGCACCCACCCTCGCGCCATAGAATGAAATCAGCAGTAGGACAGACCATCGTGTTGGTCTGTTATGTCCCCCGCAAACTTCATGAAAAACTGCACGTGGGACGTGCAATGGTGGGGCGGACCCCCTGGTCCGCAGCCGACGCCCCGTCGGCTTGCTTCGTGCGGAAACTGTCGCGTCATGCGTTTTCCTGTCGTGCTTCGCTAACCCAGTGCCGCAGCGCGGGACACGCATGTCCCGCCGAGCCGAAGTGAACTTATTGATAACTAACAAACCACCCTGCCGCATCCGCGGGACCAACGTGTCCCGCCAGATGATATAGTCGCGTTGACCATCAGGAGGCGCAACCTATGGAACCCATCAGCAGACGGCAAGTGATTGCCGGAGTAACCGGCGGCATGTTGATTGTCGCGCCGGAGACTGCATTCAGTTACCAGGCGAATTCCACCCTGTCATTCGGTGTCATCGGAACCGGAGGCCGCGGAGTATATGTCGGCACCCACATGGCCAACGTCAAAGGCACGAAAATCGCGGCCATCTGCGACATCTACCCGGACCGCATCGACAATGCGAAGACCAAAATCCCGGGAGCCCAAAGCGCGCGCGTCTACAAGGACTATCACGAGCTGCTCGCACAACCCGACGTGGACGCGGTACTCATCACCACGCCCGTCTTTCTCCATCCCGAACATTTCGAAGCGGCCGTTCCCTCTGGCAAACATATCTATTGCGAGAAGCCCGCCGGCGCCGATGTCGCAGGAGTAAAGCGCCTGCTACGCGCCTCGGACAAGGCTGCCAAAAAGCAGACCATCCAGTTCGGCTTCCAGCAGCGCTTCAGTCCCGAATACCTCACCGCGATGAACTATTACAAGTCGGGCAAAGTGGGCGACATCAAAATGATGATGAGCTACTGGAACCTCGGCGGAACCCCACCGAAGCCCGCCACCAGCCCCATTCCGCCCCCCACCGCCGAAGAGAAGATCCGCCGCTGGGGATCCTGGATGGCGCAATCGGGCGGCGTCATCGTAGAGCAGGATTGCCACGGCGTGGACATGCTGAACTGGTTCGCCAACGACGCGCACCCCATCAGTGCGCGCGGCACCGGAAGCCTGCGCTACCCCCTGGCCTATGGCGACCAGGATTCCGACCATCACGAGATCACTTACTTCTATCCCAACGGCGTGGAAGGCTGGCTGATCAGCATCAAGAACACCGCCGGCTTCCGCGACGTGAAGGAGCAGTTCTTCGGATCGTTGGGCATGCTGGAGACCGCGCGAACTTATTACAAGCTGCACGGCCCCATTGCGAATTCGCCTTACAAGAACGCGGACGACCTGACAGATTCCAGCCTGATCGAGCGCCGCACTGGGACCCGCGAGATCACCATCGACGCGGTGGAAGCCTTCTACGCCAGCATCCGCGAAGGCAAGCCCTACAACATGGCGCCCATCGCCGCCAACGCAACTTTCACGTCCATCCTGGGCCGCATGGCCTATCAGCAAAAGCGCGAAGTCACCTGGGACGAAATGCTGAAGTCGGCGTGAGGCTCCCATCCGAGCCACGACCGTCAGGGAGTGGTTTCCGCCACTCTGCGCACCACCCGCGCGAGGCCTTCGCGAAAAATCTCCGTGTCAGTCAACAGACTGACCACGAGGAACGCCTCCGCCTCGAAATCGTAGAAGAATCCGGGCTGCACCAGCACGTCGGCGTGCTCCAGCAATTCGAGCGTCCACTCCTCTTCACTGCGCACACGCGGTACCTGGAGCGTGATGTACCAGCCGCCCTCCACCGCCAGAATGTTGGCTGCCGATCCGTCGAGCGCGCCGCGTGCAAACGCGAGATTCTCCGCGGTGCGACGGCGAATCTGCTGTTGCACCGCGTCGCCCGCCGTCAGCAATCGCGCGGCGGCACACTGTACCGGAGCGCTCACCGATAGATAAGTGTCGGCGATCCATTCCAATTTTTCCCAAGCTTCCGAGCGCAGTGCAGCCGGACCGTTCACTACCATCCAGCCCAGTTTCATCTGCGGCAGTCCGGCCACCTTGGACAGTCCGCTCATGGAAAACGCCAGGCACTCCTCCACCCCTACCAGCGTCGCCACGCGATCGGCATCGTCCCCCAGCGGGTAGTCCGCGAAGACCTCGTCGGAGATCAGCGCCACCTCGCGCCGGGCGCAGAGAGCCGTCAGCTCGCTCAGTTCACCGCCCTTCACGTAGCTTCCGGTGGGATTGTTAGGATTGACCAGCACGATGGCGCGCGTGCGCGGCGTGAGCGCCGCCTCCACGCCGTGCAGATCGATGCTCCAGCCCCCGTGATAGACCAACGGGTACTGGCGCACCGTCACCGATTCCATGTCCGCCAGAAACTCGAACAGCGGGTAGGAAGGACGCGGCACCAGCACCTCGTCGCCGGGGTTGGTGAGCAGCTTGAACAGATACGCGTAGGCCTCGCTCGTACTGGCCGTCAGCAGAATTCGTTCCACCGGCACGGCGTGGCCACGCGCCGCATAATAGGCGCTGACGGTGTCGCGAGCGGCGGTCGATCCCGCCGGCGCCGGCTCGTAGACCAGCATCCTGCTGTCTTCAAACGCCCTGACGATTTCGCCGGGATAACACAATCCGGCGTGCGTGGGGTTGGATTCCGTTAGGTCCAGTATGCGTGTCCCGGCAGCGCGTTTGGCGACGATGGCCTGCGTGAGGCGGTTGGGCCGCAGATCCCAATGGAAACGGGAAGAAAACATGGAGATACCTGATTGTAACGGGCCGCACGCCGCAAACGCCGTGGCGCGGCGGGGCGCATGATATGTTGGACTCAATGCCCAACGAGAACCCGTTCCAGGACCCGCTCCGCTTCGATCGCCAGGTCCCCGAGTGCGTCATCGTCATCTTTGGAGCCAATGGCGACCTAACCAAGCGAAAACTGCTGCCCGCGCTCTACCGCCTAGCTTACGACCGCCGTTTGTCCGCGGGGTTCGCCATCGTCGGTATCTCGCGCACGCCGCTAACCGACGATCAGTTTCGCGAAAAAATGCGCGAGAGCGTGGAGAAGTTCAGCGAGGATACCAAGCTCGACGACGATGTGTGGGCGGCCTTCGCGCGCGGCCTCTTCTATGTCGCCGGCGATATCGGCGACGCGGGCCTATATCAACGCCTGGGCGAAAAGCTCGCGCAGATCGAAAACGAGCGCCACACCGGCGGCAATGCGCTGTTCTATCTCTCCACGCAGCCCAGCCAGTACGCGCCCATCGCGCACGGCATCGGCGCCGCGGGGTTGGGGAAGGGAAGCGGCTGGCGTCGCCTGGTAGTGGAGAAACCCTTCGGCCACGATCTGGCCAGCGCGCGCGAGCTCAGCAACCGCCTGCACGAAGTTTTCGACGAAACCGCGGTCTACCGCATCGACCATTACCTGGGCAAAGAAACTGTTCAGAACATATTGGCCTTTCGCTTCGGCAACGGCATCTTCGAGCCCCTGTGGAACCGGCGGTACGTGAATCATGTGCAGATCACGGGCGCGGAATCCATCGGCGTGGAAGGCCGCGGCGCGTATTATCAGGAGGCCGGCGCGCTGGACGACATGATTCAAAATCACCTGTTGCAGGTGATGGCCACCATTGCGATGGAACCTAGCGCCAGCTTTCAGGCCACCAGCGTGCGCGACGAGCGTTCCAAACTGCTGCGCTCCATCCGTCCGATGACCCCGGACGAGGTCCGCCAGAACGCGGTCGCCGGGCAGTACGGACCGGCCAGCATCGGCGGCAAAGATGTGCCGGGCTTCCGTCAGGAGGAAGGGGTCGACCCTAACTCGCAGACTAATACTTATGCCGCGGTAACTTTCTTCGTGGATAACTGGCGATGGGCCGGCGTACCATTCTATGTACGGACCGGCAAGCACCTCGCCAAGCGGGTAAGTGAGATCGCCATCCAGTTCAACTCGGCGCCGCTGCACCTCTTCAACCAGGATGACGGCGAGACCAGCGCGAATCTGCTGATCCTGCGCATACAGCCCGAGGAAGGCATTTCGCTGAAGTTTCTATCTAAGCGCCCCGGTTCCGGGATGACGCTCCGTCCGGTCTCGATGGACTTCAATTACGGCTCCAGCTTCGGCGAACGATCACCCTCGGCCTATGAGACGCTGCTACTCGACGCCATTATCGGCGATCCCACGCTGTACACGCGCCAGGACATGGTGGAGGCCAGTTGGAGCGTGGTGGAGCCGATCCAGAACTTGTGGCGCGAGACCAAATTCGATTTTCCCAACTACGCCGCCGGAACCTGGGGACCGGCTGCCGCCGATGAGATGCTGGCCCGCCGCGGCCACGTGTGGAGGAAACCGTAATGAGCACCACGGTCGCGCCGGACCATATCCTGAAGGAACTGGCCGCCCTCTGGACTCAGGAGGGCAAGCAGGGGGACGCCGGTGTGCTGCGCGCCTGCTCCATGACACTGGTGGTGGTTGCCGAAGCCGCCGAAGACGCAGGCGCCCTCGGCGAAACCATAGCCGCGCTGATGCCCGAGCATCCGGCGCGTGCCATCCTGATTCGCCTGCAGGGCGATGGCGAGCGCGCTCTCAGCCAGCGCGTCTACGAACAGTGCTGGATGCCCTTCGGACAACGACGGCAGATCTGCTGCGAGCAGATCGAGACTCACCGCGAGCGATGCCGCGCTGGCCGACCTGCCCTCGGTAATCCTGCCGCTGGCGGTTCCCGACCTGCCTGTAATTCTCTGGTGCCGCAGCGCGCGCCTGGTGGGCCGTCCGGAATTCGGCGCGATCGCGGGTATGGCCACCAGAGTGATAATTGACAGCGCGGCAGCCGCGGACAGCCGCGACGCAATGCGGCGCATGGCCGATTCTGTTCACCGCGGCGGCATCCTGGCCGATCTGGCCTGGACGCGGCTCACCCGCTGGCGCGAGACCCTGGCGCGAGTGTTCGATAATCGCGATACCCTGACCCATCTTTCGGAAGTGAACCACGTACAGGTGCGCTTCGGCCCAAGCTACGAAACCGCCGCCTGGTACCTGGCCGCGTGGGCAGCCAACGCCCTGGCATCCGTCGGGCAGGTGGCGGCGCCCGTGATTTCGCGGCAGGACGAATCGCTGCGCCTGGAACTCTCCGGCGGCAAGTTCCGCGTGGAACTTTCGCGGGAGGACGACCGCCTCGTAACAGTGGTCAACGAGCAAACCAACTGCACCAATCTGCCGCGCCCCACCGATTATCTGTTGATGCGGGAGGAACTGGGCATCGTGCGCCGCGACGCAGTTTTCGAAAGTACCCTGGCGTCCGCGGCCCGGCTTGCGCTATCTTCCTCATCAAAATAATCATGAGCGTTCGCTGGCATAAGTTACCTGACCCGAATGCGGCCGCCGAAGCTGGGGCGCATCACATCATCGGTCTCCTGGAGGAAGTCCTCTCCGGACAGGAGTTCGCCACATTTGCGGTGTCGGGCGGATCCACGCCGAAGCTGATGTTTCAGAAACTGGCCGCGACCCGCTTCCCGTGGGACAAAGTCCACATCTTCTGGGTGGACGAGCGTTGCGTACCGCCCACCGACATTGCCAGCAACTACAAACTCGCCGACGATTTCCTGATTCATCCGGCGCACATCCCGGGCCGCAATGTGCATCGTGTGATGGGCGAACTGACTCCGGAGACCGCCGCCAAACGATACGCGGGCGAAGTCCGCGATTTCTTCGGACTGGAAGAAGGCGAGATGCCGCGCTTCGACGTGGTGCATCGCGGAATGGGTCCGGACGCGCACACCGCGAGCCTGTTTCCCGGCGATCCGCTGATCGACGATCGCGAAGGCATCGCGGCGGCGGTCTTCGCAGAGAAGTTTCACCAGTGGCGCGTGACGCTGCTGCCGGGAGCGCTGCTGGCGGCGAAGCACACGGTGTTCGTAGTGGCGGGCGACGATAAGGCGGAAGCGGTGCGCGCCGTGTTCCAGGAGGAGTACGACCCGAAGAAGTACCCCGCGCAGATCGCCTCGCACCATGGTCGCGGAGTGACCTGGTTTCTGGATGAAGCGGCCGCGCGGCTGATGGAGTAAGACAGGCCTCCTGGCCTGTCTCCCCCGGTCGGAACCCAGGCGCTGCCACAGTCCGTGTGAAGGCCAGGACAATCAGGAGTGCCGTCCTGCCGGCGCATGTCCGTTTAGGAAAACAAAACGGCCCCGCGAGCCGAAGCTCGCGGGGCCGTTTACTGAACTTCGCTACTTACTGCGCTACGGCCTGGGCGGCGCCGGCCTGACTCTTCAATGCGCCAGCCTTATCCGTGTCTTCCCAGGTGAACGTTTCTTCAGTCCGCCCGAAGTGACCGAACGCGGCCGTCTTGCGGTAGATGGGACGCCGCAGGCGCAGCGTCTCGATGATGGCGCGCGGCGTCAGCAGGAAGTTCGCCCGCACCAGCTCGGTGAACTGCGCATCCGGAATCAGGCCCGTGCCGAAGGTGTTCACCATTACGGACACCGGCTCCGCCACGCCGATGGCGTACGCCAACTGCACTTCGCAGCGCGATGCCAGCTTCGACGCCACGATGTTCTTGGCGATGTAGCGCGCCATGTAGCACGCCGAGCGATCCACCTTCGTCGGATCCTTGCCGCTGAACGCGCCGCCGCCGTGACGGCCCATTCCGCCGTAGGTATCGACGATGATCTTGCGGCCCGTCAGCCCCGTGTCGCCGTGCGGGCCGCCGACCACGAACCGGCCCGTCGGGTTGATGTGGTACTTGGTCCGCTCATCCACCATGTCCGCCGGAACCACGACGTCGATGATGTGCTTCTGCACTTCCGCGCGCAGGTCTTCGGTGGAAACATCCGGACTGTGCTGCGTGGAAATTACCACCGCTTCGATGCGCTTCGGCTTATTGTCCACGTACTCCACGGAGACCTGGCTCTTGCCGTCGGGCCGCAGGAAATCCAACACGCCGTCGCGCCGCGCATCGCTCAGGCGCCGGCACAGTTTGTGCGCCATCATGATGGGCAGCGGCATCAGTTCGGGCGTCTCATCGCAGGCGTAGCCGAACATCAGCCCCTGGTCGCCGGCCCCGCCGGTATCCACGCCCATCGAGATGTCGGGCGATTGCGACTGGATCAGGTTGTGCACGCCGCAGGTATTGGAATCGAAGCCGTACGTGGCGTCGTTGTAGCCCACGTACTCGATGGTGCCGCGCGCGATGCGCTGCACGTCCACGTAAGTCTTCGTGGTGATTTCGCCGGCGACGATGCAGGTCCCGGTGGTGACCAGAACTTCGCAGGCCACGCGGCCGATGGGATCGTCCGCCAGCACCGCGTCCAGGACGGCGTCCGAAATCTGGTCGGCGATTTTGTCCGGGTGCCCTTCGGTCACCGATTCCGACGTAAAAATATGTCTTTGATTGTCTGCCAAGGGGATGTCTCCAGTCTTTCTAATACCGATAATTCTCAGCTTTGTACGGCCCTTCTACTGAAACGCCCAGATACTCTGCCTGCTTCGGGGTCAGCGTGGTCAGCTTCACGCCGATCTTCTCCAGGTGCAGGCGCGCCACCTCTTCATCCAGTTTCTTGGGAAGAGTGTACACACCGACTTTGTACGTGTCCTTATTCTTCCACAGATCGAGCTGTGCCAGCGTCTGGTTGGCGAAACTATTACTCATCACGAAACTCGGGTGGCCCGTGGCGCAGCCCAGATTCACCAGGCGGCCTTCGGCCAGCACGAAGATGCTGTCGCCGCCGGGGAAGGTGTACATGTCCACCTGCGGTTTGATGTTGGTGCGCTTGGCGTCGCTCTCGTTCAGCCGGTCCATCTGGATTTCGTTGTCGAAATGTCCGATGTTGCACACAATCGCCTGGTCCTTCATCTTCCGCATGTGGTCCAGGGTGATGATGTCGGTGTTGCCGGTGCAGGTCACGTAGATATCGCCGCGGCCCAGGGTGTCTTCGATCGTGGTGACTTCGAAGCCTTCCATGGCGGCCTGCAGCGCGTTGATCGGGTCGATCTCGGTGACGATGACGCGCGCGCCCATGCCGCGCAGCGAATGCGCCGAGCCCTTGCCCACGTCGCCGTACCCGCAGATCACGGCGACCTTGCCCGCCACCATGACGTCGGTCGCGCGCTTGATGCCGTCGGCCAGCGATTCGCGGCAGCCGTAGAGATTGTCGAACTTGCTCTTGGTCACCGAATCGTTGACGTTGATGGCCGGCACCAGCAGCTTGCCCTGTTCCTGCATCTTGTACAGACGATGCACGCCGGTGGTGGTTTCCTCACTGACGCCGCGCCACGCCTTCACGACTTTGTGCCAGCGCTGGGGATCTTCCTCGTGAACCTGCTTCAGCAGGTCTTTGATCACCTCCTCTTCGTGGCTGCCCGAAGGGCTGTTGACCCAGTCGCTGCCCTCTTCGAGTTCGTAGCCTTTGTGAATGAGGAGCGTCACGTCGCCGCCGTCATCGACCACCAGTTCCGGCCCGGTCCCGCCGGGATGGCTCAGAGCCTGATTCGTGCACCACCAGTAGTCTTCGAGGGATTCGCCCTTCCAGGCGAAGACGGGGACGCCAGCCGCGGCAATGGCCGCCGCTGCGTGATCCTGGGTGGAGAAAATGTTGCAGCTCGCCCAGCGCACCGAAGCGCCGAGATCGACCAGCGTCTCTATCAGGACGGCGGTCTGAATGGTCATGTGCAGCGAACCGGTAATGCGCACGCCGGCCAACGGCTTGGCCTCGGCGTACTTTCTGCGGATCGACATCAGGCCGGGCATTTCGAACTCGGCGATGGAGATCTCCTTGCGGCCCCAGTCGGCCAGCGAGAGATCTGCCACTTTGTATTCGGCGGATTGGTTGATCGTAGCGGTGCCCATCTTTTTTGTGTCTCCGATTACCCTCGTATCAATAAATCTTGATACATTGATACTACATCTGTTCCGACTATGGCGTCAATCCTGAAATCCCTGCGGCTGGCGGCCGACCCAAATCGATTGCGGGTCCTGCTGCTGCTAGAGCAGGAGGAACTATCCGTGGCCGAGTTGCAGGAGATCCTTTCCAAGGGCCAGAGCCAGATCTCCACCCACTTGTCGCAACTCAAGCAGGCCGGCCTGGTAGAGGACCGGCGGATGGGGAAGAACTCCTTTTATCGCCTCACGGCGTCCTCCGAACTGATGGAGCTTTTCCGCCAGGCCGCGGTGGAAATTCCGGAGGCCGCGCAGGACCAGGAGGCGCTGCGCCTGGCGCTGCGAAAACGCCGCGACAACATGCGCCGCTACTTCGACGAGCTGGCCGGCAAGTTCGGCCGCCAGTACGTACCTGGACGGTCCTGGAAGGGAATTGCGGAGGCGCTGCTCAAGCTGATGCCGCCGATGGTGATCGCCGACCTGGGCGCCGGCGAGGGCACCATCTCGCAGTTGATGGCGCAGCGCGCGAAGAAGGTCATCGCCATCGACAATTCCGAGAAGATGGTGGAGTTCGGCGTCGAACTGGCGCGCAAGCACGGCATCGCCAATCTGGAATACCGGCTGGGCGATCTGGAAGAGGTCCCTATCCGCAGCGGCACGGTGGACCTGGCGTTTCTCAGCCAGGCGCTGCACCACGCGGTGCATCCGGAGCGGGCGATCGGAGAGGCGTGGCGCATTCTCAAGCGCGGCGGGCGCATTGCGATTTTGGATTTGAGCCGGCATCACTTCGAAGAGGCAAGGGAAATGTATGCCGATCTGTGGCTCGGGTTTACGGAGTTGGAGATCGAACGCTATTTGAAGGCGGCGGGTTTCAAGAACGTGGAGACTGCCGTGGTGTACCGCGAGCAGGAAGCACCTTACTTTGAGACGATGCTGGCGACAGGGGAGAAGTAGGGGGCGCGGTGGGCCCTTTAAGCGAGGAACTTCACAACGGTGCGGATGATCTGGTCAGCCGGTGTCCCGAGGATCAACACAGGAACCATAGGCAGCGCCGCTGCGGCGGCTAAGCCGATGAGTGTGCCTTTGTCGATGGGAACTGCTCTCATTGCCCGCACGATGGCGTAGCTGCCACCGAGGTCGGCGAGAGACTGAAGGTCCGAACTTCCCATGAGTGTCTCCCCTTCCGGCGGTCTCCCGTGAACCCACTTGGCATCGAACGTCTGCGTGTACCCGTTTGCCAGTGCTCCGTACTCGAGAAGTCCCCGTATTTTGACTGGACGCAGCGTGGGCACGAGGAGAAGCAGCGGCGCCGCGAGAAAAAGGGTGGCGATCACGCAGTAAGCGATGATGGCGAATTTCAGTCCGCCGACGGTGGCTCCTTCATACGCGATGGCGTTGGCCATCTGGCCGGCGATCACGGCACCGCACGCAAAGGCGATGAGGCCGAACCTCAATTGTGCTTCGGACAGGAAGCCGATGCCCGCGGCCATATCGGGATGAGTAGGAATCAGAACAAGGTTGAGCTTCGAGACGCTCCACAAGAAGGACGCCCACAGGAGCATCCTCCACACCCAGCGGAGCAAGAGAAAACGGTAAACGCACACACTGATGAGACCAAACCACCAACCGGCATAGCTTAGCGTCTCGACGGACGACGTTTGCACAAAATGCCAGGAAGAGCTGTGACGTATGAAGATTTCCGGGTTGTGAATCGACAAGGACGGCAGGCAGGCAAGCATCAGGATCACCATCTCCGGGAGCACACGATCGCGGAGCCGCGTCACCTTTTCAACGACCGCTTCGAACGAGTGAAGGTCGGCTTCCTTTATCAGTCCGGATTTCAAAAAGTGATTCACGGTGATCCCGAGCCTGGGGTCAATCCACATCTCCGAGACTATTAGCATTGGCAGGGCAATCAGGAAGCGCACGTGGACGGCGAAGTCCTTAACAAATGGCACCTGGGGGTGTTTTCCGAAGGCCAGCCCCTGCGCTGCCGACAGAAGTAGCAACGGCAGCCAGGTGAACAAGGTCGCCACGAGTGCTCTCCGTAGCACCTGGGTTCGTTCCTCGCCGGCTGCGCTCAGACGAAGCTGAAGTCTATAGAGAGGACCTCCGCGCGTGAGGGAGAATGTCTCTGCTACCGGGGAGTGCAATTCATTCACGGAAGGCGGGATCCGCGCGGTTTTCGGATACCGATTCATCGGGTGCACGGTCTCCCCTTCGACCGATGCAAGTTACGGCATCTTCGGCGCAATAAACGTCAGCGCGCGGTTTCGGCTACTGCCCCTGCCCTAACTCGCGCATGCGCCGGTCCAGGGAGTTCGCGAGTTCATCGGCCTTCGATTTGCCCTCTTGTTTGGGAGCTTCCAGGGTGGCGACCAGCGCCAGGACAAGCTCTTTCTCGGCCGGCGCGAGGGAAGAGGCATTCATGTATTTCTTCGTACCCTCATAGTTCCAACTCCGCTCGTACTCCTGCGGGATGGAGTTGTAATAGCGCAAAAACTCTCCAACTTCGGAGAAGGCTTTGCCGCGCCTGCCGAGCAATAGTTGGGACGCAATGGAGATAAGGTTCAGGCAGAGCTTCTCCTCGGGCGACAGGCTTCGGTCCAATAGCGCGGTACCAGCCAGTTCCAATGCCTGATCGTAACGGCCGGTTGTCAGATTCGCTTCCGCGAAGTTCTCTTTTACCGTCAGACTGCTTCCATCCAGTTCGTAGATCTTGCGGTAATATTCGTACGCGGCGGCGAAATCGGCGGCGTACTCGTGTTCGGCGAAGCCAAGTGCCGACAAAACGCCCGAGATTGCCGGGGCTGTTGGCCGAGAAAGTCTTTCAGCGCCTGGATGCCTTCGGCATCTTTTCCCGTCTTGTGATAAAGATCCCTGAAGATGGCGTAGTTGTCCTCATCGGCCGCGTCGTATTCGATGGCTTTTCGGATGCTTGCCAGGGCGCCTGCGCTGTCATTCTGCTGCTCCTGCGCATTCGCCAGCACCTGATAGGCATAAGCGTAGGTGGGGGAGATTGCGAGCGCAGCGCGGCAGGCCGCGGCGGCCTTGGCGTAATCGCCGGCGTCATTGTAGTACCACGCCAGCGTTGCCGGAATTTCGGGAGAGAACGGAACCTTCGACTGCCGCAGCTTCCAGCAGGACAATCGCGCCGCCCGGTTCCTTCTTATTCTTATCGAACAGGATCTGCCGCCTTAGTAACATACGCGTCGGAGTATTGATTGTCCAGCTTGAGGGCTTGATCGACGTTTTCCAGCGCCTTGTCGTATTCCCCTTTAATCCTGAGCACTTCCGCAATTTCCCGGAACGACACTTTGTAAGTGTCGACCTCGTTGGCCTTGCCTAACATTTCCAAAGCCTTGTCGTAATCTCGCCGGTCTTTATAGGCGACGCCCATCACGCGCCACGGCCATTCACTCTTGGGGTTGAGGGTGGTGGCCTGCTTCAGGGTGTCGATGGCCTGGTCGAATTTGCGCTCCATCCGGTACTCATCGCCGAGTTTGACGCGGGCGTAGAAAGAATCGGGCTTTTTCGCGACCAGCTGAAGCAGAAAGTCGAGATACTTCTGTTGTTCCCCGCGTTCGTAATAGATCGCTGAGAGGTCGGCATATGGGTCACTCTCCTCTGATTCAGTGATGCCGCCTGTTTCAAGGCGTCGATGGCCTGATCGTATTTGTGCTGCGCCCGGTACTCCTCGCCGAGTTGCAGGTGCTCGCGATAAGATCCCGGTTCCTTCGCGACCAGTTGGACCAGAAAGTCGAGATACTTCTGCCGTGCACCACGTTCGTCATAGATCGCCGCGAGTTCGCTCATACCCGGCTGGGTCCTCCGGTCCGGTCCGGATGGCCTGCTTCGAAGGCGGCGATGGCGAGCTCTGGCTGGCCGGCTTTACGGTATGCCC
The DNA here is from genome assembly GCA_963805775.1 of uncultured Solibacteraceae bacterium. Classification (GTDB taxonomy): domain Bacteria; phylum Acidobacteriota; class Terriglobia; order Bryobacterales; family Bryobacteraceae; genus Solibacter. The sequence continues at coordinate 174,710 of CAWDWK010000059.1, read as the reverse complement.
TCGCCGAGCCGAATTTGCAGGTCGCTGTTGTCCGGCGCAAGCGACACCGCCCTGCTCAATGGACCAATCGACTCCGGGTACCGGCCGGCATCGTAGTAGGCTTCCCCCAGACTGGTTTGCAGCCACTCCGCGGAGGGCTTGGCGCGCACCGCACCCTCCAGCAGTTTCATGTACGGGTCCAAGTCCGCCGCCGCCGGCTTCGCTGACGGTGCGAAACAGGTCGTAAGAGTCCTTGTAATTCGGGATCGATGGCGATACTTTTACGCAGGGTGTCGAGGGCCGCCGCATCATCCTTGTTGGAATGATAATAAGATGCCAGCGAATAGTACCTCTCTGAATCAGGCGAGATCTTTATCAAGATATTCTGATTCTCAATCGCACGCGGGAAATTGTTCAGTTTTGCGTAGGTCTCCGCCATTCCCAGGTAGGCATATTCTCGCTTGGGATCCAGCGCAATCGCTTTGTGGAGATGTTCCAGAGCCAGATCGTACTTTCCGTTATCGAAGTAGACGTTCGCGAGCATGAGATACCCATTGTATTCAGTTGGGTCAAGCCGTAAGGCGTCGCGCAGGCTTTCTTCGGCGAGGTCATATTTCTTCTGTACGCGGTAGCAGTCACCCAGAAGATAGTAAGATTTAACGGTCGGCGCAATGGCGATGGCCTTCTCGAAAGCCTCAATTGCTTTGTCATATTGTTCCAAATCGTGATAGACCGTTCCCATCTCTTGTAAATTGTGTTCATTCTTCGGATCGAGGGCCACGGCCTGCCGCAGGTATTCGATCGCGCCTTTGTTGTCCCCGGTACCCGACAGGCATTTGCCGAAACCAACCAGCGCGGAGGCTTTCGCCACGACGTTTTCGGGCGGGACGGCAAGAGCGGCGGCGAAGGCATTTCGGGACTCCGGATACTTATCGGCCTGCATCAGATCGTTGCCGGATTCGATATAAGCGCCGGCGAGATCGTTCTTAAGGTCCGCGCTGTACGGGAAGCGCCGCATCGCGCCCGCCAGGTAGTCAAGCGCCTTCTGGGACCTGTCCGGCGGCGAGATAGGTCTTGCCGATGGAGCGATGGAGTTCGATGTCCTCCGCGCCGGATTGAGTGGTCAGAGCCGCCTTGTAGTGGAGCACCGCCTCATCGTATTTTCCCTGCAGCAGTTCGAGATCGCCAAGGCCCTTATGGGAGCCGGCGGCGATGGTCCGGTCGCCGGGCGCGAGTTGAATCGCTTTCTGGAAAGCCGCGACGGCCAGTGTGTTCCTGGCCTGTGCCAGGTATACCGTTCCCGTTCCATAGACTGCGCGCGCGGACGCAGGGTCTGCGCGGAGTACGGCTGCGTATTCACTCAAGGCCGCGGCATAATCTTTCCGGGCGAGATAGATCTCGGCCAGGCGGAACCGGGGAGCCTGCTCCTGCGGCCGTAACTCGATTGCTTTGCGGTAAAGCACAATGCCCGGGGGATATTCTTTGGCGTTGAAGCGCCGATCGGCCTCGGCAGTTAAAGCGGAGTAACTCGCATTAGTCGCGGAAAGCAGCGGCTCCTGCCTCCAATCGCCGGTTTCGGTCATGCGTCCCAGAAGCACTTCCGAGACACGATGGGCGAGGAAATCGGGGATCTCCAAGGCCTCATCCGGCGCGACCTTAAAGGAAAATCTCAAGACGGGGCCGCGCTTCTCCCGTAACTCGGCGCTCACCGTCAATTCGCCGGAGTCAGTGGAGTAAGTGCCGGTCAATGTGGCATCGAATGCATCGCGGGACTGCGCCTGGGATATCTCGGGGGATATCTCTCGAAAAGCGGTATCGGCCGGAGTACCAGTGTCGCGTTGCGCGCGGGCAAGTAACGTGACCAGCGTATCCGGCACCAGCGCGGACAGGGCCTGGAATTTTCCCGGACCGCCATTGGCTTGAAACGGCGATACGACGGCGATCACGGATCCGCTGCGTCCGGCGGCGCCTACTTTAGCGGCCAGTGCAGCAGCCATCCGGCCGGCCAGCGCATCCACCTCGGTTACAACGGTGTCGCCGCCGAAAACGGCGGAATTGCTGAACACCAGAGCGTCGTTGGAAGCATCCCTGGCCACCAGGTTGAGCCGCACCTTGTCCTTGATCGTGACCAGCGAGCCCTCCACCAGGAAAATCGGCGTATCCGGGGAGGGGCTGGGGGATCCCTTCAGTCCGGCATCCGCCTGAGTATCTGCGGCAGCCATTCCAATCCAACGATAGTGAAACAGAGACGCGCGGAGCAGGCCTGGTAAAAACCCGCCGATCGTCTCCAGCAGCGGGCGACTTCTCCGCGTACCGGAAATCCTTAAGGACCAGGCGCACCTTGAGGGTCTTCGCGTCCGGCGTGGCATCGGCTTGGAACGCAAGGGCCGCCGGAACCGAGCAGGCTAACAGCGCGGCGCAGGCCAAAAGGGCACGCATGGCGGCTAACTTCATCATTCCCTCCTCTGGCGCGTGATCTGCACGTTCAGACCCGACCAAAGATCGAGATTCAGTTTTTCGATTGTCTCCTTCTGTTGTAGCTCCTGCTCCTTCTGGCATTCTCGCGATGCCACCAGCTCGCCCGCAATAGTGATCCAGATGATGATCTTGCCCTGCAAGTAAGAAATAGTACCGCGCACATACACCGTTACGATGCCGCCATCACCAGTGGCGGGCTGCCCGGTTTCGGTGGCGTGCTGGCTGCAATCCGAGGGCGCATCTTCCATGATCGGTATCAAGTGCGCGGTGACGTTTCCGAAATCCTGCACGATCGCTTTACGCAAGCCTTCGGGCATTCCTTCCGGCAGTTGCGATTGGCCGTTGAAAGAAAAACTGCAAAATACCAGGCGGTGAGTAGTGACCTTTATATTCGCGGTCTCCGCCAGAAGGTCGGCGAGTTTTTCTCCCAGGCCGGTGAAAGGGTTTACCGCGTCCGGATCGTCTATCTGGTCGGTAACGGGGCGTACCGTCCCGTAAGGCTTTATGCGGTAAAGTACCGCCGTGATTCGGGCGCTGTTACCGACCCTGATATAAGTTGGTTTGATGATATACTGCGCCACGGCGGCGGTAGCCTGTTCGTTGGTTTTGGCGATTTCCTCAGCCGCATCCTTGATCACTTCAGGCGGCATAGTTACCGCCAGCTCCCGGCGTGTGCGCCGTCTCCACGCACCGTACAAAGCATCCTGCAGGCTTAAGTCTCCCGCGTCCAATTGCGGAAAGTGCTGATCCGCAGGCGCCTGGGCACCCCCCCGCGGAACGATCGGGTCGATCCTGATGGTCAGCGGAGGCACGCTGGGGTTGGTCGCGGCCACCGCCGGAAGTGCCGCCGCCAGACACACCAGTATCGTGAGTTGGCTGCGGGCGATCATGGCTGTTTCCCGCAATCGTCCAGATGGCCGACCACCGCATAAGGCGGAACTTTGATTGCTTTGGGCGGGCCGCAATCCACGTTGCCAAGCTTGTATTTGACCATGTGCTGGCCGAGCGTCAACTTCACCTGGCTGGGCGTGGTGCCCCACGCCTTGCCATCCACGACGAGGGCCGCGCCGGATGGATCGCTGGCAAACAATACCGGATATTCCTTTGCCGCGCCCGCCTGGCGCTGCAACGCGCGCAGCGGTAACTCCGTCTGCCGGCCGCGCTGGATTTCGAACTCTTCCCACGGGGTGGGCTGATAGCCGGTCTTGGCAAAACGGATGGTGTGGCGGCCGGGATCCATCTCCTGCGTGAAGGGCGTCTGCCCTTTGATCGTGTCCTTATCGCCGTCGAGATAGACGGCCGCGTCCGACGGGTTGCTGGTGGCTTTAACGGTGCCGCGCCTGGCGTGCAGAGCCACGGGAATCGTGCGGTTTCGGAGGACGTCTTCGAAGGCGACGGTAGTTTCCTGAGGGTCGTAGCCATCGCTTTCTACTTTCAGGCGATAACTGGCGGCAAGCAGACTGTTGGCGCGGACTTTGCCGTCCGCTCCGGCGAGAAGCTTCTTGTCATCCAGAGTCACTGCCGCATCGGGCACGGGATGGTAAGTGCCGGCAGATACCACCGAAACCGTGACACCGTGGATTGGCAATATGAACAGCCACACTCCGACCGTGATTGCGAGTGTGCAGAGGCCTACGGGAGGCAGGCTGAGAAACGCAGCGAAAGAGGTCCGGCTTGATGCCTTCTTCACACCGAAGAAAGCCAGCAGGGAAACCACCCAACTGGCTACCGTGGAAACCACTTTTGTGGTGCGGTCAAAATTCCCCGGAAGAGCCCACAGGAACCAGGTAAAGGCGCACAGGTTGATGCACAGCAGGAGAGCTACGACGGAATTTTCCCACCCCCACTTTGGCTTAACCTTGCGCGGCGTTCCCATGGCCCCCTCTGGTCCCAGAAACCGGAGCGGCAGTGCGGCGGGTTCGCCAGACGGCCGCAGTTCTTACCAATAACCTTCAGATAGCATACATCAGTTTCGCGCATCCTACCTCTTATACCCGATCATTCGCAGGAACCCGCGACGCTTCTCCGCATCCTCGGGACCTTCCACGGCGTTCGGCACCGCTCCATCGATCACGCCCAGCACTCCCCGGCCCTGTTCGCTTTCCGCCACCACCACCTGCACCGCATTCGCCGTCGCGCAGAATATGGAACACACTTCGGGGACATCCTTGATCCGGCCGAGGACGTTGATGGGGTAGCCTTCCGTCATCACCACCACGAAGATGTGTCCCGCCGCGAGGGCGCTCGCGTTCTTTGCCGCCAACGCCTTCAGCGTCTCATCGTTGCCATCCACGCGCGTCAGGCACGGGCCCGACGCCTCGTTAAACGCCACACCGAACTTCATCTGCGGGACCGTGTTCACGATTGCCTCGTAAATGTCCTCCACCGTCTTGATGAAGTGCGACTGGCCGAGGATCAGGTTGCCGCCCTCGGGAACTTCCAGCGGAATAAGTTTGAGATCCATTACTGAAATACCTCACTGACCGGCGTCACCTTGATGTCCTCCGCTTTCAAGCCGAGCGGAAACTTCACCACCAGCTTGTCTTCCTCTGTAATCTCTTTCGTCTTCGGCGAATTGTAAACTATCGGCGAGGCATCTTCGGCGGCTAGTTGCGCTTTCAGTTTCTCGCCGTCGCGCGTCACCACCGCGATCGCCAGGCGGTCTGTCCGCAGGTACTGTTTAATGGCGCGGTTCACGTCCGCCAGGGTCAGCTTCGCCAACTGGGTCTTCAGGTAATCGTTGTAGGATGGGATCCCATAGAACAAGCTGTCGATTGCATAGCCCAGCTCGGCGCGTTTGGTCCGTGTCAGCACGTTGACGTATTTGCCGAGGAACTCGCGGGTATCTTCGAAGGCCTGCTGCGTCAGCCCGTTCTTATTCAACTTATCGAGTTCAAACAGTGCCAGGCGCAGCGCGAATTTCGCAGTGGGCGGCTCCACCGGCCGGATCCACACCTGGAAAATCTGCTGGCGCCGCGCCAGGTTGGGCTGCGGCTCCATCAGATACATGCCGCGCGGGAAGTACTCGACGTAGGCGTAATCTCCGTAGTTCAAGCCGCGCTTGTCGCGCATGCGATCGTATAGCACGCCGCTGCTCATGCGATGCTGCCCAAGGTAGCTCGATACGAGCAACAGCGCCACGTAGTCCGGGCGGCCGCGCGTCACGTCGATCGGATAGCCGATTGAGAACGCCACACTCCGCGTATCTTTGTCTACGATGATGGCGCGCGATCTTTCGATGGCCGCCGAAGGCGCCGTTTTGGGCTTGGGAGCGGCCTCGGCCGGCAGCGCCTGGAAATCCTTCTTCATGGACGCCAGAAACGCCGGCGAATAGCCGCCCGCGATTCCGATAATCAGTTGCGACTGGCTGTACTGGCTCTTGTAAAACGCCTTCACGTCGTCCAGCGAGATCTTTTCCAGCGACGATACGGTGCCTCCGTTGAGGTGCGCGTACGGCGTGCCCTGGTAGATTGTCCCGTACAGGACTTCCTTGCCCAACTCCTCGTCGTTGTTGCCGCGCAGTCCCACCTTGATGGCATTGATGGCATCGTCCTTGACGCGGCGGAAATCTTCCTCGCGCCAACCCGGCGTTAACAGCATTCCGCGTAGCAGTTTATAATATGCTGCCAGATTATCGACATGGGTTGCGCCGCTGAAGGTGGACATTTCCTTGTCCACTTGCGCGCTGACGTCCGCCGCCATCGGGAACAGGGCGTCTTCGATCTGTTTGTAAGTCAAGTCCCGGGTGCTGCCATCGGCGATCATCTGCGCCGTCAGATACGCGAGGCCCGGTTTATCCGCGGGGTCTGCGGCGGCTCCAGTCGTGAATACGATACGGAAGGTCACGAGCGGCGATTTCCCGGGCAGCGCCACGGTGCGAATCTCCGCCGCCGCGGAGGATGCGAGGAGGAGCAGGCAGGCGGCGGAGAACGTCATTCGGCGGCAACCGCTCCCTGAGGGTCGCGGCTCTGAAAGGGGATGGGAGCTCATTTCGCACCCCCTGGACCGGTCAGCGTCACAATCGTGCGGCGCTTCTCCACCAGCAGTCTCGCCGCCGCCTGCACGTCTTCCGGTGTCAGCTTCGCATACTGATCGTAGAGCGCGTTCATCGTCTCCGGGGTTCGTTTGAGCGCTATGTAATGAGAAAGAATCTCCGCGATGGTGTCGCTGTTATCCATGCTCAAGGCCACCTGGTAACGCAGTCGCTTGCGTACGGTGTCCAGGCGCGCCGCGTCCACCGGCTTCTCTTGGAACGTCTTCACCGTCTCCAAAACCTGGTCTCGCACGTAATTCAGGTCCTCCGCTTTTTTCACGCGCGCCGTAATCTGGAAGAGCGATGGATCGACACGTTCCGGCGCCCTTCCGGAAATCGCATCCACCTTCTGTTCCTGCACCACCAGTTTCTGGTAGAGGTCCGACGTGTTGGAGAATGCCAGGTACGCCAGGGCGTCCAGCGCCGCCGTCACCTTACTCGCATCGTTGTACGCCGGCCCCTTGAAGGCCACGGCCACGATAGGCAGCGTCGGGCTGGGCCAGTCCACGTGGGCGGTGCGCGGTCCGTTCTGCTCCGGCTCGACAGGGATATCAGGTTTGTAATTGCCGCGCTTCCAGCCGCCCCAGTATTTATCCACCAGCGCGCGCACGGCCTTCGGCTTAATATCTCCCGTCACGACGATGGTGGTGTACTCGGGCCGGTAATAGCGGTCGAAGAACTTAAGGCTGTACTCGTATTGGTTGGGCATATCCTGTATGTCTTTCAGGAATCCCATGGTGGTGTGCTTGTAAGTGTGCCTGTCGAAGGCCGTATCCTGCATGACTTCGTTGAGTTTGCTAAACGGCGAACCGCTGTTCTTGTTGTATTCGCCCAGCACCGCCAGGGTCTCGGTTTTGAACTCGGGTTCGGCGTACTTCAGGTGCTGGAAGGGGTCGGCCTCCATGGCCAGCACGGTCTCCAGGTCTTCCTTGGAAAACGTAGTGTAGTAGACCGTGAAATCGTCGAATGTCAAAGCGTTCGATGCCGCCCCGATGCGGTTCAGAATCTGGTTGAATTTTTCAGGCGGATACTTATCGGTGCCGCGGAACATCAGGTGTTCGAACAGATGCGCGAAGCCGGTGTGTCCAGCTTCCACTTCGTTGCGTGACCCGGTCTGCACCACAATGTAGACCGCGACGATGTTGGCGTAATCCGTCGGGACCGAGATCAGCCGCAGCCCGTTCGGCAGGTCTTCCTGAGCATAGTCGTACGGAAACACTTTCTGCGGTTGCGCCGCCCAGCCCAAGGCAGCACATCCCAGCAGCATGCATAATTTCGGAATCATCAATACTATTCTATGATTCCGGCCCACGGGCCGCGCGCTTGCTCCAGGTGAATCGCGATCTCCAGCAGGATTTCGTCCTCAAAAGGCCGCCCCATCAATTGCACTCCGATGGGAACTCCGGCGCTGGAAACCGCCATCGGAATGGTGACCGCCGGCAGCCCGAGTACGTTCGCCACCACCGCCGGCATGGCTGCCTGGAAGAGCCCGATCTCCTTATCCTCCACCTGCCACCGGCTCTCGCCGTGACGAAACGCCGTGATTCCGCACACCGGCATCAGGATGGCCGGCACCTCTTCCATCTGCCGCAAGAGCGCCGCGCGCATGGCGTTGCGCGCCGCCAGATTCAGCAGCGCTGATTCCGCGGTGAGTTCTTTTCCCTTGTCGAGCCACTGGTTGAAGATGAAGTTCCAGAGGTTTGGCGCGCGCTCCAGTCCGCGCGGCTCGAATTCGTCCACGGCGAATCCGAGATCGCCGGCCAGTGCCGCCGCCAGCCGCACCGCCGCGCGGATCTCCGGGTCCACCGGCACCCCGTAAAACTGTTCCCACACGCCGATGCGCAACCCGTCGATCACCGGTTCGCGCAGCGGCAGCGGCACGGAGAATGAGTCCTGCGGGTCGTACCCCGAGAGAACGGAAAACAGGAGGCGCAGATCGGTCGCCGTGCGCGCCATCGGTCCGGCCACCGTGACCAGCCCAGCCGGGTAGCCCAGCAGCGGCGTGTGGCCGGTGCCCGAAATTCGACCAGGAGTGGGTTTCAGCCCCGCGATGCCGCAGAAGTGCGCGGGAATGCGAATGGAACCGCCGCCGTCGCTCGCCAACCCGCCCGCCGAGCACATCGCCGCAATCGCCGCCGCCTCGCCGCCGCTCGATCCGCCGGGCGTGCGCTCGACGTCCCACGGATTATTAGTGCGTCCCGTGATTGCGTTGTCCGTGTCGTACCGTTGGAGCATTTCCGGCGTGTTCGTGCGGCCGATGACGATTGCGCCTGCGGCGCGCAATCGCGCCACCGCCGTGGCGTCGCGAGAGGCCGGCGTCTCGGGCCGTGCCAAACACCCCACGCGCGTCGGAAGGCCCGCCATATCGAAGCTATCCTTCACCGTGACGGGGACGCCGTGGAGCAACCCACGCGTGTCGCTGTGTTCCAGCGCGCGAGCCGTGTCGCGCGCCTGCTCCGCCAACACGGTGACGAATGCGTTGATCGACGGATTGCGTTTTTCGATCTGCCTCAGGTGCGCGTCCACCAGCTCCAACGGAGAAATCACGCCGTCCCGCACCATGGAGACCATCAGACAAAGAGACGACCGGTAGGGCACTTGAGAATTGTGCCACAAAGCGGCGGTTCCTAACTCTCCCGGATTGCGTTCGTCAAAGTCGAGTGGAGGGGTGCCTTCATGTTGCAGGAGTTGCGTTTTGGCGTGCGGATGCTGCTCAAGCAGCCCGGCTTCAGCCTGATCGCCGTGCTCACGCTGGCGCTGGGCATTGGCGCGACATCGGCGGTTTTCAGCCTCATTCAAGGCGTCCTGTTGACCCCGCCGCCTTATCGCCAGCCGCAGCAACTGGTGCTGATACCCTCCGCCCGAGCCGACGGCCAGAAATTAACGACTCCGCGCGGCTGGCCCGCCCAGCAATGGATGGAATGGCAGAAGGAGGCGAAGTCTTTCGACGGAATCGCCGCGTACGCGTGGACCTTCAATTTTCTGGTCCGCTCCGAGGGCAGCGAATCCATCGAGGGCATGGTGGTCACCAAAGATTATTTCGGAGTGACGGGCCTCCAACCTGTACTGGGCCGCACCTTCGTGGAGTCCGAAACCGGGGCCGGCCCGGTGCGGGTCATCGTCCTCGGTTATGAATTGTGGCAGCGGAAATTCAACGGCGATCCGCAAATCATCGGCAAGCAGGTGCACATCAGCCGTTGGGATACGCCCCCCACGGTGATCGGCGTGATGCCTCCGGGCGTACGCTTTCTGCCCTCTCCGACGAACGCGCAGGAGCCGAACTACAATGTGAATGCGCTGGTGGATTTCTGGATTCCGGTGACTCCCAACCCGGCCCGGTTGAAACGGCCGGACTGGGACGTGGTGGCGCGCCTGCGGGATGGCGCCACGCCACAGCAGGCGCAGGGCGAACTCACGGTCCTCGCCGCGAGAGAGGCGCAGGCCGACCGCGATTTTCAAGGCGTCGCTCCGCAGGTGGTCTCGCTGGCCGGCGAATTGAATCGCGACGGACGCCGCATTCTGCTGCCCCTGTTAGGCGCGGCCGCGCTGGTGCTACTGATCGCGTGTGGGAACGTCGCGGCCCTGCTGCTGGTTCGCGGGCTGCAGCGGCAGCAGGAATACGCCGTGCGCAGCGCCTTGGGCATGGGCCGGGTGGCACTGTTCCGCCAGGTGTCGACGGAGAGCCTGCTGCTGGCTGTGCTGGGCGGCACGTTCGGCGTGGGCCTGGCCTTCGGCGCCGTCAAGCTGTTCAAGCTGATTGGCGGGCACGCCATCCCGCGCCTGGACACCGTCACTACGGGTTGGCCGGTGCTGGCATGGGGGCTCGGCACGGCGATCGTGGCGGCGGTTCTGGCCGGACTCTTTCCCGCGTTGCGCGCTTCCCGGCTGGACCCGATGGAGGTGCTTAAAAGCGCCGGTCCGAAGAGCAGCGCGGGCCTGGGTGAACGCCGGCTTCTGCGCGGAGTCACCATGCTGCAAACCGCGCTGACCCTGGCCCTGCTGGTGGGCGCGGGACTTCTGATCCGCACCATGATGAATATCGCGAAGGTGCAATCGGGCTACAACACGGGACGAATCCTCACCATGAGCGTCACCGCGGTGCAGGGGGACTGGACCGATTTTCATCGACGCGCATTGGAGCGCGTCGCGGCGCTTCCCGGCGTGCAGTACGCCGCCTTCGCGTGGGGCGTACCGCTGACCGGCAACAATTGGCCCGGGACCGTGGAAATCGAAGGGCAGCCCGCGGCGTCCAAAGAGAGCGACCGCATCGCGCTGCCGCTGCGCTCCGTCACGCCGGATTACTTCAAGCTGCTGGGACTGCCGGTTACGCAGGGAAGGGAATTCCGTTCCAGCGACGACCGCAAGGCGCCGAATGTCGCCATCGTCAATCAGGCATTCGCGGACAGATACTTTCCGCGTGGCAATCCGATTGGGAAAAAGCTCTGGCCGGCCGGGCGCCCGAAGGACTTGTTGGAAATCGTCGGCGTGGTGGCGAATGGACGTACCGACGATCTGACCCAGGCGGCCGCGCCCGAAGTTTATATGTCGCTGTGGCAGGCAAATGCGTTTTCCAAGCACCTGGTAATCCGCACGGCGGCGGATCCGCGCTCCATCATGGCGGCGGTACAACGCGAGTTGCATTCGGTCGATCCCACCGTCGCTGTCGAAAGTCCGAAGACCCTCGAGCAGATCCGCGGCGATTCGCTGGCGTCCCGCACGTTTGCGATGCAGTTGCTGGTGGGGTTTTCGCTGGTGGGCAGTGTGCTGACGCTGGTGGGGATCTATGGCGTGCTGTCGCTTTCGGTGGCGTCCCGCCGGCGGGAGTTGGCCATTCGCACGGCGGTGGGCGCCGGGCAGCGTGACATTCGCAACCTGGTATTCGCCGAGGGATTTCGATTGATTGCCGGCGGCGTGCTCACCGGAATCGCCGCCGCCATCGTCCTGTCGCGCGTTCTGCGGAGTTTTCTATTCGAAGTGGAGCCCGGCGACCCGGTTACGTTGATCGGCGTGGGACTCTTGTTCGTCAGTGTCGCTTTGCTTGCCTGCTGGGTGCCGGTGCGCCGGGCCGCCAAGGTGGATCCGCTGGAAGCGTTGCGGTACGAGTGAGTAGCTGGAAGATAGAGGTTACTTCCTGAATCGACGGCGATTTTTGCGACATCCGGAATTACAGGGTCAACCGGTGACGTTGGCTTCTAGAGGTGATTCCGTGAAGATACGATTGGCTATTCCTCTATATCTGATTCTGTCCGTTCTCCCCCTGGGAGCACAAACGCCCGAAGGGTCAGCTCCTGTTTTCGTGATTGCGCCGGATGACGGCAAGGTCAGCTTCTACGTAAAGTCATCGGTGAACCTGACAGGCGTTTTCCGCCAGTGGAATGCAACGCTGAAGTGCGCTTCCACCGACCCGTCGTCGTGCGCTCTGGACCTCGAGGTGCAGGCAGCCAGCGTCAGCACCGGAAGCAGTATGAAAGACAACAAGCTGAAGGGCAAAGACTTTTTTAGTGTCAAGACGGATCCACTCATCACGTTTAAGTCGACCAAGATTTCACAGCACGGTCCCAACGCCTTCGACGTCGCGGGGATGTTTACAATACGCGGTGTGTCGAGACCCGAGACACTGACCCTGATGGTTGTTCGCGATGGGCCGGCCGAGGGTCAGATTAAGGGACAAATGGCCTTCGACCGTAGAGAATACGGCATGACGAGCAACATCCCCTTCATCAAGGTTGCCGACCGCGTCGAGGTGAATGTCGATCTCAAAGTGAAGCGCGTGGGCGGACCGCCGCTCGATCTCAAAACCAGCACCTCGTCATTGGAACAAAAGTAATATGATGCAGTCATGTTACAAAAGGTCCCGAGAATCTTCGCCGTGATGACGCTGTCGGTCTGCGCCGCGATGGGCCAGGCAGACAAACCGCCGGCCCCGGTGGTGGCCGGAATCCCGGTCAACTACGATGAGGCGCGCGTCGGCAGCTACAGCTTGCCGGACCCGCTGCTGCTGGCCAACGGCAAACCGGTCCGCGACGCCAAGACCTGGAACGAAAAGCGCCGCCCCGAGATTGTCCGCCTGTTCGAAGAGAACCAGTACGGCCGCAGTCCGGGGCGCCCGGCCGCCATGAGCTTCGACGTCTTCGACAAGGGGACGCCCGCATTCGACGGTAAAGGGACGCGCCGCCAGGTGACGATTTATTTTTCCGCGGACAAGGCCGGGCCGAAGATGGATCTGCTCGTCTACGTGCCGGCCAACGCCCCTGGGCCAGTCCCGCTCCTGCTGAATCTGAGCTTCTCGGCGAATTCCAGCACGGTCAACGATCCCGGCGTCAAAGTGGGTGAAGTCTGGGGCAGGGACAAGAAGAAGATCCCCGCCGGCCAGGGAATGAACTTCGGAAAGGTGAACGTGACGCGCCTGCTGGACGCCGGGTTCGGCTTTGCCACGGTCTACTACGGTGACATCGATCCCGATTTCCTGGGCGGCGTGCCCTACGGAGTGCGGGCGCTCTATTTAAAGCCCGGCCAGACTGCGCCCGCGCCGGACGAGTGGGGCTCCATCTCGGCGTGGGCTTGGGGGTTGAGCCGCGCCCTGGATTATCTGGAAACGGATAAGGCTGTGGACGCGAAGCGCGTGGCCATCATGGGCGTTTCGCGATTGGGCAAGACGGTGATGTGGGCCGGCGCGCACGATCCGCGGATCGCCCTGGTGATCGCCAGTTGCTCCGGCGAGGGCGGCGCGGCGTTGAGCCGCCGGAACTACGGCGAGACCATCGCACACCTGACGGAACCCACGCGCTATCCCTATCAGTTCGCCGCGAACTATGCGAAATTCGCCAACAAAGTGGATGAGTTCCCGGTGGATGCGCACATGCTGGTCGCGTTGATCGCACCGCGTCCGGTCCTGCTGCAGACGGGCGACAAGGATTTTTGGTCGGACCCCAAAGGCGAATTCCTGGCCGCCGTGGCCGCCGGTCCGGTGTACCGACTGCTCGGCAAACAGGGCCTGGATACGGACCAGATGCCGCCCGCGGGAACGCCGATCCTGCACACGATCGGCTACTACATGCACGCCGGCGGACATGGCACCATCCCTTCCGATTGGGATCAGTTCCTGGCGTTCATGCAGATGCACCTGCAAGGCAAGCCGTAAGAAGAGATATGGCCGCCGATCAACGCGGATAACACAAAGAATGCTTATCGGCGTTCATCGGCGGCCGATTTATGCTCTCTACTGCACGGGCAGCATGACCGTATTGCTGTCCACTCCGTTGACCGTGACCTTCAGCGTCACCGTGCCCGTCACCGAGTTATCCAGGCGGAACTGTGCCGCGTCGATTCCCAGGCGTCCGGGCACCGCGAACGCACCCTCGGCGGTGATCGTCAGCGTGCCTGCCTGCAGCGTCACGCCATCCACTATGTTGTACGTCGGCGTTTGCGGAATCGGGAAGCCCTCGGGACGCGGCCGTTCGGCCGGCCCGAAGCCCGTGCCGTACACCGTCAGCAGTTCGCCCGTTTTCGCCGGCGCATCCGATGTCACCGGCGAACCGTCCTCGTGGATTGCCATCGCCATCGCCTGTCCGCTCGTCGCCACCGGGAACAGTCCCGGCGCGTTGCGCACGACTGTGAAAGCGGCGCGCACATCCGGCCCGATCGAGGTACTGACAGTCAGCACCTGGCTCCCCGGCGCCATGTCGTCGGGCATCTGCGCGTTGATCTGCAGCGGCGAAACAAAGAGCAGCGGCAGCAGTCGGTCGCCCACGCGCACCGTCACCCCGCCCAGCGTCTGCGGCACCATGCCGTCCGGCGCGACGAAGGTGTCGGCCGCCAGATTGACTCCGAATATGGAGACGATGCCGCCGGGCGCCACGCCCGTTTGCGGAGTCGTACCCGCGGCATTGCTCACTCCCGCCGGTCCGATATACGGGACCGGATCGAGCAGCGCCTTCACCACGCGCGGCGCGCTCATCGCGACCACGCCCGATGGAATTGTACCGCTCAGGTCGCCGTCCCAGCGCCGGAATTTGTAGCCCGGCTGCGTGGCCAGGCTCAACGCGACATTCGAGCTCGCCGGATAGAAGTTGTCCGGCGATGCAGGCACCACGCTCAACACGGCTCCATTCACCGGATCGCTGAAATCGCTCAACCGGTTAAGCAAATGATAAGTCGCATTCAATGTAACCGGGGCATCGCCCACAGTGACCACAATATCGCCCGTCGTGCCCGGCCATCCGTCGAAATCCTGGCGTGAGCCGTCGCCCTGCGGCACCGAAGGCGGCGCGCTCACACGCACCTGACTTCCCGGAGCGCGCTGCGCCACGCACGGCGTCGCGCAAGCCACGCCGTCTAGCGTCACGCTCAATCCGGCCAGCGAACTGGTGACCGTGACCTTAGTCAATGGCGTATAAGTCGCCGTGAACCGCAGCCCGGTCACGTCCGCGCCCGGCGGCACCACGACATCCTGCGCTGCCGTCCCGCCGTTCGACCACGAACTGAACTGCCACAACCGTCCCTGCGCGTCGGTCTGCTGCGCCGCCGCTTCCAGATGGTGCGTTTCGCCGATTCCCCACGCGAAGTAATAAGGATTGAGCGCGTTGTACTGCCCGTCCACTTTGATCTTCAGGCCGTCCGGCAGCGTCAGTATGTTGACGGCGGCCGCGGCTACATAGTTCGCCGTCAAACTCGCCGGCATACTCGTAACCGGCACCGTGTATGCGTGGTTGATGTCGCCGCCATCGCTCCACGATTGAAAGGCCCACGTCTTGCCGAAACTGTCTCTTTGCGGCGAATTGGCGCCCACCGTGTGCACCGATTGCACCGCCCAGTCCATGGCGGCCGGCGTCGGCACCGGAGCCCGGTCGGCCAGCACCGTTAATCCCGGCGGGTTGGTGGCCAGGTTCACCTGTTGCGCCACTTGAAATTTCGGATACACGACCATCGGGTAATTCAGGGTTACCGTGTTCTGGAAGCCCGTGATTACCTGGTTCGGGCCGGGTTGCCACCCCACAAAGACGTATCCCGGGTTGGCAAATGCCTGCAAAACCACCTGGGAGCCCGCTGCCTGGTAGATGTCGGCCGACGAAGTGAATGGTGTCCCGCCCACCGAGATGATGCCCGGACTTTGGCAGGTCCCGGAATCCGGGCAGGTAAAGTACGACAGGCCCAGCGCGTAGGCCACGTTGAAAACCGCACGGTATTCGCTGATCGACGAGGTCGCCGTCACCGTCACGGGATTTGTTTGAAAGGCGCCGCCGGCGAACTCCCAATCTTGGAAAGTGTACTGCGTCCGGTTCTGGGGCGATTGCACTACAACCGGCACCCACAGCGTATGCTTGCTGCCGTCCGGCCACACCGCGCTGGATGCGTGGGAGTACACTTGCCCGTCCACCGAGTATTGAGCGCCGTCCGGCACCGGCGTAATGCGCGTGACGGATCCCAGATCCTGGGCGCGGAAAACCGGCGCCAGCGCCATGCTGAGCGCGAAAAGGATGAATATCGGTACGTATTTCCAGTCGAATTTTTTCATTGCCGCAATCGACCCTTCCGGGGCCGAACCGCTCCCACATTGGTTATGACGCAGAGAGCCAGGTTCGATCCACGCGGGAAGTATACCCGTAAGCCTAGAGAAATACACGGCTAACTTTGGTAATGCCGCGGCTGCTAGCCATTTCGATCATTGCTTCCCTGGCGCCGGGGGACTTTAATCGTAACGGCTGAAGACCCTAAATTTATGCGCTGGAACAATTGCCTGACCTTGATCGCGTTCGCTGCTCTGCTGAGCTCGTCGCCCTGCGTTGCAGCCAGCTTCGGGACCGTCGTTCCGATTGGTGGCCACGCATCTGATATCGCCCTCGATGAATCGCGAGGCATGCTCTACATCGCCAACTTCACGGCGAACCGCATCGAAGTCATGTCTACCGCGGACTATTCTATTCACACTTCGATGAACGTGGCGCCTCAACCGGGCGCCCTTTCGATGTCTCCGGATTCCAAGTTTCTGCTGGTGGCGCACTACGGCAATACCACCCCCGCCGACCCGAGCAAGAACGTGGTCACGCTGATCAATCTCAACGACAATACCCGGCAAACTTTCGCCACCGGCGACACGCCGCTGGGCGTCGCCTTCATTGCCGATGGACGCGCCTTCATCGTCACCTCCGCCGGAATTCTCCTGTTCGACCCCATCTCCGGGGCCATGCAAAACGTCGCCACCTTCGCCGCCCTGGCGAAGACCCTGCCCACCAATGCCGATACCTTCCCCTCTCAGGTGATTTCGGCCGCGCTCTCCACCAATGCCGACCGCACTATCGTCTACGGCATCGCCGATGGCGGCGGCGGGCAGGTCTTCTATCGCTTCGATGCGCGGACCGGCGGTCTGTTCGGCGCCGGGCATTGTAGCCGTTCCGAAGCCGCTGGCACGCGTCAGCGTAGCCGCGGACGGCTCCTGGGCGATGATCGGTCAATATCGCCTCGACGCCACCGCCAACAATCTCGCGCAGTTTCCGAATTCCGTAACCTCCACCAATATCGGCGGCAACGCCATCGATTCCAATCGCCGGCATCATCTACGCTCAAATCATCACCGCGTCCGCGACCTCCACGACTACCTCCACGGGCTCCTCGTCATCCGCGCCGGCAGCGCCTGCCGCGCCGCCGGTCCTGTCCATCATGGACGCCGAAAACCTGCTGGTGAGCCAGAGCTTCTCGATCCCCGAAAATATCACCGGCCGCAGCGTGCTCAGCGCCGCCGCCGACATGTTGTACACCGTCTCCGATAGCGGCGTCATGATCTTCCCGGTCGGCAGATTGAACCAGCAGCACCGCCTCTCCGCCTCCGTGCGCGACGTGGTGGCACGCGGTACCTTCTGCAGCAGCAGCGTGATTACCCAGACCATCACGATGACCGATCCCGGCGGCGGCAATACGGATTTTGAGCTCTCCAGCAACACCCCGGGCGTTACCCTTTCGCCCTCTTCCGGAATTACTCCGGCCGTGGTGCAGGTGCGCGTCGATCCCACGGCTTTCCAGAACCAGAACGGCACCCTCTCCGTGGCCATCAGCGTAAATTCCGTAGCGGCCGTCAACGTCTCGCCGCAGATCCGCCTGCTCATCAACAATCGCAATCCCGATCAGCGCGGCACATTCGTCGACATTCCCGGATACCTGACCGACCTGCTGGCCGACCCGGTCCGCAATCGCTTCTACATCGTGGCCCAGGATAGCGACCAGGTGCTGGTCTTCGACAGCACGAGCTACACCCAGGTCGCGTCGCTCAAGACATCCGCCACGCCCACACAGATCGCCTTAACCTTCGACCGCAAATACCTGGTCATCGGTCACGACAACGCCCAGCAGGCGTGGGTCTACGATCTGGATAGCCTGCAGCGCCAGCCCCCCATTCAGTTCCCCAGTGGCCACTATCCGCGCTCCCTCGCCGAGAGCGGCAAGAGCATGCTCGGGCTGGTGCGCAATGCCGCGAGCGGCGGTCCGGGCAAAGTCGACCGTATCGATTTCGCGGCGCAGAAAGGCATCGAACTACCCACGCTCGGCATCTACACCAACTCCGTCAACCCGGGCGCCGTTCTCGCCCCCGCCCCCAACGGCGGCTCCATTCTGCTCGCCGCTCCCGACGGCAACGTCATGCTCTACGATGCTAACGCCGATACCTTTACGGTGTCGCGCAAAGATTTTACGGCTCTCTCCGGCGCATACGCCGCATCCAGCTACGGTTCTTACGTCGTCGGCAGCACGCTGCTCAATGCGTCCCTGGTGCAAGCCGGCGTGTTGGAAAGCTCTTCCGGCGCACCTTCCGGCTTCGCCTTCGTCGATCAGGGAGGTTTCCGAACCACCGCATCCTCGCTTTCGGCCCCCGGCATCATCGAACGTTACGACGCTTCGCAGAGTTCCGCCACCGGCAAGCCCACACGGCTCGTCGAAGCGCCGCTGCTCCCCCTCGCTGGCTCATCGGCATCCACTGCGGCCGCGTTCCCCACCGGCTCCGGCTCGGGCGCCAACGTCTCTATGAACTTCGTGCGCTCGCTCGCCCCGCTCTATGACCGCAGCGCCGTAATCGCACTCTCCGTCTCCGGCTTTACCGTGCTGCCCTGGAATTATGATGCCGCGGTCGCGCCGCCCAAGATTACCGCCGTGGTCAATGCCGCCGATGGCAAACTCCCCGTCGCCCCCGGCGGATTGATCAGCATCTACGGCCAGCAGATGGCCCCGGTCAACATCGCCACCAGCGAAGTTCCGCTGCCTACCGCGCTCGGCGAAAGCTGCCTCACCGTCAACGGTGTCGCCGTCCCCGTGCTCTTTGTAAGTGGCCAGCAGATCAACGGCCAGCTGCCCTTCAACGTCGATGGCAACGCCCAGATGACGCTGCGCACCCCTGGCGGTATCAGCGACAACTTCAATTTCTCCATCCTGCCCGCCGCGCCCAGCGTCTTCCGCAGCGGCGTCGCCGGACCCACAACCGGGCTCGCCACCATCACCCGCGCCGATAACGGCGAGCTGGTCACGCCCACCAATCCCGTGCACCCCGGCGATTCCATCGTCATCTGGGCCACTGGTCTGGGACGTACCTCGCCGGCCATCGATTCCGGCATGCCGTCGCCTTCCGACCCGCTGCCCAGCGCGGTGATCCAGCCCAGCGTCACGCTCGGCGGCGTTGCCCTGGACATACAATACGCAGGCCTCGTGCCCGGCTCCGTCGGGCTCTATCAGATCAATGCCGGCGTGCCGAAATCGGCGCCGCTCGGTTTGACCATGCCGCTCGTCATCGCGCAGGGCGGCAGTTCCACTTCGCTCGATGTACGGGTCGTGAAATAGCTACAGGAGATTGGAAATGAAAACGCTTCTCAGATCGATTCTGGTCCTCTCCGCTGCCGCCGCGGTAAGTTCCGCGCAGCAGTGGGAATTTGGCGGCGGCGGCGGCGGCAGCTTTCTCAATAGCGTTGCGGTAAGCGGCCCCAGCGGCTCCGCCACCGCGGGCTTTCAGACCGGCGCGGCCCTTGGCGGATACGTCGGCTACAGCCAGAGCAAGCTCATCGGCGGCGAACTCGCCTACGGCTACCTGCAGAGCAACCTGAGCTTGAAGAGCGGCGGCAGCAGTGCCAGCTTCTCGGGCGCTTCCCATGTAATCCACTACGACCTGCTTTTCAAAACCACCAGGAACAAGGGCAAGGTGCAGCTCTTCGCGGCGGTGGGCGGCGGCATGAAGATCTTCCGCGGCACCGGTACCGAAGCCGCCTATCAACCGCTCAGCCAGTATGGCTACTTCACCAAGACCCAGGCCGTGAAGCCGATGGCCAGTGTCGGCGGCGGTGTCAAGATCGCCCTCACCAAGCGGGTCTTCCTCCGCGCCGAGATCCGCGATTTCATCACGGCGTTCCCCGAAGAGATCATTACTCCGCCGGCCGGCATGAAGTACGGCAAACTGCTCCACGACCTGGTCCCCATGGTCAGCATCGCCTATCAAATGCCAGTGCATCACGAGTAAGTACCGCTGTCTCTCTCCTCCACCCCGGTCGCGATCCCCAAGACGTCGCGGCCGGGGCTTTTTTGTGTCCGGAATGCTGTAATTGCCGCACTGCTTGCTGACGCGCGGCTCGGATCGGAGCCGCGACCGTGAGGGAGCGTTTGCCCCGGAATACGCGGCCGCACTTATGAACCCGTCTCCCTCAGTTTTCCCAGATCTGCCCGATGCCAGCTGCCGCGGAACGTGCCCCATTCAGCCACGGCGGGAGGGTATCCCACTCCACTTCTACCTCACCCGCGCGTCTCACGGCGCGAAGCAGATCGAGCGCCTCCGGCAGCGCGAATTGCTCCCCAACGAATGCCGCGGCAAAGCGGCCCCCGCGAATCTCGCCGCGCGTCTCCATTCTGCGCAACACCACCAATATGTCGCGCCACGCCGGCGCCAGTGTCTCTCGCGCCGCGATATCGCGGAACACCACGCCCCATCGTTGCAGCAGCTGGCGCGCGAAGCGTTCGACATACTCCGTCGCCGCGCCCTCGCCATTCCGCAGCAGCGCCCAGCGCCCGGGCGCGTGCCTGGGACGTGCGCTTCCGGCCCCGGCCCTCGCCGCGCCGCCTGTGCGGATCGATCAACGCTCGCAAGTTTTCGAAGCCGTCGGCCGTGACCAGGCCGGCGGCCACAAGTTCCCACAGCGCGTCTTCTACTTCGCTGGCAAGGCGTTCGGTATTTCGCACCAGGTCGTGGAAGAACGATGCGCCCTGAGTCTGAAGCGTCGAAAGCACTGCGCGCGCGGGATGAGACAATGCTTCCGCCGGTTGTGCCTGCGGAGACGCCGAGCAGCCAGTCGACGTCCTCTCGAAGGAAGAGCGCCAGCGGCGCAACGCGCGTAGGCCGCACGCGGCGGCCCTGTCCGTCGGTTTGGCGTTCGAACGCCGGATGCGGTGACAGCCGTCCCCACATCACTTCGCCGGAGAGGCAGAGCTCGTCCAGCAGTGCCGGATCGTAGTTGGCGATGCGGCGCGGAAGCACCTCGCTCTCCCATGCGGCCGCCGCCCATTCCAGACCCTGCAATTGCTGGATCACCTGCAAAGTGCCCTCGACGCCGTGCAGTTGGGTGCCGCCCGCCAGATGCTGCCAGCGCGCCACAAACGCGGCAAGCTGCGTCGTCGTGACGGGCTCGATTTCGCGCCGCAGCCGCCCGATCGTCAGCCGGTGTATGCGCGCCAGCAACCGCCGGTGCGCCCATTCGATTTCGTCATCACCACCCGTCGAGAGAAAATGCCCGCGCAGAATCTGTCCCTCCGCTTCGAGCTGCGCCAGCGCGATCTCCACCATATCCCGCGGCAGCGCCAGATCGCGCGCCAGTCCGGAAGCACGCAGCGGGACGGCGCATTCGAACCATCCCCGCAGGATTTCCGCCACGCACGCCTCGCGCGATTCCGGCAGCTCTCGCGAGAGCGGCGGAGCCTCCACGGGCGGCGTGAATCGCGCGTCCGGACATGCGCGCCGCACCAGGTCGAGTCTCTCGGCTGCGATCCAGAAGCCGTCCATCGCGGTGGCACGCCGCGCCGCCACCAGCTTCGGCGAAGAACAGCGCCCATTCCGCACGCGCCGGCACCTTCACCATTCCCAGCAGCGCTTCGTGCAGCTCGTCAGCGTCGCGTACCAGCGGCCACGCCTCTTCGGCAACGGTGCGGATCGCTTCGGGGTCGAGTGCGCCCGCGCCGTCCGTTACATCGGTGCGCAGTGTGCGTCGCAACTGGACCGCTCGCGCGCGGCGTTCTTCCAGCGGCGCGTCGTCCAGGTAAGCGTACGGATTCGCATTGAGAATCTCGTGCGAGAACGGCGATGCTTCCGCGGTGTCGATCGCGACCGTCCGAATCCGCCCGTCCTCGATGCGCCGCAGCATCTCCGTGAGACCCTCCAGGTCCATCGCTTCGTAAAGACAGTTATCGATCGTTTCCTTCACCAGCGGATGATCGGGGATGCGTATATCGCCCGTCAGGTTTTCGGCGCACGCCGCCTGGTCGGGGAAGACCGCCGCCATCAGATCGTCCGCGCGCATGCGCTGTATGGGCGGCGGCACTTTGCGTCCGCCCGCGAAGCGTAGAATCGCCAGGGCGCGCGTCGCATTCCAGCGCCAGCGCGCACCGAACATGGGCGCGTCGAGCATCGCCTGCGTGAGAACATACTTCGCGTTCTCCGGCCGGACGAACTCGAATACCACGTCCAGCGGAAACGAGTGCTGCTCGCCCAGGGAGATCACAATTCCGTTGTCGGTGGCCGCCGCCTGTAGCTCGAAATTGAAAGACCGGCAAAAGCGCTTGCGCAGCGCCAGCCCCCAGGCGCGATTGATGCGCGCCCCGAAGGGCGAGTGAAGAATAAGCTGCATCCCGCCGCCCTCATCGAAAAAGCGTTCCGCCACAATGGTGTGAGTCGCCGGAAGCGTGCCCAGCGCGGCGAGCCCTTCCCGCACATATTCCACCGCCTGTTCCGCGCCGCGGCGATCCAGCCCGCACTCCGCCGCCAGCCATTCCGCGCCGCCCTCTCCGCGCCGCGCGATCTCCTCGCGCAGCGCCGATACTTCCTGCGACAGTTCGATGGTTCGGCCCGGCGCTTCGCCGCGCCAGAAAGGAATCCCCGGCGCCGCGCCGTGCGCATCCTCCACGCGCACTCTTCCCGCCTCCACGCGGCGTATGCGCCAGGACGTGGTGCCCAGCAGGAAGACGTCGCCGGCCAGGCTCTCCACGGCGAAGTCCTCGTCCACCGTGCCGATGGTCGTCCCCTCGGGTTCCGCCACCACAAGGTAGTTCGCCGAGTCCGGAATCGCGCCTCCGGAAGTGATCGCGGCAAGGCGCGCGCCCCGCCTTCCGCGAAGCCGCCGATTGACCGCGTCGCGATGCAGATATGCGCCGCTGCGTCCGCGCGCCGTGCTGATGCCCTCCGACAGGATGCCGATGACCGCGTCAAAATCCGAACGCGCTAACGTGCGATAGGGCCACGTTGCGCGCACCATCTCGAACAGCTCGTCCTCGTCCCACTCTTCGGTGGCGCAACAAGCGACAATCTGCTGCGCCAGAATGTCGAGCGCGTTGCGTGGAATTTCCAGCCGGTCCAACTCGCCCTTGCGGATCGCCCGCACCAGCGCCGCGCACTCGATCAGCTCGTCGCGTGTGGTCGTGAAGAGACGCCCGCGCGGTATCGCGCCTACCCAGTGCCCGGCACGCCCGATGCGCTGGAGCCCCACCCCGATGGCGCGCGGCGACCCGATCTGGCAGACCAGATCGACGGTACCGATATCGATGCCGAGTTCAAGCGACGCCGTCGCCACCACTGCACGCAATTCCCCCTCTTTCAGCTTGCGTTCGGCTTCGAGACGCAGCGGCCGGGACAAGCTGCCATGGTGGGGCAGCACGACGCCCGGTCCCAGGCGCTCACCCAAATGGTGCGCCACCCGTTCCGCCAATCGGCGCGTGTTGACGAAAATCAGGGTGGTGCGATTCGCCGCGATCAGTTCGGCCAGCCGGTCATAAATTCCACCCCACATCTCATTGCTCGCCACCGGGCCGAGCTCGTCACGCGGTACTTCCACCGCCAATTCCATCTCGCGGCGATGCCCGGCGTGCACAATCCGCGCCTTGTCGCTGAGGAAGCTGGCGACTTCTTCCAGCGGCTTTACTGTCGCGGACAGGCCGATTCGCTGCGGCCGCCCGGCCAACCGGTCCAACCGCGCCAGCGTGAGCGCCAGATGGCTTCCCCGCTTATCATCCACCACCGCGTGAATCTCATCGACAATCACGGTCCGCACGCCGGCGAGCATTTCGCGCGGCTTTTCGGCGGTCAGCAGAATATAGAGCGACTCCGGCGTGGTCACCAGAATGTGCGGCCGTTCGCGGAGCATCCGCTGGCGATCCGACGCGTTCGTGTCGCCCGTTCGCAGCCCGACCCGTATGGGCGCCAGACTGACACCGCGTTCCGCGGCCAGCGCGCGAATCTCGGCTAGAGGCCGTTCCAGGTTCTTGTGAATATCGTTGCTCAATGCCTTGAGCGGCGAGCAGTAGACTACCTCTGTGTGGTCAGGCAGTTCGCCGGTGCGTGCGCGCCGGATCAAGCTGTCGATGCAAATCAGAAACGCGGCCAGCGTCTTCCCGGAGCCTGTGGGAGCGGAGATGAGGACGTCCTCACCGGCGCGAATGACGGGCCAACCGCGGACTTGCGGCTCGGTAGGCACACCAAGACGCTCAAACCATTCCTGGACGAGGGGATCGAAAGCGGAAAGCACTAAACTCATTTTCCCATCCCGCAAGTGTTTTCGCCAATGATGGGGTGCTCCACAAATACCGCAAACTGGGGACTGACATGAATTTCCGGCGCCGTTTGCCGGAAATTCGCTGTCTGTCCCCGGTTTGCCCCCCGGCAACACCCGTCCCCCGTCCCCGCCGTTATATAACAGTCTCTATGCACCGAATCCCCCTCGCCCTCTTCGCGGCGCTTTCGCTCTATGCGGCCGACGTGAACACCTTCTCCATCGTCGCCTGGGACCCCGCGACCGGCGATTGCGGAGTCACCGTCGCATCCAAATACTTCTCGGTCGGCGCCGTGGTGCCGTGGGCCGAGGCCGGCACCGGCTGCATCGCCACCCAGGCCAACGTCAACGTGGGCTACGGCCCGCGCGGCCTCGAACTCCTCCGTCAGGGACTCACCGCCAAACAGGTGATCGATAAACTCCTCGCCGACGATACCTTCCCCGGCAAGGACGGCCGCCAGCTCGCCGTCATCGATAACCACGGCAACGTCGCCGCCTTCACCGGTCCCAACGCGCCCAACTGGGCGGGCGACCGTCAGGGAAAAACCTGGTCCGCGCAGGGTAACATTCTGGTGGGCGCGCAGGTGCCCGAGGCCATGGGCCGCGCCTTCGAAACCACCCAGGGCGATCTCGCCGAGAAACTCTTCGCCGCCCTCAAAGCCGGCGACGACGCGGGCGGCGATTCGCGCGGCAAGCAATCCGCGTCCATGCTCGTCGTCGGCAAAGGCCGCGGCCGCAACATCAATAACGATCGCCTGATTTACATCAACGTCGATGACAGCCCCGCCCCCATCCCCGAGCTGCGCCGCCTGCTCGACATGAATCTCGGCATGCTGTACTCGCAGTGGACCGGCGAACTGCGCACCGCCGGCAAGCGCAAGGAGGCCCGCGATGCCGCCGCCAAGGTCGTCAGGTACATGCCCTCCGCCCAATCCCACGTCACGCTCGGTGTGCTGGATTACGAACTCGGCGATAAACCTGCCGCCCTCGCCGATTTCCGTAAGGCGCTCGAGATGGACCCCGGCATCCGCCGCCAGTTCGAAGCCTCCGCCACAGCGCAACCCGGCCGCGGCCAACGCCTCCGCGCCATCCTCGACGACCAGGAATTCATGAAGCAGCTATTTCCCGGGAAATAGCCGCTCAGCCTGCCGGCCGCTCCTCGCGCAGCTTCCGCACCGCCTCCACCACGCGTCGCGCGGCGTATTCCACTTCTTCTTCCGTGGTGAATCGCCCCAGTCCGAAACGTGTGGCCGATTGCACAAGTTCCGCCGGGAGGCCGATCGCCTGCAGCACGTGGCTCGCTCCGCCTTCGTGCGAATTACAGGCGCTGCCCGTGGATATCGCCAGATCGGGCAGCGCCAGCAGCAGCGCATCTCCGTCCACCCGCTCGAAGCTGACGTTGAGATTGGCCGCCAGGCGGCGCTCCATCGAACCGTTCACGTGGACCCCGTCCAGCCCCTCTTCCAGCCGCTGCTTCAGCCGGTCGCGCAAAACCCGCAGCCGCCCGTACTCCTCCGCCATCTCCCGCCCCGCCAGCGCGCACGCTTCGCCAAAGCCCACGATCCCCGGCACGTTCAGCGTCCCCGACCGCATTCCTCCTTCGTGCCCGCCGCCATCCATCTGCGCCGTCAGGCGGACTCGCGGATTCTGCCTCCGCACGTACAGCGCCCCCACGCCCTTCGGCCCATACATTTTGTGGGCGCTCACCGACATCAGGTCGATGTGATCCGCCTCTACGTTTACCGGGAATTTGCCAAAAGCCTGCACCGCGTCGCAATGGAAGAGCACGTTCTTCTCGCGGCAGATCGCGCCAATCTGCCGCACCGGTTGCAGCACGCCGATTTCGTTATTGGCGTACATCACGCTCACCAGCACCGTCTCCGGCTCGATGGCCTCGCGCAACTGATCCAGGTCCACCAGTCCATCCGGCTTCGGACGCAGAACCGTCACCCGGCAACCGGACCTCTCCAAAGTGCAGGCCGTATCCAATACTGCCTTGTGTTCTGTGGCCACCGTCACAATATGCGCGCCCGCGCCACCCGCGGCGGCCACCACGCCCTTCAGCGCCAGGTTGTCGGATTCGGTTGCGCCGCTGGTGAACACGATCTCGCGCGCGCCCGCCCCGGCCAGCTCCGCAATCCGCTTGCGCGCCACTTCCACGGCCGCTTCCGCTTCCCAACCGAAGCTGTGCGTGCCGCTTGCCGCATTGCCGAACTTCGGCCCGAAGAAAGGAAGCATCGCCTCCAGCACACGCGGATCCACCGGCGTGGTAGCGTGATAATCCAGATAGATGATTTTCGTCACAATAGCTTTGATCGTTGCAGGTCTAACCGTTGGGACGGCCTGCAATCCCGAGTATAATTAACCTTACCGCCATTCGCGCAACCGGCCCGTTCGATGATTCGTCTGTTTAAGGTCTTTATACCAGTTGGCACGCTGACGCTCCTGGTCTCCGAGGTTTTGCTGGTGACCTCGGCATTCATCTTTGCGACGTACGTCGTTCTCGAGGTGGATCCGACCGTCTTTCTCTTATACGACGGCGGCCTCTACCGAATTGGCCTGGTGGTGCTCAGCATCATCGTGGGCCTGCATTTTCACGATCTCTATTCCCAGATTCACGTCAAATCGCGCATCGTCCTGGTGCAACAGCTTTGCCTGGTGATGGGCGTGGCATTCCTCACACAGGGCCTGATCGCGTACGCCGATTCCAACCTCCGTGTGCCCATCCGCGTCATGGTGGTAGGCAGCGCCCTGGCGGTGATCGCCATCTTCTTCTGGCGGATCCTGTTCAGCGCGTTCGCCCTTCGGGTTGTCGGCCGCGATCGCATCCTGTTGGTGGGCGGTAGCCCGCTGCTGGAAGACATCGGCCAGTACATCGCGGATCACCCGGAGAGCGGCCTCGAAGTCGCCGGCTATCTGGACGACCGCCACCAGAGCGGCGCCCCGCTTCCCGGTGGCAAAATCCTCGGCGACATGGACTCGCTGCGCGACATCGTTCGCGCTACGCAGCCCCACCGCATCGTGGTCGGCATGTTCGAGAGGCGCAACCGCATGCCGGTGAGTGAATTGCTGGAATTGCGCTTCGCCGGAAACGTAATCGAGGAAGTCGCCAATACCTACGAGCGCGTTTGCGGGCGCGTCTGCCTGAAAGAAATCCGGCCTTCGCAGCTCATCTTCTCAGGTGAGCTGGGCCCCCGTCCGCAAAACCTGCTGTACCAGCGGATCACAAACGTCATCGCCGCCGTGATCGGGATCGTCCTCTTCTTCCCGTTCATGGTGCTGACCGCGCTCGCCGTACGCCTCTCCTCCCCCGGACCGGTGCTCTACCGCCAGGCCCGCGTCGGCCTCGATGACACGCTGTTCACCGTCTACAAATTCCGCTCCATGCGCGTGGATGCGGAGACCGGCACCGGCCCCGTCTGGGCGCAGAAGGACGATCCCCGTGTGACCACCGTCGGCCGCATCATCCGCCGCATCCGCTTCGACGAGCTGCCGCAGCTCTTCAACGTATTGCGCGGTGAGATGTCGATGGTCGGCCCGCGGCCGGAGCGCCCCGAGTTCGTCAAGGCGCTCAACGAACAGATCCCCTACTACCGCCAGCGCCACTGCGTGCGGCCCGGCATCACCGGCTGGGCGCAGATCAGCTATAAGTACGGCGACACCCTGGAAGACACCATCACTAAGCTGGAATACGATCTGTACTACATCAAGAACATGTCCATGTCGCTGGACACATATATAATCTTCCACACCCTCAAGGCCATGCTGTTGTCGCGCGGCGCACAATAGCGCATACTGATCTTTGCGGCGCCGTAGCCGCCACCATCGTGACCATGGCGAACCCGTCGCTCTCGCCCGAAGTTGAAACCATGGAGCGGGAGCAATTAGTCCCTCTCTACCGCGTCGTTCTTCTGGATGACAATGATCACACGTACGATTACGTGATCGAAATGCTGCAGAAGATCTTCATCTTCACGCTCGACCAGGCTTACCGGCACGCCGAAGAGGTGGATCGTGCCGGCCGCACCGTGCTCATCACCTGCGAATTGCGCGAGGCCGAATATGCCCGCGACCAGATCCACGCCTACGGACCGGACTGGCGCCTGCCGCGTTCCAAAGGCTCCATGCGCGCCATAGTCGAGCCCGCCGCGTAAGCACAGTGGGACTGACATCGCCTTTCCGGCGCATTTTGCCGGAAATTCGACTGTCCGTCACCGGGGTTGCCACCCGTTTTATTCCCCCGGGTTTGCACGCTTGTTATCATGAGTATCATGCGTTTTTTCCGGATCTTTTCCTTGTGTGCGGCAGCTCTGTGCCTGATGGCCCAGACGCCCACCAAGACGCCAGCCAGTCCCACGCCCGCCAGTCCCGCGGACGCCACTCCCACCGTGACCGGGCCCGATGGCGTCACCATGCCGCTGAACATCTCGCCGGCACCCGTCATCCCACCCAACCGCGTCGTGATCCAGGTGGGCGACGTCAAAATTACCGCCGCACAGATGGATGAGATTTTACAGGCCTATCCGGAAAGTCAACGTTTGCTCATCAATGGCCCGGGGCGCGCCCGGTTCATCGACCAGGTGGTCCGCGTCCTGCTTCTCTCCGCGGAAGGCCGCCGCCGCAAACTGACCGAGAACGAAGCCTACAAGACCCAGCTCATGTTCTCTACCGCCGGCATCCTGGCCACTCACACCGACGAAGACCTCAAGCGCCAGGTCCGCGGCAACGAGTCCCTACTGAAGGCTTACTATGAGGCGCACAAATCCGACTACGAACAGATTCGCGGACGCCACATCCTCATCCGCATGCAGGGCTCTCCGATGCCCTTGTCCGTCGGGCAGAAGGACCTGACCGAGGCCGAAGCCCTTGCCAAAGCCCAGGAGATCCGCCAGAAGATTGCCCAGGGCGCGGACTTCGCGGATCTGGCGCGCGCCGAATCGAACGATGCGGGCACGGCTTCCAAAGGCGGCGACCTCGGCTTCCTCCAGCACGGACAGACTCTGCCGTCTCTCGAAGACGCACTCTTCGCACTGTCCGTGGGCGAGGTCAGCCAGCCCGTAAAAACCACCTACGGCTATCACATCATCAAAATGGAAGAGAGGAAGCCGGCCAAGACTTTCGAGGAGGTGCGCGCCGAGTTGGAAAAGAATCTGGAAAATGAAACCGCCCGCAAGTTTCTGGACGATCTCAAATCCAAAACGAAAATCGTAATCGACCCCGATTTCACCGAAACCCCCACCGTGACGCTCGGGCTCAAGCAATGATCCAAACCCGCAAACTGGCCATCGCGTGCCCGCAGTGCGGCTCTGCCGGCGTGTTCTACAGTTGTACGCCCAACTGCTGCTACAACCACGTGTGCGCCGATTGCGGAACCACTTTCGAACCGGCCACCACGCTCAAAGGCGGATCCGTCACCGCCGTCGTTCCGCCCGATCCGCTGCCCGATGCCACCGACCCCACCACCGAGTGCGCTAAATGTACTTCGAATGCCGTCTACATGACCGATGACGGCGGCGTGGTCTGCGGCAAGTGCGGTGCTATCCTGACACTCGAGCTCACCGAAATCGCCCCAGGATAAATACCTTTACCGCTCTGTAAGGCTAAGAATCTGTGAAAAATTGGTCGGAAGGCGAAAGCGCCTGCCCCACAAGTGGGCGAGTGCCCGCGAAGCAACGTGGGACAGACGCTTTCGTCTGTCAACCCTGAAATCTCGGCGATTGTTTCACAGCTTCTCCCGGTCGCGACTCCAATCAGAAGCCGCGACCGTGAGGGCGCGGTAAGCAACGCCAGAAAACAGTAGACTACACAGCCTCCGTCTCCACCTCCGGCAGCACATCGCGATCGCGCGCCATCCACACGTACAGCGTCGGAAGCAGAAAAATACTGATCGCCAAATCGGAGATTAGTCCGCCCACGATCACAATCGCGAAAGGCCGCTGTGAGTCCGATCCGATCTCGTGGGACAACGCTGCGGGCAGCAACCCCAGCGTCGCCACCAGCATCGTCATCATGATCGGGCGCAGCCGCAGCACGGCGCCTTCTACGGCGGATTCTTCGATCGAAGCGCCGCGCGCGCGCCGCTGATTGATATACTCCAGCATGATTACGCCGGTCTGCACCGAGACGCCAAACAGCGCCAGAAAGCCGACCCCCGATGAAACGCTGAAGTTCGTGTGCGTCACGACCAGCGCAAGCAGTCCGCCAATGCGCGCCAGCATCACATTGACCAGAATCAGAATCCCCCATTTGAACGAACGGAACATCGTGTATAGAATGATGAAAATCAGCAGAATAGTTAGCGGAACAATAATGAGCAGCCGCTCTTCAGCGCGCTTCTCGCTCTCGTATTCTCCCTCCCAGTTGATGTGATACCCGCGCGGCAGTTGGACCTGAGCGTTTACCTTACGAATCGCTTCCTCCACGGCGCTACCCAGGTCGCGTTCACGCACGCTGTATTTCACCGCGATATACCGCTGGTTCCCTTCGCGATAAATCTCCGAAGCTCCATCGCGTTCCTCGATCTTGCAGAGTTGCGCGAGCGAAACCCGCTCGCCCGTGGGTGAGAGCAGGCGAATGTTCTGGATGGTTTCCTTCTTGTCGCGATACTGCGGCAGATAGCGCATCACCAGGTCGTAGCGCGCCTCCCCCTGCAGAATCTGCGTGAGGGCGTTGCCGCCCACGGCGGTCTGCACGGCATCCTGTACGTCCGCAACGTTGGTTTGGTAGCGTGCCGCCTGTCGCCGGTCCACGGTCAGATTCAAATTCGGTTGGCCCAGAACCCGAAAGACGCCGAGGTCCTCGATTCCCCTGACCCCGCGCATGATGCTGACGATCTGATCCGCCTTCTGTTCGAGAACTCCTAAATCGTCGCCATAGACCTTGGTGGCAAGCTGTCCCTTAACTCCGCTGACCGCCTCTTCCATGTTGTCCGCGATGGGCTGGGAGAAATTCCAGATCACGCCCGGAATTCGCGCGAGCTCGCGGTTCATGGCCGCGATGACTTCCTCCTTATTCTGGTGAAATCCCGGCCGCCACTGTTCCTTGGGCTTCAGTCCGACATAGTATTCGGTATTGAAAAAGCCGGTCGTGTCCGTTCCATCGTCGGGACGCCCCACCTGGCTGGTGCACTCGGTGGCCTCGGGGAAGGAGCACAGCAGAATTCGCGCCTGATTCGCCACACGGATCCCTTCGGTGGGTCCCGTGCTCGGCGCGAGCGTACCGCGCACCCAGAGCGAGCCCTCGTCCAGGTGAGGCAGAAACTCCGAGCCGATCACTCCGCTCATCGTCAGATAGATCGCCAGAAGCAGGCTGGCGAGACCTCCGGCGACGGTCAGCCATCGGACCCGGATCGCCCATCGAAGAGTCACGCGATATCGCGCGGTCAGCCAGCTCATGACGGGGTTGTGCCACTCGCGCGTGCCTTTGGGGAAGAACAAACTGGCAAGCACCGGCGCTACGAGCATCGAGAACAGCAGCGCGCCAAGCAGCGCAAACGCCACCGTCCACGCCATCGGTTTGAAAAGCCGGCCTTCTACACGCTGCAGCGTGAAAATGGGCAGGTACGCGGTAATAATGATGCCGATGGCGTAAAACACGGGACGCTGCACCTCGTGCGCCGCATCGAAGATCTTCTGTTTCGGAGTGCGGTTGTCTTCCCCCTGGCGGCTCAGGTGACGCACGATGTTCTCCACCATCACCACGGCTCCATCCACCACCATTCCGAAATCCAGCGCGCCCAGGGAGAGCAGGTTCGCCGGAATCCCTTTCAGCTTCAAACATGTCGCAGCGAACAGCAGCGCAAATGGGATGGTCATGGCGACGATGATCGCTCCGCGGATGTTCCCGAGAAACATCAGCAGAATAATCACGACGAGAATGATGCCCTCGGTCAGGTTGTGCAGCACGGTCTTCGTCGTGTGATGCACCAGTTCGCTGCGATCGATGAAGGGAACGATCTTGACCCCCGTAGGCAGGATCTGCTCGTTCAACTCTTTGACCTTTGCGTGCAGGCCCACCAGCGCGGCTTCCGCATCGGCGCCCTTGCGCATCGGCACCCACGCCGAAACCACGTCGTCGTTATCGATAATCTGGCCGTCCTCCCGTCGAATCGCGCGGGCGAACTGTCCCAGCCGGATCTTGGGGCCTTGCGACACCACGGCGATATCCTTCACGCGTAGCGGTGTGCCGCTCTTCGTCGTCAGAACCGTGTTTGCGATATCGTTTACATTCGCCGCAAGCCCTACTTCCCGCACGTTGATCTGCTGCAGTCCGGCCTCGACGAAGCTGCCTCCGGCGTTGACGTTGTTATTGATCAGCTGCTGCTCCACCTGCCCGAGACTCAGTCCGTAAGCGATCAACTTGTTCGGATCGACCCGCACCTGATATTCGCGCGTCGGACCTCCGAACGTGGCGACGTCCACGATATTCGGGACAGCCTTTAAGTTCTTCTCCACCACCCAGTCTTCAATCGACTTCAATTCCATCACGTCGAATTGCGGATTGGTGCTCCGCAGCGTGAAGAAGTAAATTTGGCCGACCGGGCTCCAGTCCGTGCCCATCTGCGGCACCACCCCCGGCGGCAAAGTAACCTGCGCTAGGCGTTCAAGCACCCTCTCGCGATTCCAGTCGTTCTCCGTATCGTCGTCGAAAACCAGTTTTAAGTCGGAGAGCCCGAAGATGGAGAACGACCGCAAATGCGCGACCCCTGGAATGCCGTTCATCACGTTTTCGAGCGGGATCGTGACCTGCTGCTCGATTTGCTCCGCGGAGATTCCCGGCCATTGCGTGATGATCTCTACATAGTTGTTCGCCACGTCCGGGTACGCTTCGACGGGAAGCTGGTGGAACGAGATCGCGCCCCAGACAAACAGGAGAAACGCCACTGCCAGAATCAGAAAGCGATTTTCCAGGGCGAAATCGACAAGCTTGTTGATCATCTATTGCTCCACGGTGTTCTGCATGACCAGAGCATTCGCCACCACCTGCGAACTTGGCTTAATGCCGGCAATCACCTCCTGCGCGTTTCCCGGAAGCATGTTCCCGGCGGTAACTTCGACGCGCCGGAATCGCCCGCCCCCGGCCGGCACATACACCCATTCGCGATCGTGCAGGTGCAGGATCGCCGTAGCCGGCACGCTGGCGTGTTTCTCTTTCGTCATCCCGTGGAAGGTCGCCGTGACGAACATCCCGAAGCGCATGAGGCCGGGATTCTCCACTTCAAGGCGTACCTTGGCCGTCCGCAGGTTCGGGTCCATGATCTGGCCGATGTTGCTGATCCGGCCCCTTAAAACCCGGTTCGGAAAAGCATTCAAATGAATCTCCGCGTACTCGCCGAGATGCACTTGCGCCATGTCGTTTTCATAGACATCGCAGACGATCCAGACGTGCGACACGTCGGAAATGGTGAAGGGGTTCGGCGCGGTGAGGGCCTGCACGCCGGATGAGTTGGTGATCTGTTGATCCGTAATCACTCCGGAAACCGGAGCGTACACCTCGACGATTCCGCTCGGGTGGTCGGGATCGGACCCCAGCAAGCGAAGGTGTTCGGTGGTCGTCACCAGATCGACCTTGGCGTTGTCCTCGGTGGTTTGCGCGATCTCGACGGCGCTCTTGGCAATGGCGCCGTTTTCGAACAGGAGTTTGGTGCGATTCAGTTGGATCGACGCCAATTGTTCGTTCTTCACGGCCTTCTGATAATCCGAGAACGCACCCGCGATGTCGGTGCTCCTGACTTTGAACAGAATCTGTCCCTGCTTGACCTCATCGCCCAGCCGGGCATTAATCTCCACTACTCGCCCCGACGCGAGCGATGGCACCGGCACTTGCCGCGAGACGTCGGGAGTCACCGCCCCGGTCACGCTCAGTTCCGGCGAGGCGTCATACTCGCCCGCTGGCGCCAGCGGAAACTGTTCCGGATGATCCACTTTGAAGTTGTTGGCATCCATGTCCGGCACCACCTTCGGCGGCCGCGAACCGGTATCGCCGTCCACTGGCGACGCGGCGGTGACCCGCCGTCCGCATCCAGCGGTGGAAAGAACTACGCACAAACACAGACTTGCTTCGAAAAGTAACCGGCGATTCATTGCATCACCTCCCGGCCCACCGCCATGTTGATTTGGGCCGCCGCGGTCAAGTAAGAGCCAATTAAATTGAGATACGCCAGGCGCGTATCCCGATGAGCCTTCTCCGCATCCAGGTAGTCCAGTAATGACGAGCCGCCATTCTGATAGGAGAAGGCGATTCTGTCGCGGCTGTCCTCGGCCAGCTTCAGGTACTTGTCCCGGTACGGCCGCAACAGATTTATAGCGCTGACCAGAGTTACGTAGGCGGAATCCACGTCGCTGAACACCTGGGTTTGCGTGGCATCCCGCAGGCGTTCCGAACGGCCGATATCAATCTGAGTCCTCGCCTTCTCCCCTTGATTCCGGTCGAAGATCCGCAGCGGGATCGACACGCTCACACCGAAATACACCGGAATCGGAGGGTTACGCGCAAAATCGACGCCGAAGGTTGGATCGGTCGAACCGTTCGCGATCGCCAGCTGATGATTCGTCTTCGCCAGTTCGACCGATTGCATTGCGGCCTTCAGGTCCGGCCGCGCTGCCATCGCAATGTTCCGCAATTCTTCCAAGTTCATCAGGCCTTCCACGAAGTCATAGCGCCCGGTCACGTCGAACTGCTCGATTGGCGTCCGGTCATTCAAAAGCATCAGAAGCTGAATCTTGGCCGTGCGAAGATTCACAGTCGCCGTTTCGAGATCGCTCTCGAACTGCACGCGCTGCAGTTCCAACCGGTTCAGATCCACCAGGGCCAGATCGCCGGCCCGGTAGCGAGTGCGATTTACCGCGAGCTCCCGGTCCCAGTACGCCAGGTTTTCAATCGCATTCTGCCTCACGGCTTTTGCCTGCAAAGTTTGCACGAAGGCATTTCGCAGGTTGAAAAGCAGTGTCCGCTCCTGGTCCGAGTATGTGGAGCCGGCGATGTCCGTGGACCTCTTTGCGCTTTCCAGGCGCAGCTCCCGCTTGTGGTCGCGCTCGTGCAGATAGCTGACCGACCCGAACGGCAGCGCGTACGCAAAAGGCCGGTAAACCGAGTTTCCCGACGCTGGCGAAGGGATATTAGATAGAGGATTGATCTGGTCGATCGTCCCCGTGAAATCCGGGTTCGGGCGGAGATACGCGGTGATCTCGCTGGCACGGGACTCATCGATACCAAGTTGAGCTGCCCTGAGAGTCGGGTTCGCTCCTTCGAACTTAGCCTTAATCTCCGCCCACGTCAGCGTCGTCTGGGCAAAGACCGCCCACGGCAGGAATCCAGCAACCAGAATCGCGCTGCCGGTGCGCCGCAACCATGTATCTCCACGCACGCCGGTCGATGATCTCTTCACATGAGATAGAGGGAACACAGACTCAGTGTTTACCGCCTCACCCGGATGTGCCACTCATCTTCCGTCCAATACTCACGGTCGTCCGATAATCCCTAGATTGCGAAATCCGCCTGCCTCCGGCGTTCGGCCAGACGGCCATTCTTCGCGCCAGGGAACCGCATCTTTCGGTCGAAACCCTTGGCAGGGCGGCCGATTCAACCTAAGCTGAATTCAACGAGAGGGGCAATCTCACTTGCCGGCAAAGGAGGAGCACCTGTGTGAGTGAACAAGTACAGGACAACCGGATTCGGCTGGTCTTGCTGGACGATCAAGCTTTGTTTCGGGCAAGCTTGGGGCGTCTGCTGGCGTCGCAGCCCGGTCTGGAAGTGGCGGGGGAGCGCGGCGACTCCGCGGAGGCGATCGAGATCCTAAGTGCCTCAAAGGTAAATGTCGTTCTATTGGATTTCGATCATGCCACCCGAACGGGGGACGGTTTCATGTCCGCCGCCCGTCGTAGGGGTTACCAGGGCCGTTTCCTCGTTATTGCCGGAACGGCTGACGCAGGCAACGCCGCACTCGCCATAAGGCTTGGCGCGTCGGGTGTTTTCTTGAAATCAGAGCCTCCCGATCGCCTTCTTCAGGCCATTACGCTTGTAGCGAACGGCGCGGTCTGGCTCGACCAGACAATCATTCGGCGACTGGCTGAACAATCGGTTGATCGGGTGGACCAGTTACCGTTTCCCGATGACCGCGGATCTCCGAGTCTCCTGACGGAGCGAGAGCAAAAGGTGCTCGTGGGCATTCTCGGAGGTCTAACCAATAAGAAGATTGGGTGCAAGCTTGGCATTTCCGAAGGCTCCGTTAAAGCCTCGGTGCAGCAATTGTTCGGCAAAGCCGGCGTCAGAACCAGAAGCCGGCTCGTCCGGGAAGCGCTCGAAGGCTCTTTGGCAATGCGGGTACCCGCCCAATCAAAAGATTGGACGCACGGTTGAGCCTGGATTCTACTTCTTATGGGCCGCGCGGCTGCACGCCGTCTCCGCCCCGGTCGGGTCGATCGCCGTATTGCCCTGCTCGATATAGACGATCTTGCCTTCTTTATCGATCACAAATGTGGATCGATTCGCCATCCCCAGGTCCGGCAGTAATACGCCGTAATCGGTGGATACCTGACGCTTGGAGAAGTCGCTCAGCAGGGGAAACTGCACGTTGTTCTTGGCGGCGAATTCTTTTTGCGAAGGAGTGTTATCGGTACTGATTCCAAAAACCTTGGTCTCTGATGCATCGAATTTAGCGATACCAGACTGGTACGCCAGCATTTCCTTCGTTCAACCACCGGTAAAAGCGGCCGGAAAGAAGGCCAGGACGACATTGCTCTTGCCGCGGAAATCGCTCAACTTCACCTTGCCGCCCGTAGTGGCGGTCAAAGTAAAGTCCGGGGCCATGTCGCCTTCCTTTAGATGGGTCTTCGGCGGTTGCTGGTTCTGGGCATAAACTCCTGCCGCCAGCAGTGCGCCGCAGACAAGACTGCGAATCGTCATCGCTCTCACAAATTACCCTCCAGATGTTATCGAGCCTACCATACCCCGCGATTCGCGCGTTGCAACCTTTGTGGGGCGGGTTGTTAACCTGCGGCCGATTGGTAATCAGATTGGTAATCGGCC
Organism: uncultured Solibacteraceae bacterium; assembly: GCA_963805775.1. Taxonomy (GTDB): domain Bacteria; phylum Acidobacteriota; class Terriglobia; order Bryobacterales; family Bryobacteraceae; genus Solibacter. The sequence continues at coordinate 137,423 of CAWDWK010000059.1, read as the reverse complement.
ATCCGAGCGCAGCTCGGAGACCTCTCCGCCCCCTACCTCACCCCCACCGCCCGCACCTTCAGATCGCGCTTCACCGTCTCCTTCGCCGTTACTTCCACCGTCTCCCCCAGATCCTCGAAATCATCGGCGACAGGCTCGCTCGTGATCGTGTGCGACTCGCTCTCATCCACCACCAGCAGTTGATACGTCCCCGGCGCCACCGATTTCATCGAGTATGTCCCGTCCGCCCCGCTCTCTACATTCCGCATGATTGGCTGGCTGATGTTCTTGTCTTTTATGGCCACGTGCGCGCCCGCCGCGGGACCCTTGTCATCCTGCACCGTCCCGCTGATCTCTCCGTACGCCGAACTCAGCGTCACCGTCACCGCCGCGCCCCCCGAGCCCTGATTCAGGTTCAGCATCGGCCCGTCGCTGATCGTCTCTCCCAGCCGTACCGATTTCACGTAGCCGCCATATCCCGTCACAGTCACCAGGTACTTGCCCGGCATCACTTTCGGAATCGTGAATGCTGCGTCCTCCGTCACATCCGCCATTTTCATCTGCCCCATGCCATTCAGCCCGCGCAGCGTGATGCGTCCCCGGGGACGTGGCGGCGGAGCTTGCGGCGTACCCTGCGTTCCCGGCGTACTCTGTGCGCCCTGCGGCCCCTGTGTCGGCGCCTGCTTAGCCCCCTCGTCGTCGAAATTCACCTGCACCCGTATGTCCTCGGACGCCATCAGTCTCAGCTCTATGCTCTCGATATCGGACTCCCCCACCTCCGTCTCGACCACTCCCGAGGCCATCATCTCCCCCGAACTGTTGTACATCGCCCGCAGATTGTACTTGCCGGGATTTGGCCTCCAGATCTCGAAGCTTCCATCCGCCTTCACCTGCCCTCCCGAATTGCTCTGTCCCCCGTTCGCCTGCATCATCTGCACGAATACGTTCTTCGCGCCTTCCGGTATGCCCGACACCTTTCCCGCCAACCGTACGATCGGCGTTCGCGCCATTCGTATATCGACGCCCGTGACGTCGGTCCCCGGCCCCACGATTACCCGTGTTCCGGACTTCTCATCCGCCGCTCCCGGGTGATACGTGGCGGCATAGTTGACCTCCGCGGTGCCATCCGTGCGGATCTCCGGCGGCAGGGGCAGCGCCTGCGGAACCGCCCGGACACGGTACTTGCCGGGGCTTAATCCGCCGATCCGGAACTGCCCCCGGTCGTCCGTCACACCACCCGTGCGCTGGCTCAGCGCGCCCGTTTCCGCATACACGTTGATGCCTTCTACAGGTTCCCCTCCGGCATCCAGCACTCGCCCCGAGATAGCTCCCACCGGGACGAGTTTTACTTTGAAATCGTCCTTCTTCTCGCCGGCCTTCAGCACTAAGGCAGTGCGCGTCACCTCCAGCGGCGGTACGAAGCCCACGCGGTCTAGCGTAACCTGATAGGTAGCCGCCGGTATGCCCGTGATGGTGTACTTGCCCTCAGCATTGGTCAGTGCGCCGTACTTGTCCCAGCCGCCATTGTTGTAGCGCCGCAGCGAAATGTGCGCCCGCTCGACCGGCATCCCGCTCACCGCGTTCCGCACTTCCCCCGTCACGGACGCGGGTTTTTCGTCGGCGCGCGGCGGCTGCGTCTGCTGCGCCAGCCCGACCGCGGCCGCTGCCAGCATCAGGAAAGCCGCGACGCTATTTCTTCTTCGCATTGGGATCCTCCACCGGAATTACTTTCAAATCCTTTGTAATCCGGTCGCCTTCCTTGAATTCGATTTCCTCGCCGCGCTCGAACAGCTTCTTGAACACATCTGTATCGTTCACGGCGCCAGCGATCTGGAAGGCATCCAACGCGAACAGGCGATACTTGCCGGGCACGATCGCCTTGATCGTGTACTTGCCGTCGGGTGTGGCCTGCGCGGTGCCGTTGCCCACCTGGGGAATATCTTCCGCGTCCCTGGCCAGAAAAATCATCACCACATTGGTCATCATGGGTTCGCCGTTGGCATCCAGCACCCGGCCCGAAATCTGCGCGCCGTTGCCGCCCACCGTCATCTTGGCACTCGCTGTCCTGGCCACCTTCGAAAGGTCGGCCATCCCGTTGTTCACCGCCACGCCATCGATTTCCAGCGTCTTGATGTAGGCGTTCTCCGGCAGCGGCGCCACTTTCACGCGGTATTTGGCCGGCGCGACGTTGGCAATGCGGAACGCCCCGTCGCCGTCCACTTCGCCCCCGGTCATCCCCAGGTTCACCAGAAAGTACCCCATCGTCGGCTCCAGTTTCACCGTGCGCTTCGTCGCCGCCCCGGCCGCTTCGCCTTCCATCCGCAGCGTGCCCGAGAGCTCTACCCCCGGCACCAGTGCCAGTTCGACATTGGCAATTTCCGAGTTCTCCAATTGCCACTCCAGGGTCCGGCTGGCCAGTTGTGTTTTCCCGGCGTCGTTGTACATAGCCCACACACGGTAGAAGCCAGGCTGCAATCCGTCGAATCGGAACTTACCATCCGCCGAGGGAACCGTGCTGCGCCCGGTCATGATCCGCTGCGCGCTCTCTCCGAACTGCATCGCGACGTATCCGCGCGATGGGCCGTCCGGAAATCCACTCACCACCCCGCTGATCGATAGCCCCTGCTGCTGCCGCGCCAGCCGGATCTCGATTCCGCCCACTTCCTTTCCGGCCACGGCTTCCACCACCGTGCCCCGATCCTTGCGCAGCGACGAAGGATAAAACGTCGTCGCATAAATCGCCTCGCTCGTGCCGTCGGACCGTATCTCCTGCCGCTCCTGTGCACCGTTGCCGCCCGCGTTGAGCGTGGCCTGCAGATAATACTTGCCGGGCAGTCCCGTCAGGCGGAACTCGCCGCGATCGTCCGTCGCCGGATTGGGAGCCGGCATCATGACCACCGGCGTATTACCCGCCGTCACAGCCACGGTCTGCACCCGCACGCCCTGCACCGGGTCGCCTGCCTCGTCCACCACGCGGCCCGAAATCAGCGCGCGCGGCGTCATCTCCAGTTGATAACCGGTCACGTGTTCACCGGGCTTAATCGTGATGTTCGGGACTCCGGTACTGCCCTTCGCCTGCACGTGCAGATAGCCTGCGCGCTCCGGTAACAGGATGTAAGTGCCCGGCCGGACCGTGGCGATCGAAAAGTGTCCCGTGCGATCGCTCATCGCGCCGTAAGCTCCCGTTATCCCATTAAAGGTCGCGGCCACCAGCCGTACATGCATGTTACTCAACGGTTCGCGGGTCACGGCATGAATCGCCGTACCTTCCAGGCTGCCTTGCTGCGCACGCAGGCAGGCGGAGATCGCCAAGAGTAAGATAGCGCCTTTCATGGACCAGACTATAACTGAAGTCGTCGCCGGTGGGAAGCCCCCACCGCATTAGTCACACAAACATAAAATAATCGTAATTCCATGGCTCACCTCCACTTAGGCCTCACAACCCGATCTCGGCCACCCGATTTTTGGCTCTGCGGATGGCATTCTGAAACTGGGAGGAGTTTTCGCCCTCCCGCCGGATTTGGACTCCGGAGCGGGAGGCGGGACACGGTTGTCCCGCCCGACGTCAAAATTTCCTCGATAAGTTGCATGTTATCAACCCCGGGGTTTTCCCGACGCGGGACCCATTGGTCCCGCTTTGCTGTATATGTCAACACCAATTCGTTCCTACTTGCCACCCTGCCTGCTGTCGATGTTACTCGCCGGCTGCGCCACTTACCATATCAACGTCCCCGCCTATCCCCTCCACCCCGCATCGCCCGCGTCCGGCCGCTTTATCGCCGGCGCCGGCACTCGCGAAATCACTCCGCCGCCCGGCTTTCCCATGGGCGGCCACGGCCTCGCCGGACGCGTCGCCCGCGGGTATTGGACCCGCCTCCACGCGCGCTCGTTCTACTTCGATGACGGCCGCGGCCATCGCCTCGCGCTCGTCTCCGCGGAGCTGTTCGCTATTCCCGCCGGCCTGCACGCCAAAGTGCTGGAAGCCGTCAATCGCCAACAGCGCCTGTGCCCCGAGGAACTCGTCCTCGCCGCCACCCATACCCATCACGGCCCCGCCAACTTCGCCTCCGCCGAAATCTACAACGGGTTCGCCGGACCCCTCCCCGATTTCTCCCCCGTCCTCCTCGATTTCCTGGCCACTCAAATCGCCGCCGCCATCGTCGATTCCATCGACGACGCCCGCGCCCATTCCGCCCTTCCCCACGAATTGCGCTTCTATCGCGGCAGCGCGCCCGGCATCCAGCGCAACCGCGCCGTCGCACCCTTCTTCGCCAACCCCGAAGCCCTCCGCAGCAGCATCCTGGAGCACAGCCGCAGCCTCGGCGCGACCTGTCCCGACGGCACCACCCAGGGCTGCCCCCGTTATCTCGCCGCCGACCCCACGCTGCAACTCATCGAGGTCGTCCGCGACGGCGCTCCGCGCGCGCTCCTCGCTCTTCTTCGCCGTGCATCCCACCGCCATCACCCACGACGCCGACCTCTATTCCGGCGACCTCGCAGGCATTGCCTGCGCCGCGCTCGAAAAAGACCGCGCGCCCGTCGTTGGCTTCTTCAACGGCGCCGAAGGCGATATCTCGCCCGACTGGCTCGTCCAGGATCGCGACGACGCCATTCGTCTCGCCGGCAGCCTCGCCGGCCGCGCCGCCACCCTTCTCGATGGCCGCGCCTTCCGCGCCGACTCCAACCCCATGATCGAAGTGCGTCGCAAAATCGTCGCCAACAGTTGGCGCGACACCGATGGCGTTGGCTTCGCCTCCAAACCCATGTCCGGCGCGGCCGAATTCGGCGGAGCCGAGGATGGACGTACCATCTTCTACAACTACGGCTGGCGTGCCGAAGCGCGCAAGCCCGCGCCGGCGGGCGAACACGGCGTCAAGGAACCCGCGCTGGATGGCCCCGTCGCGAGCGCCGTCGAATCGCTCGATGGCAACTCGCTGGCCCAGGCATTCAAGGTGGTCCGGCCGGCCCGCTTCTTGTCGAGCGCTATCTTCCCCGCACTGGTGCCCGTCACCTGGGCACGTCTGAGTGCCTTCACCCTGGCTGCCATTCCGGTGGAAGCGACCACCGCCGTTGGTTGGATCATCCGGCAGGAAACCGGCGCCGACGCCATCGTGGGCCTCGCCAATGAGTACATCGGCTACACCGCTTCCGCGCCCGAATACGACGCGCAACAGTACGAGGGTGCCTCCACCCTGCTCGGCCCGGGCGAAGCCGAAGGGCTTGCGCGCTTACTCGTGCTCGCCGCCGCCGGCCGCGGCGATCAACCCTCCGGCGACATCGTTCCCGCGCAGACGTTCCTCGCCGGACCGCGGCGCAAAAACGCTTTCGGTCCCGAAACCCTGCTGGTGCGCCGCAAGCGCAACATGGTGGACGAAGATCTGGAGCCTCTCGTGCCGCGCCGGCTGCGTCGCCTCGAAGCGCGCATCCCACGCTTCGATTGGTCGGAAGATCCCGCCGGCGATTGGCACGTGGACGCCCGCCAGGTCGCCATCTACACAAACGAAAACGAAGTCTGGCACGAGCACGATACCGACCGCGGCCTCAACTTCCTGACCGTCTTATCTGAAGCGGACAAGTTCACCCGAACTTACACGGCACTCTGGCTCCCACCCGTTTCATCGCCCGCGCCAATTTCTCTTCCGCGTGCGAACCGCAACCGGAGAACAAATCTGCTCGCAGCCCTTCACCATCGGAAAAATCCCCACCGTCGCCCCCGTTCCCCCAATCCCACCGGCCCAGTGCCCCACCGGATTAACCCACTAAGGAACTGGTCGTGGCTCCGGTACGCTCGAACTTGGCATAATTTCTTCTCCGTCGTGGGCCAGGCTTCAGCCTGTCAATCCGAGCGCAGCTCGGACTGTTCTTTCTTCTCTGCGTCTTCCTCTGCGGTCTCGGCGTCTCCCGAATCGGTGTGAAGTTAACGGCTAAGTTTCGGCGCGGCGGGCCGCTTGGCCAACATTTCACATATCAGTGCTACGGCGGCCAGTACGGCAGCCGTGTAAAACGCCGCCTGGTAGTTGTGATACTTGTCGAACAGGGTTCCGCCGATGCGCGGTCCGATAATTCCGGCCACGCCCCACGCGGTGAACAGCATGCCATAGTTGATACCGGCGTTCTTAGTGCCCCAGAAATCCGAAGTGGCGACACCATTCACGGAGAGCTGCGTGCCATAGCACCAGTAGACGACGAAAACGGCGAGGTACAGCAGGGCCACGTTGCTGCCGGCCGCGTACAGCGCGGGCATGGCGACAATACAGATGGCGATCATGGTGCGCAGCACGTTGATACGGCCGAGGCGGTCCGACATCCAGCCGGAGAGGATGCGGCCGGAGGCATTGCCGCACGCGCCCACCACCAGCGTCATAGTGGAGAGCGCCGCGGCCGCAATGCCGACGCTCTTGGCGAAGGGCACGAGTTGGCTGATTACCATCAGGCCGGCGGAGCAGCCCAGCGCGTAGGCCACCCACATCAGATAGAAGGTGGGAGTGCGGAGCACTTCACCGGGGCTGAATTCGTAGGTGGTGGCGGCAGACTTGGACGCGGCGGCCGGCTGCCATCCCGCGGGCTTGTAGCCGGCAGGCGGGTTCTTCAGCAGGAAAGCGCCCACCAGCGTCATCACCAGGAAGATGACGCCGAGAATCTGGAAGGTGGCGGGCAGACCGTAGGCCGGAATCAGTTTCAACTGCGCGAGTGGTCCGAAGATAGCCGATCCGGCGCCATAGCCGCCCACCGCGAGTCCGACAGCGAGGCCGCGTTTGTCGGGGAACCACTTGGCCATGACCGGGATCGGCGTGGCGTAGCCAAAGCCGTTGCCGAGGCCGCCGATGACACCGAAGCACACGAACAGGTAGGTGAGGCTGGTGGTGTAAGAGCACAGAAAAAATCCCAGGCTCACCAGGAGACCGCCCGCCAGAGAGCAGTAAAACGGGCCGAATTTATCCTGGATCCGCCCGGCGATCACGAAGCTGAGCGCGAACACCATCACGGCGATGGTGAACACCATGGAGGTTTCGGCTCGCTTCCAACCGAACTGTTTTTCAAGCGGCGCGACGAAGACGCTCCAGGCGTAGAGAGTGCCAAGGGCGAAGTTCATGGAGAGTCCGCCCACTACTCGCCACCATCGGCTGATGCCTGGCTGCCGGATAGTCTCCGATTCCACTCGCACGGGTCTGGTTGCCACGGCCGTTTTCCCCCCTCATCAGTAATACATCAACTGAAGCTGCAGTGTGAACTCGTTGGACGGCTTGAGGGGCGAGCCGTTCTGCGGCAAGGCGCGCAGATACTGGCAAGTCCACTTGAGATTTTGTCCGTGGATGTAATAATTCGCGCCGAGGCCGAAGCGGTTGATGTCCTTGGAGGCATTGGCGGCGGCGACGAAGGCTTGCGATTCGTACTTCGTGAACGGCTGTAGCTTGACCCTGTGAAGGTAATACGCCGCTTCCAACAGGAAGTCGTTCTGGTCGGGGATGGCGGTGAATTTGGTCCGGCCGTCGTAATGGTAGAACTGGAATTGTGCGGCCACCTCGTCGCCATTGTTCACCGGAGTGTCGGAGGCGATATTGGCCGAATATCCGCGATAGCTGCCCTGGCGGTCAATGCCTGCATCCACGGCGAGGACCTTTTGTTTGCCGAGCGCAGTGCCGGTGAAGAGGTAACCCGTCTCGCGCCCGAAGAAATCGTACTGCAGGTACGCTGCGGCGCGGAGGGAATTGCGGCCGTTGGCGTCGCGCTCTCCATCGAAGGTGCCGACACGGTACTGCAGACGGTCGTGGGCGAGGTACCCTTTCAACTGAAAGCCCACGTCACGCAGGGCGGAAGATTGAGTCGAGGCATTGGTCACGGTGGACATCGGGCTGATGTCCAGCGTGAGATAGCTTAACGTGGATTGCAGCGAGTTGCGGCTGAAGGGGACGAACATCAGGCCGCCGTCGACCTGCAGTTGCTTGAGGGGCTTCCATTCGAGGAAGGCGTCCTGGAGGATGAACCCTCCGGCCAGATTCTTGGGGTTGATACCGAGCTTGGGATCGTCGGTCTCGATGAAGAAGTCGATGTCCTTGCCGATATCGCCGCCGACGATGAGGCGCGCGCGGCGGAGGTAGAAGTTTTGTTGATAACCCTGTGTGCCGGAGGAATCCTGGGTCCAATCCGCCCAGAGTTGGCCCTGCACGCCGAACTTGAAGGTTACATCTTCGTTCCTGACCACAATCTGCGCGCAGAGCGGCATCAGGACACAAGTGAGGCTCAGGAATAGGCGCGGGATGAACACTGGACTGCTCCTAAATAGGGGATTTGTGAGCAGTATCACATAAAAATTCCACAAATTCAATATAAAAAGAGGTATTTATCCACATACCGACCGGCGGTGCGTGATTTGCCCCGGCTGGTGGCAAACTGGAGACATGGCAAATCCCGATCCCGTCCGCAAACATCTGCTGGACTTGTTGCGCATGAAGGGTGCGCACATGAGTTTCGATGAGGCTGTCGCCGGGTTCCCCGTGGCACTCCGCGGGGCAAAACCGAAGGGCGCGCCGCACACGCCGTGGCAACTTCTGGAGCACCTGCGCCTGGCGCAGTGGGACATTCTCGATTTCAGCCGCAACCCGGAGTATAAGGAGAAGAAATTTCCCGACGATTACTGGCCGAACACGGAGGCCCCGCCCGACGATGAGGCCTGGGATCAAAGCGTCGCGCAGTTCCAGCGGGATCTGAAGGCGATGGAAAAGCTTGTGTCCGACCCCAAGGCGGATCTTACCGGGCGCATCGGGCATGGCAAGGGACAAACGCTATTGCGGGAAGCGCTGCTGGTGGCGGACCACAATTCGTACCACCTGGGGCAGTTGATGTTCTTGCGGAAGATGCTGGAAGCCGGCTGAAAGGTAGGACAGACCATCGCTTTTCGTGGTCTGTCGTGCTTCGCACTCATGCAGCGCTGACTATTGCCGCTTCGGTGGCCAACTTGTCGAAGAAGCGCTTGATCAGCATCTTTGCGGTGCCATCCATCAGGCGCTGGCCGACGGAGGCGATGGTGCCGCCGACGTGGACTTCGCCGTCGTATTGCACCTCGGTGGCGCCCTCCGCTTCGGTGAGCGTGAGCAGGCCGTCGCCTTTCATAAATCCGATCTTGCCCGTGCCTTCCACGCGAAGACGGAATTGCGAGGGCGGCAGGGCGTCGGTGATCCGGACCTTGCCGTCGAACTTGCCGGAGACGGCCGCCATCACCATCTTCATGCGCATGGCGTACTCGTCTTCGCCGATCTTCTCGAGGCTTTCGCAACCCGGCATGCAGCGCGCCAGAATCACCGGGTCCTGCAGGCGCGCATAGGCGATTTCGCGCGCCATCGCCAGGCGGTACGCGCCGGTAACTTTCACGATGCCCTCGTGAGCGCCGCCGCGATGGCGCGCGCGGCGTGGACCTGCGCCAGATGGCGGCGGTAGTCGCCCGACGCGTAGAGGTCCGAGTTGGCTTCCTCGTCCTCGCCGACTACGGCGGCCGCCGCTGCTGCATCCGCGCCGCCTTCGAGCAGCGCCTCCGCGTTGCGCGCGCGGAAGGCGTGCGCGCCCATTCCAGTCACGCCGATGCGCGCCAGCCCGATTCCGCCGCCGGACCGCTTGATGCGCACGGCGACACCCACCACCGGGAATCCGGACGCCGGATGCGGGACCTTCTCATACTTGTAGCCTTCGCTGGGCTCTTCCTCGTCGATCTCCACCGCCACCACGATCTCCCCAGGTTCCATTGCGGTGGTGAAGGCGTCCACGAAGAACTCGCTCGCTTCCACGAGGCGCTCGCCCTGGGCGCTGCGCAGGCGTATGCGCGCCTCGAGTGCCACCAGCGCGGCGGGATAATCCGCCGACGGATCGGCATGCGCCACGGAGCCTCCGATGGTGCCCACGTTGCGCACCTGCGTATCGCCGATGCGCCCGGCCGCCTCGCCGAGCAGCGGGCATTTGCCGCGGATCACGGGCGAACTTTCGATTTCATGATGCGTGGCCATGGCGCCCACGCGCACCATGCCGCCCGATTCCGTGATCTCCTTCAGCCCGGGCACGCGGCGCAGATCGATCACGCTCTCGGGAGACGCGAGGCGCAGCTTCATCAACGGGATGAGGCTCATGCCGCCCGCGAGGATCTTGCCTGAGCCGTCCTCGAGCATGGGGAAGACTTCGTCCAGTGTTGCCGGAGCGTGATAGGTGAATGGATTGGCGATCATGCCTGGCCTCCCTGTTGGATCAGTTTCCAGATTTTTTCGGGCGTGAGCGGCATATCGATATGGCGCACGCCAAAACCCGACAGCGCATCGACCACCGAGTTCACCACGGCCGGCGAACAACCGATGGTGCCGGCCTCGCCCACGCCCTTCACGCCCAGCGGATTTACGGGGGAGGGCGTCTCGGTGTGGCTGCTCTCGATCCACGGCATGTACGTCGCTTTGGGGATCGCGTAGTCGGTCAGCTCGCCGGTCATCAACTGGCCGGCGTCGTCGTAGACCGCCTGCTCCCAGAGCGCCTGGCCGAGTCCCTGGGCGACGCCGCCGTGCACCTGCCCATCGACAATCAGGGGGTTGATGATGCGGCCGCAATCGTCCACACAGACGTAACGGCGGATGGCGATGTTGCCGGTATCGCGATCCACCTCGGTCACCACGATGTGTGCGCCGAAGGGAAAGGTGAAGTTCGGCGGCTCCCAGAAGTGGGTCGCGACGAGGCCCGGTTCGGTGTTGGGCGGGAGCTTCTTGGCGTGATACGCCGCCACTGCCATTTCGCTGAAGGAGACGGATTTGCCGGAAGCCGCGTGGGTACAGGCGCCGCCAGCGAAGGTCACGTCCTCCGTCTCCAGCAGCATGGCACCGAACTTCTTCATCTTGGCTTTCAGGGTCTGCAGCGCATAGTAGAGCGCCGTTCCGCCGACGGCCGTGCCGCGGCTGCCGAACGTGCCGATGCCATACTGCACTACCGCGGTGTCGCCGTGAATCACCAGGACGTCGTCCATGGGGATGCCGAGTTCGTCGGCGACGATCTGAGCGAAGGTGGTTTCCTCGCCCTGGCCGTGGGGAGAGGCGCCGGTCATCACGGTCACCTTGCCCGATGGCTCAATCTTGACGGTGGCAGACTCCCAGCCGCCCGCCGGCATCGCGATGGAGGGTCCGATGGCACAGATTTCTCCGTAGGTGGAAATGCCGATTCCCATGAGCTTGCCGGCGGCGCGGGCCGCGGCCTGCTCGGTGCGCAGTTGGGTGTAGTCCACCTCGGCGAGGGCCTTGCGGAGGGGCTTTTCGTAATCGCCGGAATCGTAGGCGAGGCCGGTGGGCGTGGGGTACGGAAATTCGTCGGCGTGGACGAAGTTCTTGAGGCGGAGTTCCACGGGGTCCATCTTCAATTCGGCTGCGAGGAGGTCCACCATGCGTTCGATGCCGTGGGTCGCTTCTGGGCGTCCGGCGCCGCGATAGGCGTCGGTCGGCACGCAGTTGGTGAATACCCCTACGATGTCCGCGCACACGTTCTTGAAGCGATACAAGCCCGGCATCATGAGCACGCTCAGGGTGGGAATCACCGGGGTCAGCAGCTGGAGGTATGCGCCGAGGTCCTGAATCAGTTTCAGGCGCAGGCCGAGCATGGTGCCGTCGCGCTTGGCGGCCAGCTCGAAATAATCGACGTGACCGCGGCCGTGGATGGTGGCCAGGCAATTTTCGCGGCGCGATTCCACCCATTTCACCGGCTTGTTGATCTTCATGGCGATGAACGCCATGAGGGGTTCTTCGGCGTAAACGTTGAGCTTGGATCCGAAACCGCCGCCCACTTCGGGGGTGATGACGCGAAGGAGATTTTCCGGCATGCCCAGAATCCCGGCCACCAGGGTGCGTAGCAGGTGCGGCATCTGGGTGGAGGAATGCAGGGTCAGGGATTTTTCGCCGGCGCGCCACTCCGCCAGCACGCCGCGCGTCTCCATGGCGGTGGGAATCAGGCGCTGGCTGGTGATGCGCTGGCGGACGACGACGTCGGCATCGCGAAATGCCTGTTCGGTGTCGCCGCCTTCCTGATGGAAGGTGAAGGCCACGTTGTCGGGCCACTCGGGATGCACGGCGGGGGCGCCTTCGGCGATGGCCTTCTCGGGGTCGGCAACGGCCTGGAGTTCCTCGTAGTCGACTTCGACGAGGTCGGCGGCGTCGCGCGCGATGTAGCGGTCCGTGGCCACGACGACGGCGACGGGATGGCCGACGTAGTAGACACGGTCCTGCGCGAGAAGATGGTGATGCGGCACGCGCAATCCGGGGAGGGATGCGGCGCAGGGCACGGCGCCCAGATGCTTGACGTCCTGGCCGGTGAACACGGCGGCTACACCCGCCGTGGCGAGCGCCGCTTTGGTGTCGATGCTTTTGATGTTGGCCGCGCCATAAGGGCTGCGCACCACGATGGCGTGATACATGCCAGGCACTTTCAGATCGTCCAGATAGAGGGCCGTGCCGGTGATCAGACGAGGATCTTCCTGCCGGCGCACGCGCTTGCCGAACATGGTTTCCGGTTTGGTAACGGTGGTGGCCATGGTTACGCACCTCCTGCTTTGGCCGCGGTTTTGACGGCATTGACGATGTGCTGGTAGCCGGTGCAGCGGCAGAGATTGCCGTCGAGCCCGTGGCGGATTTCCTGCTCGGTGGGGTTGGGATGGTCGGAGAGGAGCTGGCGCGCGGTCAGGATCATGCCGGGCGTGCAGAATCCGCACTGCAGCGCGTGCTCATTCCAGAAGGCCTCCTGCAGCGGATCGAGTTTACCGTTTTGCGCGAGCCCTTCGATGGTCAGGATCTCGCGTCCCTCGGCCTGCACGGCGAACATGGTGCAGCTTTTGACGGCCATGCCGTCGAGCATGACGGTACACGCTCCGCAGATGGAGGTCTCGCAGCCGATGTGCGGGCCGGTGAGGCCGGCGACCTCGCGGAGGTAATGGATCAGGAGCAGGCGAGGCTCCACCTCGTCCACATATTTTTTGGAGTTGATAGTGAGAGTGATCTTTTGCTTCATCGTGCGCATCCCGGACCCGAATCGGGCCCTCCCCAGTCCATAAGACGTTATCAAAAAAAATGTCGTGGGGCTAGAGCGGAAACAAACGAGGAAGACTATTCACCGCAGAGATGCTGAGACTTCGGTCAAGAAGGGGCGATCGGGGGTCGCCCGATAAGCGTTAACGTAAGCTCTTAGCGCATCTGGTCACGGACTGCCGGGGCAATGGCTTCAGGTTTAAGTCGGCCGCTTCTTTGCGACACGCACAAGCGATTTCCCAGAAGGCCGCATCTTGGGAGTTTTATGTGGGTGGCAGTTCAACGGGTTGCCGAATCGGCCAAGTACATCGCTACCGGACCCAAGCGTTTATGGGGAGTAATCGCCCTAAAGAAGTTCCGCGAGTTGCGCGGCGGTTAGCTGACAATCGCGAAGGATCTTGTGAAGTAGGCCGGGACCAAGGGTCTCGCCCGCGTGTGCAGGTACCACCGTGCTTCGGCATCCTCGTGGCGCAGGAAATGGTGGCTGCCTTTGACACGGAGAACACCGAAACCGGCTTTCGCGAGCGCAGCAATGAGGTCTGAGCCGGTGATGCGGGGACTCCGGCTCATGCCGCGATAGTCACGCGCTGGATGCCAACGAATTCCAAGTCCTGCTCCGGCGTGCCTTCCACTTCCAGACAAAGCTCTATAGCTTCGCGGATCCGCTCGGTGACCTCGTCGAGGGACCGCGCCTGGGTGTGGCATGCGGGAATTTGGGGAACCGAGGCTACGTAGTAGCCTTCCGAGTCCCGTTCAATCACGACATCGAACTGGCGCGGCACTGATGTGTCCTCGCCTTCCATTGTAGACGGCTTGGGCAGTCTTTGAAACATGGGCGACGCGCGCGGGCACGCGAGTGCCGAGCGCCGGATCCTGGCGCGTTTACCGTTCCTAATCTGTCGGAACCCTGGAACTAGGCCAAATCAGTGGTAAGGGCGTCATAACGACTGCGTGGCGGGCATGGAATCCATGGGAGCCCAAGGCTAAGCTTCGAAGCGCCGTTTCGGGTCCCTTCATGTTGCCGATGACACAGCTCTAACTATACTCAGGTTGGCGACGACCGATTTCGCACCGCGGTTCTCCTTGTCGGGCAGCCGGCTCGGAAAGCCTCTCACCGCGGCGGACAAGGGAGCGGTTACGCCATCACTGAAAGTGGCGACCGCCACGACCGCGCTTCCGAGAGGTCGTTTCCAGGTTCGCATGACGCAATCGCTCAGGATGGCCGGACAATGCAGTGCTTCGGCGATCAGGGCCGTTGCCGGCGGCGGCGATTCTGGGAGCGTGCTGGGTGGCCCTACAGGGCGCCATGCGCGGCCCCAGAATCGCATTTGGTTCCTCTGGGCATGGGATCGACTCTCCCAATCTACGGCTTACCGAACTTTCGCCGCGGTCTGGTATTCACGGACCGCCTTGGCAGCGTACCGGCCCAGAGTCACTTCGACCGGCAGATCTGGCCTTTGTAGGTTCCCTCAAAGTTTGACTTGCCTGGGCCCGCATTCGGACCGAAGGCATTCACCAGCGTGCCGGTCACGTTAATAAACCCGGTTGCTCCTGTGTATTTTCCTGTCCCGCCGGCCACGGTGTAGGCCGTAGCGAGACTGACGGTTCCCACCGGTGCTCCGGAGACTGGAGTGCCGGTCGTCTTGCAACTCAATATCAGGAGATCCTGCGGGCTGAAGTACAACACCGCCATGCTGGTCGTTTGTATCGTGCCGTCGGCTTGAGGAGTCAGGCTGGTTAGAGAATCCGTTGCGGCAGCCTTCAAGTCCCCGGTGTAGGTTCCGAGAGAGCGGCCCAATGGCTCATTGGGCGCGGGAATCGCCGTCGAAGCACTATGCCCTTCCACCTCCTTGCATCTGTCGTCGTCGGCGCGGGCAACCGGCGCCAGCGAAACTACGGTCAGACACACAACACCTAACATGGTCATCTGTCTCGTTTTCTTTCTCATGACACATCCCCTTTCGACTGAGATCGATTTGGTTTGCCGGCTGCAATCCGGCTCGCCTACCACGTATAAGGAATCGGGGGAAGGAAGGTTACATCGTTTGGCGCGAAAGGCTTAAAATAGTCCCTGCGACTCGTGTGCCAATGCCAAATTGCCCTCAGTGCGGAGCGGAATTGGATTCCGATGATCCTGCTGGACCGTGCCCGAAGTGTCTGATTTTGGGCGCTTTCGAGAGTTCCACTGGCGCGGACGAGTCCAGAACTCAGACCACCGGTACAGCCACAGCGGCAGCCTACGGTGACGACTTCGGCCGTTATCAAATCGTTCGGCCGATAGGGGAAGGAGGCATGGGTACCGTATACCTGGCCGAGCAGCGCGAACCCATTCGCCGACGTGTGGCTCTCAAGGTTGTGAAGCTCGGTATGGATACCGCCCAGGTGCTAGCCCGTTTCGACAACGAGCGCCAGGCGCTGGCGATGATGGACCACCCGAACATCGCCCGGATCTTCGACGCCGGCGCGACCAGCAGAGGGCGCCCGTACTTCGTCATGGAGTACATCGAGGGCGCATCGATCACGCAGTATTGTGATCGCAAGCGGATGAGCACCAAGGAGCGGCTTGCGTTATTCCTCGCTGTCTGCCGTGCGGTCCAGCACGCGCACCAAAAAGGCGTGATCCACCGCGACCTGAAGCCGTCGAACGTGCTTGTG
Source organism: uncultured Solibacteraceae bacterium (assembly GCA_963805775.1). Lineage (GTDB taxonomy): Bacteria > Acidobacteriota > Terriglobia > Bryobacterales > Bryobacteraceae > Solibacter. Next base: position 121,758 of record CAWDWK010000059.1, on the reverse strand, counting down.
ACCGAGCAGGACGGCACGCCGATTCCCAAGGTAATCGACTTCGGCATCGCGAAGGCCACTGATAAGTGGGCCGTAGAGAACACGCTGCTCACGCAGTTCGGCCAGGTCGTCGGAACGCCGGAGTACGCCAGCCCCGAGCAGGCTGACATGATGACGGGAGAAATCGACCATCTCTCGGATGTGTATTCGCTGGGCGTCCTCTTATACGAGCTGCTGATCGGAGCCTTGCCGTTCGACACAGCCACGCTGGGCAACGCCGGTTTGGCGGAAATGCTGCGGATCATTCGCGAAGAAGAAGCGCCGCCGCTACCTCGAAAGCTTTCCTCGATGGGCGCCGCAGCCAGCGACATTGCTGCACGCCGCCAGACCGATCCGGTCTCGCTGCGCCGGCTCGTGGACGGCGACTTGAACTCGATTACGATGAAAGCTTTGGAGAAGAGGCGTGAGCGGCGCTATGCCTCTGTTGCGGATCTCGCGGCCGATATCCAGAGGCACCTGGAACACCGACCTGTCTTGGCTTCGCCGCCGAGCCGCCTATACCGAACCCAGAAGTTTTTTCGAAGGCAAAGGTTGGCCGCAATCGGTGCGGCGGCTGGGCTCCTATTTGTTGTTTTAAGTGGAGCGACTGTTTGGTCGTTCCTGCGCCGTGACTCTTCGCCGAGGCCCAGGCCAACTGATAAGCGAACCATTGTTCTGGCAGATTTCGCGAATGCCACCGGCGACCCCGGCTTCGATCAGGCGCTGCGCCGGATCCTGGCAGCGCAATTGGGGAATTCACCCGGCGTGGCTCTGCTTTCCGACGCGCGCGTGAGCCAGACGCTCCGCTTCATGATGCGTCCCCCAGATGCGAAGCTCACGCCCGAAGTTGCGGCCGAAATCTGCGAGCGGACAACAAGCGCGGCGGTCGTTGAGGGCTCGATCACAAGCCTCGCAAGCGAGTACCTGTTGGACCTGCGCGCACGGAATTGCCGAACGGGAGACGTTCTCGATGAAGCGCGCGCGCGGGCTGTTAAAAAGGGGGATGTCTTAAGGGCGCTCGGCGAAATGGCAAACAGGTTCGGGACCCGGGCCGGCGAATCGATTCCGAAGGTGGAAAAGGAGCCCAGTCTGAGCGCCGAGGTGACCACGCCTTCACTGGAGGCCTGGCGGTCGTTCAGCGCGGCAATGAAGGCCGCGCAAACCAAATCAGTGGGAGCGGAAACTCGCTCGCTGCTGAGGCGTGCCATCGAGATCGACCCGAAATTCGCGATGGCTTATGCCCAACTCGGTCTCAGCGAGCCGGAAACTGCAGCACAGAACGTCGCAAAGGCTTATGAATTACGGGATCGGGTCAGCGATTGGGAGAACTATTACATCACCTTCTTCTACCACAGGCAGGTAACGGGCAACCTCGAACTGGCGCGACAGACCCTTGAATCGTGGGCGCAAAAATATCCCAGCACTATAGAGCCTCACGGACTTCTGTCAGCCTTTACGTCCCAGGCTTGCGGACGCTACGAGAAGGCGGCAGAAGAAGGTGAAAAGGCCATCAAGCTCGATCCGAATTTCGCCATGGGCTACGCAAATACGGCTTGGGCGTACGTCTACCAGAACCGCCTGGCAGAAGCCGAGGCAGTGCTTCGCAAAGCATCGGAACGCAAGATCGATGTCATTATCCTCTCGCAGTGTCGGTACTTCATCGCTTTTCTGAGGAGCGACCGTGCGGCAATGGAAAGCGAAATGACCTACAGTAAGGCAAAATTCGAGGCCCAGGGGCGATTCGAGTACCAGGAGGCTCTGATGCTGGCGTATCAGGGGCGCTTGAAAGAAGCGGCCCCCCTGTGCGACCGGGCGGTGATGCTGGCTCGCCAGGGAAACTTCCTGGAGCAGGCCGCCATGTTTCAGGGCGCTCACGCCGTGTGGAATGCGCTGTTCGGGTTTCGCGAGCAGGCGCACACGAACGCGGCGGCGGCGTTGTCCCTTTACCGGAGCAGGGACGCCGATTATGGGCCTGCCTTTGCGCTGGCGCTTCTGGACGACTCAGGGCAAGCTCACAAGATCAAGGCAGATCTCGAAAAGCGGTACCCGGACTACACGTCAGTCCGATTCAGTTATCTGCCTACGTTGCGGGCGCTCGAAGCTCTCCATCATGGCGACCCGATGAAGGCGCTCGAAATGACGCAAGCCGCCGCGCCGTACGAACTTGCCGTTCCCGGCATTGGGTTCTACAGTAGCGCCTTTTTCGGAGCTCTCTATCCGGTCTACGTGCGCGGCCTCGCTTATTCCCGAATGGGCCGCCATAGCGAGGCAGCGGCCGAGTTTCAAAAGATTCTGGATCATCCCGGAATCACACTCGCCGACCCGATCGGACCAATGGCGCGCCTTCAATTGGCGAGAGCATTCTCCGCTTCCGGAGATCGCGCCAGATCGGCCGCCGCCTACAAAGAGCTCCTCAGGCTCTGGAAGGATGCAGATCCCGATATTCCGGTCGTCCGGGAAGCTAGGGCTGAATCCACCAGGTGACAACAACCCGGTGTAACTTTGGGATTCGAATTCCTTATGCTGTGTAGAGGGAGCATGAACGGCCAGACCATGCACACGTTGGCGGGGCAATCTGAATTCCCGACCACCCGCTGGACCCTGGTAGTCGCTGCCAGCGATCCGAAGCGGAAGGAAGTTCGGTCCGCTCTGGCTTCTTTGTGTGAGAACTACTGGTATCCGTTGTACGCTTACCTGCGCCGGCGCGGGTATCCGGCCGATCAGGCGCAGGATCTTACGCAGGAGTTCTTCATCGGGGTATTGGAAGGCCGCTATCTCGATCGCGCTAACCCGGAAAAGGGCCGGTTCCGGGCCTTTCTGTTGACTTCCCTGAAGTTCTTTGTGGCCGACGAGGAAGACCGAAATCGCGCGCAGAAACGCGGCGGCGGAGCACTTCTGCCGCTTGAATTCTCGTCTGGTGAAGAACGCTACCAACGGGAGCCTGCTCACGATGAGACGCCCGAGCGGATCTTCGAACGGCGCTGGGCGCTTTCGGTGCTCGACCGCGTTATGTTGAGATTGCGGGAGGAGTTCGTGCTCCATGGACGCCTGGAGCAATTCGAGCGGTTGAAGGTATTCCTGGTTGGCCAGGCGGACGCGCCGTATGCCGCGCTGGCTCGCGAAATGAACACGTCGGAGGGGGCGCTCAAGGTGGCCGTTCACCGGCTTCGTAAACGGTATCGCGACCTCTTTCGCCAGGAGGTCGCGGATACCTTAGCCGACTCCACGGAAGTGGATTCCGAACTCCGGTTTTTGGCGGCTGTGCTGACGAAAAGGTAACTGTATGAGCATCACCTGAGACGGAATAAACATTTTTCCGACCGACGTTTAAGTATTGAGATTAAACTCGTTGGTGCGAGTCGCTTCGAAGCAGTGCCTTTGGTTCCGAACCAAGCCGTCGCACGCGCCGTAGAGGTGTCCGATTAGGAACGATAAGTCGACTTGTCGACGGTAATGAACTCACGCTGGCCCCAAGTTCGTCATCCGGAAAGCTTGGCAGGCATCCGCAGACTACCCCCAATGAATTTGGATTGGGTCGATGCCTTGCACCAAACGCGCGTGGAATCGGTCCACGAACTCTTAAGTTAAGGCCTATTGGGGATCGCCCCTGGATTGGCGTGCTACTTCATTCTCTTCAGGTCCGAGTCCACTTTCTTAAATCCGGCAGGGACCGCGAATAGCGAAGCGTCCGCCGAGTTCGAAGAGAAGCTGCCCAGTTCCGTAGTCATCTCGAGGAGGGATCCCGGAGCCCCGGCAGGCTGTCCGCCACCGGCGGGGGCACTTGCCGGCGCTGCTGCCTGCTGGTCTGCCGCCGGCTTCTTCCTGCCGAGTCCGAACCTGCTGCCCAGGGCGCCACCGATCGCACCGCCGACAGAGGTGGGCGGCGCCGACTGCTGCTGTGGTTGGGATTGTGCCGCCGGTTGCTGCTGGGCGGGCGCCGCGCTGCCGTCCGGCGACGTCCCCGCGGCGGGTTGTCCGGCCATCCCCATGGAAATCAGTTGTTGTACGGGCATGCCGTCAAGCTTGGCGACCTCTTTGTAGACTTCGGCCATTCCCTGGGAGACCTGGGGATTCGACATGAACATGTTGCCGCCGGGAGTCCAGTTGAGCTTCTCCGCCATGCGTTTCTGGAAATTGCGGACTTCCTGGTAGCCCGGGACGCCGGGCGCGATCCACATGTTCGTGGTGACCGTCATGCCGCCTTTTTGGCCGCTGTCCTTGTCGGTGCCCTCCATCTCCATTTTCATGATCATTTCTTTGGCTTCGAATCCCGACACCTGCTTCGTCTTGCCCGTGGCATTCGCGGAAACCTTAAACTGCATCTCGGCTTTGTCGTTCTTCTGCATTTTCTGCGACATCTGCTCCATCATCTGTTTCATTTCTTCGAAGGTCATGACGGAGTACTGTTTCTTCTGAAAATCAATGCTGGTAATGGTTCCGCCGGCACAGGTCGATCACACTGGCGTGGTTGGCGGTGCGGTGCACCATCATGTCACCCTTAACTGCGACGGTGGATTGGATCGGCTCGCGCGCCTGTTTGTTGAAGGCGCCGGCAATCTTCATCATGCTCATCATCATGCCGCCGGTGATGGTGCTGGTCTCCTGGTAAGTAAAATCCGCCAGCAGGCTCGACCCCGCCAGCGACATAATTCCCGCAATGGTTACGAATTTTTTCAACACGAAATGTGTTCCTCCTGAGGCTATATCCTAGGGCATGGCAGCGCGCGGTACAATCTTTCTTGCGATAGGAGAGTACTGGTGCCTGACCTCACGATTCGGCCGACTGCGAAATTCATTATGATGCGCGCGATTTTCTGCGCGCTGGTGTTCCTGGCTGTGGAAATCGCCTGGTATACCCAGTGGCGAGACCGTGAGAGCCTCAAGTTCGTGCCCATCGTTGCTCCCCTGGTGCTGATCTGGCCGTTGCCGGGGGCGTTGCGGCGCCAGTTCGCCAAGACCACGATCTCCGGCGACCGCCTGCGTTATGAGGCAGGTGCGATGTCAAAATCCACGCGCACGATTCAGCTCTCTAAGCTGCAGGACGTACGTGTGGACCAAAGCATTATGCAGCGCATGTTCGGCGTGGGCAACCTGTCGCTGGAGACCTCGGGAGAAGCCAGCCGGCTGACGATTGAGGATGTGGACAATCCACAAACGCTGGCCGACGAAATTATGAATCGTTCGCAGCACGGGACGGTCGCGTGAAGGGCAGACTGCAGGGCCGCACTGCCATCATCACGGGCGCAAGCAAGGGATTGGGCAAGACTATGGCGCTGGCCCTCGCGGCGGAAGGGGCGCGGATTGCGCTGGTATCGCGCGACGAGGGACGGTTGAGCGCCGTGGCCGGCGAGATTTCCGCGGCGGGCGGCGAGGCGGCGGTCTTCCCGGCCGACGTGACCAGCGAAGAGGAAGTGCGGCGGATCGAGCGTGAGATCCTCGCGGTGTATCCCAAAGTTAATATCCTGATCAACAATGCCGGCGTCAACGTGCGCAAGCCGGTGGTGGATTTTACGCTGGAGGAATGGCGCCGCGTGATGGACACGAACGTGACGGCGGCGTTCCTGTTGTGCCGGTCGTTCATACCGGCGATGACGGGGCAGGGCTACGGAAGGATACTGAACATGACCTCGATCATGAGTCACATTTCGCTTCCCGGCCGCATCGCTTATTCCGCCAGCAAGACGGCTCTGCTCGGCATGACGCGCACGCTGGCACTGGAACTGGCTCCCGAGGCGATTACTTGCAACGGCATCAGTCCCGGTCCTTTCGGCACGGAGATGAATCGGGCGTTGATGGAGAATCCGGAGGTCAATGCGGAGTTTATCGCGAGCATCCCGCTGGGGCGATGGGGCAAGGTGGAGGAGATCGGGCAGCTGGCGGTGTACCTTTGCTCCGAAGAGGCGGGCTTCATTACGGGGACGGACATCGTGATCGACGGGGGCTGGACAGCACGGTAGGAAGAGAGGATGGCCGCCGATGAACGCCGATAAACGCCGATAAGCATTCTTGTTTTATCGGCGTTCATCGGCGTTCATCGGCGGCCAACAAATCTTTACCGGTGGAACTGATCCCCCGGCCGCCAGTCCGGCAGCCTCTCCTGGTTCGCAATATCCTTCCCCAGCAGAAACCCGTACTCCGCCGCCTGCCGCAGCGCCGTGAAATCCCAATCGCTCTGGAACTCGTCCGATGGCTGATGGTAATGCTTGCTGTTGTACTCCTGGTACGCCTGCTCGCCGAAGCCCGCCGGCTTGCCCGCGAACTCCGTCGCTGCTTCCGATGCTGAAGGCCGGAATCCCCGCGTGGGCCATCGAAAAATGGTCCGACCGGAAATAGTGCCCCGCTTCCGGCTGCGCGTCCTGCGCCACCGCCAGGTCCAGCCGCTTCGCAATCTGCTGCGCCAGGGAATAGATTGTCGTACGCTCCGCGCCCGTGATCACCACGTTCGCCGCGCGCCCCCACGGATACAGCGCGTCGTAGTTCAAATCCACCGCCGTCTTTGCCACCGGAACCAGCGGGTGCGCCGCGTAGTATTCCGACCCCTTGAGCCCGCCTTCCTCCGCCGTCACCGAAAGGAACAGCACACTCCGTTTCGGCTTCTGCGGCAGCGAGCCCCACATGTGAGCCAGTTCCAGCAGAATCGCGCACCCCGTGGCATTGTCGATCGCGCCGTTATAAATCGCATCGCCCGCCACCGCCGGGCCGATTCCCAGGTGATCCCAGTGCGCGCTGTAGATGATGTATTCGTCCTTCAGCTTGGCGTCGCTCCCCGGAAACATGGCGGCGACGTTGCGCGTCTCCAACGGCCGGATCTTCGACGGCATGTGCCCGCGCACCTGCATTCCCAGGTCGACCGGCTTGAAGTCCGCGCGCTCGCTCGCCTTCGACAATTCGTCGAGGTTTTTCCCCGCCAGCGCCAGAAGTTTCTCGCCTGCTTCGCGTGTGATCCACCCCTGGAACGACAGAGCCTTCTGCCCCGGCTCCAGTTTCACGAACGGAGCCTCCCTGCCCCACGAGTTGCGCACTACGTCCCATCCGTAGCTCGCCGTCGGCGTGGTGTGGATGATGATGCAGGCCTTCGCCCCGCGCCGCAGCGCCTCTTCGTATTTGTAAACCCAGCGTCCGTAATAAGTCAGAGCGCGCCCGTCGAAAAACTTCGGATTGTCGGACGGCGGTTCGTTGGTGAACATCACCAGCACCTTGTCCGTCACGTCCACGCCTTTATAGTCGTCCCACTTGAATTCCGGCGCCGTGATCCCGTGCCCCACGAACACCGCCTCGCCTTCGAAGCGCGAGTCGGGCTGCTGCGTCTGGCTGTTGCCCACGAAATCGTCGCCCCAACGGAAGTCCACGGCCTTTCCCGAGACCGCCGCACCCAATGTGGCGCTCGCCTCCGTCTCCACGCCCACCAGCGGCACCTGCTGAAAGTAAGTCCCGTTGTCGCCCGCCGGCTTCGCTCCGGCCAGCGCCAGTTGGGTCGCGATATACTCGGTCGACAGTTGTCCGCCGCGCGTGCCCGGGCCGCGTCCCTCCAGCAAATCGCTAGCGAGAAACCGTGTGTGCTCCCGTATACGTTCGGCCGAGATGGCAGCGTCCTGGGCCAATACTGGCAACGCAGTAATCACCAGTAACCCGATAGATTTAAGCATGATTGATTTGGTATCCTAAAATTCAACCGTATCACGACGGCTCTCTCCCATGCCCGACCGCACCCTAAGTCACTTGCGCGCCCTGGAAGCCGAAAGCATCCACATCCTCCGCGAGGTGGCTGCCGAATTCGAGCGGCCGGTGATGCTCTATTCCATCGGCAAGGATTCCTCGGTGATGGTCCGTCTCGCGCAGAAGGCATTTCATCCCGGCCCCATCCCGTTCCCCCTGTTGCACATCGATACCACTTACAAGTTTCAGGAGATGATCGAGTTCCGCGACCGCTTCTGCGCGGAGATCGGCGTCAAGCTAATCGTTCACACCAATCGCCAGGCCATCGACGAGGGGGCCAGCCCCTTCCGCCTGGGAACCCAGAAATGCTGTGGCCTGCTCAAAACGCGCGCCCTGCTCGATGCGCTCAACGCCGGCACCTTCGACGCGGCCTTCGGCGGCGCCCGCCGCGATGAAGAGAAATCGCGCGCCAAAGAGCGCGTTTACAGCTTCCGCGACGCCTTCGGACAGTGGGACCCCAAGAACCAGCGCCCCGAATTGTGGAGCCTCTACAACAGCCGCCTGGATAAGGGCGAGAGCATCCGCGTCTTCCCGCTCTCCAACTGGACCGAACTCGATGTCTGGCACTACATCCACCAGGAAAACATCCCCATCGTGCCGCTCTACTTCGCCAAACCGCGCTCCATGGTAGTGCGCGGCGGAGCTCTGATTCCGCTGGAGCACAATATGCCGCTGCTCCCCGGCGAAGCGCCGCAGATGGTGATGTGCCGTATGCGCTCGCTCGGCTGCACCTATTGCACCGGCGCCATTCGCTCCGAGGCCGACACCCTGCCCAAAATCATCGAAGAGATGATTCAGTTCCGCCGCAGCGAACGCGAGAACCGCGTGATCGATCACGATCAGGAAGGCTCCATGGAAATCAAAAAGCGCGAGGGCTATTTCTGATGCCGGTGGAGCACTTGAGTCCCGAAGCCGCTGCCTGGCTGGAAGCCACCGCGCAGACCGAACTGCTGCGCTTCACCACCGCGGGCAGCGTGGACGATGGCAAGAGCACGCTGATCGGCCGCCTGCTCTACGATTCCAAGGGCGTCTACGAAGATCAGCTGGCCAGCGTGCGAAAAGCTACGCGCAACCTTTCCACCAATGGCCTCGACCTCTCCCTTCTCACCGACGGGCTGCGCGCCGAGCGCGAGCAGGGCATTACCATCGACGTGGCCTACCGCTACTTCTCCACGCCCCGGCGCAAGTTCATCATCGCCGATACCCCCGGGCATGAGCAGTACACGCGCAACATGGCCACTGGCGCCTCCACCGCCAACCTCGCCATCATCCTGATCGATGCGCGCTACGGCGTGCTGCCGCAATCGCGCCGTCATGCCTTCCTGGCCGCGCTGCTGGGCATTCCCCATCTGGTGGTGGCCGTCAACAAGATGGACCTGATGGAATTCCGCGAGGACGTCTTCAACGCCATTCGCGAGGAATTCCGTGCCTTTGCCGCGCAGTTGCCAACAGGAATGTCCGATTCCGGCGACATCACCTACATTCCCATCAGCGCCCTCGATGGCGATAACGTGGTTAACCGCAGCAAGCGTACGCCATGGTACGACGGCCCGGCGCTGCTTGAGCACCTGGAGACCGTGCCCATCGCGCGCGACATCAACCTCACCGATCTTCGCTTCCCCGTGCAGTATGTCATCCGTCCCAATCTGGATTTCCGCGCCTTCGCCGGGACGCTTGCCTCCGGCGTGGTGCGCCGCGGCGACCCCGTCACCGTGCTGCCCTCCGGACGAACCAGCCGCGTGAAATCCATCGTTACCTGGGAAGGCGAACTCGATGAGGCGTTCGCTCCCATGTCGGTCGCCTTGTGCCTGGAGGATGAGGTCGACATCAGCCGCGGCGACATGCTGGCCCTCACCGGCAACCTGCCGCACGTGGCCCGCCGCTTCGACGCCACCGTGGTGTGGATGAACCAGAAGCCCCTGGAACCTAATCGCTCTTACCTTATTAAACAGACCACCCAGGTCACCCAGGCCCGCGTGCGCGAAATCCGTTACCGCATCGACGTCAACACGCTGGAGCACCAACCGGCGCGCAGTGTGGAACTCAACGGCATCGCGGTGGTGGCCGTGGAGGCGCAGCGTCCGCTGCTGTTCGATGCCTACCGTACCAACCGGTTCACCGGCAGTTTCATCCTCATCGACCCCATCACCAACGAGACCATGGGCGCCGGAATGATCCTCCATGCGGAAACGCCGCACAGAACCACCGGACGGGTCACCGACGAAGAACGCCGCGCCGTGCGCGGACACGCGCCGCTGGCCATCTGCCTGCCCCCGGACCGTCTCGACTTAGCCTGGGCGCTGGAGCGCCGTCTCTTCGACCACGGCTACGCGGTTCATGTGATCCACGACCCCGAAAACCTCCGCCAGGCGGTCCGCACGGCACTGTCGGCGGGCCTCATTGCCATCGTCTCGCCCGCCGGACCGGCGGATTGGGATCTGGTGCGGCAGACGGTACCCACGGAGCAGCGGGTCCGTGTCGAGAGCGTGCAACAGGGCATGGAGGCGGTCGCCGCGGTGGGCCGTTCGGAGAGTTCCCTGACCGGCGGCGAAGGTATCTAAATGTTCGGTACAGTACAAATAAGCATCGGGTAGCATCCTGGGGAGTTATTACTAGTTCCTAGTCTTTAACGCCTAGGATACCGCTCGCAGCGCCGGTACGACTAACCCCATTTACCGCTTTAGATGTGAATGTGAGGACACTAAGTCGTAGGACTAGTAGTCCCGGTTGTATCCCATCGGACATCGTCATCAGATTGAATCTTGACCGGTTTACCCATTACGGATAACATTCACCTACGCCCTATCTTTGGATGGGTGACCTGGTCTGGGTTTGGAGGAACTCTTACTATGAAAGCTGTTCAAACGGCGTTTTTGACGGCTATTTTAGTACTCGCACTTTCGAGTACCGCCTCGGCCGGTATCATCGCCAATGGGAGTGTAGCCTTCAATGATCTTGTCGCATCGTATGTCTGGAGCTACTCTTTCAGTCGCAACCAGTATCACGCTCAGTTCAAATGCCGGTACCATCACGGGACACTCAGGCACGCCTTTCGGCAGTGGAGTGGACAGCGCCCCGCTCGTAAGCGCCACGGTCACAACACCGACAACCTTTACCGTGCCGCTGGCAGCTTACCCCAGCTTCGTTGTGTGGGGTGATGGCACAAGTGGGGCAAACCTTACCCGATACTCCTTCTCGATAACCGGAGGCTCGACGACATCTTTCACTTCGCCGAACGACCTCACAATCAGCGCCGTTGGTATTTTCCATGACGCTTGGGCGTCTATAATGACGGCACGGCCTCGTTGATTTTCAGCTTCACCCAATCCGGCTTGGCCCCGGGAACTCGATCAGCGGCAGCGGGACCATCCAAACACCCCAGGGTTTTCGATTTGGTGCCGGAACCCGCGACAATGCATTTTGTTGGGTGGCGCGCTGCTTGGTATCGGGCTGCTGCGCCGCAAGAAAGTCTGAACTAATTTGGATAAATCGATATTGAGATGAGTCGGCGCAGGGCGATGTAGCCAGGTAGTTTCCTCCGAGAATTGGCCGGAGTCGCATTCACTCCGGCCTGTTCCTCTTTCCTCCCCCCTTGGATAGCCTGTTTTCGGGTCTCCGGCCACAGTTTTCCGCATTCCGCGAAGCTTTCCCCGCAAAACCGTGTTTTCCTGGTATAGGGACGGTGACTTTCCTTCATGAAACTTTTGCGCGCGCTGTTGATGATCTCCATGGCGACCGGGTTGTTCGCCCAGACATCCAACTGGGACACCAGTGGGAACGGGATGCTCAACGGCCAATACTATTTCCGCCATGTGCTCTACGTACTATCGAATGCTGGGGACGGCAGCCTTTCCGACGCACTTTCGGTCTATGGAACGGTGACCTTCAACGGAACGGGAACGTATTCCATGAACGCCACTGTCCTGGATGCGGCAAACGGCAGCATAAATAGCGGCACGCTTAGCGGTACCTACTCAATTGCGGCGTCCGGCCAAGGCTTCCTTTCGAATCCTTTGTCTACGGGTGACCTTATCTATGGCATGGTGAACACGCAGCACATCTTCGTGGGCAGCAGTACGGAAAACGTGAGCTTCTACAACGATCTGTTCATCGCCGCGCCGCTCAGCAACCCGTTACCCGCCGCCTCGACGTTTAAAGGCGCCTATTCCTTCTCCTACATGGACCTTTCCGACGGCAATCCGGCGGACACCATCGGGGCCTTGGTCTCGATGAATCCCGATGGCGCGGGCAATCTGGGCACCGTGGGAGTGGCCGGATACGTGGGACAGAGCGGGTCGTCCAAGGTCGTGCAATCGCTGTCAAATGTGAAATACATTTTCAGCGGCGGCGCCGCGGTGGTCACGTTCCCCAACTCCAACACCGCGGTGCTGACGGGGCAATATTACCTGTATTTTTCGCCCGATGGTAATTTCGTGTTCGGCGGCTCGCCCCTCTCTTTTGACCTGCTTGTTGGGGTTCGCACCGGAACCGGCACTCCCAACTTGAGCGGCCTGTACTATGAGGCGGGCCTGGACCAGGACGAGTCCACCCTGAGTTCCGGGTACGCCAGCCTGGACAGCTTCTACGGCTCGCTCAGCGCCGGCGGCGGCAACATTGTGGGCCATCAGCGCCTGCTCGACTTTTTCAATCCGGCGCCCGCCAATTACACCTACAGCGATACGTACAACGTTCCCTCGAATGGCGCTTACGGCAATCCGTCCACGAACTATGTGGTCGGTGGTGGAATTCGCATCGGCAGCGGAATCGGTCCGTACCTCGGACTCAGCGTGGCGCTGCAAGCCCCCACCATGAGCAGCAGTTTGAGCAGTACCGGCGTGTTCCTGAATCCGCAGGGCGTGGTGAACGCCGGCAGCTCCGCGCCCTTCACCGCCGGGATCGCGCCCGGAGAGCTGCTCACTCTGTACGGCTCCAACCTGGCCTCGGAACCGCAAGTCGCGTCCGCCGCTCCGTTCCTCACCTCGCTCGGTGGCGTCCAGGTGATGTTCAACGGCATCGCCGCGCCTATCTACTACGTTACCCCCACGCAGCTATCCGCCATCGTGCCGTATGGCATCTCGGGCACCGTTGCCAAGGTGCAGGTGTTCAATAACAACGTGCAGTCTAACGTTGTCACCTCGCTCATCAGCACGACGGCGCCCGGTGTGCTGACCCAATCGCAGAACGGCCTGGGGTACGGAGACGTGATCCACCTGGATGGCACACTGGTCAACGCCAAGAGTCCGGCGCAAATCGGCGAGACGGTATCGGTGTTCGTGACGGGGTTGGGCGCGGTGAGCCCCACCATCCAGGATGGTGCTGCCGGGCCCACCAACCCACTCTCAAACGCTAGCGCGACCATCGCGGTCTACATCGGCGGCGTGCAGGCCACCGTGACCTACGCGGGCTTGGCGCCGCAGCTCGCGGGGCTCTACCAGATCAACATGACGGTACCGTCCGGCGTCACGGCGGGCGATAACAATCTGGATATCGCCGGCCCTGATGCCTATTCCTCCGAGTGCCTGATTGCGATTGGCGGCGCCGCGGCCAGCACCTCGGCGTCGGCGGCCGCGAAACACCGCAGCGTGCCGCATGCCCTGTCGCGGCGCGCGGCTAAAGTCCCAGAGTCTCGATGATGGCTTCCACGTCGGCGATGCGGACTCGCACGTCGCCTCTCATTTGATTGGGGCCGGACCGTTCATCGAAGGCCTGGAACAGCGCCATTTTGGAAACTGCGTAGCGCTCGGTGGAAGAGAGCGCGTGAGCGTGCGTCTTTTCCCACGCGACAAGGGCGGCTTCGGGCACCAGCACGCTGACCGGCTGAAACGTCTTGCGGTCGGCGCTCACCGTGAATACGAATTCGACGCCGGTCTCACTGCCGCCGCCGAAAGGCCGCTGTCCTTCGTAGAAGTACTGATAGACGTAGCCACTTTGCGCCGAATAGGATTTGAGCCGCCGTATCGCGGGCGCGCCGGTAAGCGGTAAGGGCTTTTTGCTGAAAAAATTGCGCAGCATTGTTGCCTTTCTTTAAGGTGCAAATCCTACCCGAATGGTACCCCAGGCGGTCTTGACAATTCAAACCTCCGGGAGCATAGTGAAAGTGGAATCAGGATGTAATGGTTCCGTAAAAGACGTCGTCTTTGTTAGCCGTCCCAGACGGGTCGGCGGGAGGTGACATATAGAACCGGACCAGAATGAGGGCGGCCTCATCCGCGGGAAGTGAGCACGCAGTCGAGAAGCTCCGAACGGTCGGATTCACAGAGTGCCTGAATGGATTGGGCAATGCGTCGTATGCGCACAGTGGATGATCGCCAACGGTAGCTTCTTAGTTCACGACCCAATCGGATGACCGCCCTTTAATTTTTTTCTCTTCGATTTTTTCCCTCCCTCTATCCTTCCGTCCACAGGCTGCAACCTCCGGTGGTGTAAACTGATAGTTCCTCTTATGACCACGGTTGCTCCCCAGGAGATTGTCAGCGCCCACAGTCCCGATTCCGACGACGCCTTCATGTTTTATGCCTTGGCGACGAAAAAGGTGCGCTCGCGCCTAGTGACCTTCCGTCACGTACTGTCCGACATCGAAACCTTGAATCGGAAAGCCGTGGAAGGTCTATACGACCTGAGTGCGATTTCCTACCACGCCTATCCCTACGTCGCCGACAAGTACGTGCTCATGGCCAGCGGATCTTCCATCGGCGATGGGTACGGTCCCATGATCATCTCCAACCGCCCGATGGAGCCGGAGGAGTTGAAAGGCAAGCGCATCGCCATCCCCGGCACTATGACCACGGCGTACCTGGCCTGCAAACTCTACCAGCCGGATTTCGAGGCCGTCGTCACTCCCTTCGACAAAATTACCGACGCCATCAAGGAACGCACCGTGGACGCCGGGTTGATCATCCACGAAGCGCAATTGACGTTCGACCGCGAAGGCTTTCACCGCATCGTCGATCTCGGCCGCTGGTTCAAAACCTCCTACGATCTGCCGCTGCCGCTGGGCGGCAACGTGCTGCTGCGTTCCCTGGATGCCGAGGTCAAGAGCGAGTGCTGTCGCATGATGCGCGAGAGCATTCAGTACGCCCTGGACAATCACGATGAGGCGTTGCAATACGCCATGCAGTTCGCGCGCGACATGGAACCGCGCCTGGCGGAAAAGTTCGTCGGCATGTACGTCAACCATTACACCGTCGACGCAGGGGAGATTGTGCCCGCGGCCGCGCAGAAGCTGCTCGATATGGGCTTCGAAGCCGGCCTGATTTCCAAACGCGTCGAACTGGAATTCATCCGCTAGCCGCATTCGGACTTTTCTCTCGCGGGGCGCGTCTTATCTCACGAAGTTACTACGACGCGAGTTACTGCGACGCGAGATAATACGAGTATGCGCTTCTATGTTTTGGCCGTCGCCCTGATTGCTTCCGCCGCCGCGCAGGATGTCCGCCCCAAAGACGTCCGCGAGATCGGCAAGGCAGGCAGCGGGGCCATTCCGCGGCTTACCGAACTCCTTAAGAACCCCAATACCGATGTGCGCGTGGAGGCCGTTAAACAGCTCACGGATGCGCGCGCGCTCGACGCGCTCATTCTGGCCACGCGCGATAACGAGGCCGAAGTGCAGATCCATGCCACCGATGGTCTGGTCAACTTCTACCTGCCGGGATATGTGCAAAGCGGCTTCGGCTCTTCCATCAAACGGGTGGGAGGCAGCATCAAGGGCAAATTCACCGATACCAACGACCAGGTGGTCGATCCATATATTACGGCGCGCCCCGACGTGGTCGCCGCGCTCGGCGCGCTGGTCCGCGGCGGCGCCAACATGCAGTCGCGCGCCAATGCGGCGCGGGCCGTAGGGATCCTGCGCGGCAAGGCCGCCATACCGGATCTGGTCGCGGCGCTGCGCACCAAAGATACCGACGTGCTGTACGAATCGCTGATCGCCATGCAGAAGATCCGCGACGAATCGGCGGGACCGCAGATTGTCTTCCTGCTGCACGACCTGAATCCCAAAGTGCAGACCGCCGCCATTGAGACCACAGGGCTGTTGCGCAACCGCGAGGCGGTGCCGGAACTGATGGACGTAGTGAAGCGCTCGAAGGATGCTAAAGTGCGGCGCGCCGCGCTGGGCGCATTGGCCATGGTACCCGACGAAAAGAGCCGGCCTCTCTACCAGCAATACCTGAACGACAAAGACGACAGGATGCGCGCCGCCGCCGCCGAGGGCTTCGGACGACTGCGCAATCCCGCGGACTCCGCCATGATCGACCAGGCCTGGAAGGACGAGGGCAAGCCGCAGGCCCGAATTTCCCTGGCGTTTGCCCTGGTGATGTTAGGCCGGAACGAAGTCAGCGAATTCAGCCCGCTGCGATACCTGATCAACAACCTGAATTTGGCCGCCTATAAGGGGGAAGCCCAGCCGTTCCTGACGGAACTGGCGCGCGATAGCAGCACGCGCAAGGCGCTTTATGGACCGCTCGAAACTGGGACGAAGGACGAGAAAATCGGCCTGGCGCGCGTGCTGGCGGTGAGTGGAGACAAAGAGAGCGTGTCACACCTGGAGAAGGTGAGCCGGGACGCCGACCCCGAAGTAGCTCAGGAGGGATTGCGTGCGATGAGAAATCTGCAGGCCAGACTGTAGGAAGAGTGCCCAGCCCGGCGCCGCGCGAAGGGCGGCGCCGGACGTGGTGCGAAAAGTAGAACTACTTCGCCTTCTTCTGCTTCTGCTGACCGACGCGGACTTTGGTGTGCAGCGTCTTGGAATCGTTGAACGCCTTGTGATCGTGGCGCGCCACCGCATCCGCCAGGTACTTTTCAACGTCGGCGCCCTGCGGCAGGACTGCCATTAGCGTGTAGCTATCATTGCAGGTCGGGCAGAAGGGCCGGAACCGTTTCACATTCGGAATTGCCATAACTTTTATAGTCTAACACGGCGGCTGAACTTCAATCCGAGCGCTCCCTCACTACGGAAGTCGCCAACGTTCCCTTACGGTCGCGGCTTCCATGAGAAGGCCCCTCCCTGTCAAGCGGAAAATTCGGGGGTCTCAGGGGGGCTCGCCCCCTGGCGGAGTATGAGGCGGAGCCTCATGGCGCGCGTTCCGCGCGCCCTCGCTGCATTGGTCAAAGAGGCTACACCCCGTGGGGTTCCGGCCCCCGCACCCTAGGCGCCCCCTTTCCCTCATCTCAGTGGTTTCTTCAGAACGGAAGTGATCGGTCAAGGGCGCGCAACGGTTTTGCGCGGCTTGCGAACCCTTGACCGATTGCTTCCGTTCTGATACACGGATTCCCGAGGGAAAGGGGGCGGGAGGTCTCAGGGGGCTCGCCCCCTGGCGGAGTATGAGGCAGCGCCTCATGCGCGCGTTCCGCGCGCCTCTCCTCCCGTAGCATCCCATCTGCTTTCCCTGCCAACTCGCTTCGGATTGCATTCTGCCCGTTGACTCCTGCGCCATTGTCGCCATGCTCCCATCCGCACTCTGATTGCAGCTTTCGCCGCAGGTGCCTGTTGGTGTTCTCAATTCAAGGGGTGCTGCCATCTCTGCGTCGAACTGAAGGGTCCCAGTTACCTGGCCCCCGACGTTCTGCCGCGACCTCGCAATCACCCCAACTCGGCGCTTTCGCATACTCTGCAGAATTCCAATCCTCAAACCCTTAGGCTGCTTTGGCTTTACCCTTCGCTGCCTGTGCCGCCTTACGGTTGTACTGCGGATCGTAGACTTCCCCCGTCACCCACAACCGATGCAGCAACACCGCCAACTTGCGCGCCACCGCTACCACCGCTTTCTTCTTGCGCGCTTTGCTGACTTTCTTGCCGTCGCCATTTTGCAGCATCCCCATGCCCCATACCTTGAGGTCACACTCCGGCGCCCCTTGCCTCAGGATGCAGTGCGCTCCCTGTACCAACAGCCGTCGCAACAACTGATCCCCCGCCTTGCTGATCCCTAACTCCGGCTGGCTTTCGCCACTATCCCGCAGCTTGCGGGTCAGCCCCAGGTATGGTCCGACCTCCCGGCTATGCGCGAACCGCTCCGCATCTTCGATGGTCAAGATGTAGGTCAACGCGATCAGCGTGCCTACTCCCCCGACCTGCGTCAGCAGTTTCATCTCCGGGTACTTTTTCCCAATTCCCTCGATCCTCTCCTCGTACACTCCGATCTGTTGATTGATCGCTTCCACGCTCTTCAGCAGCGGACGAATGGCGCTTTGCGCCGCCGCGCTGAGTCCATCGGCCAGCGATTCCTTCACGTAATCGGCGTCGCACTTCTTCAACCGTTCTCCCATCGGCTTGGCCAGTCCGCGCGCCATGTTGATCAACTCCGTCCGCGCATCTACCAATCCCGCCCGCGCCCGGATCACCGCCAGGTCCGCTTGCGCTTCTGGGCCTCGGTGTCGGATCGGGGACAACAGCTTCGGGTCCACTCGGGCCAACCGGGCCAGTTGCTCGGCATCCATCCGATCGTTCTTCTTCACGCTCTGCGTGATCAGTTTTACCTTCCGTGGATTCGCCACGATTACTTCATGTCCCATGGCCGCCAGGTGCCGGCTTACCCATGGCGAATGCGTCCCTACTTCCAGTGCGATTCGGCTCGGCACCATCTTTCCAAAGACCGAGTTGAACCCCGTTTTCGTCGTCGCCACTTTGCCTTCGCTCGCCTTTTCTCCGGCTTCATCCAAGATGCAGTAGCGGCTATCGCGATCTCCCAGGTCTAACCCTACGGTCAGCCTCTGTCTTGCAGCTCCACGGTTCTGCCTCTTCTTGCCCTTCGAAAGCGCCTGTAGTCTCGCAATGTTATTCTTTTTCATAAGCCGGTCTCCTTTTTGCACCTGATCGAGTGCGTGTCTATTCGGGATCTTAACGTATCCCGCGGGGGAGACCGGCCTTCTCATACCATCTCTGATGGCATCTCAGAAGTACGCAGCTTCGCATCAGAGCCGTGACCGTAAGGGAGCGTCTTTAATCTGCCATTTCCGCGGGACTGGTGGTGGGCATCTCCAGCCAGCCTTGCTGCGGGACGGCGTCCACGGGGAGACCTTCGTGCCAGAGGGAGAGCTGGAAACGCACGCCGCCGCCGTCGGGGACTCCGGCGGCATCCAGGGGAAAACGCGCTTCGAGAATCCGGCTGAAGGCGCACTCCACCGGGTCTTCGGTGGTGGCTGCGCCGCTGGTCAGGCGGATGGTCACGGGCTGGGGCGGTGCGCCGTCCAGCGATTGCAGCGAAAAGCGCGCTTCCATGCCGGCCAGCTCGGGTTCCGAGCCAGGACGGAAATCGACGCGCACGAAGAGGCTTTCGCCATCGCTGCCGAAAAATACTTCGCTGACCAGGAACTTCTTCCCGTGCATGGAGCCCGAGCGCTCATCTACGTGGTACTCGCCGGAGCCCATCCACTCGAAGTAGGAGGTTACCTCTCCATCGATGGTGGGGTGTATGGCGCCGGTGGGAGACAGACGGACATCCGGCGTCGCGATGTGCAGGATGGGCCTCGAGAGTTCCTCCGGGGGCGCCAGGTTCAGGAAGCGGTATACGTTGGCCAGATGACTGCGATATAGCTGGTCGAACTCGAGGCGATTAGCCGATTCGTGTTCCGGCCCGTACCACCAGCACCAATCGCTGCCTTCGGCGATCAGGAGTTCCTCATACGCCAGGCGGCGATTGTCGTCGGAGACACCGACGACGGTATCGTAGGTGGAGCGGGCGCGCAGCAATTGGGTCCAGGCCTGGTTGTCTTCCTCGGCGCCGATCCAGATATCGAAGTTGGCGTTGATCCAGGAGCCCGGGAAGATGTGGTCGAGCGGCTCCGGCGCCATCAGGCGGAAGCCTTCGGTGGCGGTCACGGCGCGAAGTCCCGGGTCGTCCGTGATGCGCTGGTAGAGTTCGCGTAGGAACGGGCGGCCGTTGAGGTGGTAGTATTCCCAGGCGTTCTCGCCGTCCAGGATGATGGGCACCAGGGCGTCGCGGCCCGCGGCGAGAATGCCGGCGCAGTTCTGACGGATGCGGTGCAGGAAATCGGCGGCGGCATGCGAGGGCTCCATCTTGGAATAGACGAAGCCGATCAGGTCGCTCATGAAATGATCGCGGAAGATCAGGCGCATGGTGCGGCCCTGCTGGCGCCACTCGTACGGACGGTACAGACCTTCCACCGGCACGGCGCGCTGCTGGGTGCGGTCGAGCACGCCGCTATCGGTAGCGGCCCACTCGAAACCCAGCTCGCTGGCCAGGGTGAAGACTTCGTCCGAGACCGAGCCTTCGGAGGGCCAAAGACCGACCGGTGCGACCCCGAAGTGCTGCTGGACGTACTCGCGCGCCAACTGTAGCTGGCGGCGTGCGTCGCCGGGATAGCGGAAGCGCGGCGGCAGCGGAACGTTGGGGTGCGGCACGCGGGCGATGTCGGAATCGCAGAGCAGGGGAAGGATGGGATGGTAGTACGGCGTGGTGGAAATTTCGATCTGGCCGGTAGCGGCGAGCTTGGCATACTCCGGCAGCACGCGGCCGACAATCTCGCGCTGCTTTTCGCCCATGCGGCGCTGATCATCCAGGGTGAAATTGCGGCCGCGCTCGATCCATTCGCGCACCTCGGGGTCATGGGCCTGGAACTCTTCGTCGAACCAGGCGAGCTGCGACCACATCTGCACGTCGCGCAGTTCCTGGGTGCTGAACATGTTGCGCGCGCCGGAGGTCTTCTGCGCGTTGCGGGCGTCGAAGAGCTCGCCGTAGCGCGGATAGCGGTAGATCATGTGCGCGGGATCGGAATAGAACGAGTGCTGCAGGAGATGCTCGCGCTCTTCGTCGGTCAGGTGTTCGGCAGGCTTGAGGGCGAGAGCGAGGAACGGGTCGCGCGCCTGCCCGGAGGCATACTCTTCCACCTGCGCCATCATGGAGGGCACAAGGTTGAAAGTCTGCTTCACCTGAGGGAAATCTTCGAGGATGCGCACCATGCCGTAGTAGTCTTTGAGCGCGTGCATGCGCGTCCAGGGGAGCTTGTACTCGCCGGAAGCAAGGTCCTTATAAAACGGCTGATGCATGTGCCATAGGAAGCACAGGTTAATTTGCGGCATTAGTTTTCAGTGGGGCCCGCCCAACACCTACTCATCGACCAAAAATGCTGCGCACGGGCGGAGGTGGGGCATCTTTGCGGATCGCACGCCAGAGGATATCGTTCATTTCGTCGTCGTCGTTTTCGTCAGCCTCCTCGAATTTCAGGTGTGCGGCACGGGCCGCGGCCGCGGTGGCGGCGGGGTTCTTTTCGTCGAGGGAAATATGTGGTTTCTCCGCGGTGTACGGCGCCGGATTGGGCTGGGCCTGGAAGGCGGCGGTCATGGGGCGCGCGCCGGCATCGAAGTGGGTCATCGGCTTTAATCCAAGCAGAAATTCGATGGTGCGCAGCATGGAGGTTGTGTTGTACATGCTGCTGTCCACGGCGTGATGCTTCACCCAGGGAGAGATGAGGAAGGCCGGGGAGCGGTGGGAATCCACGTGGTCGGGACCGTTCTGGGCGTCGTCTTCGAGGATGAAAATCGCGGTGCTGTTCCAGAAGCGCGATTTGGAAACTCCTTCGACGAGCTGGCCGACGGCGTAGTCGTTATCGGCGGCGGCGGAGAGCGGGGCGATCTTACCGGCGGCGGTGCCGGAGGTGTGGTCGTTGCCGAGGCGCATGACGATGAGGCGCGGCATGCTGCCGGACTTCTCATATTCGGCGAGTTCGTTGAGGAATACCTTGGCGCGCTCCACATCCCGGTAGTCGAGGTCGAAGCCGCGGTACATGGGGTTGGTGACCTTGGACAGCACGGGGTCGCGCACGCCGGTGATCTGCTCGGCGGCGGGCGCGGCGTTGGGCTTGTTGTTGACCATGTAGCCGAAGTTGCGAAGGGATACGCCGGCGGCGGCAGCGTTGGTCCAGAGATAGCCGGCGGGAGGGAGCGAGGCCGCGTCCTGCTCTTCGAAATCGTAAGTGGCGCGGCGGTTGGCGTATTTGTTGGGCCACATCTTCTGCACGTAATCGGGAGCGATGGCGGCCATCGACCAGTTATGGCCGTCGGCGCTGACGTCGCTGTTGACGTAGAAATTGTCGAGCAGGACGAATTCGCGCGCGAGCTTGTGAAGATTGGGAGTGGAGTTTTCACCGAAGAGGACCAGCGACGGATCGCCGTTGCCTTCTTTCATGTCGCCCAGCACCTGATCGTAGCTGCGATTCTCCTTGACGATGTAGATGACGTGCTCGATCTTGGGGAGCGGGTCGGGCTGGTTCAGTTTGTCGTCGCGATAGGGCGAGTTGGCGAGGGTGCGGGCGGTGAAGGTGTTGAGCTGCTCGACGGTGAAGGGCTCGATCCAGGACGCGGTGCCGGTCTGCATGCGGCCGACGTATTGTACGGCGGGTGGCGCGGGTGCGCCGGCGTGCACCGGTTCGGCGCGCTTGGAGGGGTTTGGACCGTTTTGGGCGTTGGGATAGGAGCGGAGCCCTTTGCCATTGAGGACGACCAGGGTTCCGTTGGCGAGGGCGCGCACGGCGGTGGGATACCAGCCGGTGGGAATAAAACCTTCGACGCGGCTGCGCGCTTCGCCGATATCCACGACGGCGGCGGCGTTGGCGTCGGAGCAGGCCACGAAGAGGCGCTTGCCATCGGCGCTGAGGCCGAGGGCGGAAGGAGTCATGCCCAGGGGCTGGCGCGGGGTCATGGCGATGTTGATGCTCTCTACGAGGTTGACATCCTTCGCGGGAGTGATGCCGAGGGCGAACACGTTATTGGTATTGGCGGCGGCGACGAAGATGCGTGCGGTGTAGGGCGCCGTCTCGCCGGGAGCGGTTTCCGGCGCGCCATCGCGCCACAGCATGTCGCTGGCGTGGGCGCCGACGCGCACGGGCTGCCCGATCAGGCTGCCGCCGGCGGTGTCGTACTGGCCGACTGTGCCATCGGCCCAGTGGGTGACGAAGAAGCTTTTGCCATCGGGGTGGAAGAGAATGCGATAGGGACGCCGGCCGGTTTTGAACTGGCCGATCACCATGCCGGATTGCGGGTTGACCACGGAGATGCTATCGCGATAGAGGTTGGCGGCGTAGAGCAGGCGGCCGTCGGGCGAAAAGGCCACGTCGCCGATGAAATCCTGCGTGCCGCGCTGCGCTGCCGGGACGACGGCGAAGGTCCGCGCGGGGGTGAGGGCGCCATTGGCGAAGGCGAATTCGAAGAGGGAGGCTTTTGAGCCTCCGCCGACATAGACCGTGTCGCCCTTAGGCGAGATGGCGAGGCCCAGCCAGCCATCGGCCACAGGCACGCTGCCGGTGACGCGGCCGGAGGAGGTTTCGATCACGCTGACGGAAGGCGGGCGGTATCCTCCGTTGAGCACCAGCAGGTATTTGCCATCCGGCGAGAGCGCGGTGGACATGGGGAGAGTGTCCAGGGGGATCTGGCGGCCGACGGGGTCCAGGCGCCAGCCGCTATTGAGGAGAAAGCCGCCGCCGGGGAGCGGTCCGACCTGCTCGCGCGGGGACGGCTGAGAGCCCAGGATGGCGACCAGAGAGAGAACGGCGATGGCCAGGGCCACGCGATATTTCAGCGAACCTGGAGGTTGTTTCATGGGCAACTCTCATTGTACGGGAATTCGGACGTTTGGCTTACGTGGAGGGGGCGTGTTGTGCAACTCCACAGCGCGGGCTAAGTTTAGCCCGTTTGGGAGGATCGAGTTACTGAAACCAAATAGTTTAAGTAGCACGAGGGGGGCTAAATTTAGCCCCCCTCTCCATTTCTCCAAGGATGTATGTTTGAGAATGTCCTCCCCTCTTAGTTTGATGATGGCATAGGGGTGTTGCCGTCTTAGGGGTCGCGCGGTCCGGTCATGGCTTGTAAATTATTGAAGAATAGCGGTGTTCGCGGTGAAGAAATTTTCTGAATGTTGGTGTCACTGATAAAGGTTTCATCAGATTCGGGGCCGAAGGAGCTGGAAGGGAGAAGAGGTGCTGGGGGCCGCGAAAGTGATAAGACCGAAGGAACGGCGAACGCCGTGGGGCAGATGCACAAGGCGTGATTGCGAAGGGTGATCTGGCGTGCCGCCGGGGGCTGCGGTAGTGCCGGTTGGAGCGTGGACACAGGTTGAGTACTGCCCAGCTGCAGCGAAATCAGCCAGCGTGGCTGCTAATACATTGAAGCCGGTTTAGGCTAATTCAGCTCCGAAATTGGCGTTACAAACGCTGCAGGTGGATTTCACGGCCGGCGCGAGATGAAACGACATCATTTCGGAGAATCGCAGTTCCTGTAACATGTGTGGCCGTTGCATGCGGGCGGCAATCCTTTTGGGGGTACGAAGTGACTGAGCGGAAACTTGCTGAGGCTGCGAAGGCGAGGGAAACCGGCATCGTTACTGGAAGTGGAAGAGAGTCGAATCAGGGAACTCGGTGAGCTCGGGCTTACACGGAGCGACGGGCCCAATCTACGATAACTTTCGAGGAACTTGCCGATAGATACGTCCTCATATCGGCTGTAGGCACCAGAACTTTCTTCGGGGCGAAGCGGACAGAGTTGGTGGCAGGCGTTATGCGCCAATCCGCGTGAACGAAAGTTCTCCGAAGCGGTTTCGGCACAACGCCGAGCACAAGATTCGTAACGGAACTATAGTGAGCGGCATCACCTCGCCCTCCACGTGCGACGCCACACCACGTTCATGTCCGCCGCGCCGGGTTCGCAGACCGGGCGGGCACTTCTCGGATACCCCATATCGGGAGCTTGTCGCATTGCGAAGGCCGCAGTTCGCTCTGCGCGTCTCCATGACGCGCTTGACGTATGCACAATACGTCCGTACACTGAAGGGGTGCGTTACGAGTGGGACGAGGAGAGCAAAGCCGGTCTCAATTTTCGCAAGCACGGCGTCCGGATGCCTGAGGCGATTCCGGCGTTTGACGATCCCAACGCCATCACAATAGCGGATGATGAATCGGAGCCGAACGAACGGCGATTTGTGACACTCGGCATGGGTGCGGCAGGCCGTTTGCTCGTGGTGGTCCATACATGGCGTGGTGAGAACATCCGAATCATATCCGCACGACCCGCCGCACCGCATGAGCGCAAGCAGTATGGAGCAGAACTATGAAAGATCAATACGATTTCAGCAAGGGGAAACGAGGGAGAGTTCTTCCGCCGGAACCTGAGGCCGAGGGTAAGACCCGGATCACGATCCGGCTCGACCAGGACATTGTGGATCGATTCTTTGCGATGGCGGAACGAAGCGGGGGAGCGACTGGTTACCAAACCCTCATCAATGCAGCTCTTAGGGAATACCTCGAGGGAAAGGCGCCGAAGATCGAGGATACGCTGCGACGGATCATTCGGGAGGAACTGAGGTCAAACGCGGCCTGAAGATTGGCCCTGGCCTGGATGTTTTTCAAGATTGGCCTACGGCAGTGACTCAGCAACAGTCCTGGCCCAATGGAATGAAAGCCCTTTCCGACCGCTTTCCAGGTTATCGACGCTAACGCCCCGACGGGAGGCGGCGGTGTGGGCGTAAGATGAATTCGTGAACTTCCTTTGTGAAGATCTCCCAAAACACCGCCTGGTGCTGGTCCCGCCGGCATCGGAAGATTACGATCCGCTTCTGTCCGATATCCAGCGCCGGCAGGCTGACCCCATAGACGGTTCACCTCCGCTCCCCGAGGGCCTTCGGCCACGCATCTCTCAAGAAGACCGCCCAACCTCCGCGATCCTGCTCAATAGAAGTTCGAAGGTCATCGCCGCGCTGCAAGTAGTCTGGCGTTTTGAGACGGAGACAGGTCGGTCGTATCGCCATTCCCAGAGTATGCTGTCGCCTCAGGGACTACTCCTCCGCTTTGGAAGGTCGGATGACGCTAAGTTCAAGTTGTACGGCTACTGGCACACCATCCTTCCAGGCTCGAAACGTTACTTAGGCGAATCCGGTATGGTCGGCGATAACACCGACGTGCGCCCGACAACTCGATGCCCGCCAACACAGAGTGAACCGTCCTTCCCCGGACAGTGATTTGCTGCGGTGTTGCGTCGGCACCTCAGCGACGGCGGCGCATTCGCAACCCAGACTCTTGTCGCCAGAACGCGAGCGAGTGCGGCGTCTCAACCGAGTTTGGGATGCCATCCCACTCCTCATACCCAGTTTCGTGTGCGCTGACAGCAGCCGCTGCGGATTCGACCGAGTTGTACCTGCCCAAGTCCCGTTCAGCGACCCCCAATCTCACGGGACCGTCCGTAGGCTCTTCGGTGATCAGAATCCAGAACCGCCCTACCGATGTGTCGAAGAAGTAGGTCATCTGTTACCCTGTGCGCCTGTGTGACTTCAAAGATCGATCCCTTCTAGCCTCGCAGCACGCCTCCTCCATGATGACCTTATTGTACCGGGGCGGTAGAAACGGGGTTAGCGGACTTCATTCGTCGGGCCGCTCCCGCCCACGGTCATTTTCCCCAAACGCCACTCTTCGTTCTCTGACCACCCATTCGGACCACATCGGTAAATGCTACGGCTCAGCACAACGAATTGAATCCTCATACAGTCCTCCCTGTTTCTAGTCGTTGTGAGTAGGCTGTCGCTGGGAAAGTGCGCAATTCGCGCGGGAGGAGGACTGATGCGACTGCAAACCGAGCGGTGTCTCATGCCGGCCAGTCATTTTCCGGCCCCCGTCCTTTCATCCCGAGCGGCCCGGGCACGCGCTTTGCGCCCCCCTGCGACGGCACGACGTTGGCCAGTATCCGCGACCCGCCGGCCGGCGTCGATTTGCCCGGGCCCAGGAGGCTGGCGCCCTTTGGCGGTTTGGGGATCGGGCGGTAGGCGCGAACCTCGCCGGTCACCTTCAGCTTAATCTTCTCTTCGCTGCTGACAGTTCGCGTCTCCTCGCCCGCCTCCAGCCTCGGGATGACGTTGCGCGTGACGTTGCCGGGATTCGGATAGACGTTCTGTTCGACTACGACGACGCTGCCGTCCTTGCGTACTTCCATCACGATGGCGGTGTGATGCGGGCGGTTGAGTGTGAAGCTGGAGGCCTCATACCACTTGCCGTTCGCATTTTTCCAGGTTGCGATGGTGACGAGGTGCTTGTGGAACTGGAGGATGTCCCCGGGCTGGATGGAATCGAGCAGGATCCCGTCGCCCCAGTCGTAGTCGGCGGTGGGCGTGACCGCGACATCGCCATCCGCGGCGGTCGCGGCGCCCAGACTCCTGAGCAGCTTATCCACCAGGGCGAAGCAATCAAGGCCGTACTTGCTGGTCAGCGCCTTGCCGCCCACCAACTTTTCGGCGGCGGCCTTGAGCTTGGCGCCCAGATCTTCGTCAGCCATATTCGAATCTCCTATACTTGACGCATTGGTCAGGCTCGGAATGGCGGCGCGCCTGTGGCATGACTAATTACAGGCCGACTACCATAGCATATCGCGGCCGGCCTTCCTGCACTCGCAGCATAACGCCCTTGGCGGAACTGAACCCGGTCCGAGGCCGCGAGCATGCCGGATTGCGACCAATCCTCGGTCAGCGACCGTCCTTTCGTGGGTCTGGCGGTTTGGGCCGGAAGGCTTCGGAGGCGTGAAATGCCTGGTCCTTCACACCGCTTTCGCTGCATCTTAGACAGAGACGGCGCTAGGAGGGTGAGATGAAGTTGATCACAATCGCATGCTTAACAGTAACCGCCGCCTTCCCTCAGATGGCGGGGTCGCACCTGCCCGTCACCGACGCAGAGAAGATCGCCGATGCTTTGCGCGCGGGTCCGAAATTCATCACGAAGGACGCGACGCTGCTCGACTGGCCGCCGGCACATGGAGGAGAATATCGGGTTCTTCGTAAAGGTTCGAACGCATGGACATGTCTCCCGGCTGTTCCCGGGTATCCGCATGATGAACCGGGGTGTTTCGACGCGGTATTCCTGCAATTTATTCAGGACAGCCTGGCTGGCCGGACGCCGCGAATCGATCGTGTTGGCATCGCGTACATGTACGGTGGCGCATGGGTGAAGGCGGCAACGGGCTCTTCTGTCCCGGAGTTCCATGTCGGTCCGCACCTGATGATTGTGAGCCCCCATCAGGATGACCTCCAAGGGTTCAGCCGCGATGGATCAAACGGCATGCCCTACGTGACGCATCTGCCGGGCCGCACGGAGCTATTTCTGGTTCTGCCGCTTCGCCAGTGGAACGAACAGCAACCGAAATCCTAGCAGGGTACGGCGCACGTTTTCCAGCAGTTGAGAAAGGAGATAGTCGTTTACTTGGACTTCTCCTTGAGTCCTTCAATCATTGTCTTCATTTCCGGCTGGAGGTCTCTCATCATCTGCATCATGACGGGCATCGAGCGTTGCATCACGTCCGGCATTTTCTGAAGAAAGGCTTTACCGACGGCCGACTTGTAGAACGTCAAAATGCCGTCGATCTCCTCTTCCGTGTAAGTGTCGGTGTAGACCTTCGCGAGCGCAGGCTTGGCATTATTGAGACTCACGGCGATCAACGCCATGATCTTTTCCTGTATTTCGCCGACTTTCGCGCGCTGCTCAGCGGGTATATCCTTCTCCGCCTGGGCCAGCATGCCTTTCATCATGGGTTCCATCGCCTTCATCATCTGGTCGCCCTGCGTAAGCTGCAACAGTTCTGCTGCCTTTGCGGATTTGCTGGCTTCGTCGGCACGCACGGGAGGAGCGCACCACAAAAGCGTAACGCCGATAATAAGAGAAACGGGTATGCATCTCATGATGTGATTATACGGTACGTAATCAAAATCGCCGGGGGGCAAACCGGGGACAGAGTGCGAATTTCCGGCAAACTGCGCCGGAAATTCATGTCAGTCGCGTTATGAGGAAGACTCATCCGGGGGAATGAAAATTGGGGGCCGTGGCCGTGAACCCGGTGACAGACGGGGCTGGCAGCGGGTTCCGCAAAGACGGCGGAACCCATGCCAGTCTCGTCTGTCACCGGGGGCGGCTCGCATTTTCGAGAGAGTCCCCCCGGCGTCACAGCGATTGACGGAGACGCTGTTCGACTGGTCCGCGATAGGTGCGGCTCAGACGTACCCGTTTGCCACTTTTGAGAACGACCTCGAACTCTCCGTGAGAAATCGGCTCCAGATGGGCGACGCGTGCGAGATTCACAATCGCCGAGCGATGGATTCTTATGAAGTGGCGCGGGTCGAGCTTGGCTTCGATGTCGGTCAGGGAGGAACGGTGCAGCAGCTCTTTTCCTCCTGCATGCAACACGACGTACATTCCAGCCGCCTCGATGCACTCCACTTCGGTCACGTCCAGAAATCGTGTAGTGCCGCGTCCTTTGATCACGAGCCGTTCGAGCGGCGGGGCATCGACAACCTCGGGGGTCAACAACAACTTTACTTTTTCCGCGAATTCGCGAAGCCCCCGGTCGTCCAGCCGGGTACGCGCCCTGCTCATGGCCGAGCGGAACCGCTGGTCGCTATAGGGCTTCAGCAGATAGTCCAGCGCATTCGCTTCAAACGCGTGAATGGCATGTTCATCGTAGGCCGTCACAAAAATCGTGAGCGGCATTGCCGGAACTCCGACGGCGCCGATCACGCCGAGGCCGTCCAGTTCCGGCATCTTCACATCGAGAAAGAGGAGATCCGGTTGGCAGGAGCGGATCAGATCGACCGTCATCTGTCCATGGGTGGCTTCCCAGACTGAGGTGATACCGGGTTCCTGGCGCAAAAGATCGAGCAATCGCCGGCGAGCGGGCATCTCGTCATCCGCAATCAAAACACCAATGGCTGGTTCAGGCATGTTTCGGTTCCGACCGCCAGGAAGCTCCTTCCTCGAGGTGAATCGGAAGCAGCAGTTCCACCTCGGTCCCGCCTCCCGTACGTCTCCGTACATCGAAGACACTATTTTGCCGCGGATACAGAGCGGCAAGCCGCTGCGCGGTAATTGAGAGACCAAGTCCGAGCGACTTACCGGGATTCCAATCGGCGGGCAAGCCGACACCGTCATCTTCGACTGTGATCCGGATGTGTTTTCCGCCGGAGCGTGTGGCCGCCACACGAACCAGTCCGCCCCTGGCCCTTTGCGACAAGCCATGGCGAATCGAATTCTCCACAAGCGGCTGGATTGTCATCGAAGGCACGAGAACGTGGCGAACGTCTTCATCGATGACCTGCTCGAAACGGAGGCGATCGCCAAAGCGAATCTTTTGGATGGCCAGATAGTGGTCCAGAAACGAAAGCTCCTCGAAGAGCGGAACCAATTGACGATCATTCGTGTCCAGGGTGAGGCGAAGGAGGTTTCCGAGATGCTCGATCATGTTGCGAGCGCTGACCGGATCGGCCTCGACCTCCGAGGAAATCGCGTTGAGAGCATTGAAAAGGAAATGTGGATCGATCTGCAACCGCAAGGAGCGTAGCTGGGCTTGTGTGGACAAGCGTTCCGTCCGCTCGCGCTGCAACTCGCTCCTACGGAACCGTTCCTGATATTGCTTGGCGAGCCAGGCCCCCAAGATCATCCAGTAGATGATCCACACCCATAGAAACATGCCGCTGTCGACCGAGTCCAAGAGCACGCCGGGATCGACAACCGCCTGGATGGGACCAAGTCCGAGCAACACCTTCAGTCCCGCCTCGACGTACAGGCACAGCGACGTCAGGATCAAACTTCCGGGGATGTGAGCCAACAACCGTCTTCCGATCTGTAGATCGGTGAATGGCAATCGCCGGTCGAACTGCACAATCAGGAGCGCGATCAGCCCCCATGACCACCATTGAGCGAATGAGAACAGGAGCGGCGGACCCCAACGATCGCCGGTTCGGATGCCTGGAATTGCAAAGACCAGCCCGATCGCGCTCCAGCCAAGAACGCCGAAGAGGATGGGTCGAATTCTTCTGCCGAGGTTATCGATTGCCACCGCGACCTCATTATCGCCCGGTTCCAGAGGCAACGTGAAGGCGCCATTCTCCAGGGAGCCTCGCCCGTCGGAGCGATCGTTGTCTTCAGCCATGCTACGGCCCGGTCCGGGTCGGTTCACTGAGGTTGCGGGTTGCGTCACAGGATGCCGGCTTCACCGGCCCACCTGGCGATATACCGTTTCAGGAAGGCACTGAATTCCCTGGCTTCTTCCGGCAGTTTCCTTCCTCTGTGGCTGATCTCGTAGAACTCCAGTGTTACTATCGGGTCGACGAGTTCGCTCATCATCACTTTGCGGTTGCGGCACGCCGGTAAGCCAAACGAGGGGATAATCGCGATGCCCTCGTCAGCCTCTACCAGGCCAATCTGCGTATCCACCAAATTGACGGTTTGGCTGTGGTTGCAAACGACGCCACTCTTCTCGAGTTGTTTGTCGATGAGTTGCTGGTGGCGATAGTTCGAGCTGAGGGAGATCAGGCTTTGCCCGTTCAAGGCTGTCCAGGGGGTTGACACGCGGTTGAACGCGGCATTCCCAGCTGGCGCTCCAGTTCCCGTATTAACACGCTCACCCCCGAAGGAGTCATGAAGAGCTTCTCCGCGGCGCGCGCATGGCCAAGAACATCGTGCTGGTCCACGGTGGTTTTGTGGACGGCTCCGGATGGCAGGGCGTTTACGACACGCTGAGGAGTAAAGGCTATAATGTCGCGATCGTTCAGAACCCCACGATCACACTCGCAGACGACGTGGCGGCCACACAAAGAACAATCGCTGCGCAAGATGGCCCCGTCATCCTGGTTGGACATTCCTACGGAGGGGTCGTGATCACGGAAGCCGGTAACAATCCGATGGTGGCCGCGCTGGTGTACATCGCTGCGT
Organism: uncultured Solibacteraceae bacterium; assembly: GCA_963805775.1. GTDB lineage: Bacteria > Acidobacteriota > Terriglobia > Bryobacterales > Bryobacteraceae > Solibacter. Next base: position 90,342 of record CAWDWK010000059.1, on the reverse strand, counting down.
TCGCGCCGGACAAGGGCGAGTCGGTGCAATCGCTGATCCAGAATCCGCCTCCCGGAGCACCGGTGCCGCCGATTATGCCGCCGCAGGACGGATTCCTGTTTCTGGATCGCACGAAGTTCGCGGCCTCTTTCGCCGCCGATGTTAAGCCGGAGACCGCCGCCTTCATCGCAGATTCCCAGGTTCCGTGGGGTGTCGAGGCGCTGGCTGGCGCTGTCACTGAGCCTGCCTGGAGGGCCAAGCCCAGTTGGTATCTGGTTTCCACGGAAGACAAAATGATTCCCCCCGACGCACAACGAGCGATGGCGAAGCGTGCCGGTTCCGAGGTGGTGGAGGTCAAGGGAAGTCATGCTGTGTACGTTTCGCAGCCGGAGGCTGTTGCTGATCTCATCGAGCGGGCAGCAAACGGCAAATCCTCGACGGACACATTCACTCGGTCGGGTCAATTATATCTATGCACGGAGCAAGGCGACGATTATGCTTTTCGTTCAGCGGGTGCGACGGCGGGATAAGCGCACTAGCGCGAAAATCCCACTTCCGAGCAGGAGGAGCGAGGAGGGTTCGGGCGCGGTGGTGAATCCGGGTGCATCGAAGAGCGGCGGCCCGTTGAAGAGCAGCGTATTGGGGTTGGAGGTGCTGGTGGTGGTGGGGACCCACTCGTCGATGAGGTTGCCGGTCTGCTGGAAATTGTCGTTGAAGACGAAGGCGAAGTGACCGAGTGTGTCGCAACCCGGAGCATCGGGGGTCGGGAGGCAGGCAGGGGATACGGGCAGAATGCCTTCGTGGTTGCCGATTGCGACAACCGGCGGATTGACGCCGAAAAAATTGATGGTGAGGCTCCCGGTGGAACTGACGTAGGTAAAACCACAGTTCAGGAAGAACGGGTCGGCCGCACCGGAATTGCAGCTGAAGGAACTAGTGATGTCGGCGGTAGTCAGGTTGGTGGCGATGGTGGTGTGGAGGGAGAGCGAGGTGATGATGGCGCCGGTATCGTTAAAAAAACCGATGATGCCGTTGTTGGCCGTCGGGTCGATTTGACCGACAAATTTGCTGATGGGGGAGCTGAAGTTATCAGATTCCACTCCGGCAGCTGGGTCCTTCAGGGTATCGGCGGATGCCGAAGATACCAGAAGCCCTACCGCGACGCAACTCAAAATGATTTGTTTGTTCCCCATCCCAGATCCTTCCCGGCACCTGCCGACCTCTAGCGATCATAGTTACGCAGCAGCGCGATGGAGTCAACCGAAAGTAAGACGATCTAAGCGTTGTCGGTACTAGAACTTAAGGATTACTCAGTTTGGTTTTTTGGGAAATTCCTGAAGCATTGCGGCGAATTCCGGCGTCTTACGCAGCGCGGCGAATTCGGGATCGGCGGCGACCACATCCGCGGAGTAGTTGTGCCGCAAAGCTTCGCGGAGACTGGCGACCGCTTCTTTGGTACGGCCGGCCAGCGAGTGAATGGTGGCCTGTGTGTACATGAGATCGATGTTATTGGGATCGAGTTTTCGGGCGCGCTCGATCAACTGCAACGCGGTAGTTTGGTTGCCGGTCTTGGCGTAGGCGATGGCTTGGTTGCCCAGGGCGTCGGTATCGTTGGGATTCACCTGCAGGGTCTGGGCGGCCAGTTTGATGGCCGAATCGTAGCCGGCGGCGGCGAGGTCGCGCCGGTTGGACCAGCGGTAGGCATCTGCGAGGTTGACGCGGTAGCCAGCTTCCTTGGGACTCATCTTGACGGCCTGTTCGAAATCGGTAGCGGATTCGGCGTAGCGCCCAAGGAAAAAGTAGGCAACTCCGCGATTGGAATAATAGAGCGCCTTGGGCTCGAGCTTGATGGCCTTTTCGTATTCGGCAAGGCACTCGCTCCATTTGCCGAGGGAATAGTGAATCTTGCCCATGTTCGACCAGCCGGTGGAGAGGTCCGGCGCGAGCACGGTGACCTGGTTGTAAGCGTTCAGGGCCTTGTCGTATTGGCCGGAATCGTTGTAGAGCCTGCCGAGCTGGTTCCAGTTGCGCCAGGAGTTTTTATTGAGGCGCGTGGCCTCTTCGAGACGGGCGATGGCCTGCGCGGGCTGGTGGGCCACACGGTACGCTTCGGCGAGGCGGCGAAGCCCTTCGTCAGAATTGGGCACGAGGGCGGTGGCGTGCTGGTAATAGGCGAGGGCCTCTTCGAATTTTCCGGTCGCGGCGGAGATGCTGAGGAGAGAGTAGTAGACCTCGGGGAGGGAGTCGTTGAATCCCTCGGCGGTCTGCGCGGCCTGCAAGGCGTCCGCAGCCCAGGTGTTGTCCTTGGTGATGTTGTACATGGCCAGGCTGGCATCGGCTTTGCCGGTGAACGCCTGAGGGAAGCGGGGATCGTGCTTGATGGCCTCCTCAAACAGCGCGAGGGCTTTGGTCATGGTGTCGGCGGTACGTTTGCCGCGCAGCAGGGTACGCCCGCGGAGATAGAAATCGTAGGCATCCACGGCGTCGGTGGGCTGCCTGGTGCGGGCCAGTTCCTCTTTGCTCTGGGCGATCTGGAGTGCGCTGACGAGGGCGATGAAGGCTTTGTTCTCCAGGGAGAGGAGGTCGCGGGTTGAGCCGCCAGCCTCCCGTCTGAGGAGGCTGCCGCCCTGCTTGCCGACGGAATCCATGGCGACGATGATGGAGATCTGATCGCCGGATATGGTGACGCTGGTCCTGACCAGAAGGGTGACGCCGAGACTTTTGGCGATTTTGGCGTCGTCCTTCAGGCTCATGGTGGGGTCGGCGGCCGCGACCGTGGCGACATATACGTCCTTGAGTCCGGCGAGCTTGGCGGCGAGCGTTTCGACGACGCCATCGGCCAGGTATTTCTGCGCGTCGTCGCCGACGAATTTGGCGGGCAGCACGGCTAAGGAGTGCTTGGGGCGGCCGGGGACGGCGCCTTTGGGCGGGCCGAGAATCCAGTGGCGTGTGACGGGGAGGGCGAATGCCAGCATGATGGCGAGGAGCAGGGCGAGACCCAGGATGCTCCAGCGGCCTGTGGGTTTGGGGATCTCGATGCTGATGGTGGCGTTGCCTGCTTTAGGCGCGGGCGCCGGACGCACCGCGGCGGCGGTTGCTCCGGGAGAAAGCGAGGTGACGGCGGGGGCGTTCTGCGCGTCGAGGTCGTTGAGGATTTCGCGGGCGCTCTGATAGCGTTTGGCCGGATCTTTCTCCAGGCATTTGAGAATGATGTTGGCCAGATAGTCCGGCATCTCCGGAAAGATGGTTCGCGGATCGCGGGCGGGCGCGGTGACCCGCTGGTACATGAGCTGCATGGCGGATTCGCCGCGGAAGGGAATATCCGCGGTGAACATTTCGTACACGATGAGGCCCAGGGAATAAATGTCCGCGCGATGATCCACGTTGACGGCTTCCACCTGCTCGGGGGACATGTAGCGCGGGGTGCCGAGGATCTGTCCGGTGCGGGTCATCATGGTGACTTCGGCTTCCAGCGATTTGGCGAGGCCGAAATCCGAGATGTAGATGTTGTCGGATTTATCGATCAGGATATTTTGCGGCTTCAGATCGCGGTGGACTACGCCTTCGTTGTGGGCGGCTTCGAGGGCGGCGCAGAGTTGGCGCGTGAATTTGAGGGCGCGTTCGAAGGGCAGGCGTCCTTCGTTGTCGATTAAAGCGGCGAGATCGCCACCTTCGACGAAGGCCATGGTGATGAACTTGACGCCGCCGACATCGCCGAGATCGTGGATGCGCAGGATGTTCTTTTGGGAAACCTTGCTGGCCAGCAGGAGCTCCTGTTTGAAGCGCTGCATGGTCTGGGGATTGGTGGCCAGTTCGGGGCGGACGAGTTTGAGCGCGACGGTGCGGCCGAGTTCGGTGTCGTAGGCCTTGTAGACCGCGCCCATTCCGCCTTCGCCGAGCAGGGACTCAATGCGATAGCGGGTGCCGAATGCCGTGCCCGGCTGGAGATTGGTGGGAAGGACGGCGCCGGGGACGGCCAGACCCCAGGTGGCGTCGGTGGCCGGCGCGGGCGCCGCGCCCCAGGTCTCGGATTGGGAACCCGGAGGGGGCGTGATGAGCCCGGCGGCGGTCTGGGGCTGGGCGGCGGGGGCGGGCTGGGCGGCGGTTGGGCCGCAGAGGATGGTGGCCTGCGGGTCGTCGGCGGGGAGGGCGCGGCCGCAATGGCCACAGTAGCGCAGGTTGTCGGGATTGGCGACGCTACAATTTGGGCAGATCATTCAAGGCAACCGCTTGCAGGCGCTCTCAGACAGTACTCCGTATTATGAGCCCGTGGGCGTGGCGGCTGCAAGGTGGATGGGGTGTGAGGGCAAAGCGCACGCCGCCCGGGCAGATCAGCAATCAAGCCCGGGCTGCAGGCGTAAGGTGGTCGGTTGCCTTCCCGGTGGGCGAACTCTTATGATCGCTGCGGTAGCGGCCCGGAGGCTGTCCAAACTCACGCTTGAATGCGCGATTGAAGGCGGCCTCCGATTCGTATCCAACGTCTCCCGCGATTTCCGCCACGCCTCGCGATGTCTTTTCGAGCGAGCGCGCGGCCAATTGAAGCCTCCAGCGGGTTAAGTACGTCATGGGCGGCTCGGAGAGATATCGCGTAAAGCGCTCCACCAGAGCGGAGCGTGAAATGCCCACCTTGTCCGCGAGATCCGCGATCGTCCACGGATGGGCGATGCGGCCGTGAAGCAATCCGAGGCTTTTCCCGACGATGGGATCGCGCGCTCCCGCGAGCCACCCCGTTTGTTGATCCGGCAAGCCAGCAACGTAGCGCCGCAAGGTGTCGACGAACAGGGCCTCGGAGAGTTTGGCAAGCATGGCTTCGCTGCCGACGCGTCCGGAGGCTGCCTCTTCCACGAGGTGCAGGATGGAATTCTCAAGCCATTGCCCGGAGCGATCCGTGCGGATATTGACCTTAAAGACGGAGGGCAGTCCGTTTAGTATCGGCCGGCTCAGGTAGGGGTCGCAAGTCATGTATCCACAGACGAACCGCGAAGTGTCACCACCGCCGCCCGCGTGCAATGGGCTCAAATCGTGCTCCTTGATCTTGGCGGTAATTCCGTAGTTGGGGAATGGCCGTGTCGCCCCCGCGCCACTGCTCATGTGGTGGGGATCCCCATGCGGAAAGATGACAACATCTCCGGGCTTCAGCACGATTGACTGTCCATCCGCCAATTCGACGACTGCTCCGCCCTCGATGACGAAATGGTAGAGCACAAGGTGCGCCACGCCCAGGCCGAGCGTGGCCGCCGTCATATCCGACGCGGGCACCGAAAAACCCCATGGAGCCGAGAATTCAGCGCTGAAGAATACTGCGCCATTCAGCTTGACGCCACTTAGAATCTCGGAGAATGCATCCATTCGGCCCTCTGGACTGTCTGCAAAGATTCCTGGCTACCCAGCAAAGGAATCAGCTTCCGTGAGCCGTTCGAGCAAGTCATGTAGACGCTCGGGCATGGTTCTTCCAGCGGGCTCACTGCACAATTGTAGCTGAAGAGGGTTCCCGGCACTGGGTTGGCCGGAGAGCTCCAGATCGCAGAAAGGATGCTGTCATGAATACAAACAAAGCGTTGTGGGAGAAGGGCGACTTTACCGAGATTGCCGGCTTCATGCGTGAATCCGGAGAAGCAGTGGTTCAGTCACTCGAGATTACGCCGCCGCTGCGGGTTTTGGACCTGGGCTGCGGAGATGGCACAACAGCGGTTCCGATGGCACAATTGGGGGCTGACGTTGTCGGCATCGATATCGCCAGCAATCTGGTGGAAGCGGGGAACAAGCGAGCGGCGGAGGCGGGTCTCAACCGGCTGAAGTTCCAGGAGGGAGATGCGTGCAACCTGGAAGGGGTCGATGACGATTCGTTCGATCTGACGCTCTCCATATTCGGCGCCATGTTTGCTCCGAAGCCTTTCGACGTGGCCAGGGAGATGGTCCGCGTCACAAGACCAGGCGGCCGCATTGTGATGGGCAACTGGATTCCGAACGATCCAACTTTCGTGGCGCAGTTGCTGAAGATCAGCTCATCGTTTGCGCCGCCACCTCCAGAAGGGTTCGTCAGCCCCATGACCTGGGGCATAGATACGCATATCACCGAGCGATTCGGCCAGGCCGGGGTGCCCAAAGAGAAGATCTCCATGGTCAAGGAAACATACCATTTCATTTCGCCCGACAAAAGTCCGGTTAAGGTTATCGACTCATTCAGGCGCTATTACGGCCCGACAATGAACGCTTTCGAGGCGGCGGAGAAAAACGGAAAAGAAGAGGAACTCCACAACCAGCTCCTGGAACTTGCGAAGGCACAGAACGAGGACAGTAACGGCGGTACTTTCATCCCTGCTACCTTCCTGTGCGTGACGGTTTGCGTTTGAGGACAACAAAAATGAAGAGCGAAATCAAGGAACAGATCGCCGACGGCCGATTCCCGGCGGCAGGAGCAAATGCGAACCATCGATCCGAGGCCCTCGCTGCCCGCCTCGAGGCCGGTGCAAGCGCGCTGGCTGCATTTGCGGCCAGCCTTTCGAAAACAGAGTGGCAGCAGCGCTCGGCCGGTGACGGCAAAAATGCCCCATGAAAGGGGGCATGGCAGCCTGAAAGGCTGCTCTACGGTGGGCCGTGAAAGGGGCAAGGACCAGTTTTATGGAACAGATTAAAGCCGTTCTCGATCGTAATGCGAAAGCCCTCGAGCTGCGCCCATCCATCGGCCAGGGCACGGCAGTGACTAAGGTGCGCCTGACCGGGGACTGGCGTGCGAGATCGAAGAGGGTGGGTGGAAGCTGAAGGCGGACATGTCCGAGAAATCCGGTGGAGCGAACAGCGGGCCGAATCCGGGCGTTCTGGGACGTGCTTCGCTCGGTAGCTGCCTGGCCATCGGTTACGCGATGTGGGCGGCGCGGCGCGGTGTTCAGATCCGCTCCCTCGATGTCGAAGTGCAAGCGGACTACGACACCCGGGCAGAATACGGGATGGACGGCGTCAGGCCCGGCTACCGTCAGGTGCGCTGCATCGTGAATGTCGAGAGCGACGCGCCGGAGGAAGATGTGCGGCGCGTACTGGACGAAGCGAACGCGGCGAGCTCCTATCTGCATGTCTGGCAGGATCCCCAGGACGTTCGTGTCGACATTCGCGTAAAGGGGAAGGAGTAACCAGGTGGACGCGAAGTTGCAGCGACGCATACAGCGCTACGGTTGGGACAAGGCTTCGGCGGAGTACGAAGAATACTGGAGGAAGCAAATCGAGCCGGCCCAGAAGCGGCTGCTCGCGATGGCCGCACTACGACCGGGTGAACGTGTTTTGGACATCGCCTGTGGGACGGGTTTGATCACGTTTCCAGCCGCGATGTCCGTGGGTGTACGAGGTTCGGTTGTGGGGACCGACATCTCGGACGGGATGATTGAACGGGGGCGCGAGGAGTCGGCGAAACGGGGTCTCGCGAATGTTGCGTTTCAGAGGGTGGATGCCGAGGCCCTGGAATTTCCGGAGAGTAGTTTCGATGCGGCGTTTTGCTCACTCGGGCTCATGTACGTGCCTGAACCACTAAAGGCTTTGCGGCTAGTGCGCCAACTGCTGACGTCCGGCGGACGAATGGCCGCGAGCGTTTGGGGCCAGCGCGAGCGTTGCGGCTGGGCTGGGATCTTTCCGGTGGTTGACGCGCGCGTGAAATCGGAGGTCTGTCCCATGTTCTTTCAGTTGGGAACGGGAGACAATTTGCGGGCAGCGCTGGAGATGGCCGGCTTCTCCGAGATTCATTTGGAACGACTGGTTACGCGGCTCGACTACGCCTCGTCCGACGATGCGATCGGGGCGGCATTCGCCGGGGGACCAGTGGCATTGGCATACGCACACTTTGACGATGAGAGCCGCGATGAAGCGCACGCCGAATACCTGAAAACCATCCAGCCATACCGGCACGGTGAAGGGTATTCGATCCCAGGCGAATTTGTGGTGGCGCTGGCGCGGAAGAAGTAGTCCGCTTTTTCAGGGTCCAGACGCCACAAACGGCCTGGAGACGTCCGGACACACGTTCGCGGCAAAGTACGAACAGATTAAAAAAACACGGGGAGATTTGTGCAAATGAGATGGCAACCTGATCCAACGTTTTATCCTTCGCCGAAGATGGCGATGGAAGCGCCAGCCGAGAAGCTGGCATATGTAGCAATGTTGAACCCAACCCTGAAAGGTCGCCCGGATGCGATGGGCGTAGTCGACGTCGACGCGGGATCGAAATCGTACGGCAAGATGGTCGGCCGTGTGGATATGCCCAACGCGGGGGACGAACTGCATCACTTCGGCTGGAATGCCTGCAGTTCCTGCCTATGCCCCTATTCGCCGCATCCGCACATGGAACGCCGGTACCTGGTGGTGCCGGGCCTGCGGTCGTCGCGTATTCATATTCTGGACACGAAGCCGGATCCGAAGAATCCGAAGCTGGTGAAAGTGATCGAAGCGGAGACGGTCGCGAACCGGACCGGGTACAGCCGCCCTCACACGGTTCACTGCGGGCCGGAAGGCATCTACATGAATGCCCTGGGCTCGCCTGACGGGGAAGGGCCGGGCGGCGTATTCGTTCTGGACGGGGAGACGTTCGACGTGCGCGGGCGCTGGGAGATGGACCGGGGCCCGCAGTACCTGGCATACGATTTCGCCTGGCATCTGGGCCACGATTCCATGATCAGCAGCGAATGGGGCACGCCGAATATGTTCGAAGACGGGTTGAATCCCGAACTGCTGCTGGGCGGAAAGTATGGCCACCAGATTCACGTCTGGGATTTACACAAGCGCATGCACAAGCAGGTTCTGGACCTTGGAGCCGAACAGCAACTCGTGTTCGAGCTACGGCCGGCGAGAAATCCAACCAAGGCGTACGGCTTCGTGGGAGTGGTGGTCTCACTGAAGGATCTCTCGTCATCGATCTGGCTCTGGTACAAGGAGGGTCGCGGAGAGGACGCGGAGTGGAAGATCCGAAAGGTGATCGAGATTCCCGCGGAGCCGGCTGATCCGGAGCTGCTGCCTCCGATGTTGAAAGGCTTTGGAGCAGTCGCGCCTTTCGTCACCGACATCAACCTTTCGCTCGACGACAGGTACCTCTATGTCTCATGCTGGGGCTCCGGCGAATTCCGCCAGTACGACGTGAGCGATCCGTTCCACCCGAAGTTGAACAGCAAGATTGCGATGGGAGGCATCGTGAGGCGTGCGGCCCATCCTTCGAATCCGGGCATGCCTCTGAATGGTGGTCCGCAGATGGTGGAAGTGAGCCGGGACGGCCGGCGCGTGTACGTGACCAATTCCCTGTACACCGCGGTGGACGATCAGATCTATCCGGACGGCGTGAAGGGCTGGATGATGAAGATGGACGTGGATCCAGCCACCGGCGAGATGCGCGTCGATCCGCGGTTCTTTCCGCACTTTGACGGCATGCGGCCACACCAGACCCGGCTGGAGGGCGGCGACGCTTCCTCCGACTCGTACTGCTACGCATAAGGAGCCGCGACCCATGGGAATTACATTTGCTTCGCTGCTTACGTTGGCGGGATTGGGGGCCTTTCATGGCCTCAATCCCGGGATGGGATGGCTCTTTGCGGTGGCGCTCGGGATGCAAGAGGGGAAACGGAACGCCGTGTGGCGGGCATTGATTCCGCTGACTCTCGGGCACGCGCTGGCGATCGCAGCAGCCATCGGAGTTGCCATGATTGCAGGCATTGCGCTGTCGCCCGCCATGCTGCGTTGGCCTGTTGCAATCCTGCTCACAGGCCTCGGCATACGGCAGTTGTACCGTCACCTGCACCCTCGGTGGGCGGCCATGCGGGTTGGTATGGGCGGGCTGACTCTGTGGTCCTTTCTGATGGCCTCGGCACATGGCGCGGGCCTGATGGTGCTGCCCGTGTTTTTATCGATGACGGCGGTGGCCGAAGGTCCGTCCTGCCATGCGCGGGGAGCCTCGACGCAAGCCCTTGCAGGTGCGACGGCCACACTGGTTCATGGTGCAGGGTACCTTGCGGTGACGGCGCTCGCCGCGTGGGTAGTGGTGGATCGCTTCGGACTGGGGCTCTTGCGGAAGGCCTGGATCAACCTGGATGCGATCTGGGCGGGGGCACTGATTCTCACCGGGTGCCTGACTCTGTTTGTTTGAGGCTGTCTTCGCTCTAGTTGGATGCGGGCAGCGCCTTGATGCGGATGTTGCGGAACTCGACGTGGGAACCGTGGCCCAGAAAACCGATGTGGCCGGCGGGGCGGGCGAGGCCGGGGTGATGCTCCAGGACTTTCGGCTCTCTCACGATGTCGAGGTCAGCGTCGAGAATGATTACGCCGTTCAGCGTCACTTTGATACGGCGGCCGTTGGCGGCAATCTCCTCTTCGTTCCACTCGCCGAGCGGTTTGCGATAGCCGGTGCGGGCGGGTATCACATCGTAGACGGAGCCGTGATATTGTTCGGGCCGGATCTTGCCTTTGTACACCGGGTCGCCATCGTCGAGAATTTGAATTTCCATGCCCTGGTAGGCGGCGTCGCCTTCATAGGGCGCGCGGATTCCGACGCCGTTGTTGGCGCCCGCGGTGAGCATGAACTCGAAGCGGAAAACAAAATTGCCGTATTCCTTTTCCGTAAAGAGATTGCCGCCGCCTTCGGCCGGACACACGATTTTGTTGTCCTGTGCGAGGTAACCGGGGCCGTGACCTCCGACGAGTTTCCACCCGTTCAGCGTCTTGCCGTCGAACAGGGAAGTGAAGCCGGCATCGTCGGCAGCGAAGGCCATCGGGAGGGTGAGAAACAGCGCGAGGGCGATCTTGTGCATAGATCGAGTTTACATCCGCCGCACCATTTTTCGAAGGGAAACGCCCGGTTCACGGGCAGACAAAACGGTATACCTCGTAGACTGGGCGACCGTTGCTGTCGGGGATGACGGCCATGATTTCGCGGCGGTAGCCGTTGTCCGCGGCGTATTTTACGAGTTTGTCGTTGACGCCGGGGAAGAACGTGAAGTCCTTTGTGTGATTAATAAAGATGTGATCCGGTTGCAGCACGGGACTGGCGGCGGGGTCGGGGCCCACGCGGAGCGACAGTTTGCCACGGCTGAGTAGGCGCATGTTGTCCATGATGCCCCAATCCATGCAAAACACGTAGCTCGAGGGGACGCCCTTCATGTAGTCGGCCAGGCGGAAAACGGCGTCGGTCCAGTTTTGGCTGCCGCCGTTGCGCACGATGAGGGCGCGATATTCGTTGGTGACCAGAAGTCCGGAGATCATTAACACTGCCAAGACGGCGGCGAGTGCCGGAATACCGGCACGGCCCAGGCGCCTGGAGGCGGCGGCGAAGGAGATGGCGATTACCATTTGTGGCAGCGGCCAGATGAGGATCGCGTGGTGAACGCTGCCTCCGGCGTTGGCGGTGACGGCCATTTGTACCCAAGCGACGGCCATGGCGATGAGCGCGAACAGGATCGCGCGACGAGCTGGGCCTCGGGCCAGGGGGGCAAGGAGGAGCGCCAGGAAGAACCCATAGAGCAGCAGGGAATGCCGGGGGTGCCCGGCGAGTGCCGAAATCCCGGCAGATGCCGATGCCAGGGCATCGTGCGGCGGATTCGGATGGTCGGTTTGCCAGTCTTCACTGTTGAGCCAACCGAAGAGGGCGTTTCCGTCGGCGGTGGCTGCCAGCAGACGGCCTTTGCTGGCCAGTTCGCTGGTATCCCAGGTAGTGTTGCCGCGGAATGTGGCCAGCGGATTATGGATGTTGTAAAGAATCAGCGGCAGGGCGCCGAGGGCGAAAGCGAGCACGGCAATCGCTACGCGGCGCAGGGTAATGACACTGACAAGCTGTTTGGGGAAGATCGCAAGCAGGGCTACACCCATGCCGGCGATCATCCATGTTGCCAATGCCTTATCCCACATGGCGAGGCCCAGGAGGAAACATCCCCCGGCGAGCCAGCGGTGGCTGGGCGACTGGTAGAAGCCGAGCAGAAGCAGCATGGCGGCGATGAGCAGCAGGTGCTGCAGGGCGACGGGACCCCAATCGAAACAGATAGTCAGCAAATAAAGTGAATCTGCGGCCAGCAAACCGCATCCAACCAGGGCAGCGCGAACGCCGGCGACCCGGCGGAGGAAGAGGTAGAACAGCCATACGCCGGCCACTCCGGCGAGCAGCATGGGGACGCGAAGAGCGGAAACACCGGCGCCGAATAGCGCGAATATGGGCCGGTAAATCCAGGATTTAGCCGTGCCCAGGTAACTCATCAGCATCAGGGGAAGGTGGGAGCGGCCGAGGCGAAACGTGTAGGCGACGAAATAAGGCTTGTAAATGCCATTGACGAAGAGGGCTTCGTCGTTTTGAATACCCAGGTGGGATACGAAAGCGCTGCCCGTGGCCAAAAACAGCAGGCAAGCGGCCAGAGCCGGGACGCGGAAGTTGAGAATTCTGATGAGCCGGTTCACTTAATATTTGCGCGTCTTAATATTTCAGCGTTCTCTAAAGAGAAATATTAGCATTTGGCCGATATAGGGTAACGTATGATGCTGCCTGGGGGAAACCGCAGCAGTCGTATTCGGGTTGTGCTACTCTGGCACCTGAATTGCTTGGAGTTTGAACCGTGGAGCTGTTACTGGGACAGAACCGGCGAATGAGTGGCCCTTTAGAGGGGCTGCAGAGGATGAAACCTTTGGCTCATATTTTCGTCTATATGGTTACGGTGGCAAACCGCGCTAAAGACAACAAATAAAAAGAAAAAGCTCCGGCTCAAGAGGAGATGGAACAATGACTCAGACCGAACTCAACAAATACAAAGCGATGCTGGAAGCCAAGCAGGCAGAACTGTCTGCCGGGCTCCGAAACCGGGACGACATCGCCATCGAAAAAACCCCGGATGCTATTGATGAGGTGCAACTTGCCGGAGAACGCGAACTCGCGATCCGGAACCTGGACCGTGAATCCAACCTGCTTCGCAACGTAAAAGGTGCGCTGGTGCGCATCGCAGACGGCAGCTACGGTGTTTGCATGCACTGCGAAGAGGACATTAAAATCAAGCGTTTGGATGCGGTGCCGTGGACCAAGTACTGCATTAAATGCCAGGAAGCGGCCGATCGTCACGAATTCGAGGTCGAGACCGGCGACAGCCTGGAACTGCTGGCCAACGCGGCATAAGCTTAGTCCTTCGGGCAAGCTGTTACGAGCGCAGGAGCAATCCTGCGCTCGTGGTGTTTTCAGGAGGAAGATGTGAGCAATGCCGTCCCGGGAGTGTGTTGAATAGCGCCATACTCCGCATCGGTTTCCCCGCGAGTGAGGGTAGGGAATGGGGCTTTTGACGCTTCAGTGAGGACGACGCTGATTTTGTATATTCGGTATTACTCTGGGGGGTGGAGTTCTTTCGACGTTCCCCGGAAAAGACTTGCCGCCTCGGTGTACTTCCTGGCAGCTTCAATCCAATCACCGTGGCACATGTTGCATTGGCCGAGGCTGCGTTGAAAGTGGTGGACGAAGTGGTGTTCGTTTTGCCTCGTGAATTTCCGCATAAGACATACACGGGCGCATCCTTTGCAGAGCGGGTTGAGCTGCTGGGCATCGGCGCTGGCGGGACAGCGGCGATTTTCGGCGGCCGCGACCGAGGGTGGATTGTTCGTGGAAATCGCCGGGGAATGCCGCGAGGCATACGGGGCGGATGTAAGGCTGAGTTTTCTGTGCGGCCGGGACGCCGCCGAACGGATTGCGGATTGGGACTACGGCCGTACCGGGGCTTTCGCGGAGATGCTGGAACAGTTCGACATTCTGGTAGCTGCCCGGGCGGGCGAATATTGCCCGCCGCAGAGTCTCTCGAACTCATTCGCACGGCTGGATGTCAGCGGCGGCTTCGACCACGTCTCGGCCAGCGAGGTGCGGGCGCGCATCGCCAGCGGCGAACCGTGGCGGCACCTGGTGCCGGCGGCGGTGGTGCAACGCGTGGGCGAAATTTACAAGTCCCGCGCGGACGCTTAATCGTCGATTCGGCGCTCGATCTCGTCCAGCAGTTCCGTCTCGCCTTCAATGCGCATGCCGATCTTCAGCCAATAGAGAGGCAGCGGCGCCAACAGGTCGTCCGCCCCGTCGCACAAATTGACGGCGTCTTTCTCCGTGGTCACCAGGGCCGTCGCGCCCCGGTGGCGGAGTTGCTCGGCTATCCGGATCAATTCGTTCGGCCGGTAGCGGTGATGGTCCTCGAACTCCACATGGTCCACGCGATGTATGCCCAGGCCTTCCAGGGTGCGGTAGAAGCTCTGCGGATTTCCGAGGCCGCAGAAGGCTCCCGCGCGTTCCAGTTTGATTTCCCCGGTGCCGATTTTCCGTCCGGTGCGATGCTCTACCCACCACTCGGGATGGATACGGGCGCGAAAGACGGGCGCGCGCGGATTCCAGCGGCGGATTGCCCGTTCGATCGACGGACCGAGGTCGCTGGCCTCGCTGCGTGTAATCAGGATGGCGTCGGCCCGCGCCACTCCCGGCACCGGTTCGCGCAGACGCCCCAGCGGAAAGATTTCGCAGCCGCCAAAGGGATTTAGGGCATCGAGCAACACCACGTCGAAATTCCGCGCCAGCTTTACGTGCTGGAATCCGTCGTCCAATAACATCACGTCGGTGCCGAACTGATGGCGCAGCAGCGTGCCTGTGCGATAGCGGTCCACGCCGATGCCTACCGGCGCCACGCGCTCGCGCAGGAAAATCTGCGGTTCGTCGCCGGTCTGTTCGGTGCGCGCGGTCGCACCCACCGGCAGGGCCAGGGCCGACACGGGTGAGGTTCGCCCATAGCCGCGCGTCAGAATGCCGGGCTTGCGTCCGCGGTCCCGCAGTAACTCCGCGAGGCGCAGGACGCACGGCGTCTTGCCGGTTCCGCCCATGGTGAGGTTGCCCACGCTGACGACCGGAACTTCCAGCTTGCGCCGCCGCGAATAATACTGGGCCTGCCGACGTCTGCCCTGCCAGAGCCACACCCGCGCCAGCGCCCACGCCACCCAATACCAGGGCACGGCGGGCCGGTATCGCGGCACGCGATAGATCTCGCGCATGGCCGCGACCGCGCGCGCCGTAGCGCCGCGCCGCGCTTCCGCGCACTCGCGCGCCCGGGCTCCAATGCCGCCATCGTCCGCAAGCACGCGTTCGACGGCACCCGCCAGATCTTCCGCCGCGGCGATTTGCAACATCGCTCGGGCTGTGTGAAACTCCTCCGCGATGGCGGCGAAGTTTTCCATGTGCGGGCCGACGATGACGGGCTTTCCGAAGAATGCGGGTTCGAGGATATTGTGTCCGCCTCGCGCCGCCAGCGTACCTCCCATGAAGACGCAATCGGCGAGTCCGAAGAGTCCGCTGAGTTCGCCGATGGAATCGAGCAGAAGCACGCCCGGCGGGGCGGCGCCGGCTCCATCGTGACCCAGGGAGGAACGGCGGAGATACGGAATGCCGGCCGCGTCGAGCTTGGCGGCGACTACGTCGAAGCGCTCCGGCTTGCGCGGCACCAGCATCAGGAAGACGCCGTGCAACTGGCGCCAGGCCGCGATCACCGCGTCGTCTTCGTCCACCTGTTCGTCGGCCATGGTGCTGGCGGCGATCCAGACCTTGGCGGGGCGTACGCGTTCGATCAGTTGAGCCACGGGCGAGGCCGGGTCCGCCGCCCGCGGCGTAAAATCGTACTTCAAATTTCCACCCAGGGTGACCCGTTCGGCGCCCAGCGCGAGGAAACGGCGCCGCATCTCTTCGGACTGCGCCAGGATGGTATCGACCGCTGCCAGCACCACGGGAAATACGTTCCGCAGACGCAGATATTTGGGGAGCGCCAGATCGGAAATGCGCCCGTTGACGATCGCCAGTCCGGCGCCGGTGCGCTGGGTCTCGCGGAACAGATTCGGCCAAATTTCGGTTTCCGCTACCACCACCAACGCGGGCTTCAATGCGCGGAGGACGCGCCGCACGATGAATACGTAGTCCACGGGTGCGAAGAAGATTCCGTCGGCGATGCCGCTGAGCTTTTGGTCGGCGGTGGCGCGTCCGGCCAGCGTCGCAGTGGAAACGAAGAGACGCGAATTGGGGAATTCCGCGCGCAATCCTCGGGCGAATTCGAGGCAGGCCAAAATTTCACCCATGGAAACTGCATGCAACCAGATTGCGCCGGGACCAATCTGTCTAAACGAGTGGGGGAGAAATCCGAACCGCTCCGGCAAGGTGCGCCAGTAAGCGCGGTTCCCAAAGCCGCGAAAGACGAAATACAATAAGAGGGCGGGCAGAGCGCCCGCCTGAAGGACCCGGTAGAGGAAATAAATGCCTTTTGTTTTCAAAAGCTTGGCTCTTCTCTTGAGTATATCCGCGGCGTTTGCGGCAGACAAGGAGACGCCATTCAAGACTGAACCGGCCGCAAGCTACCCCAGCCACCAGAGCAACGCACAGATTACCATCGGTGTGGACCCTTACGTCACGCTCGACAAGGTGCAACTCGCGTTTGGCAAGCTACAGCCGAATCAATTCGGCATCCTTCCGGTTCTGGTGGTGATCCAGAACGACAGCGGCAAGGCGATCCGCCTGGACCGTCTCAAGGTGGAATACGTCGGCCCCAATCGCGAACGCGTGGAGGCTACGCCTGCGAGGGAAGTGCGCTATCTCAGACCTCCGCAGCGCCCTGACGCGATCAGCGGTCCGGGCGGCAAGGTCAAAGTGCTGAAGACCAAAAAGAATCCGCTGGACGAATGGGAGATCGAAGGCCGCGCGCTGGCGGCGCAGATGCTTCCGCCTGGACAGTCCGCCAGCGGGTTTTTGTATTTTCAGGCGGGATTACAGCACGGGGCCACGATTTATTTGAACGGGCTGTACGAAGCTGCCACGGGCAAAGAGATCTTCTACTTCGAACTCCCGCTGCAGCAATAAGCTGGACGAAGTCGCCTGGAAGGAGCGCCCGCAAGGCGATGGTCTGTCCCACCAGTTACTTCTTGTGGCGCCAGGTCAGGAAGCCGACGATCGTCTTGGCGTCTTCGATCTTGCCGTCGGCGATCATTTCCGCGAGTTCCTTGCGCTTGAACCAGCGGGCTTCGATGCGTTCGTCGTCCATCGGAGTGGCATCGCCGGCGGTGAGATCTTCGGCGAGGAAAACGGTCATGCGCTCCTGCACGAAGCCGGGGCTCGCCCAGAACGACGCGAGTTTCGTCCACTTGCGTGCGGCGTAACCGGTCTCCTCCTTCAATTCGCGTTTGGCGGCCTCTAAGGGTTTCTCGCCGGGATCAAGGCGGCCCGCCGGCAGCTCCCAAAGGTACTTGTCCGCGGGCAGGCGGTACTGGCGCACCAACAGGACGCGCTTTTTGTCATCGACAGCCATCATCACCGCACTGCCGATGTGGCGGACGACGCTGCGTTTGATCTGGAACTTCGTTTTGGGATCGACAGCCACGTCCTCGGTGACGCGGAAGAGGCCGCAATCGTATACCTGCTTCGAGCTGGTGATTTTCATGATTTTGCCTGGATGGCGCGCGCGAACTCGTCCGCGCCGCGCGTGTTCAGAATGTCGTCCGGACCGAGCCAACCGCGGCGTGCCGTGACCACGCCGTAGCGCATGCTGGCAAGGTGCTTGGGATGATGCGCGTCGGTGGAGATAGTGAACTTCGCACCCTTTGCCTTGGCGGTGCGGATCAGCGTACCGTGGAGATCGAGCCGCTCGGGGCTGGCATTGATCTCCAGCCAGACGCCGCGGCGCACGGCTTCGGCGGCGACACGGTCGAAATCGAAGGGGAACGGCTCGCGGTGCAGCAGGATGCGGCCGGTGGGATGTCCCATGATGCGCAGGTGGGGGCACTCGAGCGCGCGCAGCAGGCGGTCGGTCATCTCGGCCGACTCCTGGCTCATGTGGCTGTGCACGCTGCCAATCACGAGGTCGAGCTCAGCCAGCGCGTCGTCGGCCAGATCCATGACGCCGTCCTTGAGGATGTCGCATTCGATGCCGCTGAAGACGCGGATGCCGAGGTCCTGGCGATTGATCTCGCGCACGCGGCGGGCGAATTCCACCACGCGCTTTTCATCAAGCCCGTTGGTCATGGAGAGCGCCTTGGAATGATCGGTGATGGCGATGTATTCGTAGCCGCGCTCGCGCGCCGCTTCGGCCATCTCCTCCAGGGTGGCTCGGCCATCGGTCTCGGTAGTGTGCATGTGCAGATCGCCGCGGATGTGGCGCAGTTCGACGAGCTCGGGCAGGCGTCCCTGTTCCGCGGCTTCGATTTCGCCGGTGTTCTCGCGCAGTTCGGGCGGGATCCAGGGCAGGCCCAGCGCCTGGTAGATGCCTTCTTCGGTCTCGCCGGCCACGCGGACGTCGTCCGCCAGGCGGAAGAGGCCGTACTCGCTCAGCTTGAGCCCCATCTTGACGGCGCGAACGCGGATGGCCACGTTGTGGTCTTTGCTGCCGGTGAAGTACTGCATGGCGGCGCCGAAGGTGTCGGGAGGCAGCGTGCGGACGTCCACCTGCAAGCCTTCGTGGCCCACTTTAGCGCTGGCCTTGTTTTCGCCGCGGGCGAGCACTTCCTCCACGCGCGGATAGGCGACGAACTTTTCGAGCGCATTTGTTGCCGCGGGGCCAGTGACCAGCAGATCGAGATCGCCCACTGTCTCACGCCCGCGCCGCAGGCTGCCGGCGGAAGTCACAGCATCCACGCCCGGGACCTGGCGGAGCATCTCGCTGAGTTCGGCCGCGACGCCTTCGGCATAGCTCAACAGATACCGGCCGGTGCGCTGGCGATACCCTGCGATGGAGCGCAGAACCTTCTCTTCCAATTTGGCGCCCATACGGGGCAGGCCGCGCAGTTTCTGCTCCTGGCAGAGGCGCTCAAGTTCGTCGATCGTGCTGATGCGGAAGTGCTCGAAGATGAGCGCGATGCTCTTGGGGCCGAGGCCCTGGATCTTGAGAAACTCAAGCGCAGTGGGTGGGAATTTTGCCAGCAGCAAGTCGCGGCGCTCGCAGGAACCGCTTGCGGCGATTTCCGCCAGCACAGCAGCCAGGCCTTTGCCGATCCCCGGAATGTCGGTGACCTTGCGCCCGGAGTCGGCCAGGATATCGACGATGCGCTCCGGGTAAGCTTCGACCGCGGTGGCGCCATTGCGATAACTGCGAATGCGGAAGGAATCTTCGGCCGAGATCTCCATCAGATCGGCAGTTTCCCAGAGCACGCGCGCGATTTCCTTGTTCTCCAAACGGATTCCTCCATCCAATTGTAAGGGTAAGATTGGTCCTTTTGGCTGCGCCGCGCGTCGTTTCTGTATGCGGCAAAGGGGCCTGGAACTTTGCGTAATCCTTCTCACGCTTCCGGCGATTCGAATGGCGATTGCGCAATCGCAAGCCACCGCGCTTACGGTGGTGAATGCGGCGAGTTATGGCACGACGATCGCGCCGGATTCCCTGGCCACCATTTTCGGCAGCAATCTGTCGCTGGTCACGGCCTCGGCGGCACTGGACAGCAACGGGCAACTGCCGACGGTCCTGGGGCAGACCAGCGTCGAGATCAACGGGATTGCGGCGTCGCTCGTGTTCGTTTCTCCAGGACAGATCAACCTGGTGGTCCCAGACGGACTGACGGCGGGCACCGCGAACGTGGTGATCCGCTCCACGGCATCGGGACAGGCGCAGAGCGGCACGGCACTGGTTGCCAACACGGCGCCTGGAATATTCAGCCTGGATGCGAGCGGTAACGGCCCCGGCGCAATTCTCAACGCAATCAACTACAATCCCGCGCCTTTCCTGGTTTTGACGGACGACGGCGCATCCGGAACGCCCACGGTGCTTGCTGTGTATGGCACAGGGCTGCGCTTCGCTAATACCGTGACGGCTCTGGCACAGGATTCCGCGGGGAATAGATATAGCATGACGGTGCAATTTGCGGGCGCGGCTCCCGGGTTCTTCGGCCTGGATCAGGTCAATGTGCTGCTCCCGCCGGATATTGATGGGGCGGGAATCGTGTCGCTGGTGCTTACGGGAGACAAGTTCACCGCCAACGTGGTCACGTTTCAGATGGATTTCATACCGGCGGTTCAGGTGCGGCCGGCCTCGCTCACGTTCTTTCCCAACCCGGTGACGACGGGAGGCAGCACGGCTTTGACCGTCGGTCTTACGGGCGTGGCGCGCGCTGGCGGTTATCCAGTGGGGCTGAAGACTAATAATGCGGCAGCGCCGGTGATTGCGCAACTCGCTGTTCCCCCCGGCCAAGCTTCCGCCCAGACCACCATAGCAACGGCTCCGATTACGTCCACCACACAGGCGATGATTACCGCGTCGGGCAGCGGCGTGACGCTGACCACGACGCTCGAGATCGACCCGGTGACCACAGTGCAACTGGCGACGCTGTCGGTTTCTTCCGGGTCGCTTCTGGGCGGAAGAAATCTAACCGGCACGGTGACGTTGAACGGGGTGGCGCCGGGGGGAGGCGTGAATATCCTGCTGGCGAGCGACAGCAACAACGCGCGTGTCCCGGCGATGGTCACGGTGCCATTCGGACAGAGGTCGATGGATTTCACGATCACCACGCTGGCCGTGACCAGCGCGCAGACGGTTACCCTGACGGCCACGCTGAGCCGCACTACGGTATCGGTGCCACTCATCCTGCTGCCGCCGCTGCAACTGACGTTGGCCGCGAGCGCCGTGGTGGGCGGGAATCCGGTGAGCGGCACGGTGATGCTGGGCGACCCGGCGCCGGCGACGGGCGCGATCGTCACGCTGCAATCGGGCGATACCGCGGCCCAGGTCCAGCCGGTGACCATCCCCTCCGGACAAAGCTTGCAGACGTTTACGGTGACTACGTCGGCGGTGACCGCGGCGCGCACGGTAACGATTTTGGCGATCTACGGACTGTTGAGGCAGACGGCTTTACTGACGGTGAATCGCGTGGCCGCGGCGACGCTGGCCAGCCTGACGATCGCGCCGGACCACGTGGTGGGCGGCAACCAGACGCAGGGCACGGTCACGCTGAGCGGTCCGGCCGGGAACGGCGGAGTGCGGGTGAATATACAGAGTAGTTCGGTGCTCACGGCGTCGGCGTCGCCGAACTTCGTGCTGATTCCGCAGGGGCAGACTTCGGCGACGTTCACGATTACGGCGAGTGGGTTTGCCGGCGTGGTGACGTTTACGGCGACAGCGGAGGGAGTAAGTCAGACGGCGATTCTGACGGTGCAGTAACGCGAGTGCGGAAGATATTACCGCGCCAAGACTACTCCCTTACGGTCGTGGCTCTGATTGGAGCTCCATTCGGCGGTGGTCTTTCAGAATGCAGCGATCCATGACCACGGTGAGGCCGGCTTCCATGGCACGGTGGGCGGCGTCTTCGTGGATCACGCCTTCCTGCATCCAGATCACCTTGGCTCCCTTGCGAATCGCGGCTTCCACGATCTCCGGCACGAAATCCGGGCGACGGAAGATATCCACGATATCGATGGGTTCGGCGACGGCGTCAAGGTCGGGATAACTGGCCTCACCCAGCACCTGCTTCTCCCGCGGGTTCACCGGAATGATGCGGTAGCCGGCACGCTGCATGTATTCGGCCACGCCATAACTCGGGCGGAAGCGCTTGCCCGACAAACCAACTACGGCGATGGTGTGGGCGTTGCGGAGGATTTCCGAAATCTGGTTCATACGGCCTGGGACCCACTGGAGCGCTTGATGGCGCGCTTCAGTTTTTCAACTTCCTCTTCGGACAGATAGCGGAAGGCTCCGGGTTTCAGCGGTCCTAATTCGAGCGGTCCGATGCGCACGCGCTTCAGTTTTTCCACCAGTTTGCCCAGATGCTTGAACATCAGGCGGATCTGGTTGTTGCGCCCTTCGGTCAGCTTGATTTCGTACCAGGGGTTGGCGGCGTTGCGGATCAGCCGCAGCCCCGCGGGCAGGGTGCGGCGACCCATGAGGGGAACGCCGTCGCGAAACTCCTGTTCCTGGTCGCCGGTCAACAGCCCGGTAACCTTCACCACATAAGTCTTCGGCAGATGGGAGTGGGCGGACATGATGGCGTTGGCCATCTCTCCGTCGTTAGTCAGCAGCAGCAGGCCCTCGCTGTGATAGTCCAGGCGGCCGACGGGGTAAACGCGCTCCTTCACGCCGCGGAGCAGATCCATGACCGTGGCGCGGCCTTCGGGATCGCTCACGGTGGTCATCGTGTTATTCGGCTTGTTGAGGATGATATAGATCTGATTCTTGGGGGCGCGCAGCAGCTTGCCGTCGACTTTGATGTGGTCGGTTTCCAGATTGGCCTTGGTGCCGAGTTCGGTGACGACCGTGCCGTTCACCGTAACTCTGCCTTCGAGCATGATCTTCTCGGCCTGACGCCGGGAGGCGACGCCGGCCTGGGAGAGGATCTTCTGCAGACGTTCTTCGGGCACTAGTTTTCCTCATTGGACGCGGGCTCCGCGGCCGGTGCAACCGGAGCGGATTCCTGCGTTTCCGCGACCACCTCGACGGTGGGCGCTTCGGCGGCGGGTTCGTCCACCGGTGGTTCTGCGACGAGTTCGGCGGCCAATTCGCCGGCTGGTTCGGCTGGATCGCCAACCGGTTCGGCTGCTTCGGGCGCCGGCGTTTCGCTATCCGAGAAGGCCATACGGCGGATCTCTTCGAATTCCTTGAGCGACGGCAATTCGCTGAGGTCCTTCAGGCCGAACTGGATCAGGAACTCCTTGGTAGTTTTGTACAGCATCGGCTTGCCGATGACGTTCTTGCGGCCGGCGACGGCGATGAGTTTGCGGTCCAACAGGGTCTTGAGTACGCCGCCGCCCTGCACACCGCGGATCTCCATGATCTCCGGGCCGGTAGCGGGCTGCTTGTAAGCGATCACGGCCAGGGTTTCGAGCGCCGGTAGCGAGAGCTTCAACGGCGGCTTCAGGCTCTTGACGAAATTGCGCACTGCCTCGTGATGTTCCGGCTTGGTGGCCATTTTGTAGCCGCCCGCCACCTCGCGTATGGAGACGCCGTGACCGGGCTGGTCGAATTCGGCGATCAACTGGTCGAGCAGTTCCTTGATGCGCTCCGCGGGCTGTTGCAGCGACGCCGCGATTTGGGCGAGAGTGAGCGGTTCCTCGGCCACATAGACGATGGCTTCCAGAATGGCTTTGAGCTGCGAGTCTTCCTGCGAGACGGGGGCGGGAGCGTCGTCGGGCGGGACGTCCGTCGTGGCCATCAGCTCGTCCACCGAGAGGGTGGCTTGGGGCTCGGCATTTTCTTCGGGGATGGGGGCGGTCTCTACCGGCGGCGCCGGTTCAGGTTCCGGGCTTACGCCCTGCGGGGATGTTTCCAGTTCTTCCATGCTTGATATCAGATGTAGTCTTTATCGATGGCGGCCATGGGCTGGTCGCCGGCAAATACCTGGTCGAAGTTGCCATGCCGCTTGAGGGCGATTTCGCCGAATAAGTCCTTCTGGGTGACCACCACGGCCTGCATGCGCACCATTTCCAGGACAGCCAGAAACAGGGCGATCATGGCGCGCCGGGTGCGCTGCAACTCGAACACGCGCATGATGAAAACCGGCTGGTCCGGGCCCGCCTGCAAGAACTGGTCGCGCAGGTAGTGGATCATATCCGCCACCGTGACATCGGCCGACTCCACTTCGTACACCGGGCGGTTCTTGACCCGCTCCAGCATCTCACCGAACGCCTTCACGAGGTCGAAAAGCGTGATCGCAAGGCCCGGATCGTCGTCTTCCGAGACGAATGATTTAATCTGCGGGTTGCTCCAGACGTTTTCCTCGATCATGCGCTTCTGCTGCAACATTTCGGCGGCGTTTTTGAAGCGCTCGTGCTCCAGCAGGCGGTCCACCAGTTCCTGGCGGGGATCGTCGGAGGAGTCGCCGTCCGCCTCCAGCGCGGGGTCTCGCGGCAGCAGCATTTTGGACTTGATGTGGATCAGGGTGGCCGCCATATAGACGAATTCGGCGCCCAGATCGATGTCCATTTCGCGCGCCTTCTCCAAGTACTCAAGGTACTGCGACGTAATGGTGGCGATCGGGATGTCCTTAATGTCGATTTGCTGCTTGCGGATCAGGTCCAGCAGCAGGTCGAGTGGCCCATCGTATTGCGCCAGATGGAAATTGAGTGGCGAAGACACTACTCTTCACGATAGCATGCGGAACCGTGGCTCTTAGAACTTCGGCAGCGGCTGCCCGGGCTCCTTGCGATAGACGCCGATCATGAGCCCCTCGAACTCTCCGGTGACGAAGGGGGTGCGGAAGACGGCGGAGATCATGTAGCCGAACCGGTTACGCTCCAGCACGGCGAGGAAAGCGCTCAAACTGTCGTCATCCGGCTCCATGTGGTGGTGATACTCGAGCACCATGGCGCGGATGGAGCGCAGCTTGCCGGAGGCCTCCAGTTCGGCGAATGTGCCCGCCTCGGAGCCTTCGGTATCCACCTTCAGCAGGTCCACCTCCTCGTGGATGAGGGGCGACAGCGTCACCATGGGAACCATCCGGGTCTTGCTTTCCGGGCTGGTGCGCATCACCGTGCTCTGCGTGAGCCAACCCGGGTAGCCTTCCAGGTAATGAAACGGTACAGTGCCGGGCGTTCCGCCGACGGCTTCGCAGTGCAATTCGACGCCCTGGAGCCCGTTCGCTTGCACGTTGCGCTTGAGCAACTCGAATGTCGCCGGGTCGGGCTCGAAGGCGACGATGCGTGAATTCGGATACATCCACTTGAAGTAGAGCACCGACATGCCGATGTTGGCGCCGCAATCGAAGATCAGGGGGTCTGGCCGCGAGGGCGTGAAGCAATAGACCTGCGGCACGAAGATTTCGTTGAAGACGATGGTGAACTGTTCGTAGTTGGGGAAGTGTACGTCAAAGCCGAGAAAGCGCTCTTGGGTGATGCGCCGTCCCAAGACCCGGACAAGCAGCAGGTACTTGAGCTGCATTCGCAGGTAGTCGAGGAGGAGGGCGCGGCGGCGGGCCGGCTCGGGTACCCGCAGAATACGCCCGGCGCCACCGGCGGCGGAGATGACATCATTCAGCAGGGACATAGATTGTAATCCGTCAGTATCTTGTCATTTGCGGAGGATGGAGCGTTCCCGATTCCGATCGAGCCAGGAGGTTGCGGAAGCCGGGCCCGTGATCTCGCCGCGCATCACGCCCAATAGCAGGTCCGCGGTCAGAACAGTATCGAACGACTGCGTGTACGCCACGGCCTCCTTCTGCGAGGCCAGTTTCAGGATGTACGGAATCCGGAGGTCGGTCTTGCCATCCAACGCCTCCGCCTCGCGATAACCATGATCGCTCGTGAACAACACCGTTGTGGAGTCCCAGACGCCGGCCTTCTCCATGGTGCGCCGCAATTCGCCTACCGTGCGATCCAGCAGCGCCAAGCTGTCGACGTATCCGGCAATGGGGGAATTGCGCAGCGTGAAAGTGCCGGTTTTGCGATCGTACGCGTGGGGCGCGTGCGGGATGGGGAGATGGACCAGCGTAAAGCCGAAAGCGCGGTCCACGGAGAGACGCTCCGTCTCTGCGGTGATCGCCCGATAGACGCCGGTCTGCTGGCCGGCGGAGAGTGAGCGGCCGAACAACGAGAGCAGGTTAGTCTCGAACAGGCTGCGTGCCTGATTCGGCAAGATCTGCCAGAAGGTATCGCCCATGCTGTTGTGCTGCATCGCCATAGGCCACCAGTTGCAGTAGCTTAGGCCGTTCAGGACACGGCACGTCGGATGATACCATTCCAGCAAGGCGGTATTGACTCCCAAGGCGCGTGCCCGGTCGAAAACGCTGGGCTCGCCGCTCCACGGCACTTCACCGCGCGAATCCCCGTAGTAGGCCACCAGCAGTTCGCGCGCGCCGCCGTGCCGGACATGCTCGACGAATCTGCCGGAGTAATATCCCGGAATCGAAATCGGCGTTTCCGGCCCCGGGGGGAAGGCATGGTCGGCGTAGAGGGAAGTGTTGCGGAGGCGGTCGATTTCCGGCAGCCTCAGGCTGGGATCCCGATCCACGAAAGTCAGCCGGTAATCCCATTCATCGGCAATCACCCAAAGCACGCGCGGCGATTTCGGGGAGGTCGCGATCATGGGGGCCGGTGGATTGTTGCGGAAGGCAGTGGCGTCGTAGTGCGCCGCCTTCCAGGCTGCCTGGCCGAACGTGACGGCGCAGAACGGGATCAGGGCCGTCAGCGCCAGGATGATAGCGCGAGCCGCCCGATGATGGAAATACACGACGGTGATCATGCCGGCGATGGCGAGGCACACGCCCAGAATCATCACCCCGCGCAACCCTAGCAGTTCGATGAGCGGCGATTTCAAAAGCGGGTACTGATTGGAGAGTACGGAGCGGACCCCATTCAACGGTATGCAGATTCCCACGACTAACGCCATCTCCGCGAAACGGAACCGCTTGCCGGGGAGCATGCGGCTCGCCAGATTGCTGAGTCCGGTAAGGGCCGCCGCGAGTAGCACGATATTGACCATCAGGGCTAGATACTCCACCGGTCTCGGCGGCGTGGTCATCAGGTAGGTGTCCCACGGACGGTAGGTCAGGATTTCAGCCCAGATCCGCAGGTAACAGATATTGGCGAAAGAGAGCGCGACCAGGAAGGCGCGGCGCATGGTCCGGATCAGGCCCGCTTCCTGAGCAGATACAGCCGCCGCGTCGTTCCTTCGACGTGCTGCATGCGCACGATTTCAAAATGGCGGCGGCACTCGGTCTCGAACCGCTCGGCGGTGAGATCTTTGTGCAACTCTTCCCGGCCGCGCGTCAGGCGCTGGAACATGGAATCGTCCGGCGCAACAAATTCGATCACCAGCAGGTTCGTCGTCAGCTCCGCCGCCAGGTCGATGATGTCGCCGAGCGGCACGCGCTCCGTCACCAGCATGTGATGGATCACCGCGAGCATGAGCACGGCGTCGAACTTCCCGCGCGCGCGATCGAGGAAGCTGGCACACTCCTGATTGCGCCACCCGGTGCCCGGACTGGGCCGCGTGAGATTGACCGCCAGGGGCAGAATCTCCAGCTTCTCCTGGCGCGCGTTGCGCCACACATCGCCGAGTACTACGGGATCGTAATCCAGCGCCACCACTTTGGCGCCGTTGCGCGCCGCAATCGCGCTGAAGTGGCCCGTATTGCAGCCCACGTCCAAGACCGAACGCGAGGCAAATTCGGCCAGCGCCTCCCCTACGAAGCGCTGCTTGGCCTGGAAATGATCCGTCGTGTAGTTATTGTTCGTGGTCATGTAATCCGACCACACGGAATCCTTCCCTTCGACCGGCTTGAGCCGGTTTAGCGTGCGCCGCAGGCCGTTGAGAATGTGATCCAGAATGAAGCGTGCCTTTTCCGGGTCGGCCAGCAGCTTTTTCTGATAGATGGAAGTATCGTCCTGCTTGTGCTTGCCGCCCAGCCACGTCGGCATGGATACCAGGCTGAAGAAGGGCGGGCGCAAGCGCTGTGAGGGCTTGCTCCAGCGGTACACTTCCTCGGGTTCGAGGCCGTCGCGCCGCGTGGTCAGGATCTGGTCGAGCCCGAGTCCGTAGGTCCGGTTGGCGAGCAAGGGCAGCAGGAAGGTACGGACGAATTGGGCATAGGGCAGCCAGGTGGCGTCGCCCGGCTGGCGGCGTTCAAAGCTGAGCACGTCAATGAAGACCGGCGAGGGGCCGCGGAACAGGACGTTGTAGGGCGTGGCGTCCTTGAGCCCGAGGCCGTCGGCGAGCAGCGCCTGCGCCAGATCCAGGGTGAGCAATCCGGCAGCGTGCAGCATCTCGGCATTCCACTCGTAGGGGAAGCTGGGGAAATCGACGCGTTCGTGCTCCAGGATCATCTCGGCGCCACGCGCGTCGTAGAGTTCGCGCACCGAGGGGTCGGCCAGCAAATCGCGGCACTCGGCGGCATCCAGCGCGCGGGTGGGGACGACGGTGCCCGCGGCCATCAGCTTCTGGCCGGAGGGCACAGCCAGGAAGGCCTCCAGGTCGGCGGCTCCGAGGTGGTTGACCACGCGCAGGACCCGGCCCCGGTAGTGGAAAAGACTGCCGGCGGGGTCGCGGAAAGATGCGGCGATGGATTGTGCCTGAGGCGCCAGCTGGCTCAATCTTTTGGACCTTTTCGGTTCTTAAACCAGGACGTAATCCGGCGGAAGTAAAAACCCACACCGACCAGGCCTGCGACCATCATCTGCCAGAGCAATGCACCCGTGCCCGGGTCCGTATACGCCCGAGCCTCCCGTTCAGTGGCGAACATCACCAGAACCATCAGAAAAATGATCCGAAACGGCAGATTCAGGAACAACTTGGGAGGAGTCTTGGACATGGCTTGCAGATCCGGGCAAAACCGACTCTCCCACTCTACCAGATTCAAAACAAAGGGAGGGCGCATCCCCAGTACCGGGTTGCAGATGGGTACTATCGCGTTAGTCCATTCCGGGAACGGTGAATTTCTCGTACATCTGGGCCGCATTTTCCGGAGTCACCATGAGCGATTCCAGCACGTAATCCTTTTCGGGCTTAAACCCCGGTTCGTGAAGAATCCGGTTGGCCACGTCGACCGCCTTATCGACGCACAGGGGGTAAACAAAGGTGGCGGCCAGGATGCCGTCCATCACCTTCCTGATGCCCCCAGCGGGGCCGCCCAAACCATCGACGCCGACGAAAATCATCTCCTTCTCGCGTCCCAGTTCCTTGGCGGCGAGATACGCACCGATCGCCATGGGATCGTTGTGCCCGTACACCACGTCGATCTGGGGCTGCGAGCGGAGGACTTCGGTCATACGGTCCTTGGCCTTGGCCTGAATCCAGTCGGCCACGGGATCGGCGACGATCTTGATTTCGGGGTATTTGTCGAGAACCTCCCTGGCTCCGCGATCGCGATTGATCTCGCCTTCCACGCCCAGCAGTCCGCGCATGGCGACGATGTTGCCCTTCGGTTTGCCGTACTTCTTCGTCAGGTGGTCCGCGATGAACTGTCCGGCCAGGCGGCCGATGGCGACGTTGTCGCTGTGCACGTAGGAGGTGTAATTGGGTTGGAGGATGTCGCGCTCCAGGCAGATGACGGGGATCTTTGCCTCCATGGCCTGGCCCATCACAGCGGTTAACGCCGCACGCTCGTTGGGCGCCACGATCAGGAGGTCCGGCTTCTGGCGAATGAAGGTCTCCACCTGCGCCACCTGCTTGCTGTTGTCCTGCTGCGCGTCACTGATCACCAGTTTGACGTCGGGCTGACGGGCGAGCAGTTTGCCGAGGAACGCGTTTTGCGCGGCGCGGTAGGGCTCCGCATTATTCGCCTGGCTGAAGGCCACCACGAACTGTTTTTGGCCTTGGCCCCCGCTGCCGCAGCCGGCGAGGAGCAGCGCTACCGTAACGCCGAGTGAGATGAAATATTGCCGCATGAAATCAGTTTCCGTTCCTCTCGCGCTGCACCGCCACCGCCAGGACGATGATCACGGCTTTGATCATCATCTCCACGTTACTATCCACATTGTTGAGCCGCAGCATATTCGTCAGCACACCCATAATCAAGGTCCCCACGATGGTACCCGAAATCGAGCCCTTGCCGCCGGAGAGCCGCGTGCCGCCGATCACCACCGCGGCGATGGCATCGAGTTCGTAGGCCACGCCCGCGTTGGGGTTGCCCTGATGGTTCTCCGCCGCGTACAGCACGCCGGCGATCCCGGTGAAGAGGCCGGACAAAGTATAGACCCAGATTTTCGTCGCGCGGATGGGCAGCCCGGCGTACTCCGCCGCTTTTTCGTTATCGCCCACGGCGCGGACGTGACGGCCGAAGACGGTCCGCGCCAGCACCACCCAGAAGAGGAGCGCCGCTCCGGCATACGCGCCGATCACGATGGCCTTCTCACGGAAGATGCCGGCGAACTCGGCTGCCAGGTCCTCGCCGAACCCGATATCGATGTTCTGATTATTGGTGAGCCATTTCGCCAGGCCGCGCACGCCGATCATGGACGCGAGCGTCACGATGAACGGCTGTATCCCGGTGTACGCGATCACCACGCCGTTCAACGCCCCGGCCAGGGCGGCCGCGGCGACCGCCGCCAGGATCGCCACCGCGATATGGGTGGTGTATCCGCGTGTCAGGAACATCGCGGCCACCGCCGTGGAAAGCGCCAGAATGCTGCCCACGCTGAGATCGATGCCGCCGGTCAGGATGACAAACGTCATGGCCAGCGAGATGATGCCGATCAGTGAAACCTGGCGCAGGATGTCGGTCAGGTTGCCGGCCTGCAGGAAGATGCGTGATCCGTCCGACGCGGTGGGACTGATGACGATGGCGAGAAGCAGAATGCCCAGCAGCGCGGCCAGGCTCTGGGCGCGGCGGAGCAGAGCCGGCGCCCGCACGAATCGATGGCATCAGGTCCCGGCTCCGACGCTGGTGGCCGCACTCATGATTTTCTCTTGTGTCGCATCGCTCGCATCATAATGCGCCGTGACGCGTCCTTCGTTGAGCACCAGGATGCGGTCGCAGCAGCGCAGCAGTTCGGGCAACTCCGAACTCACCAGGATAATCGCTTTCCCGGCCGCCGCTAGTTCGTCGATGAGGCGGTAGATATCCTGCTTGGCGCCGATATCGATGCCGCGCGTCGGGTCGTCCAGGAACAACACCGTAGGGTTGAGCAATAGCCAGCGCGCCAGCAGAACCTTCTGCTGATTTCCACCGCTCAACTGGCTGACCGGCGCTGCGGGCGAGGGGCAGTTGAGGGCGAGTTGGCGCGCCACGGGAGCGAGGCTGGAATCCTCCTGCCCGCGGCGAATGAATCCGAGAGCGCTGATGTCCGGCAGCACCGCAAGGGTCGCGTTTTCGAGCACGCTCATGCGCATCATGAGTCCCTGGAGGCGGCGGTCCTCGGGAAGCAGTCCGATGCCGCGCGCCCTGGCGTCGCGTGGGGAGCGCGGGGAGAGCATCTCGCCGTGCACGCGGAGAGTTCCGCTTTGGATACGGTCGATGCCGAAGAGGGCCGCCCCCAGCTCGCTGCGCCCGCTGCCCACCAGTCCCGCGATGCCGAGGACTTCGCCGCGGCGCAACTCGAACGACACGTCCTTGAGCTTTGCCGTGGTCAGGTTTTCCGCTGTTAGAACCGCGTCGCCGGCCGGACGCCGCGCGGCACGGGCGGTGATTCGCAGCTCGCGGCCCACCATCATGCGGATCAGTTCGTTCACAGTGGTGCCGGCCATCTCCACGGTACCGGCGGTTTCCCCGTCGCGCAGCACGGTGGCGCGGTCGCAGATGCGGAAGATCTCGTCCATCTTGTGCGAGACGTAGACGATGGAGACGCCGCGCTGCTTGAGCGCGGCGATCAGCCCGAAGAGGCGTTCCGCCGCGTCGTCGAACAGCGAACTGGTGGGCTCGTCCATCAGGATGATGCGCGCGTCCATGCTGAGAGCGCGCGCGATAGCCAGCAACTGCATCTGCCCGATGGAGAGCGTGGCCACGGTCTGGCGGATTGCGCAGTTCAATCCGACCTGGTCGAGGAAGGGGCGGCAGAACTCTTCCATACGGCGCGAAACTGACCAGGCGGCCTTCCGGAAAATGCAGGTTGCCGATGACGATATTTTCCCCGGCGGTGAGGTTGGGGAACAGGTCCAGTTCCTGATAGATGATGCCGATGCCGAGACGTTGAGCGTCCAGCGGAGTGGCGATTTCGACGGGCGCGCCGTGGATCGAAATCGTGCCGCTATCGGCGCGCGTGGAACCGGCCAGGATGCGCGCCAGAGTGCTTTTACCGGCGCCGTTTTCACCGACGAGCGCATGTACCTCGCCGGCGCGAAGCGAAAAGTCTGCGCCCTTCAACGCGTAGACGCCGCCGTAGCGTTTGGTAATGCCCACCGCCTGGAGGTGCTCTGGCAACCTCTAATTATGCCAGTGGGACAGGCCTCCTGGCCTGTCTACCGGTTGGCAGGGAGGCGACTACTCGTAGCGCAGCGCCACCGTCGGGTCCACGCGCGCTCCGCGAAGTGCCGGGATCATGGCGGCTGCCACGCCGGCCGCGGCCAACATCGCGATTGCCGCGGCATAAGTCGCCCAATCGTGCGCCTGAACATGGAACAGTAAGTTCGCCACCAGGCGGGTGAGTGCCAGCGCCCCCACTAATCCCAGCACGACGCCGACGGCAATCAGTACGCCGGCCTGCCTGAGCACGAGGCTCATAATTCTTCGAGGCGACGCTCCAAGCGCGACCCGTATGCCGAGCTCGTTCATGCGCTGAGTCACACCGTAGGAGAGCACTCCGAATATGCCGATCACGGCCAGCGCCACGGCCACCGCCGCGAACAGGGTCAGCAACGACATCTCAAAGCGCTGGTCCGCCACCGAGAGGCTGATCAGTTCCTCCATGGTGTGCACGCCGGTGACCGGCTGGTCTTTGTCCAGGCTCCAAACCTGCTGCTGGATGGCCGTCACGAGACGCCGCGGATCGCCGGCCGCGCGTACGGCGAAATCCGCCAGGCGCACGGGGTAGCCGTCCGTCTGTGCGGCCGGCAGATAGATTTGCGGCCGGATGGCCTTCGTCTTACCGCCGCGCCGGACGTCGTTGACCAGGCCGACGATCTCAAACCACGGCGCATTCGGATTGCGGCGGAAGCGGCGTCCGATTGCGTCGCCGCCGTTCAGGTATTGATGCGAAAAAGCCTGATTGACGACAGCCACATGAGCGCCGCCCTGGCGGTCGGCCGGTGTCAGCAGCCGGCCGCGAAGTAGTGGGATTCCCAGCGTCTCGAAGTACCCCACGTTCACGGCCTGCGAGTCCGCATCACGGTAACCGTCCGGCAGCCCGTCGATCGAGATTCCCGTGCCCCACCCGCCGCGTAGGGGAAGGCGATTGGCGAAAGCTACAGACTGTACACCGGGGAGCGTGCCCACCCGCCGCTCCAGTTCCTGAAAGAACTGAAATCGCCGATCGGCCGTACCGTAGCGCAAATCCGGCAAGTTGATGTTCATAGCCAGAACATTCTCCGCGCGGAATCCCAGATCCATTCCCATAATCAGGGTGAAACTTTTCAAGAAGAGGCCGGCGCCGATGAGCAGCACCAGGGACAGCGCGACCTCGGCGATGGTGAGGGCCGCGCGCCACTGGCCGAGGGATCGCGTGGTGGCTTTGCGTTCGGAGGTCTTCAGACTCTCCGCGGGGGATGTGCGCGATGCCTGCCAGGCCGGCGCCAGGCCGAAACCGAGTCCGGTGAACGTGGCGATGGCCGCGGCCACGCCGAACACCGTCCAGTCGAGGCTCACCGTATCCAATCGCGGGACACTTTGCGGCGCGGCGGCCACGAGGGCGCGCATGAAAATTCGTCCGAGGAGGATTCCCGAGGCACATCCGGCGGCCGCCAGCACCATGCTTTCCGCCAGGAACTGGCGCACGATTCGCATCCGGCCGGCTCCCAGCGACAACCGCACGCTGGTCTCATGCCGCCGGCCCACCGCCCTCACTAAGAGTAGATTGGCGACGTTCACGCAAGTGATCAGCACGATCAACGCCGACGCGCCCCACAGCGCGCGCAACGAGTCCTTCACGTTCTGCACCAGATCGTCGCGCAACGGCGAAATCCGGGCGCGGACTCCGAGATTACTGTCCGGATACTGCTTCTCCAGTGCCGCCGACACGGCGTCGAGCTGCTCCTGTGCCGTTCGCAAGGAGGCGCCGGACTTAAGCCGTCCCACCACGCCGACCTCGTGATCGCCGTGGCTCGCCAGCAACTGCTCGGAGTACGCGGCAGGCGCGAAGAACTCCACCGGAGCAACCTGGCCGAACTGAGTGGCCGCCTGAAAGCCACGCGGCATCACACCGATGACCTGATAGACGCGATCATCCAGAAGGAGCGTGCGGCTCAATACCGCGGTGTCGCCGCCCAAACGCCGCTGCCAAAAATCGTGACTTACCATCACCACCGGGTTGGCCTCCGGCCGGTCTTCCTCCGCGGTAAAGGTCCGCCCGATTTCCGGGATGACGCCGAGTACGGAAAAATATTCGGCGGTGACGCTTTCTCCGGATAGTCGCTCAGGCGGACCATTCCCGGTCAGGTTCCTCTGCGCTGTTGCCACGCCCGCCAGTGCCTCGAATGCGTCGGCGCCTTTGCGATAGTCCACCAGGTTTGCCACCGACACGGTGGTCCGCTGCCGGTTGCCGGCGCTGCCCAAGTCCTGGCCCGACGAATTGAATGTGCCCATTTCCTGCCGCTTGGCAACCTCCTCCCAAAGCGACACGAGGCGGTCGGGCTGCCGGTAGGGCAAACTGCGCAGCATCACGGCGTTCACGATGCTGAAGACGGCGGTGTTCATGCCCAGTCCCACTGCCAGCGTGCCGACCACCACTGCCGTGAACGCCGGAGTCTTGCGCAGCGCGCGCAGGGCCTGCCGCACGTCCTGCGCCAGTCGCTCCCATGCAGTCCACCCCCAAGCCTCGGAACTGGCGATCCCCACCGCCGCGCGATTGCCGAATTGGCGGCGCGCGGCGAGTTGGGCAGCGTCCGCGTTCATTCCCTGTTCGTTCAGCCGCCTGGCCCGTAGTTCCAGATGCAGCCGCATTTCTTCATCGAGTTGATTGGCGAACTCATCGCGATGCCAAAGATATTTGATTCGCCTCGCGAGACCAAGTATCGACATGACAAACTCCTCAAGCCGCCAGCGCTACGCCGGTGCCAATATTCGCGCAATCGCGCGCGCCACCCGCCGGTACCTGGCGAGTTCCCTTTCCAGATGGGCCAGCCCTTGCGGCGTGGTGCGGTAGTAGCGCGCGCGACGATTTTCCGCCGTCTTTCCCCAATCGCCCGCGATCCACCCCTTCACCAACATGCGCTGCAGCGCCGGGTAGAGCGACCCTTCCTCCACCTGGAGTACGTCCGCGGAGGTTTGTTGGATCGACTCGGCGATTTCAAACCCGTGCAGCGGCTTGCCCCGCGCCAGGGTTTGAAGAATTAGCATGTCGAGAGTTCCGGGAGGGATCTCGTCGCGTTCTTCTCTGATCACATAGACAGTCTATGTCAGAAAAGGTTAGGCGGCAAGGCGAATATTTGTTGGACACAAGTTGCGCGTCTAGAAGACGAACTTCAACGCCAATTGGATCTGCCGTGCCGGGAAACTCGAGGAAAAGACGCCAAATCCCGAACTGTTCGCCGACAGTGTGCCGGGAGGTGCGAAGTTCGTCTTATTCAGCAAATTGAACGCCTCGGCGCGGAACTGCAGGAAACGAGCCTCGGAGAGGATCGCGAAGTTCTTATGCAG
This sequence comes from uncultured Solibacteraceae bacterium, assembly GCA_963805775.1. Lineage (GTDB taxonomy): Bacteria > Acidobacteriota > Terriglobia > Bryobacterales > Bryobacteraceae > Solibacter. The sequence goes on along the minus strand of CAWDWK010000059.1, from coordinate 55,245 downwards.
TCCGAAATCCAGATTATAAAACGCCGGAGCGCGGACGATATTGCGCGCCGCGTTGCCCCAAGGTTGGGTATAGCTCGGAACGCTGAATGCCGCCGGGTTCAGGTAATAGATGGGGTTACCGGTGGACAGGTATAGCGGAGTTCCGGTCAGGTTCGGGCGCGGCGTAGTGAGCGAACTCACCGAAGCCTGCGTGGTGGGCCCATAGGTGACATTCAGCGGCAAGCCGGACGTCATCGTGTTGATCACGTTGATGCCCCAACCGCCCGCAATGGTATCCAGGGCGGAGTTGCTGAACTTGAAGTGCCGGTTCTTACCGAACGGCAGGTCGTATAAGAGCGACAACGTATCGTTCAGTGGCTGGTTGTAACTGGAAATACCCTTATCATCGGAAAGGTCGTAGAAGTTACCGCGCGAATTGTCTCCATCATAGTTCTCCAGATGGCCTGGAGCATTATCGATCGCCTTCGACCAGGTGAATGAGTTGAGCATGTAGAAGGCGCTGCGGAATCGTTTCTCGAGCTTGGTCTGTAGCGCATTGTAAGTGCCGAAACCGCCGTTCCAGGAGATTTCGATGGTGTTGAAGTTCAGATAGGGACGCCGCGCGGCGACCGACAGATTCTGCCCCAGCGCGTTCGGCAGCGCCTGATTTTCGTCGCCCAGAATGATCAACCCCACGGAGTGGGTTCCGACATAGCCAACGTCGAGTACGAGGTCTTTCGCAATCTCGCGCTGGATGGTGAAATGCCAGCTCTGCACATACGGAGTCCGCTCATTCTCCGGAATGTAGCGTACCTGCGTATTCAAAGGATTAAACGAGGAGGGCGATGCGAAGTTTGCCGGGAAGCCCTGCGGCGTGGTGCGGAAGCACGAACCGGCGGGGGTGGAACTCGACACGCAAATTCCCTGCGTAGGCACCTGGTCGATAAACGCGTCGACGATGCTCGGTCCGTTGTATGCCAGCAGGTTTTCGCCGCCGAGACGGTTGAACTGCACATAGCTGATGCCATAGCCGCTGCGAATGACCGTCTTGGGAGCCACCTGATACGCCAAGCCCAGGCGGGGCGCGAAGTTGTGCCAATCCGGATGTACCAGCGCGCGCTGATACAGGCTGCCGCTGCCCGCATATATCAAAGCGTCGGCCGAGGGCAGGAAGTTCGACAGACGGTTGTCCCGCTCATACTGCGGAGTGGCGAATTCGTAGCGCAAGCCAAGGTTCAAGGTGAGCTTGTCGTTTACTTTCCAATCGTCCTGCACATAGGTGAAGTACATGCGCTGGCGCAGGTGCGCCACCGGGTTGTTATCCAGCTCATAGTGATTGTCGGCGCCGAAAATAAAATCGGCAACGCTATAAACCTGCTTCTGCACGGAGCTCAGGCTGTTCAACGCGCTCGGATTGGTGAAGTAGGCGGGATCGCTGAACGATCCGGTGTAATTCTCCGTGCCGTATTGCGGATGGAAATCGTTGACCGCGGTATCGATGAATTGAAACTCAAAGCCGGTTTTGATGCTATGCCGCCCCTTGATTTTCGTGAAGACGATTTTCGGATCGCCGACGAAGGGATTCTGAAACTGAGGATTGCTGGAGGAGCGGCCCCATGCGGTCAATCCGCCGTTCAGTCCAACGGAAAAGAGACCGCCTGCGAGTGAAGGGTCGGTCGGCTCACCTGGAATATTGAACTGCGGCGTGTTCAATCCCAGTGTCGGCGGGGTCTTGCCCGCGATCGTGTAAGCGACACCCAGGCGGGCTTCCAGGACCGAGGTCGGGTTGATAGTCCAGGTCCCTCCGACCACGGCCTGCTTGTTCAGGACCTGCACGTTGCCGTTGTTGTTGCTGGTGCTGACCGGGTTCGGAATGCTGTCCGGATTGAAAATATTCGTCTCCGCCTGGCTGTAGCGGGCAAAGAACGTCAAGTGTGAATTGGCAAAGTAATCGGCGCGGAAGTCTCCCTTGTTGTTGCTCACCGTATCGGCGGGCGACGATTCATAGTTATTGGAATTTCCTGGGAGATTCGGCGTGGGCAGCGCGGAGAGCACGGCGCTACCGAGTGGAGTGAACGCGGATTGCGGGATGATGCCGTTCGAATAGATTGTGCCGGTGATCGGATTCTCGATGGGAACACCGAAGGAACTGAAATCGCCGTTGTCCATGGCAGGCGTCGGCAACGTCGCGAACTGCACGGGGTGAGAGACGCGGCGGAAGCCTTCGTAATCGGCGAAGAAGAACAGCTTGTCCTTGATAATGGGGCCGCCGAATGCGCCGCCAAACTGATTCTGGTTGTACGGCAGTTTGCCTCCGCCCAACGGCTTGAAGAATCCTTGCGCGTTCAGGACGGTGTTGCGCAGGAACTCCCACGCCTCGCCGTGATACTGATTGGTGCCGCTTTTGATGCTGGCGCTGATCACGGCGCCGGCCGCGCGGCCGAACTCGGCGCTGTAGTTGTTGGATTCGATTTTGAACTCGGCGAGTGAATCGGGATTCGCCTGAATCACCTGGTTCGAGAAGCCCTGGTTGCTGGTCCCGTAGGAATTGTTGTCGACGCCATCGAGCATAAAATTATTCAGCTCGCTGCGCTGCCCGTTGACGTTGAAGGACGCATCGCGGCTGGAGTCGGCCTGGTTTTCGAGCGCCGACTTGGCGACCCCGGGCGAGAGCAGGGTGAGATCGGCATAGGCGCGTCCGTTGAGCGGCAGTTCGCGAATCTGGGCCTGGCCGATGACCTGGCCGCGCGAACTGGTCTCAGTTTCGAGAAGTGACGCAGCCTCGGTAACGGTTACCTCCGCTGAGGCCTGCCCCACTTTGAGCGCGAGATCGACGCGCTGGCGTGCGTTCGTGGTCAGCTCAAAAGAACTGGCCTCGGCAGTCTGAAATCCGGCGGCCTCGGCGCGAACTTTGTATGCGCCGAGATGCTGGTTTACGAACTCGTAGTTGCCAAGTCCGTCGGTGAGTGTTGAGACGGATACACCAGTGCTGGTGTTCTCCAGCGTCACCTTGCAGCGCGGTATCACAGCGCCGGATGCATCGCGAATTGTGCCAAGCACGGTGGCTGCTTCGAACTGGGCAAAGAGAGTTGCAATTGTAATAGAAAAGACAAGAGCAGACAGACAGATAGTGCGCAGATATTTCATCTATGGAAACCCCTCTCGGCGCATGATATCGCCAGATTAACGGCTCGTCAAATTAATGTTTGATGAATGGCAGGATGACGGAGTGTCGATGCGACAGGAGGTACCCAATCCGGGCGACAATGGGGCATGAAGCTATTTTGGGCTGCCCTGCTCGCGGCTCACGCTGCCTGGGGCCAAGCGCCCCCGCTCTACAAGAACGCCGATGCGCCGCTGGAAAAGCGCGTGGATGACCTGCTCTCGCGCATGACCGTCGCCGAGAAGGTCTCGCAGATGATGAACGATTCGCCGGCTATCGAGCGGCTCGGCATTCCCGCCTACAACTGGTGGAACGAATGCCTGCACGGCGTGGCCCGGGCCGGCCGCGCCACGGTGTTCCCGGAGCCCATCGGGCTGGCCGCGACGTGGGATCCCCATCTCATCTTCCGCATGGCGACGGCGATTTCCGACGAGGCGCGCGCCAAGAACAACGAGTTCATTCGCCGCGGCAAGCGGAGCATCTACCAGGGCCTGACGTTCTGGACGCCGAATATCAACCTGGTGCGCGATCCGCGCTGGGGCCGCGGCATGGAGACCTACGGCGAAGATCCATACCTGGTGGGACGGATGGCGGTCGAATTTGTGAAAGGACTGCAAGGCGACGATCCGAAGTATCTGAAGGTGGTGGCCACCGCCAAGCACTTCGCCGTGCACAGCGGGCCGGAATCGTCGCGCCACAGCTTCGACGCCAAGGTGGACGAGGAGGACCTCACCGGCAGCTACCTGCCGCACTTCGAGGCGGCGATTCGCGAAGGCGGCGCCTACTCGGTGATGTGCGCCTACAATCGCGTGGACGGCGATCCGGCGTGCGCCAGCCCGCGATTGCTCGGCGACATTCTGCGCAAGCAGTGGGGCTTTTCGGGATACGTGGTTTCCGATTGCGGCGCGGTGGGCGATATCTTCCGCGGCCACAAGGTAGTGGACAGCATGGCGGCGGCCGCGGCGCGTGCCGTGAAGGCGGGCACGGATCTGGATTGCGGCACCGAATACCGCTCCCTCATTCCCGCGCTGGAGCAGAAGCTGATCGCGGAAGCGGAGATCGATGCCTCGGTCCGCCGCCTGCTGACCGCGCGCTTTCGCCTCGGCATGTTCGACCCTCCGGATCGTGTGCCGTACTCGCGCATTCCCTACTCGGTGGTGGATTCGGCGGCGAACCAGGCGTTGGCGCTGGAGGCCGCACGCAAATCCATTGTGTTGCTGAAGAATCAGGGTGGCCTGCTGCCGCTGAAAAAGAACCTCAAGACGCTCGCCGTAATCGGTCCCAACGCCGACAATGTCGAAGTGCTGCTGGGCAACTACAACGGCGAGCCGACTGCGCCGGTCACGCCGCTGGAAGGCTTGCGGGCCAAACTCGGCGCACACACGAAGATACTGTACGCGCAGGGCGGGGAACTCGCCGACGGATTGCCCGCCATGGAAACGGTTCCCGCGTCCGCGCTCTTTACCAGCGATGGCGCGGACCGGCGCAGCGGCCTGCAGGCAGAATACTTCAACACGGCGTCCTTTAACGGCCAGGCGTACCGCGCTCCCGGAAAGACGCCGGCCGCCGCGGAGCCGGATGCGAAGCCGCTGTTCACGCGCGTGGACGCCGAAATCAATTTCAAATGGTGGGATGGCGCCCCGCGCGCCGATATGGACGACGACAACTTCGGCGTGCGCTGGAGCGGCTTCCTGGCGCCCAAGGTTACCGGCAAGTACCGGCTGGGCGGCGTCGGCATGAATGCCTTCGAAATCTACTTCAATGGCAAGCCGCTGGTGCGGGCCAACAACCGGGACGAACGCAACTACAGCTACGAGACCGTCGATCTGGAAGCCGGCAAGCTCTACCCCATCCGCGTGGACTTTCACGAAGTGATCAACGATGCCGACATGCGCCTGGTCTGGGCGGTGCCCGGGCGCGATCTGGAACCGGCCGCGCTGGATGCCGCGCGCCAAGCCGAGGCGGTAGTGATGTTCCTCGGCCTTTCGCCGCGCCTCGAAGGCGAGCAGATGAAAGTGCCGGTCGCGGGATTCGAGGGAGGCGACCGGGTGAATATCGGTCTGCCGGCCGCGCAGGAAGCGCTGCTGCAAAAAGTGGCAGCGATTGGTAAGCCGGTCGTCTTAGTGCTGTTGAATGGCAGCGCGGTGGCGGTCAACTGGGCGCGCGATCACGTGCCCGCGCTGGTGGAAGCGTGGTATCCGGGCCAGGCCGGCGGCACCGCCATCGCGGACGTTCTCTTCGGCGACTACAACCCCGCGGGCCGCCTTCCCGTCACCTTCTACCAATCGGCGGACCAATTGCCCGCCTTTGACGATTACAGCATGAAGGGCCGCACCTACCGCTATTTTCAGGGCGCGCCGCTTATTCGAATTCGGCTTACGGCTTGAGCTACACCACATTCGGGTACAGCCGGTTCGATTGCCCGGAGCAGGTTCCCGCCAACCACGACGTGCCGGTGTCGGTCGAAGTGCGCAATACCGGAAAAGTGGCAGGCGAGGAGGTGGTGCAACTCTACGTCAAGCACGCCGGGGTGCGGTCGCTCGAAGGCTTCCGTCGCATCGCGCTGAACGTGGGCGAACGCAAGACAGTGAAGTTCGTCCTGCGCGCGAGCCAGTTGCCGAAGAGCGGCGTCGCCGAGATCGCCGTCGGGGGCAGGCAGCCCGGCGGTTCGAACGCGGGCGTGTTGACGACGACGTTGAGTATCGCGCCGTAGTCGGGCTCTATACTGGTGCGTGATGTTTCGCGGATTGCGTGTCGCACTCGTGGGAGACTTCAACCCGTCCGTTGTGGCTCACCAGGCGATTCCTAAAGCGCTGGAGTTGGCTGGTGCGCAACATGGCGTAGACGTGGAGCCCGTGTGGGTCCACACCACTTCGATCTTCGGCGCGGACGTCGAGCTTGCGGGCTTCGACGGCATCTGGTGCGTGCCGGCGAGCCCCTATGCGAACACGATGGGCGCGCTCGATGCTATCCGCTATGCGCGGGAACGCGGGCGTCCATTTCTCGGCACCTGCGGCGGATTCCAGCACGCGCTGCTCGAGTATGCACGAAATGTGTGCGGCATGCCGGAAGCGGAACACGCCGAGACCAATCCCGACGCGGCGCTGCCGTTGATCGCACCGCTGGCCTGCTCGCTGGTCGAGCGCAGCGAAGAGATCGTGCTGGCGGAGGGCAGCCTGCTTCGCCGCGCATACGGGTTGCCTCGCATCACCGAAGGCTACCACTGCAGTTACGGTCTCAACCGGGAGTACGGTTCGCGCATATTTAGTGACGGTCTCCAGGCGACCGCTCACGGTGTGAATGGGGAAGTCCGAGGAGTGGAACTCGCCGGGCATCCCTTCTATGTCGGCGCGCTCTTCCAACCGGAACGCCGCGCACTGCGTGGGGAAGTGCCGCCGCTGGTCGCCGCATTTGTGGCCGCGATGGCCGGGTAGCCTGCGCGGCCTCTGCGCGGATGCACGCACGGAGTTAGGCTTGCAATATGAACCGCCGCAGTTTTCTCGGCTGGGGCCTGTCCACGCCCGCAGCCGCATTGCTCGCACAGACCGGCCCACCGCGCGAAGAGCCCGTCGAATCCATGATGCCGGAGGACGCGCCGGCCATCGCGCTCAACCATCTCGGATTTCTGCCCGGCGCGCGGAAGACCGTGATCTTCCGCTATTCGGGCGAAGGCGGTCCGGCCGATTTCCAGATCCGCGATATCGCGGGCGGCCCCGGCGCCGTGCGCAAGACGCTTCCGCTCAAACGCGAAACCGGCGACGTGATCGATTGCCTGGTGGGCGATTTCAGCGCCATCGACCGCGAAGGCATGTACCAGGTCTCGATCGCGGATGAACTCTCCACGCCGTTCTTCATACGGCCCGACGTGTGGCGCCGAACGCTGCCCAAAGCGGCCGGCTACTATCGCTACCAGCGTTGCGGTGTTGCAGTTCCGGGCGTGCATCCCGCCTGTCATCTGGACGACGCGCGGCGGCGCGACAACAATCAAGCGGTGGACGTGACCGGCGGCTGGCACGATGCCGGCGACCTGCGCAAATGGATGGACGCCACCCTGCTCAACGCCATCGGCCTGCTCCGCGTGGCGCGCAATCTGGGCGCACAGTGGGACGCAGGCGGCACCGGACTGGCGCCTCTGCTCGACGAGGTGCGCTGGGGCAATCGCTATTTCCTCAAGATGCAGGATTCCGACGGATTGGTGTGGGCCGACGTCGCGGGCGGCGTCAACGGCGACAACAGCGACAATCACTGGACCGACAATCGCGCCGGCACGCCGGACGATCGCTACCTCAACCCGGCGAAACGCGGACGCAACCAGGCGCTGTTCATCATAGTGCAGGCGATGGCGGCCCAGGCCTTCCAGGCGAGCGACGCGGCTTACGCGAAGCAGTGCCTGGCTGCCGCGCAGCGCTGTTGGAGTGCGGCGAAACGCGAGGGCAACACCGGCGATCTGGCCTGGTGGCTGATGGCCGCGCTCGAAATGCGCGCCGCCGCCGGCCGCGACCCTTACAGCCGCCGAAGCGGTCCAACTCGGCGACCGGTTGCTTGGCGCTGCAAGCCGCCGATTTCGTGGGCGGGCAGAAAGAGATTCGCGGCTTCTGGCGCGTCAGTGAGCGCGACCGTGCACCGTATACCGATGCCATGCACTCCGCTCTCCCCGCGCTGGCTCTGCTGGAACTGGCGCGCGCGCTGCCCGAGCATCCGAACGCCGCACGCTGGCGCGATGCCGTGCGCCTGCATCTGGACGAGTACGTGTTGCCGCTCGCGGCCCACTCCGCCTACGCCATCGTGCCTTTCGGAGTGTTCTTGGGGTCGCCTACGGCGGAGACCTACCGGCCGCTCGCGGGAGACCTGACCTATCGCTACTTCATGCCGGTGCGCAAGCAGTTCTGGTGGCTCGGCATGACGTCGCACCTGGAATGCTACGCGCTCCTGCTCGCCGAAGCCGCGCAGGCGTTCGGCCGCACGCAGTACCGCGACCTGGCGTACCGGCAACTCGAATGGGTGATGGGCGCAAACCCGTTTGGCGCGTGCCTCATGACCGGCGAAGGCATGCGCAATCCGTATCCGCATTCGCGCTTCGTCGGGCTGATCCCGGGCGGCATCATGAACGGCATCGCGGGCAATAGCAAGGACGCTCCGATTCTCGACACGCACAACGGGTTCGACTGGCGGACCACCGAGTACTGGAGTCCGCACAACGCGTATTACCTGTGGACCGTCTCGACGCTGGCGCGGGAGGCCTGAAGCCGGGCCCCGTTACGGCGCAGGAACGAACGTGACGCAGACAGGTGAGCCCGCTTCCAGCACGTCGCCGGTCGGAGTCAGCTTGCCGGTCTTCGCATCGATACGGAAGACCACGACGTTATCGGAATCCTGGTGTGCCGCGAAAAGGAACGCGCCCGTGGGGTCGATGGCAAAGTTGCGCGGCGTCTTACCGCCGGAAGGAGTGCGCTCCACCGCCGTCAGCGTGCCCTTGGCCGGCATCGATGGCGAAGACGTCGATGAGGTTCGCGCCGCGTATCGAACTGTAGACGAACTTGCCGTTGGGATGAACGGCGATTTCGGCGCCGCTGACGCCAGGCACCATCTCCGTCCCCGGCAGAGTTTGTAATTCCTCCAACTTGCCTCCCTCATAGCGAAGAGCCACCACACTCGCCGTCATCTCCGTCATGACATACGCGTAGCGTCCGTTTGGGGTGAAAGCGAGGTGCCGCGGACCGGCGCCTTGGGCGATCTTAGTGAACGGCGGATCGTTCGGGGCGAAGCTGCCTACTTTGTAAGAGAGAATCTCATCCAACCCCAGATCGGCGACGAACACGGACTTACCGTCTGGCGAAATAACTGTTGAGTGCGCATGCGGACCCGCCTGCCGCTGCCGATTCACGCTGGAGCCGGTATGCTGATCGAAGGCCGAGGCTTCGCCCAGCGTGCCGTCGTCGTGCACGGGATATTCGGCGACGCTGCCGCCACCGTAGTTGGCCACAAACAGCCATTTGCCGGAGGGGTCGAGGGCAAGATGGCAGGGACCGTCACCGCGCGAAGAGACGGTGTTCAGCAACTTCAACTGGCCCGTCTTGGTGTCCATGGAGAACGCGCTGACGCTGCCCGCTTTCTTGCCTTCGTAATTCGAGATTTCGTTGACCGCGTACAGGAACTTGTGATTCGGATGGATGGCCAGAAACGAAGGGCTGGTGGTTTCGCCCGCCAGGCCGATCGGGGTAAGTTTGCCGGTGGCCGGTTGAAATCGCCAGGCGTAAATTCCCTTGCTCTTATTGGGTCGCGTGTAAGTGCCGACATAGGCAATGTACTCGCCTTTGGCAGCCTTGGCGGTCTGCACTAACCCGCTGGTCATCAAGCAGGCGAGTGCCGCCGTGGAAAGGAAAAGTTTTGAAATCAGTTTCATGGTTATTTTGCCCCCGATTCGGGAAGAGTGTAAAAGTCGTAAGCAATGCGCCAGGTAAATTCTTTGCCGGGCTCGATACGCATGTCGATATAAGCTTCGGGACACACGGTAGAGCGTATGGACCAGAACACCAGTTTCGCCAGCGGGCGGTCTGAGGTCTGGCGTACGCCGGCATGCGCCGCGGGGTTCTCCACGCGGATATCGTAATCCTTCGGAGTATCGCCCTGGCCTTCGAGCGCCGTGTATACCGACTGGCCTTTCTGTAATTCCTTGAGGTAAGTGAACTGGTTCCCGCGAGCTTCGGCCATCCCCTTCAGATCGGCCGTGGCGCGCACATCAAAAGGAAACGTGACGGTGAAGTCAGGCCCGGCCGGCTTGCCGTCGATCACATAGAAGTTGTGTTCGTAGACACTGCTTTCGATGACCTTGGTCCCGGTGTTCTTGAGGCTGTGCTCCAGCACCAGTTGCGGTTTGCCCTTAGTCAGGCGGACGGTCTTCTTATAAATGTAGGCGTAGCCGGCCGTATCGCGCAGTACCTGGGTGAATTCGACGCGGTCGGCGAACTTTTTTACCGTCCATTTACCCGAGTCCGTAATTTCGTAAGTCTTGAACTGCTGGAAAGCCCGTTCCTCCGGCTTGCGGACCGCGCCGACGCCGATCTTGACGAAGCTCTCACCGGCCTTCACGTCTTTGTAGCCGAGACCCATGCCATTGGTGAGAAACTCCTCCACCGGCCCCAGAATCGAATCGTGAAGCTTGGGATCGTAGCGGTCGAACCACTGGCCGAAGTAGTTGTGGCCCTGGAATTCGAGGCTGGAAATCTGGCCCGACCAATCGAAGCGGGTGGCGCGATAGTAGCCCTGTTCCGCGTCGGGCAAAAAGAGCTTGGCGCGGATCGTGCCGTTGGAGATCTCGGCCTGCGGAAAGTCCGCGGCGGCAAGGGTGGCAGCCGCCAGCGTGAGTAGAATCGAAAACTTCTTCATCATGTGAATCCTCGAATTCCGGCGAACCGTACGGTATTGTCGCAGGTTTCGCGCGCTCGATGTGCCGCGCCCGGTCAGGTCAGTTTCCAGGGCTTGCGGTAGCGGCGTGTCACGTACTGGTTGGCGTTCGTGCGACCGGTGAAGTGTTCCTGCGCATCATCCCAGTAGAGGCGCTCTCCGGTGCGGTACGCGATGTTGGCGAGCAGTCCGCCCTTGGTCAGGCGATTGCCGTACTCGATATCGCAAGTGGTCCGCTGCCGCGATTTGATGGAATCCAGAAACTCGCGTATGTGCCCGGGCGAATCCGGAATGCTGGGCGCCGGGGGCCGGAAAGCTTCCTCCTTTTTGCCCTTCACGTACACTTCATAACGGTTGTAATTGGTCACCAGCGTGGCGGCGGAGCCCTCGAAAATGACGCTGCTGCCCATGGCGTCGAATCCGGGACGCCCCTGCGGGTGAAGGGTCCAGGTGAGAATCAGATTCGGGTATTCGGAGACCACCTCGAGTGTGTCGGGAGTTTCGCCGGCGTCGTCTACGCCCCAGCGGCCGCCCGTGGCAGTGATGCTCTTGGGCGCTTTCAGATCCAGAGCCCAGTGGACGACGTCGGTGTAGTGGCACCAGAAATCGATCAGCGCGCCGCCCGAGTAATCCCAGAAATAACGGTAGCTGAAATGAGAGCGCAGCGGATTGTACGGGCGCTTCGGCGCGGGTCCCAGCCAGAACTCATAATCGAGATCGGCGGGCGGCGCGGAATCGGCGGGCCTGCCCAAAGACGTGCTTCCGGTGGCCAGCGAACAATCGACGCGATGGATCTGCCCCAGTGCGCCGGAGCGGATCACCTCCACGACGCGCCGGTACGTGGGCAGATCGTTGTGTATGTGGTTCCCCATCTGGGTGATGCGCTTGTTCTTCAGCGCGGCGGCGACCATGGCGCGGCCTTCGCCGATGGAGTAAGCCAGCGGCTTCTCCACGAACACATCTTTGCCCGCCTGGCAGGCTTGGATGACCGGCAGCGCGTGCCAGTGATCCGGCGTGGCCACCATCACGGCGTCGAGGTCTTTGCGCTCCAGCAGCTTTCGGAAATCGTGGTACGAATCGGGCTTGTGGCCCTGCGCCTTTTCGACGGTCGCCACGGCAGCATCGAGATGCGTGCGGTCGAGGTCGCAGACTGCGGCCGCGACCACGTCGGGCTGGCGCATGAACTCCTTGAGGCGCGACGTCCCCTGGCCGCCGAGCCCGATGAAGCCGACCTGAATCCGATCGCTCGGAGGCACCGCGGCGTACGACCGGGAAGCCGCCGCGAGGCCGATTCCGCCAGAAACAAGTTGGACGAAAGTTCTTCTGCTGGTCATCAGCAGTCAGACTAACCTCAAGCGGCGCGCTACGCAAGTGCAATGGCCGCCCTACAGCGCTGGCTGATTCACCGTGAACGCGTACAGGCTGTCGCCCGCCGCGACCAAAACATACTGCTTGCCGTCCAGCAGGTAAGTGATCGGCCCCGCGCTCGGATTCGCCATCAAGCCCGCATGCCACAGAATCTTCCCGTTCGCCGGATGAAAGGCGATCAGGTTCGACCCGTTGCTGGTGAACAGCAGCTTGCCTGCCGTGGTCAGGATATGCGTGACCCCGTTGCCGCTGGGCCAATCATGCCTCCAGGCGATTTTACCCGTCCGGTAGTCAATGGCCAGGAGAGCGTTGCCGTCGCTTCCCAAACCGGTATCCAGTCCGCCCCATCCCACGGGATGATCGTCCGTGTCGGTCAGATAATACATGCTGTACGTGCGAGTGGTCCCCACGTAGAGTAGTCCGGTTTCGGGATCGAAGCTCGGCGCCTGCCAGTTGGTGGCGCCGCCGGCAGATGGCGAAACCAGCACGCCGTCTGTGGTGGGATACTTCGCCGGATCCGGAATCGGCTGGCCCTTCGCGTCCAGGCCCTTCGCCCAGTTCAGCGAATCGAGCATCGGGGAGGTCACGATTCGCTTGCCGGTGACGCGGTCCAGGACAAAGAAGTAGCCATTGCGGCTGGCCTGTGCCACCAGCTTGCGCGGCTGCCCGTCGATGGTTCCGTCGAAGATCACGGGAGTCTCCACCGCATCCCAATCGTGCGTATCGTGCGGCGAAGGCTGAAAATACCAGACCAGCTTGCCGGTGTCCGGATTGATCGCCACGATCGAGCACGTATAGAGGTTGTCGCCCTTGCGGCTCTTCTCCGCCATCACCGGATTCGGATTCCCGGTTCCCACGATATAGAGGTTGAGCTCGGGATCGTACGTCCCGGGAATCCACGCCATCCCCGTGCCGTGCGCCGCTGCGTGTTCGTCCGGCCACGTCTCGATTCCCGGCTCGCCCTTGCGCGGCGTGGTCCACCACTTCCATTGCAGCGCGCCCGTCTCCGGGTCGCGCGACTCCAGGAAGCCCGGATTGTCAAGATGGTCGCCGCCGATCCCTACCAGAATGTGATTGCCCACCATCACGGGAGCCACCGTCGAGGTGTAGTCCAGCTTCGGGTCGGCGATCCGCACTTTCCAGCGTTCCTTGCCGGTCCTGGCATCCACGCTGACCAGGTTGCTGTCGGGCGTTTCGAAGAACAGCCAGTTTCCATACATGCCGACACCGCGATTGCCGATGGTGCTGCCCGTGTTCGGCGGGTACTGATAATGCCACAACTCGTGGCCCGTGCGCGCATCCGCGGCCCAGACATTATTGGGCGAGGAGAAATAGAGAATGCCGTTCACCATCAGGGGCGTCGACTTGATTTGAACCGCGCCGCCTGCCGCGGGAGCAGGCCCAGCACCGCCCCGGCCGCCATTGCCGCCCGCCGAGAATCGCGTCGCCCAAGCCAGCGACAGCGTGTGCACGTTAGTCGAATTGATCTGCGTCAGCGGACTGAAGCGGCGGCCGGAATAATCGCCGTTGTAAGTGGGCCACGCATCGGTTGGCTGTTTGAGCAGCGCGGCCGGAGTCAGGCCCTGGGCGAACATCGCGCCGGACAGGGTCAACCACACGGAAAACACGAAGAGCCGGATATTCATTTGAGTGTCACCAGGTAAGCAGTTATGTTGTGTATATCGGCATCGGTGTATTTGGCGAGCAGCTCGCTGTGCGCTTTCAGGGGATCGTGAATCTCCACTTTGGGTATTGCGCCTTCGCGCGTGAAGGAATGATAGTCGCCCGAGGCGTCATGCAGGGAGATGTTGAAGTCGTCAATGCGATCCAGCGTGCCTGAGACGGGCGCGCCGGAAGCGGGCGTCACCGTGACCGTAATCGCGCTCCGGGACGAACTTGCGCCGCCGCGACCGCCGCGACCGCCGCGGCCGCCCCTGCCGCCTCGCGGGTTCAGCCACCGCGCCTGCAGGGTGAACGCATCGTACCGGCTGCCGATACCTTTGAGATCGCCGGTGGGAGAGTGGCAGGTGTGGCACGTGCCGGCCGACTGGAAGTACGCCTCGCCGCGCTTGGGATCGCCGGTCAGCACGTCCTGGAACGCGTAGGTGGCGCGATGGCCCGCCGCGTAGGTCTGCACGTGGAGCCACGCGACCAGGTCCGCGATCTGCGCTTCGGACAGGTTCGCCGCCGGCATTCCCTGTTCGGGACGTCCATTGCGCAGGACGGGCGAGATCAGAATGCCCTTTTCGTCATCCAGCACCAGAATCGAACGGATCAGGTCAGGTGCTCCGACGCCCCCTCGAGCCGTGGCGCCATGGCAACCGCCGCAGTTGGTGACATAGAGTTTCCCGCCGCGTTCCACGGCCGCGGGATCTTCCTTCGAGGCGGCGATGGCGGCCGCGCTGGCGCCACTCGCGCCGCTCTTGCCTGCGCCGCCAACCGTGGGCTCCTGGGCGCTCAGAAAAACTGTGGCCGGTGCGAACGTCATTAACGCGAGCAATCCGGCCCGCTTCAAATAGTGCATGGTCCCCTCAGGTAGACAGTTTACGCCAATGCAGGGCGGGACCGCCCGCGCTGTTATCCTGACGTTATCCATGAATAGATTTGTCGATCAGGTAGTGTTGGTTACCGGAGCAGGGCACGGTATCGGCCGCGCAGTGGCGGAGCGCTTCGCGTCAGAGGGCGCGCGCGTGGCAGTAAACGACCTTGACCAAGCCCGCGCCAACGAAGTCGCGCGCGCCATCGGAGGAGCCATCGGTATACCCGCCGATGTCGCCGTCCAGGCGCAAGTGCATGCCATGTTCGACCGCGTGGAGGCGGAATTCGGACCTGTTGACGTGCTCGTCAACAACGCAGGCAACATCCATGCCGCGCGCCATTTTCTGGAAGGCGACGAGGCGTGGTGGGACCAGATGCTGGGTGTCAATTTGAAGGGCGCGTTCCTGTGCTCGCACCGCGCTGCGCCCGCCATGGTGCGACGACATTCGGGTGTAATTCTCAATATGTCGAGTGGAGGCGCCACCCGGGCGCACCGCGGTAACGTAGCGTATGACGCGTCGAAGGGTGGCATCGAAGCGATGACCCGCGCCATGGCGCTTGATCTCGCTCCATACGGCGTGCGGGTCAACGCCGTCGTGCCAGGACTGATTCGTACCTACGATCTCTCTCCGGAAGCGGCGGCGGAGCGCGGCGCGGTGGTCCCCATGGGCCGCTTGGGCACGCCCGAGGACCTCGCGGGGCCCACCGTGTTCCTCGCCACCGACGATGCGCGATACATCACGGGCGCATGCCTGGTAGTGGACGGCGGGGTGCTCGTGCAGCAACGCTCGGCGCCCGTGGACACCTTCCCCCTCAGCCGCTTTCCCAAGGTGGAGTAGCGCCTTCCGCCATTTGACCAATGCGTCGCCGCTCCTGTAAACTGCAACCGATTACTCCACTCTCAGAGACGTTAAGGCAAATCATGCACCACCACTCTATCCGCCGTCAAACTTGGGCACTGATACTCCTCGCAACCGCCTTGCTGATTTCGCCCGCGATCGCCCAGCGGCGCGGCGGCGGCCCCATCGCCCAACCCGAAGCGCTCACCTTCCGCTTCAGGGGACCCGCGGTCGGCAACCGTATCTCGGCCGCCGCCGGCATCCACGGCGACCCGACCACGTACTACGTCGGCGCTGCCTCGGGTGGGGTATGGAAGAGCACGAACAGCGGGCAGAACTGGGCGCCCATCTTCGACCATCAGACTTCACAGGCCATCGGCGCGCTCGCCGTGGCGCCTACTGACCCCAGAACTGTCTGGGCCGGCACCGGCGAGGCCTGGGCCATCCGCGACAGCGACATGATGGGCGACGGCATCTACAAATCTACCGACGCCGGCGCCACCTGGAAGAACATGGGCCTCGTTGAGAGCGGCCGCATCGGCCGCATCATCGTCCACCCCACCGACGCCAACACGGTCTACGCCTGCGTCGCCGGCCGTCTCACCGGCCCCCAGGAGGAGCGTGGAGTTTTCCGCACGAAAGACGGCGGCCAGACCTGGAAGCGCATCCTCTTCGTCAATCCGGATACCGGCTGCTCCGGCCTCTCGCTCGATCCCAACGACCCCAACTTCCTGGTAGCCGGCACCTGGGAAGTGGTCATGCACACCTACGCCATGCTTAGCGGTGGACCGGGCAGCGCAGTCTATACGTCGCACGATGGCGGCGACACCTGGAAGAAGATCGAAGGTCACGGCATGCCCAAGCCGCCTGTCGGCAAGATCGATGTGGCCATCGCGCCCAGCAATGCCAAACGCGTCTACGCCCTCATCCAGACCTCCGATCAGGGATCGGTCTGGCGTTCCGACGATGGCGGCGAAAACTGGGCCGTCGTCAACTGGCAGCGCGCCCTTGTCGGACGCGCGGGCTACTACATCCGCCTCGCCGTCAACCCCACCAACCCCGACGAAGTCTTCGTCGCCGACAGCAGTTTCTGGGGTTCCACCGATGGCGGCAAGAGCTTCCGCACCCTCAGTTGGGGCGGCGATACGCACGATATCTGGATCGATAACAAGAACCCCGGCCGCATCCTGGTCACCCACGACGGTGGCATGTACATGACCACGGATCACGGCCAGACCTCCAGCCGCGTCACCCTCCCTATCGGCCAGATGTACCACGTCGCCGTCGATTACGACGTGCCCTACAAGATCTACGGCAACATGCAGGATGACGGCACCATGCGCGGTCCCAATAACGTGGTGGAGCCCGGTCCGAATGTGCCGGGGATGGGCGATGCCGGCGGCCGCGGCGGCTTTGGGGGACGCGGCGCCACGGCTACGTGGGAGCACAACCTCGGAGGCTGCGAGAGCGGCTTCACCATCCCGGACCCCACCGATAGCAACATCGTGTGGGCGTCCTGCTACGGCAACGAAGTCACCCGCTACGACGCCAAAACGAAAATGGCGCGCTCCGTCAGCCCCTGGCTGCACACCCTCGACGCCCAGCCCAACCAGGTGAAATACCGCTGTCATTGGACGGCACCCCTGGCGATCGACCCGTTTGACCATAATACGGTTTACTATGGATGCCAAATGATCCTGCGCACCACGAACGCCGGTGTGAGCTGGGCCGAACTTAGTCCCGATCTTTCGACCAAGGACCCGGACCGGATCATGCCGTCGGGCGGGATCGTTGGCGACAATCTCGGCCAGTTTTATGGCGAGGTAGTCTTTTCCATCGCGCCCTCAGACGTCCAGAAAGGCCTCATCTGGACGGGAACTAACGATGGGAAGGTTTGGTACACGAAGGACGCAGGCAAGAACTGGAATGATGTCACTAAGAACATCACCGGACTGCCGGCCTGGGGAGTCGTGTCCAGGATCGAGCCATCGCATTTCGATGCTGCCAGCGCCTATATCTGCGTCGATTTTCACCTGATGGACAACCGCGATCCGTGGGTCTATAAGACCAGCGATTTCGGCAAAACCTGGACCAAAATCTCCGACGGCTTGCCCAAAGGTCCCCTCGCCTACGCGCGCGTCATCGCCGAGAATCCGAACAAAAAGGGCAACCTCTTCGTCGGGGCGGGCAATGCGTTCTACTACACGCTGGACGATGGCGCGCACTGGAAGCAGTTGCGGGCCGGATTGCCCGCCGCGCCCGTCTCCTGGATCGTAGTGCAGAAGGCGGCGCACGATGTCGTACTCTCCACTTATGGCCGCGGCCTCTACATCATGGAAGACATCACGCCGCTCGAACAAGGCGTGATGGAGACCGCGACCGGCGACACGCCGGACGTTCGCCTGGTGGCGCCGCGACCGGCTTACCGCATCGTGCGCGGACAGGCCCGCGCGCAACTCAGTTACGTTCTCAAGGCTGCTCCCAAAGCGCCGGTCGAATTCGAGATCCTGGATTCCAAGAGCGTGCTGGTGCGCAAGCTGACCAATATCTCCACCGCGCACCCCGGTCTCAATCGCACCTCCTGGGATCTGCGTCATGAGGCGCCGCCCTTAGTGGCGTTACGCACCACGCCGCCCGAAAACCCGCATATCTGGGAAGAGCCGCGCTTCCAGGGACAGGATACCCGCGCCATCACGCATTGGGGGCTCTCGGAAGCCGAAGTTGGCCCCATCGCGGCGCCCGGCCAGTACACCGTGAAAATGATTGTGGACGGCCAGACCTACACCCAGCCGCTGACTATTCTGCGCACGCCCGATGGCCATGCCGAAGACGCTGCACTGCAATCCAGCGTGCGACTGCAGCTCAAGGTCCGCGACGATATCACGGCGGTCAGCAATATGACCAATCAGTTGGAGTGGATGCGGCGCCAGTTGGAGGACCAATCCAAAACGCTTTCCGGCAAGGAGAGCCTGCTCAAGGTGATCAACGATATCGACAAGCGGATGCAGGACGTCGAGTATCAACTGATCACGCGCGCTGATGCGCTCAGCGACGACAAATATTTCCAGACGGCTTATAACCTGTACCAGAACTTCCTCTGGCTGAACGGCGAAATCGGCACCGGCGCTGGCGATGTGCAGGGCTCCGGCGATTGGGGCGCCACCGAAACCGGCATCGGCCTCGTGCTCGATCTCGAGAAAACTCTGGAGAAAGTGAAGGGCGAGTACAAGGGCCTGATGGAGAAGGATGTGCCGGCCTATAACAAGCAGATCGAGGGTAGCGGCATCTCTCCCCTGAAGACTACCGGCGCCCCGGCCCCGCCAGTGCCGCAGCGCGGCCGTTTCGGCGGTTAGCCCAACAAATTTGCCAACGCTTTCCGCCCTTCCATCGTCATAAGTTCGACCACCGGAGGCGCCCATGTTTACCGATGTCCGCTACGCGTTTCGCATGATCGCCAAGAACCCTGCCTTCTCCGCGGTGGCCGTACTCTCCCTGGCCCTCGGCATCGGCGCCAACACCGCCATCTTCACCCTCATCGATTACGTAATGCTCCGCGCGCTCCCGGTACGCGCGCCGGAGCAACTCGCCGTCATCGCCCGCAATCCCGAGAAGCCGTCGACCTCGTTCAACTACCCGGACTACGTTTACATCCGCGACCACAACCAGTCTTTCTCCGGCGTCATTGCCTCTAACGGCGGCGCCAACGCGCTGGCCTTCGCGGTCCCCGGCGAGAAAGGCGCATCCGCCGAAGTGGTCGCCTCGGCCCACGTATCGGGTAACTATTTCGACGTGCTTGGCGTGGGTGCGGCCATCGGGCGGCTCTTCACTCCCGCGGATAACCAGACCGAGAGCGCCCACCCGTACGTCATCCTGTCCTACGATTTTTGGCAGCGGCGCTTCGGCGGCGACTACAGCGTGTTGGGACGTCCTATCACCCTTAACGGCGCGCGTTTCACCATAGTCGGCGTGGCGGCGCGCGGCTTCCACGGAATCAATGTCGGCAACTCGACCGACGTCTTCCTGCCCATCATGATGATGCCCACTGTCAATCCTCCCGCCCGCGGTTGGAATACGCGTCACTGGTGGTGGCTGAATGTGATGGGACGGCTGAAACCCGGTGTGACGCCGCAAACCGCCACGCCCGAAGCGAATGTGCTCTGGCAGCAGATTCTCAAGGCCGACCCGGAGTACAAGCCGCCGGCTGCCTACAACAAAGACGGCGCAAAGTTCAACCGTATGATTGTGCTTCCGGCCAGCGGCGGCTGGTCGGGTTTCCGCAATCAATTCTCCAAGCCGCTGACCGTGCTGATGATCGTGGTCGGGATGGTGCTTCTCATTGCCTGCGCCAATGTGGCCAACCTCCTGCTGGCGCGCGCCGCCGGCCGCCAAAAGGAAATTGCGGTCCGCTTGGCCATCGGCGCGGGCCGCGCGCGCCTGGTCTACCAACTGCTCATGGAGACCCTGGTGGTTTCTGTGCTGGGCGGCCTCGCGGGCTTGATGTTCGCCTGGTGGGGCGTGCGCGCAATGCTCGGGCTGCTGCCCAAGCAAAGGATACCGACGGAGCTCAATCTCACTCCGGACCTTCGCGTTTTGGGCTTTGCCTTTGCCGCCAGCCTGCTCACCGGCCTCATCTGCGGACTGGTTCCCGCGCTGCAATCTACGCGCCCCGACCTGCTCGCCGCGCTCAAGAACGAAACCGCCTCCGCCCGCCGCAGCCGCATCGACCTGCGCCGCATCCTGGTGATCGCCCAGGTGGCCATCTCGCTCCTGCTGCTGATCGGCGCAGGCCTGTTCGTCCGCAGCCTGAGCAATCTGCAGAACCTCGACCCCGGCTTCGTACGCGAGAGCGTACTGCTGGTCAACGTGAGCCCGCAGGCCAGCGGATACCAGGGTCAGCGCCTGCGCGACTACTACGAGCGCCTGCTCGCCAAAGCAGGCGCATATCCCGACGTGCGTGTCGCCAGCCTCGCCAACATCACGCCGCTTTCCAATTCGCGTTGGAATCAGGACGTCGCCATACAGGGCTACCAGTGGAAGCCCGACGAGAAACCGTACATCGATTTCAACGCCGTGAGCCCGCGCTTCTTCGAGACGCTCGGCATCCCGCTTATCGCCGGCCGCGATTTCACCAATCTGGACAGCCCCACTGTCACCCCCGACCCCAAGCCGAAACCCGATCCCGCCGACAAGCTGAAAGGCCCGCGTGTGGTCATCATCAATGAGAGTATGGCCAAGCGCTTCTTCCCTCACCAGTCTCCCCTCGGCGCGCGCCTCTGCCGCGACGACAAGTTCAAGATGGAGGAATCCTACGAGATCGTCGGCGTGGTCAAAGACGCGAAATACTTCGGCATTCGCGAGGCTGCCGAAAGTATGATCTACGTGCCGGCGTGGCGTGACGGCGCGGGTGGAAAGACACTCTGCCTCCGCACAACCGGCCGTCCGGAACGCGTCATCGCCGCGGTCCGCCGCGAGGCTGCCGCGTTGGACCCCGCCATCCCCGTACTGCAAACCCTGACCCTGGCCGACCAGTTCGATAACGACATCGCGCAGGAGCGCATGCTGACCACTCTCGGCGGATTCTTCGGCGCACTCGCGCTGTTGCTTGCCGCGGTGGGCCTCTACGGCGTTATGGCGCACGCCGTGGCGCGCCGCGTCCGCGAAATCGGCATCCGCATGGCGCTGGGCGCGCGCGCCGGTGAAGTCCGCTGGCTGATCTTGCGGGAGACGCTTCTCATGGTGGGTGCCGGCGCGTTGATCGGTATTCCAGCCGCTCTCGCACTTACGCGCCTCCTGGCAACCTTCCTCTACGGACTTACCCCGCAGGATCCGCTCAGCATCGCCGCCTCCACCGTGATCCTGATTGCGATTACCGCGCTGGCCGGGTACATTCCGGCCCGGCGCGCTACCCGCGTGGACCCGATGATCGCGCTGCGCTACGAATAGACCCGCCTATACCCCCTCTAAGCGCGCATCGTAAATTAATTTACGACACGCGCATATTTCTGTTGCAAGTTATCTGGATTTAGAGTAACTTTTCAGACCAGCACGATGTCGCGGGAACCGCCAACGGAGGGTGGTCTCGGTGGCGCGTGCATCGCAGGGTGGGTCCAAAAGCATTCAGGGGGTAGTCGCCATGTCGCTTCGACACCGCGCACAGTCAATCTGCGCGCTAATGTTTGTGAATGTTTGCCTGTTCGGGCAAACTGTTTCCAGCGGATTGCAGGGTACCGTGTTGGACCCGGCAAATGCCGCGATTCCTAACGCACCAGTCACGCTGATCGAAATGCAAACGGGTACCACCCGTGCAACCGTCACTGACAGTTCCGGCCTCTTCCGCTTCCTAGATCTCGCGCCGGGCACCTATTCCGTGTCCGTCAAGGCACAGGGATTCAAAAGTTATACGCAGAACACCATCGTGTTGGCGGCAAATGAGACCCGCGACGCCGGTAAACTCGTCCTTGCCATCGGCGCCACGTCCGATACTGTCACCGTGACGGCGGAAGCAGCCACTATCCAACTGGCCAGTTCCGAAAAGTCCACCGCCATCGATGGCAACCAGTTGAGCAACGTTACTCTTAGGGGTCGTGACATCTTTGGCTACTTGAAACTGGTGCCGGGGGTCATCGACAATAGCTTTGGAACCACCAACGCGGGCAACCGTGACGTCACGTCGCCCAACGCGATCCGCGGCATCACCATCAACGGCAACACCTCGGCGTTAAACTTCGCGGTGGATGGTATCACGGACATGGATACCGGGTCCAACAGCACGCTCCACTACGAACCCAACGCCGACGCGGTTCAGGAGATGAAAGTCCTGACCTCGAACTACCAGGCGGAATTCGGACGTAATTCCGGTGGGACCATTACTGTAGTCACAAAGAATGGTACCCAGCAATTCCATGGCAGCGCGGTGTGGAATCACCGAAATGAGGGCTTCAATGCCAACCTCTGGCAGAACAACCGCAATGGCAGAAACGCGGCGGGCGTGCCGAATTCTTACATATCGCCGTACCGTTTCAACGTGGAGACCTATACGATCGGCGGGCCCATCTACATTCCGAACCACGTCAACCGGAACAAGAATAAACTCTTCTTCTTCTGGTCGCAGGAATATACGGGCCAATTCGTGACCGGCGGCACGCAGACCAAATATACGCCGACCGCGCTCGAACGCCAGGGTAACTTCTCCCAGAGTTTCCAGAATAACGGAACGTTGACCGCCATCACTGACCCCACCACAGGTGCGCCGTTTCCGGGCAACATCATCCCCACCAACCGCATCACCCCTTTGGGACAGGCGATGCTCAATTTCTTCCCCTTGCCCAATTTTGCGGGGACGGGCTCGCAAGCCAATATCGTAAACTACACCGAAGCAGCCAGCGCTACCCACCCGCGGCGCAACGACGTACTTCGCGTAGACGTCAATCCCACCGCGAAGCTCAACGGCTACTTCCGCTATATCAATGACCACGATGACATGGCGGCGCTCTATCAAGGCGTCCAGTTCTCTAGCGACGTCGGTGGAATCCTGGGACAAGCCGGTATCGCCTCCATCGACCACCCAAATCCCGGCCACGGTTACTCTGGCACGGTCACTTATTCGATCTCCCCTACCATGATCAATGAATTTACGGTAGGTAAGAGTTGGAATACGTGGTCTTACTATACGGCCGACGGCGGCAAGACCGAGGACCGTTCTCTGCTGCCTAGCCCGCCGGTTCTGTTCCCGATACCCACCACCAATCCGACCGGCGCTTCAGCAACTAACGGGTATTTCAATATCCTGCCGCAGTTCCAATACGGCACGGTGTCGGGCGGCTCCGCGATGAGTTACACGCGCAGCGGGACTTCAGCCGGCAACTATGAGAACTTCAACACTATCTGGACCTTCCAGGACAACCTGAGCAAGGTAGTCGGCAAGCACAGCTTCAAAGCCGGCGCATACTTCGAGAACAATCACAAAATTCAGCCATCGACGCCGGCATATGCGGGCAGCTTCAACTTCAGCCCGGATTCTCTCAACGGCGTAAACAATACCGGCAACGGATATGCGAACGGGCTGCTGGGATACGTGGACAGTTACAGCCAGGCTACTGGGCGTGCCGTATTTAATGTGGCTTACTGGAACGCGGAGTTCTACGTGCAGGATAACTGGCGGGTCAGTTCCAGACTTACTCTGGACATTGGTGTGCGCTTCTACCACCAGACACCGCAGGTGGACATCAATAACACGTTCTCCAACTTTGTTCCAGGCAATTACACTAAATCGGCCGCGCCCCGCCTCTACATTCCGGGCATGAGCGCCGGCAAACGCGTGGCGATCGATCCCGGTACCGGCGCTGTGGCTCCGGTCGCCTACATCGGTCTCTACGTGCCAAACTCCGGCAATCCGGCCGACGGCTTCCAGGTGCTCGGTACCAACGGCGTGTCGCTCGCGCCGTACAACCAGTCGCCGCTTGCCCTCGCGCCTCGCTTCGGTTTTGCCTACGACCTCACCGGTGACGGCAAAACCGCATTGCGCGGCGGGTTCGGCATCTTCTACAACCGTCTGGACGGCAACCAGGTGTACAACCTTTCTGGACAACCGCCTCTGGTCTATTCCCCGCAGGTAAACTACACCACTTTTGCGCAGATCGCATCCAGCGGTAACAACCTGGTATTCGGTCCCGCGACCCTGTACATGTGGCCCGCGGCCACCGTTCCGTGGGATCGCGCCCAGAACGCGAGCCTCAATGTCCAGCGCTCCCTTACCAGAAACATAGTGCTGGACGTGGGTTATACCGGCAACTGGGGTTACAACCAGCAACTCTCGTACGACATCAACCCGATTCCCATCGGTACGCGTGCTCCCTTCAATAACGCCAACGCGGATGCGACCAATGGCAATAAGACACTGCCGGACGTCCTTCTGCGAACCGTGTACCCGGGGTACAACACGATCAACGGTTATAACCACCTGGGACATACCAACTATCACGCCCTGACCGCGATGTTGCAGCAGCGGCTCTCGCACGGCTTGTCCATGGGCATGGCGTACACATTCTCGCGTGCCATGGGCACCACGAGTTACACACCCGTGGTGTCCAACAACGAGGCTTGGAACTACGGACGCCTCGGCTTTGACCGCCGTCAGAACTTGCAGACCAGTTGGTCCTACGACATCCCCGGCCTGGGACAGAAGTTCCATTCCAAGCTGTTGGGTTCCGTTGTTGACCATTGGGTCCTGTCGGGCATTTTCACCATGCAGAGCGGGGCGCCCTTTAATCCCGGCGGCCCCAACGTGAATGGAACGGCGCCGGACTACACCGGAACGCCGAACGTGGGCGCGCGCGTCAACGTCGTGGGGGATCCCATGTCTAACGTGCCGGCCGGCCTATACTACAATCCGTCGGCCTTTGCGCCTCCAGCCATTGGCAGCAACATCACCACGCCGGTTCTCGGCAATCTGGGCGGCGGTTCGGGAGTCCTCTCCCTGCCGATGATCACCAACTGGGATGCGACCATGTCCAAGTTCATTCCAATCTTCGGCGAACGCCGCGGCCTGAAGCTGCAGGCCCAGGCTTACAACGTGTTCAACCATCCGGAGTACAACGGCGTGGGCACGGGCCTTCAATGGGATGCCACCGGCAAGCAGACGAGTCTCACTGCCGGCGTGTTTAACAGCACGCTGCCGGCCCGTGTAATGGCGTTTTCAGCGCGCTTCGAATTCTAACGCCGGCCGCCTGTTTACGCGAAGGTCACGCCGCTTTCCGCCGCGACCTTCTGAATGTACTTCTTGCCCTCTTCGTATTCCTCGGCCGTCTTGAGGTGTTCGAGCATGAGCGGCGCGTCTACCGGCAGCTTCGATATTTCCCGCAGATATGCGGCGTAATCGACGCTGCCGCGTCCCGGAATCACTTCGACAAAATGCACGTTCAGCTCCACCTTCCACTCCAGGTCCTTGGCATGGCATGAGGCGATCCATGGACCCAGCTTGCGAAAACACTCGCCGATGAATTCCGTATTACCGTAGAAGCGCGTGGGACTGTTGATGCCGTTGCACACGTCCATGTGGACGCCGAATGCCGGACGGTCCACCGCCTTGATCAGCTTCAAATAGCTGTCCGGGCCGTCGGGCACGCTCCAGCCCATCATCTCGATGGTGAACTTGGTGCGCCTGGGTTTCACCGCATCGATCACGTTGCGGCAATTCTCCACCGTGGCATCGAAGAATTCCTGGCTGAGGTTCTTCGGGTGCGGTCCGTACCAGGACACGGCGTTGTACGAGCCCGCGATATCCACGCAGCAGCGCGCGCCCACCGCCTCGGCGAGCGCCATGCGCTGCGCTACGTACCGCCGGTTCTCGCGACGCTGATCGGCGTTCGGGTCCATCATGTTCTTCCACGCGCCCACTTCGGCGATGACCACGTTCTCTGCCGCGAATGCTTTCACAATCTCCTGATTGCGTGTCGTGTCCTCCACCCTGGAGTCCGGACAGTAGGCTGCACTGTATCCCAGTCGACGATGCTCGCGCGCCAGTTCCGCCGGATCGTCGCTCTTCTTGAATATAGGTCCGCCCAACCGCACCGCGCGTCCAGCCGCGCGCGTCGTGCGTCCCGCTGCCAAAATTCCCGCCGCCGCCAGAAAACCTCTTCGCGTTCCAGTCATGCAACGATTCTACCCAACACGTAGGACAGACCATCGCCTTTTGTGGTCTGTTGGGATGGGCGTTCCGCCCGCGAAACTTCATGAAAAACTGCACGTGGGACGTGCAATGGTGGGGCGGACCCCCTGGTCCGCAGCCGACGCCCCCGTCGGCTTGCTTCGTGCGGAAACTGTCGCGTCATGTTGGTTTTTCGACCCTGTCATGCTTCGGCACACTCCTACCATTCGCCTGGCGGTCGCGCCAGAAAAAGCGCGCCGATGTCGGCGGCCGCCTTTCCCGCCAACACATCCCGCACTTCCGGACTCCGCGCGCCCAACGCCACTGCCATTTCCAGCGACTTGCGCGCTTCTTCGGCCTGCCCGTGGCCGGCCAGCATCATCCCACGTGCCACCCAGACCGCGAACCATTCCGGCCTGCGTTCCTGCACTTCGTTCAAAAGAGCTCCAGCCTCGGCACCTTGTCCCGCCAACTCCAGCAGGACCGCTCTCATCAGCAGCATCTCTGGATCCACGGCCCCGTCGAACAGGCGCAGCGCTTCAGGGATGCGCTGATTCCGTAGCAAAATCCCGGCCGCCTGCCAGTACACATCGGTGCGCGACAGCGCCCCGGCCACTGCCTTCCTCACCGCCGCGATCGCCTCTTCGTGCTGACCCGCCGCATCCAATACCTGAGCATTGGCGATCCCGAGGTCGACCGCCACATCGGCGGGGGGAGTCGCCACCGCCGCCGCTGCCAGCATCTCTTTCGCCGGCGCGTACAGCTTTCCTTGCAGCAGCGCGCGTCCGCTCTCAGCAAGCACCCCGGCGCCAGGATTCAGCTCTGCGATGCGGCGCGCCACCGCCGGAGCCTGTCCCACCTTGCCCTCCTCCAGCAGCAGCTTCAAATACGCGAGTTGCGCGCTCGCGTCATCTCCGTGATCGCGTACCGCTTTCTCCACGCGACTCCGGTAGTCCGCGCGACGCTCCTCGGGGCTGAGTCCGAGAAACGCCACCAGTCCCGCAGGCACCCCGTTCTTGGTCGATGGACCCAGCCGGCGGAAGCGATCCATCACCACCTTGGACTCCGCAGTCTGTCCCGCGTCGGCCAGCGCGCGCGCGAAATGAAGCTGGATCTTGGATTCGCCGGGCTCCAGTTCCGCCGCCCGTCGCAGCACTCGCGCCGCATCGCTCGTCCGATTCAATGCCAGGTAGGCTTGACCGAGACGGTCCAGGTTGGTGGCGTCGTCAGGTCGGAGTTTGGCCGCGCTCTCCAGGTCCGCCAGCGAAGCTTCCGGTTTTCCCTGCTGGTAGTAGAGACCGCCGCGCGCGGAGAGCGCCGCGGCGAAATCGGGCTGAAGCGCCACCGCGCGATCGAGGTGCGCGAGGGCCTGCGCCGGGTCCGTCTGCCCTTGCGCGATGCCCATCTGGTAGTGCCCCACCGCGTCGTTGGGATGCCGCTCAAGAAAACCCTCGAGTCCCGCGATCCCGTTCTCGATCTGCCCCATGCGAACTGCCGTGTAGGCGCGGTCCCGACGGGCAAAATCGTCGCCCGGCACCAGTTTCAGATATGCGTCCCATGCAGCCAGACCGTCTTCCAGAGCCCCCAGTTCGATGGTGGTGAGCGCCAGCAGTTTCTGAACGTCGGCCCGCCGCGGCGCCAGTTTGGCCGCCTGCACCAGTAACGGAACGGCCGCCTGCGATTGCTGCAATTCATAATACACAGCCGCCAGGCGGACGAGCACTTCGACGTTTTGCGGCTCCTGACGGCTCGCCGTCTCCAAGACCTCGCGCGCTCGTTCATAGTGACCTGCGGAGACCGCTACCGCACCCAGATTGAAGAGGATGTTGAAATCCGCAGGTGCCGCTGCCAGTGCCCGTGCGAACAACGGCTCCGCCTGCTCGAAGCGCGCGCAATTTGCCAGTGCCAGCCCCAACGGAAAGTTCAGGCCCACGTCGCCTTTCGCCGCTGCGGAGAGTTGCGCCGCCAAGGCATCGGCCTGCGCGCTGTCCCCCGCGAGGTAGAGAGCTTCCAGGTGGATCAACGCGACATTGGGGACTGCGAGTTGACCGGCCGGCACTCGCTCCAGGTAGTGTAGCGCTTCCGCCCCGTTCTTTCTCTTGAGCGATTGCCGGGCCAACTGGAGATTCGCGTTGACGTTCCTCGGCTCCAACTCGATCACCTTCAGGAACGTATCGCGCGCTGCGGCGTCCTCCCCAGTAGCCGCCAGGTGACTGCCATAGTTGCTCAGAACGTCGCTGACACGCGGTGCCGCCGCGACGGCGCGGCGATGAAACTCCGCTGCTTCACGAAACTGATTCTGGCTGTCCAGCGCGACTCCCAGCAGGCTGAGCGCCGGTGCGTCATTGGGGTGCGCCGCCACTTCGACGCGGAGTTTCTGCTCGGCCGCGCGGAAATCGCCACGCTGCAAATCGGCCACCGCTTCGCGAAGCGCAGCCCGTTCATCGGCAGCGCGGCCCGACGCCACACACAACACCAGGAAAGCGGCCAACAAAGCGGATTGCGACACCCCACGACGCATAGTTACGCGAGACCAATGTCGATTCTATCCGAACCGTGTCCGCGCCGCTGTCTGGAATACAAGCCTTTCGGGCTATCCTATAGCTCATGACCCGCCGGCAAGCCCTGTCGCTGCTCGCCCTCACCAGCCTTCCGAGCCGCGCTCAGCAGAGCCGGGGCATGGCGACCCGCGGTCTCAAACCTATACCTTTCGGGCAGCCTTCCGGGCGCCCCTGGGACGCCCACTTCGTCAACGTGGCGCAGCCCGCGGGATTGCGCTCGCCCGTCATCTACGGCAGCCTCGCCCACAACGACTATGTTGTCGAATCCATGGGCTGCGGCGCCGCATTCCTCGACTACGACAACGATGGCTGGCAGGACATCGTGCTGCTCACCGGCCGCCGCCTGCAATCCACTCCCGCAGCCGCCATCATCCGCCTCTATCGCAATAATCGCGACGGCACGTTCGCGGACGTCACCACAAAGTCCGGCCTCGGACACAGCGTGTGGGCCACCGGCATCACGGTCGCCGATTACGACAACGATGGCTTCGACGATCTCTTCATCACTTGCTGGGGACAGAACCTGCTGTTTCACAATAACGGCGACGGCACATTCACCGACGTGACCGCCAAAGCCGGGCTGACTCATCCCGGCAGCCACTACGGCACAGGCTGCACCTGGATCGACTACGATCGCGACGGCCGCCTCGATCTCTTCGTCTCCCATTACCTGGTCTTCGACCAGGACAAGGTAGCCGTGCGCGGCAAAGACCCCGGATGCAGCTATCTCGGCGTGCCTGTGTACTGCGGTCCCTCGGGCCTGCCGCAGGAAGGTTGCCGCCTGTATCACAACAACGGCGACGGCACTTTCACCGACGTGAGCCGCGAATCCGGCATCTCCGCCGTGAAGCCTGGCTACGCCCTGACCGCCATCGCCGCCGATTTCGATGGCGACGGTTGGCCCGATATCTACGTGGCCTGCGATACCTCGCCCAGCCTGCTCTTCCACAACAATCGCGACGGCACCTTCTCCGAGCAGGGCCTGGAAACCGGCATATCCCTAAGCGAGGACGGACAGGAACAAGCCGGCATGGGTGTCGCCACCGGCGACTTCGATACCGACGGTCACCTCGACATCTTCAAGACCCATTTCCGCGGCGACACCAATGTCCTCTACCGCAATAACGGGAAGGGCTATTTTCGCGACGTCACCATCCGCGCCGGCCTCGGCGTCGAGACCCGATATGTCTGTTGGGGTGCCGGCGTCATGGACCTCGACAACGATGGGCTTCCCGACCTATTCTTCACCACCGGCATGGTCTATCCCGAAGTGGAACAGAAGTCGCCCGAAGCTCCCTACAAAACGCCCAGCGTGATCTTTCGCAACCTCGGGGACGGGAAATTCGAAGAACTTCGCAACCTGGCGGGGCCCGGCCTCGCCGAGTCGCATTGCAGCCGAGGAGTGGCATTCGGGGATTTCGATAACGACGGCGATATCGACATCCTGATCGTCAATCTCAACGAGCCGCCCTCGCTGCTGCGCAATGACCTGAGTGGAACCAACCACTGGCTCAAAGTCCAGTTGATCGGCGTTGCTTCCAACCGCAGTGCGATTGGCGCCCAGGTGACGGCCGTGTATGGCGAGCGCAGGCAGGTGCAGGCGGTGCTGGCTCAGTCCTCTTACCTTTCCGTCAACGATCGCCGCCTGCATTTCGGACTCGGCTCTGCAACCACCGCGAGTCTGGAAATTCGCTGGCCGAACGGAGCCCTCGAGAAAATCCCCGACGTAACCGCCGGACAACTGATAGTCATCCGTGAAGGTTCCGGCCTCATTCGACCCCGGTAGGACAGACCATCGCCTTTCGTGGTCTGTCAACACTTCTCTTTCCACAACTTCTATTTCCTATGCTGCCTCATTCATACCGCAGCGCATTAGCCGGCCGAATCCGCGAGATGCGTACCGAAGGCACCACCGATGCCGTCACCGCGACCGTCATCAGCGCCACCGCCACGCTCCCAAACACCAGCGGGTCGGTCGGCCGGACTGTGTACAGCATGCTGGTCATCAGCCGCGTGACGGCCAGTGCGCCCGCCACGCCAATCCCGAGCCCAATCGCGGCCAGCCGCACGCCGTGCCGGATTACCATCTTCACCACGTCGCTCGCGCTCGCCCCCAGCGCCATGCGGATACCGAACTCGCGCGTTCGCTGCGCCACCGTGTACGCCAGCACCCCATAGATGCCGATCGCCGAAAGCGTCAGCGCCAGCAGTGCGAATACCAGGCAGATCACCATCGCCGCTTTGCGATCGCGCACGCTGCGTGTGACCCGCTCCGGCATCGTCTTCACATCGAACAACGGCAATTCGGCGTCGGACTCCCTCAGCGCGGCGCGCACTGCTCCTATCGCCTGCGCGTCGTTCGCCGCCGTCTTCACCACTACGTGCATGGTGTGCTGTGGCGACTGCTTGTAATTCCAATACACCTCTCCGCGCGGGCTCAGGTCCGCCATGTCCTCCGACTTGACGCTGCCCACTACGCCGATCACCGTGTAGACCCCGTACTTGGCGTCGATTCCCCGCCAGATGCGCCCGCCCACCGCCTTGCCGGCCGGCCAGTATTTCCGTGCCAGGAATTCGTCCACGATCGCCACTTTTTGCGAGTCCGCCGTATCGCCCTCGCGGAAGTAACGCCCCGCGCGCAGCGGAATCTTCATTGCCGCCAGGTAGCCCGCGTCGATCGTGCTCCAGCGTGCCACCGGCGGCAGTTCGCCCGTCGCCGCATTGTAGCCCTCCACCGCCATCGCGCTCGCGTTGGCGCCGCTGCCGAAGGGCAGGGCGTCCGTAGCCCCCGCCGCGGTAACTCCCGGAATGGCTCGCACGCGTTCCAGAAGTCCGCCCACGAAATTGCGTACCTGCGCATCTTCCTTGTAGCGCGCCGGCGGCAACGAGAATTCCGCTGTTTGCACATTTTGCGCCTGGAACCCCGGGTCCACCGTCAGCAGCCGCGCGAAACTCAGCGTCAATAGTCCACTGCCGATCAGCAGCACGAACGCCAGCGACACCTGGCACACCACCAGCGCGGACCGCGTCCACAACGCGCGCTTCTCCGTCGTCCCGGTCCGCTCCGTGGAACGGAACACCGCATTGAGATCGCGCCGCATCAAGTGATACACCGG
Organism: uncultured Solibacteraceae bacterium; assembly: GCA_963805775.1. Classification (GTDB taxonomy): domain Bacteria; phylum Acidobacteriota; class Terriglobia; order Bryobacterales; family Bryobacteraceae; genus Solibacter. The sequence goes on along the minus strand of CAWDWK010000059.1, from coordinate 23,632 downwards.
CACGGAGCCGAAGATCAGCCCCGTCAGCGCCGCCACTGCCGCGCTGAAGGCCAGCACCGTGCCATCCATTTGCACGCTCGCGCCGCGCGGCAGATCGCTAGTGCCGATTAACGCCAGCAGGCGCACGCCGGCCATTCCCGTCACCACTCCGAAGACTCCGCCCACCGATGCCAGCGCCATGGCCTCAAGCAGCAGTTGGCCCGCCAGTCGTCCGCGCCCCGCGCCAAGGCTGTACCGGATAGCCAGTTCCTTCATGCGAATGTTAGAGCGTACCAGCATGAGATTCGCCACGTTGACGCAGCCGATCAGCAGCACGAACGCCACCGCGCACTGCAACAGGTACAGGATCGGGCGCACGTCGCCCACCAACTCTTCCTTGAGTCCTTGCACCACCGTACCGTAGCGCGCGTTCTCCAACAGCTTGCGCATCTTACCGGAGTTCTCCAGAATGCGCCGGTTGAGCGCGTCGATGTGCTGTTGCGCCAGCGCCATCGTGACTCCCGGTTTCAAACGCGCCACCATGTCCCAGTTGTTGTTGTGCCGCCCGTCGTCGGTGCCTTGCCGCGGCGCCCAGGTCAACGGCGTCCACAGACGCGCCTCGCGTCCCGGCACTTCGAATGTCGCCGGCATGACACCGACCACGCGGTAGTTGACGCCGCTCAGACGTAGGTCTTTGCCCACTACGCCGGGGTCGCGTCCGAACATGTCGTTCCAAAGTCCGTAGCTCAAGATGGCGAATTGGTTCTTCTGATACACCGCGTCGTCTTCGGTAAACAGCCGGCCCATCATGGGCGACGCGCGCAGCACGTGGAAGTAGGAGGGCGTCACCAGGTCTGCCTTCACCCGCACGGGCGATCCCTCCGGTCCCGTGTCATACCCCGCGTCGGTGAATTCGGCCACGCTGTCGAACACGTCCGTCATTTGTCGCCGGTCCAGGTAATCCGGAATCGAGTTCTGCGCGTTCTTGACCACCCCTACGCCGGGATAAATGTTGCCCATCGCGACCAGGCGGTCCGGTTCGGCGAACGGCAGCGGCGCCAGAATCACCGCGTGCAGCACCGTGAAAATCGCCGTGTTAGCCCCGATGCACAACGCCAGCGTCAACAGCGCCGTAATCGTGAAGGCCTTTTCTTTCCAGAGAAGCTTGAATCCGAAACGCAGGTCCTGGAGCATCTTCGCGCGGTCCTCAGTATTAAACTACGTCACCCCGGCGGATTGGTTCGCAAAATCTCGCACAGGACTGGTGGGGCGAACCCCGGTCCGCGCGGGTCCACCTGGACCCGCTCCTCGCCAACGAAATCAGCGACGCCGGCGCGCATCATGCGCCACGAGTGCCTACTTTCCCCCTTCGAACTCTTCCGCCATCCACTTCTGAAACGCCGTCATATTTTGCGGACGCCCCAGGAACTTTTTCACCAGATCGTTCGCCGGCACCGAACCGCCGGGTTCCAGCACTGCCCGCCGGTAGCGCACCGCCGCCGCACCCCCCAGTAGATTCCCGCTGTCGAACTGCTGGAAAAAGTCTTCCGCAATCACCTTGTCCCACAAGTAGGTGTAGTACGCCGACGAATATCCGCTAAGGTGTCCGAACGACGCATACAAGTGCGTCCCCGGCAGCGGGTCCGTATGGCTGTACCGCTTGATGTCTCCCACGGTCACTTCATCCAGGTCCACGTCCTGCGGCTTGCTCTTGTAAACATCGTAGGAAATCGCCGTGTAGGTATTCTGCTGGCTCACCCAACTCCCCCTGCCGAACGCCGAAGCCCGATTCATTCGTGCCACCAGTTCGGGCGGGATCGCCTCCCCGGTCTGGTAGTGCCGCGCGAACTTTGCCAGCACCTGCGGGCTGCGCATCCACTCCTCCAGCATCTGCGACGGAGCTTCCCCGAAGTCCGCCTCCATACTGATCCCGCTGACGCCCGCCCACCCCTGCTGTCCTGCCAGAATCCAGTGCACCAGGTGCCCGAACTCGTGGAAGAACGTGACCACGTCGCCATATTCCATCAGGCCGGCGTCGCCTTCCACGGGCTTGGGAAAATTGCAGACCAGCGCCGCTTCCGGCAGTTGTTTTCCGCGCACGCCATCCAGCACCGGGACCATTTCGGCATGGCTGAACTTGCCGGGCCGTGGGTGCATATCGAGATAAAATCGCCCGATCGCCTTGCCGCCATCCATCGCGACCCAAGTCTCAACCGTCGGATCCCATGCCCCGACGCCCTCCTCCCGGCGAAACGTCAGCCCGAACAGTGCGGCCGCCGTGTCCAGAATCCCCTGCTTCACCTGTGCATACGGCAGATACGGCCGCACCGATTGCGAATCGAAATCGTACTTCGACCTCCGCAGCAGTTCCTGCAGATGCCCCACCTCGTAGTCGCCCACACCGGTCGCCGCCGAGTCCGTCTTTCTCTTCTCGGCAAGCAGCATGGCAAACTCGCGGTCGGCTAGCGTGCGCGCTGCCCCGTCCACCTCCTGGATGAAATCCGCGATCCGCCGTCCTTTTCCCGCCATCGAGTCCGCCGCGTTGTAGTCCGCCCAGCTTGCGTACCCCAACAGCGTTGCAATCTCGTACCGCGTCTGCATCATCTGTCTCAGCACGACGCCGTTCTTCGGATAGGCGCGCGTCTCAAAAGCTTCGAATAATTGCCGCCGCAACGCGTCGCTCTTGACGAACCTCATCGCCGGCAGGATGTCCGGGTAATCGGTGGTGATCTGGATCGTGCCGTCGCCCGCCGGCTTGTGCCGGTCGATGTAGTCCTGCGGCAGGCCATCCAATGCGGCTCTACCGGCCACTTTCACTACATTCTGCCCATCGGCGATATTGCGGTCGAAGGTGGACTGCTGGTCGGTCAACTGGTCATTCAGTTGTTTCAATTTGGCGCGGGTCGCGTCGTCCTTATCCACACCGGCCAGCCGGAATTGCAGTAAGTGCCGCGAGACAAAATGCCGCGTGGCGGCGTCGGCTTTGCTCAGGTCCAGCGCGCCAAGCGCCTGGTACACCCCGCGATTCAGTGTGAGCGCCGTCGCCGCGGCACTGGCTTTACGGGTCATTTCCGTCGCAGAGTCGCGAAACTTCGCATCCGGATGCACCTGCTGCATGAGCCCCGCGAAATAGCTGGCTTCGTTAATCTGTTCCAACGCCGCGTCGAACGGCCGCAACGTATTCTCCACCGTGCGCGGCCCCTTCACCGCCAGCAGCCGGTCCAAGTACCGCTGTGCCTCCGCCAATCGTCCGGTCTCGACTTTTTCAAACGCCGCAACATCGGGTTTCGCCGTCCACAACGGCGGCTGAGATTTCGGCATTCCCTGCGCGCCGGCCACGCCGGCCACAAGAGTAGAAATCAATGATAGGCGAACGAAGGACATAGGGACTCCAATGATCCCCAATATAACCTGTGCCAGGCCTCGCCAGCCCAGTCACAAAAAAAAATAGGGTCACGGATGTGTGCATCCGTGACCCTATTGTTTCTTGTTCCGCCAGTATGTTACTGGGTTCTGGAGTGGACCGTGTCCACCGCGAACGCAGCACTCTTGCCGTGGCAGACCACGCAGGATTCGCCGAAGTTCGGGTCGGTATTGATCAACGCATGGCCGGCGGTCTTCTTGTCGTCGTGACAGCCCTGGCAGGCTGCTGCGATCGGCATTGTGGTCGGTGTAAACCCGCCCGGACTGGCCACCGCCGCCACCGCGCCCACGTTATCCACCTGGTAGGTGTCGGTCGCGTGGCAAGTGGTGCAAACGCGCAGGTCGCCGGGGAATCCAACGTCCTGATAGTTCGTGGTTCCCAGCACGTACGGATTTGCCAGCGCATTCCCGCGGTGGATGCTGTGGATCTGCGTCGCGAAGCTGACACTCTGCTTGGACGTGCCGTCCGACAGGGTCGGATTGTGGCACATGACGCACTCCTGTGTGTCCCCACGGCTGGCGCTGTGGACCAGGGTCAGGTCTACGTGACAGGCGGCGCACTTCGCCGTCGTGACTACTACGCGCCTGGCTACCATCGGGCTCTTATCGACCGAGAAGTACGTCCGCACCGGCAGCGCCGCGTCGGTGGCGGCCGTCTGCTTCGTTGTGCCCGCCAGCAGGTTCACCGAATTGCGGGCTTCCAGGGCGACCGTATAGGAGCCTGCCGCCGCGGCCGGCAGCTTGTTGGTCATGGTGTAGGTGTAAACACCGCCGCTGCCCGGCGTCTTGCTGGGGTCTTCGGACACGCCCATTCCGCCCGCTCCGACCCCGTAGTCGACGTTGGAACCGCGGAGGATCACCCGGATATACGTAATCGCGCTGATATCCACTGGCTGACCGGATTTGTCCGTCACCTTGAAGGTCACCGTGGGCGCCTGGCCCGGAGCCGTGTTCGTGATCTTCTGAATACTCAGGACGAGGCCCTTGAGGGTCGCCGACCGGTTGGCGACTGTGTGTGCGCCGAGCACCGAAGCGTCGAATTCCAACTCGCCCTTCGGCGTGTGGCACGTCGAGCACATGTTGTCGTCCACCTGCGGAAGATTGACGTGGTTTGCGCCCGTGGCGAAGTTCACGTCGTCGTGGCACGATCCGCACGCCGCGCGCGACGGAGCGTTCTTGTAGTTGTCAGCCTGAGGAGCATTCTGGTGGCACACGGTGCACGTCTTCAGCTCGTCCGTGCCCGAGGGGAATCCTACATCCGAGAAATCCGACCACGCGCCGCGGTGGTAGATGCGGTACGGAGTGCCCGCGACCACGCTCGGCAGGTTCTTGCCCATGTGGATTTTGTGGATCAGGACGTTCATGTCCTGCGTGAGCTGCGTATCCGGGTTGATGGTCTGCGGGGTGTGGCAGAGAATGCACATCTCCACTGTCAGCCGCGAGCCGCCGTGACCGATCAGGGGATCATGGCAGTTGTTGCACGCCGCGGTCGGAACCACCGACCGGGTTACCTTCACTGCCGAACCGTTCGGTACGAAATTGAAGACATCGTTGGATGTCTCGCTCCACTCGTCGTAAGTGATGAACTCGCTCAGGTCGCGCTGCGCCGAAACGCCGATCGCGTGCGTGGCGGTGGCATCGTAGTTGGCCGGTGCCTTGGTGGCGAACGTGTAGGTGTAATCTCCGTCGGCATTCGTCTTCCACGTGCCGCCGGAATCGGTGGAGGCCTGATTCTGCGAAGGATTGCTATTGATGCTCGCCTTAGCGACCGCCGTCGTGTACGCCACGAACTGCTTCTGGCCGGCCGGAATCGTCGCCGCGATGAAGCGTACCGTGATCGCGCCGGGCGTCGTCACGCCATACATATCCAATGGGAGACCCTTGGGATCCGTGAGCGTGACCCGGGCGGTGATCGTCCCATCCTTGGCAATGGCTGCCGAAGCAATCTTGACCGTGATGCCCGGTCGAATGAAATTGATCGTGTTCTGGTCCGCCGCTTGCGGCCGGACCTGCCCTGTAGGACCAGCTCTTCGGACCCGGTCCGAAGCCCTCTGTGCCACCAGCGGCGCCACCAGCACAGCTAATGACAGTATGCCGATGGTGAAGTACGATCTGCGAGACTGAACCATTTTCACTACTCCTTGCCAGCTTCAATTCGAGGACAGGCCATGCGGAGTCCTGCCCACATTTTAAGGATAATAAGACCTGATTATGATTATAAAGCGGAAATTACGACAGGGCGTGTAGAGAAATCCCGCATTTTTCGGTGAGTGGTGAGACGCACGCCCCGGATACGAGCCTCGACCCGGCGTGCCCTGTGTTCAGTTTGCCTGGACCTACTTCATAGTCTTCTTCAGCCAGACCAGCATTTCTTCTTTCCAGTGTTGGAGTTCCGGCGCGCGCCAGCCGCTCATGCCGTGGCCGCCGCCTTCAATCGGAATTAACTCGCAACCGGCGCCCACTTTCTTCATCGCTTCGCACATCGCGGGGGATTGGCCAAAAGATACTTGGTCATCCTTCGTCCCGTGTATGCACAGGAACGGCGCCATTCCCTTGTGGACCGCGAAAATCGGCGAGATGGCGTGCAGCTTCGCCAGGCCCGCCGCGTCAAGTTGCTCGGCGCCAAAGAAATGTATGCCGCCGCCGTTCGACGCGTGCCGGTTGATGCTGGTCATGTTGAACCGTTCCGGATGATCCCGCCGCTCTTCCGCCAGCTTGCCGTAATCCACCGGGCCGTACAAGTCCACCACCGCCCGGACTCTCGTCTCCGGCGTCTCATGCGTGCCCGCGTAATTAACTAGAAATCCGCCGGCCGATTCGCCGATCAGCGCGATCTTCGCCGTATCCACGTGGTAGGTGGTAGCGTTCGCCTTGACCCACTTGATCGCGCTATTAACGTCCTCGATGGACTGCGGAAACCGGAACTCCGGCGCCATCCGGTAATCGATACTGAACCACGCGTATCCGGCGCCCGCCAGCACGTCGAACAGCGGCCGGACGTTAGTGCTCTTGCTGCCTTCGTCGAATCCTCCGCCGTGAATCAGGATCGCGGCGGGAAACGGCCCCGTCCCGTCCGGAACGTGAAGGTCAAGCAATACGGGTCTCCCGTCGGGACGGGCGTACTCCACGTCCTTTCGATCCAGGGCCGCCGCGGACACTGCCGCTGCTGCCGCAATCGCCAGCACGAAAATAGACTTGCGCATCGACAGAAATTGTATCAGCAAGCCGCAAACCGGGGACTGACATGGATTTCCGGCGCCTTTTGCCGGAAATTCGCTGTCTGTCCCCGGTTTGCCCCCCGGCAGCTTACGCCCCATTCTAGAAGTCTCCCCGCTTTGCCCCACCCCTGATACAATCGCAAGGTCATGCACATACCTCTTACGCCAGTTCGAGCGCTGTACCGGGCGGTCGACCTCTATGCGAAGAAGACCGGCGTGGTCTGCGGCGACCGCCGCTTCACCTACGCCGAATTCGGCGAGCGCGTCGAAAGCCTCGCCTTCGGGCTGCTCTCCGAGGGCGTCCTCCCAGGCGACCGTGTCGCCTACCTCAGCTTCAACACCCACCAGTTGCTGGAAGGCTATTTCGCCGCCCCCCTCATCCGCGCCATCGTCATGCCGCTCAACGTGCGCCTCACCGCCGCCGAATTGACCGACATCCTCAACCACGCCGAACCCCGCGTCCTGGTATACGAAGCCGATTTCGCCCCCCTGGTGGAACAGTTGCGCCAGTGCTGCCCAAGCGTCCAGCGCTGGGTGGAATCCGGCGAGCCCTACGAGGAACTCGTCTCCCGCGGACGCATCCAGCGGCCAGATATCTTCACCTTCGACGAACGCGAGATCGCCGAACTCTTTTACACTTCCGGCTCCACCGGCACGCCGAAAGGCGTCACCCTCTCCCATCGCACCCTCTACCTGCACATGCTGGGCATCTCAGCCACCTTCTACAACTACGAGGGCCACGTCGAACTGCACACCATCCCGCTGTTCCATGCCAACGGCTGGGGCCGCCCGCAGTGCGCTACCTTTCACGGTCTCAAGCAGGTGATGGTGCGCCGCTTCGATCCGGCCCTGGTGCTGCGCCTCATCCAGGAGGAAAAAGCTACCTCCATGTCGATGGTCCCCACCATGGCGAACGCGCTCCTCAACTCACCGGAGTTGGGCAAATGGGATGTTTCCAGCCTGCGCCAGATTCATCTCGGCGGCGCGGCCTCCAGCCCCGAACTGATCGCCCGCCTCGAAGCCGCATTTCCCTGTCCCGCGTTGTCGGGCTACGGCCTCACCGAAACCGCGCCCGTCGCTACCAGCGCGCGCGACAAATCCACAGTCGAGTTTGCCGGTGAGGAGGACCGCCTGCGCCACCACGCCATGGCCGGATGGCCCCTGCCCGGTTGCGAGGTGCGCGTCGTCGATCTCCAGATGAACGACGTGCCGCGCGACATGCAGGCGGTCGGCGAGGTCGTCATGCGAGGCGACAACATTATGGACGGCTACTACCGCGAGCCCCATGCCACCGCCTCCGTCATGACCGACGGCTGGCTGCACACCGGCGACATGGCGGTGTGGGATGAAGACAACTACATCCATATCGTCGACCGCAAGAAGGACATCATCATTTCCGGCGGCGAAAACATCTCCTCCATCGAAGTGGAACGCGCCATCGCCGCCCACCCCGCGGTCCTGGAATGCGCCGTAGTCTCCGCGCCCGACCCGCAATGGGGCGAGGTCCCGGCCGCCTTCGTCGTCGTGAAGCCCGGCCACACGCTCCTCCAACCCGCGCTTTGCGACTTCCTCCAACTGCGTATCGCCAAATTCAAAATGCCCCGCCACTTCGAGTTCGGCGAAACCGCGCTGCCCAAAACCGGCACCGGCAAGATCATCAAGCGCGAATTGCGCGAGGTCCTCTGGAGCGGAAAAGATATTCGAATCCAAGGCTGAGGTTCTGTCATGTGGCAACAAACCTATACACCCATCGGCAATAGCTTGGCGCTCTCGGCCCTGTTTGCCGCGATTCCCATCTTCACCCTGCTGTTGCTCCTGGGTGTCCTGCGCAAGCCTGCCTGGATCGCCTCGCTGGCTGGACTCGCTGCCGCCGCCGTAGTGGCCGTCGGCGTCTACGGCATGCCGCTCGGATTGATGGGCGGCGCCATCACCTACGGCGCCGCCTTCGGCCTCTTCCCCATCGGCTGGGTCGTCTTCAGCGCCATCCTGCTTTATCGCGTCACCCTCGAAAGCGGCAAATTTGAAGTCCTCAAAGAATCCATCGGGCATCTCACTAGCGACCCGCGCCTCCAGGCGCTGCTCATCGCCTTTGCCTTCGGCGCCTTCATCGAGGGCGCCGCGGGCTTCGGCACTCCCGTAGCCGTGGCCGCCGCCATGCTCACCGGCCTTGGCTTCGAACCCTTCTACGCCGCCGCCATCTGCCTGCTCGCCAACACCGCACCCGTCGCCTTCGGCTCCATCGCGATTCCCATCACCACGCTCGCCGTCACCACTGGACTCCCGCTCGACCGGCTGAGCGCCGGCGTCGGACGCATCTGCGCCCCCATCTCCCTGTTCGTACCGGCGTATCTTATCTTGGTCATGAGCGGCTGGAAAGGCCTGCGCAGTGTGCTCCCCGCCGCCGCCATGTGCGGCGTCGCCTTCGCCGGCACGCAGTTCCTCGTGTCCAATTTCATGGGACCGCAGCTCACCGACATTCTGGCCTCGATGGCCGCCATGGGCGCGCTCCTCATCGTCATCTGGCGCCGCGACGGTCCGCCGCGCAAGCATAGTGCCCGCGAAATCCGCCTCGCCTGGGCGCCCTACCTCCTCCTCGTCACCTTCGTTCTACTGTGGGGCTACAAGCCGCTCCAGGCCGAGCTCAACAAATTCAACATCCTCGTAAACTGGCCGGGCCTCCACAACCTCGTTCAGCGCATGCCGCCGGTGGTCCCCAAACCCACGCCCTATGGCGCCGTCTACAACTTCACCTGGCTCTCCGCCTCCGGCACCGCCTGCCTGATCGCGGCGATTCTCGCGTCGATGGTCGCGGGCCTCTCGGTCGCCCAGTTCGGCAACGTCCTGCGCCACACCGCCAAACAACTGGCCCTCGCGGAACTCACTTTAGCCGCCGTACTCGGCCTCGCCTTCCTGATGAATTACTCCGGGTCCACCGCGACCCTCGGCCTGGGCTTCGCCGCGACCGGCGTTGTGTTCCCATTCTTCAGCGCGCTGCTGGGCTGGCTCGGAGTCTTCCTCACAGGCAGCGACACCTCTGCTAACGCGCTTTTCGGCACCCTGCAGGTGGTGACCGCTCAAAAGCTCGGCCAGAACCCCGTGCTCATGGCCGCCGCCAATTCCGCGGGAGGAGTGATGGGCAAAATGATCTCCCTGACCAGCATCGCCGTCGCCGCCGCGGCCACCAGCATGAAGCGGGAAGACGAAGCCCGCCTCTTCCGCTTCACCCTGAAGCACAGCATCTTCCTGGCTAGCATGATCGGCCTGCTAGTCATGTTCTACGCCTACGTAGCCCCCGCCTGGGCCCCGTAGCCGGTGTTGGTGGGGCGGACCCCCTGGTCCGCGCGGGTCCCCCCGGACCCGCTTCTTGCACTTTCGCCGTCTACGCCACCGGCACGAGCAGAGTCTTCCCAATCACCGCCGTCATTCCATCCAGCGTATCCAGCGTGCGCCCGTAGAGATCCGGGAACGCCCGCAGCGTCCACAAAACCTCCGCATTATTCCACGCCGCCTCGCGCGCCGCCGTCACGCTAAAAGCCGCCACCAAATCCTCCAGATGCGACACCGGGGGCAACATCTCCCCCAACAACCGCACGTGCAACTCCACCTTCGCCGAGTCGATCAGCGAACTGAACGTCGCGTTCAACGCCGTGTAATCGTCGTAGTGCGCATCCCCATGCACCGGAGCCGCGCCCGTCCGCACAATCGCCACCGGCAGATCGTGATTGATGTGCGCATTGATCCCCGCCAGCGCGCACTGCAGCCGCGCCAGCGCCGTCCAATTGCGCCGTTCCAACAGCACCCGCCAGCATTCCGCCGCCGTCCCGCCGGACAGAGCGGCCTGCAGCGCCCCGAAGTAGAGACCCGCAAACTGCACATCCAGCGCCGCCATCCACGCCGCATCGTGGAAACCGCCCGCCGCCACCCGCGTCCCCACCGCCCGTGTGACGCCGAGATACAACCAGTTGAACCATTTCAATCCGTCCCCGTCGGAACAAATCGTATCAATCGTCTGCATCGTGTGGATCACGTCGTCCACCGACCGCGGCGTAACCTGCACCGCGGCGAGAATCTGGTCGTCGTAAGGGAACATAGTCTCTTGTTTTATCCGTGTTGATCCGTGTTCATCCGTGGCCCAATTTGCTTCACTAACTTCCGCACCCCGTCCGCGCACAGCACCGCCGCATGCTTCGACGCCGCCGGCAGCCCGCCAACCGCTTCGTCGATCAGGGCCATATCGAACTTCACCAACTCCTCGCGCGTCTTGCCCGCAATCCACTCCGTGAGCGCAGACCCGGCCGCAATCGACGCTGTGCATCCCCGCACCTTGTACCGAACCTCCACCGCGAGCCCGTCCTCAAACCGCACCGAAAGCCGCAGAATGTCGCCGCATGCCGGATTGTCCACCTCCACCGTAATCGCGGGCGGCCCCAATTCGCCCACATTGCGCGGATTCTGAAAATGCTCGATCAGCAGTGGCGGATACATTATATGCTCCAATGTTGACATGGTTCAGGTCGTGGCGGCGATTCTCCAGAGCGACGGCAAAATCCTGGTCGGACAGCGCACGCCGGAACAATCGCACCCCTTGAAGTGGGAGTTCCCCGGTGGCAAAGTCGAACCCGGCGAAAGTCCCGAACAGGCCCTCCGCCGCGAACTCGAAGAAGAGCTCGGCATCTCCGGTGCCACCGGCGACGTCATGACGCGCTACCACTTCACCTACCCCGGCAAAGCTCCCATCGAGCTCATCTTCTTCCGCGTCCGCCACTTCTCCGGCGAGCCGCAAAACCTCATCTTTCACGACCTCCGCTGGCAGCCCAAGTTCCAGCTCGCCGCGCTCGATTTCGTCGAAGGCGACCGGGAATTCATCCACGGCATTTATACTAGTGCCTATGGCAACCACGATTAATCGGGTCGATCCCGCGGACAACGAATTCCTCGCCGGCCTCGAAAGCAAATCCAAACAGCCGAATCCGTTCCTCCGCGCCATGGCCAACCGCCCCGAAGCGCTCAAGAACTTCGTGCCGTTCTATAGCGCGCTGGTAGGTCCGGGTTCCGTAGATCGCCGCACCAAGTCGATCGTGTACCTGGCCACCTCCTACGCCAACCAGTGCGCCTTCTGTATCGCCGCCAACCTCCCCGGGGGACGCAAATCGGGCCTGACCGACGACCAGGTGCACGCCCTCGAGAACTGGCAGGAGGAAGGCTTCACCCCCGCCGAGCGCGCCGCCATCCGCTACGCCCGCGAACTCACCCGCACCGCCCGCGCAGCCACTTCGCGCGAAGAGATGTTCCAGTATTTCACGCACGAGCAGATCGTCGAAATCACCCTCGTCGTCGCCATGGCGAACTTCACCAATCGCTTCAATAACGGGCTCGACATCCAGCCCGGCGCCTGACCATGGCCCTGCTCAGCGGTATCCATCCCGTTGCCGAAGCCCTGCGCTCCGGCAACCCCCTCGAGCGCATCGTGATCGCGCAGGGCGCCGGTGGTCCGCGCCTGCAGGAGATCATCGACCTGGCACGCCGCGCCGGCGTGCCCGTACGCTTCGAACCGCGTTCCTCGCTGGACCGCCTGGCCAGTTCCTCCGCGCACCAGGGCATCATCGCCCTCGGCGCCGCGCGCAAGTACTCCGACCTCGAATCCGTCGCATCCAGTGAAATGCTCGTCGTCCTCGACGGAGTGGAAGATCCGCACAATCTCGGCGCCGTCATCCGCACCGCCCACGCCGCAGGCGCAGGCGCCATCATCATTCCCGAGCGCCGCGCCGCCGGCATCACGGATGTCGTCGCCAAAGCCGCGGCCGGAGCGCTGGAGCATCTGCCCGTGGTGCGCGTCACCAACATCAATCGCACCCTGGAAGACCTGAAGCAGCGCGGCATGTGGATCTACGGCCTCGACGAGCGCGGCACCGAAGCCTACGATCAGATCGATTACGCCCCGAAAAGCGTCCTCGTCTTAGGCGCCGAAGGCGGAGGACTCCACGAGCAGGTGCGCAAAAAGTGCGACGTCCTGGTCCGTATCCCCCTCGCAGGCAAAATTTCCTCGCTGAACGTCTCGGTAGCCGCTGGAGTAGTCCTCTTCGAATGGAAGCGCCGCCGGCAGTAATATCATTCTCCTGCTTATCCGTGTTTATCCGTGTTCATCCGTGGCCCACTCTTTTTGGATCCCTCAGATCTTCAATTCCCAGCCCTTCTTGAACACCGGCTTGACGAAATTATTCGCCGCCGCGCTATTCGTGAACCGCTGAGCCTTACCGTCCCAATCCAGCTTTCCCGGAACGTGCAGCGCAATCGCCACCAGCGCCAGCCACTCCGCGTAAGGAGCCGTAATGCTGAAATCCGAGCATCCCGGATCGCCACCCTTGCAGGCGCGTACCCAATCCAGCATGTGCCCCGGAGACCGAGTCAGCAGTTGCGGCGGCAGCACGTATTCCGCCCATCGCGCCGCCGGCAGCAGCCACACGCCCTCACCGCGCGAGGACGTCGCCATGACTCCCTTCGTGCCGATGAACACGCTCCCGTTCCCCGTCAGGATGCCGGGCTTCGACGGCCCCACAGGCTCGCCGAACACCTGCACTCCCGGACCGCCCGCACCCTGCCGCGGACGCGGTGCAGCCCGTGCCTCCGCGGGCGCCCCACCGCGACCGCCTGCCGCTCCCCGACCGCCTGCCCCGCCTCGCCCCGCGCCGCCTCCGCCGCCGAAGCCGCGCCCGCCCATCGCCCGGCCCTTGTCGCCCAGATTATTGGTCGGCGGCAGGATCGTCTCGTTCTCCATTCCCGGCACGTGATACAAATCCGGATCCGTGGAGTGTGGTCCATCGTGGTAAAACACTTTCACCGGAGGCATGCTGCCGCGCGCCGGAAAGTCCAGACGCACCGTGGCCCGCTCCGGATACGTAATACTGCTCTCCCCGGCCACGCTCACGCGTTCCAAACTCGTCGGTGCGCCCAATTGCAGCGCAGTGTGCACCGGTCCCGCGGTGTGTGTTGCCCAATTGCCAATCTGTCCCGTACCGAAATCCAAAAACCCGCGCCAGTTGTACGGAGTGTAATAAGGACTGTACGGCCGCATCGCCGCCCCGCCCAGCCACGCCACCCAATCCAGCGTGCCCGGCACCGCCGATTCCGGCGGCTGCGTCTGCATTCCCGTCGGATGCGTCCCCGGCGTCGTCGAAATGTGCGCCTCGGTCACATCCCCGATCGCGCCCGACCATACGATCTCCGCCGCCACCCGGTTGCACTCGTGCGAGAACCCCTGGTTGCCCATCTGCGTCGCCACTTTATACTTGGCTGCCGCTTCCATCAGCAGGCGCGCTTCCCACGGCGTCCGCGTCAGCGGCTTCTCCAGGTAGACGTGCTTGCCGTGCTGCATGCACGCCAGCGCCACAGTCGCGTGCATGAAATCGGGAATCCCGATCGTGATCGCGTCGATGTTCTTGCCTTCCTTCTCCAGCATCACCCTAAAATCCTTGTACTTCGGCTGCTTCTCGAACTTCTGGAAGTTAGCCGCCGCGCGCGCCTCATCCACATCGCACAGCGCCACGATATTCTCCGTGCGCGCCGCGTCGTTGAGATCCGCTCCGCCCTGCCCGCCGCAGCCCACCGCGGCCACATTGAGCTTGTCGTAAAAGGGCTTGTACCCAAGCGCCCGCAGCGACGGCACGCTGCCGTAACCCGCCAGCGGAACCGCCCCCGCAAGGAGACTCCCATAGAAAAAATGCCGTCTGGAAACACCGTCTTTTGACATGAGTTCGCCGATCCTCTCGAACGGACAATTGCGGTGAATGCTCCGCGCGCTGCCCTCCACCCGTGTTATCTGAGATCACTCCGGAAGTCAAGTCAGACCCGCACGCCGCGCCCTTGGGCCAGCGCGATCCTAAAACCCGCTCACCGGAAGCACCCACCTGTGGCTGCCTGATTCCGCCACCGACGACTTCCCGTTCATGTGCGCGGAACGTGGGTCGTGGCATTCCGGTAAGTGCCGCCGCCCTGCCCAAATCCACTTCTACGGATAACCCCGTTTCTAGAGAAGTGCCGCCATCAGGCCCCAGCCGGAATCCACTGCTCCGGAAACGCCGTTTTCTTGCCGCCACCACCGTTTCCAAGCGCGTTAGTGAACACAATCAATTTCTTCGGTATAATCAAAGAAATGGCGGAGCGACTCTATCTCGGCGAATTTGAGCTTGTGGTCATGCTGGTGGTCATACGGCTCGGCGAGGACGCATATGGCGTGCCGATATCGCGCGAGATCGAGCAACAAACGGGGCGAGCCGTTGCGTTCGGGACGGTCTACGCCACACTGGAGCGACTTCAAAAAAAGGGTTTTGTCTCTTCGCGTCTAGGCGATGCGACGCCGGAACGGGGTGGCAGAGCCAAGCGATATTTCGAGGTCACGCCAACTGGCGTGCGTACAGTTCGGGAGACGAAGCAGACGTTGGTGAGGCTCTGGCAAGGTCTTCGGCAACTTCAAGGAGGAATCGCTTGAGAACATCGCACGCAATCACCGTATGGATGTTTGATCGGCTGGATCTAGATGGTGCACTCGCCGGTGACCTCCTGGAGGAACGCGCACGAGGGTGCTCGGCATTTTGGTATTGGAGACAGGTCGTAATCGCGATATGCCTGGTTATCTGGAGAGCCCTGCGCGATCACAAGCTGCTCGCGCTACGCGCAATCGCTACCGGCTGCGCCACCAATTACGTTTTAATGTTTCTCTTCGAGAGGTTCTTGCCACACTTATCGGCCATCACTTCTAGGCTTGGGCCGACAGCCTCCGCCAAGGCATGCATCATTGGCCTGTCGCTCATCCTGCTCATACAATCGCTAACGGGTTGGGTTGTGGCCCGCACCCATCGCGCGCAAGCAGTTCCCATGATCACTGCCTTCGCAATATGGTTAATAATGCTCGCGACTATCATGCTGGCGAAGGACGGCTATCTGAGAATGCTGCTCCTCGATGCTATTGACCAACGAGCCTACCTTGCACGATATTTCGCTGCAGTATCGATAGCGCTTTTCGCTGAGATCGCCGGCGTCTACATTGGAGGCACGATTGGCGCGCGTTCACTGAGCGATCTGCGTCGGCGTTGATAAAGGGTCGGCAGTGGCACCGATGAGGCGATTGGGGCATTAAAGTGGCGTTCGCGTCCATTACCCAAATTTATGGTGGGGCCTGATGCCATTAATTGAAGACAACGACGTCTTACTGCCGCGTGCGGATCGATCTTGTGCGACTCGCCTTCTTGTTCATGGTGGCAACGATGTTGATCAGCGCCAGCCCGCCTGATGTTGATGCCGCTGCACACCACACGTTCACCAGACCATCCAGCAGGGCAGGCTCCTGGCCGCTAGAAAGCTGCACCTTTATGTCATCGGTCAGCCCTGCTTTCCGGCGAGGGCCGAGTTCACCTATGCTTCGCTGGTCGAGCGTGTCGGCCCATGTCTCCAACGCACCCGCGACGTTGCCCGCGTCAACTTGCGAGATGTAGGTGCCGCCGCGATAGTCCATCACTACGGTATAGAGCATCTTCGCCAGCCAGTATGGAGCATTCAAGCTCCTCGAAGTGGGGTTTGGGGAAAATGACCGTGGGGCTGGAGTAGTCGGGCGGATGAAGTCCGCTAACCCCGTCTTTCGTCCACAACACCGTCTTTCGGCCAGCAGACATCGATGTGCAGTGGCCGCTCGGGCACATGCTGCTGTGACCGGGTGTTCCATGAAACGGCAAACCGGGACGGCGGACCCCCGGTGTCTAACAAGTCCCCTTCGGGTCCCGCGCTCAAGGCTCAGCTAAGGCCTTTTCACCTCGACGAAGTTGTGCAAGCCCGAATCGATCCACGCCATTCTGATGCTGCCAGAGCTGTCCTCGAAGATCAGATACTTATCGGACACGCCGCGAAGGCTCCCCCAGTCCCGTGGAATGGAAGCCATGGGTGTGCTCATAAGCTGTAGTTGCGGCACCGCCGTCTGTGTCTGAGCGAGAACGCTCGTCAACTGGGAATGTGCCAGCGATCCGAGAATGAAAGCGACGGCAAGCGCCAGGACGCTCAGTATTCGGTTTCTCATTTGTACTACCTCCTGAGCGATTGACAGAGTTGGCCGATACAACGTTGAGGGCCATTCGCGGCGAAGATGCGAGGGCTGCTCTGGCTCAAATGCAGACTTGACCCTGGCATTGCCTCCCGCGGTTATGGCTATGAAGTGGGGTCTCCTTCCTTTAGGTGGAGCGAGCCCGCCCGCCTCACCGCCGGATCCACACTTGGATGAAACGTGTGCTTTCGGTTGGCCTGCGTAGCCTGAAGTGACGGAGCAGCCGCTATCGTGCCCGAGCGCAGCGCGGCGTCGCTCAGGCCATGTCGGTGGTGATCTGGTTAACAAACAGCAGTAAAGAAATGGCCTGGCACTCAAAGCAGTGCAGCGCTGGAACCGTCCTTATTGCAGCACCCAATATCCCCCACGGGTTTTGATCTGCAGTTCCGGCCGGTTCCGCACTACGACGCGAATCGCATGAAACTGCCCGGGTTCCCCGCCTTTAGGCTGAAAACTGAGAATGTACTGGCGATGCACCTCTTCGCTCGACCAGTTGAATGGCCTGCTCCAACGCGTTCTTTTTCAGGAAACTCAATGCGCCCGCCGGTGGTTTTGGTGAAGAGCTGGGAAAGATCGGGTTTGTGCAAGCCGACCAATTCTCCAATTCCATAGATCAAGCCGCCCGGTCCCAAGATCCGGCGGCACCGGGGTGTCGTCGGGCGGCGGGCACATCGCGCACTTTTCAGTTTGATCCGTTCCGCCTCCGGTTTCAGATCCTCGGCGGTCTTGGGTTTCACCGTGAACGGCTCGCAGGAATGGCGAATAGGTCAGCCAATAGACCGCGGCATTGAGCCGCTGTACCTGCTCCATCACTTCGGGAAATTTTGCGGCGCTGGAACGATCGCGCCTCTCGGCAATCATGAGGATGATTCGCCGGCGGCCCGCCGGGCGGATGTTCCAACATCAACAGCGCCTGGTGCAGGGCATCCAACATCTGCGCTTTGCCGCCTTCCTTGCGCAGCATCCGCAGCGAATGACTGAGGATCCGGGTCGCTGGTGAAATCCTGGTGGACCTTGACTCGTCGCTGAACGAGATCACTGCCGTTTCCCCGGCATCGGCCGCCAGTAATTGGGTGAACAGAATGCCGCTGCCGCCCATCTTATCGATGACGGCTCCGGAATTTGCGCTGGTCTGCACCACCACAACCAGATCGATTGGGTACGTCATCCAATCCATCTGTATCGCCTGCGGCACATTGTTGTCGTAGAGAGTCAGATTCTCAGTGGTCAACCCGTCAACGTAGCGCCCTTTGGAATCGGTGACGGTGGTGGGTGCGACCACCAGCGAGACAGTGCTTTTGAACTGCGCCCAGCCGGCGCAAGTAAGTACAACGATGGCGGTGGCAGCACGCATCAGGGAAAAGCGTAGCACCTCTTGGGCCAAGTGGGGCAGGCCTCTTGGCTCGCACTTAGAGAGAGGGCTTCGCCTGAACTGCTTGCGCGAGGTGCGAAACATTTTGCAGGGTTTTTGCCCGCGGCCAAAAGACGTTGGCGAATTCTTGCGGTTCAGAGGCCCGTTCGGTGCCGCTTTTCAGGATAAACGAATGTTACCGCAGGTGAAACAGTGTATACGTTCTGGTAATCCTAAACTCGGCTAGACTTTCGCCGTATACTGAAGTCGAAGGAAGGCCAGCAAATGAACCATGTGGTTGCGAATACCATCCTGACGCTACTCGCTTGCGGCACGGGCTGGGAGCAGCCATCGGATGCGCTGCCAAGATTTGAAGTGGCTTCCGTCAAGCCGTCGCCCTCGCCAGTACAGAGCAGTGGCGGAGAGCGACGCTCCACGGGTCTACCCAGGACGCCCGATCCGATCCTGTTCATTTGCGACTCCTGCACTTTGTCGAATCTGGTGTTAACCGCATATCACATTCAGCCCTATCAGCTCGATGCTCCGAGCTGGATGGAATCGGCGAGGTTTACGGTCAATGCTGAGTACCGGCCGGGACTACTCCGGAGCAGCTTCGGTTGATGCAGCAGAGCCTTTTGGAGGATCGCTTCAAGCTCGCCTATCATCGCGAAGCGAGGGATATGCCGCGTTGTGAACTGGTAATTGGAAGGGTGGCCCAACGCTGAAGACTTCCGCGGGGGAGCCGACGGCTACCGATGGCCGCGAGCGAAGCGCGACGATTACACCGGACGGCCGCATCACCGCGCGGTACAGCGACACGTCGATGGCAGAGCTTGCAGAGGTGTTGTCGAAACAGGTCCGCCTACCGGTCACGGATGCCACCGGGTTGCAGGGAAGATTCGACTTCACTCTATCCTGGGTCATGGACCAGGGCGAGCCGTCTGCGCCGCTAGATGCCGATTCCGGGCCCACAATCTTCAGTGCTCTTCAGGCACAGCTCGGCCTGAAATTGTCAGAGAAGAAGGTCCCGTGACTCGATTGGTGATCGACCACGCGGAGAAAGTTCCCACCGGAAATTAGGCAGTGACTGCAAAACCTACGAGCGGACCCCGGTTGGCGTGTCCTGAATGGAACGCTTTGTGAACGCTCCACGTTTTCCAGCCAGCTGCCACGGTAAGCGCAGTTGACCGGATGCCCTAACGTGATGCATTTGCCAGCCTAGCCGACAACATTTGTGAGCGAAAAGTTTCCGGAAAGGGACGCGGGGCGTGCCAGTTGAGCCCGCCACTGTCCGAAATCGCCGTCTATCAGCCACAGCGTTGGGTCCCGGAAGTTCAACGGGTGGAAGCTGGCGCGGCCGTTACCCTGAGAGAAGATTGATTTACCTGGCCGATAGTGGTACAACTTGTAGCATGACAACCAGGCACACATCGGCTTCGGCCGTGCGCGCGCTTTTCACCGAACTCGAAAACCGGATCATGGCCGCTATCTGGAGCGGCGGACCTTCGTCGGTGGAGGCGGTCCACCAGACGGTATCCCAAAAGCACAAGCTGAAGGAAACTAGCGTGCGCACGCTGCTGCGCCGGCTGGAGCAGAAGGGCTATTTGCGCCATGAGGTGCAAGGCCGCGCATTCATCTACCAGGCGGTCGAGCCTGCGCGCGGGCTGGCGGCGCGCGCGGTCAGGCACATTATCGTTCATCTTGCCAGGGATCAGTGGAAGAATTGGTGACGGGCATGGTGGATGCGAAGGTGCTTTCGAACCGCGAGTTAGACCAGCTTGCTCAGTTCGTCGAGACGCGACTGCGTGAGCGGAAAGGCAAGTAAATGGAACGGTCGATCGTGGAGTGGTCAATTCGGGCTTTGCTGATGGTGGTTGGACGGGCCTGGTCACGAGCACCCTGCGGGTACACGCGGCTTCGGCGCTGCATCGCGCGTGGACCGCCGCGATGGTAGCGATGTTGCTGCTGCCTGTCTGGACCAAATGGGGACCCTCAGTGACCGCGCCCCTTCTGCCTGCTGTGCATGGGCGGGCAACGCGGCCTGAGATTCCAGTGGGGCCCTCATCCCCGAGCGGAATTTCCCAAGCGGAACTGCCCCAAGCGGCCGACGCGGAACCATTTCGATCCGCTCCCCGATCGCCGGGTCCGCACTGGCAAGTAATTCTGCTCGCCGTCTATCTGTCGGGAATCGCAGTGATGCTGGCGCGGCTGATCCGGGGTACCTTGCAAGTCCGTTCCATGATGCGCGGTGTGCGGGAGGCCGAAGGCTTCGTCACTAGTCCGTTCTGCACTGCGCCGGTCGCGATTGGCTGGCTGCGGCCTGTCCTGCTACTGCCGGATGGCTGGCAGACATGGCCCGCCGACAAGCTGAAAACAGTTTTGACCCACGAACGCGAACATGTGCGCGCCACGACCCGCTGGTGCCGTGGCTGGCGCTTCTGAACCGCTGTGTCTTTTGGTTCCATCCACTGGCTTGGTGGCTGGAACGGAAGCTCGCCGCACTGGCCGAAGAAGCCTGCGACACAGCTGTACTTGGCAGCGGCCACGCGGCGCACGACTATGCCCGCTACCTGATTGAGATGGCGCGCTCCATCAACCAAACGGGAACGCGGCTTCGATGGGCCGGCGCCGTGGAATTTTCAACCGGCACGTTACCTCGGCGCATCCGGCTTATTATGGACGCTCCACCTGCGGTGGCTGTGCCGCGCTCAAAGTTGATCGCATTGGCGAGCCTGTGCGCGCTAATGCTCGGCACCGTCCTGGCATGCAACATGGGCCGGCGCTCCCACCGCGCACCGGGCCAGCCCACCATGAGCGAACAGGACCACAGGGATAAAGCTGCACTTCTTCAACGGCAACAGCAACGGGTACAACGCGACGCATCAGCGTGGAATGCCGCTCTGAACCTCACTCCCCGTGGGGCGAAAAACCTAGAGGCGGAGGTTAAGATGCACACGGACCAGCCGGACCAACTGCTGGAGATCGTGCGGTATTACCAGTCCAAGAAGGATCGGAAGGTGCTCGATGCGCTCACGCTCTGGTTTATCGGGCAGCACCCGGAGGTGCGTTCAGATTGGGGCCAACGTCCGGAGTGGGACAAGTTCTGGGATCAGGACGGGTACGATCGCGGCAGACACCTCTGGGCAGCACAACTCAAGAAGCATTGGGAAAGCCCGTTCGTCTAATAATGCCGCTGAGTTTCTTTCAGGCACCGATAACGATCAAGCCGAAGAGATCTTGCTGGAGGGACGGCGAAGATTCCCTTCGGCTGCCCTGCACTGGGAGGTGTTTCTGGCGCGCCGCTACGCATGGGCGCTGATGGGGTTCGACATGACCGCTGCCGGAGACGCCGATCGTCGCAGCACGAGATGAGGGGGGCGGGTCACCGGCTCAGGGACCTTACGGACAAAAGGTCCGCGAGACCTTGTTGGCGTCGAGCGACACTGAGTTGCTGGCGGAACTCTCGAGCCGCTTCCAGGGCAACGGTCCGAACCTGGAGTTTTCCCGCTCCCTGAACGAACGCGTGCTCTCGATCGATCCGGACAACAGGGAGGCGCACCTACAGCGGGACCGGTTTCTACGCTCCGCCGTTGAGTTGCGCGCAAAGACGGACCCGGGCAGTCTAAGCGATGCGGATCGCATTGTGTTGCTCCAGTCCCAGCTCATTCCGCCACATCTTATGCTCGCGGACGCAAAGGCCACCGGAGCAAAAGCGCACCAGTTGCTCGCCTTAGCATCACGCAATCAGGAAGAATCCCGATTCTGGAACAGCCATCTTTCTCGCCCAATATGGCGCTGGGCGAAGCGGTGTTGAACTTCGCGGAGATAAGTCCGGAGCTGTACAGTATCTGCTGGCAGCCTCCGAGGCGCCGCCCACGGAAACCCTTGCGCTACAACGAGATCGATATGTCGCTTGCGAGAAGTCTTGTCGTCGCGGGCGAGCGGGATAGCGTAGCAACGTTTCTCGACCGTTGCGCGAAGTTCAATCGCGCAAACCGACAGCTCGCGGCCTGGGCTGCTCAGATCAGACAGGGATTCCACCCGAGGCTGTTTCCAAGCTTCAGCGTGTTCCGTCAGGCTGGATAGCACCAGGCTCTGACGCCGCAGTGTTTACGGACTCCTCAGCCAATGCCAGGAAAGTGGGGTTCTCGGCGATTGGGAGGCCCGACGGCCCCAGGATAACTTTCCGAAATCCCCGTTTTTCTGCCGTTATCGGAGACTTCCCATCCTTAAGAACCCTCGTCACCGGAGTTCTACTGTTCCTGGGCCGGAAGGCGTTGACGCCGGAGTAAGGTCCAATGCCCGTCATCCCATCGGAAATCGTAGGAATAGCAGGGATCATCAATCAAGAGCCGACTCGGTTCGCCTTCGGGCACGCCTTCATTTTGAAGAGGCGACTCGTGAGGCGATACTCCACTTCCGCGATGCCGCCTTGGAACATCGGCAGACCGATCCGTTGGTTGCCGAGATGCCCCATGGCCAGAGGAGGGTCGTAAATCTTGCCCGTGTGGGCATCGACGAAGACCATCATCGCGCACCCCGTCCCACAGCCCCAGCGCACTGCGATCACACGTCCTGCGAAGTTAGGCCCTTTGGTTTCCGCTCCCTCGCGAAAAACACCCCAGCCCTTCTCGACGCCATCGCGAATGCGTGTACGGTACATTCGGTGAACCGGATCGGTAATCTTCGGCTCTACAGGCCTCGACTGGAATTCCTTGTCCGCTGGATGATCTTCAAACCTAAAGGCGCTGCCACTTCGCTGCGCGAAGGAGCTTGTTTCCAGGAAACACCAGAACACACCCGCGCCAAACACACACCACCGATTACACACGATTCTATTCTCGCGCCGCTTGAAAGCCGTTTCCACCAAGTGCTTGCGAAGTGGGCTCCTCGCCAGTGGACGTCATGTGGCGTTAGCTTTCCCTTTGCCTGGTGGCGCTTCGATCAACGCTTAGATTCCTCTGTCGGCACCCGCCCGAGACCAAGTTCACCCAGTGCGGCCCTCGCCTTCGCCACCTCGCCGCCTGGTTTGCACGCCGTATCGGGAACGAGCATCACCGAGCCTTCGGGAAGGATGTACTTCCAGCCGTACCAGAAGTAGTCGCCCATCAGAACATCCTTCGCCCTCTCCTCTCTGGCATAACGAGGTATTCCTTGCCGACCTGGTATCCTCCATCGCCGAGGCAGTCCGTACCGGGGTCAAGGCCATAGATCACGAGCGTCCGCCCCGGCGATCCTTTCCAATATTCGTCCACGCGGAATGTAATCGCGAAGCGATTTCGCTCTCTCATTTCCGCCCTGGAAGGCAATGTCTTTCTCTGCGTCACCACGCCCCGAAACACCACCGCATCGTCAGACATCATTGTCTTGGCCGTCGAGTTCCAGCGCCATCGTCACGCAGGTGCAGGCGAGGGCAGTGGTGCATGATGAAACCAACGAGAGCGCCAGAAGTACTCGCCGCATGACCAGATTGTAATCGAGTGCAACGGCAGGTGGTGTTTTTGCACTTCCCGACCCCAAGCGGACAAAAAGTGGCGTTTCATGACATTGACGTGTTCTGCGATAACGAGGGCT
>CAWDWK010000058.1:0-86812 GCA_963805775.1 uncultured Solibacteraceae bacterium | reverse complement strand
CGCCGTGCGCCGTCCCGAGCTCATCACCGAACTCAGCAACGAATTCGGCGCGCAGGCCGTCGTCCTGGCCATCGATGCACGCCGCCATGCGCCCGGCGAATGGCACGTCTACACCCGCGGCGGCCGCGACGACGAAAGCACCGACGCCATAGCCTGGGCCGCCCGCGGCGAGTCGCTCGGCGCCGGCGAAATCCTCCTCACCTCCATGGATACGGACGGCGTGCAGGACGGGTTCGATTGCCGCCTCACCCAGGCCATCTCGCGCGCCACTCACATCCCGATCATCGCCAGCGGAGGGGCAGGGAAGCCCGAACACTTCGTCCGCGTCCTCACCGAAGGCTGCGCCGATGCCGCTCTCGCCGCCTCCATTTTTCACTACGGCACCTACACCGTGAATCAACTCAAGGAAGAGCTCGATAAACACGGCATCCCGGTGCGGGTGACCGGATGATCGTTCCCTGCATCGATCTGATGGACGGCAAAGTGGTCCAGTTAGTCCAGGGCCGCGAGAAGGCGCTCGAAGGCGACAGCCCCGAAGAGATGCTGCGCAAGTTCGCCGCGTTCCCCGAAATCCAGGTGATCGATCTCGACGCCGCCTTAGGCCGCGGATCCAATGACGACCTTGTGCGCATGCTGGCATCGAAGGCGGTCTGCCGGGTTGGGGGCGGAGTGCGCACCGTCGAACGCGCGCGCACGCTGCTCGCGCAAGGCGCCCATCGCGTAATTGTCGGCACCAGCGCGTTCACCAAATCCGGAGTGAATCACGAACTCCTCTTCGCCCTGCGCGACGCCGTGGGCCGCGACCGCCTGACCATCGCTCTCGATTCCAAAGGCGGCCGCATCGTCGTCAAAGGCTGGCAGGAAGCCACCGCCTTCACCGCGGAAGAAGTGCTCCAATCGCTCGAGCCCTACTGCGCGGGCTTTCTCTGCACCTATGTCGACAAGGAAGGCATGATGCAGGGCACCGACCTCGATTGGTTCCGCCGCCTGCGCGCCGCCACCACGCATGCAATTACCGCCGCCGGAGGCATCACGACCCTCCAAGACGTGAAAGCGCTCCTCGCCATGAACATCGATGCCGCGCTAGGCATGGCTATCTACACCGGCCGTCTCAGCCTGGAAGACCTCGACGCTCTGCAGTAGCCAATGGCGCAAGCGCCGGTCATTCCTACGCCCTGGGATCGGTGCGGAACATGGCGATTGCTTCGATTTCGACCAGCAGTTCCGGGCGGCAGAGAATCGCCTGGATTCCCGTGGAGGCTGGAACTGGATCCAACTCCTGTTGGCGGAAAAACTCGGTGCGTTCCTCGTTGAATGCCTCGTAATCGCGCTCGATATCGCGCAGGTAGCAGGTGGTGCGGACGATGTCGTGCCAGGTGGCGCCTTCGGCTTCGAGCAGTCCGGTGATGTTCTGGTAGGTGCGGCGCAACTGGGCGCGGAAGTCGCCGATGTGGACGGTGCGCCCCTCTTCGTCAATGCTGGCTGTGCCGGAGATCAGGAGGATGGCGAGACCATTCAGGTCGATCCGCATGCCGCGCACGAAAGAGCTCGGTTTGGCGTAGTCGTAAGCTTCGTTGAGGACCCTAAGGTTGGTGATGGCGCGTTTTTCGACAGGCAGCGCGGCTAGGTTTTGGAGGAGTTCCGCTTCCAGAATCATGCCTAATAATACCCGAATATCGTGTAAAGTTGCTGTAAATCACAGCAGTTACACTTATTTACACAGCAGTGAGTATCGTTGCGGGATCCGCATTGTGTAGATTCGAGGCAGCCTTCGTCGGAAGGGACCAGGACCTGGAGGAACTGGCGGCGCGACTGCTTTTTCGAACGGCGGCGCATTTCTGGTCACCGGTACCGCGGCGTTGGCAAGACATCCTTCGTGAATCAGGTGATCCGCAAGCTGTCGGATTCGATGCCGTGGGCCTCCGCGCAGTTTGGCCAGGTGCGGATCATCGCGATTTCGATCAGCATTCCGCGCAAGATCGCTCCGGGCGAACTGATGCACCACCTGGTGCGGCGATTGTATGAACGGTTGCTTTCGGAGAAGATTTTCGGCAAGCCAGGGACCTGGCGAATTCACGCGGATGTTCCAGAGTCCGCCGCCTCCTCCGTCGTCGGCGGGCAGCGCGGCTGAGCCGGTACCGGCGGCGGACCTTCGCAGTCTCACGCAGATGTTTCTCGCGCCCGACGCGGCGCTGCCTCCGCACCGGGGAACGGGTGAGTTTACGCTACTGACGATGCCGCCGGTGACGGCTGTGTTGCGGCTGGAGGACCGGACGCAAGGGATTGTGGTGAAGCAGCCGCGCGCGTTCTCGCCAACTGTGGGACGAACTGCCGGAGCGCAACTATATAGCGCTCCGACTATCGTCCGTCCCGGCTGCACTTAAGCTAATAGACAGCCACTACTGGCGCCGGCGCACCATCTACGTAACTAACCAACTTCTGCTCGTCGGACCAGCTACCATCGGGATTTCGCCAGCGGAAATATAGGCTATAGGCGGATGCATAGAAAAGCCCGAGGTCATACGTGTTCGGAATCTGTACGGCGGCAAGAGGTCCAGGGAAAAGGGTACCGCCTAAGTTCTGTATGCTGGACCAATTACCATCGGGAGTCCGCGAGCGGGTGCTTACCCTAGAGTCACCTCCTTCATAGAAAACTTGAAGGATATCGGTGGCTGGAACCTGTGCGGCAATAGGGTCACCAGTGAGGGCACCTCCTAAGCCCTGCTCGTCCGACCATGTACCATCCGGATTTCGCCAGCGGGACCATAGGCCGCCGTCAGCTCCTTCATAGAAGACTTGAAGCACATTCGTGCCCGGAATCTGCGCTGCGAAAGGGTTGCTGGAGAGACGGCCGCCCAAGTTCTGTTCAGGTGACCAACTACCGTCGGGATTTCGCCAGATCGCCCGTAAACTACCATCGGGTGCCCGATAGAACATTTGAAGGATAGTCGTGCCCGGAACCTGCACGGCGATAGGGTCACCATAGAGGAAACCTCCTAAGCTCTGGTCGCTCGACCAACTACCATCGGGATTCCGCGACCGCGTATGTAAGCCCCAGTCGGCTCCTCGATAGAAAACCTGAAGCCTATTGGCGCCCGGGACTAGCGCAGCAATAGGGGCGCCATTGAGAACACCTCCTACGTTCTGCCCGGACCAACTGCCGTCGGGATTCTGCGAGGCAGTCCAAAGGCCATTGTCCAGTCCCCGGTAGAAAAGTTCGAAGACATTCGTGCCCGGAACCATCGCAGCAGAAAACTTCCCGACAACACCGAACGCCGATGTAGGCTGGTCCGCGGACCAGCTCCCGTCCGGGTTTCGCAAACGGTAATGCACGTCAGCATTCGCGGTGTAAAACACGTGCAAACGAGGCGGTGGGGCACTCGGCGGAGGGCTGCAGTGTGCTTCGCAACTCTTGATACACTGAGCCCGGGTTTTGATAGGCTCATCATCGCATTCCTGTGTGCATTGCTGTACTTGGGGTGGCGTGCATTGGCCGATGGCCACTTGCGTGGTACAGCCGAGAACCGCGATTGCAGCAGCTATCCAGCCTCTCGATGCTCGTGCGCGGTGGCAGCTCGAGGCGGTGAAAAACGTTGCGATGCCGCGGGATTTCGTGGCAATAGCTTTCATAATTACTCCTTTCTGAACTCCTGATTGTGTGGTTTGGGCCTAACTCGCGCCGTGATCACCCCGTGCCTCCGCACACGCGGTCATAGCGGCGATCACTAGCAGGAACAC
Organism: uncultured Solibacteraceae bacterium; assembly: GCA_963805775.1. Taxonomy (GTDB): domain Bacteria; phylum Acidobacteriota; class Terriglobia; order Bryobacterales; family Bryobacteraceae; genus Solibacter. Next base: position 83,074 of record CAWDWK010000058.1, on the reverse strand, counting down.
CTTTCCGGCAAGCGCGCGGGAAGTTTTCATTTGCTCCTCTCTTTGTGCAACGAACCTTCTACTCAGGAAGCGAGAAGCGCGCGCGGAATTGGTACAACAAAAACATGCCCCAAGGTACTCACCTGGCCGGTTTATACTGAACTGTTCGGGGTTGCAACGCCGATCCCGCGTCTCAGGGGAACTGTTTCGATGGACATCGGCCCACAAGTGCGCGAGCTGTTCTATCGACTCTCGGATCTCGATAGCGAGCAGCGCTCTATTTACTTCAGGGAACATCCAACCGACCCCGCCATTCTGAGTGCGGTTGAAGCCCTCCTGGCCAACGATTCTCCCACTGATGGCGACCTTCGGGGTCTGGTCGAGCCGCCTGCGCGAGCTCTGCTCGCCGATTTTCAGTCTCCTGCCGCCGGTACCCTCTGCGGACCCTACCGTCTGCTACGCCAGATCGGCCAGGGAGGTATGAGCGAAGTATGGCTCGCCGCGCGCGTCGATCAGTTGACCCATCGCAGCGTGGCGATCAAACTGCCCTCCGCCGGCACAAACGCCGCGCACTTCGCCGAGCGCCTGGTTCGCGAGCGTGACCTGCTCGCCGGCCTCGTCCATGGCGGCATCGCGCGCCTCTACGATGCCGGATTCGCTGAAGGCGGCCGTCCGTTCTTCGCCATGGAGTTCGTCGAAGGTCTCAGCCTCTCGGCGTACTGCGATTCTCACAGCCTATCCGTTCGCCGCCGCCTCACCCTTTTTCTGCAGGTTCTGAACGCCGTCCAGTACGCCCACTCGCGGCTTGTGATCCATCGCGACTTGAAGCCGTCGAACATCCTGGTCACTGCCGAAGGCGAGGTCAAGCTGCTCGATTTCGGCATCGCCAAGGTCATGACCGGCGCTGACGCGGGCAACACCGCGCTCACCGAAATCGGAGGGCGCGCCCTCACGCTCGCCTACGCATCCCCGGAACAGATCCTTGGCCAGCCCGTCACTACAAGCTCCGACGTGTTCTCGCTCGGCGTCATCCTCTACGAACTCCTCTGCGGGGCCCGGCCGTTCGTCCCCAAACGCGACACGCGCGCAGCAATGGAAGAGGCCATCATCACCGCGGAAGCCCGCCCGCCCAGTCACGCTGCCACACTGGAACACGCCGGCGCGCGCTCCGCCGGGATTCGCGAACTCAAAGCCCAGTTGAAAGGCGATCTTGATCTCATCGCTCTCAAAGCCATTCAACGCGAGCCGGACCGCCGCTACGCCACTGCCGACGGTTTCCGCCAGGACATCGAGCGCTATCTCGCCGGCCTACCCGTTCACGCGCACCCCGAGAGCTTCGCCTACCGCGCCCGCAAGTTCGTTCTCCGCCACAAGGTGCCCACCGCCTCGGCCGCCATGGCGTTGCTCGCGCTCTCCGCCGGACTCGCCATCGCGCTCTGGCAGGCCCGTGTCGCTCGCGCCGAGGCCCGTACCGCCGCCGCCGTGGAAGACTTCACAATGGACCTCTTCCGCGCCAATAGCCTGCGCAATCCCGACCCCGTTAAGGCCCGCCAGACCACAGCGCGCCAACTCCTCGATATCGGCGCGCAAAAAATCGGCTCGGCCCTCAGCGACGCGCCCGAAGCCAAACTCCGCATGTTCCAGATCCTCGGTTCGCTCTATCTCGACTTAGGGCTAGCCGAAGAGGCCGTTACCTTCCAGAAGCAGCGCGTCGCCCTCGCAAGAGCTCGCTACGGCGATCAAAATCCCGCCATCGTCCCTGCTCTCATCAGTCTCAGCACCGCCATGCACGCCTCTCGCTCCGTCAACGAGCGCAACCAGATTCTGGTTGAAGCCAAAGCGATCCTCGACCAGGCGCACGACTTCAGTTCCAAAACGCGTGCGGACCTCCTTGGGCAGTTGTCCGAAGCTTACAGCAGCACCGACATGAAAAAGTCGGCCGCGTTCGCCGAGCAGGCCGTAGCCATCTACCGGCGCTGGGCCCCGGGATCGGAATTGGGCGGCGCGCTCTACGATTTGGGCATTGCCTACTCCAACCTGGCGAACTACGCCGGTGCGTCGCTAGCGTTTGCCGAGGCCATCGAGCTGTCCCGCAAGTACGAGGGCGACCCCAATCCCAATCTCGCGCGCTTCTACGCTTTCCGCGCAAACGCGGAAGGGGAACTGCTTCACTACGACCTCGCCGAGCGCGAAATTCGTGCTGGTCTGCGCAGCGCCGAAGCCATCGGCGGCGATGACCACGCAGACACCATCGAGACCGAATCGCGCCTGGGCAGCCTGCTTGCCGCCACGTCGCGCCCCGGCGAAGCCCTGCCGCTGCTCGCTAAGGCCAAAGACACCTGCCTGCGCACCGAAGGCCCTGACGACTCCTTCTACACGCCGCAGATGCTCCTCCAGTACGGCATGGCTCTGCACGCCTTCGGCCAGCCGGAAGCCGCACTCGCCAACATTGAGCAGGCCGTCGCCAATCGCCGGCGCAACCGGCCCGGTACCCGCTACCTCGGGCAGATGATCGAAGACCAGGCCCTGGTGCTTATCGATCTCGGCCGCTCCAGTCAGGCCAAGCAGCTTCTCGACGAGGCCGCCGCCATCCGCGCCAAAGTCGGGAAGGGAATGGACACCAATTACCTCATCCCGCGCGTCCACCTCGCTCTGGCCGCCGCCGATCCCGCAGACGCCTCCGACATCGTCGAGAGCTATTACGGCTCGATCCACACATCCGATCCTCTGTCTCCCACCTTGCTGAATGCTTTCCATGCCCGCGCCGAAATCGCTCTGCTCAAAGGCGACGGCGCAGCGGCCGTGGCCATCGGCCGGCACGCCTCCGATGCCATCAGCGCCAGTCCCATGGCTCCGTACCTCAAACTGCATCACATCCGCTTCATGCGCGAGGACGCACAAGGAGAACTCTTGCTTCACCATCCGGCCGCCGCCCTCCCCCTGCTCGAAAGAGCCCTCGCTACCGAGCTCTCGATCGTAGATCCCGCCGCTCCTGATCTGGCCGTCTCCGAAGCCTCCATCGGGGCCGCCTGGCTCGACCAGGGAGACCGCGCCGCTGCGCAATCCCACCTCCGCAAAGCACAGTCCATCGTGCGCGCTCACAAGACAATCGGCGAGTACTTCCTGCGCCCGGTTCGCACGCTCGCGGCGCGCCTTGCCACCCGCTGAAGGACGTGTTTGTGCCTTATGACCGCCTTAACCGAACTACTGGACAGGATGCGGGCAGGCGACCAGAATGCCCTCAACGAATTGGTCGCACTTCTTTACGATGAGCTCCGCCGTCTCGCTGCGTTCCACCTTCGGGCGGAACGCGCTCCGCACACTCTCCAAACCACCGCGCTTGTCCACGAGGTCTATCTGAAGCTGTTGCAGGGAAGTCAGCGCAGCTTCTCAGACCGCGTCCACTTTCTGGCGGTTGCATCTCGGGCCATGCGCCAGATCCTCGTCGATTATGCCCGCTCCCGCGCCGCCCGCAAGCGTGCCGCTCCGGGTGCCGCCGAGGCGGATTGGATCGCTTGGGAAGGCTTGGAAGGGGGCGGCGAGCAGCCCACGCTTCTCGACCTCGACCGTGCCCTCGATTGCCTCGCCCAGCAGGACCAGCATCTCGCGGACTTGATCCAGATGCGCTATTTCGGCGGTATGACGGCCGAAGAATCGGCCGAAGCGCTCGGCGCATCCGTCCACACCGTCCGCCGCGACATCCGACTTGCCCAGGCCTGGCTCCGTGAGAAACTCAACCGCTAACTGTGCCGGCCATTCTGCCAGGCAGCGGATAAACCCGAGGAGCACACAGTTTTCAGTTGGGTATGACGAACGGATTCAGGCGGCGGCGCAAGGGAGCTAGAGGCCAGATAGGACATTTGCTAGATGGCTGCTGGACGGCACTATGGGTGTGGAGATCGGAGCGAAGGGCGCTTCACAGGACTGAACCGCACCTAAGTTGACGGGGCGGCTTTCTCCATCTGCTTCAGTCTCTTCGTCAGCAATTCCTGTTCGCGCAGGTTTTGCGTCATGGCGATGGCACGCTGGATTTCCTCACGCGCCTCAGTGAAGTTGCCCATTTTCATCAACAGGTCTCCTCGAACACTGTGAAGCAGATGATAGCCAGCCAGCGCAGAGTCACCGGCGAGCGCGGCTATGGCATCGAGTGCATCAAGCCCGGCGGCCGGCCCTTGCGCCATACTCACAGCGACTGCCCGGTTCAGCGCCACGATGGGAGACGGCGCGGTTTGCATCAGAGTGTCGTAGAGAAGAACGATCTGCCCCCAGTCAGTCTCTTCCGCTGCGCGAGTTCGCATGTGACAGGCAACAATCGCTGCCTGCAAAGCATAGTATTCGACTTCACCGCCCAGCCTTTGCGCATGTTCGAGCGAGGTCATTCCCCGCTGAATCTGCGCGTCGTCCCACAAAGAGCGATCCTGATCCGGCAGCAAGACCGCCTCACCGTTGCTTCCCTGGCGAGCCGCCGTGCGCGACGCATTGAGTTCCATCAGAGCCAGAAGTGCGTGAACTTCAGACTCGCCGGGAAGAAGTTGTACCAGCATGCGTCCGAGCCGCAGCGCTTCGTCGCAGAGCGCAGCACGCATCCAGTCCTCTCCTGTGGTCGCGGTATACCCCTCATTGAAGATCAGGTAAACCACAGAAAGCACTGATTTCACCCTGCGGTGCAACTCTTCCCCGCGAGGCGTCTCAAAGGTCAAATGAGCGTCAGAGAGAGTCTTCCTGGCGCGAAAGATCCGCTGTCCCATCGTTTTCTCAGGTACAAGAAAGGCGTGGGCGATCTCCGCCGTAGTGAGGCCGCCGATCAAACGCAAGGTAAGCGCGACGCGGCCTTCCACTGCAACTACCGGATGGCACGCGGTAAAGATAAGCCGCAGCACGTCATCGTCGATCACCTGATTCAGAGCCCGGTCCATAGCCTCTCCGAGCCGCTGCTGTTGCTCTTGAAGCGTCCGAGCAATTTCTGCGTGCTTTTGTACCAGCATTTGCCCACGGCGCAGACTATCGATGGCACGCCGCTTCGCCGCGGTCATCAGCCACGGAGCGGGATTTTCAGGGATACCTTCTTCGGGCCACCGCTCGAGGGCTGCGACGAGCGCGTCCTGGGCTAATTCCTCTGCAATGCCTATATCGTGGGTGACGCGGGCAATCGCAGCGATGAGCCGCGCAGACTCGATCTTCCAGACCGCCTCGATCGTCCGGTGGACATCGCTCATGTTCGCCTGACTCCATCTTAGCCGTCAGGCGAACACGTTAATGATGTACATCGGCCGGGCGATACCGGAAGAATGTTCTGTTCCGTCTGACCAGTACGGCAGCACCAGTTCGCTGCTGCCATACCGCTCAGTTGCTAGTCGGCTGCCGGATTGAAAAAGATCTCTCGCACCTCGACCTGCCCCCGAGTGGCGGCGACGCCTTTGCGTGCCCATTCCACGGCCTCGTCCATGTCAGCGCATTCCAATATCCAAAAACCGCCGATGTGTTCCTTGGTCTCAAGGTACGGCCCGTCGGTGATCAGGACTTCGCCATCGGTCTGCGGTCGCAGCGACTTCGCGGACCCAAGGCCGCAAGCGAATCTCCTGACGCCGGCGGCAATCATCTCTTTATTGAGCGCGTGGATCTGGCGACCCATCGCTTCGTCCACTTGGGACGGGTCGAAGTCGTCGGGGAGGTACCCAGCAACTAAATATTGCGGCATATCGTCTCCTAAAGTTTTCAGCCAGGCTAGTTGACCGGCCTTCACTATAATGACGAACGGCGAGACCGGAATTCGACCGATTGTCCAGAAAAATCTTGGTTCGAATGCAGTGCAATCGAAGGAACGGCCCGGGATCGCGACCCTCCATCCCTTCGGCGTGTATGGGCAGGATGCTCGCAATCGGAACGCCCGTCGTTCTTGACTGGCGAATTACGTCGTGATGGAGCCTTACGAAACTGGAGGTTTGCTCCCGACGCAGCAAATCCAACCTTTTCCTGGTTCTGCAATGACCTGAGCGTCTGAGTAACCGGCATTCCTGAAGAGCTCGCGATGCTCCTCAACGCTGAGGAGCGCCATACCAGTACGTTCAGAGTATCTTTCGGCGGCTTTTGAAGCTAAGGCCTCCGCTCCCTTGTAGACTTCCGCGATGATGATCAACCTCCCACCCGGCTTCAGGACTCTGAGAACTTCGCGTAGATCCGCCGGCAAAGCGGGCCACCAGAAGTGCGTCTCGACCGCCGTGACGACATCAAACGTGCCGTCGGAAAATGGCAACCGGGAGACTGACGCGAGCTGAATCTCCACCCGGGCAATATCGATCCATGGCTTGTTCGTTCGCATTGCCATCGCCACGCTCTCCTGCGAGTGATCGATACCATAGACCTTGCCTTGCGTGGCGATTGCAGCCAACTTACTCACGGTTCTGCCACCGCCGCAACCTACGTCAAGGACGATGTCCTGTTTTCCTATCGGAGCGTGCGATAAGCCCCAATCTGTCACCTTCGAGTGCCGCGAATTCATATTCCGCAGAACCCATCGGCCCAACCATCCAGCCGGGTTCTGGCATTGATTTACCCGCGAGCTTCCGCCGGCCACAGCGTGGTCCCCCTTCTGACCATTCTACGCAACGACCCCCTACCCGTCACAAACGTGGTCACACGGGCGGCGGAAATCGATCGCACGATCAGCCGGGAACTAACGTTCGCGAAACTATGCACGGGATTCGCGGTTCTCGCTCTCCTGATGGCGTGCGTGGGGCTCTGCGGGACCATGTCCTACAGCGTCGCGCGGCAGACCGGCGAGATTGGAATCCGTATGGCACTGAGCGCACAACGCGGCGCCGTGGTATGGATGGTCCTGCGCCGCGTTCTAATACTTGCGGCGGTGGGGCTCGCGATCAGCGTGCCTGCCACTTTGGGCGCGTACCAACTTGTCAAATCGTTTCTATTCGGCACTAGCCCAATGATCCGGGCACGCTGGCGCTGGCCGGTGTCGTCCTCCTAGGCGCCGCGACTCTCGCTGGCTATGCGCCGGCAAGGCGAGCGTCCCGAGTTGATCCGCTGGCGGCTCTGCGGCACGATTAGACCTCTCCCGAGTTGGAGAAGGATATACCGATGTGAAGTGGCTCCACGCGCTGGTCGAGGGCGGCGACCGTCTCAGTTTTCGGAAGGCCTCTCGATATGGTCGATCACTAACACGCCCACGGGCCCCTTGGCCGGCACAAGTCTTAAGCCGAGTTGTTGCTGAATGGCTTGAAATATGCTGGGACCGTCTGGCAACCTAACGGCGGCGGACGCGCCCGGTTCAGGCGTGACCGGTCGAGGCGCGGCGGAATCATCGGGCGAAAACGCGAGGTGTATCTCGAAGTAACTCGTAATGCCGGTCTTGTCTATAACGGGTCGATCCAGAAGCATGCCCAGCGAGCCCGCGAACATCGAAAGCGTGCCACCTTCGAAGTCAACCGAGTTCGGAGACACCATGTTTCTACAACGGCGCTGGCCGTCCGGCAGCAGGGGTAAGGGACGACCTACGACGACGGGTGTGCAGCTTCCATCCTGGAGCGGTTTCAACGTTGGAGCGGCTTTGCCCAAGGCGAGTTCATAAACAGGTCCTTGCCTGGTCTCGCGATGTATCTTGAGCTTGAACCGGTCCTCGAGAAGCGTCTGCATCATGGGGCCTTGCATCATCAATATGCTTGGATGACCGTCCGATGTGGCGTCAATATCGAACCTTTCCGAATGGATCCAATTCGGGCCGCCCTCGATGGGGATCATTTTCCACGAAGTCAATTGGCCGCTTGCATACCTGTTGTACGCGACCTGGATCAGGCCGAGGTTATCGGTGTCGGCCAGAATGCCACAGCCGATGCTCAGCCTACCGGGCGACGAGTCGCCGCCGAACGCCCGAACGCCGTTCGTAACGCTCGGCTTACATGGCTTGATGGAGACCACGTCGAAACGCGGGCTCGCCGCGGGCTGCGCAGTTGGCTGCGGTGCGGGCGCCTTGACCGGAGTTTGTGCGGTCTGCGCTTGCGCCAACTGAGCCGGCGGCCGGAGCAGCGCCGGGGAGGCCGATTGCAGCGCGCGCGCCGGCGCTGGCTGAACGGGAACGGCCTGGGTAAAACTGATAGCCGCGAGAGGTAGGGCCGCTGCCAGCGCCAGAGACAATGCGCCGGCTACTCCCGCGCCCGGCACCTTGTCGCGCCGCAGATCCGTATCGAGCAGCGCATATAGCCGCCGCTTCAGGCAACTCTGATGCGCAATTCCCACCGCAATCAAAGCGTCCATTCCGCGGCGGGCATCCCAATCCAGCAACAATTTCGCGTAGGCCGAAGGCTTTCCACCCGCCGCCAGAACGCAGTTATCGCACGCCAGTTCCTGCTCTTCGCGCAATTGCCGCGACACGATCCACGCCAGGGGTTGAAACCAGATCAACGCGCGTACGATCTCCGCCAGGCCGCGCATCAGAAAGTCGTGCGCCTGAATGTGTGCGAGTTCGTGGCGGATCACCGCATCGCGGCTTGCCGCGGGCAACTCTTCGAAACCGGCCGGGACCAGAATGATGGGCCGCACGATTCCCCAAGTCACGGGCGCACCAATCGCATCGTTTCGCCACAGCCGAACGCGTCCGAACCGCGCCACATTCGCGAGCAGGCCGGCGTCCGTCACCGCATCCGACGCCCTTCGTAACCGGCAAAGGGCGCACAAATTGATGGCAAATCGCGTCAGCAGCGTCGCGGCCCCGGCGAACCAGATCAAGGGAATCAGCCAGGCGTTGAGGTCGATTCGGCGAGATGAAGTTTGTGGCGGCACCGGCCGGCTAAGCGACGCTGTTAGTTCGGTAGCATCGTGGACCATCGGGGAACCCAGCGATGGCTCGGCCACAGCCGCCGCGGGCGCTGGTCGCTGGAAGGGGAACCAGAGCGGCGTCACCGTTGTCCAGCGGGGCAGCATAGGCGTCGCTGACGCCGCGACAAACATGGCGACGATGGTGGTGGAGAGCACCAGCCGGCGCAGATCCGCCGATCTGTTTCTTAGCATCCGGTTGATGCAAAGCGCCGCGCCCAGCGCGATGCCAGATTTCCAGAACACCGCAAACAAGGCCGAACCAAATTCAAACGGAGTGGTCACCGTCCCTCCTTTTCGCGCCGGGCAATCAGCGTCGACAATTGATCTCTTTCCTCAGCAGACAGCTCCTGGCCGGACATCTCCAGAAGCGCAGCCGCGGCAGCCATTGGCGACCCCGCGAAAAATGTGGATACGAGCTGTCGCAGAGCCGACTGGCGCGCCTTTGCGGGAGCGACCGCGGGCGTGTAGACGTAGCGCATCCCGTCCCGTTTGTGGCGGACGTGTCCCTTCTCCTCAAGTAGGGTCAGCATTCCGCGGACTGCGGAATAGCTGGGCGGGTCCGGCAGTTCCGCCAGCACTTCCGCTACGCCAGCATTTCCAAGCCGATAGAGAACTTCCACGATCTGGCGCTCCCTGCGGCCGAGTTGAGTTCCGATATCCCGGTTCATCCAAAGCCTCTTTCGAATGCTATCCCACTAGCAACTGCTAGTACATTAGCAGCAGCTCGCAAGGCAGTCAAGCGAAAAATTCGGCAGGGGCTACGTCCGATTCGATCACTTACTTATCTGACGGTTTAGGGATACGGAGATGGCCGGAGCCTGGCGGAGGGTCTGATAGACCACGCAATAACGCTCGGTGAGGCGGTGCAGGTTCGCGAGCTGTTCCGCGGAGGCGTCGGCATCGAGTTCGAACTCCAGCCGGATGCTTTGAAAGCCTACCGGCACGTCCTTGGCAACCCCAAGCGTACCGCGAAAATCCAGGTCGCCCTCGGCACGCACCGTACCGCCCCGCAGATCCACGCCTATGGACGTGGCGACTGCCGCCATGGTGACACCGGCGCAGGCGGCCAATGCCTCCAACAGCATGTCTCCCGAGCAAGCGAAGGTGCCAGGGCCGCCGGTCGCCGGATGCAAGCCTGCCTCGACCAATGCCTTGCCGGTCTGGATGCTGCACGTGACTCGCTCGCCGATTCGGCCCTCCGCCTTAAGCGTGATGAGGGCTTGATCCGGCTCCGATCGATAGCGTTCCTTGAGAGGCGCCTGCAGGGCTCGAAGGTCGTTCGTGTTCATCGTCTTTGATTATGCAGAGCGCTGTCTCGACACGCAACTCGTAGGATCATGTTCAGCGGGCACTTGATTCGGAGCGAATCGCCATCGATTCCAGGATAAGCTTGGAGGATGGATGCGGCACCAACAGCGATTGTGATTCCAGGCGTGCTGTTTCTGGCAACTCTCATTCGCTCGACGCTCGGATTTGGAGAGGCGCTGGTGGCCGTGCCTTTACTTGCGCTCGTCGTGCCCGTTGAAGTGGCGGCGCCCGTTGCCGCGCTGGTCTCAATCACGGTGGCGTTAATTGTGGTGGTGCAGGACTGGCGGAAGATTCACTTCCGCAGCGCGGGTTGGCTGGTGCTGCCGACGATGCTGGGCATCCCGCTCGGTTTGATGCTCCTTAGGAGTGTACCCGAACCTGTCGTCAAAGGGGCTTTAGCGGCTGTGATTATCGCCTTCTCAGTGGTTTCCCTGTTCAGCGACACGCAACGCGAGCTGAAGGACGACAAGTTTGCCTGGCTGTTCGGATTTGGCGCGGGGGTGCTGGGCGGCGCATACGGCATGAATGGTCCTCCTCTTGTGATATATGGGTCGCTTCGTAAGTGGTCACCGCAACATTTTCGGGCGACTTTGCAAGGATATTTTCTTCCTGCGAGCCTCGCAGGGTTATGGGGTTACCGGCTTGCGGGCCTGTGGACTCCGGCAGTCAACCGATTCTATTTATTGTCATTGCCATTGGTTGTATTAGCTACGTTCCTGGGGCGGGCGATGAACCGTCGGATCGGCATACAGCGGTTCCTGCTGTACGTTCATGGCGGTCTCATCGTCGTCGGGATAGTTTTACTGGTACAAGCCGTCATAGGTTAAGCTCGGACCCACGGCGGGGAGAGGCGTCGCCTTTGCTGCCCTCGGGCTGCACTTGTCCGTAGCGATTTTGCGAAGCATGAGAGACCACGAAAAGCGATGATCTGAACCACCGGCTGCCCCAGCTTAGTTCAGCGCGGCGTCCTGGATGTTGAAACCTTCGATGACCATTGCGGGGCGCTCGCCGCGGGTGTCGGCGTTCTCCAGTTCGGTTCGGATGATGCGCGATTCGCCGGGCATCAGGGCGACGTAGTTGTCGGTGTAGAGCGCGGGGAGGATGCGGTCGCCGGTCTTTTCTCGCACCGCTTTGAGGCGGACCATCAGGGCCGGGTGGGCGGAGGGATTGCGCAGTTCGGTCACCAGGAGCCAGCGGTCGCCGTGCTTTTCGGTGCGGGTGGCGGCTTCCAGTTTCACTTTGGGCAGGTCGCGTAACGCGCGGTAGTTGCCTTTTTCCAGGCCGCGCCAGTAGAAGTTCTGCGATACCGTCTCGGTGCCTCGGGTGAGCTTCAGGCGGATGAAGTGGACAGGGGACAGGCTTGATGGGTACTCGAGCTGCATGGCGGAGTTTATGCTGTCCTCTTTGATGTCGAGAGCGATCGAGCGGCTCCACTGGATGGCACCATCGAGGTTGAGGATCTCCGCGACGGCGGTGAGGCCGCGCATGTTTCCGGCGCTGTAGTTGACTACTTCGACGCGATCGGTGGACGGGTTCCACTGGATGTGCAGCGGTTCGCAGGCGTGCTTGGCGCCGAAGTAGGCGGCGGTGGGCTCGAGGTAGTAGTCGTAGGTCTGCCAGACCATGGTGGGCCAGGTGGGATGGCTCATCCAGATCAGCAGGCCCATTCGGTTTTTGCCCTGCGCCTCGAACATGGCGCGATAGCCTTCGTAGTTTACGAACTGGGCGAGCGAGACCCAATCGGCGGCGTTATCGGCTCCGCCGTAGCCGGCGGCGATGCGGTTGCGGAAGGATGCGCCGCCCTGCGCTCCGGCGAGGGAGAAATCGTGGATGCCCCAGACGTTGCCTTGCGGCCACATGGATTCCTCGGGCATCATCTGTTTCAGGCTATCCATGGTGACGATGTTGGGCATGCCGAGCTCGCTGTGGAACTTGGTGGTGGCGCGCTGGGAGAAATAGTAATCGGGGGGCATGGCCTGGTAGGGACCGTGACCGCTGACGCCATCGTCGGCCGAACTTGGGACGTACTGGATTCCGGGATGCAGTTCCGCCAGGAGCGCGCGGATGGAATCGTCGAGGGGCTTGAGGGGATAGCCTTCGTTGCGGCCGCAGTAGAGGCCGATGGAGGGATGGTTGCGGATGCGCAGGAGGGTATCGCGGACGTTGCGCAGGAACATGGCGTTGTCATCGGGGTCGGGACCGTCCCAGGGATTGGCGAGCCAGAAATCCTGCATGATGACGATGCCGTTGCGGTCGGCGGCTTCGTAGAAGGCGTCTTCGCCGACCTGCCCCACCCAGTTGCGGACCATGTTGAAGTGCATGTCGCGGTGGTAGCGCATGGCAGCTTCGTATTCGCGGGCGCGGTAGCGAAGCATGGATTCGCTGAATCCCCAATTGCCTCCGAAGGGAATGAAGCGGCGGCCGTTGATCCAGAAGCGAAGGGCGCCGCCTTCTTCGGAGTAGGTGAACTGGCGGATGCCGGCCTTGAAGTGGGTGGTGTCGGAGTTTTCGAATTTCAGTTCGACGTCGTAGAGGTTAGGGTCGCCGTAGCCGTTGGGCCACCAGAGCTTGGGATTGGCGAGGGGGATGGAGTGCTTGACGGTTTTGGAGGCCGCGGCTTGGAGAGTGACGGGGATGGTGAACGCCTGGTCGCCGAAGCGAACGTGGAGGGTGCCGGAAATGGGCCGCGCGTCGTGATTGCGCAGGGTGGCTTCCATGGTGATATCGGCGTGAGAGGTGTCGGGGAGGGGCAGCTTGGTATCGACGCGGGAGTTCTCGATGGTCACGGCGCCGGTCACCGTGAAGAAGACGTCGTTCCAGATGCCGGTGTCGCGGCCGCGGATGGTGGGGATCCAATCCCAACCGATGGCGGCGTGGAAGGTGGGGTTGTCGGCGCCGAGGGCACCTCCGTTTTTATCGGGGCTCTCGAAGTTCTTTTCCTTGACGCTGCCGGGAGTGGCGTTCTTCAGGATGCGGACGGCGAGGGCGCTTTTGCGGCCGGGCGGGAGTTTGCCGGTGACGTCGAAACGGGCTCGGGTGAAGGCGCCTTCGATGCGGCCGAGCTTTTCGCCGTTGAGGTAGATGTCGGCCTTCCAGTTGATGCCGGCGAAATTCAGCCACACGCGCTGGCCGGGGTTGGCGGGGGGCGGGGTGAACTCGTTGCGGTACCAGAAATCGGCGTAGAAGAAGGAGTCGGAGATCATGGACTGGTTGTCGCCGAAATCGGGATTGGGGACGGCGCCGGCATTGTAGTAGCTGGCGAGGACGGTGCCGGGTACGGTGGCCACGAGCCAGTCGCGGTCGGAGAAGCCGGGCTGCGACAGGATGGCGGGGGAGGCCTTGACTTGGGAATCGCGCTGCACTTTCCAGGCGCCGCCGGAGAGGGCGAGTCCGGGGGCGGCGGGCTTGGGGAGGACGGCGATTCCGCCGCGTCCCCAGACTTCGAGCTCGCTGAGGGCGTAGCCTTCGGGCGCGGCGGCTTTGGTCAGGAGCAGGCGGACGTAGCGGGCGGTGGCGGGCTGACGGAGTTTGATGTCGGCGGCGTCGAGGGGGTGCAGGGTGGTCCAGGTTTTGGCGTCGTCGGAGATTTGGAGGGCGCCTTCGGCGGGCGGGCGGATCCAGGTTAGGGAGACGCGGTCGAATTGGGATGGGGCGCCGAGGTCCACGTGTACCCACTCCTGGGCGGTTCCGGCGCTGAGCCAGGCGCTGGAGAAATCGTAGGGGCCGCCGAGGTGGACCTGCTCGTTTTTGTGGAGGAATTTGAGCTCGCCGATTTGCCATTGGAGGGGGCGGCCGTTATCGAAGGCTACGCGGTAGAAGCGGCTGTGCGAGGGGGAGTGAAAGGCAATTTTGTGATGCAACTCGCCGGTGGGGTGGACGACTTGCGCAGCTTGACCGAGGGGCCGCCAGGTCTTGCCATCATCGGATCCTGAGACGGTGCAGGTCACCTGCTGGTTGTCCGGTTCCTGGGCGTGAATGGAGCCGTCGACTTGCAGGCTGTCGATTGCGGGTGCGGCGGGGCCTCCGGCGATCTCGATTTGCAGCCACACGTTGCGGCCGCGGAGATCGACGGTGGTTACGGAGTTGTTGTCCAGGATTCGTTCGCGCTCGTTTTTCTTGAGGAGGCCTTGCTGGCTGGTGGTGACGGCGATGCGCCGCGGCATGGCGGTTTCCTTGATGCCGTCGGTGATGAGTTGGGCGGTCAGGTTGTAGTCGTAGCTGCTGGAGTGGTAGGCCGGGCGGTGGAGGGCCAGGTTGCGATACTCGTTCGAGCCGGGCTGCAAGGTGGGCGACCAATTTTGTTTCGGATCGCCGGGATAAATGCCCACACCACGTGTGTAGTCCTGGGCTTGCACGGCGGCAACCGACAGGACACAGGTCAGGAGCAATCGATACATGGCTGTGCCTGTGCTGATGGTAGCTGGTTGCGGGTGGGGGCGGGGGAGTGCGGGTCCAGGGGGACCCGCGCGGACCAGGGGGTCCGCCCCACCGATTGTGTTTGCGTTACGCCAGGACGTCTTTTACTACTTCTCCGTGGACGTCGGTCAGGCGGAAGTGGCGGCCTTGGAACTTGTAGGTCAGGCGGAGGTGGTCGACGCCCAGGAGGCGCAGGATGGTGGCTTGCAGGTCGTGGACGTGGACGGGGTTGGCCACTACGTTGTAACAGTAGTCGTCGGTCTCTCCGTAGCTGAAGCCTCGCTTGACGCCTCCTCCGGCCATCCACATGGTGAAGCAGCGGGGGTGGTGGTCGCGGCCGTAGTTGGTGCCGGTGAGCTTGCCCTGGCAGTAGACGGTGCGTCCGAATTCGCCGCCCCAGATTACGAGGGTGTCGTCGAGGAGGCCTCGCTGTTTGAGGTCGGTGACCAGTGCCGCCGATGCCTGGTCGGTGCCTTTGCATTGGAGGGCGAGGTCGCGCGGGAGATCGTTGTGCTGGTCCCAGCCGCGATGATATAGCTGCACGAAGCGCACGTCGCGCTCCAGGAGGCGGCGGGCGAGGAGACAGTTGGCGGCGTAGGTGCCGGGCTTGCGCGCGTCGGGACCGTAGAGGTCGAAGGTGCTCTGCGGCTCTTTGGAAAGGTCCAGGAGGTCCGGCACGGAGGTTTGCATGCGGAACGCCATCTCGTACTGGGTGATGCGGGTTTCGATTTCGGGATCGCCGAACTCGTCGAGGTGCATGCGATTGAGTTTGGCGGCGGCGTCGAGGATGTCGCGGCGCGTGGCGGGGTCGATGCCTTCGGGATTGTGGAGGTAGAGCACGGGGTTGCTGCCGGCGCGGAAGCGCACGCCCTGGTGATTGGAGGGGAGGAAGCCGCTGCCCCACAGGCGCGAGAAAAGCGGCTGGTCGGGATTGAGGGCTTGCGCCTGCGAGAGCATTACGACGAAGGCCGGGAGATTGCGGTTGACGCTGCCGAGGCCGTAGCTGACCCACGCGCCCATGCTGGGGCGTCCGGGCTGCTGGCTACCGCTCTGGATGAAGGTGATGGCGGGATCGTGATTGATGGCGTCGGTATTGATGGTCTTGACGATGGTCAAATCGTCGACGATTTTCGCGGTGTGCGGGAGGAGCTCGCTGACCCAGGCACCGGATTGCCCGTGCTGCTGGAATTTGAAGATGGAGCGCGCGACGGGGAAGGCGCTCTGGCCCGAGGTCATGCCGGTGATGCGCTGGCCCATGCGCACGGCTGCCGGGCAGTTCGGTGCCGGAGAGCTTGTCGAGCGACGGTTTGTAATCGAAGAGGTCCATCTGGGATGGGCCGCCCGATTGGTGGAGGAAGACAACGCGCTTGGCTTTGGGAGGGAAATTGGGGAAGTCCCGGGAGGCCTCCGGTCGGGGTGGTTTCGGCGGCGGCGGCGAAGCCGTCCTGTGAGAGGAGCGAGCTGAGCGCGGCGATGCCGATGCCGGTGCTGGTGCGCGAAAAGAAATGTCGCCTGGTGGTGTCCATACATGCTATTCCTTGGTGATGGTCTCGTCGAGATTGAGGATGGTGCTGGCCACGGTGGTCCAGGCGGCCAGTTCGACGGCTTCCACGTTTCCGGGTTTGGAGGCGCCGACGGCGATCAGTTTGGCCGCCTGCGCGGGTTCCTTTTTGTAGTGATCGAGTTCGCGCTGCTCGAGGTCGAGGAGCACGCGCAGTTCGGCGGGCGTGGCGCGGCGGGCGGTGGCCTCGCGGAAGAGGAAGCGTACGCGCGCGGCGGCATCGCTTCCGGCTTCGAGGAAGGCGCGCTGCGCGAGGGCGCGGGCGGCTTCGACGTAAGTGGGGTCGTTGAGGAGGACCAGGGCCTGCAGCGGCGTGTTGGTGATGAGGCGGCGCGAGGTGCACTTCTCGCGGTCGGGGGCGTCGAAGGTGTTGAGCGCGGCGGGCGGGACGGTGCGCTTCCAGAAGGTGTACATGCTGCGGCGGTAGAGGTCGGGGCCGGTGCTCTCGTGATATTCCTGGGCGGTGAAGGTTTCGCCGCGCGACAGCTCCTCCCAGATTCCCGGCGGCTGGTAGGGGAAGACGCTGGGGCCGCCGATGCGTCTTGTTGAGCAGGCGGCTGACGGCGAGGGCGTTGTCGCGCACCATTTCGGCGGGGAGGCGGAAGCGCGGACCGCGCGCGAGGAGGCGATTCTCGGGGTCCTTTTCGAGGAGTTCGGCGGTGACTTCGGAGGACTGGCGGTAGGTGGCCGAGGTCACGATCAGGCGCTGCATGGCCTTCACGTCCCAGTTACGTTGAAACTCGGTGGCGAGCCAGTCCAGGACGTCGCGCTGTACGGGCTCGTCGCCCTGGGAGCCGAAATCCTCGGTGGTCTTGACGAGGCCGGTGCCGAAATGAAGCTGCCAGTAGCGATTGACGGCGACGCGCGCGGTGAGGGGGTGCTGCGGGCTGAAGAGCCACTCGGCGAGGCCCAGACGATTCGCGGGGGCGTCCTTGGGCATGGGCGGAAGCATCGACGGGACGCCGGGAGTTACCTTCTCGGTCTGGTTGCGATAGTCGCCGCGGGCCAGGATGAAGGTGTCGCGCGGCTTGGCCATCTCGGCCATGACTTGCGACGTCGGGATTTCTTTTTTAGTTTGCGCGAGCTTCGCCTTGAGGGTGTTGAGCTCGGCGTAGACGCGGCGCAATTCGGGGGCGGCGTCGCGGGTGAGGAAGTAATCGAGGAGGCGCTGGTTCTGGTCTTTGGTGCGCTTGGTTTCGTCCTGCGCGAGGATGTAGCGGATGGGCTCGTGGAGGGCGAGGGCTTCGGCGTCGGCGGGAGTGAGGGCGCGGTGTGTAGATGCGGAGTCCGCCGATGTCGCCCTTGAGGGGCTTGTCGCGGTGCGGATCGCCGATGGTGAGGGGTCCGGCGGGGACGGGGTCGGCTTTGCCGGTGTCGAGCATCGGCGTGGGCTTGCCGTCGAGGAGAAGAGCGGGCGATCCGTTGGCGAAGTTGAGCGCGACGTGGTGCCACTGGGCGCCGTAGATGAGGGCGTCGCTCTGCCAGCGGCGTGCCGCGGAAGTCGACGTAGAGGGGCGAGCCGCGCTTCTCATTGGGCTGCGGGTGCGAATCGGTGATGCCGATGTCGAAGCCGGGTCCGCCTTCGAGGACGGTCATCTCGGACAGGGCTCCGCTGCGCATCCATAGCGCGACGGCGAAGCGATCGGCTTGAAAGGTGGGAAATTCGATTTGCGCTTCGCCGTTGAAGGCGGCGGATTGTCCGGGGCGTCCGGCGATGAAGGTGGGTCGTGCCCTTCACGGTTTTGCCGTCGCGGTGGTTGGGGGAGGAATCAGTGAGATTGCCTTCGAAGGTGTACTCGGCGAGGAGGCCGTCGCGCGGCGGCTCGGGTAGAGTGGCGAGACGGGTCTTACTCCAGGCGGCGAGCAGGGGCTGGGTTTCTTTTTCGGGCAGGGCGGCTTCGTGATCGGCGATGGACTGCTGCAGCCACGCTACTTCGCTGGCCTGCGCGGCGGTGGGCATTTCGAGGATGGGCGCGGCGTTGCCGCTGCGGCCGTCGAGGCCCTTCTCGGCGATGGTGTTGAAGAAGGCGAAGAAGCGGTAGTAATCCTTCTGCGAGATGGGGTCGAACTTGTGATCGTGGCAGCGCGCGCAGCCGACGGTGAGGCCCATGAAGACGTTGGAGGTGGTGTCGACGCGGTCGGCCACATATTCCACCTGATACTCTTCGGGGATCGCGCCGCCTTCGTAGTTGATCATGTGGTTGCGGTTGAAGCCGCTGGCGAGTTTTTGCTGGACGGTGGCGTTGGGGAGGAGGTCGCCGGCGAGCTGCTCGACGCCGAAGCGGTCGAAGGGCATGTTGCTATTGAAGGCGTCGATCACCCAATCGCGCCACTTCCACATGTCGCGTTGGGAATCGATGTGGTAGCCGTGGGTATCGGCATAGCGGGCGAGGTCGAGCCACTGCATGGCCATGCGCTCGCCGTACTGGGGCAGGGCCAGGAGGCGATCCACCTGCTTCTCGTAAGCGTCGGGGGACTTGTCGGCGAGGAAGGCGTCGAGCTCGGCGGTGGTGGGCGGAAGGCCGATGAGGTCGAAGCTAAGGCGGCGGAGCAGGGTGGCGCGGTCGGCTTCGGGGGAGGGCTTGAGGCCTTCGCGTTCGAGGCGGGCGAGCACGAGGCGGTCGATGGGGGTGCGGGCCCACTTCTCGTTGTGGACTGCGGGCATGGCGGGGCGGACGGGCGGGACGAAGGCCCAGTGGCGTTCCCACTTGGCGCCTTGCTCGATCCATTTGCTTATGGTGGCGATCTGCGCTTCGGTTAGCGTGGTGCCGGCCTGGCGCGGCGGCATGCGTGTGGCGGGCGTCGGGGCGCTGATGCGGGCCAGGAGGCGGCTCTTGGCGGGATCGCCCGGGGCGACGATGCGGTAGGCTCCGCGGTCGGCGAAGAGGCCTTCTTCGGTATCGAGGCGGAGGTTGGCCATGCGGTGCTTGTCGTCGGGGCCGTGACAGGCGAAGCAGTTGTCGGATAGGATGGGGCGCACGTCGCGATTGAAATCGACTTGCGGGCCGGCGGCGAAGGCGCAGGCCGATAGAGTGATACCCAGGAAAAGACGATCCAACAAAGTGCTCCCTCCGTTGCAGCTACTATTCTGGCGCAAATTGGGAGCGGTGGCGTAGGGACGTAGGCGTCGAAGCACGACAGACCACGCAAAGCGATGGTCTGTCCCACCGCGGCTAGGAGAGTAGGCGGCGGACGTTGGGCGCCAGGGCGGCGGTGAGTTGGAGATTTTTGTGGCCGGCGAGGGTGGAGACCACGAAGGCGAGGTAGTGCTCGCTTTCAAATCCGGCGACTTGGTAGCGCTCAGCGGTGGATTGATAAAGCGGCACTCCGGAGGCGGTGGTGACGGGCGACAGGGTGTTCAGGGTTTCGCCGGGATTCTTTTGGGTGATTACGACGGAGATTACGTCTTCGCCCTTTTCGCTCTTTCGCATGGTGAGGTGCACAAAATGACGGCCTCCGTACGTGCACTGATGAGCCATCACGATACGGTAGCCGGGGGGAACTGCGGGTTCCACCAGGGGGAGCAAGCCGCGATATTCGGGTCCCAGTTCGGCTTCCATTTCTTCGACGGTTGGCGGGTTGCGGGGATATTTGCGGAAGACGGCGCAATGAATGTGATCGCCCAGTCCGGATTTGAAAACAGATACCACTGCCGCGGAGACTCTTTGAATGTAGCTGGTTTGCGCGGTGCGGTCGGCGAGGTCGGGGAGCGGCTGCTGCCAGGGGTAGGCGAACCAGGCGGCGACGCAGAGTGCGATGCCAGCGGCGGAGGCCATGGCCCAGATCGTCCACGGCGAGGTCTGGCGGCGGCGGATCCGCTCGCGGACCGAGGCGGGGAGGCCGGACGGCACGGGCTGGTTCTGCACGGCGCTCTTGAGGCGGGAGCGGAGGCGGCCGCGGGTTTCCAACTCCGCGGAGCAGGCCGGGCAGGTTTCCAGGTGGCGCAGCATTTCGTGATTGGTCTCCACGAGCAGTTCGTTACTGATGTAGGCGTCCATGTACCGGCGGGTCTTCTCGCAGGCGCCTTCTCCAAATTGAACCCGATTCATGCGCTTTTTCCTCCCGGGTTGTTCCGGCCGATTCCATACGACTGCGCCACATCCAGCAGTTTTTCGCGGAGGATTTTGCGACCGCGGCTCAAACGCGACATTACAGTTCCGACCGGCACGTTGAGAATGCCGGCCGTGTCCTTATACGAGAACTCTTCCACGTCCACGAGCAGGACGACGGCGCGGAAATCCTGCGGGACGAGGGCCAAGGCAGCCAGCATCTCTTCGTCAGTGATCTGTTCGGGGATCGGGGGACCGGCGGCCGGTGACGATTCCAGTATGCCTTCGCTCTCTTTTACCATCCTGAGGTTGAGCCATTTGCGGCGGTAGTGCTGGACGGTGTGGAGGAGGATCTTGAAGAGCCAGGCGCGGCAGTTGGTACCGGTTTCGAACCGGTCGAAAGATTTCCACGCCTGCAGATAGACGTCCTGTACCACATCGTCGGCTCTGGTTCCGTCGCCGAGGAGGCGCGCCGCGGTGCGATAGAGATCGTTGAGATGCGGCAGGGCCGCGGCTTCGAATTCCGCGGTCCTCGACTTGGGGAAAAAGAACATGAGCTGCGCGCGAACGCGTTCCGTATATATATCCAGGGACTCCACCAGAATATTCCCAGAGGAAGAAAAAAGCTCGAAAGTGCGGTTCGTTGTATCCTGAGTTCCGCGGAGGGACAAATGCAATGAGCCAGTCGGACGGCAGGGTGATGCTGGTCACAGGGGCGAAGGGTGGCTTGGGGAGCTTTGTTACGACGGCGTTCCTGGAGGCTGGGGCGACTGTGGTGGGTGTATCGCGCTCGATTCAGGTGGGCGACTTCGTGCATCCACGATTCGCGGCGCTGCCGGCGGAACTTTCCAGCGGGGAGGCGGCGCGGAAGGTGACGGAGGAGACGGTGGCACGCTTCCAACGAATCGATGGGCTGGTGCACGTCATGGGCGGATTCGCAGGGGGCGCGCGGGTGGAAGATACGGACGATTCGACGATGGAGCAGATGCTGGATGTCAATTTCCGGTCGGCATTTTACATGATGCGGGCGGTACTGCCGCATATGCGGCGGGTGGGAAAGGGTAGCATCGGCGTGGTAGCCAGCCGGCAGGGCGCGGAGCCGGGGGCGATGGTGGGGGCGTACAGTGCGTCGAAGGCGGCGGTGATTGCGTTGGTGCGTACGGTGGCGCTGGAAAATAAGGATCGTGCGATTTCGGCCAATGTGGTTTTGCCGGGGACGATGGATACGCCGGGGAATCGGGCATCGGATCCCAAGGCAGATACGTCGAAATGGGTGCAGCCGGGGCAGGTCGCGGCGCTGTTGGTATACCTGGCTAGCGATGCGGGGGCGCAGGTAACGGGGGCGGCTATTCCGGTTTATGGGGGGCAGATTTGAGGGCTTGGGAGCAGACAGTTCACCGCAGAGACGCGGGGACGCAGAGGAAAGCGCAGAGAAGAGAAGAGGAGAGAGAGAGAGAGAGCCAAAATCTGGGGGCACGGAGACAGCGGAGACGCGGCGTCCGAGCTTCGCTCGGATTGACAGGCTGAAGCCTGTCCCACCACGGATGAAGTCAAGAGTTGAGAGGGCGGAGACAGCGGAGAGGGCATGACTAGCGAAGAGCGGCGGTTGGAGGACTCGCGGGACAGGCAGGCGCATTGGAAGCGGTGGGGTCCTTATTTGAGCGAACGGGCCTGGGGGACGGTGCGGGAGGATTATTCCGCGGACGGCGCCGCTTGGGAGTATTTGCCGCACGACCAAGCTCGTTCGAAGGCGTACCGGTGGAATGAGGACGGCATTGCGGGGATTTGCGACCGGCATCAGAAGATTTGCTTTGCGCTGGCTTTGTGGAATGGGCGCGACCCGATTCTGAAGGAGCGGCTGTTCGGCCTCAATGGCAACGAAGGCAACCACGGCGAGGATGTCAAGGAATGCTATTACTACCTGGACAGCACTCCCACGCATTCCTACATGAAGTATTTGTATAAGTATCCGCAGACGGCGTTTCCGTACGAACAACTGGTCGCGGAGAATCGCCGGCGGGGGCGCGGGCAGCCGGAATTCGAACTTACCGATACGGGCGTGTTCGATGAAAACCGTTACTTCGACGTTGTGGTGGAGTATGCCAAAGCCTCGGTCGAAGACATATTGGTGCGGATCGAGATAGCGAATCGCGGACCGGAGGCGGCCGAATTGCACGTACTGCCGACGGTGTGGTTCCGTAATACGTGGAGTTGGGGGAGGGGGGAGCCGCGTCCCGAACTGCACGCCGCGCTGGAGAATGCCATCGAGCTGAACGAGCCGCAGTATGGAAGACGCTGGCTGTTGAGCGGCGGCTCCGCGGAACTGCTGTTCACGGAAAACGAAACCAACACGCGCAGGCTGTACGGATACGATAACGGCGCCCGCTATGTGAAGGACAGCATCAACGATTACGTGGTGCGGGGTGATGCGGAGGCGGTGAATCCGGCGCGGCGGGGAACCAAGGCGGCGGCGCACTATCGATTGAAGGTGGGGGCGGGGGAGTCGGTCGAGCTGCGGCTGCGGCTGACGGACGTGGTGGGTTCGGACGATGCGCTGGGCGCGGAGTACGATCACGTGTTCGAAGAGCGCAAGCTGGAGGCGGACCAGTTCTACGACTCGGTGACTCCGGCCGACCTTTCGGCGGACGCGCGCAATGTGATGCGGCAATCGTTCGCGGGGTTGTTGTGGTCGAAACAGTTTTATCAGTACATCGTGGAGGACTGGCTGGACGGCGACCCCGCGGGGCCGGCGCCGCCGGAGCAGCGGAAGCAGGGCCGCAATCACGATTGGACGCATCTCTACAACGCGGACGTGATTTCCATGCCGGACAAATGGGAGTATCCGTGGTACGCGGCATGGGACCTGGCATTCCACTGCGTTCCGCTGGCGCTGGTGGATGCGGAATTCGCCAAGGAACAGCTCGTGCTGTTGCTGCGCGAGTGGTATATGCATCCTAACGGGCAATTGCCGGCGTACGAATGGGCGCTGTGCGATGTGAATCCGCCGGTGCATGCGTGGGCGGCGTGGCGCGTTTACAAGATCGAGAAGAAGCGGCGCGGCGTGGGCGACCGCGCGTTTCTGGAGCGCGTGTTCCATAAGCTGATGCTTAACTTCACGTGGTGGGTGAATCGCAAGGATACTGAGGGACGCAATATCTTCGAGGGCGGATTTCTGGGGTTGGACAACATCGGAGTCTTCGACCGAAGCAAGCCGATACCTACCGGGGGCTTCCTGGAGCAGGCCGACGGCACGGGCTGGATGGCGATGTACAGTTTGAACCTTCTGGCGATCGCGATGGAACTGGCCAGCGAAGACCCGTGCTACGAAGACGTGGCGAGTAAGTTCTGGGAGCACTTCCTTTATATTGCGAACGCGATCAACAATCTGGGTCACGACGGCGGTATGTGGAGCGATGAGGACGGTTTCTTTTACGACGTGCTGCACGCGCCCTCGGGCGAACATGTACCGATGAAGATCCGGTCGATGGTGGGGTTGATCCCGCTGTTCGCGGTGGAATCGCTGGAGCCTGCGACAGTGGCTAAGCTGCCCGGATTCAAGCGGCGGATGGACTGGTTCATCGAGAATCGCAAGGACCTGGCGGGAAATGTCCCGTGCATGAACGTTCCGGGGGAAGGACAGCGCAGGCTGCTCTCGGTTGTGAACGGAGAGCAGTTGCGGCGTGTGCTGAGCATTCTGCTGGACGAGAACGAATTCCTCTCGCCGTACGGCATACGGGCGCTGTCGCGGTTCCACAAGGATCACCCTTACGTGATGCGGGTGGACGGGACAGAGTACCGCGTGGACTACGAGCCGGCCGAGACGGCTACGGGCCTGTTCGGCGGCAACTCTAACTGGCGCGGGCCGATCTGGTTCCCGGTGAATTACCTGATGATCGAATCGCTGCAGAAGTTCAATCACTATTTCGGGTGTGAATACAAGGTGGAGTTTCCAACGGGTTCGGGAAATTTCATGAGTCTCTGGGACGTGGCGGCAGAGCTATCGCGGCGGCTGACGCGCACGTTCCTGCGGGATTGCGAGGGCAGGAGGCCGGTGCACGGCAACAATACCTGTTACCAGAAGGATGAGCACTGGTGGGATCTGGTGCTGTTCTACGAGTATTTCCACGGCGACAACGGTGCCGGCATCGGTGCCAGCCATCAGACGGGTTGGACAGGGATCGTGTCGAAGCTGCTGCAGCAGAGCGGGGAGTGATGAAGCCGATTTGCGTGGGACGCGAGGTTTGCGGCGATCCTGAGGCGGCGGGCAAACTGGAGTGGCTGGAGACCAACGGGCTGGGAGGCTTTGCGGCGTCGAGCATCACCGGCATGAACACGCGGCGATATCACGGGCTGCTGACGGCGGCCACGCGGCCGCCGGTGGGGCGGGTGGCGATGCTCTCCAAACTGGAAGAGACGGTGGCGGTTGCGGGGCGCAGGTATGAGATCGCGTGCAACCAATATCCGGGGACGCTGCATCCCGAAGGATACCGTTACCTGCGCGAGTTCCGGCTGGACCCGTGGCCGGTATTCGTGTACGACCTGGATGGCGTGACGGTGGAGAAGCGCGTGTTCATGGTGGCGGGAGAGAATACGACCGTGATCGAGTACAGTGCGGCGACGGACTGCACGCTCGAGCTGCGACCTTTGATCTCGTTTCGGGACTTTCACTCGACGACGCATCGGAATGACGCGCTGAATCCTAAGTACGAGAATGACGGCGGTGTGGTGGTGCTGCGTCCTTACGGAGACTTGCCGGCGCTGTACCTGGCGCACAACGGGGCGAGCGTGGCGGACGGCTCGGGCTGGTATGACAACTTCGAGTATGACCGGGAGCGGGAGCGCGGGCTGGATTTCCGCGAAGACTTGTTCAATCCGCTGGTCATGACGTTTGGTCTGACGGGTGGGGTATTGGCTACGGTGATCGCGTCGACGATGCGGCACGAGGCGGGCGAGTCGGCGATGCTACGCGGGCGGGAGATGGAGCGGCGGGCTGCGCGAATCGCGGCGGCGCCGGGCGGCGAGGACTTCGTGCAGCGGTTGACCGCGGCGGCGGATCAGTTTCTGGTACAGCGCGGCGAGTGGAAGACGGTGATCGCGGGCTATCCATGGTTCAGCGACTGGGGGCGCGACACGATGATCTCGCTGCCGGGGCTCACGCTGGTGACGGGGTGGTACGAGACGGCGCGGAAGATCCTGCTGGGGTTTGCGGGCAGCATGGACCAGGGGATGGTGCCGAATCGCTTTCCCGATGACGGCGGGCGGCCGGAATACAACACGGTGGACGGCACGCTCTGGTTCTTCGAAGCGGTGCGGGCTTATGGGGAGTACACCGGCGACTACGAGTTCGTACGGCGGAGTCTGTGGACGGCGATGAAGGCGAGCATCGACTGGCATGTGCGCGGGACACGGTATGGGATACGTGTGGATGCCGATGGACTGCTGAGGTGCGGCGAGACGGGCGTGCAACTGACGTGGATGGACGCGAAGGTGGGGGATTGGGTGGTGACTCCGCGTCGCGGCAAGCCGGTGGAGGTGCAGGCACTGTGGTACAACGCGCTGCGGATCATGCAGGAGTTGGCGCTGCGCTTCGAGGACGGTAGTGGGGCGACGTACGGCGAAATGGCGGATAAGGCTCGGGGCAGTTTCCGCGGGCTGTTCTGGAACGAGCAGGCCGGGTGCCTGTACGACGTGGTGGACGGCGATGCGCGCGATGCGGCGGTGCGACCGAATCAGATTTTTGCGGTGAGCTTGAAGCATCGCTTGCTGGAGGATGACGAGGCGCGACGCGTGCTGGAGGTGGTGGAGCGCGAGCTGCTCACGCCGGCGGGACTGCGTTCGTTATCGCCGCAGGATCCGCAATATCGTGGTAGATATGAGGGCGGCGTGGTTAGTCGGGATTCGGCTTATCACCAAGGCACGGTTTGGCCCTGGCTGATGGGGCCGTTCCTTACGGCATACGTGAGGCTGAAGGGCGGGAGTGAGCCGGCGGGCTGGCTGAGTGCGTTTGACGAGGCGTTGCGGGGGGGATGTTTGGGGCAGATCGGCGAGGTTGCGGATGGGGATGCTCCGTATACTTCGGGCGGGTGCGTGGCTCAGGCTTGGAGCGTGGCGGAGATTTTGCGGGCGGCGGTGGCGGTGGGGAAGGATGCGCCGCTTCAGGGGCGTTAGCATAAGCCTATTTTGCGGAATGCCCACACCGCGGGAAAAAGGGCGTACCTTGCCCGGTGGGCAAACGGGGGACAGACAGCGAATTTCCGGCAAACTGCGCCGGAAATTCATGTCAGTCCCCAGTTTGCGGCAGCCGCACCGTGGTAAAAAGGTTGATTACCAGCCGACCAGTTTCCTCCAGCTGCCAACCTCAGGTGCTGATCGATTCTCGATTAAAAAAAATAGGATGTGCGACGTATGTTTGGACGTGGTAGTTGGGCCATCGTTGGCCTCTCGAAAGACTCACTCGAAGCCTTTAGAACAAGTTTGGAAGACCGGACGATCATGGCGGCCGCTTCGCAGATGGGGGCGTCCGCCATCACGCGGCATTTTAATGCCGATACGCTAGGGATCAATCCTTTTAGTGTTCCCCGTCTCGATGAAGAGCATCCGCTCGCACTCAATCACCAGGAAGAACTCGCGCGGTATGCGACGTCGGAAGAGGACGATCGTTCCAAGCACGGCCTTTCGGCCGAGGTATTGGACTGCGAGGGCTACGGCTTTACCGTGGAGCAGTTCCAGCTTCACGACACAATGCCCTGGTATGGACTATGGGCGGTCTCAAATGAATGGAAGGATGTTAGCGATCTCGCCTCCATCAAAGAGCAGCGTTCTTATTCATTGCTGGACCGGCCGTATAAGTTTCTGGCGCCAACTGACAAAGCTTCTATTGACAAAGAGACGCTCGGTGTAACTGCCGCGGTTCGCAAGCAGGTCCCGGTGCTTCTGGACTTCAATGAAGGCCGCGTCTATATCGAGAATAATAACAAGAAGCTGATTTACACGATCACCACGCAGCTGACTAAGTTAGGCGTCGAGATCATTCCGGTCGCCTGGACTTATAGTCTCCCGAATTGGACCGCTTCCGTGATGGGTGGATTGTATGAAGCCACTCAGTATCAGAGCGATTTCCAAAAACGCGCCGATGAAGCCACTCGCTTCCAGGCAAAGGAGATCGAAAAGCTTGAGGACCGGGAATTGGAATCCATCGTTGCGAATTATTTTTCGATGACTGAACTGCCGGGTGAGCTCTGGGCCGGTATCTCCGGTCCCGCGCAGATCCGGCTGCACGATACGAGTCCGACTATCGGCGTGAAGGCTCCAACGAGTGCGACCACGCTACTCAATATGACGAACGACGCCACGGTCATTTCGGGCGCCGTCACGTTTCAGGAGCGTGTATCGTTTACCGGTAAGAATGGGGCAGAGGTCACTTTCCGCAAGGATCTTCTCTGCATCGATGTGAACGACCGGATCAATCTCACCGATGTCGGGGCCGCAATGCTGCGTGGTTTTGACATCCCGGCGTTCAGGAAAGACATACAACGCGAGATCCGTCACACCAAAGAGGTTCCTTCGATCAAGCAGTTTTGGGGCAACTGGTTGCACGAATTGAGCAATGGTGTGCGAACGATTGAAGCGGCCTTCCGCGAACTTCTTCACATCGATGGAAATCAGGAGGCTGGTATTTTGCCGATGAAAGTTCCGACAAAAGAGGAGTTGCTGGAAGCGCAGGTGCTATAGATCCGGCGAATCCGACTCTGCCGATGGGCAAACCAGTTTGCGACGTCCTAGCCGTGGATGAGGTACATGGCCCAACTGCCGGCTACGGTGGCGGCGACGCAGGTCAGGAAGATGTAGATTGCGGCGTTTATGCGTTCGTGCAGTGCTCGATTGCCAAGTAGAGAGAGGGCTAGGGAGAGCAGGACGGCTACCAGGATTGTGAATGGGAGGTGCGGCATTAGCGCGGCTCCTTGCGCAATTCGAGCGCGCTGGATATGGCCAGCAGGTTGAAGAGGCCTGCGAAGAGGAGCAGGGTGGTTCCGTACTCGTGGAGGCGTCCGTCGAGGAACCCGGGAGCGCCACCGGCGAATTGGGCAAGCAGGAACGGGGCGCCGGCAAGGAGTTTAGCGGCCGCAGCGGCTTGGAATACCAGGGCTGTGAAGGTGTCCAAGCCCTGGAGTTCGGCGGGCTGGGGCCACTGCAATCCGCCGTGTAGGGCGAGTCCGGCGGCGAAGGTGGTCCAGACGAGGACGGCGAAGACTGCGAAATGCCCGTAACGGCGCATTGGCAGATAGGCACCGCCCGGCACGAGCCAACCGAATGTGGCGAGGAGAACGGGCTTCACTGGGAGCCTCCGGATTCCTGTGCGGATTGAGAGCGTGGGATAAAGAAAGTCCGGTCCCAGCGCGTCCTGGTGAAGAAATGCTCGGCGACGTCGATCACGTGGCCGAGAGACCATGCCGTGAGGTCGGCGGTAGGCGCATCGTAAGACCAGTAGACTAACAGCGGCTTGCCGACCACATAACTGCGAGGGACAAAGCCCCAATAGCGGCTGTCCTCGGAGTTTTCGCGGTTGTCGCCGAGCACGAAGAGCGTGTCCGGAGGGACGACTATCTCTCTATTGAAGACATGGTGCTCTAACATGTCGCGGCCTCGCGGAGTGAGATAGGCATCCGGCGCGCTCGGGAAATTGTCACGGTAGGCATCGGGGTAGACGGCGATGTGCTGCGTGTAGGGTTCGGTTAGACGGCGGCCGTTACGGATGACCTGCTGATGGTCAAGATGAATGCGATCGCCAGGGAGGCCGATGACTCGTTTGACGTAAGTCTGGCGGATATCTTCCGGGTAGAGGAAGGCGACGATATCGCCGCGCTTCAACTCGCGATAGGGGAGGACGTGGGCGCCGAGGGAACCGGGTTGGGAGAAAGTGACGCGGTCCACCAGCATGTGGTCGCCGACGCGGAGGGTGCCTTCCATGGAGCCGGTGGGGATTACGTAGGCCTGGACGAGGGTCGTGGTGACGAAGAGGTAGATGCCGAGAGTGACTCCCCATTCGGTGACGAAGCTTCGGGGAGTGGTCTTGCGTCCGGCTGCCCAGATGGCGGCGGCGCGCTCGCGGATGGTGGTGGTGAGGAAGTCAGTCATGAGGTGGATGGCGAAGCGGATCAGGTCCATGGGGTCGGCCGTGCGCGCGAGGTCGCGACAGCGGTCGCGGAAGAGTTGCTGCATGGCGGCGCCGTATTGCAGGCGGAAGTCGCGCGGGTACGCATAGAGAAGGAATGAGTAGATGCGGCAGAAACTGCCGATGGGACCGGATTGGGGCGTCATGAAATATCTCCAGCCAGCTTGGTTTTGGCCGCCATCACTGCGCAGGTGAGGCGCTGCGCTTCGGCGCGGACTGCACGGTTTCCGAGGGCGGTCATGCGGTAGTAGCGGCGGCGTTCGTCATCGAGGGCGGGGTCGGGGCGTTCGTCGGACTCCTCCACGAGTCCCGCGGCGAGCATGCGCTTCAGGCAGCCATAGAGGGTGCCCGGACCGAGTTGGAGGACATCGTCGGTCTGGCGCGCGACGTCCTGCATGATTCCGTAGCCGTGGCGTTCTTCGTCGGCCAGGGCGAGCAGGATGTGGAAGACGGGTGGGGTGAGGGGGAGCAAATCCTGCGGCGATGAGGACTTTGTCATTAATACATCCGTTACGGATATATTAGAGCTAAACGCGAATCTCTGTCAAGAGGGAAGTACGCGAAGAGGGCTGTCGCGGTTCGGGAGGATTTTGCGGGACGTGGGCGTCCCGCGCGGACCGGGGGGTCCGCCCCACCAATGCGCAATGAGGTGGCAGGTACCGTATGATAGGCAGGATGTTAGATGCTTTGCTGATTTGCCTTTTGGCGCCGCTGGTGTACGCGGCAGACACTGCTCCACGGGAATGGCCGGTTTACGGGGGAGGGCCGGAGAGCATACGGCACTCGACGCTCAAGCAGATTAACCGCGGCAATGTGAAGCAACTGACGATGGCGTGGTCGTACGACGCGCAGGATGGGCCGGGCGGGTTACAGACGAGCCCGATCATCGTGGGCGGGGTGCTGTATGCGAATACGCCGAAGCACCGGGTGATCGCGCTGGATGCGGGTACGGGGAAGCTGCTGTGGAAGTTCGATTCCGGGCTCGATTTGCGCGGACCGAATCGCGGCGTCACCTATTGGGCGGAGGGCGACGACCGGCGGATCTTCGCGGCGGCGGGCAGTTTCGTTTATGCGCTGGACGCGCGTACGGGAAAGGCGATCGCGGGGTTCGGGCGCGAGGGGCGGATCGACCTGCGGGAGGATTTGGGGCGCGAACCGGTGCAGCAATCAGTGGCGCTCACGACGCCTGGGGTCATATATAAGGACCTCCTGATTGTCGGCGGCCGGACGGCCGAGAGCCTGCCGGCGTCGCCGGGCGATATACGGGCGTACGATGTGCGCACGGGCAAACTGCGCTGGAGCTTTCACACGATTCCGCATCCGGGAGAATTTGGATATGACGGGTGGCAGAAAGATGCGTGGACGTATATAGGGTCGGCGAACAACTGGGCGGGCATGGCGGTGGACCAGAAGCGGGGTATCGTGTATGCGCCGACGGGGAGCGCGGCGGCGGATTTCTACGGCGCCAACCGGCTGGGCGACGATCTTTTTGCCAATACGCTGCTGGCGCTGGATGCGAATACGGGCAGGCGCATCTGGCATTTTCAGGCAGTGAAGCACGATCTGTGGGACCGCGATTTCCCGTCGCCGCCGAACCTGGTGACGGTGCGGCAAAACGGCCGGATGGTGGACGCAGTGGCGCAGACCACCAAGCACGGATATGTTTTCCTTTTCGACCGGACGACCGGCAAGCCGCTATTCCCGATTGAAGCGCGGAAATACCCGGCGAGCACGGTGCCCGGAGAGGTGGCTGCGGAATCGCAGGTGCTGCCGACGCGCCCGGCGCCGTTTGCGCGGCAGGTATTGACGGAGAACATGCTGACGAATCGGACTCCGGAAGCGCACCAGTGGGCGTTGGAGCAGTTCCGGAAATTCGTCAGCGAGGGACAGTTCGTGCCACCGAGCGTGGGCAAGGACACGGTGATTTTCCCGGGCTTCGATGGCGGTGCGGAGTGGGGCGGTGCGGCGTTCGATCCGGAGAGCGGGCTGCTGTACGTTAATTCGACCGAGATGGCGTGGACGTCGAGCCTGGCGGACAACGGGAGCGGCAAGTCGGGGCGGCAGGTCTATCTTACGCAGTGCGCCGTGTGCCATCGCGACGATCGCGGGGGAACGCCGCCGCAGATTCCGTCGCTGACGGATGTGGCGAGCCGGCGCAAGGCGGCAGAGGTCACTGCGGTGATCCGGCAGGGTGCAGGGCGGATGCCGGGGTTCCCGAATCTGTCGCGGGCGGCGGTGGACGGGCTGGTGCAGTTCGTGATGAGCGGGGAAGACAAGGAGATGGAGAGCACGGCGGCGTCGCCGATCGATATGAAGTACCGCTTCACCGGGTATCACAAGTTCGTGGATCCCGATGGATATCCGGCGATCGCGCCGCCGTGGGGAACGCTGAATGCGATCAATCTGAATACCGGCGAGTACGCGTGGAAGATTCCGCTGGGTGAGTATCCCGAACTGGCGGAGAAAGGTATGAAGGACACGGGGAGTGAGAATTACGGTGGGCCGATCGTGACGGCCGGAGGGCTGGTATTTATCGGCGCTACTAGCTTCGATAAGAAACTTCGCGCATTTGATAAGGATACTGGGAAGCTGCTGTGGGAGACGACGCTTCCGTTTGCGGGGAATGCGACGCCGGCGACTTACGAGGTGGGGGGAAGGCAGTTCGTGGTGATTGCGGCGGGCGGCGGGAAATCGCGGGTGCCGTCGGGCGGGATGTATGTGGCATTCGCGCTGCCGGGGAAGTAAGCGTTAGAGCAGCACCCGGATGCACGCCTAATACCGAGCGACCGGATCCTGTATTTTGTAGTTAGAGAAAAAGTTGCACTCCGTGCTATTAAGAACCGCCCGCGCTAACTCTCTTCCGCCACGGTACAAAAACTCACCGCGCCGAATCCTTGAGCTCCGCTAGAATTGGGGAGCCTCAGGAGAAAGGTCTAGAGGAAGCACCTGAATCAGGTCCCCCTCGGTTCCCTTTCTCACTTCGACAATAGCGGGCGAAGTATGGACCGTGCCGATCAAAGCGTGGTTTCCACGTCAGCGAATAGCTGTGCGAATTGCCGGAAAACACTGGTTGCGGCTATGATGCCGGAGTCAGTGGTCTATTCTCAGGATGGGCTGATGTTTTGTAGTGACTTATGCGAACAAACTTATCCCAAACCAATAGGCGGCCGAGAGTTCCGACCCGTCCTGGCGGCAACCGCTATCGCTCTTGTGGCGATTACAACGTTCCTTTTAGTGTGCGTAGTCTATCGTTTCAGATACCTGCACTAAAGGTTACTATTAATGCAGCCTGCTGAAATCCGCGAACTTCCTGACGAAATTAAGCAACCGAACGCAATAGATAGGAAGTTTGTTAAGAACTCAACATGGAGCATGATCGGAGTCGCGGCGAATGTATTCGTCGGTCTGATTTTGTCACCCTATATCGTTAGGCTTCTAGGCGTAGAAAGATTTGGTATATGGGCATTAGTATTCGCTATTCTCGACTATCTCTGGCTGTTCGATCTTGGCCTGACGCCGGCGATCGCTAACTTGATCACTCGATATCTTGCACTCAAGCAAGTCTCCAAGATCAACGAGGTAATCAACACGGCTACATGTTACTTCCTGGCACTAGCGTCGGTTCTATGGGTCGTCACGGCGATTGGCACTCCCAGCGTGGTTCGATTCTTTAACATTCCACCCTCTTACCGCTCAGAGTTTACCGGCTTGATAGTCATGACTGGAATAAGTGCGGGCCTTTGTGTCGTTCTGCAAATGTACATCGCCGCACTGGATGCTTTTCAGCGATTCGACCTGACAAACAGAGTGACCATGCTGGCAGTTGTCGGCCGGTCAACCGGCTACCTTGTGGTTCTTAAGGCTGGTGGAGGTCTTCTTGAGATTGGAGCAGTGTACGTGATCTCCCAAGTCATGGCCTCTCTTCTACACGCCAGGAATTTCATCTCGGTTTTTCCCTCGCTGCGCTTCTCGCCTCGCTTTGTGCGATGGTCGGTCTTTCGGGAAATACTAGGGTATGGTGTTCCGGCATTCTTTGCGAATGCTTCAACGTTGATCCTGAACCAGTCGGCACCGATGCTGATCGGCCATTTCCTCTCGAGTTCTTTCGTAGGCTTCTTCGCCCTTCCCACGAAGCTGGTTCAAAACGTTGCCGATGTCGTATCCCGCATCGCTCTAGTGACGCGGTCGCGGGTTGCGGAGTTGGACGCAACCGCCGATCAAGCCGGAATTATTGAACTTGCTATCCAGGTTAACCGGTATTGCTTCGCCGTATTCATGCCATTCCTGATATTCTTTGCTTTTTTTGGCAGGGATCTCATTCGTCTTTGGCTCGGACCGCAATTTGCCGCACATGCCGCGCCACTGATCATCCCACTGCTGGCATCGAGCGCCTTCGTCCTTGGCGGCCAGTTCAACTCCGGCGCGGTGCTTTTCGGTCTGGGACGTCACCGCGGCTACGCTAGAGTACTTGCTTGTGAGAGCGTCCTGGCAGTGGTTGGGCTATACGTTGTAGTGCCGCGGTACGGTATTCTCGGTGCGGCATACGTGGTAGCCGGCCTGATGGTAGTGTTCCGTGGGCTGCTTACGCCGCTGCTATTGTGCCGGAGCCTGAATTACGATTTTTATCGCTACGTTACCAGAATCTACTTACGCCCAACTGTTGCGGCGTTAGCTGTCGGTTCCCTGACAGCGGCGCTGCCGGGTCTCGGTCTACGGGGGGCGAATTGGCTCCAACTTGCGGCCATTGGCGCTACCACTGCGATTCTCTACGGCGTGAGTATTGTATTTTTCTGCCTTGTGCCCACGCACCGAAGATTGGTCCTGGCGCGGGTCGGCGGTGTGCTAGCAAGCTGAAGTCGGAGATTCGCTTGATTCCTGACGAGGCAGAATACGGACTAAAAGGGCAGGGGCGTTCCGCATAACCACGCAAGCAGGAATGCGGCGACTACGCCAACCAATATTCCAAGGGCGACGGGAGAATGATGGGCTGCGAAGCGCCGCAGGGGGAAATCGCGCTGTATGGCTCGCTGTGCCTCTTGAAGATCGTTCATTCTTACTGAGCTTTCCTTCTTCTCTCGTGGCAGGTGTGAGCCTGCGCAAATAAATTTGAGATTAAGGGGTCCGAACGCGCACGTCAAGAGAATTTAGTCCCAGCTCGCGTACTTAGTATTACTTAGGGCGTCACAAATATGAAGCTAAGTTAGTGGATTAGAAGACATTCCTGTTTGGTACTTTGGGGGCGGGCTGTTAGGGTCGAGCGGGACGATGGGAGCGCGAGTTTGTAGAAATGTTCCGCACTGGAGTTTTGTCGATGGGAAGGTGGCAATTTGAAATGATGGCCGGGGTGTGGAGAGATTTCACACTTTCCACTCTGATTTAGCGAAGTATGACAGACCACGCCAGGCGATGGTCTGTCCTACCAGTAGCAGATATATAGGGGTGGCAATCTGAAATGAAGGGCGCTATGGTCGGCTTTGATGCATGTGAAGATCAACTCACTGCGGCGGCGCAGGTTTTTGCGGCTCGCCGGAGGTGCTACGGCATGTGGCGCGCTGGTATCGTGCGGACGGCCGAGTACGCCCTGGCGCTGCCTGACGGCGGCTGAAGGCAGGACCCTGGAGGCGATTTGCGAGCAGATCATTCCCAGCGACCAGACGCCGGGGGCGGCTTGGGCGGGAGTGGTGAACTTCATCGACCGCCAACTGATGGGACCTTACCGGCGGCAGGTGCCCTCCTATCGCAGCGGCCTGATGGAGATCGACCGGGTTTCCGCCGGCAAGTTCGGCAAGAATTTCGCCGAACTGGATGGGCAGCAACAGACGGCGCTGCTGGAATCGCTCGAGGGTAGTGCGAAGCGATTTTTCTCCACGTTGATCGCGCACGCCATGCAGGGGTATTACGGCGACCCGCGCCACGGCGGCAATCGCGATGCGGTGAGCTGGCGCATGCTCGGGGTGCCCGTGATTCCGATTCGGGGACGCAATCGATACGAGTTCCCGAAGAAGGGGGCGTGAGCGATGGCACTCAAACACGTGAATGCGGTGATTGTCGGGGCGGGCGCCGGGGGCGGCGTGACGGCGAAGGAACTGGCGGCGGCCGGACTAAGCGTGGTCCTGCTGGAGCGCGGGAAGTGGTACTCGGCGGCGGATTGCCGGAAGGACGATCTGCGCAATCAGCGGACGTCGGTACTGGGCCCGAACTCGGGCCCGGACGAGGAGCGCAA
This sequence comes from uncultured Solibacteraceae bacterium, assembly GCA_963805775.1. Taxonomy (GTDB): domain Bacteria; phylum Acidobacteriota; class Terriglobia; order Bryobacterales; family Bryobacteraceae; genus Solibacter. The sequence continues at coordinate 47,540 of CAWDWK010000058.1, read as the reverse complement.
TCCGCGCGTGGCGGTGGATCTCAACGGGCGTGAGCGGGTGGTGCCGCCGAGCGACGGTAGTTACAGCAATAATGCGGCGTGCGTGGGGGGCGGTACGTTTACCTACGGCGCGCAGGCTTGGCGCTATCAGGAAAAGGACTTTCGTATGGCGAGCACCTACGGAGTGCCGGAGGGCAGCACGTTGAGCGACTGGCCGATTTCGTATGCAGACCTGGAGCCGTACTACGAGAAGGCGGAATACGAGATTGGCGTGTCGGGCGATGTGTCGGCGGATCCGTTTCACGGGCCGCGGAGTAAGCCACTGCCCATGCCTCCGCTGCCGGTGAATCGCGAATACACGATCCTCAGGCCGGCCGCGGAGAAACTGGGACTGCATCCGTTCGATCTGCCGATGTTGCGCAATTCCGTGCCGTACGGCGGGAGGCCGCCGTGCATGCAGTGCCGGTGGTGCGTGGGATTTGCGTGCGAGGTGAACGCCAAATGCGGGACGCAGAATACGGCGATTCCGGCGGCGCTGGCCACGGGGAACTGCGAGCTACGGACCGGATGCATGGCGCGCGAGGTGATGACGGACGCGCGCGGACGCGTCCGCGGCGTGGCATATTACGATGCGGACAACCGGCTGCGGGAGCAGACCGCCGATGTGGTGATTGTCTCGTCGGCGGCGGTGGAATCGGCGCGGCTGCTGCTGAATTCGAAGAGCGGAATGCACCCGGCTGGATTGGGCAACGGCCACGATCAGGTGGGGCGCAATCTGCAGGGACACACGTATACGGGCGCGTGGGGGTTGTTCGATTTCGACACCTACGACGATATCGGGCCGGGCGCGAGCATCGCGGTGTGCGATTACAATCACGGGAACGCGGGGCTGGTCGGCGGCGCGATGCTGGCCAATGAGTTCATCCGCCTGCCGTACCAGTTCGTGAGTGCGGTTCCGGCCGGGGTACCGCAGTGGGGGCGCGGGCATAAGGACTTCATGCGGCAGTGGTATCGCCGCAGCATCGCGGTGCAGGGTCCGACGCAGGAGATTCCGATCGCCGAATCGCGCGTGGAAGTGGACGCGAAGGTGAAGGATTTCTGGGGGCTGCCCGTGGCGCGGCTGTCGGGCGGCAAGCATCCGAAGACGATGGAGACGTCCGCCGCGATGGCGGAAAAGGCCGAAGGGTGGCTGAAGGCGGCGGGCGCGATACGCACGTGGAAGAAGCTGGCAGGGAAGGGAACTAGCGGAGGCCAGCACCAGGCGGGCACGTGCCGGATGGGCGACGACGCTCGGGTGTCGGTGGTGGACAAATACTGCCGCGTACACGATCACGACAATCTGTACGTGATCGATGGGAGCGTGCATGTGACTAACGGCGGCTTCAACCCGGTGCTGACCATTATGGCGACCGCATACTATGCGGCTGAGCGGATCGTGAAGGGGTGGAAGGGGCGCGGCGTATGAAGCGGAGGTTGCTGCGCGGGGCGTTGTTGGGCGCTGCCGTTGTGCTCGTGCTGGGGCTTCCGGCGGGGAGTCTTTACTACGAGTACAACTCCGGTGCTTCGTGCACGAGGTGCCACGAGATTCGCAAGAACTACGATGCGTGGCATGCGTCCAGCCACCGGAACGTGGGGTGCGGCGAGTGTCACGGTGAAATTACCACGCTGGATCCGGGGTTCCACTTGGGAAATCTGCGTCGTTTAGTGAAGCATGTTCGGCAGGGGTTTAGCGATCCGGTCCGGTTGGGCACGCGGGATATTCCGCGGCTTATGGAGCAGTGCCGCGGGTGTCACCGGCAGGAGTTCGCGCAGTGGGAATCGGGGGCGCACAGCGCGACTTACCGGCGGTTGTTCCTGGATGCGAAGCACAACCGGCAGCGACTGCTGACGGACGATTGCCTGCGTTGTCATGGCATGCATTTTGAGGGCGGCATACGGGATCTGGTGTCGCCGGTGGATGCGAATGGTCCGTGGCGCTTGCAGCGGCCGGAACTGGCGGACCAGCCGGCGATTCCGTGCCTGAGTTGCCACCAGGTACATCGCGCGGGCGAATTGCTGCCTCGGGCGGTGCGGGACGTGGAGCCTGCGAAATCGTCCACGAAGCAGGAGCTGTTGCGGCCTTCGGTGAGTCTGTTCGACCGGCGGGAACAGAGGCATTTTGCTGTGGATTTATTGCCACTGCCGGCGATGCGGGACGGGGCTCGGGCGGTGAAAATCAGTCCGGATACACGGCAGGCGCTGTGCTATCAATGCCACGCGCCGCTGGCCGGGGCGGTGGCGGGTACGGGCGACGATCGCACTCCGGTGGGTGTTCACGAGGGGTTGAGCTGCCTGGCGTGCCATTTGAAGCACGGGCAGCAGACGCGGGCCTCGTGCGCCACTTGCCATCCGCGGTTGTCGAACTGCGGTTTGGAGGTGGAGAAGATGGACACTACGTTCTTGAGCACGGCGAGCGGGCATAATATTCATTTCGTCAAGTGTGCGGATTGCCATCCGAAGGGTATTCCGCGAAAGAAAACGTCCGAGCTGCGCTCGGATTGACAGGCTTAAGCCTGCCCCACCTCGGATTGACAGACCACACAAGGCGATGGTCTGTCCCACGGGGGCCGCGATGTGGAGTATCATGCCGTTTTGCGCGGTACGAAAGGATAATCAATGTCTCAAATCGGATTTATCGGCCTCGGCATTATGGGCAAGCCCATGTCGAGGAACCTTATGAAGGCTGGCCATACGCTGGTTGTGTACGACGTGGTGGCGGCGCTAGCCGATGCCGTGACGGCGGATGGGGCGGCGCGCGGTACATCCTGCCGCGACGTTGCAGGTCGCTCGGAAGTGGTGATCACGATGCTGCCCGACGGGCCGGAAGTGGAACAGGCGATCCTGGGGAAGGACGGAGTGCTGGAGGGCGCGAAGGCCGGCACGATTGTGGTGGACATGAGTTCGATCAGTCCGATGGTTTCCCAGAAGGTGGCGGCCGCCTGCGCGCTGAAGGGGGTCGAGTTCCTGGACGCCCCGGTGTCCGGCGGCGAGCCGAAGGCGATCGACGGCACGCTGGCGATCATGGTGGGCGGCAAGCAGGAGGTGTTCGACAAGGTAGCGTCGATCCTGCAAAAGATGGGTTCGAGCGTCACGCTGACGGGCGGGGCGGGCGCGGGCAATGTGACCAAGCTGGCGAACCAGATCATGGTGGCGTGCAATATCGCGGCGATGAGTGAGGCGCTGGTCCTGGCCACGAAGTGCGGGCTGGATCCCGAGGTGGTATTCAATGCTGTGAAGGGCGGGCTGGCGGGGAGCACCGTGCTCAATGCAAAGGCGCCGATGGTGATCGGGCGGAATTTCAAGCCTGGATTCCGGATCCGGCTGCATCAGAAGGATCTGCGCAATGCGCTGCTGGCGGCGGAATCGACTAAGTGTGCGCTGCCCCTTACCAGCCTGGTACAGCAGATGCTGATCGCGCTGATGAATCAGGGTCACGGGGACCTGGATCACTCGGCGATCGCGCTGTTCATCGAGAATCTGGCTTCTATTGAGGTGGCCCGGCCGGCGGCGGCCAAGGCGTAAAAGCTTAATCAGCGCAACAGCGCGACCAGGGGGTCGCGCGCGGACGTGGGCGTCCGCCCCACCAGGGCATCTTAAGCGCCGGCGGTTACTGCCAGATTTACGAATACGGCCCAGGGCGAATTGCCTCGGGGCAGGGTCCGGTAGGCCTCCAGGAGGCGCTCGGAATGTAAGCCAACGCCTGCCAGGCCCGGCCATACGGTTCCGTCGGGGCTGAACTTCGAGATCTGCTGTTTTTTCCAGTTTTCGGGGTGCAGGAGGTAGGGCAAGAGGTAGTCGAACGCTCGCTGCACGGCGATGCCCTTGGGGGTGGTAAAGTCCCAGAGGCGGACTCCGTTGGTCGCGGCGACGCGGCAGAGCACGGCGAAGGCATCGAGGTTCATGTTGGAGTATCCGAGCGAGTTGGTGCGCGCTTCCTCGCGGGGACAACTGCCGTCGGCGCGGATCTCTTCCGGTACGAGGTAGGCGCGGTAGTGGTCGTATGCCATCTGCTGCGCGGCCCGGTCGCCGGTGAGCGCGGCGTAGGAGGCCACCTGCGCGGTCCACCAGGTGGCGTGATTGTTGCCGGACTTCTTCTCGTCGAGACCCTTTTTGCTGGTGGTCATCCAGTGGAGGAAATCGGCATACCACTGGCGCACGCCTTCGCCCAGCGGGCGATCTAGCATGCCGGCCTGTTCGAGGAGCCAGATACCCTGCGCCGCGTGAATCATCGATACGGTATCGATGAGGCCGGTGCCGCGTCCGGTATTGATGCCGCGCACGGCCTGGCCGTACTCCAGATTCGGATTCATGCGCGTTTTCGGATCCAGGAACCATGTCGAGAGGACGCGCGCGGCATGGTCGCCGCAGGCTCGATCGCCGAGCAGGTAGGCGCCCATGCCGAGGGCCAGCACAGCGGAACACATGTCGCCGAGGTCACGGCGGTTGGCCTGGAAGCGACCCGGATTGCGCTCGCCGTCTTTGCGGATGTAGGGCCCTTTGGGATTCTTCGGATCGGGCCACCAGTAGGGGCCTTCGCTGTAATAGTCGTTGGGGCCGGCGGTGACGTTGTCGGGGCGGTTACTGGTGACGGTCCACGGTCCGGACTTGAGGGCGGAGGCGGCAAGCCGGCGGACGGCGTCGGGCGCGGCGACGGTGCGTAGTTTGGCTGCCTGGGGCGCGGTCACGAGGATGCCGCGGTCGTCACCCGCAGAGAAGGCGGGCAGTGCGAGTAAGGCGGGCGCGGCGCCGCAAAAGCGCCGGCGGGAAATGAGTGCCATGCCCGATAGAGTAACGGAAAGCGGGCGCGTTTCCAAAATGCGGGTGCGAGATGATAATCTACATTCAAGAGTACTAGAATCTTTAGTCTCAAAACTGGTGGGCCGGTGAGACTTGACCGGCCGATGTTCGCTTCAACTTTGAGGTCTTTTTGCAAAATGTCTCGCAGATCACAAAACGTTAGCGTTAAATACGGGATGGCCCTCGCCGCCATTCTCTTGTGCTTCGCCGTGTTGCCCGTCGCCGCACAGACCACCTTCGGCAGGATTTCCGGAACCGTGACCGACCAGACGAACGCCGCTGTTCCCGGTGTGAAAGTCACGGTGCGGAATGCCGGCACCCAGGATATTCGCATCGTCACAACGGACGCCGACGGTTACTATGTCGCGCCCGAACTGGCCATCGGCGCCTACACGGTCGAAGTAGCTCAGGCGGGATTCAAGCCGCAGGAGCAGACCGGCGTTAGCATCTCAGCGGATAGCCGCCTCACGGTGGACTTCCACCTGCAGGTGGGCGACGTGCGGCAGAGCGTGGAAGTAGTCGCGGCAAGCGCCGAGATGCTCAACGCGACCTCGGGGGAAATCGCCCACGTCATCGACCAGGAACAGGTGGAGAACCTGACCTTAAACGGGCGTTCGTACGCTGAATTCCTGACCCTGATTCCGGGCGCCGTGGTCACCAACCCCGACCAGTTCGGCACCCTGACCAGCCTGAGCGCGACCAACCAGTCCATCAACGGCCACCGCACCAACCAGAACAGCCTGACGGTGGATGGAGTGGGCAACCTGGACAACGGCTCGAACGGCAGCCTGATCAATAATGTCAGCCCGGATTTCCTGCAGGAAGTCAAAATCCAGACTTCGAACTTCTCGGCCGAGTATGGACGATCGGCCGGCGCGGCTTTCAATATCGGCACCAAGTACGGCACGAACGAGTTCCACGGCGGCGCTTTCGAGTATCTGCGCAACGACGCGCTGGACGCGCGCAATTTCTTCTCTCCGAGCCTCACCGAACTGCGATACAACGATTGGGGCTACGACATTGGGGGCGCCATCAAGAAAAACAAACTGTTCTTCTTCATCGGCCAGGACTGGAAGAAAATACGCCAGCAGTCGGCGCCCGCGCGGACCACGCTCCCCACAACAGCCCAGATGATTGGCAATTTCGGAACGAAAGTCATTTACTACCCCGGCACGAAGACCCCATTTCCGAGCAACACGATCCCTGCGTCGATGATCACGGTGGATGGCAAAGCAATCATGAACGTGTACAACACCGTGATTCCGCAAACGTCCGTGTTCACAAACACGGCGGTCACCAACAACGCCACATTTGAAACTCCTAACCCGCTGGACTATCGGGAAGACCTGGGCCGCATCGATTATCACATCAACGACAAGCACACGCTGTTCGCTCGCTGGATCGACGACTTCAACTCGATCCTGGTGTCCAACGGGCCGGGCGGGAATATTCCGATCACGCCGGAAATCCGCGACCGTCCCGGCAAGAGCGTCCTACTGTCGGAAACCTGGGTTATCGCCCCGACAGTGGTGAATGAAGGCCATTTCGGCGCAAGCTGGAACTCGCAGCACTATTGGAACCAGGGCAACACGTGGGACCGCAGTGTGGAGGGCTTCACTTTCGCGAAGGTTTACAATTCCGTGGGGCCGTACCCGAACGGAATCCCCGACGTGACCTTACAGAATTTCGCCACGTTCAACGGGCCGTCGAAGACTCTAATCTCGCCGACGGCGGAACTCGAATGGAAGGACACGCTGACCATCATCCGGCACAATCATACGATTCAGACGGGCGTCATGGTGATTCGCAATCGCAAGGACCAGAACGGCCGGTCGGCGTACAACGGCGCGATTACATTCAACACCACCGGCAATCCGAACACCACGGGATACGCGCTGTCCGATGCGCTGCTGGGCTACTTCCAGATTTATACGGAGGCGGCGTACGACCCGATGGGCAAGTACCGCTACACCGAGCCGGCCGGTTTCATCAGCGATTCCTGGAAGGCCTCGCGGAGGCTGAGTATCGATCTCGGCCTGCGCTACGAGTACATGATGGCGATGTACTCCACGGCCGACAATCTGTCGCTATTCGATCCGTCGCTCTACAATGCGGCGCAGGCGGTGAAGATGACCTCGACCGGCGGTGTCGTGCCCGGTTCGGGCAACATCTATAACGGCCTGATCCGCGTGTCCAACGGCATCAACCCCAGCCAGGCGTACCTGGTGCCCAACGCCAATAGTCCGGCCGTTCTAGCTGTGCCCTCGGGTGCGCCGCGCGGCATGTATTCGAGCCCGAGCACGTGGTCTCCACGCGTCGGCTTTGCGTATGCGCTAACCGACAAGACCGTAATACGCGGCGGCTTCGGGCTGTTCTACGATCGCATACAGGGCAATCCCACTTTCTACACCCTGAACAATCCACCGTATGTGGGCTCCACGGAATTCGATTACGGCAACCTCTCGAACATCACGGGCGGCGCCACGGTCAGCAATCCGTGGGGCACGATACAGACCATGAACCCGAAGTTCCGGCCGCCCTATGCGGAAGAGTTCAGCCTGGGCATACAGCGCGAGCTTCCACTGCATCTGTTCCTGGAGACTTCCTACGTGGGAAGCCTGGGCCGCCGCCTGCTGCTTGAGCCCGACATCAACCAGCCGTCGTTCGCCACCGTCGCAAGCCTGCCCTCCACCACGAATGAGAACAGCGTCCGGCCGTACGCCGGCTACTCCACGATTCAACAGTTCATCAGCGCGGGCACTTCGAACTACCACAGTTTGCAGACCCACTTGCGCCGGCGCGCGGGCCAGGTGACGTTCATGGGCGCTTTTACGTGGTCCAAGAATCTGGGCAATACGGCATCCGATACTTCCAACGATCTCGATTACATGAACTATCACCTGATGTACGGACCGGTGAACAGCACTTCGAGCGCGGGCAGCATGGACATCGAGAAGGTTTTCGTCGGGACTTTTGTATGGCGCATGCCGGTTCTGCGGCACCACAGCATGTTGATCCGCGGTCCCATCGGCGGCTGGCAGCTGAGCGGCGTCACGCACCTGCAGAGCGGTCCGTATCTCACAGTGGTGGGCTCTACCAACATCCTGGGGACGCGCATGGCCGACTACAACGGCGGCCCGGTGCTGCTGCCCAATCCGGGACCGAACGGCTGGTTTAATCCGGCAGCGTTTTCGGCCGCGCCGCAGGGCCGTTGGGGCACCACCGGCGCCGGTAATGCACAAGGCCCCGGAATGCAGATCTACAATTTGTCGATGCAGAAGATCTTCGACATCCGGGAGCACATGAACGTGCGACTGCGTGTGGACTTCGTCAACGCGTTCAATCACACGAATTTCCAGGCTCCGAACGCCACCATCACCAACAGCAGTTTCGGAACCATTACGTCGGCCTACCCCGCGCGCAACATTCAGTTGGGCATGAAGTTCGCCTTCTGACGTCAGTGAATACTTTGAAATAGCGAAAGGCCGGCAATGCCGGCAGCGCCGCCGGCCTAGAAAACCGGCGGCGTTTCTTTTGTGGTGGGCGGAGCATGCGCCGCGTGACCTGAGTCACTGACCCGGACGGCGATTGACGTCAAGATCAATGTAGAAGGGCAGAAAAGGAGATCCGATGACGACTACCATGACTTTGGCCGATCTGGCCGCCACCTCGATAAGTGCAATCCGCATCCTTGAACAACACGGCCTGGACTATTGCTGCGGCGGGAAGCAAGCGCTTGACCAGGCTTGCATTGCGAAGGGTGTTAAGCCGGAGACGATCCTGCGAGAGATCGAGGAGGCGAAGGTTGCCGGTGTGGCGGGGAGAGACTGGCAGGCGGCGCCGCTCGACGAACTGGTGAAGCACATCGTCGGAACTCATCATGCGTATTTGAAACTGGACTTGCCTGTCCTGGGGAACCGATTGGACAAGGTGGTCGCCGTCCACGGAGCGCGCGATCCGGAAGTGCTTCCCCACATGAGGGAAGTATTCGCGGCGTTGCGGGCCGAGTTGGAAATGCACCTGCATAAGGAGGAAGCAATTCTGTTTCCCTTCATCGAGCAGTACGGCCGGGCGGAGGTGCAAAATCGGCCGGTGCCGCCGGTTCCCTTCGGGTCGATCGGCAACCCTATCGCCATGATGGAGCGCGAACACGGGGATGCGGGCGATGCCCTCGGCGAGCTACGCGGGCTCACGAACGATTACGAGTTGCCGGCATATGCCTGCAGCACGGTTCGGGCACTCTATGAGGGGCTGCAGGTGCTGGAGGCTGATCTACACGTTCACATACACCTTGAGAACAACATATTGTTCCCGCGAGCTATTGCGCTGGAGCAGCGATAGGCCAGCTGCCTGAAAGGCGGGGTTCAGGCAATCGCGGCAGAGGGCGCTGGGGAGGGCCCTGCAGAACCGAACCGTCGGTGATGGAGAAAAAGCCCTGGTGACACGGGCATTCGAGCCGGTTCTGCTCTTTCTCGTAGTAGACCGCGCACGAGAGATGAGTACATTTCTGGCCAAATGCGACGAAAACATCGGGCGCCGGTGCGAATCAGAATGCATGGATCGCCGGCGGCAGGGTACTCGAATATCTTGACGCCACCCACGGCGAGTTCGTCAACCGCCGCTATGGGCACCTTGCGGATAGGAAGGAGCCCGGTGGAATACTGAGCGAGCGAAAATCCACAGATTTCCTACGAACATCCCAAAGCTTGTGAGCGTTAGAAATTTGGTGAACTGCCGGCGGTTGACGTAGCGCTCATCGGCCGTAAATACGGAGAATTCATCTCGCCAGAGCGGCGTACTTGAAGGCTTGCGAAACCAACTCATGGTTCTCTCTCCCACGTGTAGTCGGCTACGTCAATGGCGATTTCCGCGGCACCGGACGGAGCCATCATGTAGACCTTGGTGGTGATTTTCTGGTTGCCGAAGCGGAAGGTGTTGACGGGCTTCTCGCGGCGGGTTGCCGCGATGGTCTCGGGCGTCACGTAAGTCAACGCCTGGCTGGGACAGACGGTGGCGCACATGGGCTTTTTGCCGACGGATGTGCGGTCGTAGCACATGTCGCACTTCATCATCTGCTCGTATTGCGGAACCAGCTTCGGAATTCCGAAGGGGCACGCCAGGACGCAGTTGGAGCAGCCGATACAGCGCGGCTTGAGGGAGGATCCGACGATGCCGTCCTCATATTTCTTGATGGCATCGGCGGGACAGACCTGAGCGCACGTGGGATCGTCGCAGTGCCAACAGACATACGCGGCGGTGGCGATGGAATCCCGCCGGTCCACAAAATCGAAGTTGATCATCGACACGCCGCGATGCGTGTCGCATTCCTCGCAGGCCTTCAGGCAGGACTGGCACCCGATGCAGCGGGAGGGATCAACGTAGAACTCCATGCCGAACATTACGACTGTCCCCCGGGAGTGGGCGCCTTCGCGATGCGGCAGGCCGATACTTTGTATTCGGGAATTTTGCTGCGCGGGTCAAGCGTCCGGTGGGTCAAGCGGTTAGCGCTGAGGCCGCCGGGCCAATGGTAGGGGATAAAAACGGTGTCGGGGCGAATGGTGCGGACCTCCATCGCCTGCAGCGTGATCGCGCTTCGGCGAGACGTCACGGTGACCCAATCGCCGTTGACGATTCCGTACTGTTCGGCCAGCCTGGGATGGATCTCCACCTTGGGTTCGGGATACTGCTCCACGAGCGCTCCAATGCGGCGCGTCTGGGTACCGGAGAGATACTGGCTCACGACCCGTCCGGTGGTGAGATAGACGGGATATTCCGCATCCACCGGATCGCCGCTATCGCGCCAGGCCAAACTCATGAAACGTGCTTTGCCGTCAGGGTGAAAGAATTGCCCGTCTTCAAATAGCCGCGGCGTGCCTGGATGGTCCAATGTGGGACACGGCCAGAAGACGCCTTTCTGCCGGTCGATCTTTTCGTAGGTGATGCCGTAATAGTCGGCGAGACCACCCTGCGACGCCCTGCGTAATTCCTCGAAGATCTCGCGCGGTTCGTTGAAGGGGAAATATTGGCCGCGGCCCAGGCGGCGGGCCAGATCGCAAATGATGGAAGAATCGGTGCGGGCGTTGCCGGGCGGGTCGACGGCTTTTTGAATATGGATCACCCGCGCTTCCACGTTGGCCGTGACGCCTTCCTCTTCCTCCTGGAGGCTGCCGGCCAAGACGACATCAGCATGCGCCGCGGTTTCGGAAAGAAAGAAGTCGATGACGCCGAAGAATTCCAGTTTTTCCAACGCCTCGCGCGTGATATTGGCGTCGGGGAGGGAGACGAGGGGATTGAAGCAAATCGACAGCAGGCCTTTGATCTCGCCCGAGTGAATGGCGTTCATGATTTCGACCGCGCTATAGCCCGGGCCGGGCAGCTCGTCGGGGGCGATGCCCCAAACCCCTGCGACATGTTGGCGGGCGGCGGGATCGGTGAGACTCCGCTGTCCCGGCAACTGGTCGCACTTTTGCCCATGCTCGCGTCCGCCCTGTCCGTTGCCCTGTCCGGTGATCATGATCGGGCCGGCGCCTTCGCGGCCGATGTTCCCGGTGGCAAGGGCGATGGCGAGCACTGCTTCGCAATTCTCGACGCCCTTGGACTGATGCTCGAGTCCTCGCGCGTGCATGAGCATGGCGCGGCGAGATTCGCCGATCAGGTGGGCGGCCTTTTCAATTGCCTCGGGCGCTACGCCGGTCACTTCGGCGGCGCGGCGTGGATTCCACGCTTCCACCGATTCCGCGGTTTTCTCGAAGCCAGTGGTATGGGCGGCGATGAAGGCCGGATCCGTGAGGCCGTCGCGGATGATGACGTGCAGCATGGCCATCAGGAGCGCGAGGTCGGTCCCCGGACGGACGGGAAGGAAGAGATCGGCATGGCGCGAGATCGGAGTAAATCGCGGATCGGCCACGATCAGTTTGGCGCCCTTGTCGCGCGCACGCCAGATGTAGTCGGTGGTGATGGGGGCGCATTCGCCGACATTGGCGCCGATCGCAAAGAGAACTTCGGCTTCGACGATATCGTTCCAGGGGTTCGGCGCACGATCGACGCCGAGTGCGCCTTTGTAGGCGGTGCCGGCAGAGACCATGCAGAGACGGCCATTGTAATCGATGTGACGGGTTCCGAGTCCGACGCGCGCGAACTTGCCGAGGAGGTACGATTTCTCCGTCGTAAGGGACGCGCCTCCGTAAACAGCGACGGAATCCTTGCCGTATTTTTCCTGCAATTCGCGCAGGCGGTGCGCGGTGAAATCGATCAGCCTCGTCCCAACTTGCAGGGCGGAAGCCATCGGCCGTTCTCATGAGGGGGTCGAGAAGCCGGTCCGGGTGATTGCCTTGTAGATAACGTTTGACGCCTTTGGGGCAAAGCATGCCGCGGTTGAACGGGAACTCCTCCCAAGGCTCGAAGCCGGTAACACGGTTGTCGCGAACCTTGAGCTGAATGCCGCACTGCTGGCCGCAGAAACAGCAATGGGTCTTGACGAGCTTCTCAATCTCATTGCCGGCCTTGCCCTGCCAACCTCCGGGAGGGTTGTAATTCAAATGCGGGCCAAAGCGGCTGGTGAGTTCCTCCCGAGTGAGCGGTACTTTAGCCACGCGATTCCTCCTGGATCCTCATTTGCGCCATGGATAACGATTTGCGCTTGCACGGCGGGCAAAGCGCCTGCCAGTGTCCGGCAGGTCCCGGAGTGGCGTAGTCGAAACCGACCTGGGGCAGGATGGTGCGGAGGTCGTCGATATGCATGCGGGAGGCGAAGCGCTGGCCGCATCGTGGGCAACGGGCTCCCGGATCCTGGTCGCCGGCCTCCTGATAGAGTTTGACGCCCAGTTGCGCGGGCCGCTGGAAGATGTGGAAGAACTTGCCGAAGGGCAGGAACAGCAGCGCGGAGATTACCGTGATGGCATGCAGGATCGATAGAAAACTGTATGCCGATCCGCGCAGCCATTCCTGCGAAACGGTAAGCGCCAGGCCGGTGACGGAAATCGCAAAGAGCATGATGATCGGCAGGAAATCCATGCCGAACTGTTGGAGGGTGCGTGCGCCCTTATCGGTCATACGACGCCACAGAGAGAGGGCGATACCCGGCCAGGACCAACAGTGCGGAGATGTCCAGTCCATGAAATAGCAGCCAGGCGACAACGGTGTGAAGACGGAAGCTGCCCGCCGGGAAGCCGAACAGGTACGTGACGTACGTCAATTGATTGTCCGGGAGAGTGCGGAAATGAATCCAGCCGAAGACCAGTGGAAAGGTGATGGCTACCGCCAGCAGGCAGCCCCAGAAGAGGAATTGGTGCATCCACCAGCGTAGGCGGGAACGATGCGCGATGAAGCGCTGCGCGGCCAGATGAGTGACGGCGAGAGCGGAGACGTGCCACAAACTACGGAAGACACCGCGCCGCCAGTACAGTTCCCAACCGCGATCCCAGTACATGCGAGTCGGCGGTTTTTCGAGCCAGACGTTGTAGTGGTAGATCACGCCCCAGGCTGTCGAAGACCACTGCAAAGGTGTAAATGACCAGCGCCGGGTCGAAATTCTGGAGATTGCGCGACCCCACTACAATCGCCGCTACCAGGAGCGCGGTCCACAATGTCGCCCATGCGCCGGCACGGAGCCGATCGGCGGTGCGTCGGAGATCGGCAGGCAGCGCGATATCGAGGGCCTGCTGGCGCGTCACGAAGACCCGATTGTTGGCCCACCACAACAGCAGGCGACGCCGGCGAGCAGCAGGAATCCCGGCCAGATGGCGCCGTGCGGCCGCGGAAAAATGCGAGCAGCAGGGCGGGAAAAAACCGCCGAGTCCGCCCATGGCACCGACAAGTCCCGTGACGGTGCCCGTCTGATTGGGGAAATATTGCGGCACCAATTTGAACACGGCGCCGTTCCCGAGCCCGAGTAGTGCCGCGCAGCCGAGCGCGCCAACGGTGAAGGGAAGCATCGACGACCATGCCATCAAAAGGGCGAAGGGAGCGACGCCGAGGAAAACCGCGGACAATACTCGCGCGCCGCCGATGCGGTCCGAGAGCCAGCCACCCAACGGGCGCAGGAGCGTGGCCAGAACCACGAAGCCAGCAGTTCGAAAACCAGCGTCCGCCGGAGACAGATGAAATTCGTCCCTCAGGAGAGTTGGCAAGTAAATAGAGAAAGCGACAAACCCGCCGAAAGTCAGGAAGTAGAACGCCGACAGGAGCCACGAGAGCTTTTCGCGGGCCAGCACCTCGATGTATCGCGCCGAGGCCTTTGCGCTGCGTGGTGGCGGGGGCTGGAGCGTTGCGCGCCAGGAAGCCAAACGCGACGGCCCAAATGACAAGCAGGATGGCGACGGAGTGGAAAACAGGGGGCACGCCGACGCGCGCCGCCAGCACCGGACCGAGGAATACTGCGGCGATTGCCCTACCCCACGAGGTGGCGTATTACGATGAATGCTTGCTACCGAAAATCGCAGCACTATCAGAAATTGCTTTGTTCGCGGCCCTCAGCGAAAGCGAGCTACAGGGACTCTCTCAGCGGGCGGTAGAGAAGCGATTTGCTCCGGATGAAATACTGTTCTGGGAAGGCGCAGAGTGCGCCGGGATCTTTCTGATCATAGAGGGGAGCGTGAAGATTTTCCGGACGTCCGCATCCGGGCGCGAAGTGATGCTGTCGATTGAGACGGCGCCCGCGACGGTCGCCGAGTTGCCGCTATTCGATGGAGGGCCTTATCCGGCATCGGTGCGGGTAGTGGAGCCGGTGGTCGCGCTCTTCATCAATAAGAGCGACTTTCAACAGGTCTGCCGTCAATACCCCGAAGTCGCACTGAAAGTCCTGGCGGTGGTGGGGCGGCGGCTGAGACATCTTGTAGGACTGGTGGAGGCGATGACCTTCGGAAGTGTCACGCAGAGGCTGGCACGGCTGCTGCTGGATGCATCGAAAGGGGCGGGCGCTGACAGATTCGATTTGCCGGTTACTCACCAGGAGTTGGCGTCGCGCCTGGGGACAGTTCGAGAAGTGGTTTCGCGGAATCTGGCGCGGTTTCGTGCACAGGGCCTGATCCGGATTCAGGACCGACAGGTGGAGATCGTGAACCGGCCGGGACTGGAGCAGGAGGCAGAGGGGCAGGGCTGAGGCGGAAGAGCTGGCGGCCGATATTTGTATCGTGGTACGATACAAATAATGCGATCCGCCCCCGATCTATCCCGCGAGCAATATCGCGACCTCGCCGAGTTCCGGAGACAAATCCGGCGATTCCTGCACTTCAGTGAAGCGACGGCGAAGGAATACGGCATCGAGACGCAGCAGCACCAACTCCTGTTGGCGGTGCACGGGCTGCCCGAGGGCGCAAAACCGACGATTCGGGAGATTG
Organism: uncultured Solibacteraceae bacterium; assembly: GCA_963805775.1. GTDB lineage: Bacteria > Acidobacteriota > Terriglobia > Bryobacterales > Bryobacteraceae > Solibacter. The sequence goes on along the minus strand of CAWDWK010000058.1, from coordinate 32,388 downwards.
CGGACCGGTTGTTCATTCAGCACCACAGCGCGGTAGAACTGATCAACCGACTGGAGAAAGCGGGCGCAGTCGCGAGACATTCCGGCACTGAAGACCGGCGTGAAGTATGGGTACGCCTGACACCGGCCGGACGTGCGATCTTGCGTAAACTGGCACTGGCGCACCGGACCGAACTGGAGCGTTCCGGTCCCGAACTGGCGCGTACCCTGGAATCGATTCTGCGTTATTCCGATGAAAGGGCGGCTTCGTGAGTAAGCACCAGCACGACTCGAAAGAGCTCGGCGATTTTACTACGACTGCGCGAATCATCCCGATTTCGTTACTTGCGATCTGCATCGGGATCTTAAGCACGTTCGTCGCATGGGCGCTGCTTCGTCTTATCGGATTTTTCACCAATCTCTTTTACTACGGGCGAGTGAGCACGGTCCTTGTCTCGCCGGCCGGAAATCACCTGGGCTGGCTCTCGATATTTGTCCCGGTGGGTGGCGGCCTGATCATCGGATTCATGGCGTACTACGGCTCGGAGCGGATTCGGGGACACGGAATTCCGGAAGCGCTCGAATCCATCCTGATCAACGGCAGCAAGGTACAGCCGCGGCTGGCGGTACTGAAACCTATTTCGTCTGCCATCTCGATCGGCTCGGGAGGTCCGTTCGGGGCGGAAGGTCCGATAATCATGACGGGCGGCGCCATCGGGTCGGTGATCTCGCAGTTATTTCACCTGACGGCGGCGGAACGAAAGACGCTGCTGGTTGCGGGAGCAGCGGCGGGGATGTCCGCGACGTTCGCCACGCCGATCGCGGCGGTGCTGCTGGCGGTTGAGCTGTTGCTCTTCGAGTGGAAGCCAAGGAGCGCGATACCAGTGGCGCTGGCGAGCGCTACAGCCGGGGCGGCGCGCCGGTATATTCTGGGGCTTGGTCCGCTGTTTCCCGTGCCGCAGCATGCCATCTTTATCGGGCCGCAAGGCTTGGCGGGATGCGTGGTTGCAGGGCTGGTGGCAGGCGGCCTCTCGTCGCTGCTGACGCTGGGAGTGTACGCCGCGGAAGATTCGTTTATGAAGCTGCCGATCCACTGGAAGTGGTGGCCGGCGATCGGGGGTTTGGCGGTCGGATTGGGCGGGCTGATCTTCCCGCAGGCGCTGGGCGTTGGCTACGACACGATACAATCCCTGCTGCAGGGCGATGTACCGCGAGCGGTGATCGCAGGCGTCCTGCTGGTGAAATCGGCGATTTGGGTGATTTCGCTGGGTTCCGGGACTTCGGGCGGGGTGTTGGCGCCCTTGCTCATGATGGGGGCGGCGATCGGCGGCGTCGAAGGCATGTTCTTGCCGAACGAGGGCGTGGGGTTCTGGCCGCTGGTCAGCATGGGCGCGATTCTGGCGGGCACTATGCGCGCTCCGTTCACGGCGATTCTCTTCGCTCTGGAACTGACTCACGACATCAACGTCCTGCTGCCACTGCTGGTTGCGGCGATGCTGGCGCATGCCACTACCGTGCTGTTGTTAAGGCGTTCCATCCTCACGGAAAAAGTGGCTCGCAGGGGATTTCACCTTAGCCGCGAGTATGCGACCGATCCGCTGGAGATCCTGTTTGTGCGAGAGGTGATGCGCACCAAACTGGTAGCGCTGCCGGCCGGAGCGACTCTGGCCGATCTGCGGGATACGCTGATTCGCGAACCTGCGCAGCGTGGACAACATCTCTACCCGGTGGTGGACGACGACAGACGGTTAAAGGGAGTGATCACGCGGAAGCAGCTTCGCGAATTGACGTTATCGTCGGAATCAAACTTCTCCCTGGGCGATGTGCTGCGGGATCCGGTGGTGGCGCGTCCAAATGAGCCGCTGCGGGTAGTGGTATCACGAATGGCGGAGACCGGTTTTACGCGGCTCCCTGTGATCGATGGCGCCGGAGAACTGGTGGGCATGGTCTCGCTGCATGACTTATTGATGGCCAGGGTGCGCAATCTCAATGAAGAGCGGGAGCGCGAGCGCGTGCTGCAAGTGCGACTTCCATTCGGTAAGAATGCCGGGGCGAATACAAGCAGGGGTGCGAGCTGAGACTTGGCTTTCCCCACAAATGGGGGATGGCGATCCCCACTTAAAATGTATTGTAATATTCGACCTTTTTGCCTTATTCTGGCTTTACCTTCAAGTGAGTTGATCACAATCTCCAGCGTAGAATGGGTGGCTTTCCGGGCGACGGGAGGCAAAGCCCCGCGTATGGCGACCCGACGGTCCGGGTAGTTCACCTCCGCATCACCGTCGGAGACTGGAATGCCGGGGATGTCGAATGACTTCGGCTACCCGGCATTCCGCAGGACTCACTGTTGTTTGTCCTGCCCCACCGCTCCCTCACGGTCGCGGCTTCGAGCGATGGTCGCGTCCGGTCGCCGCGAGCTAGTCGTGTCCCGAGTGGCCGGTGGCGCCTTTGACGTGGCCGCGATGGCGCGGGTCTTTCGAGACTTTCGGCGCGGGTGGCGGCGTGGCTCCGGCGTTGGGAGCGTGGAGTCCGTATACATTCATGCGATCGGAAAAGGTGGGGAGATACACCTTGCCGTTGGCGACGGTGGGTGGATTGTACTTGGCGAAATCGAAGTTGTCGGCGGGCTCGTTGGCGTCGGTGCTCCAGAGGAGCTGCAGCGTATTGGCATCGAACGCGCGCAGGGTGCCGCGGACGATTTCGACCCAGGCATCGTCTTTATAAGGGATGGCTGCCCAGAGAATGCCGTCGTCCGAGCCGTTTGCGGAGACGGATAGAAAGCCGCCGGGCATGCCCTTATTGCCCATCATGCCGGTGAGGGCCTTGGTGTGGAACTTTGTGCGCGGGTCGTAGTGAAACGCGCGGACATTGTCCTCTTCAGGCCAAAGGTAAATGGTGGGGCCTTTCAAGCGGCTGTTCCAATAGACAGGCGAGCCGTGGTTGTGATGGTACCCGGCGGCAAACAGGAAGGGAAACCAACTGAGAAGTGTAATCCGCCAGGGCCGGGCTGCCTGAAAGTATTGGACGGGCGGATTGTGTCCGTCGTGCGGCCAGTGATGCTGTTGCAGGCCGCCAAGCTTGGACTGGTCGAGGACGAAGAGCTTTCCATCCTTGCCGCCGCCTATAATTTCACCGGTGTCCGGCATCAGCATGGGACCGGACGATCCGAGGTCGATATCCAACAGATTGAGATTGTTCACGGCGGCTGGAGCAAACCAATCGAGCGGAGTGAGGTCGGGACTCAGTTTAAGGAACGTGTTGCCGAATTGCTTGTTGCCAGTGGGGTCGAAGCTGCCATTGCCGGTCATGACGTAGAGATTGCCCTGGGCATCCACGGCGGGGCCGTTACCGGCCTGCCAGACGCCACCTTCCCGGCCGCCCGGAGTGGTGCAGAAGGCGGGGTCCAACTGGCGCAGGGTGTCGGGGTCGAAAGCGATCACGAAGCCCTGCCACGGGGGCGCATCCTGGTGGGATCCGAAAGCGGCATAGATTTTGTGGTTCGCCAGCAGGAGTGCGGCGCGCTGTATATGGCGGCGGGCAACATCCTCGGGAGGCACGTCGGGAGCGGTCATGGGAATGCGAATATCGGTTCGATGCGCGATGGTCCCGGTGGTCAGGTCGAGCGAGTGTAGGCGATAGATCACGGGGCAGGCAGCGGTGGCGGCCTCCGCGCCGGGACACTGGGGCTCGGCAATTTTGGCGACCACGTAAATCAACTGCTTCTCGCGGTCGATTACCGGCGTGCTGGTGACCCCGATATAGGGGCGGATGTTGTATTGTCCGAGCAGTGCGCCGGCGTCTTTGGGGATGCGGTCGTAGGGCATGGGCGCGCCCAGGCTGACGTGCCACAGGGGTTCGGGCTGGGCGGCGTCGGCATCGAAGGCGTAGACGGCGTTGCGCATGGTGGCCACATAGACCACGTTGTGGGTGCCTTTGCCGGGGATCGCGAGGCCGGTGACCACGAGCGGCTGTGCGTAGATCTGGCCGTCCACTACAACGGAGAAGAGCTTGCCGAAAGCCTGGTTCTTGAGCGTGGCGGGAGAGAGGATGGTTTCGTCGAGGATGGCCCCGGTGCGTGCGAGGTTGTTGTGGTGGGTGAGAACATCGGTCGCCGTCGCGAGGCCGGCAGCGGCCAGCAGCAGAGCCACAATTCGCATCCGGCTAGCTTAGCACTGGGCGAAGAGATGGCGCGCCGGTTTGAAAGGCGACTTATCCGAGCTTTGCTCGGAGGGCCGATTAGCAATCGGCCGCAGGCTGCCAGCCTGCCCCACATTTACTTTGCGATGCGGGGCGGTTTAGCGGTCGCCGACAAAATTGATGAGCACCTGAGTTTCGGTTTCCACCGCTTGTCCGTTGAGCAGCGTCGGGCGGTAGCGCCACTGCTTCACAGCATCGATGGCTGCGCTAGTGAGCATGGGGTGACCGGAGACCACTTTCACTTTCTTGACGAGGCCATCCGTGCCGATGGTCGCGTTTAAGGTCACGGTGCCTTTGGCGCCGGTCTGCTTGGCGATTTTGGGATACTCGGCATCCTTGCGATAAATCAGAACTGCCTGCTGGATCTGGCCGCCCGACTTGGGTTTCGAGTCTTTGGCGGAAGCCGGGGTTGAAGTGGCGGCGGGAGGTGCGGGCGCCGCGGGAAGATACGGGGCGGGGGCCACCGCAGTTACGCTGACGCCGGGGATGGCCGACGAAGTGGGACGGTCGCCCGAGCTCACGCTGGGCGCATCCGGCATATCCGTGGGGGCGGCGGGTCGCAGTCTCTGCGCCAGGGGTTCGGCATGGAACGCTTTCAGGGGCGCCGGAGCCGGCTTGGCGGGGGCCTCAGCGACCGGTTCTCCGGTGGAAGGTGGTGTCGCCGCCGCAGGCGTGGTCGCACCGGCGGCGGGTTTGGTTCCCGGAGTTGCAGCGGCGGCCTTCGCGGCGGCTGCGTCGTTCTGCTCCTGTAGGGGCGACGGATGCGTACGCAGCATGCGAACCGATTCGCTGGTGGTGGTTTTCTGGGACTTGTCGACCACTTCCATCTTGAAGCTGATGTCGGTGCCGGACGGCGAGTAGACGATACTGCCGTTGTTGAGCTGCGCCACATCCATCTCCACGTTCTCGTGCTGATCGCCGTCGGTGATGGAGAGCACGCCTTTGCTGGCGTTGCGGATGGCGTCGGAATCGCGATTCCAGGTGAGCAGCAGTTCACCGGCGGCGCGTTCCACGCGCAGTTGGAGTTGAGACGAATCCTGTTTCACCGGAGCCGGGGGCTTTGAGGAGCTGCGGAACACTCCGGGGTAAACAAACAAGATCACGAACAGGGCGAGGCTGGCCGCCGCCGCGACGATGAGCTTCATCCCCTTGCCGATACGAGCCGCGGGCGCCACAGTTTCGGCTGCCGCGAAGGTAGGGAGGGTTTCCTTCTTCTCGGTCTTTTCGGTCTTTTCGATTTTGGCTGGCGGGGGAGTGGTCTTCGGAGCGGGAGTCTCTACCTTGGCTGCCTTTTCGACTTTGGCTGCCTTCTCGTTCTTGTCGGACTTGTCGTTCTTGTCGGACTTCTCGGACTTGTCGTTCTTGTCAAATTTGTCGTTCTTGTCAAACTTGTCGTTCTTCTCGAACTTGTCACTTTTGCCGGGCTTTTCGGTTTTTGGGGGAACGATCGCGGCTTTCTCTTCCACGATGGGGGCGGGAGGCGTCACGATTGCGGCGGGCGCAGGCGCAGCCGCCACGGGCGCGGGTGGAGGCGGGGGTTCGATGACGGGCACGGCGGGGATGGAGATTTCGCGCCGGGAAGCGATGGGCACGATCTGAGCGCGCGGTGCGGGTTTGGAAGGGTGCGGCGGCGCAGGGGCAGGCGCCGCGGGTTTTGCGGCAACCGGTTCGGAGGTCTGGCCGGTACCCAGTTCGCTGGAGCGGAATGGAAACTCGAGGCAACTGGCATCTCCGTTGACCTTGCCGTTTTCCCAGATGAAGATTCCGGCGGTGCTGGCCTTGGTGGCAAAGGGGCGGACCAGTAATGCAATCTGGTGCGGGTCGCGGAATCGTGCCTGGAAGAACGTCAGGTCGTCGGCGTCCAGCGAGATGCCTTTGCGCGTGTGGCTTCGGAAAAATCCCGCTATTCCGCGGCCGGAGGCCATGCGCTGTTGGATGGCCTGCTCAAAGCGGCCCATATCGGCGTCACTCAACCGGTATAGGGGTCCGCGGCTGTAATCGCAGGCGATCAAATCGTAATCCGCGATCGAGAGCACCAGCGGGCTTCCCGGCGAGACATCCCCCACCAGCAAGCCGCCGATTTCGGAACCGCGTGAAGTCAGCGAGCGAAAACTCTCCACCGCGTCCCGCTCCAGCCGGTCGATCAGACTGAAGGGAATACGTACCGACACAGGTTTTTGCGGGACTTCCCACACGTAAAGAGGGGAAGAGGCATTCTGCAAATCAAAACGTTCCGCACGTGCCGTCGACTCGTTCATCGAAATCCTCCGCCGGTCCGGAACAAATAGAAACTGAACCAGCTCACGATGATTTTACTCAAAACTCAGGGAATTTTAGCACTTATTTCTGGTAATTTTTAAAAGATATCAAAGGCATGATATATACTGTTAACCATTGATAGTATTGGGAGGCATAAATATTATCTTGAGTTATCTATTGGATACTCCCACCTTTTATCCTAGTAATTTGAGAAACATTCTCATATACTTGTGCCGAAAATGAATGCGAGAACCTGTCAGCTCTGCGGAAAACCGTTAAGCCGGCTACGAGTCGGCGGTGACGGCGACTTCTGCTCGCGCGAACATCGCAACCAGCACCGGCTCCGCGCCGGGATGGATCGGCTGGAGGAAGCGAATAAGGTTACGAGCCTGATGCGGCGGCGGGAGAACCCCCGCCACATCTCGGCGGCGCGGCTGATGTGCAATTCGGCGCTGGAGCGCCGCGGGTTCTTCGAACCGAAACTGCCCGCGCCCAGGTACGAGATAACGGCCTTTTCGCCAGTGCTGCCCGGTCCGGCCGCGCCGCGCGTGGCCAGTGGAGCGGATCGTTATGTGTCGCCGCAAACTTCGCGGCCTCCCAAGACTTCCGTATCGCGGCGGGCGGACGCTTCCAGGATTCTCATCAACGGCCGCGGTACCGTGCCCCTTGTCCCGCCCCGGCGCCAGAAGCTGCTGGTACAGATTTCGCAGGCGCCGATGGTTTCGCTGCGCCGCGATGCGCCCGCAGCGGCAGCCGGGCCGCGGGTTTTCGGAATGCTGCGCCAAGGGCAGGTGCGCGTGCACCTGGGCGATGGCGCCCTGGTACCGGGCGTGTTCGAATCGCGGCGGGCGCCGGCCTTGCTGTACCAGACTCAGTTACGCGGCATCAAATCGTCCGCCGTGGAAGGCAATGCGCTGCGGGTTTCCATCGGCATCGGGTTCCGCGTGCCTACGGTGAAGTGGCGCGACTCCTTTAAGCGGCCGACGGCGCAGGCTGCCCTGGTATGGCCGCGCACGCCGCGCGCGGTTGCACCCGAGAGCCAGGATCTCGAGGCCGCCTGCCGCAATCTGGAAATCGGAATCCCGAGGTGGCCCACCTGCCTGCCCACGGTGGCCGACGGAACGCGACCGGCCCAGTTCGTTTTTCCGGAAACCCTGCCGCCGCGTAACCGGCGGCCCGCGGACTGCGCCCAACCCACCAAGCGAAGCACGGACATCGCCTGGAAGCCCTCCGAGCCGCGTTCGCGCGGGATAGCGGTACTGCCGCCATCCGCCGGGTTTGCCAAGCGCAACGGAGCTCATCTTTTTACCCTCGCCATGACGCCTTCAAGCACGCGTCCCGTGCGGCAGGTCGCGTTCACCGCGTTTATCCCGCAGGACCCGGTGGGCTGCCCCAAGGTCACTTTCGAAGGCACGGTGGCGACAGCTATCGCCGGTCCTTCGACATCGACGGCCGGGGCCGCCGAGATAGCTTCGCCGCAAAATACCTTGCATGCCGTGCCGCCGCCAAAGGTCCGTATAGAGGAACACTTCGGGTCCGGCTGGGACAATTGGGTCGGCGGCATGAAGGAATGGAAGGTGGATGTGGCCGGCGTTCGTACCGGCGCGCTGGCACTCTTCGTTCCCACGCTCGAGCTGATCGACTACGAATTGGATTTTCTGGCGCGGATCGACACGCGGAGCCTCAACTGGGTAGTGCGCGCCGCGGGGCTCGACGAATACCTGCAATGCACGCTCACCGCAATGGACGGCGGGGAACTGGAATTCAGCCGCTGTGCCGTCGTCGGGGGTGTCGCGCAGGAATCGGTAGTTGCGGCCGAGCGCCTGCCCGGAAAACCGCGGGCGGCTATGACCGTGACCACGGAGGTTTCCGGCGACACGTTCACGGTCAGCGTAGACGGTAATAATATCGAAACCTGGAACGACCCGCGCTTCCCCATGGGAGGCGTAGGATTTACCGGCGCCCCGGATGACCGGGCGCGCCTTTATTGGGTAAGGCTCTCCTCTACAGAATTAACCGCCAAGGAGCATCAGAACAAATGAGCAGCACAGCCATGAGAAGTCCCGCAAAGGTCCAGAGCCTGCGCGCGCACGAAATTGACGGCGGCGAGAAAAACGCCGGATCGCAGACCCATCTGGCCAGAGCGGTCACCCTGCACCTTGCCGGCAAGCGCGAAGAGGCCCTCAAACAATTACAGCGCGCCATTGCCGCGAACGAAGCCTCGGCCGAGATCTATCGCGCCATGGGGCATATTCAGTTCGAGCTCGGCAATTTCGAGGAGGCGGCCAAGAGCTACCGCATACTCGCCCAGGTGAAGCCGCAGTACGCCATGGGCTGGTTCAATCTCGCGGTGTGCCTGGAGCGCGCCGGCGCGTGGGAAGACGCCGCGCAGGCGTTCCACCGGGCGGCGACACTGGACGACGCCTACGTGGATGCGCACCTCGGTCTCGGTGTGTGCCATCTCCGGCAGGAGGATCCGAAATCCGCCCTGTTCAGCTTCAATCGCTGCCTGGAGCTGAATGCGTCGCACCAGGAGGCGCAGTTCGGCAAGGCGGTGGCGCTGCAATCGCTCGGCCACCCGGACGAAGCGGCGCAGATCTATCAGAAGATTCTGGAACGCAATCCGGATTCCGAAGAGTCGCTCGCCAATCTTATCTTGATCGGCATGGCGAAAGAAGACTTCGATATGGTGCGGGAGTATTCGGAGCACCTGCTCGAACTGCGGCCGGAATCCACGGTGGCGCTGGAGGGCCTGGCGTCGTGGGCCTGCGCGGCGGGCGAGCACGCTTTGACCGCGAAGTTCTGCACCCTGCTGGTGAGCGCGGTGCCGGGACATTTTGAAGGCTGGTTCAACCTGGCGCTGGCGCATCAAAAATCGGGACGGTTCGAGCCTGCTTCCGAAGCTTATGCCGAGTGTGTGAAGCTGCGCGGCCAAAGCTGCGAAGCCCACACCAACCTGGGCATCGTGCGCGAACAGCTCGGCGACAACGCCGGTGCACGGGCATCGTACGAGCGCGCCGTCAAGGCGGGTCCCGAGGCGCTGGCTCCGCTCTGGAACCTCGCGCTACTGCTGGAGCACTCCGGCCAGTTCGAAGAAGCCGAACGCTATTATAAGCAGGTACTGGACCGGGCGCCCAAAGAAGAGGAAGCACGTTTCCGCATGGGCTACCTGCGGTTGCAGCGCGAAGACTTCCGCGGCGCCGCGGAGGCTTTCGAAGGTTGCCTGAAGTACCGGCCGGCATGGCCCGAAGCGCATGCGAACCTGGCGCTGGCGTATAGCGGCCTGGGCGAGCGGGACCACGCCGAACGCCTGTACGAGAAGATGCTCGACGCAGATCCGAAGTCTATGGACGCGTTGCGCGGCCTGGCGGCCCTGTCGATTCAGGCCAACGATTTCGATACCGCGCTGGAGTTCCACGTGCGGCTGATCGATCTGGGCGAACGTTCGCCGGAGGTGCTCTACAACGCTGGCTTGATGTATGAAAAGGCGGGGCAGCTCGATAAGGCCGTGCGTCTGTATCGCGACGCGCTGGCGCAGCAATCCGACATGCCCGAGGCGCTGCTCAACCTGGGCCGCATTCTGGAATCCAACGGCAAGACGGAAGAAGCGCGCTCCTGCTGGAGCAAGGCGCTGGAAGCGGAGCCCGCGCTCGCTCAGGGGTACTTCGGTCCGGCTATCGATTAAGCTGGTGCGCCACGCGGTTCGTCAGTTTCTCGAGGCTTGGTTGGCTTCCAGAAACACCAGCGAGTCGCAGCTCTTCGATAATGTGCCAGGCTGCCCGTGAAAGAGGTGCGGTTCGGCCAGCCAGCGGCCGAGGGCACTACCGACCGGAACCTTGTGCAGATCCAGAACCCACTGCGGGATTCCAGCCGCTGAAAGCACCTGCTCACCGGATCCGTCCGCCAGGTCGGTCCGATGAATTGCCACGCAGCCCGCCGATGTGCGAAACGGTTCCAGGCCGTTTAACGGAACGGCGAACTGCTTGAGGTCCTCGGCAACCGCGCGCACGGTTTCCGGGTCCGGCGCCGCGGTTTCGTAGCCGCGCGACAGCGGCACGTGTTCGGTCAGTTCCCAGCCATCTTCGCCGCGGGTCCAGGTGTCTCGCGAGAGTTCCACCAGCGTGAACCGGCCCTGCTGCGTCGCCTTGCGGGCGGTAGCCACGGCTTGCGGTCCGGAAAAGCGGAACGCCGTGAGCGTGGTGTCGGTGCGCGCGTAGATTCGGGCGATATAGTTGCGCACCGCGGTGACCTGTTCTTCGGGTACGATGTCGAACGAGACTTCGTCCACCCAGACGCGTCCGCTGCCGATCGATTGGATACCGAAATCGACAAACTGCGCGTCGCTATCGATCTCCGCGACGATCTCGCAGGTAGTCCACGCGGCGGCGCGGACAGGGCGGCCGTCCATATCCTCGAGGAAGCCCACTTTGCCGTTGGGACGGTCCACGCGCAGCCACATTTGCGCGCGATCGCCAGGGCCACCGGCCTCGACGCGCACCCAGGCGCGCAGGCGCACCGTCTTGCCGCGGTATGCCGCGGCGCGGAAGCTCTGCATCAGGTTGCCAACGGAATCGGATGAGGCGGCGGTGGCGGGCGCGATCACCACGGCGCAGTTGCCGTTAGTGGTGCGGCAGCCCTTGCGGCGCAATTCGGCGAGGCTGCCGCTGACTTTCTCGACCTGGGGGACGAACCAGCCCGGCGGCGTCTTGCCCGGCTCGCCCTCATCGAAGCGGAGATTGCGCGGGCCGGGCAGGGCATCGCTCCAGCCGGCGAGTTTGCCGCGCGCCTGGGCCGCGATGGCACTCTCGGCGGCGAATTCGCGGACTACTCGCGCGTAGGTCGCGTGCGCTTCGCGGCGCTGCCCGAGCTTCTCCTGGCACTGACCGAGCTGCAGGAGAGCGCGGGCCGCCAGTGGCCGGGCGATGCCCGTCTGCGAGAGGATCGCGCGGTACATGCCGATGGCCGCGTGCACATCGCCCATCACGGTTTCGCGATAGATGGCGGTTTCGAGTTGGCGTTCGCCATCGGACTGTGCGGCGAGAGTTAGGGCGAGGAGAGTCAGGAGTATTGGGGGTCCGAGAGATGGTACTTCACCGCAGAGACGCTGAGACGCAGAGATCAGCGCGGAGAAGGCAAAAGCAATCTTGTTCATGGTTTTCTTTGCGCTTGTCTCTGCGTCTTTGCGTCTCTGCGGTGAAAAGAATTTAGCCATCGAAGCGGTATCCCAGGCCGCGCACGTTGCGCAGGTAGCGCGGCTCCGCCGGGTCGTCCCCGATCTTACGCCGCAGGTTGGCGATGTGGTTGTCCACGATGCGCGCGGACGCGAAGGTGTCCTGGCCCCAGGCCGCGGTGATTAATTGATCGCGGCTCAGCACGCGGCCGCGCGCGCGAATGAAGGAATCCAGCAGTTTGAACTCGATGGGCGTCAGTTCCACGGGGCGGCCTCGCAGGCGGAGTTCACCGCGCGCAAAATCCACCTCCACCTCGCCGAAGCGGCAGCACTCCGTATCCGCCTCCCCGGCGGAGCGGCGCAACAGGGCTTTGATGCGGGCGCGCAGTTCGCGGGTGCCGAAGGGCTTGGTGACGTAGTCGTCGGCGCCCAGTTCCAGGCCCATGACTTTTTCGGCTTCGCGCGCCTTGGCAGTCAGAATCAGGATAGGCGTTTTCAGGCCCGCGCGCCGCAGTTCGCGACAGACCTCGAAGCCGTCCTTGCCCGGCAGCATCACGTCCAGCAGGATCAGATCGAACGCGGTCTCTCTCGCGCGCCGAGCGCCCGTGATGCCGTCGCCGGACACCTCCACCTGGTAGCCCTCCATTTTCAAATCGTCTTCCAACCCGAGAGCGATGGCGGGTTCATCCTCCACTATCAGAATGCGGCTCATGATTGCTCCAGTGCAGGCAGCAAAACGGTGAACGTGCTGCCCAGGCCGGGTGTGCTGTCCACCCGGATTTCGCCGTGATGCGCGGCGATGATGTGCTTGACCATGGCCAGCCCCACGCCTGATCCTTTGACGTTAGCAGCGGCCGCGGCGGTTCCGCGAACGAATTTCCGAAAGATCGCGCGGCGCTCGGCGGCGGTAATCCCCAACCCCTTGTCGCGTACCTGGATGGCCACCTGCTCGCGCTCCATGCTCCATTGCACCCAGATCGCCGGATGCTCCGGCGAGTATTTCAGCGCGTTGTCGATCAGGTTGCGGAGAACTACGGAAAGCGCATCCGGGTCGGCATTGATGGCGCACGTGGCTTCTGGTCCGTGCAGTTCAATCCGCCGTCCCGCCGCCAGTTGCGCCTCGAATTCCCCGGCGACCCGGTGGACCAGGCTGGCGGTTTCGATCTCTTCGAAGCGGTAGGCGCGAGCGCCAGCCTCCATGCGGCCGAAATTTAACAGCGCTTCGACCAGGCGCTGTAGTCGCTGCGTCTCGCGCACCAGGGTGGTGTAGTAGACCTGGCGCCGTTCGTCGCTGGGCACGCGGCCCAGTTCCAGGATCTCCGAAAGCTGGCGGATGGAGGTGAGGGGTGAGCGGAACTCGTGGGAAACCGCGGAGACGAAATCCGATTGCATGCGCGAGACTTCCATTTCACGGCGTATCGCGCGCCCGATGAAATACGTCCCGGCGACCAGGAACAACACCATCACGCCCATGCCCAGCAGGAGGTATCGCTGGCTTTCGGGCAAGCCGGTCCCGGGGGGATTCGGCGCGCCGCCGCTGACGAAGAGCGTCCACGGCAACTGGCTTTCGGCCGCCGGGCGTACGGCGGCCCGGTCGGTGCGGTCGCGCCGGCCCAACACTACCCGGCCTTCGCTATCCACCGCTGCGCAGGAGACCTGTTCTCCAACGGGAAGCGCCGGCGTTTCCACCAGCACGGCACGGCGCGCGCCGTGGGTGCGCCACATGACGAAGAAGGGATGTCCGCCCGCCCATACGGTGGTGTGGCCACGCGCGCCGGTCGCGTTCCAGGCCAGCGCCGCGGCCTCGGCGAGAGCTTGCCGGTCTTCGGGCGGCCCGTTGCCGAAGTAGAATTCGAACTGTCCGCGGGTGAGGTGCCAGCGACCGGCCAGCAGGTCCTGGCGCAAGGATGGGTCGCCCAGCGCGTGGCGTGCCACCAGTTCGGCCGGCGCTCCCGCCACGCGTACGCCCGTAACTGCCGCCAGCCGGCTATAGGCAGCGCGGCTTTCTTCGCGCCGTCCCAACTTGCCAAGTACGCGCGCCAAGCGCAGGAGCGCGCCGGCCCGAACGGCCGGATTCTTGCTCTCGGCGAGCACATGGTAGGCATCGGCAGCCTTGGCGGGCTGCGCCTGCAGAAACTCGAGCAGCTCGCCCTGCGCAAAAACTTCGGGCGGCGCTTCCGGCTCATTGGAAGGTGCCGGGTAATAGAGGAGGCGTCCGGCGGGATAGGCGGTCACCGAGTTCTCGTCGACGCTGAGGAGCACGCCATCCTCGGGCTTACCAGCGGGCGGCGGTGTAGAGAGCCAAGCACTGAGGCGCTCGCCGGTTTCCGCGAGGGTTCCACGGAGGGTTGCCGCCATGCGGTCCGCGGCCTGTTCGAGGCGTTCCTGGCGACGCTGCGCCTGCACCATGCGGTCCTGTTCCAGCAGCTTGAACCCAAACCAACCCACTGTCGACACCGACACGAGGGTCAGCAGAACGAGAATGAGGAGAAGGCTCTTCGGCGGTTTGAGCCACTCCCGTAGTGGCACCATGATATTCCCGATTGTAACTGGCGGAGGGCATGAAATTGTCGAAAGCGTGTCACGTTTCTGTCACCGCCGCTCCCCGTTTCACCCTTGTGATACGCTAACGCGCATGCGATGGATCTTCCTGCTTGCGGCTTCGGCCGTCTCCCTGTTTGCCCAACTGGCAGCGCCCAATGAGAACGGAGTCGCCCTGGGGCACATACACCTGATGGTGGCCGACCCCGAAGTGCAGAAAAAGCTCTGGGTGGGCGTGCTGGGTGCCGAAGTGACGCACGCCGGGACCCTGGAGCTTCTGAAACTGCCGGGAATTTTGGTGATTGTCGGCAAAGCGCGGACGCCTCCGACCGAAGGCACTGAAGGCTCCATGGTCAACCATTTCGGCTTCCTGGTGAAGAGTTACGCGGATACCAAGGCCAAGCTGACCGCCGCCGGTCTAACATTCGCCACGGACAACGCGGCCACACGTCAGTTGATGGTCAATTTCCCGGACAAGGTGAAGGTGGAGTTCACCGAGGACGCGTCGCTCAAGGTTCCGCTGGCGATGCACCACATTCATTTATCCACGCCTGATATGGAGAAGCTCCGCGGGTGGTACGTCAAGACGTTCGGTGCGCGGGCGGGCACGCGGGGGATCTTCCTTTCGGCGCTGCTGCCTGGCGGCGAGGTCGATTTCCGCAAGGTGGAAATGGCGGAGGCTCCGACTAAGGGACGTTCGCTCGATCACATTGGCTTCGAGGTCCGCAACCTGGAAGAGTTCTGCAAGAAGCTGCAGGCGGACGGCGTCACCTTCGAGACGGCCTACAGAGAAATGCCGCAGCTCGGCGGATTGAAGCTGGCATTCCTGACGGATCCCGAGGGGACGCGGATCGAGCTTACGGAAGGCCTGGCGGCGCACTGAAGGGCTGCAACCACTCCCGCACGGTCGCGGCTCGGATGGGAGCCCTAAGCGGCTTTTTAGTCTCGGCGGTCTGCGCCCGGGAGATCCCCACGTACAGGCAAATACCCAAGGCAAGCGGCGCAAGACTCATACCACGTTTGATGTTGGCCATTAGTGAACGATCCGCGGGCCGCCTCCTGGCTGTTGCCGGAAGACCGCTCTCGCCACACCCATATCGTGGAATTGTTCGTTGACTCTAGCACAGCGATGTTCACCGGAGCTGCTCATCTGTGATAAGTTGGTCAACGTTTATGAACCCATCAACCGTCATACCACGCGTACAGAGTTTTGAAGGCCGGGTGCGCTACATGTACAAGTGCACCGGCGGAGAAGTTACCATCGGCTTCGGACACGCCATCGAGAATCCCGCCGACGCGCCCAAGTTGACGCTGTCAATTAATGGCCGGCCTGCGACCGCCGACGAGATCCTTGCCGACTACGCCAGTGTGGCCGCCGTGGAGAAAGGTCCCGCTGCCACGTTCTTCGCCAATCTTACGCAGTGCCGCATGGCCGATCCCGACATCGACGCGCTGCTTGTCGCCGATATCACACGCTTCGAAGCATTGCTCGCCGACGCATTTGCCGACTGGGCCACTTATCCCGAACCCGCCCAGGAAGCGCTCTTCGACATGGCGTACAACCTGGGAATCCACGGCTTACAGAACAAGTTCCCCAGCATGATGGCTGCGGTTCATGCCGGACAGTGGGACGTTGCGGCCGCCCAGTGCCATCGCACGGGAATCGGGGAAACGCGCAATCAGCAGACCGCCGCTCTGTTCCAGCGGGCGGCGGGTTAGGAGTTAACCATGCCTTCCAGACGCGGATTTCTCGCGACCGCCGGCGCCGGACTCCTCGCTGCCGATTTGCCCGCCGCCGAAGCCCCGCTTACTGTCAGCCAGGTGATCGAGCGCATACAGAAGAACCTCGGCGTGCCGTGGCGCACTCCCACCGTCGATACGCTCAAAGCGGGCGGCCCCGACACGCCCGTGCTGGGCATCGCCACCACCATGATGGCCACCTTCGATGTGGTGCAGCGCGCCGCCAAGGCCGGCCGTAACTTCGTCATCACGCACGAGCCCACTTTTTACAATCACGAGGACACTACCAGCGCTTTCGATACCGACGCGGTTTACACAGCCAAGCGTGCCTTTCTAGAAGCGCACCGCATGGCCGTGCTGCGCTTTCACGACAACTGGCATGCCCGCCGCCCCGATGGCATACGCACCGGCATGCTGCAGATTCTCGGGTGGGATCGCTTTCGCACGGACGAAAGCCCGCAACTCCTGGTCATGCCCGAGACTACTATCGCCGCGCTCGCCGGCGATGCGCGCAAACGCCTCCAGGGGCGCGCCATCCGCGTGGTCGGCGACCCGCAAATGAAGGTCCGCCGCGTCACCATCAATCCGGGCTATGGCGATCTGCGGGGCGTTATGCGCACTCTCGCCCGGCCCGATGTAGACGTGCTCGTCATCGGCGAAACCCGCGAATGGGAAGGCATCCCTTACGCGCAGGATGCGATCGCCGCCGGAATGCCGAAGGGACTGATCGTACTGGGACACGTCATCTCCGAGGAGAACGGCATGAACGAATGCGCCAGATGGCTCAAGACGTTCATCACCGAAGTGCCGGTGGAATTCATCCCCGCCGGTGAACCGTTCTGGAGTCCTCAGGCGTAGAACGCGTATGCAGTTTCAACCACAAGGAAAACCATCACCCGGCATCGTGTTCGATGCCGACCTCGGAAACACCATCGACGACGCACTGGCCCTGGCGATGCTCTTCGGCTTTCAGGGCAAGAACGAATCGCGCGTGATCTCCGTCAGCACCAGCAAGAGCAGCCTCGATGCCGCCATCTTCGCCGACGTGCTGGTGCGCTTCTACACCGGAGAACCCGGCCCTTTCGCCCCCGCCATTCCGATCGGCCTCTCGCTCAGCGGCAAGATGGGCGAAGCCAATCCGATGCTCGCCGCCGTGACGGGTAATACGAAGTACGCCCGGACGATCGTCAAGATGAACGATACCGCCGATCCGCTGGCGCTGATTCGCAATGCGCTCTCGGCGCAGTTCGATCAGAATGCCGTCGTGCTGCTGACCGGCCCCGCCACGAATCTCGCCGCGCTTCTGGCGCTCCCCGGCACGCCGCAGTTGATCGCGCAGAAGGTGCATATGCTCGTGGTGGCGGCGGACATGCTCACCATGAGCGATGTTCCTGCTGCCAAGCATATCTTTGCCGAGTGGCCGACCGCGATCGTGGTGGCCGGGAGCGAACTCGGCGACGCTCTGCCGTTTCCCTGCGCCGCCATCGATAAGGATTTCGCCTGGTCGGAGGCACATCCCCTGGTGGCCGCCTATCGCGCCTATCGCCCGATGCCTTACGATGCGCCCGCTGTCGCGATGGCTGCCGCACTGTATGCCGTGCGCCCGCAGGAGAATTACTTCAAGCTATCCGAGGCGGGAACGGTCAGCGTCGGCGACGATGGAAGCATCCGTCTGACACCGGCGCCGGCGGCAAGCACCGTACGCTGATCGCCGACGCCACGCAGAAGGATCGAATCCAGCAGATTTATGCCGAGACCGCCAGCACCAAGCCCGTCGGGCGCGTTCAGCGCTTCCGCCCACCACAAAAGAAGCAGTAGGATTTCTTAGAGCTGAGGCCCATGGTGCGGTTGCCGACGTTATTGGCGCCGACATCGGCATAGGAAGTGTTGGTTTGGCCGCAGTCACCGTCGGGTTGACTACGCCAGCGTATTGAGGCCGGTATACATGGCGAAGTTACTCTGATATGCCGAGAGGCAATCTTGGCTCGCTATACACTTCCATTCTGCGGCGCTTGATAGTCAAAGCCCAATTTCAGATTGTGCTTACCCCTGGTCCAACTTGCGCCATCTTAAAGGTTGATTAGACGGGGCGAAAGAAAGTGGGTGGCAACTCTGGCACTTCGTACTGTGGTAATAAGGGCTCACTCGTCACTAGCCAATCCATTGATACTTGTCCCATAAAACTCCAAGTCTAATCCCGCATTCGTATTTGAGCTTTCCCAGTTACCATATGCCCGGATAATCGCAGCTATGTAGTCGTTCGGGAACGATGTCACATAGGTATTATATGCGCCAACGTTTTCGATATAATAGACTTTGTGGACCTGCGGCCAAGCCCGCGGTACTGCCTGACCATACTTCGTGTCAACGAGCCCGCGTGGTTCGTTGTAGCTTGGGCCTCCATTTTTGTCAGGCGATAGAGTGCATTGGCCGAGCACGGCTATTTCACCGGCAATCATGAGAATGAAGAGTTTGATTGAAATTAGAACTGCGCTAGACCGTCGAGCACTGCCGTATCTGGGCATTACTTACCTCCCTTATAGAACGCTTGCAGCGTCTTCAAAATATTTATGAATGTGCTCTCAGGGATACCTTGGTATTGGGATGACCCGTTCGCGACTCTTGCCAAATCTTCTGCCGAAACGGCTTGAGCCCTTCCTCCATTCAGCCACCAAGCCTTGACAGGTCGGTAGCACTGTCCCGATGGAAGATACGTTAAGAAAAACGCATAGCGTTCCCCTGATTGCAGCGGATCACCTAGTCCTTCCGACAGATGTGTGAGCACCCGGCCACTCGGTAGCTCGATGCTGCCGCCGACTTGGTCGATAACGATACTTCCCCCAACGAGGGCGTGATTACCCTGTTGGCTTGGGACTTGTTCGACTTGAATGGTGGTTTCGGTATAGATTGCGGTGTGGTCGTTGGATTGATAAGCCTGGACAGCCGAGATCCGCCCGACGACAATGGTGTCTGCGAATGCCGCGGGCAACTCACCAACCAACATAATATGGTGCGTTGTAGAAGGTGGCGGCATCCTGGGATCACTGGCCTCAAGCGGTTTAGCAGCCGCCGACGTACCATTGCCGCCGAAGAGATTGTCAAATAGTGCGCCCCGGGCAGAGCGAAGCTGCTGTTCAGCGACGTTGGTCGGCGCAGGTTGAGAAGGCGTCGGTTTCATTGGTGGTGACTGTGCGCTCAGAGCAGATGCGAGTAGCGCCACAGTCCAGGAAACGTCAATCAGGTGTTTCACGTTCCTCCTTTGGCGATTAGGCATATCGAGAATGTCGAGAACATTTCCGTTTTTTACGCCAGACCGCCATAGAGAGCATATGGCAGGCCATGGAACATGTCAATTAAAATAATAGTAAAAGGTATGAAACTATAAGCAATAAGAAGTGTTGACTCGCGTTCCCACCTTCTTCAGGAATTGTCCTTTAGAAAAGTGCCGCATCCCATTTTGTAACTTCGATGGGCGGCGCGAACCCCGGCTTCGACACGCAGGCGTAAAGCATTGCCGACCCGGCAACCGCGAGATCGATAACTTCCATTTCAACGGCGCTGTAGCAGAATCTGCGGATAGGATTGGCAGAAATACGGAGGAGCGCAGTAATCGAATTCCCATTGAACTTTGTGGAAACGTCACGCTGGCAGCGTAGAGCAATAATATCAAACGCCTCCGGTGGGCTCCTCTGTATTCAGGACTGTTACTGGAAATTATAACTGGTGGCAGTAACTCCCCGATGCGAACCGCAGTTAGGTCGGACGCCAATCATGAGAACACCGTCGCCAGTTCATCCTTCGTCGGCCGTACAGAATCGGCATCGGCCTGCCGCCAGAACTCGCCGATCACGCCGGCGCGATACAATCAGTCCGAAACGCGGAGGCGAACATGCGGCAACTTCTGGTGACGATGATTTTCGCGGGGGCGCTCTACAGCCAACCGTCGGGCGCTGCGCCGTTCGGCGGGCTGACGGCGGACGCATCGAGCCGCAAACCCGTGGGCGCGTGCACGCAACTGCGCAGCCTCACCAGTCTAGAGCTTTCGGTGATTGGCGCGACGGTGATCGCGGCGTCGGCCGGCGTGCCGGAGCACTGCCGTGTCAGCCTGATGGCGCAGCCCGAAATCAATATCGAGGTCAACCTGCCCTCGGCATGGAATGGCAGACTGTATATGTTCGGCAATGGCGGGTGGGCGGGAGAGGCGTTCGACACGGCGGGACGCGCGGGGAGCAGGGCGAAAGGGCTGAAGGCCGGGTTCGTGACGGCGGCCACGGATACCGGGCATTCGGCGGCGCTGGAATCCGGCGCGAGCTTCGCGCTCAACCGTCAAAAGCTGCTCGATTTCGGATTCCGATCGTTACATGTGACGGCGGAAACGGCGAAGATGCTGGCGCGCACATACTACGGTTCGGGGCCGGAGAAATCGTATTACGAGGGCTGCTCGCAGGGTGGAAGGCAAGGGCTGACGCTGGCGCAACGCTTCCCCGACGATTTCGACGGCATTGTGGCCGGCGCTCCCGCCCTGTACCAGACAGGGACACACCTGGCGCGGGCCTACTGGATGCAGGGATTGAACGCGAATCCGTTTCCCGCGTCGAAGCTGGGGCTGCTGGCGGCGAAGGTTTACGAGCAGTGCGACGCCAGGGACGGACTGAAGGACGGGCTGATCGACGATCCGCGCCGCTGCGATTTCAAACCGGCGCGCGACTTGCCGCGCTGCGTCGCGGGGAGCGACGGGGCGGATTGCTTCACGGCGAATCAGATTGCCGCGCTGGAACGGATTTACGGCGATGTGATGAGCAACGGGAGGCGGTTTTTTCCGGGCTGGCCGGTGGGTGCCGAGGTCGCCGGACCCAACGGGCAGAGTGGTTGGATCGGGCAGGAGATCCTGGCGGCCAGCGGCACTAGTGCGTGGACATCATACGGCTTCAATTTCCAGCGCTACATGGTGCCATGGGTGAGAAGCGCGAGTGGTGAGTTGGACGCGGCACGTGCGTTCAGCCAGTTCGATATCGATAAGGATCCGCCGCGCCTGGAAGAACTACGGCAGATTCTGGATGCCACGGACCCAGATCTGTCGGCTTTCCGGAAGCACGGCGGCAAGCTGCTGATGTACTTCGGGTGGGCCGATCCGCAACTCAACGCCAAGATGGGCGTGGAGTATTACGAGCAGGTAGCGGACAAGATGGGGCCATCGACCGGTGAGTTTTTCCGACTCTTCATGGTCCCCGGAATGTTCCATTGCGGCGGAGGCGTGGGCACCAGTCAGTTCGACATGGCGACTCCGGTGCTGAAGTGGGTGGAAGCGGGTACGGCGCCGGTTCGCATCGAGGCCAGCCGCGTGATCGCGGGCAAGGTGGTGCGAACGCGGCCCCTCTGCGCGTATCCGCAAACGGCTCGCTACAAGGGGACGGGCAGCATCGACGAAGCGGCGAACTTCACTTGCGCGAAGCCAATCGAGTGACAGTGGCTTGCGAGGCAAATTGGTAGCGCTACGCCATTCGATGGGCAACCGAGATCGCGTGTTTGAGCCGGTCCCAACTGGTGTCGGCCTCCACAGTGCAGTCCGCGCCGAGGAGGAACGGCCGCGGGGAGTTCTTCACCACCTGCTGAATTTCGGCTTCCACCTGCGCGGGCGTCCCCGTAGCGATGATGCCGTGGCGGTCCATGCCCCCCATGAAGGGCCGCTTAAAAAGTTGCGTAATTTCCTGCCCGGAAATCTGACGATCTGCGAGTTTCACGTTGCAGTTAACCACGTGCCCTGGGTAGTCGTAAACCGCGTCGTAGTTGGCATAGGGGGCCACGAAATCGCAGACGTGGAGGATGTTGAACGGGCAGGCGGCCGCGGCTTCCTTCATCGAGACAAGGTCGAAGGGCCTCACGTATTTGCTGAAGATGGCGGGACTGCTGAAACGCTTCGCCTCGGAGCCCTGGGTGGAGGCGTAGAACCCGTCGACGCCTTCTTTTATACAAGCGCGCACGAACAGGAGCTGGCTTTCCGTGAGAATTTCGAGGCCCTTCTTAACCGCTTCCGGGTTCTCCTCCAGGTGCCGCAGAAGCACCGGCGCGGTGGCGCAGTGGCCGGCGCACATGAACGGCGAATAGAGCGTCATCAGGATGAGCGAGTTCTTCTTTTCGGCCTTGACCAGTTCCCGGACAGTCTGGAGTTGCGGTTCGTAGAAGTCGAGCCTGGCGAGCTTGAGCTTTGACCAGTCGGCCGGTTGCTGCAAGAACTCCTGGCGCGAGTAGGTTTGCTCGAACTGGATTTTGACGAAATCCATGTCGGTGTGGTGGAAGAATTCCAGGTGGCGTTTGGCCGCGGCGGCCCCGGTCTTGTAATCGTTGCCGAAGTGGAGGAAGAAAGCGGCCGGGGTGTAGTTAGGGATACCTTGGCCGGCAAGCCACGCGAGCATGCGTTCGCGTCTGTTTGCGGGAGCAGGAGCGGCCGGGGAAGTGCGGAGCAGTGTCGCGGCCGAGGAGAGACTCAGGAACGTCCGGCGGTTCATGTATGTAGGATACACGGGCTTGCGGCCCAAGTGATGACGATACCTCTCCCGCCGATTTTTTCCGGCAAGGGGACACGGATCCTGCGAACGGGCTGCGCCCGTCAAGCCGCTCTATTCAGCCGTGTAGCGCCGGACTCCAGCTTGCTTCCCGCGAAGAAGTTGTACAGCCATCCGAAAAGAGCTCCTCCGATAAGTCCGTCCACCAGACCATAAATAGTACCTATGATCACACTCACAAGGTTATGGGAGACGTGAAAACCGGGATAGACGGAACTCATACCGCCGAGGAACTCTATTCCGTAAGACGGAGCCGCAAGGTTAATGAGTCCGACCACGAAAAGGGAGCCGCCCCACAACAAGGACCAGGCAACCGCTAACGCTTTCACCGATAAACGCATAATTCCACCACCTGCGGTCGGCGTTCGCTCAATTCACTCCCGAAAAGAGGAAGGCGTCGAAGTTCGTAGCGGAAACCCTCGACCATTTCCGGGGGATTCAGCACGCCGACCCACCTCTATGATTATCCATAAGTCAATTTGGTTGCGAGCAGCCGCGGCGGTTCGTTTGAGGTAGGACCGTACATCATCGGACACGGCGTCTAAATCGGACAGCAACAGATTGAATACGAAAGTTGGCCCCCCGGCATGGCTTCGAACCACGAGTAGAGTGGGTCTAACGAAATCACTAAGTTACTGATACTAAGAATCCCACGATACACACAATACACACGAAATGCACGGGTTCGTACTGAGTTCGTACTGAGACAGTCCACGACCGATACGCGCGAGGGCTCGACCGAGCTACCGAAACTGACTGAACGTCTTCAGAAGCTTCATCGTTGCGTCGTAATCTAAGCGCTCTCCCTCAAAGTCGCATCTATACAGTCCCTGGAGATTCGATGGTAGGTTGACGCCTCGCTCAACAAGGAGGATGACTTTCTTGCCGTAAAGAGCCATGGCTGCGCCGATCTCAATTAGGACGTTGTCGTTGATCTTTGTGTGCTCATTACCGTCCTTGTCGAGGTACTTCCCCTCCGCACCTACGTGGATGACGCCAGCGCCGCACGAACGCATGTCCTCGAATACCTTTTCGGGAACAGGAATCGCCGTAGCTTCCCGATCCACGGAGACGACCGGATCGAAGTTGCCGAAGGACAAGAGTTCCTTGATCTGTAGAGCTATAGTCTTTTACTTCCCGTGAGAGATAAAAACACGATTGCTCTTTGGATCGAAGGCGGGCTGGGAATCAATCCGACTAGGAAGTGTTGGCGACGAGACGGGAGGGGAAGCTGAACCCTGCTCAGATGTTCGGTCTTCGCCGTGCGCGTCTTCCTCTTGTTCCGGCAATTCTGGCGTTGCTACGGGCGCCGGTATGCCCGGGGATTCGAGATTGATGAACGGCCCCGTCGGCGTCTCACGGATGATGCCCGCGTAACGTCCGTTGGCCTTCAGAATTTCCATCGCCGACTTGGTGCGATCCTGTGGAATCCCAAGGCTGCTGAGCACGTTTCCAGCAATCGCGTCGTTCGGAAACTTCGCCCTTCGGTAGCGTTCGAAGAATTCCTTGGAGATCCGAGGCTTCAGGATTGCTTCGCGGCGGGCCACAATATCAGCACCCTCTTCCTCCGGGGCCACTAGCCTCCGACCGAGTTGTGTGAGCTTTATGGAGTCTGCGTTTACACCGCCTTCAGTCAATCCGTACGCGATCGAGCTTCCGGCCAGATGGGGCCATGCGCTGCTAGTACTTAGTTGCGTAAATTAGAGTAAAGACGCTTGGGTGAACTCGGGTGGACCACCGCCTTGGTCCACTCGAAGGGCGCCGCCTGCTCGTTGTAGACCTTGACGAATTTATCAATGGCGTCACGCAACTCGCGTGCGGATGTGAAACTCGCACCCCGAAGGGCCGACCGGCTTAGGATGCTGAACCAGCACTCCACTTGATTCAGCCATGAACTGTACGTCGGTATGAAGTGGAGATGCACGTTGGGGTGAAGCTTGAGCCAGCGGTCCTGCTTTGGTTTGTGCGTGTTGAGATTGTCGAGAATGACGTGAATCTCTCGCCCCGGATTCTCGGCGACGATTTCGTTCATGAAGTCCAGAAACTCTCGCCGTCTACGCCTAGCATAATGCCCAGTCTTCACTTGTCCGGTTGCCACATCCAGTGCCGCGAACAGCGTCGTCGTCCCGTGGCGCTTGTAGCAGTGGCTGAAGCCGTTGACCGCTTTACCGTCCGGCAGTCGCAAGTAGCCTTGAGCGCGTTGCAGTGCCTGGATGTGCGGTTTCTCATCCACGCACAACACGACGGCATTGTCCGGCGGACTCAAATACATGCCCACCACATCGGCTGCCTTGGGTCCGAACTCCGGATCGGTGGTGATGCACCAACTTCGGCGTCGTTGAAGTTGGATGCCGTGCTGTCGCAAGATCCGCCAGACCTGATCCGCGCTCACATCATTCAATGCGTCGGCGAGCAGACTCCCGTTCCACTGGGCATAGCCTTCCGGAGGTGGTTCGTCCAGTAACGCCAAGACCCGCTTCTCGGTTTCCTCAGTGTATTTGTGCGGTTTTCCGGGGCGAGGCGCATCCGACAGAGCACTCAGGCGATCCAGCATGAACCGCTGGCGCCACTTGGAAACCCGCGCCGGCCTTGTATGCAGACGCTTGGCGATTTTCTCTACCGTGAAGCCCTCATGAGAAAGCAGAATGATCCGGGCGCGGTCTACAGACCGCTGCTCCGCCGTCCCCTTTCGAGTCCATTCCCGAAGTACAGCCTCTTCGTGTTCGCTCAGCTGAATTTGGGCAGGTTTTCCAGCCTCCGAAGTCGATCCCAGAGTTGCAACCGACAATCTGAACATCATCCTGGCCCTCAATCTCGAAGATGCCGTTGCCGCAGCACGGAAAGAGGAACTCCGTGACGGGCGACTGCTTCGTGTGCGGCTGCGACAGGGTTCGAAGCAGGTAGAGGGCTGCGGCGCTGACGGTCCAATCGCCGTCGCTCGGCTTCACGAGGACCGAATCTCCGATACGAAAGTCCACGCCGGAGTGCGCGCAGAGATCTTCCGTGTCGTCTAGCGAGCCGTCAATCCAGTGCAGGTTTGTTGGCCGAAGAATGATCATGCTTATACCATTTCGCCACTCTTATGCTGCCACTGCAATCGCGGGCCAAGATGGTTTGCGGAGGTGCGGGCTCCCAGCACGCTGCCCCGGTCGGGACTCGCATCGAGGCATGGAATCGAGGTACGAATCAATGCCGCTATTGGCATCAGGAAACCGATCATTTGCTGATGCTTGGCGTCACCATAGTGTCAAGCAGGCCGTCGTTTGGTGCGCACCGCAGTACCAATGTTCGTACTGTCCGCCCAGAAGGCGCGCGTGTAGGTGTTTGATTCTAAGAGGTCTTGGCTCCCCGGCATGGATTCGAACCACGATTCACGGCTCCAAAGGCCGCTGTCCTACCATTAGACGACCGGGGAATAACTAGTCGAAGGGATTGCTCTACCAGTGTACCCGTCCGCTCCCTGTCGCCGCAACGTCTCATCGCTCTACCGCTACAATGGAAAACGGAAGGCAATCTGGACTGGTGTTCGGGACGGTCTTCAAAACCGTTCGGCGGCTGTTGAAGTCGCTGGTGTGTTCGATTCGCACTGTCTTCCGCCATCCCCGTCCAGTCCTGCACTGTACGGCTGTTCACACTTGCTTCCTCCGAAAACTGAACCGAATGCCGCGTTTGCCTGCTCAGTATTTAATAATGTGAATATGGGTCGCCGCGTTCGACGGCAAGGCTTCCGCATCCCGCTGGGAACGTTTTCGGTATCCAGTCGGACGTTCCACTCCTTGCTCATTTGCTCACCCTCGCCGTCCTTGACCACTTTCCCGGCCCGGCGACTCTGATGTATCGAGGTCAGAGTTTTATGGAAAATGGTGCGGAAGTCACGCTCTCCCGTGATCTGGAAGATGCGTTGATGTACCTCCCCCGAAAGGCTCTAGCCAGCTATCGGAAGGGTCAGATCATCTTCGATGCACACCACCCTCCGGGCGGAATCCACTTGGTGGTTCAGGGCAGGGTGAGGGTAACGATCCCCCTTGACGACGGCTCGGAAACCCTGGTGGACATTTTCGGCGCAGACGATTTTCTGGGCGAGAGTTCGCTGCTCGGCGGCAGCCAGCATCCGGAGATCGCCCTCGCGCTCGATAATGTTTCCCTGATGTCCTGGAGCACCGCGGAAATCGAGGAACAATCCGAGCGGCAGCCCAGGTTGGGCATCGCTCTGATTCAAATGCTGGTCAAGCGCGGCCTGGACTATCAGGCCCGGCTCCAGAGCTTTGCACTCGATAAGACCCCTGAGCGCGTCGTACGCTCCCTCCTTCGTTTCGCCGATCGGATGGGCACCCGCACCGAGGATGGATATATCAGCATCCCGCCCCTCACCCACCAGGTCATCGCTCAATATGTTGGCACCACGCGTGAGATTATCAGTTTTCAAATGAATCAATTGCGGCACAAGGGTCTACTTCGCTACTCGCGCCGCGGAATTCAGATCCACGCCCAAGCCCTGCGCGATTACCTTCGCGAACATGGGGGCCAGGGTGTGAGTGCCGTCCCGCAAGCCTCCGCCGGTACGGAACCGCGTCTTTAACTTCGGAAAACAATCCGCTACTGCCTAAATTCAAGGCGACAGGCCGTCGTTTTTTCGGCTAACGTCAACTTGAGTTCCGACGAATTCGCGAGGTAGCTATATGAAGTGGTTCCGGCTCATGTGCCTTGTGGCAGTAGCCTTCCATTTGGCGGGGAGTGGGGCCGCCGCCGATCATGCCGCCGCCAATACGGCCGACAGCGGCAGCGCCGAGAAGCTGCCGCCGGTTCTGCGACCGTCCGAACCGCCCGATAGTGGGCAAATCGTCCTCCCCTGCCCTCCTGCGCCCGCACCGAAAAAGACCACGGTCGTCGCGCCCCCAGCCAAGGTCGCTCCGCCGACAAAACCCGTGGAAGTCACCGTCGCGCGCCAGCCGCTGCCGCCGCTACCTTCCCCATCGGCCACCGCCGCGGTCCCGGCCAAGCCGTCTCCGCGCCTCGAAATTGGGAACGAGGTTGCCGCTTACTGTCAAAAGCAGATCGGACACTGGAAGGAAAGCGATGCCCGCAAAATGCTCGGTGAACCGAAACGGCAGCGGCCCGCGTACGACGAGAAAAGGGCGGTGAATGGCACGATCTACGCCTTTAACGACCCCACCAGCAAATACAAGGAACTGGAACTCGATTTCGATCAGAAGTCCGGCACCCTGCGCACCGTCTTCGTCTATCCGCCGCGCCTGACGTGGCAGCAGTGCCGCCGGGTGTGGAGCGGCCCGGTGGCCGCGGCCGATGCCGCCCAGGGCCGCAAGTTCTATTCGTACACCAACCGCCGCCTGGACGTGCTGGTTGACCAGGCGGGTAGGGTCATCAGCCTCGGCTGGTATTGACGAAAAATCGGAAACCCTCCCACCCCCCGCCGCGTACCACAAATAGGCTATTTATCGCGCTCGCTTCGGCGTATAGTGTAACTATCAGGAGTTTTCGGACTATGAAACTTCACTTGAGAGTGCCGGTGGCAATTCTGGCTGCAGTGACCTTGTTGCCGGTGGGTGCTTTCGCCGGGGACAAGAAAAAAGAGGACCCCGAAGAAATCGGTAACCGCGACGTCGGCAAGGGTGTCAACTTTTACTCCCTGGAGAAGGAAATCGCACTTGGCAAGCAGTTGGCGCAGGAAGTGGAGCGCCAGGCCAAGATCATCGACGACCCAATCATCGCCGAATACGTCAACCGCGTTGGGCAGAACCTTGTCCGGAACTCGGATGCCAAGGTGCCGTTTACTATCAAGGTACTGGATTCCGAAGAAGTCAATGCCTTCGCGCTTCCCGGTGGATTCTTCTTCGTGAACTCGGGCCTGATGCTGAAGGCCGACTCCGAATCTGAACTCGCCGGCGTCATGGCCCACGAAATTGCGCACGTCGCCGCACGGCACGGCACCAGGCAGCAGACCAAGGGGCAGCTCATCAACTATGCCACCATCCCCCTGATCTTCATGGGCGGATGGGCCGGGTACGCCATCCGGCAGGGCGCCAGCGTTGCCATCCCTCTCGGCTTCCTGCACTTCTCTCAAGCCATGGAATCCGAAGCCGATTACCTCGGGCTCCAGTACCTTTATAAATCCGGCTACGATCCTACTTCGTTCGTGGATTTCTTCGAGAAAATTCAGTCGCTGGAAAAGAAGAAGCCTGGTACCCTGGCCAAGATCTTCTCCAGCCACCCACCCACCGACGCCCGCATCAAGGCCGCGCAAACCGAGATCCAGAAAATCCTCGTGGCCAAGCCGGAATACGTGGTAAATACCAGCGAATTCAATGACGTGAAGGCTCGCCTGGCGATGCTTCACAACCGCCGCAAGGTTGACACTAATGCAGATCCGAACCGTCCGCGTCTGCGCCGCGCTCCCGGTAGCGGAACCGGTCCGGTGGATCAGAACGATGATGGCACGACGCCGAAGCCCGATCAGGACGAACGTCCCACGCTCAAACGTCGCGACGGCTAACTTGCACTAGAACTTCCGCAAGCGAACGGCGCTGCCATCCGGCAGCGCCGTTTTTTATTTCCCGTTTAAACACCGGTAGGCCCGCCGAGCCACAATCAACTCCTCGTTAGTGCCGAGCGCAAGCACCGTCACTCGCGAACCGTCCGCCGATACCACGCGGTCCCCTTCACCCGCGTTCTTCTTGCCATCGAGTTCGATTCCCAGGAACTCCAGCCCCGCGCAGGACTGCTCCCGCAGCCGCGCCGAATTCTCCCCGATCCCGCCCGTGAACGCCACCGCTTCAAGTCCGCCCATCACCGCCGCGTACGCGCCGATCGTCTTCTTCACCTGGTAAACAAACACATCCAAAGCCAGCCCCGCCTCCGGCGTGCACGCCGCTTCCAGATCGCGCACGTCGCCGCCTGCCACGCACGAAAGTCCGGCCAGCCCTCCGCCCTTGGCCAGTTGCCGCCGAACTTCTTCGGCGCTCCACCCATGACGATCCATCATGTAGAGCACCGCGAACACGTCCAGGTCGCCGTGCCTGGTGGCATTCTCCAGTCCCGATTGCGGCGAGAACCCCATCGTCGTATCCACGCTCCGCCCGTCCGATATGGCGCACATCGACGAACTCCCGCCCAGATGACAGCTCACCAACTTGACCCGCCGCCCGAGCATCGCCGCCACACGCTCCGCAATGTACTGATGCGACGCGCCGTGGAATCCGTACTTCTCCACACCGTCCTCCAGCCACCCCGCCGGGACGCCGTAGCGACGCGCGAATTCCGGCATGGTCGCATGGAACTCCGGCTCGAACGCGGCCACGATCGGCACTCCGGGCATTGCTTGCTGGAAGGCCTCGATCGCCGTCAGGTAGATCGCGTTGTGCGCCGGCGCGGCGGGCAGAAACTGCCGGAGCGCCGCGGTCACGTCTTCGTCCACCACAAACGTTCCGCGGTACCGGGGACCGGCGTGCACGGCCTTGAGTGCCACCGCATCCGTCGCCGTGGCTCCGGCCGAGATCTGTGCGATCGCTTCCCGGTAGTTAGTCACGCGCTCCATGCGCCCTTTGGCCAGCACCGTCTCCGACGGCATTTCCAGAATCTGATACTTCAACGAAGTCGATCCCAGGTTCGGTATGAGTAGGTTCACAGCCTTCCAGTGTATTGCGTTTTCGTGCAGGCCAGATACTTGATGCAAAATTTGCTAACTTCTCCCCCCGCCGCCGCGTATCTAGCTTACGAGGCTAACTTGCGAACCGCACTCATCCCCTTACGCCATACCCTGCGCCGGCTGGCGCGGTCGCCCATGTTCACCGCCCTTTCGCTCGTGACGCTGGCCATCGGCATCGGCGCCAACGCCGCCATCTTCAGCGTGATCGAAGGCGTGCTTCTGAAGCCCCTGCCATATCCGCATGCCGGACAACTTGTCGCATTGTGGCACACCGCGCCGGGCGTCAATATTAAAGACCTCAACATGGCCCCCTCGCTGTACTTCATCTACAGCGACGAAAGCCGCGTGTTTCAGGACGTCAGTATGTGGAGGAACGACACGTCGAGCATAACCGGCCTCGCCGAGCCGGAAGAAGTCTCCGTCTTGTCCGTGACCCATCGCCTGCTCCCGATTCTGGATGTACAGCCCGCCCTGGGACGCCGCTTCACCGCCTCCGATGACGACCCGAAAAGCAACCGCACCGTGATTCTCACCGACGGATATTGGAAATCGCGCTTCGGAGGAGACCGCTCTGTTCTGGGCCGCCGCATCATGGTGGATGGCAACGCATGCGACGTCGTCGGCGTCCTGCCGCCGTCGTTCCAGTTAATGGATCAGAGAGTCTCTTTGCTGATGCCCCTGAGATTCAATCGCAACGAAGTGCGTCTGGGCAATTT
Source organism: uncultured Solibacteraceae bacterium (assembly GCA_963805775.1). GTDB lineage: Bacteria > Acidobacteriota > Terriglobia > Bryobacterales > Bryobacteraceae > Solibacter. The sequence continues at coordinate 1,561 of CAWDWK010000058.1, read as the reverse complement.
CAGCTATCAGGGTGTCGCCACCCTGAAGCCCGGAGTGACCCTGGAGCAAGCCAACGCCGATCTCACACGCATGCTGCCCATGGTCTACCAGAAATTTCCCTCGCCTCCCGGAATTAGCACGAAGATGTTCGAAGACGCGCGCATCGGTCCTAATCTGCGGCTGCTGAAGGACGATCTGGTCGGGGATATCGGCAGCACTCTCTGGGTACTGATGGGCACCGTTGGCATGGTGCTGTTGATCGCGTGCGCCAATGTCGCGAACCTGCTCCTGGTCCGTGCCGATGGACGTCAACAAGAGCTCGCGATTCGCACCGCGCTGGGCGCCGGATGGGGGCGCATCGCCCGCGAACTGCTGCTCGAGAGCGCGCTGCTCGGCCTCTCCGGCGGAGCGCTCGGGTTGGCACTGGCCTACGGAGCGATCCGCATGCTTGCGGCGTCCGGCCTGGCGCATCTGCCACGCATCGCGAACATAGCGATCGATCCGTCGGTGCTGGCATTCACGTTTGTCATTTCGCTGGCGGCCGGGTTGATCTTCGGCCTGATTCCCGTCTTCAAATACGCGCGCCCCCACCTTTCCAACGCGCTGCGCAGCGGAGGACGCTCGCTCAGCCAGAGCAAAGACCGCCATCGCGCGCGCAGCATTCTCGTCGTTGTGCAGGTGGCGCTCGCTCGGTCTTGCTGATCGGTTCCGGCCTCATGATCCGCACGTTCCAAGCCCTACGCCACGTGGACCCCGGCTTCTCCGACGCCCAGTCCGTACAGACCCTGCGCATCTCCATTCCCGGGACGCAGGTCAAGGAACCCGAGCGCGTGATTCGCATGGAACAGGACATCCTCGATAAGATCGCTGCGCTCCCCGGCGTTTCCTCGGTAGCGTTGACCACGTCCATCACCATGGATGGCAATAACTCCAACGACCCCATCTTCGCCGAAGATCATCTGTATCGCGAGGGCACACTGCCTCCCATACGCCGCTTCAAATGGGTATCGCCCGGCTACCGTTCCACCATGGGCGGCCGTCTGATCGCGGGCCGCGACCTGACCTGGACCGATACATACAACAAAATGCCCGTAGCGCTGGTATCGGAGAATATGGCGCGCGAGTTGTGGCACGATCCTCGCCTGGCGTTGGGCAAGCGCATCCGTCCCACCCTGAAGGACGATTGGGTCGAAATTGTCGGTGTCGTGGGCGACGAGCGTGACAACGGCGCAGATCATACAGCGCCTGCTATCGTCTATTGGCCGCTGATGCAGAAGAATTTTGAGGGCGGCGGGCTCTCCGTGCGCCGCAGTGTGGCCATCGTGCTCCGCACACCGCGAGCGGGATCCACCGGACTGCTGCAAGAGGTAAGGCAAGCCGTCTGGAGCGTGAATTCGAATTTGCCGCTGGCCAATGTCAAAACGCTACAGGATATTTACGATCGCTCGCTGGCGCGCACCTCCTTCACCCTGGTGATGCTCGCCATCGCCGGCGGTATGGCCCTGCTTCTCGGCGTGGTCGGTATCTACGGCGTCATCTCCTACTCGGTGTCCCAGCGCACCCGCGAGATCGGCATACGGC
>CAWDWK010000057.1:0-24231 GCA_963805775.1 uncultured Solibacteraceae bacterium | reverse complement strand
CAAGGGACGTTCACCTTCGCCATCCAGCCCCGCCCGATCACCGTATTGCAGCGCGGCAGCGTGGAAAGTCCCGGCAAGCCGGTGGGTCCCGGAGCGCTTTCCTGCGTGCCCGGGCTGCCCGCGCGCTTCGCGCTGAAGGATGGCGAACCCGAAGGCGCGCGCCGCGCCGCCCTCGCCCACTGGATCACCGCCCGCGACAACATGTTGACCTGGCGCTCCATCGTCAATCGCGTCTGGCAGTATCACTTCGGCGACGGCCTCGTGGATTCCGCCAACGACTTCGGACACATGGGCTCCACGCCCACCCATCCGGAACTCCTCGACTGGCTGGCCGTCACATTTCGCGACCAGGGCGGCTCGCTCAAACAGCTCCACAAGTTGATTCTGATGTCTGCCACGTGGCGCCGGCAATCCGCCAACATCCCAGCCAACGCCACTACCGACGCGGAGAATCGCTACCTCTGGCGCGCCAACCGGCAGCGCCTCGACGCCGAATCGGTGCGCGATGCCGTGCTCGCCGCCAGCGGCAAACTCGATCTCACCATGGGCGGTCCATCGGCCGAGCAGTTCTGGTTCAAGGACGATCACTCGCCGGTCTACGACTATTCGCGCTTCGATATCGACAGTCCCGCCGCCTACCGCCGCAGCGTCTACCGCTTCATCGTGCGCAGCGCGCCGGACCCCTTCATGGACCGCCTGGACTGCCCCGACGCGTCGCTGATCACAGCCAAACGCAATACCACCATCACCGCGATTCAGGCCCTGGCGCTGCTCAACAACCCCTTCATGGTGCGCCAGGCGGAGCACCTCGCGGCGCGCCTGCGGGGACTCGCGCAGCAACCCGATGAACAGATCGCCTGGCTCTACCGCCTCACGCTGGGGCGCAATCCCAGCCCGGCGGAGACCGCGCGCCTGGCGCAATTCGCCGCGCGGAATGGCCTGGAAAACGCATCGCGAGCGATTTTGAACAGCAACGAATTTCTCTTTGTGGATTGAGGAAGCGCATGGACCGGCGGCAGTTTCTCTGGAATTTCGGCGGAGGGTTGGGCGGCATCGCGCTGGCTCAAATGATGAGCGGCGAAACCCATTTCCCGCCCAAGGCCAAACGCGTGGTGCAGCTCTTCATGTCGGGCGCCGCCAGCCAGTGCGACACCTTCGACTACAAGCCGCAACTCATCCAGCGCAACGGCGAGAAGTTCGACCCAGGCGGCAAAGTCGAGCTCTTCCAAAGCAGTCCGGGCGCGGTGATGAAGAGCCCGTGGGAATGGAAGCAGCGCGGCCAGTGCGGAAAATGGATCAGCGATCTGGTGCCGCAGATCGCCTCCTGCGCCGACGACATCGCCTTCGTCCATTCCATGGTGGCCAAGTCGAACGTGCACGGTCCCGCCACGTTCATGCAAAATACCGGTTTCGTGCTGCCCGGCTTCCCCTGCATGGGGTCGTGGGTCTCCTACGGCCTCGGCAGCATGAATCAGAATCTGCCGACCTTCATCGTGCTTCCCGATGGACGCGGCTTCGCGCCCAACGGCCCCGCCAACTGGAGCGCCGGCTTCCTCCCCGCCTCGCACCAGGGCACCATGATCCGCGCCAGCAGCGCCAATCCCATTTACGATCTCTTCCCGCCCAAGCAATCGAACTACATCACGCCGGCCAGCGAGGCCGAAACGTGGAGCCTCCTCCGCGATCTCAATCGCGACCACATGGCGCAGCGCGAGGGCGATTCCCGCCTCGACGCGCGCATCGCATCATACGAGATGGCCGCCCGCCTTCAGTTGAGCGCGCCCGAAGTACTGGATATCACCGGCGAATCCGAGGCCACTCGAAAGCTCTACGGGCTGGACGAAAAAATCACCGAAGATTTCGGGAGGAATTGCCTGGTCGCGCGTCGACTCCTCGAGAGAGGTGTGCGTTTCGTTCAGGTGTGGAGCGGCGCCGACAACGGCTTCCCGCGCCGCAATTGGGATAGCCACGAGAATCTCGCGAGGGACCACGCCGTGATGGCCGCCGGCATGGACAAGCCGACCGCGGCGCTGATCCGGGATCTGAAATCGCGCGGACTGCTGGACGACACCATCGTTTTCTGGACCACCGAATTCGGCCGCATGCCGTGCAGCCAGGGCGCCAAGGGCCGCGACCACAATCCGTTCGCCTTCACGGTATGGATGGCGGGCGGCGGTATCAAGGGCGGCGCAAGTTACGGCGCGAGCGATGAGTGGTCCTACAAAGTCGCCGAGAAACCAGCGTACTGCTACGACGTGCACGCCACCCTGTTGCGCCTGCTCGGTATCGATCACACCCGCCTCACTTACCGGCACAACGGAATCGATCGCCGTTTGACGGACGTCCACGGACAAGTGATCGACGAATTACTGGCGTAAAACACAACACCTGCGGACCTCGCAAGCGACCTGTGCAAAAAGTGCTTGCCAGTTACCAATTCGTGACATACAATCCGTCTAACGCTGCTCACTGAGAGGGGAATAATCATGCGCCATGTTCGCGTCGTACGGCAGGCCATTCTCGCCGCCGCAATCACGCTATCGATTTCCAGCCTTGCCTTCGGCCAGGCTCAAACCGGGTCCTTGTCGGGTACTGTGTCGGATCAGAGCGGTGCGCCGATAGCAGGCGCGGCCGTCGGAGCCAGGGAAGACCGCACCGGCGTTGCAGAGCACACGGTCTCTTCCGAAGCCGGAATCTATGTCTTTCCCAACCTGCCGCCCGGTATCTGGACCATCACTACGGAAAAAACCGGCTTCAAGCGGTCCGTCCAGAACGGCATCGAGATCTTCATCGCGCAGCGGCAGGTCCTCGATTTGAAATTGGAAGTCGGCGACGTCAAACAGAGCGTGGAAGTCACCACCACGCAGTCGCTGCTCGAAACCGAAACCAGCGAGCGCGGCCAGGCGCTGACGCCGAAAATGTACCAGACCCTGCCGCTGTGGTCCGGCGGCCTGCAGAATCCGTCGGCCTTCCTCGGATACATGGCGGGCGTCAATCAGGGCGCGGAAACGAGCATCGCCGGCTCTACCGGCCGCTCGCGCGAGCAACTCATCGATGGCACCAGCAACGTGATTCCCGAGTCGGGCGGCACGGTCTTCAATCCGCCCTCGGCCGAAGCCTTCGGCGAAGTCAAGTTGCTGGTTGGCACTTACACCGCCGAATACGGGCGCGTCGGCGGCGGAATCGAAATCTTCACCACGAGGAGCGGCACCAACAATTACCACGGCACCTGGGCCTACAACATGCGCCGCGATATCTGGGAAGCCGCCGGTTGGAGCATCAATCAGAACCCCGCCAACAAGCCTGGCTTCCGCCCGAAGGATCGCCTGAACGCCACCAGCGGCGGCGTCGGCGGACCGGTCTGGATTCCGAAGGTCTACAACGGCCGCAACCACACCTTCTTCTACTTCACCAGCGACAACGATCTGCGGCCCGTCGCGCCCGCTACCATCGTGAACACCGTCCCGACCGCCGCCGAGACCCAGGGCAACTTCAGCGGGATTTCGCAAGTCATCTACGATCCCAACAGCACCGTCGGCTCCGGCTCCACCGCCACCCGGACTCCCTTCGCGAACAACACCATCCCCACCAACCGCTTCAGCAAGATCGCCGCGAACATCATTCCGTTCATCCCGGCGCCCACCGGCGGCGCGCTGTCCAACAACCACGCCTACGTCAATACTTCCCAGGTGACGGACCACGTCTGGTCGCTCAAGATCGATCACATTTTCAGCGAAAAGAACCGCATCGCTTACTTCCAGTCGCTGGATAGCCAGCTCACTTCACGCGGTTTCCGATTTCGACGGTCCCCTCGGCACCGCGCTGGGCAATCAATATCAGAAGCCGCGGATCTTCCGCGTCAATCACGACTACACCTTCTCGCCCACCGTCTTACTGCACAGCACCTACGGATACTCGCGAACCGTGCAGGTCTGGTTTGTGCCCGCGCAGAGCGGCTTCGCCTCCAAAGTGGGCTTCCCCGGAATCACCGGCGATTCCGACGCCACTCCCGTGATTCAGTTCGCCGCCGCCGACGCCTACACCGCGTGGGGCATGCAGCAGGGCAAGGTCAACAACGGTGGACAGAACAACTTCACCCATCAGGTGGACCAGGGCCTGACCTGGATCAAGGGCAAGCACGAATTCAAGATGGGTTGGGACATGCGGCGCCTGCAGACCGTGGCCCACGATTTGGCCGGCACCAATGGCACCTACGTTTTTGCGCGCAACGAAACCGCCAACCCCGCCGCCACCGGCACCTCCGGAAACTCTTTCGCCAGTTTCCTGCTGGGCCTGCCGGATTCGGCGAACGCCGCCGCCACGCCCGTGCAGGATGCCAATATTCACTACGAATATTACGGCTTCTACTTTCAGGACAACTGGAAAGTAAACCCCAAGCTGACGCTCAACCTCGGCCTGCGCTATGAGATTCCCATCAACTGGTACGCGCCCACCATGGGTTCGGTCTCTCTGACTGCGCCGAATCCCGCCGCCAACAATTACCCCGGCGCTTATGTGTTCCCGGGCAGCGGACCCAATCGTCTCGGCGTCACCCGTTTCTGGCCCACGGATTACTCGAATCTCGGACCGCGTGTCGGCTTCGCGTATCAGGTCGCGCCCAAGACCGTTATTCGCGGCGGCTTCGGCATCTTCTACGAAGCCACCAGTAACGGCGGCTGCGGCTGCACCACGGGCGCCAACGGATCGTTCGCCCAGGTCTCCGACGGCCTCACCGCGCCCTTCCAGTGGGATACCGGCATCCCCAAACCGGCGGGCTATCAGCCGCCGCCGTTCCTCAGCCCCAGCATCGGCAACGGCCTCGCCGTGGATTACATGGGACCCACCTTCGGCAAGGCGCCCCGCATCTACAACTGGAGCTTCAACATCCAACGCGAGATCGCCAAGTTCCTGGTCGAAGTGGATTACGCCGGCAATCGCGGACACTCGCTGAATTCCACCATCGATCTGAACCAGGTGAATCCTTCTTACCTGTACCTCGGATCGCTGCTGCAGCAGGCGATCACTGCGCCCGCCGTAGTCGCCGCCGGATTCAAAAAGCCCTACGCGAATTTCCCCGACACCGGCACGCTGGCTCAGGCCCTGCGGCCCTACCCGCAATTCCTCAACGTCTTCTCGCGCAACAGCGGCCAGGGACAAACCTGGTACGACGCGGCAACCTTCAAGGTGCAGCGCCGTTTCGGCAACTGGCAGTTCACCAGTTCCTACGTGCGGTCGAAGTCGCTGGCGCTGCTCACCTACCGCCAGATCTTCTCGCAGACCCAGGTTTATCCGCAGGACATGTACAACCTGACCCAGCCGAAATCGTACAACCCGTTTGACCTGCCGAACGTGTTCAACTTCATCAACACGTACGATCTCCCCTTCGGAAAGGGCAAGCATTTCTTCAGTTCGTCCGGCCGCGTGCTCAACGCTGTCCTCGGCAACTGGACCATCGCCGACACCCACCAGTGGCGCAGCGGCGCACTCATCGCCCTGACCTGCCCGAATACTCTCGGCAACGGCGTACTGTTCACCGACGCGCGCATGTGCAACGCCAACCCCGGCGCCGTACTCACCGGCCAGAGCCGCACCTCGCTCGATCCCAACAATCCGGCCAGCATCTACTTCAACGCCGCGGCATTTTCAGTGCCCGGGCAGTACTCGTTCGGGACTTCGTCTCAATACAACGGCCACTTCCGGCAACCGCCGGTTCTGGTGGACAACATCGCGATCGTGAAGCAGTTGGCTATCTGGCCGACCGGCGATGGCTACAAGATGCGGCTGCAGCTTCGCGCCGATGCCTTCAATCCGTTCAACCGGACTAATTTCGCCGTCAACGGAACGGTCGGCAACGCCAACTTCGGGCGCGCCACCGGACCGCAGTACGGCCCTCGCATCATCACCATGGGCGCGCGCCTGAACTTCTAGTCGTCCGCGAGAATTGCTGCGAGTCGGGCACCTTCGTGCTCCAGCGCGTTGCGCAGTGCGGCGGCCATCTGTAGCCGCCGCCTGTGTTGTTCCTTTCGCCATACAATGATGGCGACCGCCAATGGAAACAGAGGTACAAGCAAGATAGCCGTCGTCTGATTCGCCGCCGGAAGAAACAGCTCGCGAATGCGGGTACCTGCCGCGGCAGCGGCCGTCGCGTACGCCAGGAGTCTCACCCAATTGGAAGCCGGCGCAGACTCGGGATCCGGTAGTCGGATTTCCGTGAGCCCCTGACGAATCGTGGCGGCGGCCTCTGGTCTGACGTTACTCAGTGCGCGCAGCCACGCACCCCGATGGTGTTCCGGCTGAAACCATGTATTCAACTCTGTCCGTATGATTCTCTGAAAAGAATCCGGGTCGGCCTCGAGCAGCCTTCGCTCCAGTATCTCGAGACATCCGTGCCAATCGGCCCTGAATTGCGACGCCGCAGTTTCACCCATGCTTGTCGGTTTCTAGTGAAAGCGCGGATCGCGCGCAAAACTGGTACTAGTGAGTGTATAAATAATTACTTTTTCTATGGACGAAACGAGGGCGAGAAGTAGTACACTATCGTCTCGAAGGGGTGCGCGTGGAGGGTTCAGCTAGCGCGGAAGATCACGTTACTAAAGTCATCCGCGAACTCGCAGGCGCCACTGCGGACCAGCGCAAGAACCTCATCGACGAGCTCGTCAAGTTGCTTGCGAGGGAGCTTCGGGAGCGTGCCAGCGGGCTGATGGCGCGGGAGCGGTCCAACCACATCTTACAGACCACCGCTCTCTTCCACGAAACCTATCTGCGGCTGATTAGCTCCAGACTGTCGTTCGAAGACCGCGGACATTTCCTTGCAATGGCTTCCCGAATGATGCGCGAGATTGTCATCGATCTGGCGCGCCGCGCCAATGCCAGGAAACGCGGCGACGGCGTGGTGATGACGGCGCTGGATTACGAGACCGCGGAGCGGGCGATAGCGCTCGATCCGGCTTCGCTTCTCGATCTAAACAACGCTATATCCGAACTGGATCCGGCGGATCAGGAACTTGTCGAGCTCAGGTTTTTCTATGGGCTGACGCTTGAGGAGACTGCCGGCGCCATGAACCTCAACTATGAAACTCTTCGCAAACGCTGGGTGGGCGTGCGGAGGGAGTTGTACCACGCCTTGAACGGCACGTAAGGCGGCTGCATGTCTTCCGGGGAGAGAAAACTGGTACGCACGATGGTCTTTGAAGCGTTCGACCGCTTCGAGGACAACGCCGAAGCTCGCCTTGCCTTCCTGCGCGAGCGCTGCCACGAGAATCCCGAAATACTGCCGCTCGCAATGCAAGAGATCGAGGCCGAGGAAAAAATCCGCCGGGGCCAGTTCATGGAAAAACCCGCTGCGTCGGTATTCTGCGGAGTCATCCCGGAAGGTACGCTGATCGGCGAATACCGCATCGGATCGCTGATCGGAGAAGGCGCCATGGGGGCAGTGTACCGGGCCCGCCAGATCTCCCTCGACCGCGACGTGGCGGTCAAAACGCTCCGCACTCCCCTGGCCACGCAGGCAGGACTGCGCTTCCTCTCCGAAGCGAAAACTTTGAGCCGCATCGCCAGCGCGCGCGTGATTCACGTCTACGCCTACGGCGATTTCAACGGCCAGCCCTATATCGCGATGGAGTACGGTGAGGGTACGAACCTCGCCCAAATGATCGCGGACCGGAAATTCCATGACATCAAATCGCGGTTGGAAATCGCACTGCAGATCGCCGAAGGTTTGGAACAAATTCACCTCGCCAGCATCGCGCATCGCGACGTAAAACCCTCGAATGTGCTGGTCGATGAGAAGGGCAACGTCAAACTGATCGACTTCGGCATCGCGTGGAGGGAAGACTCCCGGATGACCGAGATCGGTCAGGCAATGGGGACGCCTGCGTATATGCCGCCCGAGCAGATTCTGCGTTACCTGGGCGGCTCCGCTACCGACGTAGAGCAGTATAAACGCGTCGACATCTATTCCTTCGGGATCTTGCTCTACGAGTTATTCACGGGTGAGCTGCCGTTCAAAGGCGAGACGCGAGGTGAGGTGGAGGGGGAAATCGTCCACACACCGGTGGCGCTCGAACCGCTGCGCGAGTGCCGCGTGCCTGAGGGCGTAGTCGAGCTGATCCGCCTGGCGACTTCGAAGAATCCGGCGGCGCGGCCGAGGAGCTTCGGCGAGGTAGTGAACGTCCTGCGGATTTATCTCGCGGACCCTCATATAAAAGTGGCCGGCAAACCCGCACCGGCGAGATCCTTCCGAACGCCAGTCGCGGTGATTGGCGCACTGGCGGCAGCCGTAGCCGTCGCTGGCGTATATCAGCTTCGCTATGCGGGCATGACCCGTTCGACTGGATCAGTTGCTGCTCAGCGCCCTGCACCCGTGGCCCAATTAAGAGTTTCACCGGAAACTCAACCGCCGGTATCCCGCCCGGTGCCTGCAAGCATCTCTGTCCAGGCATCGCCGCCGCCGCGTATTTCCGCGCCGGCTTCGACGAAAATTGCGGACAAGCCCGCAGCCAGCCTGCAAACGGTACAGGATTCGCCGGAACCTAAGCCTGCGGATCCCGTCACATCAGCACCTCAGCCACCGGTCCCAGATCCAGTCGTCTCCAACGCCGATGTCGTTCAGGAAAAGCTGCCCGATGCTCTGACAGCGACGGAATCAGCCGAAGACCGCGACTGGCTTCGCGTACGGGACTCGGGGGATACCGCTGCGCTTCAGGCATTCTGGACGATGTACCCGAACGGCAAGTATGTGGCGGAAGCGCGTAGTGCCGCGGCCCGTGTCGAATACGAGAGCATCAGGAACAGTTCCAGTCCGGAAGCTTTGCAGAATTTCGCGGAGAAATATTCGGAGCATCCCTTCGCCCCATCCGCCGCCGGCATGGCGAATCAGCTCAAAGCTCGGGCCGCGGCTGCAATCGAAATTCGCGAAACCTTGAAACGCTATGCGGCAGCCATGCACGGAAGGAAACTGGCAGAGATTCTATCCTTGCGTGAACTGGACAAACCACAGCGGTCAAAATTCGAGGAATTGTTTCGTGGGTCGCGCACCATCGAGTTTTCGCTTGTTCCCACAGCCCCGCCGCAGTTCGCGGAGCCGGTCGTGACCGATCCGGCGGGAGCGCGCGACATGCCGTCGCACGCGGTCGTAGAGTGTGATCTCGACATGCTGGCCGTCTCCGGCAGCGGCGACGTCCAGCCGGAAAAAAAGCGAGTTACCGTTCACCTGAAAAGAACACCGAAGGGCTGGGTCATCACTTCACTCTAATGGGGAAAATGCATGCGAAAGGGAATTCGCATTTCAGGAGCCGCCTTGATCCTGGGGCTCGGGGCGGACCTGATGCTGGCGCAGACTTCTGCGCCGGCGGGAATTCAGCCCGGCAAGCAGGCGTTCATTTTGCCGAGTCTGCTGGACCAGGCTGTGTCCCTCTCCCCGTCCGGTCTGCAGCCCGTCCTTCTACAGGCAATCCAGCCCCGCTGGGTCTCTCTCAATTCATCCGTCGCCACCGAGCTTTCCAATCTCCCGAACGTCTCGCCGGCATCGGCGACGCGGTACACCTGGGATTCCAGCACCGGCACCCTGCAGGCCAGTCCCCAGAGCCTGGGGCCGATATTTGCCGAGCGCCCGGAAACCATCGGAAAGAACAAGTTTCTCTTCGCCATAACTAATCAGAGCTTCTCCTTCGACCGGCTGGACAAGCTCGACCTGCGCGGCTTTGAAGTAGCCTACCCATTAGACATTCCATTGTCGAGCATCCTACCTGGAGCGCCTCCGTCCGTGACCTTTCCGGGGCTGATTGTCGCCGACGCCTATATCAACGTAAGCATAAATCAGACCACTGCCTACTTCACTTATGGGCTCACACACTGGCTGGATGCTACTTATGCGTTCACAGTTGTAACCAGCACTACCACCGTGCGGGGCGGCGCGGTGCTCCGCGAACAATCCTCCGGACAAGCCCTGGTGACCCTGCCGACTCAATCCATTCAGCTTTCCTCCACTGGTCCGGGTGACGGAATCGTGCGCTTTAAAGCCAACCTGCTAAGCGGTCCCACCCATTCGAAAAAGGGGGCTGCACCCGCGGTTCCGCAGAGCCGGAAGCTCAAAGTTGCCCTGGCAGTAGACGTCCGGCTTCCAACTGGCGATGAGTTCGATTACCATGGCGCCGGCGCATTCGGGGTAAAGCCTTTTTTGATTGCGTCAATGACGAATCAAGTGATCTCACCGCATCTCAACGCCGGCTTCCAGTTCAACGGCTCCAGCTACCTTGCCAGCCAATATCCTACCCAGAAGCGACGCCTGCCAAACCAGCTCTTCTACACGGCGGGATTCGACGCCGCCCTTTCACCCAGGTTGACGGCATCCTTCGATCTCCTCGACCAGGTGATCATCAGCGGGCAGAGAACGTTGCTGCGGCCGTTCCAAACCAGCGACGGAACTCAGTATTCCCAGATCTACTTCGACGACATCACGCGGCAGGAATTCAACGCCTCTGCCGGCTTCAAGGCCAAAGTCGTATCTTCGCTCGTCGTTACCGGAAACGTGATGTTCCGCCTCAACCAGGCAGGCCTGAGGACGCGCATTTCACCGCTCCTGGGGATTTCCTATCTGTTTTGACCCCCCACGCCAGTCCCTGGCGACGTGTAAATAGCATTCCCGCTTTTCCCCGGCGTTTGCGCCTACCTATACGATACGAACGCCTCCCGCACCCAAGGCATCGGAGGCAAGGAGAGGTCAAATGACTTATCGAAAACTACTGTTCACCATCGCGTGTATCGGCGCCACCGCGGCCTACTCGCAGAATTCCACATCGCCGGAGAACCGGCTCGAGGACGGGACGCCGGTCCGGTTGCGGTTACAGAGAACCGTCTCGTCGGCCGACGCGCAGGTCGATGAGCGCGTCGATTTCGATGTCCTGGAGGAGGTGAAGATCAACGGTACCGTAGTGATCCCGAAAGGCAGCCTTGCTCTGGGTACCGTCACCGCGGCTCAGCCCAAACGTAGAATGGCTCGCGGCGGCAAACTCGACATCAACATCGATTCGGTGCGCTTGGCAAATGGCGATAAGGCTGCACTTCGTGCAGTAAAGAACCTGTCGGGCGGCGGGCACACAGGCGCAATGGCCGGGGCCATGGTAGCGACGAGCCTGGTGCCGGTGCTCTGGCCGGCGGCGCCGTTCTTTCTTCTGATGCACGGTAAGGACGTCACGATACCCAAAGGGACGGAAATTACCGCGTATGTCAACGGTAATGTAGACCTCTCTTCCTCGACGGGCGAGGCGGCCCGTTCCGCACCCGCTCCTACAGCATTCACTGCGAGCACCGCTTCCGCCGCGCCTCCCGAAATCCATGTGTCGTCGGGCGACCCATCCACTGTCATCTTCAAGTCCAACCCGGATGGAGGCGAGATCATCGTCGACGGCAAGTTTGTGGGAAGCACTCCCTCCACGGTTCAGTTGTCTCCCGGAGAGCATCTGGTGTCCGTTCAACAGGCCGGGTTCCGGACGTGGCAGCGAAACATTGCAATCAATTCCGGCAGCATCATTAACCTCAACGCAGTCCTCGAAAAGAACCAGTAGGGTCTGGCCGGCGGCACGTCAGCGTGAATGCCATGGAACGCTTCCCGGCGGAACTCGGAAGATTCCGCATCGATGGCGAGCTCGGCAGAGGCGGAATGGGTGTCGTCTACCGGGCGTTCGACCCCGTCGTCGAACGCCCGGTCGCCATAAAGACCATCCGCTGCTCCGATGGATTCGGCCCGCAATCGCTGGAGCGCCTCAGGCGCGAGGCCAAAGCCGTCGGGTCGTTGGAGCATGTCAACATCGTCACCTTGTTTGATGCGGGCGGCACGGAAGGCATCTTCTACCTCGTGATGCAACTGGTGGAAGGCGAAACATTGCGCGAACGTATGGACCGCCGGCCCCGGTTTCCGTCTTGCGAAATACTGGATGTCTTCCGCCAGCTTCTGGCAGCGCTGGAATACGCGCACGCACGAGGCATCATCCATCGCGATGTGAAACCCTCGAACGTGTTGATCACTTCGGAAGGCACCCTCAAGCTGGCGGATTTCGGTGTCGCCAGACTTGCGGGTCCCGGGATTTCAACTAATGGTGTGGTGATGGGCACGCCAAGCTATATGCCGCCCGAGCAGCTCCTCGGAACTCCTGTAGACGGGCGCTCCGATCTCTTCGCGGCCGGCTGTATCCTCTACGAACTGGTCACCGGCCGAAAGGCGTTCATGGGCAGCAGCACGACAGCGGTGATGTATCAGATTCTCCATGAAGACCCGCCGCTGCCTGGCGCCGTAGTCTCCGGCATCCGGCCCTCCCTCGAGGCTGCAATAATGAAATCCCTCGCTAAGGACCCGGACGAGCGCTTCGCCTCGTGCGCGGAACTACGGTGCGCACTGGAAACGTGCCTGACCGAAGAATTACCGCTGCCCGCCGACTCGACGCTGCGGGACGCGCCCCCGCGGCCTGCGATTGCGGCACGAGCGGCGCAGCTGTTCGCGATTCTGAAGCGAAGCCCCGCCCCACTGGCAGCCGGAATTCTCAGCACCGTGGCTCTCCTCTCGCCGGCTCTGGTCGTGGCGCCCTCGCGAAAGCCTCCGCCGCCGGAACCGGCCGCGCAGCCGCAAGTTCGTTCCGAATTGCCGCCGGAATCACAAGCGATCCCGATGCAGGATTCGGAGCCCGTGATTCGCCGCCCGCCGAAGCCGAAGCCTCAAATGCGCCGGCCTGCAGTTGTGGCAGCCATACCGCTTATCACCGCCAAGCCCGTCGCCGCGCCGGTGGAGCCCGATAGCTTCAGCTCCTTGATGGTGAGGGGCGACCTCGCATTTCAGCAGGACCACTATCAGGAAGCCCTGCAGTCCTACCAGAAAGCGCTCGAATTCAAGCCGGCCGACGCTACCATCCGTAGGAAAGTAGCCATCACGCTAACTCTGCTGGGCCAGCCCGAAAGTGCACGAAAGTACCAGAGATCAAACAAATAGGGGAGATGAACATGCCATTCAACAACAACGCCAACGTGATTCCCGGTGCTCAGCCGCCGATGTCAGAGGCACGCAAAAACGAAATTATCCTCGAGAGTCTAAAGAAAGAATTCGACCTTCGGGGAGACAAACTGGAGATTGTGAGTAAATCTATATTCATTCTCGACGGTGGGGACAAATTAGCAACCATCGCCGAAATGTGTGGGCTGCTGGCGGAAGGGGGGGCGTTAGCAACTGTTGGGACGGCTCTGCCACTGATCAACGTCTTTCTGTTTCCCGTCGGAGCCGCGATTGACTTTGTTAACGCGTGGCAGTTCGGCGAGAAACTCGTAGGACTGAGGGCGGTCGCGTATGCTACAACTGCGTGGGCCTTCGGTGACCCGGTGCCCCACCTCCCGGGTCAGATCAAAGCCAACGTGATCCATGATCGCGGCCGAAACATTGAAGCGGTTGTCTTTCGGGAGTCCGCATGGAATAACGCTTCGGCCTCCGCCGTCAAGTCCTTGGAAGAAACATGCCGGACAAAAAGAATTCAAAAGAAGTCCTATCAGACCCTGTTCAAAGCCGCGGGTGACAATAACAGGAACAGTCTCGTCAGGAAACTCATGAAGGGACTTGAGAATCGCGTAGATCCAGGATGGCAACGACAGGCCTTCTGGAGTCCGCTCCCGAATTATCCTCACTGAGCCCGGTGGGACAGACCATCGCGAAGCGTGGTCTGTCAACGCCGCGGCGTTGCTACTCCAGAGGCTCGGCAGCAGCGGCGCTCCGATGCGGTGGGCGAGGCTTCTTCGGCGCGCCCACCAGCGCATAGGGATCGTCGGGCGACTCCGGCTCGCGCTTGAAGAACCGCTTGACCCTTTCCATCGCGTCGCGAACACGTCGATTGAGCGACCGTCGTCTCATCCTGCTGCCCCTCCTCGCCACAATAATACCGCCACAGTAGTATCCTGAATGAATGGGATGTGGAAGCGGTGGAAGCAATTTCAACCAGATCAGTAACGCCATCCGGCCAGGCGCGCGGAAAGTCTTCTGCGTGAAGTTCCAGAAAGAGATGGAAGGACTGGACGAAATTCCGTTCGAAGGCCATCCGCTGGGGCAGAAGATCTACGAAAACGTTTCCAAGGAAGCGTGGAAAATGTGGGTGGAGCACATGAAGATGCTCATGAACGAGTACCGTCTCAACCTCGGTACCGCGCAAGCCCAGGAATTCCTCATCGAACAGATGGACAAGTATTTCTTCGGCGAGGGCGCGCAACTGCCGCCCGATTTCGTCGCGCCTAAATCGAAGGGCTGAACGTCTCGAGCGCGGTCGCAATCTGGAATCGCAGTTCCGCGTGCGACCGCCGCAGCGCAAATTCCACGGCCTCGGCAGTCTCCCCGCGCGCGAAGATGAACCCCAGGTAACTCGACCCCTCCGGCAGGGGAACCAGCAGCTGCCCGTCCGTCGCCGTGATCATCACGTCCTCGATGTCGGCCACCGCCAGCGCGCGCTCCATTCCCTCCACCCCGTGATAGATTCCGCCCTTGCCGGGGATCGGAATCATCATCACGCCCGACGCCGGCCCGTCCACCTGCGCCATCCACACATTGCCGCCGAGCGCGTGAACCAGAATCATCTCCTCCAGCGGAATCCCGTCCGCCATACGGATGGCGCGCGCGCACAGCCCGCCGATGGGCCGCGCGTGCACTTCCAGAATCCACGCGCCTTCGTCGTTGTAGCGCAGTTCCGCGTGCACCGGCCCGTGCCGCAGCCCGACCGCCGCCGCCGCCTGCGCGGTGGTCTCGATCAGCGCCGCCTGCACCGCCGCCGTCTCGCGCGAGGGCGTGACGTAAATCGTCTCCTCGAAAAACGGCCCTTCCATCGGGTCCGGCTTATCGAAGATCGCGATGGGCTGGAGTTTCCCGCCCGTGATCAGTCCCTCCACCGCGAACTCGCGCCCCGGAATGTAGCTCTCCACTTGCAGCTCGTGCTCTCCGAGCTTCGCAATCCGCCGGAACGCCGCCACGAACTCGTCCGGACTATCGGCGCGGATCACCCCGCGGCTGGCCGAAAGTCCCAGCGGCTTCAGCACGCAAGGGTACGGCGCGCGCGCCGCCAGTTCCGCCGGGTCGTCCGCCAGGCTGGCCCGGAAGAACGCGGGCACGCGCATCCCCGCCGCCTGAAATAACTGGCGCGAGACGTGTTTATCGCGGCAGGCGAGCGCCGCCGCCGCGGGGTGGAAGGGCACGCCGAACATCTCCGCCGCGGCCGCCGCCAGCACCGCGGGACGATCTCCCACCGCCGCCACGCCATTCACGTGCAAGCCGCGCAGCGCCTTCAGCGACTCCTCGACCTGATCGAACTTCACCGCGATGGCGCGGTCGCCCCACGGGTCTTCCATGATGTGGCAGCGATCCGTCGCCAGAGTGACGTCCACCCCCAGCCGCCGCGCCGCATCGGCAAACACGCGGATCTGGTACCCCGTCGTCGCCGCAAAAAGGAGCAGGTGTTTCGCCACTGGCTTAATGATTGTGCGGATGGGAATGGGGATGTTCGTGCTCGTGGTCGTGATGCTCGTGAGGCACGTTCACCGGAATCGCGCAGCCGTTCTCCGAAATCGCGCAGCTCACGTGTTCGAACTGCACGGTGGTGTGCGCGATCCCGAAACGCCGGTCCAGCACCGAGTTCAGGCTGCGCAAAATCGTGTCGCTGGCCGAAGGCGGAACGTCCTCGATCAGCACGTGGCAGCTCAGCGCGTGCGTGCTCGATCCCAGGCTCCAGATGTGCAGATCGTGCACCCCCAGAACGCCCGTCACCCCACCCATCGCCTGCGCGACGTCCGCCAGGTGAATATTGCGCGGCAGGCCCTCCAGCAGGATATTCAGCGATTCGCGGATGATGTCCCACGCCGTCCAGACAATCAACAATGCAATCAGAATCGAGAGCAGCGGGTCCACCTGCACCCACCCGGTGTAGCGGATCGCGACCGCGCCGATGACGATCGCAATCGAACCCAGCGCGTCGCCCAGCATGTGCACGAACGCGCTGCGTATGTTGATGTCGTTGCGGCTGGCCGCTTTCAACGCCAGCATGATGGAGCCGTTCAACACGAGGCCGAGTCCCGCCACCGCCATCATGATGGTGTCGTTCACCGGCTCCGGCGCGCGCAGCCGCATCACCGCCTCGTACAGAATCCAGACCGAGAGCGCCACCAGAGTCAGCGCATTGACGAACGCCGAGAGCACGCTGGCCCGATGGTAACCGTAGGTCTTGATCTCGTCCGCGGGCTTCGATTGCAGGTAGAACCCGGCCCACGCGAGGCCCAGCGCTAAGGCGTCCGTGAAATTGTGGCCTGCATCGGAGAGCAGCGCCAGGGAATGCGCCCGTAGCCCGGCAAACAGTTCCACCAGGACGAACGCAGTCGTCGCCACCAGCGACCACCGGAGAATACTTCCGGTCGCGTGTGCGTGTCCGTGACTGTGTCCGTGCGCGTGCACTCTCTATCCTCAGTGTACACGGCGCTAGCCGCGTAAGATGGCCATGGCCTCGTCCACCCCAGCCCCGCGATGCACCACCGCCATCAGCGCCTGCGTCATCTGGCGCGGCTTCGGGTGCTGAATGATGTTCCGTCCGTATACGATTCCGCTGGCGCCCTGGCGCAGAATCTCCAGCGTGCGCTCGAAAACCAACTCTTCCTGCATGCGGCCGCCGCCGCGAGCCAGCACGGGACGCCCGCCGGCAGCTTCCACCAGGCGATGAAACTCCCCCGCCTCCGACGGCGGATCGCACTTAATCAGATCGGCGCCGAGTTCCGCCGCCTGCCGCACCAGCACCGCGATGCGGCCGCAGTGCCCGGAGCTTTCGTAGTTCCCTTGCGAACCCGGTTCCAGCTCCAGCGGTTCGATCATCAGCGGCATGGCGTAGCGCTCGCACTCCGGCTTCACCGCGGCGATATTTGCCAGGCACTGCCGGTATAGTTCGGTTTTGTCCGGCGCGTGAAACAGGTTCAGCACGACGGCCGCCGCATCCGCGCGCAGCGCCTGCTCCACCAGATTCCCCATAGGCAGGCAAAACAACTGCTCCGGCAAATAAGACCCGTACACGTTGGCCACATCGCCGCGCAGCACCAGCGCCGGCTTCTCTTTTCCGGCCACGCAAGTCAGCCACCGAGCCTGTCCCAAGCCAAGCTGAATCGCATCGGGACCCGCCTGCATCGCAGTCGCGACCGCCTCCGGCAAATTCTCGATTCCCGCCAGAAACTCGGCATTATGAAAGACCCCATGATCGATCGCCAGGTCGAAACACCGGTGGTCCGCCGCAAACAGCCGGTTCAAGCGAGCATTGGAAAACATAATAGAATTTATCGGCCACGGATGGAACGCAGATGAACACAGATAAGCAAACACCTTCCGCGTTCCTGCTTTATCCGTGTTTATCCGTGTTCATCCGTGGCCAATTATGCTTTCTTAGAATTTCCCCAACTCCGCCACCAGCGCGTCGGGACCGCCGCTGCGGTAGATGTCCGTCAGGCGCTGCTCTTCGGCGGAGGGCGGCAGCACTTTCAGCAGAAGCGCGTTGTCCAGGTTCTGCCGGTTGGGCACCCAGATCTTGCCGTCGGCGAATTCCACCTCGTTGACGAAGCCCACCATCTTCTGCACGTTCACCGGCTGGCCCTTGGCGGAGAAGTTGAGCGTAGTCTCCTGCAACAGGCGGGCGCTGTGCCCGGGTGGCAGGAGCACATCGGAATCGGCCGATGGCAGCGATCCGGCCATGTATTGCTTGCCCGCCGGGTCGCTCACAATCCAGCCCATCTCCACATACTTCACGGGCCGGCTGCTCTTATTGCGCACTTCAATCCGCGGCGTGCGCGCTTCGTTGCCGGAGATCCGCGCCGAACCGTTCATCGGCTCCACGGGCGAATCCGGGAATTGCAAAAAGGCGAACTCGGCGTCATGTTCGGGACCCGTGGCGGCGCTGGTCACGGCGCGGCCGGTGCGCTTCACGCTGACCGTGAGCTGCGAGATTTCGCTCTGGCGAGCCATGCTCTCCAGCATTTCGCGCTGCAATCCGGCTTTCCCGGACTGCGCCAGCACGCGCTTGAAATGTTCGCGGTCGCGCTGCGCTTCCATCTCGCATGCCGTCATAGTGCGACGCGAGTTGAGCCGGTCGGGGCCGAAGAAAGTCAAATCCTGGAACAGCACGCCATCCAGATCCACCTGCACCAGCGGCGCTCCGGTGACCTGCGACGGGCGCATGAGCTGCATGTCGATGCGCACCTGGAAGGTTTCGCCCGGCCCCACGTTGAGACTGGGATAGGTGACGGAGCCTTTGCCGCCGAGCGTTACTTCCTGCGCCACCACGCGCAAGGTCACCCCGTGTATGCGGTTCGAACCCTTGTTGCGCAGCGACGCCGCCATGTGCAGATCGAGCGCCAGTGCCGCGCCGCGCGCCGTGGCGCGCGAATCGGCCATGGTGAACGACCTCAGCTCCAACGGCGAATTGTCCGGCAAATTGATATTGACGGCACCCTGGGGAATCGCCGCATCCTGCGCCGTCAAACTGGACGCGCCCAGGAGCACGATTGCCGCCGTCAGTGTTTTCACGTTATTCCACATATACTTTCGTCATCGTTACATTGCCCGTTTCCGGATCCGTGTAACGTGCTCCCAAGGTTCCTTGCGCGCCTACCGTATAGGTCACGCTGCTGGCGCCGGAGTGCATCAGGCCGAATCCCTGATCTCCGGAACGCCGTTGAATTCCATTCACCGTGGCCTGCACCACCGGCTCGTTCGATTGCGCCACTCTGGGCGCGGGACCTTCCAACATCAGGCCCGTCACCATCAGCGCCAGCACGCTGGCCAAGGCTAGTGTGGCGCGCGCAGCGGTGAACAATGGGGTATCGCGGAAGGGCCGGTCGCTTGAGCGCACGCACTCCCCGGCGGCCAACCCCAGGCGTATATTCGCGCGCATCTCCCCCGCGATGCGGTTCCACGGTACTTCGGGGATCTGACTCAATTCCGGCAGGGCCTCGCGGAGTTCGCCGAAGGCGGCAACTTCCGCGGTGCAGCGTTCGCAATCCGCCAGGTGCCGCGCGGTCTTCCACCGCGCCACCCAGCCCAGATCGCCGCCGGCGTGCAATGCCAAAATTTCCTGACTCGGGTGCTTCATTTGGCTACCGCTTCCTTCCGTCCATGTAACGGCGCATTTTCGTGCGCGCGTTAGCTATATGCGAACGCACCGTGGCTTTGGAGCAATCCAGTATGCTCGCCACTTCTTCCGCGGGCAAGCCCTCCACGTCGCGCAACAGCAATGCCTGCCGTTCGCGCGGACTCAACAGGCGCAATCCGTCTTCCAGGTATGCGCGATGCTCACCGCGCAGCAACTCCTGTTCCGGGCTTTCGGTATGGCTCTCCGGTGCTTCGTCGATTTCACAAAACGTGGCGCGGGAATTCCGCCGCAGGAAGTCAATCGCAGTGTTTGTAGCAATTCTCGACAACCAGTGCGCAGCCTTTTGTTCGTCTTTTAACTGTTCCTGGTGTTGCAGCGCTTTGATGAAGGTTTCCTGGGTCAAATCCTGGGCGTCCGCGACGTTATCCACAATCCGGTAAATTTGCACGAAGATCCGCCGTAAGTGTTCAGAAACAAAGCGGTTTTGCCGGTCTATCGCTTCCAGGCCGGGCTCTACGACTTCGCTCATCTGTGTACAAACGGCGATTTCCACTAGCTTCCTACCAAACATGACGCCAAAATCCGGAAAGCGTGGATAGGAAAGCGGATGGTCCGCGTTAAGGCCATTTTACCCCGAGCAGGCTTCGCGGAATATGTCCTCAGCACACCCACCCTGAGGTGCTTTCAGTTAAGCTGAGGGGGAGTTCAGGAAAGTGTAGCGACTATGCAGTTGGCAGAAAGAATGTCCCGCATCGGCGTCGAATCGGCTTTCGACGTCCTGGTGCGCGCCCGTGCGCTGGAAGCGCAAGGTCGCAGCGTGATTCACCTGGAAATCGGCGAGCCCGATTTTCCGACTCCTCCGCATGTCATCCAAGCGGCGAAAACTGCGCTTGATGAAGGTTGGACTCACTACGGACCCACGCAGGGCCAGCCCGAATTGCGGGAAGCTATCGCAGCGCACATTTCGAACACGCGCGGCATTCAGGTGGGCCCGCAACACGTATCGGTAGTCCCCGGCGGCAAGCCGATCATCTTCTTCCCCATGCTGGCGCTGCTCGAGCCGGGCGACGAAGTCATCTATCCCAACCCGGGATTTCCCATCTACGAATCGATGATCCGCTTCTGCGGCGCGACTCCCGTGCCCATGCCTCTCGAAGAGAGCCGCGGCTTTTCCTTCGATTTGGACCGGTTCGCGCACCTCCTGACGGACCGCACCAAGATGGTGGTGCTGAACTCGCCGCAGAATCCCACGGGCGGCGTGATTCCGCGCGAAGATCTCAAAGTGATTGCGGACCTGCTGCGCGATCGCGACGTGATGGTGCTGAGCGACGAAATCTATTCGGAGATCTATTACGGCGAGCCGCCCGCCTCGATCACGGAGTTCCCGGGCATGCTCGAAAAAACCATCATCCTGGACGGCTTCTCCAAGACCTATGCGATGACCGGATGGCGCATGGGCTACGGCGTGATGCCGGAGTGGCTGGTAGACGCCGTCAACAAGCTGATGGTGAATTCCAATTCGTGCACCGCGAGTTTCACCCAGCGGGCCGGCATCGCCGCGCTCACCGGACCGCGCGATTGTGTCGAAGCGATGGTGGCCGAGTTCCGCCGCCGCCGCGACATCATTGTCTCCGGGTTGAATCAGATTCCCGGATTCCGCTGTGCTCTGCCGGGCGGTGCGTTTTACGCCTTCGCCAATGTCACCGGCACGGGGATCGGTTCCCGGGAGCTCGCCGACTACCTTCTGTATGAGGCCGGAGTCGCCGGGCTCAACGGAGGATGCTTCGGCGAATACGGCGATGGCTACATCCGTTTCAGCTACGCCAACTCGCAGGAGAAGCTGAGGGAAGCCGTGGCCAGGATTCAGAAAGTCTCCATGCGGTGGCAAGCCGCCGCGGCGGTGCGCTGAAACGCGAATTCACCGTTAGCGAATTCACTGTCCTTGAGCGGATATCACGATTCTGCTATCCTCAATAGGTTGAATTCATAACAACATAGCTATCCCGGCGCGCTGCCGGGCCTACCTTGAGAGGTTCACATGTCAGGCCATTCCAAATGGGCAACCATTAAGCACAAAAAGGCGGCCACGGACGCCAAGCGCGGCAAGAGCTTTACGCGCATTATCAAAGAAATCACCATCGCCGCCCGCAATGGAGGCGATCCGGATGGCAACCCGCGTTTGCGTACCGCCATCCTTGCCGCCAAGGCTGTTTCCATGCCTTCCGACAACATCAAGAAAGCCGTCATGCGGGGCACGGGCGAACTGGAAGGCGGCATGATCGAAGAGGTCATGTTCGAGGGTTACGGGCCGGGCGGCGCCGCCGTCCTGGTCAACGTCGCCACGGACAACCGCAATCGCACCGTCAGCGACATCCGCCACGCGTTCTCCAAGAACGGTGGAAACATGGGCGAGCAGGGTAGCGTCGCGTGGATGTTCGAACGGCGCAGCCAGATCTTCGTTCCCGGCGAAAAGGCCAACGAAGATCAGTTGATGAACATCATTCTGGATGCCGGCGCCGACGATCTGCGAAACCTGGGCGACCAGTGGGAGATTCTCTCCGATCCGGCGAGTCACGAAAGCGTGATCAAGGTGCTGGAAGCCAACGGCATCCCGTACGAGGACGCGACCATCGCCTGGGTCCCCAAGAACCTCATCAAGCTGGAGGGCAAGAACGCCGCCGGCATGCTGCGCCTGCAGGACGCGTTGGAAGATCACGACGACGTGCAGAGCGTCTATTCCAACTTCGATATCGACGAGAAGGAGTTGGAGGCGCTCTCGTAGGACAGTGCGCGTCCTGGGAATCGATTGCGGCTCGCAACGCACCGGTTACGGCGTAATCGATAGCGACGGGGCGGAACATCGGATGGTAGCCGCCGGGGTAATTTGCACCAGCCCCAAATGGCCATTCGAGAAGCGTTTGCTGGAGATTGCCACCGGCCTGCGTTGTTTGATTCGGGAGCACGCTCCCGAATGTGGAGCGGTGGAGGAAGTGTTCCATGCGGCCAACGCGAAAACGGCGTTAAAGCTGGCGCACGTTCGAGGGGTCGCCCTGCTGGCCATCGCGGAGGCAGGAGTGGAGTTCGCGGAGTATTCTCCGCTGGAAGTTAAAATGAGTGTGGTGGGGTATGGCCGGGCTGAAAAAAGTCAGGTGCAGGTGATGGTTTGCTCGCTACTGCATTTGCCCGAAGCGATCGCCAGTGAAGACGCGTGCGACGCTCTGGCCATCGCGATTTGCCACGCCACACACGAAGCTACCAGCCGCAGGCTGGCCTGACAGGTGAGTATGAAGTGGTCGCTGATTCTGCTGTTCGCCGGTTCGCTGTTTGCGCAGGATGCGCAGCGATTCTTCTATTCCAAGTCCTTCCCGGGAAGCACTCCGGCCTATGTGCAGGTGACGCTCGAGAAGAATGGCGAGGCGGTGTATCGCGAAGCGCCGGATGACGACCTGCCGCTGACGTTCAAACTCACCGAAGCCGAGACCGCCGAGGTCTACGCGCTGGTGGAGAAGCTGGATTATTTCAAGCACCCCGTGGAATCCGGCCTGAAAGTGGCGTTCATGGGCACCAAGACTTTCCGCCTGGAAAAGGGCGCGGAGAAGACCGAAGTACAGTTCAACTATTCCGAGGACGCGAACGCCAAGTTGCTTTGGGACTGGTGCGAGCGCCTGACCGAATCGGCCCAGCACCGCATCGCCTTGGATCGCGCCGCCAAGTACGACAAGCTGGGCGTGATGAAGGCGCTGAACCTGCTTGGCTCGGCCATCGAGCGCAAACGGGTGGTGGGCCTGGAGCAATACCTGCCCACGCTGGACCGCATCATCAAGAACGAATCCTACATGCACACCGCGCGTGCACGGGCCTCGGAGATCGCCGAGGCCATTCGTGCGGGCGCGCCTCCCGCGCAGTAGGCTACTTCAGAATCCGGATCGGTCCGTTGGAGGTGCTCAGGTCGATTAGCGGGCCGCCGCTGCCAAGAGTGCCTTCGATGTGATGCTTGCTGATTTCGCCGCGCATGCGCATCTCGAAATCGGTAGTGATCGACGAATTGCTGGTTCCTGCCGAGAGGCGCGCATTGACTTCGCCGGGAAGGTGTAGCGTGATCCCGCTATTGCTGGTGTGGGCGCGCACCGCGCTCTGCGTGCTCGGAGGCAGCGTCAGGTCGATTGAGCCATTGGAACTTTGCGCTCGCACCGAACCATCCACCTTTTCCAGCATGGCATGAATGCTGCTGTTGGACGTGGTCGCGTCCAGCGAACCGCGAATACCTTCCGCGCGAATGTGCCCGTTGGAGGTGTGCACGTCCGCCGCGCCATCGATGTCCTGCAATTCGACGGGTCCGTTGCTGGTCTCGGCGTTCAGCGGACCCTTGAGGCGGCTCACCTCGACGTGGCCGTTGGAGGTCTTCAGGCGCGCCGGTCCGACGCCATCGGATGTACGTATGCCACCGTTAGAGGTGGTCAGGTGATCCAGCACCACGCCGTGCGGCACCTTGATGGCGAACTTCGCGCCGTAGTTTCCGTGACGCATGCTCATGTTGGGCCGAATGGCGCGGATGGAAACCGAGTCCGAGGTGTGATCGATCTCGATTTTCAGGTCGGCCGTTTCCTCCTGGGAGCGGGCGTATTTAGTGCCGCTGATGTCCACGGTCTCCTGATCCCACACGGAGACCTCCACCGAGCCGTTAAAGCTGTCCACGGCGAGGCGGCCGCCGGCTTTCAGCGGGTAGTTGTAATGGAAATCTTCGTGGTAGCGTTCGAAACCGCCGAAGTCTTCGTAGTCGCAGCCGGCGAGCACGACGAGTCCCGCGGCAAGTGCTGGAAGAATAAGCTTGGCGCGCATAGTTTGCCCTCGATCAACCTATTACGCTCAAAGACTCCGATTAGTTTCACGATTCTGCGTCTACCAGGCGAATCATGCTGAAGTTGACGGTGAAGGTCCGGTCATCGTCTGGAACGGTCCAGGCGGGCGCGGCTATGATCTCGATATTGTAGGTTTCCGCTTCGGGAAGGTCGGCCTCGATGACGAACAATCCGACGCGCTCAAGCAATTGCTGTGCCACGCGCGCGCCGTTAGCGCGGATTTCGACCGCCGGTTGGCCTTT
>CAWDWK010000056.1:0-80292 GCA_963805775.1 uncultured Solibacteraceae bacterium | reverse complement strand
CCGCCGGGTGTAAGCCCGGCTGGATGGATGGACTAAAAAAAACGGCGGACACTCGGAGGAAAGCGCCCGCCTGTTTTGATCCCGCGAAAATAGACAACTTCCCGCAGGACCAAGTCGCAAAAACTTCTTACATTTCCTAGGACGTTCGAAGGTTACGAAAGGTTGCAGACCGGGGTGTTACGTCCCGTGCTACGGTCAGGGCCTGGCGAAATGTGTTGGCGTGCGCCTCGGCGGTACGCTCGATAGGTTCGCCGTAACCCCCACCGAGCGTGATCACCAGGGGAATGGTGCGCGATGTCTCCAGTACCAGGCGGTCGCGCTGCTTCAGCCCGTCCAGGGTGAGCGCCAGGCGTCCCAGACGGTCGCCCGCCAAACCATCCACTCCCGATTGATAAAAAATGACTTCCGGACGGAAGGCCGCCACTTCCGGCAGCACCTGTTGCAACTGGCGCAAATACTCCGCATCGCCCGTCCCAGTCGGGCAGGGCGATATCGATGCGGCTGCGCTGCTTACGGAAGGGGAAGTTGTTTTCACCGTGCATCGAGAGCGTGAGCACGGCGGGGTCTTCCGCGAAAATGGCAGCGGTTCCATCGCCCTGATGGACGTCCAGATCGATCACTGCCGCGCGGGCGGCCAGCCCGTCGCGGCGCAGCGCGAGGATGGCCACAGCCAGATCGTTGAACACGCAGAATCCGGCACCTTCGCCCCGAAACGCGTGGTGCGTGCCGCCGGCCAGATTTCCGCCGAAGCCTCGCTCCATGGCTTCGCGCGAGGCCGCCAGCGTGCCGCCCACCGAGGCGACTGTACGGCGTACCAGCTCCGGCGACCATGGGAAGCCGACGCGGCGCATCACGCGGTCACTGACGGTACCGTTCAGAACTGCGTGCACGTAGGCAGTATCGTGCGCCAGTTCAATGGTGGCGGCGTCTGCCATCGGCGCCGGCTGAAGATCGTAAACGCCGTCCGCGGCCAGCAGCGTGCGCAGGAGGGCGTACTTTTCGACCGGGAACTTGTGGCCCGGCGGCAGCGGGATTGGGTGGTGGTCGCAGTAAAAGAGGCGTGGGCTCGGTTGCACAGGGCAGCGCCTTAAGCCGGCCTACAGGGTCACTTTTTCGCCGGTGCGGCAGGAGCGGTAGATGGCGTCTACGATTTCCATTGCCTGCACACCCTCCTCGCCGGCCACGAGCGGTTTACGGCCCTTGGTGATGGCGTCACCGAAATCCAGGAACTGGCGCTCGAAGGGTTCCAGCGAAATCGCCATGGGGTCGCTGGCGCCCGAGGCGACTTCTTTGGCGACCGGCGCAGGGTCGCCCGAATCATTTTGCACATCCCACGTTGTGAGCTTGTCGCCGGAAATGATGGCGGTGCCTTTCGTGCCGTGGAATTCGGTGCGCTCGGTATACCCGGGCCAGAAAGCGGTGGACGCCTGGATTACGCCGGTGGCGCCGCTGGCGAATTTGAGGACGGTATTGATCACGTCCTCGGATTCGATCTTGTGCAGTGCGCCCAGCTGCCAGACACCGAAGAGTTCCTTGACGGGGCCGGCGAGCCAGCGCAGGATATCGACGCCGTGGATGGCCTGGTTGATCAGCGCGCCGCCGCCTTCGGTCTGCCAGCTTCCCTTGATGGGACGAGAATAATATTCGGCGGAGCGATACCACTTGACATAGCAATCGGCCTGCAGCAGTTTGCCCAGGCGCCCGCCGGCAATGGCCCTGGCGAGGAATAAGCTGGCGTCGTCGAAGCGGTGCTGGCTGACCACACCGAGCACGATGCCGGCCTTGCGCGCGGTCTCCACCATCAGACGCGCAGTCTCGAGGTTGGTGGAGATGGGTTTCTGCACCTGCACGTGCTTGCCGCTTTCGGCACAGACCAGGATCGGCTGCATACGGAAATCCGGGAAGGTGCAGACATCGACGTAGTCCACCTTGGGGTGGCGGCACACCGCCTCGTAGGTGGGGACGAACTCGGCCCCGTACTGATCGGCAAAACGGCGTCCGGCGGCCTCGAAGATGTCTGTGCACACGGTCAGTTGGAACCCGATATTTTTGTAGGCCTGGGCGTGCTTGTGCGAGATCGCGCCCGTGCCAATCATTCCGACTCTCATGGATAGTGACTATTCTAGCGGCAATCGCTCCCTTACGGTCGCGGCTCGGATTGTCGCGGGTCGGATTGGCCCACCCAGACTTTGGAGGCGGCGGCGCGTTCCAGGCGCACGGTCCGGCCGGCGGTGCGCAGTTCGATCTCACCGTCAGCCCGGGACACCTCTAATTCCACGCCGGGACGAATGCCGGAGCCATCGAGATATTCGAGCAGCTTGCGATCGCGCTCGAAGACGCTGACCACTGCCAGGCGATCGCCGGGCAGCGCTTCGTCGAGGGGCTTCAAGCCGCGCCGGCGACGCTCTCCCGGGGAATCCATGCCTACCTGGTTGCCGTGAGGACACTCGCGGCCGGTACCCAGCTTGTCGATCAGCTTCCGCTCGAAATCGGCGGAGACGGCGTGCTCGAGCTGCTCCGCCTCGTCGTGGACCTTGTACCATTCCAGTCCGAAGATCTCGGTGAGCATGCGTTCGATCAGGTGATGGCGGTTCAAGAGACGGTTGGCGATGTCGCGGCCGGCGGCGGTCAAGGTGATCTGGCCTTCCTCGCCCACCTGGATCAGGGCGTCGCGGCGCAGCCGTTTGATCGCCATGGTGACCGCCGGGGCGGAGACCTGGAGCCAGCGGACCAGGGTCACGGCCTTGACGGTTTCGCCTTCGCTCTCGGCCTCGGCGATGGCCTTCAGGTAATTCTCTTTGGAAATGGTGATGCGCAATGGCAAGCGATTGGCCTAGATTTCCTCGAAGGTTTTGCCGTCGAACCAGTAGGTGCGCTGGTCGATCCGGGCTGACTGCCCGGCGGCGTCTTCGCTCTCCAGCCGGACGCGGTAGGCGCCCGGTTTCAGGACCGGCAGTTTCGTGTGGGCGGTCAGCGGGCTGCCCGGCTGTAGCGGAAGTTTCGGCCCGGGCAGCGCCGCCTGTCCCAACGCCCGCTCGCCTTCGAACTTGCCGGTGGCACGCGCGTAGCCGGTGAGCTCGACCCAACTGACGGTGACCTTGCGGTAACTCTTATCCAAGCGGTAGCGGATGGCATACTCTCCCTGCGCCGCCGCGGTACGTTTGATCATCTCGGGATCCGCGCGGACCTTGTCTTCCAGATATTTCTCGTCGATGTTTGGAATGGATATAGCCTGCGACGCGGTGGAGCCGAGTTCGGCGGACCTGCCGGTTGCCAGGCCGCGGACCTCCTGGTCGATCTCCGTTTCCTCGGAGTAGGCCGCGAAGATGCCGGGCTTGAGAACGCCTTGCATCAGTTTGGCCAGCAGTTGTTTAGCCGTGGCGGCGCTTTCGGCAGCCACGGTGACGTGATGGACGCCGTGCAGCCCGGTGGGCGCCAACACCACCCACGTCATGGGCGCCGCGGAGACCATGAGTCCGGCGTGCTGCCACGTGGAGACCGGCTTCATCGAAGTTTCGGAAAGCGCTCGCGCCAGGTCGCTGTGCGACGCGTAAATCTCCCCGGAGGCTTCGCGCAGCGGCGGCTCTTCCTTGAACTCGAGCGGCATGGGGGCCTCCAGGCGGCCGGCCACATCCAACATCCAGCCCTTCACCAGGCGGGTACTGATTCCTTCCGTGAGGCGCTTGAGGGTGACCGTGGTCTGCCCGTTGGCTGAATCGAAGAACATCCACATGTCGTGCCAGACCTCAAAATGGCAGTGGGGCGCGATCGCGGGCAGCGCTACGGCGAGCCGCCGGCCCACCTGCTCATCGTAGTAGGCGTCCAGCCGCGACAGGGCGGCTTCGTAGGTGAGCGGTGTCACAAAGCGGGTGGACAACACTAAATCGGCCGGCGGGGGGCTGAGCAGCGACTGGGCCCGGCCGAGTGCACCCCAACCTCCGAGCGCCATTGCCACAGCCAACGCCACGGCCAATGAGAATGTGCGCTTCGATGCCCTCATGGGGGTCTCTCCTACTTCCTCGCGACGAGTACACGCGAGGGATAAAATGTCTGGCGCACCAGACGGTCCTGCACAATTTCGAAGCGCGCCGATTCGATCAGACTCGGGACACGTTGCTCCACCTGGCGGCCCCAGAATGCAGGCGCCACCTTGCCCAGAATCTGGTATACCGCGTTAAACGTTGCTGTGTTCTGCCCGATCAATACCAGGGTCAGGTTGCCGCGATCTCGCAGGATTCGCCGGAACTCGCCCAGCGTCCCTACAATATCTTCCGACGAAAGCAGTTCCAGCAGGTAGCAACAGAAGATAGCATCGAAGGCCTCATTGCGGAACGGCATGTGGCGCGCATCCACGGCCTGGCAGTGCGCCTGCGCCGCCGGATACCTGCGGCGCGCGGTGCGCTGCGTGCGCGCCGCCATGTTGGGGGAAAGGTCCACTCCCACGGTAGTGCCGCGCCCGTTGGCGCGCACCAGGCGGCGGAACATCTCTCCGCTGCCCGTAGCGACCTCCAACACCTTCATGCCGTCGCGAAGACCGCTGGCTGCCAGCGCACTACGATGGGCGCGGGAATGAAAGAACATCGTCGACACCGGGTAGACCGCCGCCAGCCGGTCATATACGCGGCGCGTTCGCTCGGCCAGAGTATTCGGCATCCCGTTTACGGGCCAGACGGTTACGGTTTCTTCCAGTCTATTCAAAATCGCTCCTTAGCATATCGCTTTCACTTACCGCTCCCTCACGGTCGCGGCTCCGATGCGCGCTCGCGGCTCGAATGCGGGCTAGCGGCTCTCATGCAGGCCCGCGGCCGGACGCACGGTCGCGCCCTGACGATGCGCTTAGACCACCGGCGCACTTTGCAGCTCCGGCACTTCGATCTGTATGCGTGCCCCCTTGCCCGGCTCGCTGTCAATCCACATGCGGTACTCGCTACCGAACAACACTTTCAGGCGTTCGTGAACGTTATTTACACCGATTCCCCGGTCCATCAGAGTGGACAGTTTCTCTTCCGGGATGCCCACTCCGTCGTCCTCCACCATAAGGTGCAGCTTATGCTCCGTGCGATAAGTCCGAATCCGGATTGTACCGCCCTCCACCTTACTCCTTAAGCCGTGCTTGATGGAATTCTCTACCAAGGGTTGTAGGAGCATGCTGGGTACCAACATATCCAGGGTATCCTCGGACACATCCCTTTCAAAACGGAGTTTGTCGCCAAAGCGTACCACCTCGATGGCTAGATAGTCCTCAATGAAACTCAATTCGTCGCGCAACGTACTGAAATTCTCGTGTTTGCGGAGGAGACGGCGGAGTACTTTGCTGAGGCGCACCACCATGACGCGGGCCTGGTTCGGGTCCGTGCGAATCAACGAAGACACGGAGTTCAGGGTATTGAAGAGAAAATGCGGGTTGATCTGGCTGGTGAGGGCGGTCAGGCGCGCTTCGGCGAGGAGGCGTTCCTGCTCTTCGAGTTTTTTCTCATTGCGCGTGTTGTTCCAGATCTTCAACGGGATGGCGACGGCGAACAGGGTGGACGCGTAGATGGCGGCCCAGACCAGGGCGGGAAGATGGCTTCCGGGCGGATTCATGGAGAAGATCCTCCAGCCGCTCAGCAACTGGCGGAGGAACTCCGCCACGAGGATCCCAGCGGTGAATTCCAGGTGAAAGGCGGTGCGCCGGTGATTCCGGCTCTCTTTGAAGAAACGGTAGACGTTGACATCGAAGAACGGGGTGAAACGCCAGATCTCGTCGGTATCGGGTGCCAGATCGCGCAACACTCCGCCGAGCACGCCCACCGCGGCGAGGAGGGGCATGGTCATCTGTTCGCCTCCCGAGGGGTTGAGCATGGCGGGCAGGGAGATCAAGACTCCCGAGGCCAGTCCGGTAACGTATCCGCCGAGGATGCCGGCGATCAAGCTTCCTTCGAGGCCGAGATCGGCCGCCGGATAGCTTTTGCTGAAGACGCGGATGGCGACGCTGACACCGAAGGCGCTGGCCAGCCACAGGGAGAGCGCTACCCGCTGGTTGAGGGTCCGCGTCTCTCCCATGAGAAGGTTTTTGAAGCTGTTGGAGCGCGCCAGCACGCTTGCGATGGAGGCCATGGCGGCGAGTTTGACCAGCAGGGGAAAGTAGCTTTCCAGCATTCGGTGCTGGAAGCCATTATAATAAAAGCATTAAGATTCCCATAAGTCAGCATGAGTAAACCTCTTTCGCCGACGCTCACGAAAGTGGCCGAAGCGGATTTTCCCACGGAATTCGGCGTGTTCCGGATCTTCGGCTTCGAAGCCCCGGCCGGCAACGGCACGGAGGAAGCCGTGGTGCTCAAAATGGGTGACTTTACGGACGACGCGCCGCCGCTGGTGCGGATCCATTCGCAGTGCCTGACGGGGGATGTCTTCCACAGCCTGCGCTGCGATTGCCGGGCGCAACTCGAAATCGCCATCGCGGGAATCGCCCAGGAAGGGCGGGGGCTGCTGATCTACGAACTCCAGGAAGGCCGCGGCATCGGGTTGCTCAACAAACTGCGCGCCTACGAATTGCAGGACCAGGGCGCGGACACGATCGAGGCCAACGAGCAGTTGGGGTTCGACAGCGATTTGCGCAACTACAGACTGCCTGGGGCGATCCTGCAGTTCTTCGGACTGAAGGCAGTGCGGCTGATGTCGAACAATCCCGAAAAGGTGGAGGCTGTGGAGAAGGCCGGCGTACAGGTGGTGGAACGGGTTCCGTGCCTGGCCGACGTGGTGGATACGCGGCTCGCCTATCTGCGCACCAAGCGGGAAAAGATGGGGCATCTGCTGGAATTCGACGATCTGTAAAAGGAGACACGCGGGCGCGGCGTGGGCTTTTAGAAAGGGCGAAATACTATCCTCAACCGAACAGCCTCGCCTGAATGGTGCGGACCGTCAGTTGCCGTCGCCCAAGCGCCCGAGATGCCACGGTCTGGGACGTTGCCGGTGGGAACCAAAGGCTCGCGGGCAACCCTGAGAACGCGAGGACGGCGGCCCGTCCCGGAAAGTGCGCAGCCATGCCGGCCGAGGTTCCTGTCTTTCATCCTGTGGGGTTGGCAAGCGGAAGCGCCTGCGCCACCAGGGAGTTAGTCGTTAGTATTTCAGGCCGTAGCCGTAGGCGAACAGCGGGTCGGCGGTGCCTTGGCCGACGGCGCGCGGCCAGGTGAAGGAGAGCTTGCCGGTCGGCTTGTAATCGCCGAAGAGCACGTCGGCCACGCCCTGGCCTTCAGTGCCGGGCAGCCAGGCGGCCACTGACGGCGCTGGATTGATCGAGGACGTCTCCCAGAATCATGGGGCGTCCCGAGACCAGGACGACCACCACGGGGATGCCCGCGGACTTCATCGTCTTGACGGCAGCGATGTCTTCGGGGGCCAGTGCCAGATCGGCGCGATCACCCTTCATTTCCGCGTAGGGCGTCTCGCCAATTACGACCACGCCGACGGTGGCGCCCGCGGCGCCCGAGCCATCCTTGGAGAAGGTTACCTTGGTGTCCTTGGAGACGGTGTTTTTGATGGCGGCGAGGATGGTGGTGCCGCCGGTGGTGACGTCGCCGCTGCGGCCCTGCCAGTCGATGGTCCAGCCGCCGCACTGGTTGCCGATGTCGTCGGCGTTTTTGCCGGCGATGTGCAGGCGCGCGGCCTTTTTGGAGAGCGGCAGGGTTTTGCTCTCGTTCTTGAGCAGCACGAGCGACTCGCGCACGGCCTGGCGCGCCACGGCGCGATGCTCGGGCGAGCCGAAGGTCTTCTGCAGTTCGCGGTCGGCCAGTTGATTGCGTTTGGGATCCATCAGGCCCATGGCGAACTTGACGCGCAAAATGCGCAATACGGCGTCATCGATGCGCGACATGGGTACTTTGCCTTCATTGACGAGCGCCCTGAGGTCATTGAAATATTCGCGGTAGCGCGTGGGTACCATCACCATGTCCATGCCGGCGTTAATCGAAAGGCCGACGGCTTCCTTGTAGTCTTTGGCGAGCTGGTCGATGGCGTTGTAATCGGAGATCAGGAAGCCCTGGAAGCCGAGCTCGTTCTTGAGAATGTCGGTGAGCAGGCGTTTGCTGGCCGAGCATTTGACGCCGTTCCAAGTGCTGTAAGAGGGCATGATGGTGCCCACGCCCGCTTCGATGGCCGCGAGGTAGCCGGGCAGGTGAATGCGGCGCAGCGTGGCTTCATCGACCCTGGTATCGCCCTGGTCGAGACCGGTCTTGGTGGAACCGAACGAAGTACCGCCATCGCCGATGTAGTGCTTGGCGCACGCCAGCACGCCGAGTGGATCTTCGAGTCCGGCACCCTGGAAGCCGCGGACGGCCGGACCGGCGAGTTCGCGGACCAGCTTGGGGTCTTCGGAGAAGCCTTCGTAGGTGCGGCCCCAGCGGATATCCTGCGGGACGGTGACGCAGGGACCGAAGGCCCATTGAATACCGGTGGCGCGGACCTCCTCGGCGGTGACGCGGTGTACCTGTTCGACCAGCTTGGGATCGCGCGTGCAGCCGAGGCCGATGTTGTGCGGGAAGATGACGGCGTTGAGCACGTTGTTGTGCCCGTGCACGGCGTCGATGCCGTAGAGGATGGGGATCTTGAGGCGGGTATTTTGGGTGCGCGCCTGCAGGCGGTCGTAGAGATCTGTCCACGCCTTCAGGCTGTTGCCTTCCTTGGGGTCCGAACTGCCGCCGGAGAGGAGGGAACCGACGAAGTAATTTTCCACGTCGGCCGGGTCCTTGAGCTCGTTCTGCTCGGGCTGGGTCATCTGACCGATTTTTTCTTCGAGGGTCATGCGCGCGAGCAGGGCTTTGGCCTCGGGATCGTAGGAGGAGAGCTGCTTGGGTTTGGAGGCGGCCCAGCATATGCAGGCGACCGCGATCACGCCCGGGACAAGGGCGAGGCGAAAGCTATGAGATATTTTCATCTTGTTAACAGCATACTTGGATTGCAGGGAGGAGTGGGCGGGGGGCGGCCGGGAATCGCGACTGCGTGGCTGAGATTGA
The DNA here is from genome assembly GCA_963805775.1 of uncultured Solibacteraceae bacterium. Taxonomy (GTDB): domain Bacteria; phylum Acidobacteriota; class Terriglobia; order Bryobacterales; family Bryobacteraceae; genus Solibacter. The sequence continues at coordinate 71,302 of CAWDWK010000056.1, read as the reverse complement.
CATGTGCCGCACATGTTTATATGCTGAGGACATGTCAAAGATGGTCCAGCTTCGGGACGTTCCAGACCACGTCCATGGCATTCTGAAGGCTCGCGCCGCCCGCGAGGGCATGAACCTCTCCGATTACATCAAACGGGAATTGGAGCACATCGCGGAGCGCCCGAGCATGCGGGAGTGGCTGGACCTCACGCAGAGAATAAAACCGATCCCGGCCAAGCGAAGCGGCGCGCAAATCGTGCGAGAATTGCGCGACGCAGGATGATTGTTCTGGACGCGTCCGTGGTGGTGGAACTCCTCACGAACGGCGCGATCTCCGATTCTCTCAGGCTCGATCTGGCCAGGCGAAGCGATTCATTCATTGTTCCCCATCTGCTCGACGTAGAAGTGGCGAGCGCCTTTCGAAGCCTGGTTGCCGGCCGGCGCATCGATTCGCATCTCGCCGAGCAGATCTTGACGGCACTTGCCGAGCTACCCGCGGTTCGGTGCGCGCACACTCCCTTGCTGGGCCGCATTTGGGAACTGCGGCACAACTTCACTGCCTACGATGCCGCCTACATTGCGCTGGCGGAAGCCACCAACTCCGTCCTGTATACCAGCGATGAGAAAATGTGCAGAGGGCACCGTGCGCGGGTCGTGTTGTTCACGCAGTGACCGCTCCGGCGCATCTGCCTGTGGGAACATGTGAGGGGCAAGGAGGCCGTTCCCTTGATTGTCGGTGCGCACTCGATCATTTATAGCAAGAACCCGGAAGCGGACCGCGCTTTTCTGCGCGACGTGCTTAAGTTTCCCAGCGTGGATGTGGGGCATGGGTGGCTGATATTCGGACTGCCGCCGGCGGAGGTTGCGGTCCACCCGGGCGAGCACAACGACGTGCATGAGTTTTATCTGATGTGTACGGACATCGAGGCGCTGATTCTGGAGTTGCGGGGACATGGGGCGGAGTGCTCGCCGGTGCAGAATCAGGGGTGGGGACTGCTGACGCATGTTTCGCTGCCCGGCGGAGGGAAATTGGGGATCTACCAGCCTCGCCACGCGCGGCCGGCGCCGATGCCCACGGCGTAGGGGGGATCGATTTCGGACACACAGGGCGTTAATATGGCGGCATGCTGTTCGCTCGTATTTTATTGCTCTGCTCCCTGGCTACTGCCCTGCTACCGGCCCAGTCCTTGGACCTCATGCCCGATGAGTCTTTAAAAGGCTGGACACGGGTTCCGATTCCGGCGACGGACGGGTTGAAACCCAAGCTGCAATGGCGCGTGGATAGCGCGCAGAAGAGTTTGATCTGCACGGGCGACGGGCAGCACGAGTGGCTGCGCTTCGACCAGGTGTTCGGCGATTACTTGATGGAGGTGGACTTCCGCTTTGCGCCCAAGGGGGCGGACGTGAAGTACAACAGCGGGATCGGGATCCGGCTATCGCCGTGGGGCGAGTTGTGGACGCAGGCGCAGACCGGCCCCACCGGGGGATACCTGTTCGGCGTCAACCTGGCGGAAGGCGTTCTGCAGCGGTTTAACCTGATGAAGGAGATGAAGGAGAACCGCATCAAGCCGGCGGGCGAGTGGAACCACTACGAGATCCGTGTGCAGGGGGACAAGATTGCCCTCTCCGTGAATGGCGCCGCCGTCAGCGAGATCGCGGGTATTTCATTGCGTAAGGGTTATATAGGGCTGGAGGCGGAAGGGCACGAGATTGCTTTTCGCAATATCAGGGTGACGGTGCTGCAGTAGGGACGAAGCAACCGCTCCCTCACGGTCGCGGCTCGGATGGCACTACTCGACGTCTACGTGGGTGCCCTTGGTTTCTGCGTGCGACATGTGGGCGATGCGTTCGTCCAGCAGGCTGCGCAGGCCTTTGAGGAACTCGACGCGGGAATTGCGGAAGTGGTCGCGCGTGGCTCCGCTCACCAGGTTCTCCAGCATCGGCATCGCGGTGTCGCAGAAGAAGCATCCCCCGGCGTGTGGGTGAGTTCCAGCGGTTTCTTGTTTTTCTTCCATCTCAGGTCTCCTTCATCTCGACGGTCAATATCTTATTTTCCAACTTTGCGCGCCCGGGGGAAAGGCTGGCCATCGAGGTGGGCAAGCCGATGTGACGGCGCAGGGTGCCGATCTCGACCACCAACTCGTCACCCTTCTTGAACAGGCCGATTTCACCCTTGGCGGCGAAGGGGAGTTGCAGGCGCACCTGGTAGCCGCCATGAGGCGATTTTGTGAAAGTGTACGGCGCCTCAGTGCGGGTGATGGCCGCGGGATCCTCCTTGCCATCGTAGAGGCTGCGCGCGAGCTCCTGGAGGCGGTCGCGGCCCAGCACTTCGTGGGTGAAGAGGGGGACGCGCTTGACGGCTACCGGGGCAAAGTACCGGTCGATTTCTTCCAGGACCTTGGCCTGCGAGATGCGCCACTCCTGAAAATACTGGTCGGTGACTTGCGCCGGCAGGACGCGGTTGACGATCACGCCGTCCACGGTGAGGCCGTGCAGGGAGAAGTAGACGAAGGCGCGCTGTGTTTCGCGCAGCACCATGCGCTCCGGATTGGTGACGAGGCGCACGCTGGTAATTTTGGGATCTTCCATGAGTTCGCCGATACCATCGAGGCGGCTGAACAGATCTTTGATGTTGGCGAAATAATTGTCGGTGGGGAGTTCCACGGGAGAGACGCGGTTGGCGAGGGGGCGCACGGCCTTCAACAGGCCGCGCTGGAAGGGGAATATGTGCTTCATGTACCATTCCAGCGTGGTGGGCATGCTGACGAAGCGCATGGATTCGGCGGTGGGGGCGCAATCGAGCACGATGACGTCGTAGCGGTCTTCGCGGCGGAACTGGTTGACATACATCAGGGCGCTGAGTTCTTCCATGCCGGGCAGGATGGCGAGCTCTTCGGCCTCCACGTCGTTGATGCCGGTGGTGCGCAGGACGCTGATGACGTAGGCGGAGATCTCACGCCAATGGCGTTTGATTTCCTTCTGGATGTTGACCTCGTGGATGGCCAGTTTCTTGTCGATCGAATAGGGATCGCCGGTCTTGGCGTGGAAGAGGGTGGTTTCGATATCGAACGCGTCGGCCAGGCTGTGCGCGGGATCGACGCTCATGACCAGCGTGCGATAGCCGAGACGCGAGAGTTCGAGGCCGGTAGCGGCGGCAAGACTGGTTTTTCCGACGCCTCCTTTGCCGCTGAAAAGAAGGATGCGCATGATTCGATCTTACCGCGCGGATAATGGGCGTACCTTGCCGGTGGGCAAACCGGGGAATGAAAATAGGGGGCCGTGTGGCCGTGAAGCCGATGACAGACGGGGCTGGCATGGGTTCCGCAAAACGGCGGAACCCATGCCAGCCCCGTCTGTCACCGGGAGTCCCCAGTTTGCGGCGTCGGCGGATGTGATAAGTTCGAGAACAGGCCTTGACAGTGCTCCCCCAACCCAGCCTTGCACCGCCGGAGCGGGCAAATAAGGAACGGCGCGGCGTCACCATTTGGGTGACGGCACGGGAGGCGTTCTGGATTGCGCTGGAGGCATTGCGCAGCCACAAACTGCGGTCGTTTCTCACGTTGCTGGGCGTAGTGATTGCCACTACGACGCTGATTGTAGTCATGTCGATTGTCAACGGCATGAACCTCTACATCGCGGAACACATTGCCAACCTGGGGACGAATACCTTCGTGCTGCACCAGTTCCAATGGGCGCAGGGCTTCGATTCGTTCCTCAACGCGCGCCGGCGTAACAAGCCGATTCGGATTGAGGAGTACGAGTTTCTGAGGGACAACCTACAGGGGTACCAGCAAATCGGAGCCATGGCGAACCTCAACCCCAATCCGCCGGCACGCTACAAGGGTCGTACGATCGATGAGATTACGGTGAACGGCGTGACTCCCAGCTTCGCCGATATCGGCCGCGAAAAAGTGGAGAGCGGGCGCTACATCAATGACTCCGACTACCAGCACAACGCACGGGTTTGCGTGATCGGCCAGGACCTGGTGGAGAAGCTGTTTCCCAATGTCGATCCGATTGACAAGGAGGTTCTGCTTGGGGGCCTACCTTTCCGCGTGGTGGGCGTCACGGAAAAAGTGGGCAGCACGTTTGGACAGAGCGAGGATAATTTCGCTCTTGTTCCGCTGACGACGTTTCGCAGCATCTGGATGGGGCGGCCGGAGCTGCTGGTGTACGTGAAATCGCCGGACGGACAGCACATGGCGGAACTTCAGGATGAGGTCCGCGCTTTGATGCGCACCCACCGGCACGTACCTTATCGCGAGGACGATACGTTCGGCATCAATGCTTCCGACACGCTGATGAGCGCGTGGAAAAACCTGACGGGTACGATTTTCGCGGTGACCATCGGGTTGGTGGCGGTGTTCATGGTGGTGGGCGGAATCGTCATCATGAACATCATGCTGGCCAGCGTGACGGAGCGGACGCACGAGATCGGCATACGCAAATCGCTGGGAGCGCGCCGGCGCGACATACTGTGGCAGTTCGTTTTTGAATCGGGGATGATGGCGAGCATGGGCGGCATCGCGGGAGTGGTGTTCGCCGTCGCTATCGCCCGCGTGGTCAACGCCTTCTTCACCGCCGAGATCCCTTTCACCGCGGTGGTGGTGGGCGTGACACTTTCCGCCACCGTGGGACTCTTTTTCGGCATCTACCCTGCCCGGAAAGCGGCAGAGCTTGAACCCATCGAAGCGCTGAGATCGGAGAATTGAAGGTCGCGATGATGCAAGCCTACCGTCAACACGTTCGGGAGAATCTGCTGCTGGCACTGGACACACTCCGCACGCACAAATTCCGCTCGTTCCTCACCGTGCTTGGGGTGCTCATCGGCACCACCACGGTGATTGCGGTAACGTCGATCATCGCGGGACTGGACAAACAACTGGTGGACGTGGCCGAGCAGTTCGGGACTCGCACGCTGTGGGTTTACAAGCTGCAACTCGGGGCTCCGCACGCGATGACGCGCGAAGAGCGGCTGCGCAGACCGCTGAGTTACGAAGATGCCATGGCGATTAAGGAGCAGTCGCCCTCCGCCGCCACGGTTTCGGTGGAGCTTTTTCGCGAAATGGGGGAATTCGGTTTGCCGCCGGTCACCGCGCGGTACAAGGGTCAGGACATGCTCGACGCCCTCTTTGTGGGCGTGACCGCGGATCACTTGCGGCTGATCAATGCCACGCTTGGAGAAGGCCGTTTCTTTACTGAAACGGACGACCTTCACCGCCGTGATGTCGCGGTCATCGGCAACGGTGTTCGCGAGCGGTTCTTCGCGCACGGCGACCCGGTGGGCAAAACCATTCTGGTGGACGGGCACAGCCTGGAGATTGTCGGCACGCTGACGAAATTCAAATCGTTTCTGGGCGATGACCAGAACGATAAAGCGATCCTGATTCCCTACCACTCGTTCAGCAAGATGTACCCGGAAGCGAAGGACAACTTCATCTGTGTGCTGGTGGAACCGGGCAAGATGGATCAGGCGAAGGACGAAGTGACCGAGTTGCTGCGGCGGCGCCGCCGCGTGAAACCGGCGGACCCCGACAACTTCGGCATTTCCAGCGCCGAATCGGTGATCGGCCAGTTCCGGCAACTGATCGCCACGGTGGGCCTGGTGATGGTGGTGATTTCGTCGATCGGCTTGCTGGTGGGTGGCATTGGGGTGATGAACATCATGCTGGTGTCGGTGACGGAACGGACGCGGGAGATCGGCGTGCGCAAGGCGATCGGCGCGCGGCGCAGCGATATTGTCTGGCAGTTCCTGCTGGAGGCGATGACGCTGACGGCATCGGGGGGCATGATCGGCATTCTGGTGGGGTGGCTGCTTTCCGTGGCGATTCGTACGTTTGTTCCGAGTTTACCTTCGACGGTACCGTTGTGGTCGGTAGTGGCGGGATTCAGCGTGGCTACGAGTGTGGGGCTTTTCTTCGGACTTTGGCCGGCGCTAAAGGCGGCACGGCTCGATCCGATCGCGGCTTTGCGATACGAGTAAGACAGGGTTGGCAGGCGGAAGCGCCGGGCGGAAGCGCCTGCCTGTTTCAACGCAGAGCTCTTGCCACGACGACGGAAGAATGTCCCCCTGGACGGGCAGTCGACGAGTCCGAGCTTCGCTCGGATTGGCAGGCTGAAGCCGCCCTACCACGGAGGGTTTCCGGGGGATGTGAGTTTGATGCGGAGGCGCGGCGAAGATGAGAGAAACACTCGAATGTTAAGATAGAAGTTTCCACAGCGGAGGGAATTTCATGGCAGTAAAACCGCGCCGCAAGGCGGTAGTGGTGGATGTCGGGGGTGTGAAAGTCGGGGGGACTCATCCGATTGTGGTCCAATCGATGACGAATACCGATACCGCCGACGTGGCGTCCACGGTCAACCAGGTGATGGCGCTGGCGCGCGCGGGGTCGGAGCTGGTTCGCGTCACGGTGAACACCGAAGCGGCCGCGGCGGCCGTGCCGCGAATTGTGGATGCGTGCGCGGCGTTCGGCGTTCCGGTGCCCATCATCGGCGACTTCCACTACAACGGCCACCTGCTGCTCAAGAAATACCCGGAGTGCGCGCGCGCGCTGGCCAAATACCGCATCAATCCGGGCAACTCGGATATCGGGCGCAAGACGGACGACAACTTCCGCACGATGATCGAAGTGGCGATTGAGAATCGCAAGCCGGTACGCATCGGCGTCAACTGGGGCTCGCTCGACGCGTCGCTGCTCACGCGCATGATGGACGAGAATTCGCTACTGCCGGAGCCGAAGGAGGCGCGCGAGGTCACGTTGGACGCGATGGTGGCGAGCGCGCTGGAATCGGCGCAGGCGGCGGAGCGGCACGGACTGGCGCACGACCAGATCATTTTGAGCGCCAAGGTCAGCGGCGTGCAGGACCTGATCGACGTGTACCGCGCGCTGGCTGCGGTTTGCGATTACCCGCTGCACCTGGGACTCACGGAAGCTGGTCTGGGCAGCAAGGGAATCGTGGCCACGACGGCGGCGCTGGCGCCGGTGCTGCAGGATGGGATCGGCGACACCATACGCACGTCGTTGACGCCGATGCCCAACGGCGATCGCACCGAGGAAGTGATTGTGTCGCAGCAGATTCTGCAATCGCTGGGTATACGAAGTTTCACGCCGCAGGTCACGGCGTGTCCGGGATGCGGGCGCACCACCAGCACGTTTTTCCAGGAGATGGCGGACGAAATCCAGACCTATCTGCGGGAGCAAATGCCGCACTGGAAGGCCACGCGGGCGGGCGTGGAAACCATGAAGGTGGCGGTGATGGGGTGCGTGGTGAACGGTCCCGGCGAGAGCAAGCATTCCAATATCGGCATTTCGCTGCCGGGCACGTTTGAGGAACCGAAGGCGCCGGTTTATGTGGACGGCCGCCTGATGACTACGCTCAAGGGCGACCGCATTGTCGCGGAGTTTCTGGAGATTCTGAATACATACGTGGATTCGCACTATGCCACCCAGGGGGCGGAGGTGCCCGCCTCGTTGGTATAATCGGCGCGACATGGCGAAACGCTTTACGCTGTCGGAAGCCCAGCGGCTGATACCGGAAGTGGATCGCATGCTGCGCGAGGCGCTGGATGCCAAGGGCGAATACCAGGATGCCGAGCGGGGGATTCAGGAATTCAGCGAGCACGTGATGATGATGGGCGGTGTGATGGTGGACCGCGATCGCGCGCTGGAGGCCCGATCGTTGCGCGACGAAGCGGCTTCACGGCTGCGCGAGCGGATTGAGGCGGTACTGGAGACGGGCTGCCTGGTGAAGGATCTCGACATCGGCCTGGTGGATTTCCCGACCCTGTTCCGGGGCGTGGAGGTCTACCTGTGCTGGAAGCTCGGCGAGAGCGGCATTGGGTTCTGGCATGGCGTGGACGAAGGCTTTCGCGGACGCAAGCCGATCGACCAGGACTTTCTGGATCACCACCAAGGCGACCGTCCACAGTAACTTCTAATGTCGCGCGGCACGCAAGAAACGGAAATCAAGCTGGCGGTGAAGGACGCGCGTTCGGCTCGCCAGTTGCTGCGAAAGGCGGGTTTCGTCGTATCGAAGCCGCGCGTTTTCGAGGCCAACACGGTGGTGGATACGCCGGAGATGAACTTGCGGGTGTCCTCCAGGCTGCTGCGGATTCGCGAGGCCGGCAGGGTGGCGACCCTGACGTATAAAGGTGTGCCGGAGACCGGCAGGCACAAGAGCAGGGAGGAACTGGAGCTCAAGATTGACGACGCTGGGACCATGACGGCGATTCTGGAACGGCTGGGTTACCGGCGCGTTTTCCGCTACGAAAAGTACCGCACGGAATTCCATCAGCCCCGCCGGGCGGGAGTCGCTACGCTGGATGAGACTCCGGTGGGCGTTTACCTGGAACTGGAAGGCACGCCGCAGTGGATCGATCGCACGGCGCGCCGCCTGGGCTTTCAGGAGAGCGACTACATCACGGCGAGCTACGGGCGGGTATACCTGGATTGGTGTAAGGCGAATGGGTGCAAGCCGGGGGACATGACGTTCACTAATGGTGGCCGGTGAATAATCCGTACGATCAAGTCTCGTATCGCACCTTTCCGCGGCGGCAGACACACCCGGACCGGCTGGCTGCGATCGCCCGATTTTTCGGCATGACGCCTGCGCCGGTCACTGCCTGCCGCGTGCTGGAAATCGGATGCGGCAATGGCGCCAACCTGATTCCGCTGGCGTACCATTTGCCGGAGAGCCGCTTTACGGGAATCGATCTGGCGGCGGCGCCGGTCGGTGCAGCGTGCGCGATGGCCGGGGAACTGGGGCTTTCCAATATCGATCTGCGCGTGGCCGATCTGCGCGAGCTCGGCGCGGAGATGGGAGAGTTCGACTATATCTTCGCCCACGGGCTTTACTCCTGGATTCCGGTGGACGTGCGCGACCGCCTGCTGGCGGTGTGCCGCGAACGGCTGGCGCCTCAGGGCGTAGCGTTTGTGAGCTACAACGTGTATCCGGGGCGATATCCGCGCCAGATGATCCGCGAGATTCTGCAATATCACACGCGAGGGGTGGAAGACCCGGCGGAACGTATCGCGGAGGCGCGGCGGCTGCTGGAGAAGCTCGATCATCCGGAAGCCAAGTCGCTCATGGAACAGGGCGACGACAGCCTGTTTCACGACGATCTCGCGCCGATCAACGATCCCGTATGGTTCCGCGAATTCGCGGCGCACGCGCAACGGCACGGACTGCAATATCTGGGCGAGGCTGATTCGCACAAGACGTTCGACCCGGCAATGCCGATGGTTCCTGCCACGGAGGTCATCGAGCGCGAGCAGTACGTGGACTTCCTGAAGCTGCGTCGCTTCCGGCAGACGCTGCTGTGCCGCACGGAGGTTGCGCTCGATCGCGCGGCGGGCGCGGAACGGATGGACGAGTTCCTGTTTTCCGAAAACAAGGGCGGTCAGCGCATCTCCAGCAGCGAGGAGGCTGTGGAAGCTGTGCTCCAAGCGTTGCACGATACCGCGCCGCTGCCGGTCCGATTCGAGGAACTCATTCCGTACGCGGGAGATGCCGGGCTGCTGCGCGAGATTTTGTTTGCGCTGCTGAGGGCGGGGTGTATCAACCTGCACGTCCACGATTTTCCGTGCCAGGAGACGGTGACGGAGAGGCCGCGCGCCAGCCGCCTGGCTCGCTATCAGGCGGCGGGCGAAGGCAACGTGACGAGCGCGTGCCACATTCCGGTGGAGCTGGACGTCATCGCGCGTCACCTGGTGCGACTGCTGGACGGCACGCGCGCGCACGAGGAGATCGCGTGCGAACTGGCGGGGATCGAGGGGGCGCCGAGTTTGGAAGATGTCCGGCGGTATCTGCCCGGGAGTCTGGACTGGCTGGCACGGCTGGCGTTGCTGGAAGTAGAATAGGACTGTGATGAGTCTTGACGACTACAAGGTGGTCTTGTATCGGAACCAGCCGCATGGCTGGGTGGCGGAAATCCCCGCGATTCCCGGTTGTTACGCACTCATGTCGACGCGAGAGGAAGCCCTGGCGGAACTCGAAGGCGTGTTCGAATTGATTGCCGCCGAATACCGTGAGATGGGGCTCGAACTGCCTGCAGACAGTACCGCGATCGTTAATGCCTAACGCCCGCGCGGAGGAGCTTCGTCGCGCCGCCTTGCGACTTGGTTTTGAACGGCGCCGACAAACTGGAAGCCATGAGCGGTGGATCCATCAAGATGGGCGTGCGGTCACGATCCCGATTCACGGCGGTAGTGAGATTGGGCCGCCCCTTTTCAAGAAGATTCTGGCTCAGCTCGGAATCAGCCTTGACGAATTCCGGAAGTTGCAATGACGAGTGCTACCCGCGCCTGACCAGGAATACCGCCACTTCCGCCCTCAGATTGGGATTCCATGCCACCTTGCGATGACCGGCGAGGAAGTAGCGACGTTCCACCACCAGGGATTCCATTGCGGCCAGGGCTTCGAAATCCTGTACGGTCAGGATGTGAATGTTCGGGGACTCGTACCACTCGTAGGGAAATAGCGAGGTGCGCGGGGCACGGCCGCTGAAGAGCATGGACATCCTCATGCTCCAGTGGCCGAAGTTCGGAAAGGCGACGATGGCGCGCCGGCCGACGCGCAACATCTCGCGCAGCACTTTGCGCGGATTGCGCGTCTCCTGCAAGGTCTGGCTCAGGATCACGTAATCGAAGGCTTGATCGGGATAATCCGCGAGTCCTTCGTCGATATCGCACTGGAATACGGACACTCCGCGCGCGATCGCTTTTTGTACTTTGGCTCCGGAGATTTCGACGCCGCGGGCATCTACGCCCTTGTTGAACGCCAGCCATTCCAGGAGTTCGCCTTCGCCGCAGCCCAGGTCGAGCACTTTGGTCCTGGGCTCGACGATCTCGCCGATGATTGCGTAATCGCTGCGGCCCAATAGCTCGCGGACGAATCCCGCCTTCATTGCACCTTCTCGAACGTGCTGGCGAGGAACCCGCGTACCAAATCGGTCTGCTCCACCACGTCGACCAGGAAGGAATCGTGCCCGTAGTTGGATTGGAGCTCCACGTAGGCCACGTCGCGATTGCGCGAGCGCAGGGCGCGCACCAGTTCCTGGGATTGATAGCTGGGGTAGAGCCAGTCGGAACTGAAGCTGATCACCAGGAAGCGGGCCTGCGTTTTTTCGAGGGCGGCGGCCAGAGTGCCGTGGCTGTTGGTAAGGTCGAAGTAGTCCATGGCCTTGGTGATGTAGAGGTACGAGTTGGCATCGAAGCGGTAGACGAACTGGCTGCCGCGATAGCGCAGGTAGCTCTCGACTTCGAAATCCACGTCGAAGCCGAAGCTGAAGTTCTCTTTGCCGCGGAGGCGGCGGCCGAATTTCTCGCGCATCGAATCGTCACTCATGTAGGTGATGTGGCCCACCATGCGCGCGACGGCGAGCCCGCGCGCGGGGGGCTGCTTGTCGTAATAGTTGCCGTCGTGGAAATCGGGGTCGGCCATGATGGCCTGGCGGCCCACTTCGTTGAACGCGATCTGCTGCGCGCTGTGGCGCGTGGTGGTGGCGATCGGGATGGCGGTGACCACGCTATCGGGGTAGGCGGCCGCCCACTCGAGCGCCTGCATGCCACCCATCGATCCGCCCGAGACGGAGAGCAGTCGCTTGATACCGAAGGAATCGATCAGCATCTTCTGCAGACGCACCATATCGCCGATGGTGATCACGGGAAACGACATGGCGTAGGGACACCCGGTGGAGGGATTGACGGAGGAGGGTCCGGTGGTACCGCGGCATCCGCCCAGCACGTTGGAGCAGATCACAAAGTACTTGTTGGTGTCGAACGCTTTGCCGGGACCGATCATGTTGTCCCACCAGCCGGGCTTGCCGGTTTCGGTGCTGATGCCGGCGGCGTGGGCGTCGCCGGAGAAGGCGTGCAGAACGACGATGGCGTTGGTTTTCGCCGCGTTCAATTCGCCATAGGTCTCGTACGCGACTTCGACCGGCGCAAGGGTAGTGCCGTTATCGAGAGAGATGGAATCGAACTGTACAGTATTGGCCTCAACGATCATTTTTGGAGTGTCTTCATGATAACAAAGCGGCCTCGGATGCGAGCCCGCGGCCGCATGGGGTACGCTTGACAAGTTATGGACGCGCGGCCCCATACGGTCCTGAAGGAGAACGAGCAGGCGCTCGCGGAGCTGGTTGAGCTGTTCAAGACGGGCTCGGTGATTCCGTTTGTGGGTGCGGGAATGTCGGCCAGCTTCTATCCGGGCTGGGGAAAGTTTCTGCTTCAGGAGGCGCAGAGGGTGGGCTGCAAGACCGCGGTGGCGGCGCTTCTCAAGGCGGGGAAGTACGAGGAGGCCGCGGAGGAACTGGCTCGCAAGCGCCGCGGCCTGGCCTTTGAGGACATGATGCGGCAGCAATTCAGTCCGCGGAGCCTTGAGGGCACGGAGATTAGCGGGGCGGTCGCGCTGCTGCCCAAGCTGGCCAGGGGCTGCGTCATCACTCTCAATTTCGACCGGGTTTTGGAAACCGTATTTGAGCGCGCCGGCCTTGGGTTCGAGCAGGTGGTTCCCGGCGCGGCGATTGTCGCTGCTTATCAGAACGCGCTGACCTTGAACCGCCGCTACTTACTCAAGGTGCACGGCGACGTGGAAGATGCCACCAACCGGGTTCTCACGCTGAGGGAGTACCGGAGGAGTTACGGCACGGGTACGAAGCCCGCGGCCCTGCTGTTGCTGCTGCAGCGCGCGGCGACCCTGGGACGGCTGCTGTTTATCGGGTGCAGCCTGAATAGAGACCGGTTCATGAAGGCGCTGCGGGCGGCGCGGAAAGCGACGCCGGGCCTGCGATGCGGCTTCGCCATCGTACAGAAGCCGCGGAATCCACCAGCATTCGCAAAGCGGGTGGAATTTCTGTCCGCCCACGGGATCACACCGATCTGGTATGCGGAAGGCCAATACGAGGATGTTGCGGTGGTGCTCAACTGGCTGCTGGAGCGGGTCCAAGGGTCTTCGACGGATCGCGGCGAGTGGGGAGAGATTGCGGACAAGGTGGAAGCGCTGCTGCGCGACTATACGCGCGAGTTCGCCGGACGGAGCTCCGAGATGGCGGTGCTGGATGGATATCTGGCATCGCAATCGCGCACGGCGCTGCTGGTGGCGGGTCCGGCGGGATTCGGCAAGACGGCATTGATGGCGAAGTGGCTGGAGCGAAAAAGGGCGGAGGGCGTGTGCGTCGTCTATCACTTTTTCAGCCAGCGAGCGGGTCTTACGACAGTGCGCGACGCGTACCTGAATCTGCTGCGGCAGGTCCAGGGATACGGCGCCTCGGGCGAACTGTCCGGTGACACGAGTGAACGAAGCCTGCGCGCGGCCCTTTATGAAACGCTGCAGGGGTGGAACCGGCGCGCCGGCAAACCGCTGCTCGTAGTCGTCGACGGTCTGGATGAGGCGGACGCTGCGGTGCCTCCGCTCCCTGCCCTGCCGGACGGAGTTCGCGTCGTGGCCTCGGCGCGCGCGGACACGGAGGCCTTCCGCACGTGGGCCGACGGGTCGGATGTCTTTTCGCTGACCGGCTTATCGAGGGATGACGTACGCCGCTGGCTAAGCATCGCGGGGGATGGTCAACTGGCCGTGCTGGCCGCGGATGACGAATCCGTTGCGAGGCTCGATCGCGCGACCCAGGGGCTGGCGCTCTATCTGCGCTACCTGGTGGACGATCTTCTCACCACCGTGCGGGCCGGACGGCCGACGGCTGCGGCCCTGCAACTGACGCCCAAGAAGTTCAGCGGATACGTGCGGGAGCAGATGCAGATTCTGGCGCGCGATGTGTTTGCGAAGGAACCTAAGCGCGAGGCATTGCGAAAGCTGTTCGCCGTCCTGGCGGTAGCAGTGGCGGAATTGCCGGAAGACGACGTATGCGCGTTGACGGGGTTTGACGTCTTCGATCTGCTGAATCTGCCCTGGGCGATTACGCGATGGTTTACGCGGCGCAGCGATCCGGATACCGGAAAGATGGCGTACGCGTTCGCCCACCCGCTGTTGGCCAGGGAGTTTGGGATCGCGCTGGGTCCTCTGGCCGGAGCGGCGCGCAGGGACTTGTTGCAGTTCTGCTCTCGCTGGCTAGAGAGCGGAAGCACGTTTGCGTTGCAGCACTATGCCGGGCAACTGGCGGACGCCAATTGCGGCGGCGAACTCTTCGCACTGGCGCGCGACCGCGGGTATCTTTCGGCGCAGGAGCGAGGCTTTCCCAGGCAGCCGGGGTTGCCTTTGACAACGCTGCGCCACGCGCTCGCGGAAGCCGCACGCACGGACGATGCGGCTGCCATGGCTGAATTCATGTTGCGGTATGGCCGGGAGGTTTACCTCATCACCGCGGGCGAATCGCCGCTCGATGCGCTGCGCGCCGGATCCCTGGAGAGGGCCTGCGAACTTGCGGACCTCTTCGCGCCCGGACTGCGAGCGCTGTGGCGACTGCTTCTGGCGTGGGAATTGATGGACAGCGGGCGGAGGGAAGACGCCGTGGCGGTGGCGAAGATGATTTTGAAAGGCCGCGCCGGTGTGCTGAACGAGTGGCAATACGGGTGTGCCGCCCAACTGCTTCCTGAGTTGTGGGAGCTCGGCTCCGGCATGTTCACAGAGCTCTTCCGGCATCTCTTCCCGATGAACGAGGATGTCACCCCGGCGCAAGTCAGCGTGGCGTACAACGACGTGATTATCGCGCTGGTGATCCGCCGCCAATATGATGCGGCGCTTACGATCGGCGCGCCGTTTTATTGGAGAGGACCTGAAAACATACTGGCAATGGTGGCGCGGTGCCAGGCTCGCGATGGCGACTATGACGCCGCGCTGCAGTCCGTCGATAAGATTTCGAAACCGAAGGTGAAAGTCAGGGCCCTGGCGGACGCGGGGCTGGCGATGGCACAGACCGGCAGAAAAGAAGACGTCCGCCCGTGCTTTCGGTTGGCGTTGGGCTGGGCACGGCGGACCACGGACCGGAACGGGTATATTGAGGCGCTGCGGAAGATCGCCGTGCAGCAAGCCAAAGCCGGCGAGATTGAAGGAGCATTCGCCACCGAACGGAAGATGGCTGAGCTCCCCAGCGAGACGGAGGACCGTGCGGAGGCGGTGCGCACGCATGTGCTGGCTGAGATTGCGGAGGCGGAACACCGTGCAGGAAGGGAGGCGGGCCCCACGCTCCGACGCGCTGCGAGTTGCGCCAGGAAGAGCCGTGAATATGCAAGTGCCGAAGTGTCGACGAAGGCGCTGCTGCGGGTGGCGGTAGCTTCGGCGCGCGTCGGAAAAGAGGCTGAAGCGGCGGCCATTTTCGGCGAAGTCACGGATTACATCCGAATGCATTCGAGTAGGGACAGCCAGGAGGACCTGGCAATGGCCCATGCAGAAGCGGGCGACTTAGCCGCCGCACTACGCACTGCGCAAACCATCGACACATCATATTTCCGAACAAGGGCTCTGTCAGCTGTCGCGATCGAGATGGCACGAGCAGAGCGCATCGAGGAAGCGCTCGCCATAGTACGGGACCTGGATGCAAAACCTGCTTTGGTCCAGATCGCCGGTTGGGCCGATACTCCCGGCCGGAAGCGGGAGATCTATGCATCCTGCCTAGGCAACGGCCGCGCGGAATCGTGGGCCGGCTCAGTCGCAAGCCGAAGCGCTCTCCCGCATTGCGGTTGTGCAAGCGCGCGCTGGCGATTTTGAGGCGGCGGACGCGACCGTCGGTTCGATTGCGGATGTCGGGTGGAGGCTCGACCCTCAGTCGCAACTGGCCGATCTGGAGGCCGGTATGGGACGTTTCGACCAGGCACTCGAGCGCGCCGGCGCGATCGCCGACGCATGGACGCATTCAGACCTGCTGAAGTCTATCGCCCTGCGTCTGGTGCGCGCCAACAGGACTCGTGACGCTTTCGCCGCAGTGGAAAGAATTCGGCATGAGCCCGCACAGAACGCCGCATATGCGGAAACGGCCGCCGCGCTGGCCGGGCTCGGCGATCTCGATGCCGCGCAGGATAGTCTCAGGCGCCACAAGGTCGGCAGCCATTATTCGGAGGCATACTGTGAGGCGGCGGGGGCGATTGCGGTGCTGCTTGCAAAATTGGGGCAGGTTGAAGAAGGCTTTCAGGCGTTCCAGGAACTGCCCGATTCCAAATTCACGGCGCCCACTCTGGGCGCAATTGCGAGGGCGTTGACCGGAACGGAACACGCCAGGCGCGCCGCTGCAGTGGCGGATGCGTTGAGCAAGCCTGAGATACGGGCGGCGGCGCTGGCGGAGAT
Organism: uncultured Solibacteraceae bacterium; assembly: GCA_963805775.1. Classification (GTDB taxonomy): domain Bacteria; phylum Acidobacteriota; class Terriglobia; order Bryobacterales; family Bryobacteraceae; genus Solibacter. The sequence continues at coordinate 55,090 of CAWDWK010000056.1, read as the reverse complement.
CGCAGTGGTGCAGAGTGAAACCGGCCAGACGACGGCTTCGCTTGCCACTTTTGAGCGTGCGGCCGCCGCGGTTGCTAAAGTCGCGGAGAGCGAACGGCCCGACCTGTGGATTGCGATCGGCGACGCCCAGTTGCGCGCCGGGTATCGCGAAGATGCGCGCCGAAGTTTCGACCGGTGCCTCGAAACGGCCGATCACGACGACCGCAACCGGGAAAAAGTCGTGCACGCTTACGCGGAGTGCGGAAACTTTGAAGCGGCCTGCCGGGAACTGGCGCGATTCGAAAGCCCATATGGCCAGGCCGAGGCGCTGGGCGCGATCTCGCGGAAGGACGTTTTCCCGGGATTCGGCGAGTTGGTGATTCAGATCGAGCCGCGGATTGCGATTCGACGGGAGACCTGGATTCCCCAGCTTGCCGCCACGCTGGCCGCGGCAGGCGACCGGGCGAACTTCAAACGCCTGCTCCCGGCGGCCGCCGAATATCTGAACGCCGCGCTGGAAGTGTGCGGGGCGTTGGTTGCTCTCTACCCGGAACAGGCCGCCGCGATTGCCGCTGTCGTGAGACAATTCGAGCATCCGGCATGAAGATTCTGCTGCTGTTGCTCTTCGCCGCGGCGCCGGAGTACCGGCAGGCATTGCCCGGCTATCGTTACCAGTTTCCGCGCGACCACTTCGAGCATCCGGATTTCCGTACGGAGTGGTGGTATTACACGGGCAACGTCCACGCCAAGGATGGTAACCGATACGGCTTCGAACTGGTCTTTTTCCGACAGGGCGAACACAAGGATCCCGGCAACGCTTCCGTGTGGCGCATCGACGATCTGTACCTGGCGCACCTGGCGCTGACAGATATCGACGGCCAGCGCTTCCGGTATTACAGGCGCCTCAATCGTTCGGGTCCAGGAATCGCCGGCGCGAGCGCCGCCCAATCGCGGGTCTGGAACGGCAACTGGGCGGCGAAATGGGACGCGGCGACCGGCGCGCAGACGCTCAGCGCGGTGGCCGAGGACATTCGCTTCACGCTGCGCCTCACTCCGCGTACGGCGCCGGTAATCAATGGAGAGAACGGGGTCAGCCAGAAGGCGGCTGGCGCGGGCAAGGCGTCGTACTACGTTTCCTTCCCACGCCTCGATGTGGTGGGCACGCTGAACGGCGCGGAGGTCGCGGGAACGGCCTGGATGGACCACGAGTGGTTCACCCATCAGTTGGAGCCGGATCAACAGGGATGGGATTGGTTCAGCGTTCAGATGGAATCGGGCGCGGAGCTGATGCTGTTCCAACTGCGCCACGCCGACGGGGGCACGGACGCGTGGTCGTCGGGAACTTATATTGGCGCCGACGGGCACGCCACGCACCTGAAGCGGGCGGATTTCCAACTCGAGCCGCTGGATTATTGGACCAGTCCGCAAACCGGCGGGCGCTATCCCATACGGTGGCGCATTACGGTCCCTTCGCTGCGCATTAGGCTCGAGTGCGCGGCGGCGATGAAGAATCAGGAACTAGTGGCGGAGGACGCCTCGAGTCCCAGCTACTGGGAAGGCGCGGTGACTTACAGCGGGAGTTCGCGCGGCGCCGGGTATTTGGAGATGACGGGGTACAACAAGGCGATGCGGTTGTAGCATGTTGTCCCACGCGTGCCATAATAAACCCCAGTGACGCTGTCCCCTGGCAAACTGAAGCGCATGAAAGCGCTCTCCGACGAGCGCGGCATCATCGCCGGCACTGCCATGGACCAGCGAGGCAATCTGCAGAGAGCCTTGTCCACCACGCGCGGCGTCGATGTCCACGAAATCACGCCGGCGATGATGACCGAATTCAAAGTGGCGGTGAGCCGCATTCTCACGCCGTACGCCAGCGCGATCCTGCTGGACCCGGAGTTTGGCCTGGAAGCTGGACGCGCGCGCGCGTCCAACACCGGACTGCTGCTGGCCTACGAACTCTCGGGCTACGACACGACCCGCCCCGGCCGCCTGCCCGACCTGCTGCCCCACGTCTCGGTGAAGCGGCTGGTGGATTGGGGCGCCGACGCGGTCAAGATTCTGATTTACTACTCGCCCTTCGACGACGCTTCCGTCAACGATGCCAAACACGCGTTCCTGGAGCGCATCGGCGCCGAGTGCGAAGCCTGCGAGATCCCGTTTGTTCTGGAAATTGTGGGCTACGATCCGAAGGGCGGCGACGAGAGAAGCATCCAGTACGCCCGCCAGAAGCCGGAAATCGTCAAGAAGAGCATGGAGGTGTTCTCGCGTCCGGAATTCCGCGTGGACGTGCTGAAAGTGGAGGTGCCCGTCAGCGTGGAGTTCGTCGATGGCTCCGTGGTTTTCCGGGGGCAGAAAGCCTATACACGGGAGGAAGCCTGCCGGCATTTTCGCGAGGCCGCGTCGATGGCGACCAGGCCGTTCATTTATCTCTCGGCCGGTGTGAGCATCGCCCAGTTCACCGAGTCGCTGGCTATCGCCGGCGAGGCGGGCGCGGATTTCTCGGGCGTGCTTTGCGGACGCGCCACTTGGAAGGACGGCATCCCGGTCTACGCCAAGCAGGGACTCAAGGGGTTGGAGGAATGGCTGCAGCGCGACGGCGTGCGCAACATCCAAGCGGTGAACGACGGGCTGAAAGCCGCTTGCCCGTGGTACGCGAAGCTGGGAATTTCGATGGCGGACTGACTAGCCTCGGTGCAGGAGTGCGGGAGCCAGGCCGATCATCGCCATGCCGCAGAGGAACAGCGCCAGCATCAGCGTTCCCAGAATGTTTACACGCATGTCGCTGTTCTTGAACTCGCGGAAGACTACGATGCCCCAGAGCGCGGCCAGAACCGGCGACGCCGTGGACAACATGAAGTGGAGCGTCGGGCCGCCGCGGATGGTCTCGGGAACGCTGGTGCATACCCACGCCAGCACCAGGCCGGTGTAAAAGATGAGGCCGGATGCGAGGCCCGCCAGATGCTGCTTTGAACGGCCTTTGAAATACGCGGTGAATTCGATCGGCTCCCCTTCCACCGGCAGATTCATGAAGAAGATATCGAAGACGAAGCTGGAGAAGAACATCGCGAATGCGAAGATAAAGCCGATGGCGTAGGGTCCCATTCCCGAGGTCGCCCTGCCGGGCTTTTTCCACCAGCGGGGTGAAACTGCCAATGAGAAGACCCGCCGCCAGGGCGAGAATGATTCCTTTCAGGGGAGTGGGACGCCGCGTGCTTCTGGCGCGCCCTGCACGGGCCAGGACTTCATGCTGTGCGACCCCCATGATCCGGTAGGAGACGGCGTTGACGATAATCGACGTCAGGATCAGCAGGCAGCCCAGGCCGAGCAAGAGCGAATTGCCCGCCGGCCGGCCGGCGATGCCCAGGCCGGTTCCCAACAGCAGCGCAATCCCCATTCCCATCGGAAAGGCCACTGCCAGGCCGCATACCGAGACTGCCGCCATCAGCAGCATGTTACCGAGGTTAAATATGAGGCCGGCAATCAGAACGTACAGCCACTGGCGTTTTCCGGCGTGTTGCAGATCGTCGATAAAATTGAACCCGTCGTATCCGATATTGCCCAACGTAAACGCGAAAGTCACCGAAGCCAGCATCAGCCCGATGGCGAAATCGAGGTAAAACATCTCGTAACGCCACTTGCCGGCGAACTTGTAGAAGCTCGCCCAGGATCCCAGGCATAACAAGCTGAGGACCATCAAAAACAATACTGAAGGATAACTTTGTGGCAGGATCATGAATGCTTCCGGAAGAGTGAGAGTACACCGTCTTCATAGTGCGGGTCAACCCACCGGGCGGCAAGCGCCGTTGCGCACTATGGAGCATTTCCCAAATAGGCGCGCCCGCCTGAGGCAGGCAGCACCTGGAGCGACTTCGGCTGCTTCTCACAAGAGGGCAGCGGAGTGACCGGAGTAATAATTCAGCCCGTATTCCCAATCGCGCTTGACGTGCCCGATGCAGACCTCGTCTGCGCGCCCGCCGATCTCCCGCCACAAACCACGGGCCGAAACGCCGCGGTCTAATTCCGGCGTGACGACGGTCTTCAACCAGGCGGTCCCGAAAGCTGCTCCGGCGGCCACGGCCAGCACGGCTGCGACGCGCTTTCCGCGCGCTTCGAGCTGCCAGGCGAGCAGAGCCACCGCGAGCACCACCAACCACACCGACTGGAACGCGGGGCCAGGGGCGTGAGAGAGCCCATTCAAAACCGCCGCCGGCAGGACTTGCGCAGTTATTGGAAAGGCCACCAGCAGGATGGCGCACGCGGCCAGCCAGAAGCGGGCGTCCGCCACTTCATCCAGCGCCAGCGCCATCAGGGCGGCCGCAGCCGGCAGCAGCGGCAGGATATATCCCGGCAGTTTATTGACGGAGATGGAAAAGAGCGCCAGCACCGCCAGCGCCCAGACGGCGAGGAACACGCGCTGCCGGTCGCGGTAGACGTTACGCGCGGCCGTCAGACCTAGCAATGGAGTCCACGGCAGCAAGCCCGCTAACAGGACCGGCAGGTAAAACCACGCCGGCCGTTCGTGCATCAAGGCGTTGGAGGTGAATCGGGAAAAGTGGTGTACGATGAAGAACTCGTGGATAAACGTCCAGCCGTTGCGCCAGTAGCAAAGCGCGTACCACGGGAGCGCGACCAGGAAGAACGGCAGCACGACGCGCCAGCGCAGCCAGTCGCGCACGTGACGCCCTATAAGCAGGGGTGCAGCCAGTGCCAGCGGCACCAGGCCTTTGGCCAGGACGGCGAACCCGAACATCGCCGCGGCCGCCGGCAGTTGACGCGTGTCGCGCCGGGCCACCCACGGCAAGGCGAGCAGCATTGCCGCGGAGAAGGTGGCGGCAAGCGGGAGGTCGGTGACACCGTTCTGGCTGTACGCCACCCACATGCCGCTGCTGCCCAGAATCAGGGTGGCGAGCCATGCGGCGCGGCAGCTGAATTCGCGCCTCAGCGCCCACCAATAGAACACGAGGAACGCCACGGCCATCAGCGCGCCCGGCAGGCGCGGCGCCAGCTCGGTGCTAAGACCCAGACGGAATCCCAACCCGCTCAGCCAGTACAGCAGCGCAGGTTTCTCAAACCAGGGCACGCCCCAGAGGCGCGGCGTAATCCAATCACCGGAACGCGCCATTTCACGCGAGACCGACGCATACCGCGGCTCATCCGGCCCGAGCAAGCCCACCGCGCTCAGAGCGTAAAAGTAAAGTAGGTATGCCAGTGGGAGAACTACCCAAAGCAAGCGCGGGATTTTCCGGGGCACCCTTTCAGTATGCGGCACGCGCGTCCGGCGTGTGCCACTTGTTGACTCGGCGTACTTGCGCCGGCAATTTCGGCCGAAAAAATGGGCCGATGAGCGGGTAAGCCCAGTCGGCCCGGTAGTTCGCAGAGATGAGATTTCAAGCGCGGCGACGGCTGACAAAAAATCCCAGGCAAAGCAATGAAGACGCGAGCAGCACGAGGCTGGACGGTTCTGGCGTGGCCGTGGCTGTGATCGACGTCAGGTTTGCGCTCAGCGCCACGATGTTGGTGCCATCGGCGTTCGCCGTGTAGTAACCGAACGTGCTCGGGAACGCGGATAGCGGGTTGGCGACCGTATCAAGATTGGTCGTGAGCTGAGTCCTGTCGGTCAACAACGTGTAGACCGTATCGGTGGACGGCCAGGTGGTCAGCGACGACAGGTCAAGGAAGAACGAGCTATTACTGGGCGTGCCTAACGCGACAGGGGAGACCTGCGCGGTGTAAATCGCATCGAACAGGGCCGGCCCGATGGTAGCGGAGGACAGGTAACCCGCCGCGACGGACTGGCCGCCGATCATGAAGTCAAGAAAGGTGCCGGTGGTGCTGTCGAGGTCGAAGCGACCCATCACCGTGCTGCCAACGGGTTGACCGGTGGCGCCTTGGGTCTGGAAGACGGTGCCCGTGAAGTTAGCGGTGTAGATTGCCGCCGCATGGGCGGGAACGGCGGAGACCAGCGCCAGCGCGGCGATGGCGAGAACTGAAAGTGTGCGTTTCATAGAGTTTTCATTCCCTTCTCAGACGTGGCTGACTTACTTGTCGTCGCCCTTGCCGGCCTGGTCATCTTTATCGTCATTGTCGGCGGCCTCGATGCTCTGGAACCGGCTGTGAGGAACGGGCGCCCGTGTTCCTTTCAGACCTTCCCACAGGATCTTGTTGTAGAGGTCGCGGGGAACGCGGTCTTCGGCCGAGAAATCGAAGCCTCGGGTTTTGGCAGCCCAATATCTGGCGTTATGAGTCGGCTTCAGGTCGGGGCCTTCGGCGTATTGGACCTTGGTATCGGCCTGAGCGAGCGCCAGCGTGGTCGATTTCAGGAGCGTAGAAGCGACGGCGGTGAACGTCCAGGCGCCTGACGAGGTGATGTCGAACACGTCAGCCATCGGCCGGGTGTAATAGGTGTTCAGGTTGATATGCTGCGTGCCCAGAATGTCCTCCATGGTGCGGAGCACACTGGGTTGGCTGTAACGCGTGCTGATGACAGCGTGCTGCTTTACGTACGGGCCGACGACGTAGGTGGTGGAGCGATGCGAATCGACATGGTCCGCCCCGTCCTGCGAGTCGTCTTCGATGATGAAGATCAGGGTGTTGTTGGCGTACGGGCTGTGGGCAACGGCTTGAACCAGCAGGCCTACGGCATAATCGTTGTCGGCCTGCTGCAGTTCCGGGGTGTTGACGCCTCCCAGTGCCTGTGCGAAGTTGCCGGTGTGATCGTGGCTAAGGCCGCGGATCATCGACAGCGTCGGCAGGTTGCCGTTGGTGACGAACTGCTGGAACTCGCGATTCCATTCGTTGAAGCGCCACACATCAGGATAGGACTGATCATAGGCGCGGAAGTACGGGTCATAGAACCCATTCTGATTAATCAGTTGGTTTGCCGCCGTGGTCTGGACGACGCCGACCGAGAAAGGATCTTTGATCGGATTGGCGATAGTTCCGATGCTGCCGGGGGTGTTGGCCATCCAGCCGTAGTTGCGAATCGTTCCGCCCGCGTTCAGCACCGCGTTGAAGATATAGCCCTGCTGATAGCCGGTCGGGCCGTCGGTCGCGGCATGGTCGCCGTCGCCCGCCAGCATGTTGGCCGTGCCACCCTTCTGGGAAGCGGTGAGGGTGGAATAAGGCGTAGTCGCACCGGTCGCGTCGAAGAAGAGGTCACGCGCGGCGGTGGTCTGCAGGTTAGACGGAATGTTCCGGTTCTGCCCTTCGCCCTCATAGGACAGACCGCGGTTTACGAAGGCGTAGTTGATCTGCTGCGTCACCGTTTCCGTGTTGGTAACGCGGCCGCGCATCGACCAGGACCAGCCGTCCATCGACCCGTCACCCGGGTCCATGAAGTTGTCCAGGGTCACAAAGTTCTGCGCCATGAGGTGGAAGCTCGGCGTGACGCGTTTGCCGAACAGGGTCAGCGAAGGATCGCCGTTCGAACCATTGCCCAGATCGCCCAGGATCTGGTCGAAGGTACGGTTCTCCTTAACGACGTAGATGATGTGCTTGATTTTCGAACGCAGGAAGCTCATCACCGTGGCATCGGATGCAGGAGGCGTGACCGAGTAAGCGTTGTTCGCCGCGACCGCCGACGTCAGAGACGCAAGGTCCGCCGTTGTGGGAACCTGGGCGCTGACAAGCGTCGCATGTTCCAACTGGAACTGATACTGGTTATTGGCGTTCAACTTCCTGGACTCTGCAGCATTTCCGCCGGGATACGTCAGGTACGTGATAGCGGCCAGGTTACCGTAGCCATAGCCGGGGTTCGGGCCCTGGTCGCTTTTGCCGTTGACGATATACATCCAGCTGCCGTCGGCGCTGAACGCGATGTCGGTCGGGTCGTAAGCGGTCGGGATCAGACCGGCCGTGGTGAAGGCGTTCACGCCGGTCAGCGGGATCACCGCCACGGAGTTGGAACCGGCATTGACGGCATACAGAGTGTTGTTAGCGGGATTTATGGTGACGGCGGTGGGCGCCGCGCCCGTGGTGCTCGCCGGCAGACCCAGGAAGGCCGGACCACGCGTGTCGATTTTATGGGTGATCACGTTGGTTGCGGTGCTGATCACCGCGACCTGGTCCTGGTTGTCCTGCGCAACATACAGGGCGGTGCCGTCAGCACTAAGCGTCATGCCGTTCGCGTTGCCATCCAGCGCGATGCGCGCGACGAATACGCCGGCAGTGGCGCTGGAGATGTTGACCACAACTACCTCACGGTCGCGGTCGCAACCCACATAGGCGGTGGCACCATTCAAAATCACTGAGTAGGGGAAAGTGCCGCCCTTGGTGCCGTTGGGGGCGCCGGATGTGGAGTAGGGGCGCAGGTCGTATTCATAACGGACGGTCTTGCTTGTGGTGTCGATCACACTGATGGAATCGTTGTAGTTATTGGCGGCGACCAGCGTCCTGCCGTCGGACGAGATCGCGAGGCCCCCTGCATTCGGCTGGACGCTGAGGCCAAGGCCCTTTTCGTTGGCACTGTTGGCGAGGCAGCCGTTTGGGGCATGGCCGAGGCTAATCTTGGCGCTTTGAGCGAAAGTGGAGCCGTTGTTGGTGTAAGCATACACGGCGTCGTCGCAGCCGCCCGCCGCGTACAGTGTTTGGCTGTTCGGCGCCCAGACCAGACCAACGTGCGCATTGAGCTGCTGGATGACCTGCTTCAGTGCAGGGTTCGTCTTGTTGGCGCCCGCCACGTTGTACAGGAAGGCGAACTGGGTGGAAGCCGCCGTGTCGACGGCGCCCGCGGCGTTATAGAGCGAGTTCTGGCCGGCGGTGAGGATCGCCAAGATCGTGCCATCCGGACTGACGACGGCCTTCACCGCCTCTCCGGCAACGAAGTTGGGATAATTTGGGAGGCCGGGGTTCAACGGCTGCTGTATGGCGCTGTTGAGGGGCGCCGTTGGAGTCACAAACAGACCGGGCGGCGTCGGCAACTTGCCGTCGTTGCCATCGATGAGCGTATTGCCCTGTGCCTCGGAGATGCGCGGCGCGATCAGAATCGCCGAGGCGAGAATAGCCACCTTGAGTAATCCGTTGTATCTTGAGAGTTTCATTCTTTACTCCTTTTCATTCTGCCAAGTCCCTTTACGTTTCCCATCAGTAGGGGAGTTACCGGACTGTCCGATGACTTATTAGGACCAGGCAAGCTTCGCATTAGTGAATAAGTTGCAACTCCTGCACGGAACATGAGTCACCTATTGAACAAACACTCGTTGTGCAAGAATTTAACAGTGCAGCGTGAACAACAAATGACAACCGCCAAACAATGGTGATGATGTGTTTCCGGCAGTGAATAACAATCCAGTTTGGCGAAACGTCAAATTGGGGGAATATCCGGATTTCAGGGTCTTGTCTGCTGCCAGACGGACTTCCCATACACTCGAAGGATGACCCGTCATCATCCTGTCAAACGAGTTCGTTACAATCGCAGACTATTCAGGACAACATATGAGCGTACACGGCAAAATATTTCTGTATCTGCCATTCCTGTTTTCGGTAAGCCTGACCGCCCAGGTGGCGCGGACGTCGCTGAACGGGACGGTCACCGACGAACAAGGCAAGCGAATCCCGTCGGCCAAAGTGAAAGCTACCAACGTCGCAACCGGGCTCCGGCGCGAAACGGAGACGGGCTCTCAGGGCGCATATGCGCTGCCCGATCTGGAGACGGGAACCTTCACCGTCGAAATCGCAAAAGAAGGCTTTGCGGCTCGCCGGTTCCGAAGTGTCAAGTTGGAGGTCGGACAGCCCCGGACCCTCGATGTTGTCTTAGGAATCGCCGACCGCAAACAGCAGATGAACGTCACGGAGGCGGAGTTCCAAGTGGATCGCGTCGACGCGACTGTCGGCGCGCCGATCGAGCAGAAGCAGGTGGACGAACTACCGATCAATGGAAGGAACTGGTCGACTCTGACGGCGCTCGTCCCGGGTGCGGTCGACACGGGGGCAGGCGATCAGAGGACGATCCGATTCGCCGGACACGGGCTTGACGACAACAACCTCACGCTGGACGGCGTCGACGCGACGGCCGTGTTTAACCAGATGCAGCGCGAGTACGTCCGCCTCACGATTCCGCTGGAATCGATCGATCAGTTCGACGTTAAAAACCAGACTTTCGGGGCCGATGTAGAGGGCGGAACGTCTGGAGCGCAGGTCGCGGTAGTTTCGCCCTCGGGGACAAATTCGTTCCACGGCAACACGTTTGACTATTTCCGCAACGATGCGATAGAGGCGCGAACGCCGTTTAACGGGGCGTCGCCCAACCCATTCCTTCTCAATCAGTTTGGAGCGGCCGCCGGCGGGCCGATCATTCGCAATAAGCTGTTCTTTTTTGCGGCTTACGAAGGCTTGCGCCAGCGGCTCGATGGTTCGCAGATCGGATTGGTACCAAGCCCGGCTTTCCTTGCACAGGCGGCCATTTCGTCCCCCGCGCTGCTGCCGATTCTGAAATCATTTCCCGCCGGAACCTCGCCAACGGCCGGAACGCCCAACGTCTGGAACTGCAACGCGCTCGGCCGGCAGATCGATACCGAGGACTCCGGGATGATCCGGCTCGATTACCACCTGTCCGATAAGACCACGTCGTTCGTCCGGTTTAACTCCGATGAGGCCGTCCAGACTATTCCTGCCGGGCAGTTGATTGCCCAAACCCAGTACGACACTAAGTTTAACAACGGCATTTTCGAAGTGCTCCGCGTGTTCTCGCCGGCGCTGATCAACGAGTTCAAGTTTGGCATCAATCAGGATTTTTACCACGCAGCAACACTATCTCCCGTGCCCTACACATTCAGTGTTTCCGGACTTAGTTCGCTGGCCGGTAGAACCACGTCCGACAATCCTTCTAAAGCCATCAGTTTCCTTGACGATGTGTCGTGGTCGAAAGGTAGCCATACTCTAAAGTTCGGCTTCGAATTCAAGCGGCTGTTCCTCAACCAGGGGACATCGAACAGCGGCACATTAACCTACACGTCGACTGCAAACTTCCTGAACAATCTGGCCGGTACGGCTTCCTACACGTCCATTCTTCCGCTAGTGCGCCAGCGCAAGAACATGTACTGGCTTTATGCGGAAGATGAGTGGAAGGCCACCCCCAACCTCACGATCAACGCGGGTGTGCGATACAACATTTTCAACGCGCTCCATGCTATCGACAATCATGCCGTTCCATTCGATTTCGCGACGTGCGGTGGCTTCTGCCCGAATACCTACTCATTCTTCAACCCGCGATTTAACGACATCGACCCCAGGATAGGCATCGCGTGGTCGAAACGCAACACTGTCGTGCGCGTTGGCGCGGGGATCTATCATTCGGACGGGCAGGCGGACGATCAGAACCTTCCGATCTCCAACACGGTCAGCCGGTACTCATTCAACAACGTCTCTTTCCCTGGACTTGCGTACCCTCTCGACCCGTTTCTTGCCTATGCGCAAAACGGCGGCCTTGGCGTTGTCTCGCCTCGCGCGCTGGATCGCAACCGAAAAGACGACTATGTATCTGCTTGGACGGTCTCGCTTCAGCAGAGTTTGCCGCTGGGACTGATCGCCACGCTGAGCTATCTTGGCAACAAGGGTACGGACGTTCTAACAACGACCTATGTCAACCTGGCAGTGCCGCCGACGAACGTGGTGCCGTACCCGAACTTTGGCGTCGTATCCTGGCGCGGGGACGTCGGCAACAGCACCTTTGAAGCTTTGCAGTGGAATTTGCGGCGGGCCTTCCACAACGGTTTCCTGCTGACGTCGAACTACATGTGGTCGCACTCGATCAATGACGGCAGCATCGGCGGCGGCGATTCCGACACGCCGCAAAATTCGTTCTGCCGCTCTTGCGATAAGGCCAGCAGCGACTTCGACGTGCGTCATCTGTTCAATCTCTCGGCGGTCTATGCGCTGCCATTCGGCGCCGGGCAACATCTCAGCTCGCCTGGGATCATCCGAACTCTGTTAGGCAATTGGGAAGTAAGCGCAATCGGGACGGCGCAAACCGGCCTGCCGGTGAACATAACAATCGATCGTTCCAACAGCTCGGTGCCGGGTCTCTACGCGGTCAGCGGATCCGAACGCCCCGATTACGTTCCGGGTCAGTCCCTGACACCGGCGGGCGGTTCGACTCCGAATCACTGGATTAACCCCGCGGCATTCGCAGTCCCTGCGAATGGAAAATTCGGCAATCTCGGACGAAACGCATTTCGAGCGCCTGGAATTTCGCAACTCGATCTCGGCGTCTCCAAGTTCGTGCCGATCAAAGAGCACCTGAGCATCCGGTTCCGGGGAGACCTGTTCAACGTAACAAACAGGGCCCCGTACGGTACCCCGAACGCCGACGTCTCTACGGCGAATTTTGGAGTAATCACGACGACGCTCAGCAACTATGCCACCGGCAGGGGCACCCCGCGTGAGCTGCAGGTCTCAATGAAGATTGTGTTCTGAGCGAGAGAACAGGTTACCCTCTGATCGGAGCGACAATCTCATACGGCCGCATCATTTCATTGTCCTCGTGCTCGAGGATGTGGCAGTGCCAGACATAGCGGCCGGTGTAGCCTTCGAATTTCACGATGATCCGCGTGCTGGCGCGGGGCGTGGCTCTCACGGTATCTTTCCAGCCGACTTCGTTGGCATCCGGCGGCACGGCAGCCCCAAGATAGACGATTTTCTTGTTCTCGTAAATGTACGCGGAGGTCTCGAGCGCGCGGCGATCCAGTATCTGGAATCGAACTAAGTGCAGGTGAATGGGATGGGCGTCGTCGGTCAGGTTCAGGAACTCCCAAATTTCGGTTGTTCCGAGCGCCGGTTTCTCCGATACGGGCTCATGCCAGCGCTTGCCGTCCAGCAGATGGGCCATTGGTTCGCCGCGGCGATCGTCGAGTTCCTCGAGCGAAAGCCTTCTGGTCTGGATGGCACTGGCTTCGGCGATCCTCGGGACAGGCCGCAGCGTTTGTGGCAGCGAGCTCGGATCTGCCACGCGCTGCTGGGCCACGCGGAACTGCATGAGCGTAGAGGTGGAATCCTGGAGCAAAATGCGCTCGCCACGATGTTCCGCGAAATCAACTACGAGATCCGCGCGCTCACCAGGAGCCAGCGGGAGCCGGCTCACCGTCGCGGGCGCCGGCAAGAGCCCCTGATCTGTTCCGATCTGCCGAAACGCCGCGTTATTGTCGAGCGAAAGAAAGTAGAAGCGCCCGTTGGAGGCGTTCAGCACGCGGAAACGGTACTTGCGCGGCTGCACTTCCAGGTACGGCAGCAATTTGCCATTGACCAGCACCAGGTTGCCGAAGTATTCGGGCACCCAGGGAGCGTCGGGGAATTCCGTCACGGGATAGTAGAGCTGCCCATCGCGACGGATCATACGATCCATCAGCACCAGCGGAATTTCATGAGTCGCCTTTCGGCAAATTCAGCGAATCTTCGAAGGAATCGCGGATCACGTACAGTCCGGCCATGCCCGCGCAGACGTTAAGCCGGTTGATACCCATCGCATGGTCGTGATACCAGAGCAGCGCGGCCTCCTGCTCGTTGGGATAGTGGTATGTAGCCGACTTGCCCGGCGCATACCAATCCTCCGGCCAGCCATCGCTATCGGGGGGGACTCTGCCGCCATGAAGATGGACGACGGTTCTGGATTCCGGGCGGCCTTTTTCCGCACCCATGAGATTGTAATCGATCGGAAGAAAGTGTTTGGGGGGGAGCTGGTTCGGCCACTCGACCAGAATAGCCTGGCCGCTGCGAAACCTCGATTGTCGGCCCGGGGACAGCAGTTTCCGTAGCCCCAGAAACGGGTAGGCGGCACGTCGCGATGGATTTTCGAGGAAAACTCCCGAATCGGAATTCTGTAAAACGGAATGTGCGCCTGGCCGGCGGGATTTGGACGCCGGCCCGCGGACTTCGCGACCTCGGGGATAGGAAGGGGATCAACAAACGATGCGAGATGTTCGGGGTCCAACACAGGCGGCGCGGGCGACATTGACGGCTTATGCGCCATCTGGGCTATGCCGCTACGCGCGACGGCGGCGGTGAGAACACCGCCGCCGATCACAAATTTGCGTCGACTAATGTCGCTTGCCAATCGCGGCGCCCGATTACTGCTGTTGTCCGGTAATCGGTGAGAGGATTAACGGGGTTGTGTTCTGCGGGGTCGAATGAGTGAAGTCGAACATGTTGTTGATGGGATTAGATACAGCGTCGGCTGAACCACCCCCAATCAGCCCCAGGTTCCAGTTCTGTTCGATGAAGAGAAGAACCGAGGCCTGGCTGGTGGCTGTGTGGTCCACAAAGTTCGGTTTAGCCCATGGGGAGACCACCAGCAGCGGCGTCCGGGGACCGAAACCGCACCGGCCGTTCACCGGAGTGGCGCCGGAGCTAATACCCGGAAGCTGTAGAGTGACTCCTGCCGTCCCGCAGGCATTCGTTCCGGAGAGAGTGTCCGCAGTCGAGAAAGAAGCGTTGACGATCGGACCCATCTGGTGATCGTACCAGCCGTCGGAATCGTCGTAGGCGATGATTACGGCGGTGCTGTTCCAGAAGGGCGATTGTTGCAGCGAATTGATCACATTCACCACGAATGCCTGTTCGTCCAGCGGATTCGAGTTGCCTGGATGGGCATTTTGATAAGACGCCGCTTTGAGGTAACTTACGGCCGGCAGATTTCCAGCAGTCAGCGCGTCGAAAAAGTCATGGATGTCGTATACATGGTTTCCTGCGTCGCCCGCCATGCCGATGGTCGCAACGCTGGTGGGACGCGTGTGAGCCGAGTTGCGCGTACTCGCGTAATACTGGAACGGGCTGTGGTGCGGTACGTAATCGGTCTCGGTCAATCCCGTGACTGGCGACACAGTGCTTCTTCTGCAACCCGTGGTCCCGTTTGGATTGGTTAGGGTAAGATCGAACCCGCCCTCGAACCAGCCCCAGGAAAGCCCTGCCTTGTTAAGCAAATTGCCGACGTTTGTTCCACCCATGCTCACCTGGAAAGAGGTCGAGCCCGAACACATATCGGTCAGGGGATCGGCATCGCCGATGAGCGTGAAACCGCCGGCTCCATCCGCGATTTCGGCGCTCGAGGGGCCGTTCAGAGTCGCAATGATTCCGTTCGTCTGGCCCGCGATCAGATTGAGAGCGCCTGGCGTCGAAGGCCCGAACTGCGTGTTGTAGTGGTTATCGCTCAGCGCGAAATGCTGGGCATAGTTCCACAGTCCGGTAACGGTGTTGCCGTCGTAATAACTCATTACCATTCCTTTGGTGGTAACCGCCGGCGGAAACAGAATGGGAGTTCCACCTGCCGAGCCTACCGCCATCGGGAATAAATTCATAGCGCCGAGGTTGTAGGCACTTTGCTCCGGAGTGTAGGCGTGATTCTGGTCCGACGTCAAAGCTTGGCTGCGATTGAGACGGAATGGATTGACGGCGCCGGTGCCGTTCGCCGGGTTCAGAAAATTGGGATTGTTGGTCAGCAGCGTCCCCGAGAGTCCATTTACCGCTGGTGTGCCGGGCAGCGGTACAAATCGCGGCTGTCCGGGAGGATTCAGCGCGAAAGGATAGATACCGAAATAGTGGTCGAAGGAAATATTCTCGCCGAAGATCACAACTACGTGCTGAATCGGCGTGGTGGGACCCACGGTTTGGGCGCCGGCGATGAAGGGATTCATAACCGGGCCCAGGGATAGAGCCATAGCTGTCGCGATCGAAAGGAATGAACGCATATTTTCTCCTGTATTGAATGTCCTATCGGAATCTGTGGAGGCAAGAATCCCATCAAGCTCTTTTGCGCAGCCGCAAAGCGCCGATAATTACCATGGCGCCGCCCACAAGCAAAAGGCCGGATGGCTCGGGCACCACCTGAACACTGGCGATTGCCAACCCGGAATTATTTGCGCTGGAAATGGTTTGTGTGATCTGAAGGCCGCGAATGTCGGCGGTGGTATCCTCCACCACGAAGTAGCCGTTGCCGGGGTTCACCGTGTTCTGGGGAATGGTGACTCCGAATGAGGCCAAATTAACGCCGCCTGCGCCCAACACCTGGAGCATGATATTTACGGGAGAGTCGGAGTCTGCGATGCCTACGCCAAGGGCGGTTGTGCCAAGGGCGAGGCTAATGGTAATGTTTGCGGTGCCGTTTGCGCCGTTATCGAATAGGAAATTCGGGTTGCTCTGCGTGCTAAAGGGTTCCACGGTCAGGCCGTCTGGGCTGGAAATAGTTACACCCCGGGCGGCGTAGGTTGCGGGATTGAACGTGCTGAAGGGCGTGAGCTCGGAGAAAGTGAGCAGAATACCACCCAGATTCGGCGACGGACCGGTCGGCGTCGAAAGCATAGAGTTACCCGGCGTCCCTGTGATCAAAACGGGGCTCGCCTGGCTGAGTATCGGTGTCAGTAGCAAGAGGCAACTGCAAAGCAGCGGATTGAATTTCAATTTTATCGTCCCTCCTTAAGCAGGACGAATATATCAACGCATCTATCTCAATGTCGTGACTATCCCGTATCGGATCGGTTATGTGGATCGCGACAGATCGTAAAGCGTATCGACTTTCACGCTCCGAGCTGATAGGCCCTGTTGCCCTGTTGTTCGCTGGAGCGAGCGGCACGGTGGCCATTGCAGGTAACTCCGAACAGGTTCGGCGAAACCGCTGACGTAGCCCTGCGCAAGGTATTCGGTAAGAACCGGCGGCATTCTCAAAACCGGGCGACACCGCGAGACCGTGGCCCCGATCGCCTGGGAACCACCATTCTCAGGCTCGCAGAAATCCCTCGTGCCCGATCTCATACTCGAGTCGGAGAACTGTACTCTCATCATCGACGCGAAATGCAAGCGCCATTGGGAAGAGATGGAACGCCGCCGCTGGGACCTCCAGACCGATGACCTCCATGAACAACATCGCGCCGACCTGTTTCAGGTTCTGGCCTACGCTAACGTGACCGCGCCAAGCGCCTGCCTTATCAGAGCCGGCAGGTCGATGTCTGGCTGACAGCTGTCCCGATGCACGCCCAGCTTGACCCCATCGCATCGCCGCTGGTGGAGCGAATTCACAGCGTTACGTGACCTATCGGACTTTTACCACGTCGCCCGGCCTGATTGAATGTAGAGCGGAAACGGCGGCGGACACCAGCGGTTCCAAATCGCGCAGGCGGTTCGTTGGACCGCAGAGAATCATCAAAGCCATCCTCCGTCCGAGCAGGTTTTGTTGCTCCGGAATGTTCTGATCCACGGTGATAAGGACGTCGAAACCAGCGCCTTCGGCGGCGTCCAGGAGGCGCCCATTCTTCAATCCCGCCAGATTCGCGAAGCGGGCAGTCTGGGCCTCATGGCCGGGAAACAGGAGCCGAAGACGCTCGTCGACGCACTCGTCTTTTGGAATCCGCATCAGGCGCGCGCCAGCAAGAGTTGCTTGGCTTCTTCAAGCGCTTCCAATGCCAGAGCGCGGGAAACGGTTGGAAATCCTTCGAGGAAATCTTCCAGCGTGTCGCCACCCGCCAGATAATCGAACAGAGTTTGGACTGGAACTCGCGTACCTCGAAAGACGGGCACTCCGTGCATCGTCTCGGGATCTCTTGTGATAGCTTGCGTCACGTCTTCATTGTCGCTCAAGCCGGCCCGGTGTGAGCAATCGCTCGCTATAATCATTACAAACGACGATGTGCATTCCCCGTTGCCTTCCCGTAATTGCGTTGTGCCTTCTGCCGCTCTCGCGCGCCGACGTGCGTGCCTGCCTCTGCGACGTTGCCATCCCCGAGACGCTCGAAGCCCGCGAGTGCGGGCTCTGCAAGGAAGCTGAAAAGCACCCCGCCGACGTGGCGTACTTTTTCCTGCGCGACACCAACCCCAACAAGCCTCATCGCTGGCTCGCGCTACCTCGCTTTCACGGCGCTCATCCGCAACAGTTCCTCGAGATGACGCCCGAACAGCGCACCGCCTACTGGACCGCCGCCATCACCAAGGCTCGCGAAACCTGGCCGAATGACCCATGGGGCATCGCGCTCAACTCCACCGAGAGGCGTTCGCAGTGCCACATCCACCTGCACATCGGCAAACTATTGCCAAACGTGGCGGACGAGAACTTCATCGTCGTCGATAAGCCTGCCGATATCCCCGTCCCGCATGATGGCGAAGGCTTGTGGATCCATCCCGTCGATGGCCGCCTACACGTCCACGCCGCCGTGCCCAACGGTGAATTGAACCTGGAAAGATGAGGCTCCTATGCTGGTCGAAATCACCAAAGTCCCCAACGCCGAGAACTCCGCCATCCACCTTCACCCTACCGACAACGTCGCGATCGCGCGCGTACCGCTTCCCGCCGGCACTGAACTCCGCGTGGATGGCATCCCGGTGCTGACTCGCGAGGCCATTCCCGCCGGTCACAAGGTCGCGCTTTGGGACATTGCGGCGGGCGAAACCGTGGAGCGCTACGGCCAGGTGATCGGCCGCGCCAAGATCCCCATCGATGCCGGACACCACATACACACGCACAACCTCGCCTTCGAGGAACTGGTGCTCGACTACGAATTCCCCACGGGGGAAGCTCCGATCCCCGGCCCGCGCGCCGACGCCCCCACGTTCCTCGGCTACCCCCGCGAGGATGGCCGCGTGGGCACGCGTAACTACATCGCCGTGGTGGCGGCCAGCAATTGCGCGTCGCACACGGCGGACCTGATTGCGCGCAGCTACGACGGTGCGGAGCTGCCGCCCAATGTCGATGGCGTCGTTGCCTTTCCCCACGGCGAAGGCTGCGGGCACGCCTTCGGACCCGATATGGACCAATTGCGGCGTACGCTCGGCGGCGTTCTGGTGCACCCGAATGTCTCGTCCGCGCTGATCGTCGGGCTGGGCTGCGAGGGCAACCAGATCGATCACTACCTGGGTCCCGGCGGCGCGCGCACCAATCGCCTGGTGGGCATGACGCTGCAGGGCAGCGGCGGCACGATGGGAACGGTGGAAGCCGCGCGCCGCGAAATCGCTCGCTTCTTCGAACAGGCTTCCGCCGAACAGCGCGTGCCGTGTCCGGCTTCCAAAATCGTCCTGGGCCTCAACTGCGGCGGCTCGGATTCCTTCTCCGGCATCACCGCCAACCCGGCCCTCGGCTACTGTTCGGACCTGCTGGCCGACATGGGCGGCACCTCCGTTCTGGGCGAGACGCCCGAGATTTTCGGCGCCGAGCACCTGCTGGTCAAACGCGCGCGCAATCGCGAGATCGCCGACAAGCTGCTGGGCTGCATCCGCCGCTACAAGGAATATCTGACGCGCTTCGAAGGCAGCTTCGACGACAACCCGTCGCCCGGCAACAAGCAGGGCGGCCTCAGCAACATTCTCGAGAAGAGTCTCGGCGCGGTTGCCAAGGGCGGCACCAGCCCGCTAATCGACGTCTACGAATTTGCCGAACGCGTGACGTCCGCGGGCTTCACCTTTATGAATACGCCGGGCTACGACCCTGTCAGCCTGACGGGTCTCGCCGCGGGCGGGTGCAATCTGATTGCATTTACTACGGGACGCGGCAGCGCCATCGGTTTCCCCACCATCCCGGTGATTAAGATCGTCACCAACACACACACCTTCCGCGCCATGCCCGACAACATGGACATCAACGCCGGCGCCATTTCCGATGGCGAATCCACGGTCCAACAGATCGGCCGCCAGATCTTCGACACGCTGCTGGAGGTCGCTTCGGGACGCCGCACGTGCGCCGAACGCCTGGGTCACAAGGAATTCGTTCCCTGGCGAATCGGCCCCGTAATGTAGGTCGCGACGCGGCAGCCTGCACAGGATACGGCGGGCCACCCCACCAGCAGGAAGATTGCCGCCACAATCGCCAGCGCAAATGAAATCGCCGTGGGTCGGGTCTTCATTCCGCGGCCGCCAGACCTACCTCCGCCGCCTGCCCTCTCCGGATCCGGCCGCGTGCTGCGCTGACGTAGCTGAGAATGCCAACGCCGAGCCCCGTGGTGAACACCGACCAGTTGAACTGGCGCGGGGTACCGCCCGCCATGATGTTCCGGTAGTCCATCGTGAATGAGATGACGATGACGGCCGCCCCTGCCATGATCCCGCTCCATTTTGCCGCGCCAATCCGTATGGATTCGCCCTGCGCCTGCGCGCGCAGATGCCACACTCCGAGCGCAATCATCACGCCGGAAACCAGTACCGGGGACAGGACGGGCCCAACCCACGGCACTGGGATCAGGAACAAGATGTCCCAGGTGAATATCGATGCGGGCCAGTCCAGTAACACTTTGAGGAAGACGTAGAAGGTGATATCCCAAGTGCCGAACATGATGACGAACGCAGCCGCCCAGTCCCCGGCGTTCCTCGTCACGGCAAGCGCGACGGTCGCGAGCATGATGATAGTGGCAGTCTCCCGCCCGATCTCGATGGCGAGCGCCTGCATTTGGCCAGGGGCCGCCGCCCGCATTTGTTTGAGGGTAAGGAGGGGAAACAATTCAGCCGGTGGTCGGCCGGGGTAGAACCGCTGGCGGGCAGGCTCATGTAACGCGCGTAGGTAGGTGACGACTGCGGCTTCCAGGTAACCGAACGCGGTGCCGAACAACAGTAAAGCGAGGACAGTGCGCTTCCAGAGGATTATGGTCAACTTGGTGGCTCTCCTGATAGGTCCTATTATCGATGTTGCCTGAGGCGCAGTCGGCGGCCGAAGCCTTTACTGGAGCTTCCGCAAGTCGCAAATCGCCTGCGCAGCCTGAGTTGACCCATTGACTCAATTCGGACCCTTGCGCCCGGGCGCGCGTTGTTGGACAATCATCTCGAAGAGATTCAGGTGTGAAATGTACGGTTTCATGCCATGAGTTGGGAGGTTGCGATGAAACTACCCGCCTTAGGTGTGGCGCTTGTGCTTCTGGTTGGCCCGGCTGTGGCCGTCGCCGACGACCTGGAGGATGCAATCCAGAGCCTCAAGGACGCTGCCGCCAAAAAAGACGCTGAATCGGTTAAGAAACTGGCGACGACCATTTATCCGATGACGAGTGAGATTGTCGCCGAAGCTGCGCCCCAGGGTGCGGATGAAAAGAAAGCCTGGGAAGATCGCATCGCGTATGCCAAGAGCACGCAGTTGTATGTCGAGTCGGCTCTCGCCAGCACTGCGGTCCAGTCCCCGCCCGCCGTGATGGTGGACTTGCTTGCGACGCTGGAGCAACACAATCCGAAGAGCAAGTATCTGGATGCGGTGTATGGACAGTATCTGGTGGCGTTAGACAAGACCGGGGCAAAGGCGAAGATTCCCGGCGTCGCCGAGAAGGCTCTGGCGAACTTCCCCGAAAATGACGACCTGCTGATGTACATGATGGAGACGGCAGTGGCCAGGAAGCAGACCGACCGGGCACTGGTGTACGCCAACCGCCTCACCGCCGCGATCAACAAACACGGCAAGCCAGAAGGCGTGCCGGCGGCGGACTGGGAACGCAAGAAGAACGCGGAACTGGCGCGCGGCTATTACATGGCCGGAGTGATCTCCGCCGAAAAGGGCCAGTACATACCTGCCGACAAGAATCTACGGGCTTCGCTGCCTTTGATTCAGGGGCAGCCCAGTATGATGGGACCGGCGTTGTTCTATCTTGGGATGGCCAACTACCAGCTCGGCAAGATGACTCTCAGCAAGGCGAAGATGCTGGAAGCCGTCAAGTTCAGCGAACAATCGATGGCAATTGACAGTCCCTATGCGGACCAGGCACGCCACAACGCGCTGGTCATCAAAGACGAAGCTGCCCGGATGAGATAGGGGGTGCATCCAAAAGAGAAGTTAGTTGACAGACCACGCGAAGGCGATGGTCTGTCCCACTTACTTGCCGATGCAGAAGGTGCTGAAGATGCGATTCAGGATGTCGTCGGCGGTGGTGGCGCCGGTGATCGCATCGATCGGTCGCAGCGCTCCGTACAGATCCAGCAGCAGCATTTCGTGAGGCGTCGATGACCGCACCGCATCGGAGGCTTTTTCCAGGTACGCGACGGATTCGCGCAGTAACTGCTCGTGGCGCAGGCTGGTGATGAAGCCCGTTTCCTGCTCGAATACGCCCTTCGGCGCCACGGCTTCCAGGATGGCGTCGCGCAGCCCGGCAATACCGTCTCCGGTGAGGGCGGACACGCAAAGCAACGCCGGCCAGTGCCCTGCCCCTCGCTTCAGATCGCTCTTATTGCCGACGACCAGCGCCCGTCCTCCTGCGCGCGCGATTAATCGCTCGTCTTCCTCCGCGAAGGGCTGTGCCAGATCCACCACCACGAGAGTAAGATCGGCGTCCGCCATTGCCTGATAACTGCGCTCGATGCCAAGCGATTCCACGCGCTCCCGCGTCTCACGTATGCCCGCGGTGTCGCACAGCTTCACCGGAATGCCGCCGATGGATGCGGTTTCGCTCACCAGATCGCGCGTGGTGCCGGGGATTTCGGTCACGATGGCGCGGTCCTGTTCCAGCAGCCGGTTGAACAGGCTGCTCTTGCCGACATTCGGGCGTCCGACAATCGCCAGCGTCAACCCCTGCCGCACCAGGCCGCCATACTGGAAACTGCCGGCGAGCTGCTGCGTACCTCGCAGAATCGGCTCCAGGCGGCGCAGAATCTCTTCCGCCGGAGCGACGCTCACATCGTCTTCGGCGAAATCGATACCCGCCTCCAGCAGGGCGATCAGTTCCACCAGCGGCTCCTTCAGCGGCGCCAGGCGGCGAGAGACGGAACCATCCACCTGTTGCGCCGCGATCCGCGCCTGGTAGAGCGTGGTGGCGTCGATCAGGTCGCGCACCGCCTCGGCCCGAGGAAGATCGATGCGCCCGTTCAGAAAAGCGCGCAGCGTGAACTCGCCGGGCTCGGCAAGACGTGCGCCGCCATCCAGCGCGCGCTGCACGGCGTGGCATAGCACGATGGGCGAACCATGGCAGGCGATCTCAACGAGGTCCTCGGCGGTGTAGGATCGGGGCGCGGCGAAGTAAGTCACCACGACCTGGTCGATGGCGTGGCCTTGCGTGTCCATGAGTTGCGCCAGGTGCGCCTGCCAGGGACGCCATTCGGCGGGAGTGAGGAACTGCGCGGCGATGGCGCGCGCCTGCGCGCCGGAAAGGCGTACGATGCCCAGGCCGGCGCGTCCCGGCGGAGTCGAAATGGCGACGATGGTATCGGCGAGCTGGTGGGGCATGCTTTAGCTTGCCAGCACCCGCATAGGGCGCATCTTCTTCGTGGAGGCTAGCGGCGCGGTCCGCGTGGACCGCCCGGTCGCCGCGTCCGCCCCGGTCGCCACGTCCACCGCGGTCGCGTCGATCGCCGCGCGGCGGGCCGCCCGGTCCACGGTCGTCCGGACGCGGCCCGTCGTAGACGGAGCGGCGCGGCGGCTCGAGGCTGCGCGGGGGCTCGGGAAGGCTGGCCATTCCGGCGGGGTAAACCACCACGTGGCGGCCCGGACCGGCGCCGCAGCTTTCGCTGCGCACGGCAGGTTCATTGCGCAGCGCCAGGTGGATGACGCGGCGCTCGCGGCTGTTCATGGGGTTGAAACGGAAATGCTCGCCGGTACGCTTCACCCGGTCGGCGGCGGCCACCGCGCTGAGCCGCAGCTCTTCGATGCGCAGCAGGCGGTAATCGTTGGCATCGAAGGAAATGCGCGAATGGTCTTCGCTCGGCATGCGGAGCATTTCCATGGTGACGTGTTCCAGCGCCAGCAGCAGTTCCGCGCGATTGTGGAGCAGCAGGTCCACGTCCGGACCGCTGAACTTCACGGCCACGTCCGGCGTCTCGAAATCGTCGTTCGCCGGCGCGGCGTCCTGAATCTCGTAGCTCAGCTTGATCCCGCCGTTTTGCAGGGTGGCATCCAGAAAGCCGTCGATGCGGAGGCCAATCGAGGCCACGGAGTACTTTCGCTCAGTCAAAGGTTTATTTCCTGCCGTTCTTTTTTAGGGGTCCAATGGACTCGGCGGCAAGTGTCGCCATCGACGTCTTATTAAAAAACCACTGTTGCCCCATGCTCACCAGATTGCTGGTCAAGTAGTATAATACCAGCCCGCTGGGGAAGCCATAGAACATGAAACCAAAGACCAGCGGCATGAACATCATCATCTTCTGCTGCGACGGGTCGCCGCCCGCTTGCGGCGTCATCTTCTGCATGATGAACTGGCTGGCGATCATCACCAGGGGCAGAATCCTGATTGCCGTACCGCCGATGGTAAGCCAGTTCTCGGGCTGCGAAAGATCCGCCACCCACAGCCACGGCGCGCCGCGCATCTCCACGCTCACCGTGAACACTTTGTAGAACGCAAAAAAGAACGGCATTTGCAGCAGCATCGGCAGACAACCGCCCATGGGGTTGACGCCGTGTTTCTTGTAGAGCGCCATCACCTCTTCGTTCTGCTCGCCCTTCTTGGGGTCGCGCAGTCCGATGTTTTTGTACTTCGCGTTGATAGCGTCGATCTGCGGCTTCAGCGCCTGCATTTTGCGCATCGACTTCATGTTGCTCAGCTTCAGCGGGAACAGGATGAAGTTGATCGCCACTGTCACCAGTACGATTGCCCAGCCGAAGTTACGCACCAGGTTATCGTTGACGTAGTTGACGATGAGGAAGAGCGGCTTGGCGAGGAAGGCCATCCAGCCGAAATCCACCACCTGTTCGAGCTTAGGGTTGATGCGCTTCAATAGGTCGATATCTTTGGGGCCGACGAATACATTCGAAGCGGTTTTCCGCTCCGTCGCTGATCGCCACCCCGCTCAGGGGCATTGGGCGTCTCCTGGTGGGGCGTCTTGACGGTGTCCTCAAACGTGACCACTCTGCATGCCGCTATTGCCTTCGGGCAGGAAGACGGCGGCGAAATACTTGTCGGCGATCCCGGCGAAGCTGAAGTTCCCGCTGGAGGTCACAGGCCCTTTGGAGGCCGATTTGGGAGCCTGTTCCACCAGTTTGTTCTGCGTCACGTCGAAGTACAGCGTACGCTGATCGGTGGACGGGTTGGCGATGGTGAGATCGCCGAATCCGCCGCGCCACTGGATCATCGCGGGTAGCGGCTTTCCATCCAGCGTCACCTCGCTGGACACGGTCGATTGATAACTCGCCTTCTTGAAGCGGAAGACCTTGTGGACGTTGACGTGGCCGTCGGAAAACTCGTAGGTAACCCCGAGGCCGTCCGGATCCACGGTCTGCTGGTACCACGTCCAGTTCACGTTGGCCAGGGGCTTCTGGCTTGGGAAGTACAGCGAGAACGGGAAATCCATGCCGGCCGCGGAGTTGACCAGGTCCAGCGTCTTATTGTCGTTACCCTTGTATTTTTTGAGCTGCCAGCTACGCACCGTGCCGCCCTGGTTGCTGAAGGCAATCTTGTACAGGTCGGTCTCGATGACGAACGGGGGTTCGGGCTTCTGCGGCGTGGCGCCGGCAGGCAAGGCGCCGGCAGCAGCGGACACTTTTTCAACGCCGGCAGCCGGAGGCGTCGCCGTGTCGGCCGCTGGATTCCCGCCCGGAGTCGCGGGTGCGCCCGTAGTGCCCTGGGCAGCAGTCTGCCCGGCCGCGTCCTTTTTGCCGGGAGGCGGGATCTGCGACTTGAAGAAGTAGGGCGTGAGGAACATCACCGCGCCCATCAGGAGGAAGGCGAGCAGGAGCCGCACTTCCATCGACATTTCCTTCGGCGGCTGCGCCGGAGTGTTGCTACCGCCATTTGCAGGTTCGGCCATTGCTGAATAATTCCGTTAGAAAGACGTTTTACCGGACGGGATCGTAGCCGCCCGCGTGAAAGGGATGGCAGCGCCCCAAACGGCGCAGCCCCATCCAGATGCCCTTCCGAGCGCCGTGGCGCTCCACTGCCTCATGCATGTATTCCGAACAGGTCGGATAGAAACGGCAGGCTGAAGGAAGAAGGGGGGAAATTGCAAACTTGTATACTTGGAGCGCCCGGATTACGATCCATTGCATCGCTGAAAAAGACGCTCCACTTCCCTGCGAAGTTCCGCTACCGGAGCATCGAGGGCTTTCCGCCGGGGATTGATGACTATGGACCACTGTGGGCTCAACTGATCCAGATGCAGGCGGACGGCCTCGCGGACCCGTCGCTTGATGCGATTTCGCACCACTGCTTTGCCGAGGGCGCGAGGGCAGGTGAAGCCGATATGGGGACCTTCCGGTTGCGTTTCGCGAACACAAAATGCCGCAAACAAGGGTCCGGCGAACCGGGATCCCTCGTCATATACCCTGCGGAAGTCTTTGGAACGCAGCAGACGGACACGTTTCGGAAAACCAGAGATGGAGTACTACCTCTCGGAGCTAACGGTCAGTTTCTTGCGCCCGCGTGCGCGGCGACGGGCCAGAACGGCGCGTCCGTTCTTGGTCTCCATCCGGGAGCGAAACCCGTGCGTCTTAGCGCGGTGGCGGTTGTTCGGTTGAAAAGTACGTTTCGGCATGTTATCTCAAGTATTTAGTATAGATCACCGGGTACCCGCGCGGCAAATCGAGTTGCAGGGTCAGCGTCACTTACCCAGCGCGTCCAGCGTTTCCCGGGACATGGATACCAGGGACGCGCGGAAGTCAGTCCCCGCGAAGGTTGCCTTGGTGGTCGCCATTCGCAGGCGCTGCACGCTGCGTTGCGCCATGTCCAAATCCACGAAACCCATGAGTTCGGAATCGGCGTAATCTTCGCTTTGCCCGCCCGGATAGAACGAGTGCTTCAGACGCACTTTGCCGTCGATTCGCGCCCGCGCCAAGCCGCCTCCCAGGGCCGTCACCGTCATCCGGAACGCCGCGACATCCACCCGGCTGCGGTTTGCCTGAGTCTTTTCTTCGTTCTGCGGGTAGACCCACTGCGCCAGCTTCAGCGCCACGGGTCGCGGGACGTCCCACGAGGAATTCGGCGCCACCGGCCCGGCAGGCAGCAGTTGACTCCACTCGGCGCGGCTCAGGACGATCCAGTTCTCGGACGGAAACTCGTGCCAGGAACCTCCGGCCAAGCTCCGCGAGACCAGATGCAGGGTCATCGCATCCGCGGACGACGGAGGGGCGATCGATTGCGGATGCGGCTTGACAGCCGGCGGCCCCGGTTCGGTGTGCAACTGCGCTACTATCCGCGTCAAAAAGGCGGTCATCTTCTGGGAATCGTTGGCGCTGTTGATGTCCAGTCCGTTGATGCTGGCGCCATCGGGACCAACAATATACACGTGGACATCGCCCAAAGGGAGCTTCTTGCCATAGAAATCCAGGTAGATGCGCCTGCGCTCGCCCTTCTCCGCGGGTGGGGCGGTGCCTCCTTCGTCGGCCTCCTCATTGGAACTGGTGACCGGCACATAATACCGGTTCAGCAGATCGATAATCTTAGGGTTCGAGAGCGGACCCGCTCTCAGGGCAAATGCCCCGCCTCAACAGCGGCCGGTATCGATTTTCCCGTTATAGGTGAACAGGAACATCGGCCGGTTGGTCTTCCTGGCAAGCGCCTCGGCGGCCAGGATGCTCGGCGCCCAGCCGATTTCGTCGAAGCGTTTCTCGTCGCGCGACGGCTGGATCTCGCGAACCTTGGTTTCCACGGACTCCACCAGCTTGTCGTTCTTCAGCCAGCTTTCGGCACCCACGGCGGCGCCCATGAGAATCGCGCCGGCCGATACGATTCGAGCAAAATTGCGCATGAATCCCTCCAGTTCGGCTCTGGCTCCCATCATACTTCATGGGTTTCACCCCACGTACCGGGAAGTGGCCAGCTTTTGTTGAGAATTCCACCATGCGCGGGAAACTTTACTTGCATGATGTTCTACCGGCGCCTTCCCCACGTCTTTGAAACGGAACCATCCGCGTTCCTCACCTGGCGTCTACACGACAGTCTGCCGTCCCGTCAGGCGTTCCCCTTTCGCGCGTTCGACTCCGGCCAGGCATTTGCCGCCACGGATCGAGTGCTGGACCAGGCTTGGGGTTCGCGCCATTTTAGCCAGACGGCCGTCGCGGATATGGTCATAGAAGCCTTAGGATCCGCGGCTAACAGCCTCGGGTACTGTCGCTTACATGCCTTCGTGATAATGCCGAACCACATTCATCTGCTGGCGACCCCGACAGTACCGCTGCCCCAGTTAACCGAATCCTTGAGAACCGTCACGGCCGCGCGTGCCCAAGCGATGTTGGATTTGACGGAAGGCCCCTTTTGGCACGAGGAGAGCTACGTTCGGATGGTGCGTTATGCGCGGGAGTTCGAAGAGATCCGCAACTATATCGAGGAAAACCCGGTGCGGGCGGGGTTGGCCAGGGAAGCCGGCGAATATTTGTGGTCGAGCGCGGGCTGGATGGCTCACGGAATCATCCGGGGATTGCCCCAGGTCGCCCCCAGGCCGGAAGTCCGACCGACGGCGGGCCGGTAAGCAGCCCGAAAGCGAGTACGTCCCAATCGTTTAATCCCGGGCGCGCTCTGTTCTCCGGTGAATTCCGGTACGAATGACAGCATGGCAGGCGAAACGTCCGCTCTGCGGCTGCTATTCTACTCGTTTCGTATGACGGTTTCTCGCGCTGTCCGATGGCCGTACCTGGTCTTGTTGGCGGAAGTCCTGGCCTTTTGGCGCGGCGTGCTATTCTCCGATCGGTTCGCAATTCCATGGGACCTGCAGGGATACCATCAACCCCTGGCCTGGTTCGTCGCCCGCTCCCTGGCTCGAGGGGAACTGCCGCTCTGGAATCCGTACATCTACTGCGGTATCCCCATCTACGCAAATCTGACCGCACAGTTGTTTTACCCGCCGACAGTGGCGCTTCTCGTCATTAGTAACTGGATGGGAGGCGGCCGTCATCTGCTCTATTTCCTGGAATTGCAGATCGTGCTTCACGCGCTGCTGGGCGGATGTCTTGCCTTCAAACTCCTGCGCCGTCTCGGGACATCCGCGCCTGCCGCATTGGTCGGAGCCACCGTCTATCAGTTGGGCGCATATTTTGCGACCCAAGCGCAGCATCTGGGCGCAATTGATGCCGCGGCGTGGCTGCCCCTGGCATGGCTCGCAGTGATCGAACTCGCAGACCATTTTCGTTGGCGCTGGCTGGCGGTGCTGGCCGCCGCATTGGCGCTCTCGTTCCTCGCCGGGTTCCCGGCCGCAACCGCTGTGATATACGGTTCGACGCTCTTGCTGGCGGTGCTCCTCATGGCGTTCCGTCGAACCTCCTGGCGAATCGCATTCTGGTGCCTGCTGGCCTTTGTGTGGTCGGCTGCAATCTCTGCCGTTCAGCTTCTCCCCACAATGCAATTGAACGCCCTGAGCGTGTCGGCTGTACGTTTGGACTGGGTTGCATCCGGCGGCGGCGTCCCGCTGGCGGCAGTACCCACTCTTTTCTATCCGAATTATCGCGGGATTCTACACGCGGATGCCGGCACATGGCCTTTTCCCTTTAGCGTGACGTTTGCCTACATCTACTGCGGTGTACCGGCACTAATCTTTTCCTTCGTTGCCCTGTTCCGGAGCCGGCATGCCCAGGCACTCGCGTTTGGGAGTATGGCGCTGATTTCGGCGCTGTGGATGTTAGGCGATTCCACGCCGGCGTATCGCGCGATCTTCCGGCTGCTGCCGGAGCCCCTTCAGCCGGCTCTATATGCCGAGTTTGCGATGTGCGCCTTCACGCTCGCGCTGGCTGTGCTCTCGGGACTGGGCGCCCACCGGGTGCTGAAGGACAAGAGCGCCGCTCTTCAGACGGCAGTTGTGTCGCTGGTAGCTCTTGACTTGATCGTGTTTAGTTCGGGCCGCGTGTTCAACACGATCGATTTCAAAAGTGATCCCGGCATCGGTTACGATAACTTCGAAGGATACCCGGAGGTGCCGCGCCGGCTCCGGCAGTTAGTAAATCAATCGGTGCCGCCGTGGCGGGTCGACACCATCAACGCCTCGCTCAATTGGGCCCTCGGCGCTTCCCTTATCGAGGTGCCCACCGCCAATGGGAACGATCCGTTTGCCCTCCTTCGCTACATGCTGTTCCGGACCTCATTTACCGGGGGCGAACGTTGGGGCAGGTACTACGAAGTACGTGATCCGGATTCACCCCTCTTGAAGTTTCTCAATGTGCGCTACGTGATCTCCCGCGTGCCCATCGCCGCACCAGGGTCGCTGATCCGCCGGGAGGACCTCCCGGGAAACGTCGTGTACGAGAATCCGGATCCCCTTCCCCGCTTCGTTCTGGTCGGCCGCGTCCGGCAAGCATCCGATGCGGCCGCCGCGCTAGCCATAATACGCTCGCCCGGCTTCGATCCGCGCCACGAGGCCGCGGTTGAGGGCGGCCCTTTCCCGAATCCTACGAGTGGCGGCCAGGTGAAGGTGCTCCGCTACGAGGCTCGCGAAGTCGTACTGGAAGTTGATACCGCGGGACCTGCGTTTCTCGCGACGTCCGAGAGCTATTACCCCGGCTGGCATGCCGATATTGACGGACGAGATCAGTTGTTATATGCGACCAACGTGGCGTTTCGAGGAGTTCCCGTACCGGCTGGACATCATGTTCTCACCATGAGATTCGATCCGCCGATCCTCCGCGTCGTCAGCGCTGATTTCTCTCGTGGGGTTGGGGTTGCTGGCCGCCGCCTTCCTGGCCGGGTCGACCTCCCCGTCGCGGGCCCTCTCATGGCTCCGTCGAGCGCGGCTGCCCGAAATCCGAAATCCGGGCAAGCACTTGCGAGCGATCTGTGCCGTCGTGTTAGGCGTCGTTGGCTTGTTTGCACTGGACGCGCTTCTCTTTCGCACTGGCCTGTACACGTCCATCCTGGAACCGGATTCCTCCACCGGACTCTTCGAACTCGTCCTGCGGCGCGAGCAGCACGCGCAATCGCAGTACGGCCGTAACCTCGTCGTCACCCTGGGCGACTCGCGCTTCGCCTACTATCCGCGCGTGGCCAATCAACAGACCGCCGCCACCGGATTCGTCTTCCGTCACGCAGGAGTCGCCGGCACCGACCCCCGCGCCTGGTACTACATGCTCCGCGATCTCGACCCCACGACGCGACCGCTATCGCGCCATCGTCCTCGGAGTGGTGGATTACGACGACGAAGATGGCGCCTACGATGTCGGCGACGATCTGGCCACGCTCCACTACGTGGCCGCCCGCTTACGCCTGAGCGATGTCATCCCGTTCACTTTCTCGTTCCAGGATCCCGCCGCACGGTGGAATGCGTTCCGCGGCAGCCTGCTCAAAGGCATCGTGTTCCAGCGCGACCTCCTGGCCCTGCTCTCCCATCCCGCCAAGCGCATCGCGGACGTGAAGTTGACCAATCGGGGCTACGAAGAGTGGACCTACGGCTACGTCGATACGGACAAGAACGTGGTCGGCCTGAAAATCGACTGGCCCACACGGACGGCCACCTTTCCACCGGGCAACGATGCGCTGCGCGAACAGGTGACCAACTTCGTACTCTACCGGCCTTACCCGCAGACCGGACGGTACGCGGCATTCCGGCGCAAGTGGTTCGGGCGACTGCTGGACCGCTACCGTGGAACGCCGACCAAAGTGGTGTTCGTCCGCCTGCCGCGCGGCCCCATTCCCCGGCCGGACAACCTGGTGCAAAAGAAGAGCAGCTCGATCCGCGAATTCGCCGCCCGCCCCGGCGTGCTGCTGGTGGACGAACACGCGTTCGATTCCCTGGAGCGGCCGGAACTCTTCAAAGACGCGTTTCACCTGAACAACGCGGGCTGCTCGCTGCTGTCCGTACGCATGGCACAGGAGATCGGCAAGCTGCTGAGGTGATGCCCCATGCTCTTTAACACCACCCAATTCTTCCTCTTCCTGGCCGTTGTGCTGACGCTCTTTTACAGCGCTCCGAGTTGGCTGCGCAAGTACATCCTGCTGGCCGCCAGCTATTATTTTTACGGCAGTTGGAACGCCAAATTTATCGCCCTGCTGCTCACGCTGACGGTGATCGATTATTGCGCGGGCGTGTGGCTGGAACGCGTGTCTCCGGGACCGCGCCGCAAGGCGGTGCTGATTTTCAGCCTCGCGGCCAACCTCGGCTTCCTGGGCTTCTTCAAGTACTACAACTTCCTGGCGGCCAACCTGGCGCTGGCAATGGGCCGCGACCCGCACTCGTTCTTTCTCGCCATCGTGCTCCCGCTGGGCATCAGCTTTCACACTTTCCAGAGCATGTCCTACGTGATCGACGTGTACCGCGGCCGCCAGCCCGCGGTGCGCAACCCCCTCGACTACGCTCTCTTCATCTGCTTCTTCCCGCAACTGGTGGCCGGACCGATTGTCCGCGCGCGCGATTTCTTCCGCGATCTCTGGGCATGGCAGCCGCCATCGCCCGATGACGTCTCGCGCGGCGTGTTCCTGATCGCGCTCGGCCTGACCAAGAAGATGGCATTTGCCGACCAGTTCGCCAAAGTGGCGAACGAGTACTTCGGCAATGTCGCCGCCCACCCCGGGGCGCTAGCGGCGTGGAGCGGCGTGTTCGCCTTCGGGCTACAGATCTACTTCGATTTCTCCGGCTACACGGACATGGCCATCGGCATGGCCAAATTGTTCGGATTTCACTTCCCAATCAATTTCCGGCGCCCGTACCTGGCCGGCAGCATGACCGACTTCTGGCGGCGCTGGCACATCTCGCTCTCCAGCTGGCTGCGTGATTACCTGTACGTTCCCCTCGGTGGCAGCCGGAATGGCCGCTGGCACACCTACCGCAACCTGATGCTCACCATGCTGCTGGGCGGCTTGTGGCACGGCGCCAGTTGGAATTTTCTGATCTGGGGCGGCTATCAGGGAACCCTGCTCGCCATCGAGCGCGCTTTTCGCGGCGGTCGCCCGCCCGACGAGGATTGGGATTGGACCTACCCAATCCGCGCCGCGCTGACCTTTGTCCTGGCGCTGATCGGCTGGGTCTTCTTCCGTGCCGCTGACCTGCGCCAGAGCATTCAGGTGCTGGGGCAGATGTTCGGCAGCAGCGGCGGGCGCTTCCTGCTGGAGCCCTGGCATTTCGGCCTGGCGGCATTGGCGTTGATTCTCGCGGTAGGGGAGGAACGGAGGGAGTGGTTCGAGCGCGCGGTGCGAGCGCCGATGCCGGTTTACGCGTCGGCGCTCGCGGCGATGCTATTTTGCCTGGAAATCTTTGGCGTACTGGATGCAGCGATACCTTTCATCTACTTCCAGTTCTAGCGGCCGATGGCCGGTGGATTCTGCACCATCGATAGTAGTAAACAAATCACCACGAAAATTGCAAGCCCCGATGCGACGATCATATAAATACCCCGTTCCCATCTACTCGTAGAGCAATTGACGGGCCGTTCCAATTTGTGCCTTTTCCTGCGATTTTCGAGCCTGGGCCGCATGTCACTGCGTCAGAATTGCCGCACCTCTGTGTCAGGCATGTCGGAAATTGTGCAGCCGGTCCACCAACTTGGTTTACGCTCGCCGCGCTCTGATTTATTCCGGCCTGCAGGCTCCCAGATTCACC
Source organism: uncultured Solibacteraceae bacterium (assembly GCA_963805775.1). Lineage (GTDB taxonomy): Bacteria > Acidobacteriota > Terriglobia > Bryobacterales > Bryobacteraceae > Solibacter. The sequence goes on along the minus strand of CAWDWK010000056.1, from coordinate 21,805 downwards.
GCGAAAGCGGCCAGGGAGATCCATCGCTGCCCCTGGCGATGCTCCAGGTGGAAACTTTTGCTCGGGCCGTCGGCGCGCAGGCGCCAGTCGGGATTCGGCGTCACCGGCGCGCGCTTGAGGCGGATTGCCTTGACGTTGGTTTCGCGGATATTCCACGTTTCACCGCCGTCGTTGGTCTCGAAGAGTTCGTAGCGATCGTCGCCGCTCCCCGCGCCGTGATCGATCACCAGCGATCCGCTGCTCTTGTCCTCGAAGAAGAATTGCTGTATTGAGCCGAAACGCGTCTCATTGAAGATCGCGTGCGAACGCCACGTCTTGCCGCCGTCAGTGGTCATCAGCAGGAACGGGTCCTGCGGCAGCGGGGCGAAAGTCAGTCCGCTGGTCCAGCCGTTCTCGACACCGGCGAACTGTATGTGGTCGAGGCCGGCGGCCGGCACGCGCTCGTGAAGTTCGCGCCAAGTCAGGCCGTTGTCCTCGGTGCCGAGCAGAATGCTGTATAGCGTAGCATTGGCCGTGTGGATGTTGCCCGCGGTGAAGATACGTATGCCCGTGGATTCCACGGCCGCCAATTCGAGATACACCGGACAGGGATCTTGTTCGGAGCAAGTTAGTCCCGCCGAGTGGATATCTTCCTCGGTGCAATGGAACGGCACCACCATCGGCTTATCGGAATTCTGCAGCACTGGAGGCGCGGCCGGAGCTACAGCAGTACTAGCCACAGGCGGCTGGTCCTGCGCCGCCAGCAAGCTGCACGCGAACACGAGTGATGCAAGCTTAGACATAGCTCAAAAGGGCTATCTGTTAATGACTCTCTTGTTCAGGAAGTTTTTAGTAATACCTGGTAACTTCCCCTGTAACGCCTGCCGTCTTATAATTAAATCCCCGTTACGACAGCGGGCGCACTCACCCCTATCACCCAAACGCGCCCGCTACAAAAATCCTGGGTGATTACTCCTCAAACATACCTTCAAAAAGCGTCGTGCTGAGATAGCGCTCGGCGGCATCCGGCAGCACCGTTACAATCGTCTTACCGGCGAATTCCGGCAATTTGCCCAGCCGTACGGCAACCGCCGCCGCCGCTCCGCACGAAATGCCGCTGAGGATGCCCTCCTCTTTGGCTAATCTGCGAGCCATCTCGATGGCTTCCTCATTGGTGACCAGTTCCATCTGATCGACCATCGTCAGGTCCAGCGTGTCGGGAATAAACCCGGCGCCGATGCCCTGGATTTTGTGCGGTCCGGGCGCCATCGGTTTACCCGCAAGGTGTTGGGTAATCACCGGGCTGGTCTGCGGCTCGATGCCCACCGACAGGATCTTTTTCCCTCGATCCTTTTTAATGTAGCGCGAGACACCGCTGATGGTGCCGCCGGTGCCGATCCCGGAGACCAGCACATCGATCGAACCATCGGTGTCCTCCCAAATTTCGGGTCCGGTGGTGCGGTAATGGATCTCGGGGTTCGCGGGATTCTTGAACTGCTGCAGCAGCAGGAAGCGTTTGGGGTCGGCCGCGACCATCTGCTCGGCTTTCAGGATGGAGCCGGACATGCCCTCCGATCCGGGAGTGAGGACGAGGTTGGCGCCGAGCGCATGCAGCACTTTGCGGCGCTCAATCGACATGGTCTCCGGCATGGTGAGGTGGATCGGATACCCGCGCGCCGCGGCCACGAAGGCCAGCGCGATCCCGGTATTGCCGCTGGTCGGCTCCACCAGTTCCCTGCCGGGACGAAGCACGCCGCGCTTTTCGGCGTCCCAAACCATCGATGCGCCGATGCGGCACTTCACGCTGTAGGCGGGATTCCGCCCTTCGATTTTGGCCAGAATCGTGGCCTTGCCGCCATCAATGACGCGGTTCAGGCGCACCAGCGGCGTGCGGCCGATGCTGAGCGAATTATCGTCGTAGACTCGCAAGTTTAGATCTCCCAGTTGTGGACGTACTTGTTCTGTTTCTCTTCCCAGGCGCGCAGGAGGTCGGCGAAGGTAGTCTTATCGATCACGCCGCTGATGGCGCGGTCCACTTGCTCCCACATCTCGGAAAACGGCGTGGCGGAGCCCTTGCGGCGATCCCGGCTCTTGCCCTGTTGCGGGCCCTCGACATAGCGCAGCACCTCGCCAACGGTGAGCGATTCGGCGGGCCGGGCGAGCAGATAGCCGCCTTCGGCCCCGCGGCGCGATTCCACGAATCCACCCTGTTTGAGGCTGGCAAGTATCAATTCCAGAAATTTCTGGGGAATCTTTTGGCGCTGCGCGATCTCGGCGATGCGAATTGGCTCGCCGGCCCGCCGGGAGGCCAGATCGAGGATGGCCTGAAGCGCGTATTCACCTTTAACGGAATTGTGCATCGGGGTTGGAGGACGCAATCACCTATATCTCACTAGAGATTGTATCCATGGCGCGGATGTGACGCAATAGGGCGCACGCAGGATCTAAAGTTTCGTGTCCCGCCTGCCGATAAGTTGAGCATGTTTGACTGGAAAAACGAATACGCCGTGAACATCGGGAGCATCGACGCCCAACACCAGATGCTGTTCGCGATTGGCCGCGAGTTGTACGCGGCGATGAGCACGGGCCAGGGAAGAGCCGTCCTGGGACGGATATTGGACCGCCTGGTTCAGTACACCACCGTGCATTTCGCGCACGAAGAGCGCCTTATGCAGTTGCACCGGTATCCGGATTTCGCCAGGCACAAGGCAGAGCACGATGCGCTAGTCAAACAGGTGCAGGCATTTCAGGCCGAATTCAACGGAGGCCGCGCCACCATGGCGGTTCAAGTCCTGCAATTCCTTAAGGACTGGCTGGAGAACCACATAAAAGGTTCCGATTTCGCCTACGCCCCGTGTCTGAAAGCGCAGAAAGTGGCCTGAGTTGTGGAGCAGGTTGTTTTACCTGCGGCCGATTGGTAATCGGCCATCCGAGCGGAGCTCGGACCTGGACTCGTCCCTTTCACTCCAATCCAAACAAAGCGTGGTACTTCTGCGGCAGATGCGTCGGCCGCATGGCGCGTGACACAAAGACGTGGCGCGTATACCCCGTCGCCAGCCGTCGATCGTTCTCCGCCAGCCGCATCTCATACGCGAACGTCACCATCCGCGTGTTCGCTTTCTCAATCCACGTCTTGACGATGACTTCGTCGTCAAACCGCGCCGGATGCCGGTATTCGCAGTGCGATTCCGCCACCGCCAGGTAGATGCCGTCCTCGCTTTCCATGTCCCGGTAGTTGAAGCCGCAGGACTTGCAGAGCTCCACCCGCCCCACCTCCATCCACACCAGGTAGTTGGCGTAATAAACCACGCCCATCTGGTCGGTTTCGGCGTAGCGAACTCGCAATCGGGATTCGGTCAGGGGTTTCATGGAGAAGAATGATTGTAACTCAGCGCAACCCGATGACCGCCCGGAAACGTCTGTTAGACTGAGAGTTACCGACTCACCATGCGTGCGCGCGTACTGTTTTTTGGGATGCTGAAGGATATCGTCGGGATGTCCCGGGAAGAAGCCGAATTCCCCGAGGGATCCGACCTGCGCTCGGTTTTCGCCGCCTACGCGGTCCGCTTTCCGCCCCTCGGCAACCTGTCGCGCAGCATCGTAGTGGCGCGAAATCAGGAGTTTGCCGACCCCGGAACCAGGCTCGCCGACGGCGACGAGGTGGCCTTCCTCCCGCCCGTCAGCGGCGGACGCAATACCGACGACCTGGAAATCCGCGAAGCCGGCCACTACTTCGCCCTCACCCGCCACGCCATCGATATCCGCGCTCAAATCGCGCGCCTGCTCACCGGCGCCGAGGGCGCCGTAGTGACCTTCGAGGGCACCGTCCGCAACCACACCAAGGGACGTTCCACACAGTGCCTGGATTATGAATGTTACGAATCCATGGCGCTCAAGATGATGGCGCAGATCGGCATTCAGATCGCCCTCGCGCATTCGGTGGAGCGGATCGCCATGGTGCATCGCCTGGGACGCCTCTTGATCGGCGAGACCAGCGTGGCCGTGATCGTCACCGCGGAGCACCGGCGCGCCGCGTTCGAAGCCTCCCTGGAGGGCATCAACCGGCTCAAGAAAGCGGTCCCCATCTGGAAGAAGGAGCACTTCACCGACGGCGAGGTCTGGGTGGAAGGAGAGTGGGATGAAAACATCCCTTTTGCCGGCTGAGTTCCGTCACGCGCATCGCTGGCTGGCGGCGGCACTCTGCGCCGGCGTTCTCTTCGCCCAGCAGCCCACCATCTTCCGCGCCGACGTCAATCTGGTGCGCGTCGTCACCACCGTCAAGACGCTGGACGGCCAGATTGTCGGCACCCTCGAAAAGAACGAGTTCGAGCTCTACGATAACGGCGCCAAACAGCAGATCGCCGTCTTCGAACACCAGACCGAGCAGCCGCTCTCCGTCATCCTCATGGTGGACACCAGCGGCTCCACCGCCAAGGAACTCAAGTACGAGTCCGATTCCGCCTCGCGCTTCTTTCACGTGCTGCTGGGCGAGGGCAACCTGCAGGACACCGCCGCCCTCTACACCTTCAACTGGGAGATCCGCGAACAGCAGCCGTACACCCGCGACCTGAGGGCGCTCGACGCGCGCCTCAAATTGCTCCACGGCGAGGCCGGAACCGCCATGTACGATGCCATCTATCTCGGCGCACAGCGGTTGGAGATGCGCAAGGGACGCAAGGTGATCGTGGTGGTCACCGACGGCGGCGATACCGGCAGCAAGGTCGATGTCCACAAGGCGCTCGAAGAGGCGCAACTGGCCGACGCCGTCATCTACGCCATCGTCGTCATGCCCATCACCAACGACGCCGGACGCAATATCGGCGGCGAGCACGCCCTGGAATTCATGGCCAAGGGCACCGGCGGACGGACCTTCATGCCCAGCCTTGGCGCGGAACTCGACAAGGCCTTCACCTCCATCATCACCGAGCTGCGCACCCAGTACCTGCTGGGATATTATCCCGCAGAATGTCCCCTTGACCAAAGACCGCTTCCACAAACTGGAGGTGCGCGTCCTGCGCCCGGATTTGCGGGTATCGGCACGCAACGGCTATTATGGGGAAGTCGAGGGCGGCGGCGCCGGCGGTTCCTCCGAGGACCGCGTCTCCGTTTCCCCGGACAGGCAGCCGAAGCCGTCAAAGAAGAAGCCTTAGGAGAATCACTACGCCACCTCCCGGAAAATCCGCGCGCGCCCCGGAACAAACTTTTGAAGAGGCGAAGTACCTCAAAAAGTTGATCGAGAATTCGACGCTGGTCCGAGTCAAGCTGGCCGACGGAGAGGAAGTGGTTGGCACCATCGAATATTACGATCAATCCTTCATCCGCCTGACCCGCAAGGGCGAAGCCAATCTCTTTATCTTCAAACACGACATCACGTACCTCACGGAAGAGTCCTAGGGCGTGGCGTACCTGGAAACAGCGGTGGAAATCGCGCGCGAAGCCGGCGCGCTGCTGGCCAACTACTTCGAGCGGCGTGTCGCCTTCGAGCTCAAGGGCGATTTCGACCTGGTAACCGAGGCCGACCGCGCCAGCGAAAAGCTGGTCGTCGAACGCCTGCGCACCCACTTCCCCTCGCACGGCATCATGGCGGAAGAAGGCGGCGGCCACCAGAGTCCCTCCGAATTCCGCTGGTTCGTGGACCCGCTGGACGGCACCACAAATTTCGCGCACAGCTTCCCCATGTTCAATGTCACGCTCGGCCTGGAGAAGGCGGGCGAGATTGTCGCCGGCGTGATCTACGATCCCACTCCGGCAGGAGATGTTTGCCGCGGAACGCGGCGCCGGAGCCTACCTCAATAACCGACGGATTCGCGTGTCCGCCGCCAAACGGCTGGAAGATAGCCTGGCTTCCACCGGCTTCCCCAGCCGCAAGCGGCACCAGAACGTCAATATCCACTTCTATCACCAGATGGCCATGGCATCCCACGGAGTGCGCCGCACCGGCTCCGCGGCCATCGATCTGGCCTACGTCGCCGCCGGGCGGCTCGACGCTTTCTGGGAATTCGGACTCAAGCCCTGGGACATGGCGGCCGGAACGCTGCTGGTGACCGAAGCGGGCGGCACGGTCAGCGATATGCACGGAGCCCCACACAGCGTTGCCTCGTCGGACACGCTGCTCGCCGACAACGGCGCGCTCCACGAACCGGTCCTCACGCTATTCGGCGAAATCTTCCAAGGCCACTTCCGCGAACCACTCCCCCAAATTTGCTAGCTCCAATCCGAGCCGCGACTGTTAGTGAGCGTTTCCACCCCTACTCCCTCACCTGAAAATCCGTAAACTGAGTCGCCGTGCGAGCCTCGCCCGCCAGGTCGCGCACCGTCACCTGCAAAACATAATCCCCGGGTGCCATCTTCGGATCCAGTTTGAGGTGTCCCGTAATCTGGCGCCGCGCTCCCGCCGCCAGCTCGCCGAAGGTCATCCGCTCCGGCTTCCCGTCGAACACCACGCGCCCGGCGGCGAACATCCGCGTATGCACTTCTAGCGCGGACTGCTTATCCGCACCCATCAGCGCGTTAAAGATGCTGTATTGAAAGGTGCAGACACTGCCCGCCCGGAAGATCCGCACATCGGAATCTCCCTCCGGATCGGGCGCAGCCCCGTTGGCCGCCGGTGGGCTTGCGCCCAAAGCAAGTCCGGAAAGAGCCAGCCCGCCCTTCCTGAGATCCGGCACCTCGACGAACCGGGCGGCCGTTCCGACGCGATCACTCGAGCCATCGGCCGCCAGCGCCCGGATCTGCCACCCGCCGGCATCGGGCAGCTTGACCTGGAACATCAAGCGCAATCCGTGCTCCATGGCAAAGCGGTACTGCGCGGGCCGGAGAGTGACGTTGGAAGTTTGCTCCAGTCGGCACGGTCGAAAGGCCGTCGTCCCGGTAGGCCGCCATTCTCATTCGAATGGCGCCGTGATACACGTCCTGCAAATCGTGAATGAAAGTGAAGTTGCGAGCGTCGAAATGCAACACCGCCTCCACCACCGGACCCGTTTTCAAAGTCTCGGAGAAAAGCGCGGTCAGGCTGGCCCGGGTATCCTCTCCGGCAAATGGCGACGCGAGCGCCCTTGTTTAACAACTCCGCGTAATTCACCGGCACCGGAAACTCCACTCGCGGCCGCTGGCTGAGGAAACCCGCGCGCGAACGCACCACTACTCCGGGGCGGCGGACCTTCAACACCGCGGGCTTGGCAGGCGACCACCGAGTCGACGCGCCCGCAGGGTCGTCCGCGTTCGCCTCCGGCTGAAACCCGATCGCATAATAGCCCTGCTCATTCTCCAGGACCCGCGCGAAATCCGTGCGGAACAGCCCGCCCGTATCGCGCGCCAGCGATTCCAGTGCGCCGGTCGGCAGGGCCGCGACCCCGGCCGCCCCCGCCATTGGATGGACTGCGTAGACCGCCGCCGCGGCCGCATGCGCCGCGTGCGCCGCGTCCGCCGCCACGCGGTCCCACGGACCCGGCACCGCCAGATTCTCGCTGAAGAGCACCACCACCTTGCGGCCCGCGAAATCCCGCAGGCCATCCAGTGCCCAGCGCAGCGTCAGCCAGTACGCGCTGCCCGCAACCGCGGGGCTCGTGCTTCCGCCCAGATAGCGTATGTCGCCGATCGCGTCGCTGAGCTTCCGCGCGTCGCCCGTCAGTTGCTGACGCACGCCGAACCCTCCGCTGCTACGCAGGATCGCCATGCGGTCGCCGGACGACATCGAGCCGGCAAGGAAATCCGCCAGCACTTTGCGCACGCCGTTGATCCCCGCCGGTGAGAGTCCCAGGTCGTCCACCACCACCACGAAATTGCGCCGGATCTCGTCGGGCAGAAGATCGAGCGCCGGAAGCTGCTCCGCCTGGCCGCTCCGCGACACCGCCGTGTGCAGCCGCGTGTCGAACCATGTGAAGTTCGTGATCTTGACCGCGCGGCCGTCCTGCACCACTTCGAAATCCCCGGCGGCGAGGTCCGTCACCGGACGTCCGGCGGCATCCACCGCGATGGCATCTGTGACCAATGGGCTAAGGGCGGCGGATGACGGTGCAGCGGGCCCGTTACGCTGGCCGAAAGCCATCCAGGCGCATGCCAGCAGGGCGGCAAGTCGTCGCTTCATTCCCTATCAGTGTAGCCTCACCACGCACCCTCCTCCAGACTCGTGTTCAGGTCAGCCTCGCCGCGCTGCCTCGATGGCGGCGACGTCGATCTTCCTCATCGTCATCATCGCGTCGAACGCACGCTTTGCCTCAGCGCCCCCAGTCGCAAGCGCATCGGTTAGCGCGCGCGGGGTGATCTGCCAGGAGAGGCCCCACCGGTCCTTGCACCAGCCGCACTCGCTTTCCGTGCCGCCATTGCCGACGATCGCGTTCCAGTAACGGTCCGTCTCTTCCTGATTCTCCGTCGCGATCTGGAAGGAAAAGGCCTCCGTGTGCTTGAACGCCGGTCCGCCGTTGAGACCGAGACAGGGAATGCCCACGACGGTGAACTCCACCGTCAGCACGTCGCCCTTCTTGCCGCCCGGATAGTCACCGGGAGCCTGGTGAACAGCGGTTACTTTACTATCCGGAAAGGTGTCGGCGTAGAAGCGCGCCGCGTCCTGCGCGTCTTTGTCGAACCAGAGGCAGATCGTGTTCTTTGGCTTCATGTTCGTGTGCTCCTAGTGCTCGATCAGGGCGAAGGCCGCAGTCTTTGCGCCGTCCGTATCAGTGACTCACAGGCCAACTTCGAACGAGCATTTACTCGGTATTCTGTCACTATCGTCACGCCCTGCGACGACTATCTTTCGTCCCTGGCATAGTGGAACACACTTTCGAGCGGTTGGCCGAACACGGCGGAGATTCGGAACGCGGCTTCCAGTGACGGCGAGTATTTTCCCTGTTCGATCGCATTCACAGTTTGGCGAGTGACGCCGATTTTTTCAGCTAACTCCTGCTGGGTCATCTCGCCATGCTCGAAGCGCAATCGCCTGATTTCGTTACGGATCACGCCCATATCAGGCACCACGCCGGTATTGGACGATCTGGCAGCCGGAGCGCATGATTTCGGCTGTCACAAGAATGAACAGCAGGGCGTTCGTGTTGAAGACGAGTGGCGGGTCGAACGCTCCGAAGAAGCAGGCGAGCGCGATACCCGTCGCAAGCCCGGCATAGGCGACCCGCATGGCCCTGAGCTCGATCAGTTTGTCGCGCTCGTCGCGAGGCGCCTTGGCTTCCCTGGGCGTGAAGATGGCGACAACGACCGTGAGCACAACCTGCATCACCACGAGTGCGATGATCGTCCCCAGCAGCCCGCCGGAGTGAAAGCCGCCTGCCTTGCGAGCCAGAGTGAATAACCGACCAGAAGTAGATGCCATAGATGCCCGTCATCGACAGCAACGAGATCCAGGCGCTTTTTTCGCGGAATGACATGGAATCCTCTTTCCTTTGTCTAAGTTTCAATACACACTGTATAGTAAATAATACTCCATGTCAAATATTATTTACTTCACGAAGTGTGATTTCAGGTTCCCCACGCGATTCAAGTGCTGCTACCCTCCGCGGAGCTGCGCTTGGGGCGTCGGACGGCCCTGACCTTCCCGCTCTTCCCTCCGCCGCAGAAGAATCGATCGCCGCCATCGGACTCGAGCCCGGAAACACCCATACCGCGCGGCATATCGAGTATCTCCAGGACCTCTCCCGTTCCGGGATCGACTCGCCTCACGTCGCTCTCCTCACCTTCCCAGGTCGCGTGCCACAGCTCTCCATCGACCCACGTGACTCCGGTGACGAAGCGATTGGATTCGATGATGCGAAGAATCGCCCCCGTTTCGGGATCGACTTGATGGATCTTCCGGCCCCGATAATGCCCCACCCAGAGCGTCCCTTCGGCCCAGGCGAGCCCCGAATCGCCGCCGCCGCCGGGCGCCGGGATGGTGGCGAGCACACGGCCGGTCTGCGGATCGATCTTCTGGATGCGATCCTCGGCGAGCTGAAACAGGTGCTGGCCGTCGAAGGCGGTTCCTGCATGCGCGGCGACATCGATGGAGCGCCGCATCTCTCCGCTCGCAGGATCGAAGGCGTTCAGCGTGTCTCCGGCAGCAAACCAGACTTGCTGGCCGTCATACGTGACGCCATTGACTCTGTCGATACCCGGAAAGGGTCCATACTCACGGACAATTTCGGCCTTTGAGTGTTGCATGCTTCCACATTAATCAATCGGCAGAGGAGCGGGGAGTAACAAAGTCGTCGTGAATCCCGGTACCGGCGGCGTCAGCCAACGGCGAGCCCGCGCGCGGCCGAACGACTGCACCTTGCCCGCTGCCGCAAGCGAGTCGAGCGCCCGCTGTACGGTGCGCTGGCTGGTGCCCAGCGCCAGCGCAAGCGCGGAGCTCGACCAGGATTCACCGTCGGCCAGGAAGGCGAGCACCGCCGCATGCTCGTCTTCGACGGGCCGCGCCAGCACGACGACCTCGCGCGCGCGGCGCGGCGCCAGCGCAAACCCCCGCTTCGTCGCGTGAATGTCGGCCAGCGTCCGAGCGATCTGCGAAGCCGGCCGATCTCCACTCGCAAGCGCGCGCGATGGGATTCATCGGCGAGTTTCGCTCCGAATGCCCGGCCAAGGAGCAGGTCCCGCGGAACGTCTCCGGGCCACGCTTCGCCGAGCGCTCGTGCCAGCGCGAACAACACCGGACGCGTCGCCAGCGAGATCGCCTTGCCGCCCTGACGCACGACGTTCCGGCAGGCATCCACCACGAATGCTTCCGACGCCAGCAAAGCTTCGACTTCCCCGAGCAGAAGGAGTCGCTCCCCGCCACCGGCAATCAGGCGCGCAGCGGGGGTATTCAAGATGAGCGATGCGCTTTCGACCTCCGCCTCGAGCGCGGGGATGCATGCCTGTCGCGCGGCCTGCCCAGCCCGGGCGAGCGCTGCGCGGGCCGCCTCGGTTCGGAGACGCCGCATCGCGATGCCCGCAACCACCAATTGGTGAGCGGCCCTGGACGCGGGCGGAAAAGGCGTAGGGTCGAGATCGGCCAGCGTCCGCTCGGCCTCGTCGAGCCGCCCCATCAGCAGGAGGCGCCGGACTTCGAGGTAGCGGGCATGCGCGGCGTTGACCCGGTCGCCGTGCGCTTCGAGCGTCGCGCGCGCCGCGTCGAGGGTCTTCGCCGTCCAGCCCAAATCGCGCGAGGCGAGCGCGATCTCGGCCTCCGCGACGATGCACCTCGCGCGGGCCACCGCCTCGTTCGGACCGAAGGCGCGCGCAGCACTACGCAGCAGCGCCTTCGCTCGAACCAGATCGCCGAGCTGCGCCATAGCGATGCCTCGAAGAGCGAGCGCAGGCGCGTCGTCGCGCAGGGCGACCCGCTTCAACGCGCCGAGGGGATCACCCGCCGCCAGTGCGCGTGCCGCGGCCGTGATCAGCGAATCCATCGGAATCCCGCCACACTTGTCACTCCCATCATTTCGACATCCGGCGTTAAGTTTAACTCGTGACACACGGATTGTACCGAAGGGAGGAAGAAAAAAGTATGGCAAATCACATGACTGTCAAAGAGAAAGACAAGGAACACGGGAAAGGGCATCTCGCGATGAAGACACCCCCGACTCGTGTCGCAGCAGGAGTGGGAGGCTGCGCGCCAGCAGCTCCTCGTGAAGGAGAAGGCCTTGACCCGCTCCCGCGACGCGCTGGCCGCCGAACGCCGGCGGATGCCTTGGCTGGCTGTGGACAAGAAGTACGAGTTCGACGGACCCAAGGGCAAGGTAAGCCTGCTCGATTTGTTCGAGGGCCGCCGTCAGTTGATCGTCTATCGCGCCTTCTTCGAGCCCGGAGTGTTCGGCTGGCCCGAGCACGCCTGCCGCGGCTGCTCCCTGGGCGCCGATCAGGTCGCCCACCTGGCCCATCTGAACGCCCGCGACACCACCCTCGTCTACGCCTCACGCGCGCCGCAGGCGGACATCGCGCGCCTGAAGGCGCGGATGGGCTGGGAGATGCCGTGGTACACCATCACCGACAGTTTCGACACGGACTTCGGCGTGAACGAATGGCACGGCCACAACGTGTTCTTCCGCGACGGCGAGCGGGTGTTCCGCACATACTTCATCAACAATCGCGGCGACGAGGCGATGGGGACCACCTGGAGCTACCTCGACCTCACGCCGCTCGGCCGTCAGGAGACTTGGGAGGATTCGCCAGAAGGTTACCCCCAAACCCCGCCGTACAAGTGGTGGAACTGGCACGACAACTACGACGCCGAGGCCTCGCCTGACCCGAAGTGGATCGACATAACAACCGACCCTCAAGAAGCCGCCCGAAAGCGCGCTGCAGAGGCGAAAGAGAGCTAGAGAGCCACTGTGGCGCTCGCAGTCTTGCGAGGCGCGTCGACAGTTATGTCGACGCACCCCGGCTGCGCTAACCTACGCTCGCCTCCTGACGGCGCTCGATTGCTCATCGCCCCGTGGGCCGGACTCCGAACTGACCGTAAGCCACCCGCTCCCGAAGCGCCTTGCGAACCTCCTCCGGGAGAACTACCGCCCCTTCTACCGCGGGCTCGACGCTCGCCCTGCCCGCCGCGCCGTTGTCCGGGCTCGCCAGAAACGCGTGGACTTCGCACAGGCTTGGATCCCCCATACAGGTGCTTTTCACCGCGCCGAAGCCTGCGATCTCCCCGCTCGAATTGATGCCTGTTGCGAACAACAGAAACAAAGGAGAATTCGCGGAAACCAGCGTGTTCAGGTCGCTCATCAGGCCGTCCTGCCAGCGGTACGCGCGCGAGTTCCCGTCCTTGTCAAACGACGCGCCAACCACTTCGCCGCTGTCGTTAATCGCCACGCCGCCGCTCGACACGTCCCCGGGAAGCGTGCCGAGGTCCCGTATACCAGTCCCCTTAGTCCACAAGAACGCGTGGACCCCAAAGGCCGGCGTGCTGTCTGCCGTCAGCGACGAAGCACCAACTACCTGACCTTGGTTATTGATCGCCAGGCCAATGTTCGAGGCCGCCGCGCCGAGGTTGCCGAGGTCCGTGACCGACCCGTCTTTTTCCCAAAGCACCGCGTGCGGCCCATATGCGAGCGGAGGAAGTATGGAGTTCCCGCACCTGCCCGACACGCCCACCGCCTGGCCGTTGTCGTTCATCCACAGGGCCATTCCCACCGTGTCGCCAGGCAGCGGATGGAGTTCCCGGATCTGCCCTTGCCCTGGCCCCCAGATCACCGCTTCATAGTCGAGAACTTGAGGCCCCGTACCGGTGAATGCCACTCCGGGTGGGCACTCCGGGTCCCGGGTGCTGTTCTCCGCAATCCCGGCCACCTCGCCCCGATTGTTGATCTGGCCGACCGTGCTGTTGTTGCCTCCCAGCGTCGGCAGCGCGGTCAGTATGCCGCTTTGCCACACGTGAGCCAGGCATTTGAGGCCAGTGCCGTAACCGCAGAAATTTTCATTGTTTGGATCTTTGGTGGTGCTTTCTGCCTGCACCTCGATCTGGCCCCTTTCGTTGGCGCCAAACGCTCCGCTGTTCAGGTCCAGTTGTGCCGATGTCCATTTTGAATCCCAGTGCCCAGAGGGCGGCGTGTTGTGTGCCGTCACTGACGGTCGATAAGCCCACCGCCAGGCGATTGTTGCTCACGAAGGTAGCCTGGCTAAACGTACCGCCCAGTGTGCTGAGATCGATGACGCTGTATCGTGGTTGTGCCACGCCGCGTGCGGCGAACAGGCTGCTCGCGGCAATCCAAATCAAAGTCGTCTTCATGTTGAGTACCTCTCCATTCGGATAGGCGTGGTCTGCGCCAAGGGCGGATCACGCAGGGCGTTTTAATTTGACGGGGCGGAGCGTGATACAATTCCCAGCCATGAGGGGTGTTGCGGCGAACGCCACCAGCCGGCCATGGACGACATAAGCGCGCTCCTCCGCGCCTGGAGCGACGGTGACCAGAGCGCCCTCGAACGGCTGACTCCCATCGTTTACCACGAGCTCCACCGCCTGGCGCGCCGCTACATGAAACTCGAGCGCCCCGGCCACAGCCTTCAGGCCACCGCCCTGGTCAACGAAGCCTACATGCGCCTGGTGGACTACGAGCGTATGCATTGGCAGAATCGCGCCCATTTTTTCGCCGTTTCCGCCCAGTTGATGCGGCGCATTCTCGTCGAGCGTGCCCGCCGCCACAACCTGAAACGCGGAGGTGGCGTGCCCCATGTCTCCCTGGAAGAAGCCGCCGTCGTCGGCGACGATCAGGGCACCGACATGGTCTCTCTCGACGACGCATTGAACGCCTTATCGCGGATCGATCCACGCAAGGTCCAGGTGGTCGAGATGCGCTTCTTCGGTGGACTGAGCGTCGAAGAGACCGCCGAGGTGCTCAAAGTCTCCACCGTCACCGTGAAGCGCGATTGGAGGGCGGCCATGGCCTGGCTCTACCGCGAACTGACTGGCGAGGCCCCCGATGGACTCCGAACGCTGGAAACAAGTCGATGACCTGTTGCAGTCCGTCCTGGACCGCGCGCCCGAAGAGCGCGACGCGTTTCTGCGTCAAGCGTGCGCCGGCGACCAGGCGCTGGAGCGCGAAGTCCGTTCCCTGCTGACCTCCGATGAGCAGGCGGGAAAGTTCCTGCAGAATCCCGCGCTCGAAGTGGCCGCCCGCGCCCTCGCTCACCAGCAGAATCCCGATCAGGGCGGCGCTGCGCACGATAGGGGCGATTTCCCAACCGGCCGCACCGTCTCACATTACCGCATTACCGGAAAACTGGGCCGCGGCGGAATGGGCGTTGTCTACAAGGCCGAGGACCCCCGCCTCCAACGCTTTGTCGCCCTCAAGTTTTTATCCGACGAATTCGCGCGCGACCCCGACGCCTTGAATCGCTTCCGCCGCGAGGCCCGCGCCGCTTCCGCCTTGAATCATCCGAACATCTGCACAATTCACGACATCGGCGAGCAGGACGGCCGCTCCTTCATCGTCATGGAGTACCTGGATGGAGCCACCCTGAAACACCGCATCGCGGGTCGCCCCCTGGAAATCGAAACGCTCCTCCCACTCGCCATCGCAATCGCAGACGCCTTGGATGCGGCTCACTCCGCGGGCATCGTCCATCGCGACATCAAGCCCGCGAACATCTTTGTCACCGGGCGCGGTCACGCGAAGATTCTCGATTTTGGGTTGGCGAAAGTCGGCCCCCTCCTCGCCCGTCGCGCAGGCACCGGCGAAACCGCCGCGCCCACCCTCACCATCGAAGACCAACTGACTGGTGCGGGCAGCGCGCTGGGGACGGTGTCGTACATGTCGCCGGAGCAAGTCCGCGCCCAGAGTCTGGACGCGCGCACCGATCTATTCTCGTTCGGCGTGGCGCTCTATGAAATGGCGACCGGCAAGCTGCCATTTTACGGGGCAAGCGTCGGCGTCGTTTTCGATTCCATTCTGAACAGCGCTCCCGTGCCTCCAGTACGCTTGAATCCCGGCCTGCCCGCGGAGTTCGAGCGCATCCTCGACAAGTGCCTCGAAAAAGATCGCAACCTGCGCTACCAGCACGCTTCGGAACTTCGCACAGACCTCCAGCGCCTCAAGCGCGATACGGATTCCGGCCGGCTGACCGGTGTAAAGCTCGCACCCACAACCCGCATCGCAAAACGCTGGAAGGTGATTGCTTCCGCCGCCGCGGCTGTGCTGGCGTTCCTGGTTGCCGGCTACCCCTATCTTCACGGCACGCCCAAACTCACCGACAAAGATACAATCGTTCTCGCCGATTTCGACAATGAGACCGGCGACCCTGTGTTCGACGGGACGCTTCGCCAGGGCTTGACCGTGCAACTCGAACAGTCGCCTTTCCTCAGCCTTATCTCCGATGAGCGCATCCGCAAGGCGTTGGGCCTGATGAGCCAGCCGGCCGATGCGGCGCTTACTCCGCGGATCGCCAGGGACGTCTGCGAGCGAACCGCCAGCGCTGCCGTCCTGGAGGGCTCGATTGCACGCCTCGGCACCCAGTACGTCGTGGGGCTGCGCGCCACCAACTGCCGCACCGGAGAACTGCTGGACCAGGAGCAGGTGCAGGCCCCGCGAAAAGAAGATGTCCTGACCGCGCTCAGCCGGATTGCCAGCAAATTCAGAACCCGCGTCGGCGAATCGCTCGCCACCGTCAAAAGCCACGACACGCCGCTCGCCGAGGCTACTACGCCCTCGCTCGAAGCCTTGAAAGCCTATAGCGCTGCCGTGAAGGCTAGCCTTGCAACTGGTGCTGCCGCCACCTCTCTGCCCCTATTCAAACGCGCCGTCGAGCTCGACCCCGATTTCGCGATCGCCCATGCGTATCTTGGGCTCTTGTACTCCACCATTGGCGATTTTGCCCTCGCCGTGGAGAGCACCCGCAAAGCCTATCAGTTGCGGGATCGCGCCAGTGACCGGGAGAAACTCTTCATCACCGCGTTTTACGATGTTCAGGTGACGGGGAACCTGGAAAAGGCGCAGCGGACCTGTGAGGAGTGGGCGCAAACTTATCCTCGTGAAGCCAATCCCCACGGATTTCTGGCGGCGATGGTGTACCCCGTCTTCGGCAAATACCAAAAGGCCGCGGAAGAGGCCGCGAAAATGGTGGTATTCGATCCGGAATTTCCCATCGGATACTATCAGCTTGCCTTCAACTACACTTACTTGGACCGCTTGGGCGACGCGGAGAACGCCCTTCAACAAGCCGCCGCGCGCAAACTGGAAATTCCTGAATTGTCGATTCAGCGGTACGATATCGCCTTCATAAAAAACGATAAGCCGGGGATGGATCGGGAAACAGCGTTGGGACAGAGGAGCTCCGCACTGGAAGACTGGATCACCCAGCGTGAGGCTTTTGTCATGGCATATTCCGGCCATTTGCTGCAGGCGAGGAGGCTGTCCCGGCGTGCGACGGATTTGGCCCGGCAGACGGCCCAACTGGACAAAGTAGGTCTCTATGAAAGCGGCGCAGCCCTGTTGGAAGCCTTCTTCGGGAATGCGCCCGCAGCCCGCCAGCGCGCGACGGCAGCGGTGGGGCTCTCCACGAACCGGGATGTGCAATATGGCGCTGCGTTCGCATTGGCCCTCGCGGGCGATTCCACCCGGGCTCAATCCCTCGCCAATGATCTGGAAAAGCGCTTCCCGGAGGACACCGCCGTCCGCTTCACCTACGTGCCGGCGATTCGCGCACTTCTCGCGCTGCATCGCGAACCTCTGAAAGCCATCGAACTGCTGCAGATCGAAGTACCCTATGATCTCGGCGCGCCGCCCTGCGCCGCCCCGCCGGCGTATTTCGGAATGTTCTACCCAGTCTATGTGCGTGGCCTCGCCTACTTGGCCGCGCACCAGGGCGCCGAAGCCGCCGCCGAATTCCAGAAAATTCTCGCCCACCGCGGGATCGTCATCAGCGATCCCATCGGCGCCCTGGCGCACCTCCAACTAGGCCGGGCGTACGCCATATCGGGAGACAAAATCAAGGCCAGGGCGGCCTACCAGAGTTTCCTCACCCTCTGGAAAGACGCCGACCCCGACATCCCCATTCTCAAGGAAGCCAAGGCCGAATATGCCGCCCTGTAATTAGCCTACGGCGCCGGTTCCACGTGCACCAACACATCCGCCACCCAGTCCAGCCGTTCCCGAATGTGCTCCTGCACCTCATGCGCCAGCTCGTGGGATCGCCGCACCGTCATCTCCGGATCCACCTCCAGGTGCAGATCCACATGATATTTGAAGCCCGTCTTGCGCGCGTAGCACTTCTCCACCCCGCGCACCCCCGGCACTGCGAACGCCGCCTCCCGGATCTGCCAGATCAGCCGCGCATCGGGCATCGTGTCCATCAGCTGCATCGAGGTCTCGCGCACCACTCGTATCCCAGCCGAGATCACGATCAGCCCCACCGCGAACCCGCCGTACCGGTCCGCCTCGGCAAACCGCACGCTATCCCTCAAGGTCAGCGCCACGGCGATCAGCGCGGCGAAGGCCGAGATCGTATCCGTCGCATCGTTCCAGGCATCGGCCGTCAGCGCATCGCTCTGCAGTTTCCTGCCGAAGCGGAATTTCATGGTCGCCAGGCCCGTTTTAGCAGCGATCGAGAGCAGCAACGGCCACACCACGAATTCCTGTAGCGCTTCGTGTGGATGGCCTATCTGGCGGATCGAGTTAAACGAGATCAGAGCACCGCCCGCCATCAGCACCAGCCCGATCAGCAGGCCGGTCAGCGTCTCCACCCGGCCGTGGCCGTACGGATGATTTTCATCGGCAGGCTTGGCCGCCAACGTCAACCCGAACAGCACGAATCCCGAAGCGATCACGTCCGCGGAGGATTCCAGGCCGTCCGCCACCACCGCCGTCGAGTGCCCGGACAACCCAACTGCGATCTTGATCGCGGCCAATACGCTGGAGACCAACATCCCCGTGGCGGCGACCCGTTGCCCGGTTTGCATTTGAGGTTGGAAGCGCTATGCCCGCGCCGCGTCGATCTTCTCGGTGTCTACGCCCAGGTCGGCGAACGCGGCGATCGCTTTCTTGGCGTCGAACTTGCCATCGCGCGCCAACCGCGAAAGCGCGGCAGCTGCGATCGATTCCGCGTTGATCTCGAAGTGGCGCCGCAGGTACTCGCGATTGTCGCTGCGCCCGAACCCGTCCGTCCCCAGCGTCTCCATGCGGCCCGGCAGCCACGGCGCAATCTGGTCGGCCACTACTTTCATATAATCGCTGGCCGCGATGATCGGCCCCTCTGACCCCTTCAACGCCTCCAGCAGATAGGGCGTCCGCTCCGGTTGGTCCGGATGCAGACGATTCCACCGCTCCACCGCCAGCGCGTCGCGCCGCAGTTCGTTGTAGCTGGTCAGGCTCCACACATCGGAAGCTACATTGTACTTCTCCGCCAGAATCTGGTGCGCGCGCAGCGCTTCATTCAGAATCGGACCGCTGCCGAACAGATGCACCTTCGCCTTGCCCTTCTCCGGGCCCTTGAAACGGTACATGCCCCGCAGCACACCCTCCGGATTCAGTCCCTCGGGCATGGCCGGCATCGGGTAGTTTTCGTTGTACAGCGTCAGGTAATAGAAGATCGATTCCTGCTCCTGGTACATCCGCCGGATTCCATCCTGCACGATGATCGCGATCTCGTACGCGTACGCGGGATCGTAGGTGATGCAGTTGGGAATCGTGCTGGCATGCAGGATGCTGTGCCCATCCTGGTGCTGCAAACCTTCGCCGGCCAGCGTGCTCCGCCCGGCGGTGCCGCCGCAGAGGAAACCCTTGCCGCGTGCGTCGCCGAAGGCCCAGATCGAATCGCCCACGCGCTGGAAGCCGAACATCGAATAGTAGATGAAGAACGGAATCATCTCCACGCCGTAGTTGGCGTAAGCCGTACCCGCCGCCGTAAACGACGAGATCGATCCCGCCTCGGTGATGCCCTCCTCCAGAATCTGCCCATCCTTGGATTCCTTGTAGTACAGGAACATTTCCGCATCGTGCGGCTTGTAAAGCTGGCCCTGGCTGGCGTAAATGCCGAACTGGCGGAATAGGGATTCCATGCCGAACGTGCGCGCTTCATCGGGGATGATCGGCACCACCCGCTTGCCGAGTTCCGGATGCTTCAACAGCATCGTCAGCACGCGCACCATCGCCATCGTGCTCGAAACTTCGCGGCCCGCCGAGCCCTCCAGCGATTCCTTCATGTACTCCAGCGGGGGCGCCACAACCTTGCTCGCCGGCACTGTGCGGCTGGGCATGTATCCGCCCAGCAGGCGCCGCCGTTCGTGCAGGTAGCTCATCTCCGGACTGTCCGAAGGCGGCCGGTAGAACGACGCGTTGAGCGCCGATTCGTCGGGAATCGGAATTTCGAAGCGCGAACGGAAGGTCGCGATCTCCGCTTCGTTGAGTTTCTTCTGCTGGTGCGAAATGTTGCGGCCCTCGCCGGCTTCACCCAGCCCGTAGCCCTTGACGGTGTGCGCCAGAATCAGCGTCGGCTTCCCCTTGGTGTCCAGCGCCTGCTGATAGGCGTTGTAGACTTTCTTCGGATCGTGCCCGCCGCGCTTCAACTTGAAAACTTCTTCGTCGCTGAGGTGCGCCACCAGTTCCAGCAGTTCGGGATATTTGCCGAAGAAATGCTGCCGGATGTAAGCGCCGTCCTTGGTCACATAAGTCTGGAACTCGCCATCCACCACTTCGTTCATGCGGCGTTGCAGCAGGCCGGTGGTGTCGCGCGCCAGCAGCGGATCCCAATCCCCGCCCCAGATCACTTTGATCACATTCCAGCCAGCGCCGCGGAATGCAGCTTCCAGTTCCTGAATCACCTTGCCGTTGCCGCGCACCGGACCGTCCAGGCGCTGCAGATTGCAGTTGATCACAAACGTGAGATTATCCAGCTTTTCGCGCGAGGCCAGCGTGATCGAGCCCATCGATTCGGGCTCGTCCATTTCGCCGTCGCCCAGGTACGCCCACACGTGGCGCGGCGTCTCCGGAATGATGCCGCGATTTTCCAGGTAGCGCATGAAGCGCGCCTGGTAGATGGCGTTGATCGGCCCCAGACCCATCGAGACCGTCGGGAAGCTCCAGAAATCGGGCATCAGCCACGGGTGCGGGTAGGAGGAAAGGCCCGGCGTCCCGCGCAATTCGTGACGGAAATTCTTCAGGTGCTCTTCCGTCAGCCGGCCTTCCAGGAAGGCGCGACCGTAAACGCCCGGCGAAGCGTGGCCCTGGAAATAAATCAAGTCGCCCGGCTGATCGCCATAGCTCGCGTGGAAAAAATGATTGAAGCCCACTTCCAGCAGCGTCGCCAGCGAGGCGTACGTGGAAATGTGGCCGCCGATGCCGGCGTCGTACTTGTTCTGCCGGACCACCATGGCCATCGCGTTCCAGCGAATCAGGCTCTTGATGCGGCGCTCCATCGCGCGGTCGCCGGGATAGGCCGCTTCTTCTTCCGGGCGAATCGTGTTGACGTAAGGCGTATTGAACTGGACGGGCACTTCGGCCCCGTTGGCGCGCGCGCGCTCGTTGAGGTGTTCCAGCAAAAATGTGGCGCGGTCCGGTCCGGCCTGGTCGATCACCTGGTCCAGCGACTCAACCCACTCGGCAGTCTCCTGTGGATCCAGGTCCACAACCCTTTCGGTCATTTTCTGGTGCATGTCTCTTTATTATAGTGAGGAACTCCCGCTTTCGCAGGTGACAGGCTCGGTACAATGTGGTCAGGACCCGCGTGGAACTAATGATGGATTCCCGGCGAGCTTTTGTGTGCGTTGCGCCACCGATTCCGGAAGGGTGTTGGCAAGTTCCGCATCGCGCCCGACTTTTTATGTATCTCCGCTTCAAGGGGAGCGTTCCCGCGGCCGAACTTTAGGAGTTGCAATCGCGGCTGTCTGTCGTATAACAGTAAGTATTCGGGAGGAATTAAGATGGTCACGTGTCCGGCATGCGAAGGTAATATCGACGTCGACGAAGAAGATGTAGATGAAGGCGATACCATCAGTTGTGATGAGTGCGGCGCCGCACTGAAAGTGATCGGGACCGCTCCTCTGGAATTGGAGTCGGCCGAAGAAGCGGAAGAAGAGGAAGAAGACGAAGAAGGTTTCATTGAGGAAGAGGAGGAGGATGCCGACGAAGATTGGAAATAGCCCGCTTCCATGCCGGGAACCAATTCACCCCTCCCCGCATCCAAGAGCCGTGAGTATCATATGACACGAAGATTGACCGGTTGGCTGGTGCTCCTGCTTCTGGCCTGTGCACCGCTGGTTTTGGCCCAGAAAGACAACAACACTACACGCAGCGTGCAGGGTTCTGTCACCACTCCGGACGACAGTGCCGCCGTCGGCGCCGTGGTGCAACTGAAGAACATGAAGACGCTCCAGATCCGTTCCTTCATCACACTGGATGACGGTACGTATCGCTTTTTCGAGCTGAGCCCCGAC
>CAWDWK010000055.1:0-66449 GCA_963805775.1 uncultured Solibacteraceae bacterium | reverse complement strand
GCGGCACCCCTCTGCTGCGCCGGGTGGACCGCCTACCGTGCGCTCCGCGAAGCCGCCCTCGCTCCCGGCCAATCCATCGCCCTCTTCGGCTACGGCGGGCTCGGCCACCTGGCGTTGCAGATCGCGCTCCACGAGGGATTGCGCGTCGCGGTTTCCGATCCCTCGGAGGAAAAGCTGGCGCTCGCCCGCGCCGCCGGAGCATCGACCGATGCGCCGCGCGGCATGGACGCCGCAATCGTCTTTACGGCCGCGCCCGCCGCCATCCCGCAAGCCTTCCGCGCCTTGCGCCGCAACGGCACGCTCATCCTGGTGGGCCTCTCCGTGGCATCGTACGAACTTCCCCTGGTGGATACCGTGCTGAAAGGCCTCACCGTCCGCGGCAGCTATCTCGGCTCGCGTGACGATCTGGCGGCCGTCTTCGCGCTCGCCGGCCAGGGCGTCCTTCGCCCGCACGTGCACACCCACGCCATCGACGAAGCCCCCGCGCTGCTCGAACGCATGCGCCGAGGTGAGCTTTCGGGTCGCGCGGTAATCGCATTCTGATAAGATTCCTGCATGGCCGATGCAAACGTCTACCCGCCTTCCCCGGAATTCGTGCGGCAAGCGCACGTGAAGGGCATGGAGGGCTATCACGCCCTTTATCAGAAGAGCCGCCGAAAAGCCCGAGGAATTTTGGGGCGAGCTGGCCGAACAGGAGCTCCACTGGTTTCAGAAGTGGACCCACGTCTTCGAGTGGAATCCACCCTTCGCCAAGTGGTTCGCGGGCGGCAAAATCAACGCATCCTATAACTGCATCGACCGCCACCTCACCACCGCGCGCAAGAACAAGGTCGCCATCCTCTGGGAGGGCGAGCCGGGCGACCAGCGCATGATCTCCTACCAGGAACTGCATCGCCTGGTCTGCCGTTTCGCCAACGTGCTCAAAGCCCGCGGCCTGAAAGCCGGCGACCGCGCCATCATTTATATGGGCATGGTCCCCGAACTGCCCGTTGCGCTGCTGGCCTGCGCGCGTCTCGGCATCACGCACAGCGTCGTCTTCGGTGGCTTCTCCTCCGAGGCCCTCAAGGCCCGCATACAAGATCTGGAAGCCCAGGTGGTCATCACCTGTGACGGCGCGTGGCGGCGCGGCAAAGAAGTCCGCCTGAAGGACGCGGTGGATGAATCGCTTACCGATTGCCCCAGCGTCAAGGACGTCATCGTCTACCGGCGCACCGGCGGCGCCATCCCCATGCAGGAAGGCCGCGACCACTGGTGGCACGATCTCGACGAAGGCGTCAGCGAAGTCTGTCCCGCCGAAGAACTGGATAGCGAACATCCGCTCTACGTGCTCTACACCTCCGGCACCACCGGCAAGCCCAAAGGCATCGTACACACCACCGCGGGCTATCTGCTGCAGGCCCACATGACCATGAAGTGGGTCTTCGACCTGCACGAAGAGGACACCTACTGGTGCACCGCCGATATCGGCTGGGTCACCGGCCACAGCTACATCCTGTACGGTCCGCTCTCCGCCGGCGCCACCACGATGATGTACGAAGGAGCGCCCGATTTTCCGCAGCCCGACCGCTTCTGGCGCCTCATCGAAAAGTACCGCGTTAATATCTTCTATACCTCCCCGACCGCCATCCGCTCTTTCGTCCGCCAGGGCGATCAGTGGCCGAACGCGCACGATATGTCGAGCCTGCGGCTTCTCGGTTCCGTCGGCGAGCCCATCAATCCGGCTGCATGGGAATGGTATTACAAGGTGATCGGCAAGGAGCGCTGTCCCATCGTGGACACCTGGTGGCAGACCGAAACCGGCTCCATCATGATCGCCGCCATGCCGGGCGCGGTCCCCCTCAAGCCCGGTTCCGGCACACTCCCCATGCCCGGCGTGATCGCCGATGTGGTGGACCTGCAAGGCAAGCCGGTGGAAGCGAACAGGGAAGGCTTCCTCATCATCCGGCGTCCCTGGCCCAGCATGGCGCGCACTCTCTGGCGTGAACCGGAGCGCTACAAGCAGCAGTATTGGGAGCGCGTCGAAGGAGTTTATCTTGCGGGCGACGCCGCCCGCCGCGACCAGGACGGCTACTACTGGATCCTCGGGCCGCGTCGATGACGTGATGAATGTCAGCGGCCACCGTCTCAGCACCATGGAGATCGAAAGCGCCCTGGTGCGCCACCCGGCGGTGGCGGAAGCCGCCGTAGTCGGCAAGCCGCACGAGATCACCGGCCAGGCCGTGGCCTGTTTCGTGACCTTAAAGAAGGGCGACTGGGACCACCACGCGCTGGGCGAAGAGCTCCGTAAGTGGGTAGGCCACGAAATCGGCAGCTTCGCCAAGCCGGAACAGATTCGCTTCACCGATTCGCTACCCAAGACTCGCAGCGGGAAGATCATGCGCCGCCTGCTGCGCGAAATCGTGACGTCCAATTCGGTGACGGGCGACGTAACGACTTTGGAGGATCTCGGCGTAGTGACGCGTCTAGCCGCACAGCACGACGAAGATTGAAGTAAGGACAGACCATCGCTTGCGTGGTCTGTCATGCTTTATCTGATCTTCTCGTCCTTTTCCACTTTGCCGTCGCGCACGTGAACGATGCGGTGCGCGTGCATTGCGATATCGAGTTCGTGGGTCACCAGGACGATCGTATTTCCCTGCTGGTAGAGGCGCTCGAACAGGCCCATAATTTCGTTGCCGGTGGCCGTGTCCAGGTTGCCGGTGGGTTCGTCGGCCAGCAGAATCGAGGGGTTGTTGACCAGCGCGCGAGCTACCGCGACGCGCTGGCGCTGTCCGCCCGAAAGCTCGTTCGGCTTGTGGTACATGCGCGCTTCCAGATCCACCTGCCGCATGGCCAGTTTGGCGCGCTCCAGGCGCTGTGTGCTCGGCATTCCCGAGTAGATCAACGGCAGTTCCACATTGTGCAGCGAGGTGGCGCGCGGCAGCAGGTTGAAGGTCTGGAAAACGAAACCGATCTCCTTGTTGCGGATGCGCGCCAACTCATCATCGGTCATCTCGCTAACCAGATTCCCGTTGATGTAGTACTGACCCTTGGTGGGGGTGTCGAGGCACCCGATCAGGTTCATGAGAGTCGATTTCCCCGAACCGGACGGTCCCATGATCGCGACATATTCGCCGCGCTTGATTTCGATATCGACACCGGATACCGCGTGAATCTCCTGGTCGCCCATCACGTAGGTCTTCCAGAGATCGAAGGTGCGGATGACAATGCCATCCCGCTTCAGTTGCTCGCCCCGCTGGATCAGTTCCTTCTCGACTGCAGTTGACATCGGATGATCTCTCGTTTCTACGATTTTGCCGCGACGACCGGAGTCTTATTATCCACTTTTACCTGCGCTTCGTTCAGGATCGTGCGAATCACCTGGTAAGTACCGGTGATAATCTGATCACCCTCGCCGAGGCCGCTCACCACCTCGATATCGGTGGCTCCGGTAATCCCGGTTTCGACCTTCTTGAAAACCGCCTTCCCGCCCGAAACGACAAAAACGCCTTGAACTTCTTCTTTCTTAGCCTTCTCAGCAGCCGGATCCGGCTTGGTGGCGGCGGCTTGCACCACCTTTCCATCGGCCGGTTTCGGCTCCAGTTGCCCCTTCTGACGGACAGTGAGCGCCTGGATCGGTATACTTAGGACGTTTTTGCGGGTGGCTGTGGTTATCTTTGACGTGCAAGAAAGTCCGGGGCGAACTTCGTCCGGCGGATTGTCCATGGCGATCACCACCTTGAAGTCCTTGGCTTCCTGGCTGGAAATCGCGCTCTGGCTGGCCGCTACGCCCGTGGAACGCAGAATCGCCGTATTGCCGATCTCGACCACGTGACCCTTAAAGGTCTTGTTCGGGATCGCGTCGATCGTGATGTCGGCAACCTGGTCCAGCTTCACATTTACGATATCCGTCTCGTCGACCTTGACTTCCGCGGTGATCAGCGACATGTCGGCGATCGTCATCACGGTGCTGCCGGCCGAGCTCTGTATGCCGGGAACTACGGTTTCCCCGACGCGCACGGGCAAGTTGGTGACTACGCCGTCCAGCGGCGCGTACGAATTGTGTTTCTGCAGGATGTCGTTGAAGCGCACCAGGCCAGCCTGGTACTGGGCGATGCGTTTCTGGGAAGATGCCAGCTGCGCCACGGTCTGGTCGCGCTGGGCGCGGGACTGAACCAGGCGCATCTCGCTCTGCCGCACCGTGGCCTCCTGGGCTTCGTAGGTGTATCTCCGCAGGTCGAAATCCTGTTTGGCCAGCAGGTGCTCGTCGAACAGCGCCTTGCCGCGGTCGAGTTCGGCTTTGGCCCGTTCCAGGTCGGACTTGTCCTTATCCAGCATGGCCTGCATCGTGCGGATGTTCTCGTCGGCGGCTTTGACGGCGGATTCGCTGGCGCTGGAATCGGCTTCGGCGGAGTTGAGCGTCGCCTTCTGCGCGTTCACGTCGGCTTCCGGCTGCACGTTTTCAATGCGCGCCAGCAATTGGCCCTTACGGACCCGGTCGCCTTCCTTCACCAGGAGTTCCTTGATCTCGCCCTGGGCGTTCGCACCGATGTTGATGTAATTCTTAGGCTTAATTTCGCCGGATGCAGTGACAATGCTGGTCAGGTCCTGGCGGACGACGTTCCCCGTCTGCACCGTGACCAAGCCCTTCTTGCTATAAACCGTGCTGGCATAGACCCCGATTCCTAGAACCGCGACCACCAACACGACAATGAGAACCTTCCACTTGCTCTTCACGACAAAATTCTCCCTTTTTGAGCTATCACCCGCATTAGACGTAAAATATCACCCGGGAGTTCAGACAACATTTTACACCCCGGGCTCTGTTGCATGGGAAGCGGTGCCTAACGATACCGAAAGAGAAGACGATACACGCCTGTGGAAATTAGCACGGCGGCTACCCTACCGCCAGTTGACCGATTCCGGCGGCGTGTTCTCGCACTGTCCCGTATCCGTGACGCCGCTGGCCAGTTGGGCGCAGGCGTTGGTGATCGCCGTGCGCAGCGCCTCCTGCCGGTTTTTCGCCTGCGCCTTACGGCAATCCCGCTGGCCGCGGAACACCATGCAAACCTCGACCCCTACCCGCTCACCCTGAAACGTGGTCGAGACAACGAACACCAGAAAGACCACCACGAAGGCGATCGCGATCCAAACCGTCTTCTTCACGCGAAGAAATTCCCCATCCGGCGAAACTTGGCGTAACGGTGATCCACGATCTGATCGCGGTCCAAATCGTCGAGCTCGCTCAGGCGCGCGGTCAAATGCTGCCGCAGAAATTCCGCCGCCGCATCCGGATCTTCCTGAGCCCCGCCTTCCGGTTCCGGAACAATGCCATCGATCAGGCCCAGCTCCTTCAGGTCTTCCGCAGTCAATCGCAGTGCCGCGGCCGCCTGCTCCGCTTTAGCCGAATCGCGATAGATAATCGCCGCGCAGCTTTCCGGAGAAATCACGCTGTACACCGCGTTCTCGAGCATCAACACGGTATTGCCGACCCCCAGCGCCAGGGCGCCGCCGGAGCCGCCTTCCCCAATGCACACCACCAGCACCGGCACCGCCAGCCGCGCCATCTCCCGCAGATTGCGCGCGATCGCCTCGGCCTGCCCGCGCTCCTCGGCATCGATCCCCGGATAGGCGCCCGGCGTGTCCAATAAGGTAATGATCGGGCGTCCAAACTTCGCCGCCATCTGCATCACGCGCAGCGCCTTCCGGTAGCCCTCCGGTTTCGGCATGCCGAAATTGCGGAAGAAGCGCTGTTTGGTGTCGCGGCCCTTCTGTTCCGCCACCACCATCACCGCCCTACCGGCAAATTGCGCCGAACCTGCGACAATCGCCGGATCGTCTCCGAACGCCCGATCGCCGTGGAACTCCTGGAAATCGGTGAAGATGCGCTCGATGTAGTCCAGTGAATGCGGCCGCTTGGGATGCCGCGCGAGTTGCACGCGCCGCCAGGCCGGATGGGTGGCGGGACCCATTTCCGTCCGATTATCTAAATTTACTTCGGAATCCACGCATCACCATCTTACCAGCGTGCCACGCTGCCTTGTTCGTGAGGCGGCCGGATGTACGCAACCACACGGGAGGGAGGTTCTAAATCGGACGCAACCGGGGTTTGGCCGTCTTGTCTTTTGACTGCGGCCACCCCGAAACTCAAATATGAGGGGACGCTCTCTAGTAGAGGAGGATGCAACAAGATGTGTGACTATTCGCTCATGGCTGTACCCAACCGGCTCGCGCAGGAGGGCGAGGAACTGGTAATGCACCGGTTCCCCACCGGCTCACTTGGGCTTGCCTCGCCCGTCGACCTGAAGCCCGCGGCCCGGCCGCCGGCGCTTCCAGAACGTTTTGGAACGTGCTGGTGTCTTTCTTCAATCCGCCCCAAATCGACCCTGTATGCGCCGTCTGCATTCCACCCGGCGCCCGGCTGCAAGTGCACGATCTTCCCGTCAGGCTGCAGCGCGGGCTTGGCGTTGGCGCTGTTGAAACCGTGACCTTCACCCAGCTCTCCGCAGCCACCCACGCCTATCGCGATGCCGTTCGCTTCTCCAACGGCAGCGTAATCCGGCTACAGGAACTCAATGAGGGCCTGCAAATCACCGTGCTCGATCTCTCGCTCGCAGAGGAACTGAACCTGGAGGCTCTTCGCGAGGAGCGCGCTGCATTCTCGCCAGGAGCGCTCACTCGAAGTTGAGCGGCAATATAGGGGATGCCGCAAACTGGGGACTGACATGCATTTCCGGCGCACTTTGCCGGAAATGCATGTCAGTCCCCGGTTTGCCCCCGCATTTGACACCGCTCCCTCTAATCCCCTAATCTTGATAGAGATTGGATAATCTCTCCCGCTTCGAGGCTGCCTCGGCTTCGGACATTCTCTCCTGGGCCGTCGATACGTTTGGTGATTCGTTCGCCATCGCCACCAGCTTTCAGAAGGAAGGCATGGTGATCCTCGATCTGGCGTCGCGCATCTCCGCGTCTGTCCGCGTGTTCACGCTGGACACCGGCCGTCTCCCCGACGAAACCTATCAAATGATGGAATCGGTCCGGCAGCGCTACGGCATCCCCGTGGAAATCGTGTTTCCGGAGCGCGATGAGGTGGAACATCTGGTCGCGTTCCACGGACCCAATCTGTTTTATTCCAGCGTGCAGGCGCGCCAGCGCTGCTGCGACGTGCGCAAGGTGCGCCCGCTGGATCGCAAACTGGAAACCCTCAAGGCCTGGGCCACGGGACTGCGCCGCGATCAGTCCGACACTCGCGCCGCCATTCCCAAGGTGGACCGCGACCCGGCGGGCCGGATCAAGATTTGTCCCCTGGCCGATTGGAGCGCGGACCGCGTCGAGGACTACATCGCGAAGCACGACGTGCCCGTGCATCCGCTGTACGCGCGGGGTTATACCAGCATCGGCTGCGCGCCCTGTACGCGCGCCGTACAGCCCGGCGAAAGCGAGCGCGCCGGCCGCTGGTGGTGGGAGCAGGACGTTAAAAAAGAATGCGGCATTCATTTCGCGCCCGATGGCTCGGTGGCGCGCGATATCGTAGCAGAGGCGGAACCGAAAGACATGCATAAGGGCTTCACATTGTGGTTCACCGGCATGAGCGGCGCGGGCAAGAGCACCATTTCCCGGTTGCTGGAGCTGAAATTGCGCCAGTTCGGCGCCCGGGTGGAAGTGCTGGATGGCGACGTGGTGCGCACCCATTTGTCGAAAGGCCTCGGCTTCAGCAAGGAAGATCGCGATGAGAATGTCCGCCGCATCGGCTTCGTGTGCGAGTTGCTGGCGCGCAACGGCGTGATCGCCGTGGCCGCCGCCATTTCGCCCTATCGCAGCGTTCGCGACGAAGTGCGCTCGCGCATTCCCAATTTCGTCGAGGTCTTCGTGGAGTGCCCGGTGGAAGTGCTCGCCGAGCGCGACGTCAAGGGACTTTACCGGCGCGCGCTGGCTGGCGAGATCCCGCAATTCACCGGCATTTCGGATCCGTACGAGCCGCCGCTCACGCCGGAGGTGATCGTGAATTCCTCGCAGGAAACTCCCGAACAGAGCGTCGAGAAGATCTGGGCTACACTGGAACGTTTAGGTCTGGTTAGCTTTGATCGATCTCCACTCGCACACTAACGAATCCGACGGCACTTGTTCGCCCGCGCAACTGGTGGCGGAGGCGGTTCGCGCCGGGGTAACCACGCTCGGCATCACGGATCACGATACGTTCAAGGGATACGACCAGGCGCTGCCGGTGGCCGCCGAGGCTGGCCTCGAACTGGTCTGCGGCATCGAACTTTCCACCAAGTTGCACGGCCACTCCGCGCACCTGCTGGGATATTTCCTCCGCCACGAAAATCTGGACGAGTTCCGCGATTGGGTCACCGGCCAGCAGGCCGCGCGCCGCGATCGCAACGTGCGCCTGGTCGCCCGCCTGCAGGAGCTCGGCTTCGATATCACGCTCGCCGAGGCCGAGGCGCGCGGCCGCGGCATGACGGGCCGCCCTCACTTCGCCCAGATCCTGGTCGAGAAAGGCTACGTCTCCAACTTGCGGCAGGCCTTCGACGATTATCTGGACGAGTCCGCCAAAGGCTACGTATTTCGCCGCGAGCCGCAATTCGCCGAGGGAGTGGCGCGGATCCGGTCGGCCGGCGGCATCGCCTCCCTGGCGCATCCGGTGCGCGTCAAGGGCGACATCCCCGCGCTCATGCCCGAACTTTGCGCATCCGGCCTCAACGCCATCGAGGCCTATCATAGCGATCACACGCCGCAAGACACGCAGCCTGTACCTCGACCTGGCCACCCGCTACGGCCTGAAAGTCACAGGAGGCAGCGATTTCCACGGCGCCATCAAACCCAGCGTGACCTTAGGCACGGGCTACAACGGCAACCTGCGAGTCCCCCCCGACCTCCTAGACCACCTCCGCGCCTAAACCCGGGGACAGACGGAACGTTTTCCAGTTTATTTGGCGCACCCCCAAAACCCAAACGGGGACAGACGGAACGTTTTCCGGTTTCTTGGCGTGCAGATTGGCTTGCCGTGCACCCAAATTGGCCTGCAATGGAGGCAGCGGTTCGATCCCGAAGTCGACGCCGAGTGCGTAGCCCGCCCAGATTCCTTCGGTCGAATTGGACTGGCGGGGCGTATTCCCCACGGCAGCCACGGGAGGCCGCCGAAAACCGGAAAACGTTCCGTCTGTCCCCGGGTTTCACCCGGGTTTCACCGCTGCCGCACGTACGCCAGCGCCACCACTTCCCCCGACTCCGGCGACAACACGGCCGACGTCACCTCCGCCTCCGCCCCGTCCACCGTCGTCTTCGTACCCCCCGCCGGAGCCTCGACCCCCTCCAGCACCACGCGCATCAACTTCTTGTTCACCCGACCCTGCGCGCGGATCCGCTCCACGATCTCCTGCCCCAGATAGCAGCCCTTATTGAAGCTCACCGCATGCATCTGCTGCGTCTCCTGCGGCAGCGACGTCTCGCGAATATCCTCCCCATACCGAGGCCTGCCGTTCTCGACGCGCACCACCCGCGCATCCTCCGCACTCGCCGCCACCGCCCCCGCCGCCACCAGCCGATTCACCACCTCGCCCGCGCTCCCCGCCGGACAGAAGATCCGCGCGCCCGACTGCCCCGTCGCCGTCACCGCCGCCACCGTCGCATCCCCCCACGCCGCGTGCGCGTAAGCGTCTCCCGGAACCGCCACGCCCAACTCCGCCAGCATCGCCGCCGCCCCCGGACCCTCGACGCCCGATCGCCGCCGTCCCCGCCGTGACATCCTCCAACTCCACCTGGTCCGCGATGATGTACCGCTTAATATGCTGATGCACCTTCTCGCGCACCTCCGGCTCCGTGTCGATCAGGAAATGATCGTCGAAGCAGAACAGGCACAGGTCGGCCTGGATCCGCCCCTGTGGATTCAGCAGGAACGCGTAGCACCCCGTCCCCGGCGTCATCTTCTTCACTTCGTTGCTCGTGATCGCGTGCAGCAGACGCGCCCGATCGCGCCCGCGCACCACAATCCGGCCGCGCGCCGAAAGATCCAGCCACGCCGCCCCGTGGCGCAGCGCTTCGTAACCCAGACTCATCCTCTTAGTTTAGGCGATCCCCTTCAGGTACGCCGAAATCAGCACGATCGTCAGCCCCGACACCGCCGCCCCGAACAACTGCCGCGCCCGCCGCGGATTCCTCGGAGCCGTCGCCAGAATCGCCACGCTGAACACGTGCAGCACCAGCAGAATCTTCACGCCGAACAGCGACGAGTACAACACCGAGTGCCCCGGCTTCGACAGGTAATTGAAGAGTCCCGAAATCACCAGGCCCACCATCGCCGCGAACACCAGTGGACGGAAATGCGCCGCCGCCCCCTCATCGAACGCCGTTCGCGCATCGGGCGAAAGCGATCCAGCCGACGGAATCGCGACAAATCGCGCGTAGATAATCCCGCCGATCAACGTCACCACCGACGATATGTGCACCCATCGCATCAGTGCCGTAAGAATTTCGCCCATATTGGTGAGTATACTCGCCTTATGATCCACGAGATCCTGCCCGTCGGCATGCTGCAATGCAACTGCTCCATCTTCGGCGACGAAACCACCCGCCAGGCCATGGTCATCGATCCCGGCGACGAAATCGACCGCATCCTGGAAATCCTCCAGCGCCACAGCCTCACCGTCACCGCCATCGTGATCACCCACGCCCACATCGATCACATCGGCGGCGCCCAAAAACTCAAGCTCGCCACCGGCGCCCCCGTCTACATGAACCTCCAGGACACCGAACTGCAAGCCATGCTCGACGTCCAGGCCACGTGGCTCGGCATGCGCACGCCCGAAGCCGTAGCCATCGACGTCCCCGTGAAGGACGGCGACAAGCTCCTCGTCGGCGCCACCGAAGTCCACGTGCTCCACACCCCGGGCCACACCCAGGGCAGCATCTGCCTCTGGATGCCCGCCGAGCGCAAACTCGTCGCCGGCGATACCCTCTTCCGCGACAGCATCGGCCGCACCGATCTCCCCGGCGGCGACGGCCGCCAGATCCTGCAATCCATCCACGACCAGTTGCTGCCCCTCCCCGGCGATACCGAAGTCTTCCCCGGCCACGGCGAACCCACCACCATCGCCCGCGAAAAACGCTCCAACTACTTCCTGCAAGATCTCTAGATCACGCGCGCCGTCAAAATCAAAAACAGCGCCTGCTGCGGACCTTCCAGGCTGGAGCGGCCCACCACCACCTTTTGGCCCTCCTTCACATCCACATCCTGGTCGATCCCGGAATTGATGTACTCGACGGATCTTTGCGCGTTCGATCCGCCCTTGGCATCCCCGCCCACGCCTTCGCGGCGCGTGAAAGGAATGCGCAGCCCGGCATGCATGCGGTCGATGCGGACCGTCGTCCCGTCCTCGCTCACCGTCGCGTTGCGGATCGAAAACTGCGACATCCGCGGAGGGTTGCCCGCATTCAGAATGCCCGAAGTTTCCGCCGACGACCCAGCCCTCGTGCGCAGCGTCAGCACATCCAGCATCTTGTAGTCCTTGAACGTGAACGCGCCCTTTAGCTGCGTGATCACATCGCGCAAGTCCTGGGGCACCGCGCCTCCGGCCAGCGTCGCCTGATCGCCGCCCACCACGAAGTACACCGTCAACTCGATGGTCTTCGGCGCCACATCGAGCTGCTTGATCGCCGCCTCGACCGCCGCCACCTTGTCCGCGGGCCCGGAAATCGAGAGCGTCTTGATCTGACTGTTCGGAGTGATGCTCACGCCCCATTGATTGAACATGGGTGCGACTTGATTCGGTTCCGCGTACCTCAGCGTGACCAGCTTGTTCACACGCGCCTCTGAAGCCGGAAGTTGCGCCACCACCGGCGCGGCCATCAGCAACACCAACAAAAGCATTCGTTTCATCTTCGTCTCCTTGAACTAGTCTGCAATCCAGTAAATGACAATATTCGGGTCGGCAGTCTGCCACTTGACCGTCAGCGGCGCCCGCCGTTTGGCGCGCGCAACGTGGGCCGCTACCTGGCGGACGGGCACGCGAACCTCCGCCGGCGCCGCGGGAATCCGCGCCATCATGCGCGGAGGCTCGGGAACCACGACGCGCGACGGCCAGAACGCCAGCACCAGCAACACCGCCGCCGCGGCGACCCCGGAAATCCAGGCCAGCCTTCGCCAGGGCCGCGCCCGCCGCTCCAATTCCGACATCACGCGGCGATCGGACGGCGGTGAAGTCTGCCGGCGCCGGCAACTCCGCGTGCGCGGCCTGCAATACCGCCAGGCTCTCCCGCACGCCCGACCACAGCACTTGGCACGCGGAGCATTCTCCCAGGTGCCGCTCCACCGCCATTGCCTCTGCGCCCGTCAGGTCGCCGCCCGCATGCAGCGCCACCCGCGTTTCCCATTCCACGCAGTTCATAACCGCCTCCCGAAATACCGCCCCACAAATCCCTTCACCTTGACCCGCGCCTTGGAAATCTGCGAGCGCACCGTAGCCTCGCTCGACCCCAGCACACGCGCCACTTCCGCCGTGGAGAGCCCCTCCAGATCGCGCAGCACCAGCGCCGCCCGTTCCTTTTCCGGCAGCAGGCGCAGGCTCAACTCCAGCGCCCGGCTGCGCTCGATTTCCGTAAGCGCCTGGTGCGGGTCCGCGGCCGCCGAAGCCAGTTGCCCGGCGTACTCCATCGGGTTCTCGGGCCGCCGCCGCCGCCGCAGATCGTGGCAGGCATTCACCGTGACCCGGTACAGCCAGCTCGCAATCGCCTCCTCCGAAGTCAACTTCTCCAAATTCCGGTACAGCTTCAAAAAGACTTCCTGGGACACGTCCTGCGCATCCGGCAGATTGCCGGCCAGGCGCAGGGCCGTCACCAGCACCAGCCGCTCGTGTTGCCGCATCAGCAGTTCGAAAGCGGCCAGATCGCCGGAGCGTACCGCCGCGAGACCCGCCATTTCCGTCACTGCCAGGCTTCTCATCCTCTCAACAGATAAAACTGCCCGAGGGCCTAGAGCGTGTATAGAGAATTTCCTGTTACCCTGGCACTTTGCCGAACAATCTGGTCATCCCTGGAACCGAAATCCGCGAAATGGGGCGCGCCGCCCTGGATCTGGTAGCGGAATACTACGACACGCTGGCCGCGCGTGCCGTGGTGCGTCCCACCACCTCCGCCGATCTGCGCCGCCTGCCTCGACGAGCCCGCGCCGCCCGCCGGTCTGCCGTTCGCGGACCTGCTGGCCACGGTGCGCGACGTGGTGGAGGAGTTCAGCCGCCACAACGGACACCCGCGATTCTTCGGCTACGTCTCTTCGCCGGGCTTGCCGGTAGCGGCGATGGGCAGCATGATCGCGGCGGCCCTGAACATCAATGTGACCTGCTGGCGTTCCGGACCGGCCGCAACTGAAATGGAGTTGTTGTGCATCCGCTGGCTCAAAGAGATGTTGGGCTACCCGGCGGATGGCGCGGGACTGCTGACCAGCGGCGGATCGATGGCGAATTTTGCCGGCATCGCCGCGGCGCGCAGCGCCAAGGCGCCCGGCAACGTGGTCCGCGACGGCATGGGCGGCGCACGCATGCGCCTGTACGCCTCCGAAGAAGCTCACTTCTCCATCCGCAAGGCGGCGGCGATGCTGGGCATCGGCGCGGCCAACCTGCGCACCGTGAAGACGGGTCCGGACCTGCGCATGGACGTGGCGGATCTCGACCGCCTGGTGCGTGAAGATCGCGCTTCCGGCTACCTGCCCTTCTGTGTGGTCGCCAGCGCGGGGACGGCCGGCACGGGAGCGGTGGACCCGATCGGAGCGATCGCCGATCTGGCGCGCACGCACAATCTCTGGCTGCATGTGGATGGCGCGTACGGCGGATTCTCGGCGCTAGCGCCCTCCGCGCGCGCCTTCTTCGAGCGCATCGGCGAGGCCGATTCCGTGGCGCTCGATCCGCACAAGTGGCTCTACCTTCCCGTCGGCTGCGGCTGTGTGCTCTACCGCGACGCCGCGGCCGCCCGGGCGGCGTTCAGCGAGAACGCCGAGTACACCCGCGTGGTCGGCCTGGAGGATGACGAAGCGTTCGCCTTCTGGGATTACGGCCCGGAGCTTTCGCGTCCATTCCGCGCGCTCGATCTGTGGCTGCTCCTGAAGTCCGTGGGCACCCGGGCGATCGGCGAGGCGATCGAAGAAAATATCGCCTGCGCAAAGTACTTTGCGGAACTGGTGCAGCGCGACGGACGATTTCGAAATGCTGGCGCCGGTGGATCTTTCGATCTTCTGCTTCCGCTACCATCCGCGCGGGTTTGACGGCGACCTGGACGCTCTCAACGAGCGTGTGATGCTCGCGCTGCAGCGCGGCGGCAGCAGCTATCTCTCGAACGCGCGTATCCGCGGAGCGTTTGCCCTGCGCGGGTGCGTGCTCAACTACCGCACGACGAAGCGCGACATGGAAATCCTGCTGGAAGATGTGCGCCGCGCCGCACGCTCGGCCTAATAACTCCAGGATTCGCCCTAAACTCCACCGCCCTTTCTACCGATATGTCCACATGTATGCAGATTTCCACGAACGCTTGGAAGGCGGCCTCGGTCGCGACATTGTTGCTCGCCGCAACCGGATTCAGTCAAACCATACCGCCAGAGGTCAAGGTCAACCTCGATAAAAAGGTTAAGCAATTGCAGTCCTGGAGCACCGACGCGGTAATTGTCGCAGCGGTTAAGGCGCACAACAGCAACCCGCCGGCTGAGGATAAGGCCATGACCAATGAGAAATGGTCCAGGTTGACTGTGCTCGATCCCTATGTGCGCTCGTTTAGCAAGAACCCGCTCGGCGTCTATCTGAAGACAAAAAAGGACGACGAGATTTCCGAGTGCTTCGTGTCCGGCGCCGACGGCACAAAGGTCGCATTTCTCAGTAAGACCACCAGTTGGTCTCACGCCGACAAAGACAAACACAAAGTGCCGATGACCGGCAAAACGTATATCGGTCCCATCGCCCTAGATGAGTCCACCGGGTTGCAGGAAATACAAGTGGGGCTGCCGGTCCTGGATAAAGGAAAGCCGATTGGCTCCGTGGTTGTCGGCATTACCGTTTCCAAGCTGCACTAGCCGGCTGGTCGCCATGAAAACCAGCATTACCCGACAATTCACGATTCTGGTGGCCGCTTTCGCGGTTGCCATGCCGGCCTCGCTCGTTGGTTTGGCGCTTGTCTTCTATGAAAGCCGGCCGCCTCCCGGAAGAGTGCGGCAGCCCACGACGTTCGTACGGACGCGCTTTTGCGCTGGTTGAGTCCGTGGGCGAGGTGCAGGGCGTGGTGCAGCGCCTCTTACGTGAGAAAGACCCGGATGCGATGGAGAAGCTCATCGATCAGGGCAAATCCGCCTCAAAGACGGTGCTGGCCAAGATCCAGGAAGCCGGCGCCACCGGCGGTGACGTGGCATCTGCGTTCGAGGCGCTCGGCAGCGCCAATGAAAAGACGATCGGGCTGCTCCTGCACGGCGATATCGGACAGGCACAGCAGGTCAAGGTCGAAGAGTCGAACCCTGCGTTTGAACGGTTGCTGTCGGCCATAGGCAAGTTGGAGCAACAGATGAGGCGCCAGGAAGATGCCGAGGTGGCCGCATCGGACGCCGCCGGCAGCCGGCTGCAAACCGCCATTTTCAGCCTGGTCGGCATCTTGATTGCCGGGTTCATCGCTTTTGCATGGTTCATGGTGCGCCGTATCAACGTGACGCTCCGCGAGGTGCTCAAGGAGCTGAGCAACGCCTCCGCCGGCAACGCGGCTGCCGCCTCGCAGATCTCCGCATCCTCCCAGGCGCTGGCTCAAGGCGCCTCCGAGCAGGCAGCGTCACTGGAGGAGACTTCTGCGTCCAGCGAAGAGATCAGTTCCATCACCGGCAAGAACGCCGAGAACGCCGAACGCGCGGCGGAAAAAATGAAGAATGCCGCCTCCCACATTGCGGAGGCGAATACGCGGCTCGAGCAAATGGTCGTGTCTATGAACGAAATCGATTCGTCGAGCGATAAGATTTCAAAGATCATTCAAGTGATCGAAGGCGTTGCTTTCCAGACCAACATTCTGGCGCTGAACGCCGCCGTCGAGGCGGCGCGCGCCGGGGAAGCCGGCCTGGGCTTCGCGGTGGTCGCCGACGAAGTGCGCAATCTGGCACAGCGTTGCTCCCAGGCGGCGAAGGATACTGCCGGCCTGATCGAGAATTCCATTGGCAAAACCAAGGAAGGCAAGAGCCAGCTCGACGAGGTGGCGGACTCATTCCGCAGCATCACGGATAGCGCCAGCCAGGTCAATGCCCTGGTCGACGAAGTCCGGTCCGCCAGCAATGAGCAGGCGCGCGGAGTAAAACAGATCACGGCAGCCCTGGCTCAGATGCAGCAGGTCACGCAGCAGACCGCGGCCAGCGCCGAAGAAGGCGCGGCGGCGGGAGAAGAACTTTCGTCCCAGACGCGCGCGATGAAGACCACGGTGGCCCATCTCGCCTCGATGGTGAATGGCGCGCGGTGAATGGCGCGTCGGCTAGATGTCGAGATTCTTGACGTCCAGGGCGTTTTCTTCGATGAATTTGCGCCGTGACTCGACGTCCTCGCCCATCAGGGTGGAGAAGATCTCTTCGCTCTTCACGGCGTCTTCGAGGCGCACCTGCAAGAGCGTGCGCTTCTCGGGATTCATGGTCGTGTCCGCGAGCTGTTCGGCGTTCATTTCGCCGAGTCCCTTGTAGCGCTGCACGCTGGCGTCTTTCTTGCCTTCGTTTTTGACGTACTCGAGCAACTCGACCCAGTCGGGCTGGGAATCGCGATGGTCGTTTTTCACTACGACGAAGGGCGGTTCGTTGAACTTGGCGATGGTGCGCGCCAGGGCACGGAAGCGGCGGAACTCCGGCTGCGAGGCGAGCTGAATTCCGATGCTGCGCTCGGCTCCGGTTGAATCGCGGTAGACCGCGGCCCACGTGGAGTGCTCTTCGTCCTTGCGCATCTCCGGATTCAGGCCCTTCTTCCTGAGCGCTTCAAACACGGGCTTGAGGTTCTGTTCCACCTGGAAATCGGCTTTGTTGTCGATCTGAAAAGCGATGTCGCCGGCAACTTCGACGGCGCGGGCATCGCGCAGGCGGCGCTCCACCTTGTGGAACATCAACTGGTATTCGTCCAGGTTCAGCAGGAAGGTGCGGAGCTCCTGCCCTTCCATGACGGACTTGGGCCTGCCGTCGCCGTTGGAGTGGATTTCGACCGTGAGATTCTCGGTCGCGCGGCGCATGATCTCCTTGGTGAATTCCTTCTCGTCCTTGATGTATTTTTCGCTCTTGCCCTTCTTGATGCGGTAGAGCGGCGGCTGGGCGATGTATACCTTGCCGCGCGTGATCAGCTCGTTCATGTGACGGAAGAAGAAGGTCAGGAGCAGGGTGCGTATATGCGAGCCATCGACATCGGCATCCGTCATGATGATGATTTTGTCGTAGCGCAGGCGGGCGACGTCGAAATCGTCCTTGCCGATGCCGGTGCCGAGCGCGGTGATGAGGCAGCGGATTTCCTCATGGCCGAGCATTTTGTCGTAGCGCGCCTTCTCCACGTTCAGGATTTTTCCCTTGAGGGGAAGAATGGCCTGGAAGCGGCGTTCGCGGCCCTGCTTGGCGGTGCCCCCGGCGCTCTCGCCCTCGACCAGGAAAATCTCGCAGAGCTTAGGGTCCTTTTCCTGGCAATCCGCCAGTTTTCCGGGAAGTCCGCCGGAATCGAGCGCGCCTTTGCGCCGCGTCAGATCGCGCGCTTTGCGCGCGGCTTCGCGGGCGCGGGAGGCGTCGATGGCCTTGCCGACGATCTTGCGGCCCACAGCCGAGTTCTTGTCGAAATACTCGCCCAGCTTTTCGTTGACGAACTGGGTCATGAAGCCGGCGATATCGCTGTTGAGCTTGCCCTTGGTCTGCCCTTCGAACTGGGGCTGCGGCACCTTCACGCTAACCACGGCGGTGAGGCCTTCGCGGACGTCGTCGCCCGAGAGATTGTCCTTCACGTCTTTGAACAGCCCTGCCTGCTGGCCGAACGCGTTGATGGTGCGCGTCAGGGCGGAGCGGAATCCGGAGAGGTGCGTGCCGCCATCCACCGTGTTGATGTTGTTGGCGAAGCTGAAGACGTTTTCGGAGTAGCCGTCGTTGTACTGCAGGGCCACTTCCATGGTGATGGTGCCCTTCTCGGGCATCTCGCGCTCGGCCTCGAAGTGGATCGGCTTTTCGTGCAGGACGCTCTTGCCGCGATTCAGGTGCTTGATGAATTCGCTGATGCCGCCCTGATACTCGAACGTAGTGACCTTTTCGGGATCGGTGCGCTCGTCGGTCAGGATGATCTTGAGACCTTTGTTCAGGAAGGCGAGTTCGCGCAGCCGCTGGGCCAGGGTGTCGTAATTGAACACCGAGGCTTCCATGATGGTGGTGTCGGGTTTGAAGGTGACCCGCGTGCCGGTTTTCTTGCCCGCCTTGCCGGCCTTCACGAGGGGCGCCTTGGGAATGCCGCAGGCGTATTCCTGCTGCCACGTGTAGCCCTCGCGCCAGATCTCGAGCTCCAGGCGTTCGGAGAGCGCGTTGACGCAGCTTACACCGACGCCATGGAGGCCGCCGGAAACTTTGTAACTGTTGGAATCGAACTTACCGCCGGCGTGCAGCTTGGTCATCACGACCTGCGCGGCCGAGACGCCTTCTTCCTCGTGGATACCGACGGGGATGCCGCGACCGTCATCGACAACCGTGACCGAGTTATCGTCGTGGATATTTACGGTGATTTCCGTGGCGTAGCCGCCGAGGGCTTCGTCCACGGAGTTATCGACTACTTCATACACCAGGTGATGGAGACCCATTTCGCCCGTCGAGCCGATATACATGGCTGGACGCAAACGGACTGCCTCCAAACCTTCGAGCACTTTGATGCTACTTGCATCGTAAACGTCTCCGCCGCCGGGATTGACTTCTTGGTTTGCCATAGTTCCTTACTGGTTTGTTAACTTCAGATTCTCATCGGCATGACGACATAGCGGTACTGATCCGCGATGACGTCGCCGGCCGGCCGCAA
The DNA here is from genome assembly GCA_963805775.1 of uncultured Solibacteraceae bacterium. Lineage (GTDB taxonomy): Bacteria > Acidobacteriota > Terriglobia > Bryobacterales > Bryobacteraceae > Solibacter. The sequence goes on along the minus strand of CAWDWK010000055.1, from coordinate 47,457 downwards.
TTCGCCGGCACTCTTCTGGTCCTTCAACTCGAACGCCACGTGATCCTGCGAAATCGCGCGTAGGAAATCCAACAGGTACTGGGCATTGAACCCGATCTCGATATCCGGCCCGTTGTACTCGCTGGACACGGTCTCCTCGCTCTCTCCGGTTTCGACGCTGGAAGAGAAGACGCGCACCTCGCCCGCGGCGAACTGCACGCGGATGGCGCGTGAACGCTCGTCGGCGAACTGCGCCACGCGTTCGATGGCCGAGCGGATCTCCGCCTTTTCCAGCTTGGCGATGAACTGGTGATCTTTGGGCAGCACGCGTTCGTAGTCCGGGAAATTACCGGTCAGTTTGCGCGTGATCAGGAGGCGGTGCCCGATCTGGAAGAAGAGGTGATTGTCGTCGCCGGCCACGATCGCCTTGGCGTCCTCGCCCGCATCGTCGCTGAGTTTGACGAGTTCGTTCATCGCCTTCTTGGGGATCAGCGCGCGGAACGGCTTGTCGGCCGTACCGCTCTCCGCCGGGGTAGCCTGCACGTAGGCCAAGCGGTGCCCATCGGTGGCCACCATGGTGAGCCCTTCCGGCCGCATCAACAGCAGTGCGCCGTTGAGCGTGAAGCGCGATTCCTCCAGGGAGATGGCGAACGAGGTGCGCGCGATCATGGAGGCGAGCGTCTTGACCGGAACCTCCGCGATAGGCTCGGGCATCTGCGGCAGCTCCGGGAAGCTCTCCCGCGACATGCCGGCGATGCGGGTACGCGAACGCCCGCTGGTGATGCTGGCCCAGTGGTTCTCGAGGAACTTCATGTTGACGTCGCCCTCGGGCAGCAGCCGCATGTAGTCGAGCAGCTTGCGCGCCGGGACCGTCCCCGCGCCTTCCTTTTTGACCCGCGCCGGGCAGGAGCAACGGATGCCCAGTTCGAGGTCCGTGGCAGTCAACGTCAAACGGTCATCCGCCGCTTCGAGAAGCACATTAGAAAGAATTGGAATGGTGGTTTTCTTCTCCACCACGCCTTGAGACAGACTCAGCTCACGTACCAGATCGCTCTTGTTGACGGTGAATTCCATGCCCACTGCTCCTATTCTTTCGTGGCTATCTCAAGATGCAATGCAACACCCGCATTCATAGGGCCTGTGAAACGTGTTGGGGGACAACCTAAATTATACTAAACTCAGCTACTTTCCGCCATCCCCGAGGGAGAATCGCGGGGCTGGAAAAAGATCCTGGAGGCGACTTGTCACGCGATTTACACAGTTTTCCCCATGCCCTAAAAAGGGGCAATTGTGCAAAACCAGATAAAGTCACTGTAATGAGTCCATTAGACTGTGGAGTAACCTGTTCAATTCCGGTTCGGTGTGACGGTCTTTCTCGATTTTGTTGATGGAATGGATCACGGTGGTGTGGTGTTTGCCGCCGAACGCCCGTCCGATCTCGGGGAGGGAGGCGCTGGTCAGCTCTTTTACGAGGTACATGGCCACCTGGCGCGGGTAGACGACCTTCTTGGTATTGCTCTTTTCCTTGAGCTGCGACTGCTTCACCTGGAACTTTTCGGCCACCGCCTTCTGTATGGCATCGATGGTGACGCGGCGATCCTGGACATGGACCAGGTGCTTCAAGACCTGCTGGGACATCTGGAGGTTGATGGGCGTCCCGGTCAGCGAGGAATAGGCGATCAACTTGACGAGCGCGCCCTCGAGCTCGCGCACGTTGGACTTGGTTTTCGACGCCATGAAGGAGCGGACTTCGTCGGGTAATTTGACGCCTTCGACTTCGGCCTTTTTGTCCAGGATGGCCATCTTGGTTTCGAGGTCGGGCGGCTGTATGTCGGCGAGGAGACCCCATTCGAAGCGGGAACGGAGGCGCTCCAGGAGTCCCGGAATGTCTTTTGGGGGCGGAGTCGCTCGAAATCACGATCTGCTTCTGGTGATCGTGCAGCTCATTGAAGGTGTGAAAGAACTCTTCCTGGGTGCGCTCTTTATTGCCCAGGAGCTGTATATCGTCGACGAGGAGGACGTCGGCCTCGCGATAGCGCTGGTGAAACTGCTGCATGCGTTCGGTGCGTATGCAGGAAATCATGTCATTCATGAAGCGCTCGCTGGAGGTATAGATGATGCGCATGGCGCCGTGGCGATCGATCAGCTCGCGGCCGATGGCGTGCATCAGGTGGGTCTTGCCCATGCCGACGCCGCCGTACAGGAAAAGCGGATTGTAGCTGCGCGAGGGGTTGGTGGCGACGGATTTGGCGGCGGCGTGAGCGAACTGGTTGCAGGCGCCGACGACGAAGGAATCGAAGGTGAATTTCGGGTTGAGGGCGGAGGAGGAGGCTTCGGCTTCGCTCGAACCGTTGCTCAGGGGCGACGGAGTGAGAGGTTGCGCGGTGCGCGGCGCCACGGTCTCATAACTGACGCGCCGCAACGCAAGTCCCAGTTCCCGAATGCCGGCGAGGATAAGGCTAGCATACTCTGTTTCGAGCCACGCCCGAGTCTCCCGGTCGGGCACCGAAACGTACAGGGTGTCGCCTTCCTGGCCGACCTGGGCCGTGCTCTTGAGCCAATTGTCGAAACCTTCGACACTCACTCTTTGCTGCAAGTAGTTACGTAGTTGATCCCAATAATTCATCAGCTTTTACACACGAAGAGCACACGATTTCCACAAGGTTTTCCACAATGACGCGGACTCGGTAAGTGCAGATTCCTTGAAGAACCGTCAGCGCAGCGCCCGTTACGCCGCACCACCTTCGCAGCTTCTGTGCCCTTAACCGAGAAGTAGAATAGCACGTTGAATCGGCTTGTCCACAAGTTTATAAACGCTTTCGATTGTGTTACTTTCCCAATACGTTTGACATCGGTTATGTTTCCGCGTAAAAATAGAGTTTCACGCTGGGCGGGAGTAACTCAGCTGGTAGAGTCGACCTTGCCAAGGTCGATGTCGCCGGTTCGAATCCGGTCTCCCGCTCCATATTTCGGCCTTCCTGATTGCCATGAACAACCGACTGGTTTTGCTTCCCGTTGTTCTCCCGCTGTTTGCATTCATCGCTTTCGCTCAAGATTATAAACTGGAACCGATCGCCTCGGCTGCTCCGGGGTTGCCTGCAGCTTATGCGTCGGCGCTCCAGGCCCAGGGATTCCGCGTGAATGGCGGCTCGGGCGCCTGGTGCGAAATCTGGCTGGCGAAGACGCTGCCGGTGGGGGCCAAACCGGACGATGCTGCGATTTCTTTTGGCATCGCGCAGGGCACTTTGATCGGCGTGCTGCGTTTTCCCGGAAAGGGGGCCGACCGGCGCGGCCAGGTGATTCCGGCCGGCGTTTACACTCTCCGGTATAGTCAATTCCCGGTGGACGGCGCCCATTCGGGCGTGGCTCCTCAACGTGATTTCGCACTGCTGACTCCGATTGCCGCCGATGCGGACCCGGCCGCCAAACCTTCGTTTGACGACCTAGTCAAGATGAGCGGCAAGGCTTCCGGCACGCCTCATCCGGCTGTACTGTCGATGGAAACTCCGCCTACCGGCGCCACTGCTCCCTCGGTGGTCAAGGAAGGCGAGCATGACTGGACGCTTACGATGAAGGCGGGCGAGCTACCTTTTCCATTATTGTTGTGGGCAAGGCTGAAGGGTAAGACGGGGTCCGAGCTTCGCTCGGATTGACCGGCTGAAGCCGGCCTCACCGAAAGCTCAGATTTAGATGGACAGGCCAGGAGGCATGTCCTACGCAGCCTTGGGTTCGTTGGGTTCAGGGTCGGCTCGGGAAATGTTGGAAACAGGGGACTTCTTTGGCTCGGAGCGGTTTTTCGCGGTACGCATGATCAGCAGGTTGTAGAGGGAACGCTGGTACATGACGTGGAGGCGGGTTTCGTCGCGGCGCAGGTTGGCGAACTTGGGTCCGTCGGAGAGTTCGGACCAGGCGGCGGCGATGCGGGGGAGTTCGGGTCCCTCGGGCTGGGCGGCGGCGGCCGATTCGAGGAGGTAATTCTCGATGGCCCAGTTGCGGCGGATGCGCCAATAGGCTGAGGCCATCTCCTCGATCATGCCCATCTCGACATCGTCGAGGGGGCTGAAGCAATCCACATGAAAGTTGAAGAGGTCCTGAAAGGCCTGGCGGGATTCGTTGCCGACGACGGTGCAATCGGTCAGGCGGCGGCTGTGGACGGCGTTGCGGGAACGGGCTTTGCCTTCCGGGGTCTTGGGTCCGCGAGAAAGAGCGCCATTGGCGCGCGCCGAGTATACGTTTTTGCGAAATCATATTTACCTAGTCATATGATATCCGACGGGTCCTGATAATTTTCAGTTAAGTCATTGATTCTATAGATAAAAATCACATGAAATGGATTGAAACGAGCGGTGATATTTCGGGTATTTTGGTCTGAATTCCCGAGGTGGCGGGCTAGAGTGGAATCAGGATGTATATCGCTGAAAAGATCAAAACGGTACGGCGGGGGAGCCGCACAGGGGATCCGGCGGACATGGCCAACGGGGCGGGCGCGGACGAGTGGGTGAGGCAGAAATTGGGGTTCCAGCCGGACGCGGCGCAGACGCGCGTGCTGACGGCGCGGAGCCGGCGGGTGGTGATGAACTGCACGCGGCAATGGGGGAAATCGACGGTGACGGCGGCGAAGGCGGTGCACCAGGCGTACACGGTGGCGGAGAGCCTGACGCTGGTGGTGAGTCCGAGCGCGCGGCAGACGGCCGAGTTCCTGCGCAAGGCGGGGGAGTTCGTACGGCGGTTGAAGGTGGCGGTGAAAGGGGACGGAGACAACGAGCTGTCGCTGCTGCTGCCGAACCGGTCGCGGATTGTGGGCGTGCCGGGGAACGAATCGACGGTACGGGGATTTTCGGCGGTATCGCTACTGCTGGTGGACGAGGCGGCGCGGGTGGACGACGACATATATCTGGCGGCGCGGCCGATGCTGGCGGTGAGCAACGGGACGTTGTGGCTGATGAGCACTCCGTTCGGGAAGCGGGGATTCTTCTACGACGCTTGGGAGGCGGGAGGTCCGGAATGGGAGCGGGTGCGGGTGCCGGCGGAGGAATGTCCGCGGATCGGGCGCGCATTCCTGGAAGAGGAGCGGAGGACGATGGGGGAGCGTTGGTATCGACAGGAATACCAGTGCGAGTTCGTGGATCCGGTGGGCGGGGTGTTTGGCCGGGAAGTGGTGGAGCGGGCGATTACGCGCAAGGTGAAGCCGCTGGATTTCGATCTGGAAGCGGCATTTGGAGCGGATGGCGTTGGGGACTCCGTACACGGAGGTGGTGGAGCGGGTGAGTTGCACGATGCGGTCGCGGCAGTTGGCGGGGGGCGAGCGGCGGCATTTGGTGGTGGACGGTACGGGAGTGGGTCCGGCGGTGGTGGATCTGCTGAGGCGGGAGGATCTGCGGTCGCGGTTGTGGGCGGTGACGATCACGTGCGGGGAGTCGGAGAGATATGCGGACGGGTATTACCGGGTGCCGAAGCAGGACCTGATCGTGGGTTTGCAGGTGTTGATGGAGCGGGGCGGGTTACGGATTGCGGCGGGGATGAGAGAGGGGGCGACGCTGGTGAAGGAGATGGCGGCGATGCGGGTGAAGATATCCGGGAGCGCGCACGAGCGATACGGGGCGTGGCAGAGCGGGGAGCATGATGATTTAGTGCTGGCGGTGGCGCTGGCTTGCTGGGGAGTTAGGAAGGCGGGGCTTGGCCGCGACAAGATGCTCGAGTAGCGTCGAGCCGACAGCGGTATAACCCGCCTCGGCTCGCGCATACCACAATGGATCAAGTCAGGAAAACCATACCTGACGGGCTCCCCACAGGTGTGTAATTACCCGTGAATTGCAGCGAGCCAGGACCTCGCCCTGAATTTCCCTGATCATTATTTCCCTGATCGCCGCCTTGGCCTTGTCCCGGGTTAACACTGAAAGTTGTAACGTTGTCGGCACGCTGATTACCAACCACGATGAACCGCCCGGAAGGATCGATGGTGAATATTCTTGGATAATCCCCGAGCGTTGAAGCGTAACTTACCTGAGTAAGCCTGCCATCGCGGCCGATTGAGAAAACGCCAATGGTGTCGCTTGTGCGGTTTGCCCCGTAGACGAAGTTGCCGTCGGCGGAAACCCGAATTTCCGAAGTGAAGTTCGTACCGGCGAATCCCGGCGGCACGCTCGGGATAATCTGTTGTTGTGTAAGAGCTCCCGTTCTGGGATCGAAATGCCAGAACATGATGGTGGACGCTTCTTCTTGAATGGAGTACATCCAGACGCCGTTGGGGTGGAACGCGAAGTGCCTGGGTCCATCGCCCGGGGGCACGTTCACAAAGGGTGTCGCAGCTGGAGTCAGGGGCGGAGTTGCCCCCGAGGTCAGTTTCCAGACGTAAATCCGGTCTTGTCCCGCATCGGGACCCAGAACCCATTGATTCGAGGGATCCGTCTGCATCTGGTGCGGGTGTCCGTTCGGCCCCTCATGAGCACTGATCGCGAAACTTCCCGGGGGCGCGTTGGTGGCGGTCTTCGGCCCAACATGATCGAGGTCCTGCTGCTGAAACACTGCGGACCCGAGCGACCCATTTGCCAGAATTGGGAAGACTTCGAAATAGGCGCCTGTGTATTCGGCCGAGAAAAGATACTTGCTATGTTGGTCAACGCCGACATAAGCCGGAGCTCCTACGGTAGGTTGACCATTCAAGAGCGTCAGATCGCCTGTGAGCCGGTTGATCGAATAAGCGCTCACGGCTCCGGGCGGCCCGTATTCATTTCCGGCATAGAGGTGCGTGCCTGAGGGATCAATAGCAATCGTAGATGGACTCGCTGTGGATGGGGTCGTTCCCATCGCCGGCAAAGCCGGAGCTACCAGCCTCAAGACGGTTAACTTACCCGTGGAAAGACTGAGCTCGCATAAGTAAATTCCCATCCCGTTGCTTGCGAAGGCGCCGGGCGAACCCGTGTAGGTGCCGATGTAAAGCCAAACCGTTCCGTGCGGGGCGCCGGTTAGCTGTTGACCAAAAGCTTTTGGCACAGTCGCGACGGCAGTAAGCGCCGCGGCGCCCATGAGTAGGTTGCGGCGCGAAAACGTATTTTGCAAGCGCGCCGAGTTTTCTATTTTTTCTTGAATCCATTACTTCCCTCCTTATTCAGGCACACGGGGCCTGGGCTTCGGGTGGATGGTTTGCGGATACACACCCCGTATGTGATCCGCGGGAATGGGCAGCCGGACGGGACAGCGCCGTCCGGATTTATTACAACTGATCATCGGGATTTTATGCCAGTCTTGTTTCAATTTCCAGATTTTCTTTTTCGGCTATGTGAATGTATTCACCTCGCACGTAAACGTGGGGTTCTTTTACGGCGCAGCGCTGCCGGATCCGGCTAGCTGAGGTAAACGCCTGAGAGGCCAGAAACGACATGTCGGTATCGCGCTTGGTGACTGCCTACGGACACCCAGCTTCGAAGGAGAAGCCATGCGCGTTTGCCGGGAGTAATCCGTCGAGCCTCCCGGAAGGCGACTCCGGGGGCCGGGGGCGGAGCGGGAAGTCCACGTCAGCGACCCGGGCGTTCTTCGGATGGACCACCGTGGGCAAGTAGATTTGGCCGGACTGGATCGCCGGGCGCCTTTCGCTGAAGTTGAAACTATCAAGCCACCCGTGTTCTCTGGGCCGACGAGGCCTGAGTTGCGGAGAGCAGAACGGGGCGTCACACTAACGGGATATGGCACCAACCGCTCCAACCACTGTTCCGCATGATCGCATTATTGAATTTCTCCGTCAGCGCGATTACGTTTTCGTGAAGGAACTCGGGCAAGGTGCCTGCGGGATGACGGTACTTCTTCGTGACACGCAAATCGATGAAGATCTGGTCTGCAAGAAATACTCGCCAGTTTCCGAAGCGCAACGTCAAGGCCTTTTCGCAAAGTTTGTTCGCGAGATCAAGCTGCTTTACAAACTCAACCATCCGAACGTGGTTCGAGTATTCAACTACTACCTGTATCCGGAAAAGTTTGCTGGCTACATCCTAATGGAGTTTATTCAGGGTGCAGAGATAGACAAGTTCTTGGCCGAGCATCCTGAACAGATCAACGAGGTTTTCCAGCAGTCCATAGATGGATTCTCTTACCTACAAGCGAGCGGCATCCTCCATCGAGACATCCGGCCCGGGAACCTCATGGTGCGGAATGATGGCATCGTAAAAATCATCGATCTCGGCTTCGGCAAGGAGGTCAGTCACTCGGAGGATTTCGATAAGAGCGTGACGCTCAACTGGTGGTGCGAGGTGCCAAATGAATTTGCAGCTGGCAGATACGATTTTTGCACTGAAGTGTATTTCGTCGGTAAGTTATTCGAGCGTATCATCCGCGATAACGGAATTAGCTGCTTTGAATACGTAGACGCCTTGAGGTCCATGTGTCAGGTTGACCCAGAGTTTAGGTTTGCGAGTTTTGAGGATCTGGCGAAACATATTAGTAGCAATCAATTCTTCGAGATCGAGTTCCCTGAAGAAGAGCGAGAAGCTTATCGAGCGTTTGCCGACGCATTATGTAGTCAGATCACGAAGATCGAGAACAGCGCACAGTACCTAAATGACATACCAGGAGTTCAGGCAAGGCTCGAAGATGTATACCGGAAGTTCATGCTTGAGGAAATGGTACCAGATTCCGCACTGGTCTTACGTTGTTTCCTCGATGGTAATTACTACTACAGGCGGACCGGGCTGCGCGTTCACTGCGTCAAGCGATTCCTGCAACTGATAAAGGCGTGTGCGGAGGAGCGAAGAAAGATCATATTTGCCAATCTGCACACAAGACTCGATTCCATACGGCGGTACTCGGAGAGCGAGCTGAACGATGATGATGTACCGTTCTAGGCAATGGCGCTGTTCAACCGCACGATCCACTCGCAGCCAAGCGCGGCGACGATTTGGCTTCGGCGATCTAGGTGATCGGCTCACCGCCGTGTCGCTGAACCCGCCTACAACTCCTCCCCCCCAAACGGCGTTCGGGGAAGCTGCGCCGGGTTAGGAACGGGAGGTCGGCCAAAGCGAATGGAAGATGCTCAAGACGACGCTGGCTCCAGGCCGATTTTGTCGTTAACCGCATTTCGAAGCCGCTGCTTGCAGCCTAAATACCGCTCCGTGGTTTGAACGCTTACATGTCCGAGCAAGAACTGGATTTGCTCAGGCTCTCCTCCTGCCTCGTGGCACAACCGGGCACAGGTACGGCGGTGATCGTGCGGCGCAACGCGATCCAGACCACATTTCGCGGACCCCGCCTTTACGACGCCCCATATGACTTTCGGACTGAAGCCGCTTGTCGCGATCCGGCGGGCCTTGTTGATCGCCCGAAAAACCGAGCCGGTCGAGATGCCACCAGCCGTCAACCAGTTGTCGACCGCAAGCTTGACCCACGTCGGGACTGGCACCGTTCGAACGTGACCACCCTTGCCAACAAGATCGGCGATGACCCAGTGCTCTTCCCGCTGTTGGAGGTCTTCGACGGTAAGTCCCGCAACCTCCGCCCTCCGGAGGCCACAACCGAGCAGAACCGCGATCATTGCGTAGTCGCGTTTGGAACGTAGGTCCTCACCGCCGAATGCTGTGAGGAGTCGCTTCCCCTGGTCCGCCGTCAACCAGTTCCCGGTGCGCATGCCATGCTTCTTTACGCCCTTGACCCGTCGGATTCCCGCCGAAAGATCGGGGCTCAAAAGCCCGCAGTTGGCAGCTTCGTACGCCAATCGGCGAATCGCGGCAAGGCGCAGGTTGATCGTGGACGAGGCATATTTGGCTTGTTCGAGATTGATCCGGTAGCGTGTCACCACGGTCTTGTTAAACGCAAGGCGCGGTTCGGAGCAGTACCAGTCGATAAATTCACGAATCGCATGATCGTAGGACCGTTGAGAGCTGCGGGAGGTCAGGCTGTTGAGGACGGCGGATTTCGACTGTTCGAGATCCGGTAGTTTCAGGATGGTTTTGGGAGTGAGCTTACTTTTCTTGTTAGCCATTCCTGAAGTTTGCACGATGCTGCGAATCCGCCAGACGCGTCCAGAGCCGGCTGGCGTGTTTGTCGTCACTAATTCACGGAAGCATCCTAAACGGTCGCCAAATCGGTGGCTCGGGGGTTGGCCGCCACGTGGCAGACGCCAGAATACCGGGGCCGTAGAGATCGGGATCTGCCCAACCTCACCTCAGAATCCCGCCCAGGAAGGAAACACGTTAGAATGGCTCGTTCGATGGAAATGTAACTACGTGCCAAAGCAAACCACAGATGATTACAGAACTGGAGCTAGCATTCGGTGCGACTCGGGATGGCGCTCCCATCTCTTTCTCGCCAGGGCCGGTAACGGTCTTTGTTGGGCCGAACAATTCGGGTAAGAGCCTCGTCCTTCGAGAAATTGGTTCAGCTTTGTTTGACTGCCACCCGAATTATGAACACATGATCGGCTGGGAAGGGCGTATCCCTCCCAACAAGCGGCGACTTATCGGCAGAATCAGTGTCCTCAAACCGGAATGGGCAAGGATACGACATCATTTCGAAAAGACCGATGCAATGGGCCTTGCATACGTCGGGAGCTTGCTGAACATGGGGCAACCCCATGCCAATCGCGTCGACACGGTTCAATTCCTGAAAGGCATCGAAGAGTCGGGCCGCGCCGACTTATTAGAGCAAGCTCGCCTGATGGTCCTTCGCTCGGAGGTCGAAATTCTGGATGGCCAGCGACGTCTGAATCTTGTTGATTCGCGTCCTGCAGGTGACCTCAAACAGCCACCGTCCAATCTTCTCCAGACTCTGTTTCGCGACGACGACAGAAGACACCGTCTTGCTGAGATGACGAAGGAGGCCTTCGGTGTGTACTTAGTAATAGACCCGACCGGGGGCGCCCAGCTACAAATAGCGATGTCTCCAGTCTTGCCGAAGACGGTCGACGAAGAAAGGTCGCTATCGGAGAGCGCAATTCGCTTCTTTACCGATGCCACGCCGATCTCCGAAATGAGTGATGGTGTGAAGGCCTATTCAGGCATACTCGCGGCAGTCCTGAGCAGCGATCTTAAAGTGATTTTGCTGGATGAGCCGGATGCCTTTCTGCACCCGCCTCTGGCCCGACGTCTCGGTGCCGCGCTGACAACCCTTGCGTCGGAGCGGGAGGGCAACGTGTTCGCATCAACTCACGATTCCAATTTTCTAATGGGCTGTATCCAAGCAGGCAAGGCAGTCAATGTCGTTCGGCTGTCTTACCGAGAAGGTATCGCAACGGCGAGACTATTGGAGGCGGGGCGCTTGAGGAAAATGATGCGTGATCCTTTGCTCAGGTCGACCCGAGTGATGGACGCGCTTTTCCATCAAGGAGCGATAGTGTGTGAATCCGATGCGGATCGGGCCTTCTACCAGGAGATCAACGACCGCTTGTCGGGCGCGAACGGCGCGGCGATGGACTGCATCTTCCTGAACGCTCAGAACAAGATGACCGTTCGCCGCATCGTCCAGCCACTCCGGGAGATGGGCATTCCGGCAGCTGCGATTGTTGACCTCGACATCGTCAAGAAGGGCACAGGCAATGACCTCCGGGATTTGATGGCGGCTGCTTACGTGCCGGACGGGCTGATAAAAAGCTACGGCCAATTGAGGGGTGAGGTCGAAGCCGCGTTTGTGGCCAACGCGCGAGTGCCCAAGCGGGACGGCATCGACTCGCTCGAACGGTCGCAGAGGGAGACGGCACAAGTGCTGCTCCGTGACCTCGGCGAGTATGGTATCTTTCTGACTCAAGTTGGGGAACTTGAAAAATGGCTGGCCTTCCTGGGTGTTCCGTCGGACACTCCTGAGCAGAAACGGGACTGGTTACCTTCGATCTTCGACCGGATGGGGAGTGATCCGGATGGACCGGGGTATCTTCAGCCGGGCGACGATGACGTCTGGTCATTCATCCGGCAAATCTCCAAGTGGATTGACAACCCATCCAGGAAGGGTATGCGCTAATCTGATCACCTCCGGGACACGGGCAGTCCGGCGACAGAGCCTAGTCGGCATACTCGGACGATCCGCCTGCATCTAGTGGCCATAGCGTAGCCAAGAACCACGGGGGCGGCCCCAACAGATTAGTCCCCTAAGTCGGCTTGCGGCAGTCAATTCTCAGTGCGCTTAAGCCTGATCAAAATGCAACTGCAAGTGGCTGGCTTTCGTCGCCACCTCACTCCACGCGGACGAACTTGAGCGTGGGCGGTGAGTCTACGGTAACGCCGCGCGCGTTCCGCACTTGTTTCAGTGTCAGGGTCTTGCCTTCGATTCGGAACCGATAAACCTCGTTGGCGCCTGGTTTCATCACGACGGGAACCTTGGCAACAAAGGGGTGGATCATGATCAGGTCGCCCGAGACTTCGTACGTTCCGGCATTCGCCAGTAGAGGCCCCCAGATGGCACGCAATTCGTCGGCAGTCGCCTTGTTGGTGTCAGCGATGTCGGGCCGGCCGGTCGATGCCGCCACCATGCTGTAGTGCGTTGGCGTGAACAGATACAATGCAGCCTGTCCCGATTGCCCAGGATCGAGTTGCCACGCTCCCACCAACGGCGAATCCGCGGCAAACGCGGTGCTGAGAATGGCCGCCAGCAGTATCGGTCCGAGGGCTGTCAGCGCCCACCTGGAGGGATGTGGGGTCGAGCATTTCATGGGATATAGGATAGCTCTGAGGGGACGTGCCCTCCGTAGCCATAGATCGAAAGCAGAAGGTAGAGCGAAATGCGACCGCCCGTCCCGCGTCTTATTCCGCAGCCTGGCCTCTCTTGCGCGCGGGGCGGCATAGTCCTCTTCCATATGCTCCGCACAGTGGCAGCCAACGATCAATTCCGTCGGATAGTTGGGATGTTGCGTGTGGTGCGCGTAGCGAGTTTCAGCGCTCTCGCACATTTGACACATATCCAGCTCATCCGATTCCTCGATGCCAGTACACTGCCATCCCCTATGAGGTATGCCGCGATCGCTCTACTTTCCGCGTAGCTGGTACTGCGCGTTTCCATGATCCGACGGCGACACCGATCTTCCGCCTGCCGGTGGAGATCCCACTCGCGCGGTGCCCGCGCGAGCCAAGCCCCGGCTGAAAAGCCGGCTTCAGCCGGGATTGGCTGGCCCCACCCTATTGTCACCTTTCTGACCGGTTGAACAATGGTAGGAGACTCCCAGAAAAAGTCAGCGGCTGGACAGAGTGCAACGAAAGAATGCACCCAGGAATGCGGGCATCGCAGCCCTGGAGGGCCGCTCCACGGTAACGAATCGGTAGGCGGAGCGTCTAATTTCCATCGCGTAAAGGAGTAGAGATGGGCGCTTTCGGACAGAATTTGCGATATGGGCTTCGGATGCTGGGCAAGAATCCGGGGTTTACGGCTGCGGCGGTGCTTTGTCTCGGGCTGGGAATCGGCGCTACCACCGCTATCTTCAGCGTGGTGAATGCGGTGTTGCTGCGGCAGTTGCCTTATGCGCATGCCGAGCGCTTGGTGAGGGTATTTACGGAGTTCCCCAATTTTCCGAACGGCGGATTGCGGCATTTCTGGGTGTCTCCGCCCGAATATCTCGACCTGAAACGCGACAGCACGGGGTTCGAGGTGGTGGAAGGTTGGGCCAACCTGGGAGTCAACCTCGCGGGGGCGAGCGAGCCGGTGCGGTCGACCGCCGGGTATGTCACCGGCGGCCTGCTTCCGATGCTGGGTGTCACTCCGGTGCTGGGGCGGCTGTTGAGTCCGCAGGACGACAGTCCGAATGCTCCGCTGACAGCGGTGCTTTCTTATGGCTTGTGGCAGCGGGCTTTCGGTGGCGAGAGTTCGGTGATGGGGCGCGATATACGGCTCAACGGCAATGCTTGCACAGTGGTGGGCGTGATGCCGCGGGGATTTGCGTTTCCGCCGGGAGAGCTCGACCCGCCGGAACTCTGGGTGCCGCTGCAGATCGACCCGGCCAAACCGGGCGGGCGGGGGAGCCACTATGTGAATGTGCTGGCGCTGCTGAAGGCAGGTACAGGGATTGCGCAGGCGCAGGCTGAAATGACGCGCTATGCGCAGCACTCGGCGGACACGCTGGGCGTGGCCAACCATCCGTTCCATCCGAAGAATCACCCGATCGTGCTGGCGGGGTTCCAGGAGGAGATTGTCAAAGGCGTGCGGCGCGCGATGTTGGTGCTGCTGGGCGCGGTGGGGTTCGTGCTGCTGATTGCGTGCGTCAACGTGGCCAACCTGCTGCTGGCGCGGGCGGAGGCGCGGCGGCGCGAGATCGCGGTGCGGGCGGCGATCGGCGCGGGGCTGGGACGGCTGCTGCAACAGTTCATCATCGAAGGCGTATTGCTCGCGCTGGCGGGCGCGGTGTTCGGCATCGGCCTCGCGTTTGCGGGGCTGCGGCTTTTGGTTGCGAGCAATGCGGGGAGCATTCCGCGGGTGGCGGAGATCGGCATCGACTGGCAGGTGCTGCTGTTCACACTCGCGATCAGTGTGGCCACCGGCGTGGCGTTCGGACTGGCGCCGGTGGTCCACATGCGGACGGCGACGCTGCACGACACGTTGAAAGCTACGGTGGGACGGGCTACGGGGGCGCGGGCGGCGAATCAGTTTCGCTCGGTGCTGGTGACGAGCGAACTGGCGCTGGCGCTGATTTTGCTGATCGGGTCTGGCCTGATGGTGAAGGCGTTCTGGAGGCTGCAGGAGGTGGACGCGGGGATGAATCCCAGCCACCTGCTGACGATGCGGCTGTCGCTGCCGTCGGTGACTTATAAGGATGCGGCCAGCATCAACGGATTTTACGGGGGCCTGGGCGCGCGGCTGAACGCGCTGCCGGGCGTGGTGTCGGCGGCGATTGCGAGCGGGCTGCCTCCGGAGCGGCCGATCAATGCGAACGATACGGGAATCGAAGGGTTCGTGCCGGTTCCGAACGGTCCGATACAGAATATCGATTACTGGAATTCGGTGTCGGGGAAGTATTTCGAGACGATTGGGGCGCACCTGATCGAGGGGCGGTTTTTGAACGATGGGGATGGCGCGAGCGCTCCGCTGGTGGTGGTGGTGAACCAGACGATGGCGAAGACTTACTGGCCGCGGGAGAGCGCGATCGGGCACCGTGTGCGGGCGGGTGGCGGCAACTCGCCGTGGCGGAGCATTGTGGGGGTGGTGGGGGACGTGAAGAATGCGGCGCTGGATCGTCCGGCCGGGACGGAGCTTTACTTCCCGTTCGCGCAACTGCCGCGGCAGCTGAGCTGGGTGGTGGTGCGGGCGCAGGGCGAGCCGATGGGGTTGACGGGCGCGGTGCGGGATGCGGTCCGGGGGCTGGATCGCGGGCTGCCGATTTCGAATATCGGGACGATGGAAGATGCGATGGCGACGGCGCGGTCGCGGCCGCGGTTCCTGACGCTGCTGTTGACGATGTTCTCGTCGCTGTCGCTGATTCTGGCGGCGCTGGGGATTTACGGGGTGATTTCGTATGCTGTGGCGCAGCGGACGAACGAGATCGGGATACGGATGGCGCTGGGGGCGCGCGCCGGGGACGTGGTGCGGCTGATCGGGACGGGCGGGATGCGGCTGGCGCTGGCGGGTACGGCGCTGGGGGCGGCGGGGGCGTTTGCGCTGACGCGGTTTTTGAGCGGGATGCTGTTCGGGGTGAGCTCGCTCGATCCGCTGACGTTTTTGGCGATGGCGGGGACGCTGATCGCGGTGACGATGCTGGCGTGTTACATTCCGGCGCGGCGGGCTAGCAGGGTGGATCCTTTGATCGCGCTGCGGTACGAGTAGGTAAGTACACCGTTGCATAAGTAGGGTCGCGTATTCCGCGGCAAACCGCTCCCTAACCCGGCGTAGCCGGAACCAAACAGGAACACGATTTGTGTATTGGCATCGATCAAAATGTATGACAAATTCGGTCAAATCCTCCGCATCGAGACCACGGCGAAGGACATTTCCTTTTTCAAGCACTACCGCGAGGTAGAACAACGCAACGGCGAATCGGTGATGAAGTTCGCACCGATGAAGAAAACCATCTACAGTCTGGGCGCGCTACGGGAAGTCCTGGGCGCCGCCAACCGCCGCTATTTGGAATTCCTGTCGGCCATCGACGATCCCAGCAACGGCATCGACATGCTCAACAAAATCACACGGACCGTCCACGAGGAGGCACGGTCCTATCGCGGATTCAACTTCTTCGATCAGGACGACGAAGCCCTCTTCCTGGCACTGGCGCCTGGCGAGTTCACCATCAGCGGTGTGCAAAACAAAGCGCTGCGCGCGCTGTTCCCGCAATTCAGCAGCGGCCAAATGTCGCGGATCATACGCCGGCTTCGCACGCACGGGCGCATCAAAAAAGCGAGCCACTGCTACAAGTACTACCTGACGGCGCTTGGCAAACAAGTCGTCGTGCTGGGCCTCAAGCTCAAGCAACTCGTCATCATTCCAGAGCTTGCCGCAGAGCCCTCTCGTTGATTTCAATATTCTGCCAATTTCGGCAAAAACCTAACTAACGGTCGCGGCTCGGATTGGAGCGCCCGCACGCGGGCTAGGCAGGCTTCAGCCTGTCAATCTGAGCGAAGCTCGGACTCTTCTCTTCTCACTTGCAACACTGCCAAATTTGTCCATGATTTGTTACATGCCTGTAACTTTGCCTTGCTACGCTGCAATCTACCCTTGAAACTAGTCTGACTTGATACATTCAAGCGGGAGTCTCCGCCGCCCCAGCGTACTCTGGGTGCCTTGCGGTGGCGATCTTTGCGGGAACGTTTTGGGATCCCGTCGTCAAGGCGACGCGGAACAGCACCATCGAATTGGGTGAGGGGTTAATTCCGTAGGAGGGGTTTGTAGTGAAACGTGTATTCAATTTACGCACACACGCGTGTACCGCGATTGCCTTTGCGCTCATTTGCGGCGCCGGGATGATGCCCCTGCGGGCGCAGAACGGCGAAGGAAAGTTAGCCGGTATCGTTCTGGATCAGGTTGGCAAACCCATACAGGGCGCCGCCGTAACGGTGAAAGGTCAAGGCAGTCCAGCTAGCGCCATGACGATCTCCGATCCGGACGGCCGCTTCTCAGTAGGCGGTCTTGCCACGGGACTCTATACCGTTGAGGTGACCTCTCCGGGCTTTGCGCGCAACACGCGTATTGGAGTGCCGGTCTCTCCCAGCGGATCGCAGGAGATCTCCATCAACCTGAACGTGGACGCCGTCTCGCAGTCCATCACCGTTCAGGAAACGGTAACGCTGGCTGCGGACACAGCTCCGCTCGGTAATACGCTGGATACGACTTCCGCCAAAACGGAGATCAGCAGTGCCGTGATCACTAACTTCATGGCCCCGGTCGCGGATTTCGCCGAGGTAATTCAACAAGCGCCGGGCGCGTTCAGCACCAATCCGAACGGAATCGGCCTTGGACAGGGTAAGTCTTTCTTTCGCGGTTTTGCCGACGGCCAGTACACACTTACCTTCGACGGCATCCCGTTCGAAGACACTAACTCTCCGACACACCATTCCTGGGCTAGTTTTCCGAGGCAATGGATCAGTTCGACGGATTTCGACCGCAGCCCGGGCCAAGCCTCCGATTTCGGTCCCACGAACTTCGGCGGATCCGTCAACATGAAGTCACCCGAACTGCAGGCCGACCCCGATATTCGCGGCACAGTAACGTACGGCTCCTTCAATACGAAGCTGCTTTCGCTCGATATTGATTCCGGGCTGCTTGGCCCCAAGAAAAAAGATGCCGTCCTGTTCAACGTCAACGCCATGACATCGGACGGATATCAGACTTATAACTATCAGCAGCGCGATGCCGGATATGGCAAGTTTCAGCACCGTTTCTCCGACAGGTCGAGCCTGAGCCTGTACGGCGGCGTCGTGGATATCTGGAACAATACGCCGAACACTACTAATCCGACGCGCGCGCAAGTTGCGCAGTTCGGGGATAACTTCCTGCAAACCAACACACCTCTGCTGCCGAACGGCACGCCGGATCCCTACTACTACGGCTACAACACCTACCACGTGCAGACCGACTTTGAATATGCGGCGTTCACGTCCGATCTGGGCGCCGGGTGGAAAATAGATACCAAGGCTTACACCACCCGCTACTGGAACAAACAGTTCTACCAGAACGGCGCGACTGTAAATCTGACCTCCTCGAAGCCGAGCGGCGTCGACAAACTGAACGGCTACCGGCACGCCGGCGATACGGCAATTGTGAGCAAGGAATTCAAATTTGGCGTGTTCCGCACGGGCATCTGGTACGACTGGGCCTACACCGACCGGTATCAGCTCCCGTCGAATATCCTCACGCAGCAGGACACACCCCTCGGCAACTTCCACGAGCATTTCATCACTCAGTCATACCAGCCGTTTGCCGAATTCGAATGGAGAGCGACAAAGAGACTGGTGGTGACGGCCGGCATTAAGGCCGCCGATTACAACATGCATTTGGAGCAGTATCAGGACAACGGTAAGACGGTCGGCTGCCTCGGCGGCGTGCTCGGCACTTATCCCTCGACGGCCGGTGTCTTTGCCGGTGCGCCGGCATGCCTCGGCGGCGTGGCCTTCGCCACCCACACCATCAACTACAACAACTGGCTCCCCACCTTGACCGCGCGATACCGTGTCTGGCGACAGTGGTCGCTATATGGCCAGTTTGCCGAGGGCAGCGTCATCCCGCCGAGCAATGTGTTCGACGTTCCGGGAGGCAATGTCCTGACGGCACCCAAGCCAACCGTCGCCAAGACCTACCAGGGAGGCTCGGTCCTCAAACTCAATCGCTTTACCTTGGATGCCGACGTATACTACGTGCACTTCCAGAATGGGTACCAGTCCTACATCGACCCGTCCACGAACGAGCCTGTCTTTGTCGCGACCGGCCCGTCGAATACCAAGGGCTTCGAGGCCGAGGGCAACGTCGCGCTCGGTCACGGACTGAGCCTGTACGGCAACTTCACCGCGGGTTCGGCCAAATATCAGACGGGTCCCAACTATCCCAACGGCGGCCAATGGGTAGCGAATACTCCCAGCAACGTGGAAGGTGTCAGTCTGCTCTGGCAGCACAGAAGCTACGACTTTGGCTTAACCGACAAACGCGTGGGCCAGTACTACAACGACAACGGAAGCCTGAACTACAAAATCAACGGACTCTCCATTCCGTTTCCGGTGGATCAGGCCGTCACCATCAATCCCTGGAACCTCCTGAACGTGTTTGTGAACTACACCATCAAGAACTCCTCGCACTTCCGCGGGACCAAAATCCAGCTGGCCATCAACAATCTGGCCAATAGTCACAGTCTCGTCGGTATCACTCCCGGAGTTGCCGCAACCGCTTCGGTACCGTTCGTCGTAAGCCCGACCGATCAGTTGAATCTGCTGCCCGGGCGCAGTTTCTCGCTTACCCTAACCGGAGGCTATGCACCGAAGAGGTAAATCATTCCAATCCGAGCCGCGACCGTAAGGGAGCGTTCCCTGTTCCTAATGCATCGGACCGGCGGCCCGATGGTGCTTTGGCCGCCGCATGATCAACAGAAACGGCAGCACCAGCAAGAACACAATCGCCATCGCCCGGAACGTGTCCACAAACGCCAGCATCGCCGCCTGTCGCTGCACCGTACCCCACAGCGCGACATAGGATTGCGTGGCTGCCGCCGCCGGATCCGCGCCGTGCCTCATCATCATGCTCTCCGAATTCCGAAAGAATCCCTGGGTCTGCAAGTTCAGCATGCTCACGTGTTCCCCAAGCCGTTGCGTGTGGAACTGCTGCCGCCGGAACAGGAACGTAGTCGCCGCGGCGATCCCAAACCCGCCCCCGAGATTGCGCATCAAATTAAACATGCTTGTGGCGTTGCCCATCTCTTCCTTCGGGATGGGGTCCATCGTTGCCGTCGTCAGCGGCACGAACAGCAGCGCCAGCGACGCACCCTGCACGAACTGCGGCCAGAAAATGTCCCAATAGCCCGCATTCAGATTCAAATTGGAAAGCTGGTACAGCGTCCACGACGCGCCCACCAGCCCCGCGGCCAGCACCTTCCGAGGGTCGAAGCGTCCCAGCACCGTCCCCACCAGCGGCATCATCAGGAAACTCCCCAGCCCGCGCGGAGCCATCGCGATGCCGGCATTCAGCGCCGGATAGCCCAGGATCGTCTGCAGGAAAATCGGCAGCAATAGCAGGCTGCCGTACAGCACGAAGCCCAGCATGGTCATCAGAAAAACGCCCGCGGCATACGTGCGATCCTTAAACACTCGCAAGTGGACCACCGGCTCGCGCGTGTGCAGCTCGTGCACCACGAACAGAATCAGCGCCGCTGCCGATATCAGCGTGGCCACTACAATCCAGTTGGCGGCGAACCAGTCATCCTCCTGTCCCTTATCGAGTACCACCTGCAGCGCGCCCACCCCCAGCGCGAGCATCCCGATTCCCCAGTAATCGACGCCGCGCTTCTGTCGCCCGATGTACGGCGGATCGAAAATGAACAGCCGCGTCATGATCACCGACGCCAGTCCTACCGGCAGATTGATATAGAAGACCCAGCGCCAGCTGAAATTGTCCGTCAGGTAGCCGCCGATCACTGGGCCCAGCATGGGCGCCACCACGATCCCGAGTCCCCAAAACGCCATCGCCTTGCCCCGGTCCTGCGGAGGGAAAGCTTCCAGCATCACCGCCTGCGAAAGCGGCTGCAGTGCTCCGCCAGTGGCGCCCTGCACCACGCGGAAGAAAATCAGCATGGGCAGTGAAGTGGCCAGCCCGCACAGGAAACTCGCTGCCGTGAACCCGAAAACCGCGGCAAGCAAGGTTCGCTTACGCCCGAAGTAGCTGGCGATCCAGCCGGTCATCGGCAGGATGATCGCGTTGGCTACCAGGTACGAAGTCAGCGCCCACGCCGCTTCATCGGTGCTCACCGACAGACTGCCTGCGATGTGCGGCAGTGACACGTTGACGACAGTCGTGTCCAGCACCTCCATGAAGGTGGCGAACATGACGGCAACGGCGACGATCCACGGGTTGATGTGTGGTTGCTCTGAAGCAGACGGCATCCGGTCTCTTGTTTCATGATGCCAAAAACAGGCGATGCGTCGCACGCGTGGCCGCCGGCGTAGGGTAATGTTACAGAGGGGGCGTGAAGCTTCGAACGGATGGCCAGGGGAAATCGCAGGCCGCAGGTCGGCGCGGAGAGGGCAGGGGCACAAGCGCGGCGACCACGGACTGACCTGTGGATCGCCATCGGTCTCGTGGCCGCAACGTTTCTGGTTTACGCCCAGGTCTGGGGATTCAAATTCGTCAATTTCGACGACCCGGATTATGTCAATACCAGCGGCCGCGGCCTCCTCTGGGCGTTCACCTCGGTGGAAGCCGCGAACTGGTTTCCCGCGACCCGGCTGTCGCACATCCTGGATGGCCTGCTATTCGGCACGCGCAGCGGATGGCACCATCTGGTCAACGTGGCGTGGCACGCCGCCGCCGCCGTTCTGCTCTTCGGATTTCTCCATCGCGCTACGGGCGCCCGGTGGCGCAGCGCCTTCGTAGCTTTCCTTTTCGCCCTTCACCCGCTGCATGTGGAATCGGTGGCGTGGGTGTCGGAACGCAAAGACGTGCTGAGCGCGTTCTTCTGGTTCCTGACGCTATGGGCATACGTGCGGTACGCGCAGCGTCCGACCCGCGGCTGGTATGCGTTCACCTTGGCGGCGTTCGCCGTGGGCCTGATGGCAAAGCCCATGATGGTCACTCTCCCGCTAGTCCTAATGCTCCTCGACGTCTGGCCGCTCCGCCGCCGCGCCTACGGCGAAAAAGCTCCCTTCTTCGCCCTTTCGGCCGCCATCGCGATCGCCACCTTCATCGTGCAGCACAGAGCGGGCGCCGTCGGCCAGTTGGCCGTCTTCCCCCTGGGACTGCGCGTCGAGAACGCCCTCGTGACCTACCTGGCCTACATCTTCAACATGTTCTGGCCCGCGAGACTTGCCGTCTTTTATCCCTACCCTGCCGAACTCCCGGCGTGGCAACCCATTCTGGCGGGAGCCGCAATTCTGGCGGTCTCCCTTACCGCCTGCCGCGGATTCCGAAATCACCCCTACTTGGCCGTCGGCTGGGCCTGGTACCTGGTAACGCTGCTGCCCGTGATCGGCCTCGTGCAAGTCGGAGCACAGGCTCGCGCCGACCGCTACACCTACCTGCCCATGACCGGCCTCGCCATCATGCTGGCATGGGGAGCCGCTGAACTAGCCGCGCGGCAGCCGAACCTCAAACCCGCAATCCAAGTCCTGGCAGTCCTCGCCTGTATCGCCTGCGTCCCGGTGGCCTGGGCACAGATTGCGCAGTGGAAAGACAGCCGGACGCTCTTCGAACATGCCCTCGAAGTGACCCACGAAAACTACCTGGCGCATCACAATCTCGGCGTAGCGCTGGCCGACGAGGGCCGCACGACCGAAGCCATCGCTCAGTTTCAAGAGGCCCTCCGTATCCGGCCGGACTACGCCCAGGCGCGCACCGACCTCGGCAACGCGCTCTCGAAATTGCCTGGCCGCGCCGCCGAAGCCATCGCCCAGTACCAGGCGGCCGTATCGATGATGCCCGCCTCGCCCATCCCGCACAACGACCTCGGCAACGCCCTGGTGAAAGCCGGGCGCACGCAGGAAGCCATCGCCGAGTATCAGGCGGCGCTCCGCATCAAGCCCGATTACGCCGAAGCCCACAACAACCTCGGCAAAGCCCTCGCCGCGATATCGGGCCGCCAGTCGGAAGCCGTCGCGCAATACCAAGCGGCGCTCCAGGTCCAGCCCGACCTGGCCGAAGCCCACGTCAACCTCGGGCAGTCGCTGGCGGAAATGCCCGGCCGCCAGGCGGACGCCATCGAGCAATATCAAGCCGCACTCCGCCTCCGTCCCGACCTCGCCGAAGCGCACCACGGCCTCGGCCGCGCCTTGTCCGACATGCCGGGACGAATAGCCGACGCCGTCGCGGAGTACGAAGCCGCCCTGCGCATCGATCCCGACCTGGCGGAAGCCCACTACGATCTCGGCCTGGCGCTATCCGGCATGGGGAGGCAGGCAGAGGCGCTGACCCAATTCGAAGCGGCGCTCAAAATCCGTCCCGACTACGCGGAGGCCCACAACAACCTGGGAGCCACCCTGATCGTCACGCCGGGGCGAGCCGCCGAAGCCATAGCCCACTTCGAAGCCGCCCTCCGCATACAGCCGGACTACGCGGACGCGCACTACAACCTGGGAGTGGCGCTGGCGGAATCTCCCGGTCGAACGCGTGAAGCCATAGCGCACCTCGAGGCCGCTCAGCGTCTGCGTCCCGACCCCGAACTGGCCCGCACCATCCAACGCCTGAAGTAGGACAGACCATCGCCTTGCGTGGTCTGTCAACTTCCGCCTTCAGAACGTGACCTTGGCCCCCAATTGCACCACGCGTCCGCCGCCCGTCCCATTCACCCCGGTACCCGAGCTCAGCGTTCCGGTGACGAAACCGAAGTTCGATCCCCAGCCCGTATTCGGATTGGAGAACTGCGCCGTATTCGTCGTATTGAGCGTCTCGAACCGCATTTGCAACCGCATGCCTTCACGGATGTTGATCCACCGTGATAACCCCGCGTTTAAAGCGAACAAGCCCGGTCCGCTCCAGATATTCCGGCCCGTGCTTCCTTGAACGTTGTTGACGCCCGTCTGCGCGAAACTGGTCGTCGCAAACCACGGATTGCCAGGGTTGATTCCGCCTAGCACCTGGATCGGAGCGATCTGATTCAGCGTAGTCGTACCGCCGCTTCCCAGGTTCAAGGTGTTGCTGCCCGTAAAGGTTAGCGGCGTGCCCGTGCGCATCGACAAAATGCCCGAGATCTGCCATCCGCCGACGATCTTGCCCGCAACGCCTTCGGTCAGGAAGTGCTTGCCTTTTCCAAAAGGCAGTTCGTAAATGTAACTTTGAATGTAATTCAACGTGCGGTCGAAATCGGCCCGTGCGTAATTCCGGCCAAGACCCTGACCCGCATAGAAGTCGAGCCCGCCATCGTCGCCGCTCTGGAAGTCCATGGCTTTCTGCCAGGTGAACGACGTGGTCAACCGGAAGCCCCCCACAAACCGCCGGTCCAACTTGACTTGCAGTGAATTGTAAGTCGTGGAGAAGCCGGCGAAAAACTGCGTGATCGCGGCCGTCGTCCCGTATTTCGCGAAGAAGGGCTGGCCTGCGCTACCCAAGCCGATAACCTGCCCCGCGTTTAGATTGGGCGATGCCGCGATATTCACGCCATGCCCTCCCACGTACGCCACATCCAAGCTCAGGTTCAAGGGTAGTTGCTGCTGCACCGCGAGATTCCAGGTCTCAATGTAGCCGTTCTTGTAATTCAAGGGAACGTAGAATTGGGCCGTGCTCGGATTGGGATTCGTAATGATGCCGTTACTCGGCACTACCACCGGGTCCGGCGCCGGGAAACCGTTCTGGAAGGTCGGCGGCAGGCCGTTCGGAAGAACCGCGGGTGCGAAGTTGTCCGATCCCGTAGGTGACACATACTGGTTATTCGACCTTACCGGGAAGTTATACATCCAGGTGTTGTCCGGGAAAGGCGTGTAGCTGATCCCGAAACCGCTCCGCACCACGGTCTTGCCCGACAACCGGTACGCCACGCCCAACCGCGGGGCGAAGTACTTATACCGCGGCTGCAGGCCCAGATTCATCGGGTTTGAGCCGATGCCGGCCAGCTCCAGCGTGTTGTTGCTCGGGTTGTAGTTGGAGAAACCACCCGCAAAGTGCGGCGTCGGCGGTTGATAATACTCCCAGCGCAATCCCAGGTTCAGCGTGAGTTTCGGCGAGACCTGCCAGTTGTCCGCGACATAGGCAAAAACCTGCGTCTGCCGCAAAGCCGGGAAGTAGGTATTCACATCGCGAGCCACCTGGCTGGGAACATCCAGCAGGAAGCTGGCCATGTCGTTGGCTATACCGTTCGAGGACGTGCTGCAACCTGACGGCGGGCCGGAAGCCGGCACCGTAGTGCAAGTCTGTTTCGCGGTCTGGTTGACCGAAAATGTGATCACGCCGCGCGGGCTGAATGTCTGGTCCTGTAACAAATCGTCGCGCAACCGCCGAATGTCCACGCCCCACTTGAACTGGTGATTGCGGTGAATCTTGGTCCACGAATTGACAATATCGATATTGGCCTCGGCGCGATCCCACGGCAGACTGGCCGAGTATCCAATCAGCGGGCTCGAGTAACCGTTGATCGTGATACCCACCATCCCGCTGGTGAACGGTCCCAGGTTAACGCCCGGAATGCCGACGTTCGTGGAATCGTTTTTCCCGTAATCCGACTGGAAAGCCTCGTTGTGGTAGTGGGCCACACCCACGCGAACCTCGGTCAGCAGCGTGGGGCTCACCACGCGGTTATAGTTGATGCCGGTGCTGTAAGTCTTCTGTGTGCCGGTACCCTCAAAGGCGCCCTGCGCCGGGCCGCCGGCATCGCCAAAGATCGGAGCCTGGAACGTCACCGGACGCGCGAAACTGAAACGGCCGCTAATGCGATCCTTGTCCGAAAGCGTCCAATCCACTTTGGAATCCACCTGGTTATTAGTCTTTTGCGAGGGGAGCAGCGCGAAGTAGTCGTTGGTCTGCGAGGTCGGGGAGAAATTCTCGTTCGTCGGCGGCAGAAAGGCCAGCAATTTGGCCGACACTGGATTGATGCGGTTGGCGGGGATGATATTCCCGGGGAATGCGGTCCGGTTCTGGCCGGATCCATCCTGCGTGCCGGTCAACGGATCGTAGACGATGTGTCCCGGGTCGCCGCTCAGATCGCCGGTGCGGAAGGCATCGTCGGGAATATTGTTCTGGTTGGTATTGGCCTCGTGATCCATCGTGCGCAAGTAGTTGGCGAAGAAGAAGAGCTTGTTCTTCTTGATGGGGCCGCCGATATTGCCGCCGAAGTAGTTGTAAGCCAGGTGTCCAACTGAAGGGTTGAAGAACGAGCGCGCGTCGAACGCGCTGTTTTGCAGGAATTCGTTGGCCGAACCGTGAAAATTATTGGTGCCTGATTTAATCATCACGTTGGTCACCGCGCCGGTGCCGCGTCCCAGTTCCGGGTCGTGGTTGGTGGTCGAGATGTTCACCGATTGAATGGCCTCCGCCGGTGTGATCAGGATCTGCAGCAGCCCCGTGCGCTCGTTGTTGTCGATGCCCTCGATCTGGTAGTTGTTCCCCATGCGCGGCATGCCGTTCACATTGGTCTGCGTGGAGCTCGACGCATTGAAAAACTGCGAGTGCTGAAAGGTCTCTACCGACGTTCCGGGCACTAGGTCCAGCAGGCTCTGGAAATTTCGGTTCACGCCCAGTGGCAACTCCTCGATGGTCACCGAATCAATCGAACGGCCCGTGTCGGCGCGCTCGGTCTGAAGAACGGCCACATTGGCGATAACCTCGACAGTCTGCTCCAGTGCGCCCGGTTCCAGTTTCATGTCGACACGGGGGCTGGTGTTGGCTTCCAGGATTACGCCCCCTCTGACTTCCTTCTTGAAACCCGCCATCTCCACCGTAACCTCGTAGGTCCCCTGGGGCAACTCTGGAAAGCTGTACGCTCCCGATTCGTTTGACAGCTTTGTGCGAACGATTCTCGTGTTGGTTTCTGTCAGCGTGACCTTGGCATTGGCCACGGCTGCACCGGATGCGTCTGTAACGGTTCCTACAATGGTTCCGTTGACCGCTTGGGAAAAGGCTATGCCGGCGCTCACCGCGCTCAGCAGAAAAAGCACACAGATCTGACGTAGACCTCGCATACCCAGTAACTCCCTCTAGTAGATGTAGTACCGTGCTTTTGAGCACGGTCGCCCCCGTAGCTCAGGCTAGTATATGCTGCCCCAAACATTGCTGGCAAGAGCCAATTTCTAAATTATTTTGGCCCAAAACTCCCGGTATTTTAGACTTTAGACTCTGAATACCCGGCTTGCCTGCGATACCGCCTCCTGATATCCTAAATTTTAATCAGCCCTCAATTCAAACAGGAGAAACAATGGCAGTCAAAGTAGGTATTAATGGCTTCGGCCGGATCGGCCGGAACGTAGTTCGTGCGGGTCTGCACAACAAAGACATCGAATTCGTCGCGGTCAATGACCTCACCGACACCAAAACGCTTGCGCACCTGCTCAAGTACGATTCCGTGCTCGGACCGTTAGCGGAGACCGTCACTCACGACGCGAACTCCATCACGGTCGGCGGCAAGACCATCAAAGTCTTCGCCACCAAAGATCCCGCCGAACTCGATTGGACCAGCGTCGGCGCCCAGATCGTCGTCGAATCCACCGGCTTCTTCACCGATGGCAAGGATGCTTCCAAGCACCTCAAAGGTTCCGTCAAGAAAGTCATTATCTCGGCCCCGGCCAAGAACGAAGATGTTACCCTCGTCCTCGGCGTGAATAATGCCGCCTACGACCCGGCCAAGCACAACATCATCTCTAACGCTTCCTGCACCACCAACTGCCTCGCGCCCGTCGTCAAGGTCGTACACCAGAAATTCGGTGTGCAAAAGGGCTCGATGACCACCATCCACAGCTACACCAACGATCAGAAGGTCCTCGACTTCCCCCACAAAGATCTCCGCCGTGCTCGCGCCGCCGCCATCAACATGATCCCCACCACCACCGGCGCCGCCAAGGCTATCGGCTTGGTACTCCCCGAGCTAAAGGGTAAGTTGGACGGCTACTCCATGCGCGTCCCCACCCCGGACGTCTCCGTCGTCGATTTCGTCGCCATCCTGAACACCGCCACCACCACCGAGGCAGTCAACGCCGCCCTCAAAGCCGCCGCCGAAGGCGAACTCAAAGGCATTCTCGCCTACACCGATGATCCCGTGGTCTCCTCCGACATGCTCCGCAACCCCAACAGCAGCATCGTCGATTCCTTGTTGACCAAAGTGCTCGATGGCAACCTCTTGAAAGTGGTCGCCTGGTACGACAACGAGTGGGGCTACTCCTGCCGGGTAGTCGACCTCGTCGCCTTCCTGGTCGCCAAAGGCCTCTAATCCATCAAGCAGAATGGGCCACGGATGAACACGGATAAACGCGGATAAGCAATTCCTGTTTTATCCGTGTCCATCCGTGTTCATCCGTGGCCAAACCTCTTCTTTCTTCGATACCCCTGAAGCAGCCTAGCTCGACCCCACCACCCCAGCCAAAGGACTGCTCGCCGATGCGTACAACTTTCGTGGCATGCGTCCCGCCTCCCACGCCAACCGCCCCGCCTCGACGCTCAGCTTCATGGCCTGTGCCATCTTCACCGAATCGTCCGCCGCCGCGATCGCCGTGTTCATCAGCACGCCATCCGCGCCCAGTTCCATCGCAATCGCGGCATCGCTGGCCGTGCCCACGCCCGCGTCCACAATCATCGGAACTTCCGTGATCATCTCCCGGAAAATCCGCAAATTCACCGGATTCTGCACCCCCAGCCCGCTCCCGATCGGAGCCGCCAGCGGCATCACCGCCGCCGCCCCCGCATCGATCAGCCGCCGCGCGTTGACCACATCGTCGTTGGTATACGGAAGAACCACAAAGCCCTCTTTGACCAGCGTCTTCGTAGCTTCCAGCAGTCCGGCATTATCCGGGAACAGCGTCTTCTCGTCCCCGATCACTTCCAGCTTGACCCAGTTCGAGAGACCGACTTCCCGCGCCAGCATAGCCGTGCGCACGGCGTCGTCGGCGGTGTAGCAGGCGGCCGTATTCGGCAGGATGAAAATCTTCGTGCGATCGATGAAATCGATCAGCGATTCCTTCGTGCGGTCCGTCAGGTTGACGCGTCGCACCGCCACCGTCACCATATCGGCGCCGCTGGCCTCGTGGCACCGCATCATCTCCGGGAAACTGCGGTACTTTCCCGTTCCCACAATGAGCCGCGAAGCGAACTCCCGCCCCGCAATGGTTAATTTGTCGGACATGCTCTCATTGTAACGGCTGGCTCGTGGCGCACGCACTCGTGCCGTACCGCGTCGAGTCTCACTCGACGCCTCCCCCCTACTTCGCCCCTGAATCCCACTGAACGCTGTGATCGCTCGTCACCGCGCGCGTCTCCGCCGGAGAATCGGTACGGAACAGCGACCATCGGCCCCGGAATCCACGGGTACCGCTCGACTACCCGTTCGTCCACCGTCACCCCAAGCCCAGGCCTGTTCGCCACCATCAGATTCCCGCGCTCGATTTCCAGCGGCTCCGTCAGGATCTCCGCCGCCAGCGGGAACGGATACATTCCCACCCGTCCCGGCGTCGAGTAGCACGGGTACTCCAGCCACTCCACCACCATCTGCGGCCAGCACACACCCAACTGTGCCGCCGCCGCCACTTCCAGCGCGGTCCCCCAACTGTGGAAGGCGAAGCGCAATCCCTGCCGCGCGATCTCCGCGAACAGCCGCCGCCCCAGCGAGTAGCCTCCCTGGCAGCAGACATCCATCTGCACGTAGTCCACCGCCTGCGTGAGAATCAGATCCAGATACCGTTCTTCGTTCGGCTCGTGCTCGCCCGACGCCAGCGGTACCAGGTCCTTCTCCTTTAGCGCGAGGTAAGCCGCATGGTCGTCCGGCGGCAGCGGCTCTTCGAGCCAAGCGATGTGGTGCGCCGCCATCTCCTGCGCCAGTTGTTCCACCGTGGACTGCGAGTAGCTGCGGTCCCCCATCCGCCACCACGTATGCGCGTCCACCATCAGGTCGAAGTACGGACCCACCGCCTGGCGCATCAGCCGCACCGTCTCCAGGTCCTGCTCCGGACCCGCCGCCGGCCGCATCTTATACGCCCGGAATCCCAGTTCCGCGATCGCCGACGCCTCGGCGGCGTACGCTTCCGGCGACATATACATGCCCGCGCTGCCATACAGCCGTATGCTGTCGCGCACCCGCCCGCCCAGCATTTCCGACACCGGAACGCCGCGCGCCTTACCCGCCAGGTCGTAAAGCGCGATCTCCACTGCGCAATAGATCTTGGCCAGCGACGCGTCCACGCCCGGCCCTTGCAGGAACAGCACGCGCAGTGCGTCTGGGTCCGCCAGCACGCGCCCCTCCAGGAACGGTGCGATGGTCTCCCCGATCACGCGGTGCACGCTCTCGCTTCCCGGTCCCGGCGCGTAACCCACCAAGCCGTTATCCGCCTCCACGCGGATGAACATGGCGTCGCGTTTCAGCAGCGTGCGCTCGCCGCCGTAAAAGGGCAGCCGCACCGGCTCCGCAAAAGGGTAGGACAACAGGAAAGACCGAACGCTCGTGATCTTCATGGACGCGGAATCAGGATAGCATGCGCCCCTACAGGTAATGCAGCAACAGCAGTCCCCCAGTGGCCATCAGGAAGGAGGAGACAATCGGGGGGCGCCATAGCGGCCTGCGTGGACGGCTCCGCGCGAACCCGGGCAGTTCCGCATCCGTCGCCGGGTCGGGCGAAGCCGAGGGCGCCACCGGTTCCACTGCCTTCACGCTACTCTTCTGCTCCTCCGCGCTCAGCCGGATCTCTTCACGGATCGTCCCGCGCAAGTCCTCCACCATCGTCTCCAGGCGGGCATCGATCGTCTTTACGATCTGCTCGTCCATCAGCCGCGCCAGGGTCTCGGCGAATTCCTTGTGGACCGCCGTCATTTGCGCGCGCAGCCCCCGCATGTCCGCATCGATGCTCTGCCGCTGCGCCGCCACGGCCTCCGTGATTTCACCGCGCAGTCCGTCGATCCGGGTCTCAACGCCCTCCGCCAGTTCGTGGTCCTGTGCGTCCAGTTCGTCGAGTTCCGTCCGGATCTGGCCTTCCAGTTCGGCCAGTCGCCGGTCGATCCGGCCGCCGATTTCAGCGAATTGTCCGTCGATCGCCGTCAGTACGGCGTCGGCGGCTCTGTGGTTGAGCGGAGTGTTCGTAGGGGGCAACGCAAGTGTCCCGGATTTCGTGGCGGCCAGGCGCGCCGCGCTGCGCGTCAGGGTGACGCCCACGCCGAACGCCAAGCCGTCCCCAAAGGCGACGGCCAGGGTTCGCCAGACGGACGAATCGCGGCTGTTCTGCATATAACATAATGTACCCGAAATGTTTTGCCCTGCAAGAACTTTCGTGACCAATCAGAGCCACACCAATCAGAGCCACACCAATCAGAGCCGCGACCGTTAGGGAGCGGTTGCCCTCGCCCGGTGGTATAACCCACATATGCACTTCGCCATAGATTTCCCGCAAGGTCTCGAAGACGTCCTCAAGCTGTTGATCTCTTACGTACTGGCCTTACCCGTCGGGTGGTACCGGGAACAGGAGGCGCACAGCGTCGGCGTCCGAACCTTTCCCGTGGTGGCCGTGGCCAGTTGCGGCTACGTCCTTCTCGGCGGGCAGTCGGGCCACATGAGTCTCGACGCCCAGTCCCGCATCATCCAGGGCGTCGTCGCTGGAATCGGCTTCATCGGCGGCGGCGCCATTCTGAAGTCCGAAGGCGGAGTTCATGGCGTCGCGGCGGCCGCCAGCATCTGGAACATCGGCGTCGTCGGCGCGTCGGTGGCCCAAAACCGCTTCCTGCTGGCCGCCATGCTGGCCCTGCTGAACCTCATCACCCTGCGGTACCTGCTCCCGGTGAAGGCCAAGCTGGATCAGGACATGTCGCCGGCCGACCCGAAATCGTAACCTACAGGCTCGCCAGCATCGCGCGTATCGCCTGTCCCCGGTGGCTCAACGACAATTTCTGCTCCCCCGTCGCCTCGCCGAACGTGCACCCAAACGCCGGACAGTAAAACAGCGGATCGTAGCCGAAGCCGCCCGACCCGCGCGCCTCTTCCAGAATCACGCCTTCCACCGCGCCGTGATAAACCCCCACCACGCGCTCTCCCTCCACCAGCGCGATCGCGCACACGAATCGCGCCTTCCGGTTGGCCGCGCCGAGCAATTTCTCCAACAGCAGGCGATTGTTCGATTCGTCCGTGGCATGCGGACCCGAGAAGCGCGCCGAATACACGCCCGGCGCGCCGCCAAGCGCTTCCACCTCCAGGCCGGAATCGTCCGCGAACAGCAGGCCGCCCGCATGCGGACCGTAGTGCAGCGCCTTCTTGATGGCGTTCTCTTCGAACGTCGTGCCGTCTTCCACCGCAACCGGCAGTTGGCGGTAGGCCGGCAGCAGTTCGATCTCGACCCGCGTGCTGTCCGCCGCCATGCGGAACTCGCGCAGCTTGCCCGCATTTCCAGTCGCGCAGTAAAGCCTGGTCAATCGCCGATAATCTCCCGCTGCTTCAAGACCAGTTCCGCGATCCCCGTCCGCGCCAGCGCCAGCATTTGAGCCATCTGCGCGTCGTCGAACGGTTCGTGCTCCGCCGTCGCCTGCACTTCCACGAACTGCCCGGCGCCGGTCATCACCACGTTCATATCCACATCGGCCTGCGAGTCCTCTTCGTAGCAGAGGTCCAGCATCGGCACCCCGCCCACCAGTCCCACGCTGGTTGCCGCGATGTATTCGCGCAAAGGATTGCTCTTCAGCACCCCATACTTGCGAAGTTGCCGGAAGGCCATCGCCATCGCCACGAACGCTCCCGTCACCGACGCTGTACGCGTACCGCCATCCGCCTGAATCACGTCGCAATCGATGATCACCGTGCGTTCGCCTAGCGTCGTCATTTCCACCGCCGCCCGCATCGAACGTCCGATCAAGCGTTGGATCTCATGCGTGCGCCCCGAAGGTCGGCCCTTGGTGACTTCGCGCGGAGTGCGTTTCGCCGTGGCCCGCGGCAGCATCGAATACTCCGCCGTCACCCAGCCCTTCCCGCTATTGCGCAGGAACGGCGGTACCGTATCTTCCACCGTCGCGGCGCACAGCACATGGGTGTTCCCCATCTTGATGAGCGCCGAACCCTCCGCGGTCATCAGGCATCCCGTTGTGATCTGCACGGGTCGTAATTGGTCGGCAGTTCGTCTATCCATTCGCATTGCTTTTCATCACCAGGTAGAGAAATGCCATTACGCCAACCATGATCAGCAGGATCAGGATGACACAGCCGGCAGCGCCTTGCGGGCGCGGCGTCTTCTTCGCGTTCGCCCGGACCGGCTTGAATTTTCCCATCACCCCGATGGTAGCATCGTGACTGATGATGGGGTCCCGCCTTCTCCTGGTCTATGGGCTCGCACTAGCCGCATGCCGGCAATCTCCCGCGCCCATGCCCGATATCTTCACCAGCGTGATGGGCCCGTGGCATCGCACCTCCGTCACCGAACTCCCGCCCTCATCCCCGCCCGACCCCATACCGCCCTCCGCCATCCAAAGCATTCGCGCCGCCACCTACGAAGGCCCCGGCAAACTCGACGCGCGTGTCTACCAGCTAACTTCCCCAGCCGTCGCATTGGACCTCGCGCAGCGCTGGCCCCCAGCCCCCGACACCGTCTTCTTCTACGCCGACCGCTTCTTCGTCCTGATCCGCTGGCAATCCGCCGACCGCAAATCCCTCCACGAATTCGTAAGCGCCCTGCAGAAGAAGTTCCCTACCCGCCGGTAAATGCTTTCTGCTTCTCTTCTCTTCTCTTCTCTCTCTCTCTTCTCTGCGCTTATCTCAGCGTCTCTGCGTCTCTGCGGTGAATTGCCCCCCCTCGGACCCCCACCAAGCCCCCATATAATGAAAGGACACCATGTCCTCTACCGCCATCGCCGCGGCAACCCCCGAGATGATCGCCCGCTACGAACCCGTAATCGGGCTCGAAGTACACGTCCAACTCTCCACGGCCACCAAGATCTTTTGCGGCTGTCCCACCAGTTTCGGCGCGCCGCCCAACACCAACGTCTGCCCGGTCTGCCTGGGCCTTCCCGGCGCCCTCCCCGTACTCAGTCGAGAGGCCGTCGAACTCGCCATCAAGGGCGCCCTCGCCCTGAACTGCCAGGTGCGCGCGCACTCCCGCTTCGCCCGCAAGAACTACTTCTATCCCGACCTTCCGAAGGGCTACCAGATCTCGCAATACGACGAGCCCCTAGCCGAGCATGGTTTCGTGGATATCGTGGTCGACGGCGTCCCCAGGCGCATCGGCGTCACCCGCGTCCACATGGAAGACGACGCCGGCAAGAGCGTCCACGATGGCTTCAAAGATTCCGACCGCTCCTCTTATGTCGATCTGAACCGCAGCGGTACGCCCCTCATCGAAATCGTCAGCGAGCCCGACATGCGCAGCGCCGATGAGGCCCACGCCTACCTCACCGAGCTGAAGCAAGTCATGCAGTTCATCGAGGTCTCCACCTGCGATATGGAGAAGGGCCATCTGCGCTGCGACGCCAATGTCAGCGTGCGTATCAAAGGCACCGAAGCGTTCGGCACGCGCGCCGAAGTCAAGAACCTCAACTCGTTCCGCTTCCTCAAACAGGCCATCGATTTCGAAGTCGCGCGCCAGGTCGCCCTGATCGAAAGCGGCGCGCGCATCGTGCAGGAAACGCGTCTCTACAACCCCGATCTCGACGAGACCTTCAGCATGCGCAGCAAGGAAGACGCTCACGACTACCGCTACTTCCCCGAGCCCGACCTGGTGCCCTTGCGCATCGGCGAAAAGTGGCTCGGCGAAGTCCGCGCTTCCATGCCGGAACTGCCCGGACGCAAGCGCGCGCGCTTCCTCGGCGAGTTCGGACTCTCCCCATACGACGCCGAAGTGCTCACCGCCACGCGTGCCACCGCCGCCTACTTCGAGACCGTCGCCGGCGTTTCCGGCAATCCGAAGATGGCCGCCAACTGGGTCATGGGAGACCTCATGGCCATGCTGAAGGCCGAGGGACGCGAGATTGCCGGTTCGCCGGTCAGCGCGGAGAACCTCGGACAGCTCGTCAAACTGATCGCGAGTGACGAACTCTCCGGCAAACTCGCCAAGCAGGTTTTTCCGAAAATGTTTTCCACCGGCGAGCCCGCCGCCGTCATCGTAGAGCGCGAAGGTCTGAAGCAGATCTCCGACACCGGCGCGCTCGAAAAGATCATCGCGGACGTGATCGCCGCCAATCCCAAACAGGTGGAACAATACAAAGGCGGCAAGACGACGGTGATCAATTTCCTCGTTGGTCAGGCGATGAAAGCCACGCGCGGCCAGGCCAATGTGGCCGCGGTCACGGATCTGTTCAAACAAAAATTGGGGTGATACATGTTGAAGGTAGGCGATCCCGCTCCCGATATCCAACTCCACACGGATACAGACGAAGACTTCCGCCTCTCCCAGATGAAGGGCAAACGCGTCGTGCTCTACTTCTATCCCAGGGCCGACACGCCGGGCTGCACCGTGGAGGCCTGCGAGTTCCGCGACGACATCCAGGCCTTCGGTAAGAAAGGTACCGCCGTCATCGGGGTCTCGCCCGACAAACCCTCGGCGCAGGCCAAATTCAAAGAGAAGTACGATCTGCCCTTCACCCTGCTGGCGGACGAGAACAGAGCCGCCGCCGAGGCCTACGGCGTCTACAAAGAGAAGAATATGTACGGCAAAAAGGTGATGGGCATCGAACGCACAACCTTCGTCATTGGCCCCGACGGCAAGATCGAGAAGATCTTCAACAAGGTTAAGGCCAAAGGCCACGCCGCCGAAGTCCTCGAAGGTCTCTGATCGAGTCGTGGCTCCATCAGAGCCGCGACCGTGAGGGAGCGGTGTCCGCTAAGTCGATTGTAAGTCCGGGGAATGCGCAGTTACTCTAAGTTACTCTACCTTTTGCACAGTATCCTGCGTCTCGCCGGATAAGTAACAATCCAGCCGTGGCTTATCTTATTGCACGTAGCCGAGACTCTTCAGGCGCCTCAAGTCCTCCGGCGAGAGCGTGTGGGTCTCACGCGATTGCTTTGGCATGTTCTTCATCCACAGCGCCAGCCGGTCGGAAAGTTGTGCCGCGCGTTCCGGCTGCTGAATGTATAAGTTGCGGCTCTCCGCCGGGTCGCCGCCCAGGTCGAACAACTCCCGCCGCCCATTACTGCTGGTGATAAATTTGTACGGCCAGGCATAGATCGCGCGAGCCGTACAGCCATTTGGGCAATCCGGCGGGTGCGCAACCGGACAGGGGAACGTTTCGCCGTAAATCTCACGGTCCGTCACCGCCGTGAGGCTGCGCCCCTGTATTGCTTGCGGAACCGCGATGCCCGCTGCTTCCAGGATCGTTGGCGCGACATCAATTAGACTCACCGGACGGTCTTCCGTTCCGCGGCGCGCCTGGTGCGGGTACTTCACCAGCAACGCAACATGTAGCAGGTTCTGATACGGCGAGTTCGCGTGTCCCACGCGTTTGCGTTCGCCGAACGCTTCTCCGTGATCCGAGGTCACCACGATCATCGTGTTGTCATAAGCCCCGCGGCGCTTGAGCCACTTGACCACATCCCCGATCTGCTGGTCCTCATACGCAATTCCGCCGTCGTATTGCGAAACACAATGCGGCCGGTAGTCCCCCGCCCCACTCTGGCCCGTGACCAGCACCTTCTGTTCCTCTTCCAGGTCATCCTGCG
Source organism: uncultured Solibacteraceae bacterium (assembly GCA_963805775.1). Classification (GTDB taxonomy): domain Bacteria; phylum Acidobacteriota; class Terriglobia; order Bryobacterales; family Bryobacteraceae; genus Solibacter. Next base: position 11,153 of record CAWDWK010000055.1, on the reverse strand, counting down.
TCATGCCCCGCCGGCGTCCCGGATATCGCGTGTCGTATGGCGCAGGCGGCAAGTAGGGAAAATGTGCGTCCATGTAGTTGACGAAAGTGAAGACCGGCGCGCCGGCTTTGGAAGTGTCCGACAGTTCGGCGAACAGCGCCGTATTGATGTCCTCGCCCATCGCGTAGAGCCGGTCGAATTGGGCCGTATCGAACACAAGGCTCAATCCTCGCCGCATGCCGTGGCGCAGCATGAAGCCGTTCTCGGCGGCCAGCACCGGTACCGGACGCGGGATATCGAAGTGGTCGAAGCCGCGTTCCAGCCCGAAGTCGGCGCGCAGGTACAAATTCGCCGCGACGCCGCTGGTTTGATAGCCGCCCTTCTGCAAGAGCTCCGCGATCGTGGGGTACGCGCCCGAGAGCGCCCGCCCATATGCCGCGTTTTGCGGATCGCAGTAGGCGCCGTGCCAGCTCGGATACATGCCCGTGAACAACGATGCGTGCGAGGTCAGCGTGATATCCGAAGCCGACATCGCCTCCTTGTAGACCATCGAATCGCGAGCCAGATCGCGCAGGTTTGGTGTCGTGTCGCGTTCGTAACCGTACACCGCAAGGTGGTCGGCATGCACCGTGTCCATCACAATCAGCAGGACGTTCGGACGGCCTGAACCGGTCCCGGCCAGGGCCGGTGACGCCGCTTCTACCGCGGACGGACTCGGCCGTCCCAGGGCGTAGCTGACCACCATCAGCAGGATGGCACCGCCGATGGCTCCGGCTTTGCAGCAGCGCGGCCGGAAGCCGGAATCTCCTCCCGATCAGCACCGAACCCGCCGCTCCTGCCACCAGAAGGACAGTCAGCAGCTTCGAAGCCATGCCCAGGCGCGCGCCCAACTGGCTTGCGACTCCCATCGCCTCCAATCCGAGGACCTGTCCCAAGCCCAGCAGCAGGCCGGACACGATCCAGTAATTGGTCAGCCACCCCGCCTTATCATGCAACTGCGGAATCAAAAGCAATGCGACGAACGCGCCCACGGCGGCAAGCAGCCAGAACCCGCCGGCTTCGGCATTCAGCACGAGATGAAGCCCAAAAGCGAAGACCAGGGTGAAGGTGGCCGCCGCTTCGACGGAAAGTTGCACCCTTCGTCGTAACATCCACGCCGCCGCGCCGGCCAGCGCGCCGCATACCGGGCCTGCGACGAGATAGCCCAGGAACAGCATCGCCGTGAGCTTCCAGTGCCACGCGCTGAAGACTGCGTGCGGTCTCGCCAGGCGGAACAGTACCGAAGCGAACATGAACTCCAGGAGCGCATACGCACTCCACGCCGCCGCCCCGTTGACTACGCCCGAGACGACGCTTCGTCCCAAACCTTCTTTCATGTGCTGGGCCAATTTATAAGTATACGCCCCGATTGTAAAGAGAGAATGACGCACACCGTACCTGAGGATGAATCATTACCCACAATGTGGTTGACACGCATTTGTCATGGCTTACTAATCCAACTGACATCTTGGCTGGGTACCATGTTATCATTCCGATCATGCGACGCCTAAGAACTGCCAGCGACGAATCGCAGCCGGCGCCGGCGGTGAAAGGCAACAACTATGTCCTTATCATCTTCGATAGTTGCCGCTACGATACGTTGGTGCAGGCACAACCGAAGACCATCTGCAAACTCGGTCCGCTAGAGCAGCGGTGGTCCTACGCTTCGTGGACCGCTCCATCGCACTATAACCTGCTCTCCGGTCTCCTTCCGCACAGCAGCCCGTCGCAGGTGTTCGCGTCGGAGTACTACAAGAAAGACTTTCTCAAGTTCTCCGAACGGCTCGGCATCGAAGGCATCGGTTTCAAATCTCTCATCCCTAAGCTCTATTTCCCTGCGTTTCTTAAGGAGACTCTCGGCTATCGCACCCACGCGATGATGTCCCTGCCGGTCTTGAATCCGCGCACCATCCTCAACCACGGATTCGATACTTACCGCCTCATGGACCACCACAACGATATGAGAGCCATGATCCGGGAAATGCGTTTTCCGGAGGATCGCCCGTCGTTCTACATCCTGAATGTCGGCGAAACCCACTACCCTTACGCGCTCCCCGATGAACCCCCGGAAGACTGGCCCCGCATCAGCGGCGTTCACGGCGTCTTCAAGCACCTCGACGATGAAGTAGTGGGCGGCAAGTTAAAGAAAAGCACCGACCGTTTTTTCAGCCGTACGAAATGCAACATGCTGCGTGACCGCCAGGTCAAGGCGGTTCAATATCTGGACCGTGTGGTAGAAGAGTTGCTCGATATCGTCCCCAGGAATACTTACATCACGATCACCGCCGATCACGGTGAACTATTCGGCGAATCGGGCTTCTTCGGACACGGACCCATCATGCACAAAAAGGTTTTCGAGGTTCCCTTCCTGGAAGGCAAAGTGCGATGAGCCTTCCGCTCCATCCCGAATTAGCCTACATCGGTCCCGGCGCCGGCTTCGCATTTCTTGGATCGTTCCTGAGCATTCTCGGCGGAGTGCTTCTCGGTCTGTTGAGTTTTCTCCTCTGGCCTATCCGCGTCCTTTGGGGCGCCGCTACCGGCAGGCAGGGCTACCGCCGCGCCAAAATCAAGAAGCTGATCTTCCTCGGCCTCGATGGTCTCGACCCGGGACTGGCGGAGCGGTATATGAAGGAAGGCAAGCTTCCTAACCTGAGCCGCTTACGCGAACAGGGCGGCTTTCACCGCCTGCGCACCACTTTCCCCGCGCTCTCGCCCGTGGCGTGGTCCACGTTTGCCACCGGGGTCAACCCCGCCCGTCACGCCATGTTCGATTTTCTGAATCGCAGCCTGAGCTCGTACATGCCGTATCTATCTTCTTCGCGCGTCGAAGAGCCGCGGAAGATCCTCAAACTGGGCCGGTATCGCATTCCGTTGAGCCGCCCGATCGTGGAGTTGCGACGCAAGAGCCGCACCTTCTGGCAAATTCTCGGGCAACGGCAGATCGCCTCTACCATCCTGCGCGTGCCCATCACGTTTCCTCCCGAGAAATTCCATGGCCGCATGCTTTCCGCCATGTGTACCCCTGACCTGTTAGGCACGCAGGGAACCTTCGCTCTGTACACCACCCGCAGCGACAGCACCGCCATGGAGAGCGGCAATCGCGTTGCCTTGCGGCGCGATGGGACCATTTGCCGTGGCACCATCCAGGGTCCGGCCAACACGCTCCACGAGGAAGCCCGCCCGATGGAACTCCCCTTCACCATTCGCCTGCGGAGCGGCGGTAGCGCGGAACTCAAGATCGGTAGCGAGCGCTACCCTCTCGCGCTCGGCGAGTACACACCCTGGGTAAGGCTGACGTTCTCCGCCGGACTCGGCATCAAAGTCCACGGCATCGCGCGTTTCCTGTTGACCGAGAACGGCGCCGACGTTTCCCTCTACTCCACCCCCATCAACATCGACCCGGAGGCTCCCGCTCTTCCCATTTCGCATCCCTCCTACTACGCCGACTACCTGGCAAAACTTTTGGGAGCATTCTCCACACTCGGCATGGCCGAGGACACGTGGGCGCTCAACGAGCACGCCATCGATTCCGACGCATTTTTGAAACAGTCGTACCTCATATTTGAAGAACGTAAGGCGATGTTCTTCTCCGCGCTGGAACGTACCCGCCGCGGTGTGGTCGCCTGCGTCTTCGACACCACCGACCGCGTCCAGCACATGTTCTTCGCCCAGAAAGATGGCGGCGGGCCGCACAGCGGCGTCATTGAAGATCTCTACTGCCGGGCCGACGAGTTGGTCGGCCGCGCCATGGATTACGTGGATGCCGATACCGTCCTGTTCGTTCTCTCCGATCACGGCTTTACTTCGTTCGAACGCGGAGTCGATCTGAACGCGTGGCTCCTGCAAAACGGCTACCTGACCCTGAAAGCGGGAGCCGATGGCAAGAACTCGTACTTGAAGGACATCGATTGGAGCCGCACGCGGGCCTACACGTTCGGACTGGCCGGTGTATACATCAACCAGAAGGGCCGCGAGGCGGAAGGCATTGTACCGCCCGCCGAGGCGGCGGCGCTCAAGCGTGAACTCGCCGCGAAGCTTTCCGGGCTCCACGATGAAGAGCGCGCCCGTCTCGCGATTCAGAAGGCATGGCCCTCTGAATCGTTGTACACCGGCCCGTACCTGGATGCCGCGCCCGATGTGATCGTAGGATACGCGGACGGCTATCGCGCCTCCTGGGATTCGGCTGTCGGCAAAGTCACCGCGCGTGTGTTTGCCGATAACGAAAAAGCCTGGAGCGGCGATCATTGCGTGGACCCGCACCTCGTGCCGGGCGTCTTGTTTTCGAACCGGAAAATCGAGGCGGCCAACCCAGGCATCGAAGACATGGCGCCCACCGCCCTGGACCTTTTCGGCATCGCCCCGCCACCCTATATGGAAGGAAAGCCGCTGCTCAAGCCGCAGGCCCGCCCGCTCCATGAAGAGGTCGCGGCATGAGGTGGCTGCACGCCATCCTCGCCCTCGCACTACTCCTCACCCCATCGTGCGCAAATCACGCTACGCGGGCCGCTGGCAAGCGCATGATCGTGCTCGGTGTGGATGGCATGGACCCGATCTTCGTCGAAACCCATCTCGCCTCTCTTCCGAACTTGAAGCGTCTTCGCCAGCAGGGCACGTTCCGGCGCCTCGCCACCACGGTACCGCCGCAGAGCCCGGTAGCCTGGTCCAGCGTCATCACCGGCATGGACCCCGGCGGCCACGGCATTTTCGATTTCGTCCACCGCAACCCGTCCACGCGTATGCCGGTCTCGTCGATGGCCGAGACCACGGAACCCACACGCTCCCTGGCGATCGGACCCTACCTGTTTCCTTTGTCTGGCGGCGGTGTGCGTACCCTGCGCGCAGGCCGCACGTTCTGGCAGATGCTCGACGAACACGGCGTGCGCTCGTCAGTGATCCGCATGCCCGCCAACTTCCCACCCGCCGAATGCGAAGCCGAATCGCTCGCCGGCATGGGAACCCCCGACATGACGGGCTCCTTCGGTACGTTTTCGTTCTACACCACCGATCCGTCGGAGAAGCGCGACAAGGTGCCCGGTGGACAGATCGTACGTGTGGCGCTCCGGCAGGGACGCACAGAACTTGCCATCCCCGGGCCACCCAATCAGATGCGCCGCGACCACCAGGCGACGTCAGTCGATCTGACCGTAGACGTCGATCCCTCGGAACCGACCGCCCGTTTCGATGCGCAAGGTACGCAGTTCATTCTTCGCGACGGCGAATGGTCGACATGGGTGCACGCGGAGTATTCCCTGATACCACATCTCAAAAGTGTCCGCGGCATGTTCCGCGTCTATCTGCAGCAGGCGCACCCCTACCTGCGCGTGTACGTCAGCCCGGTGAACATCGACCCCGAAGATCCCGCTCTGCCCATCTCCACGCCCGGCGAATTCAGTAGCAAGCTCGCGGGTGCAGTGGGACCGTTTTACACGCAGGGCATCGCGGAGGAGACCTCGGCATTCCGTGCCGGTATCCTTTCCAAAGCCGAGTTCCTCGTCCAAAGCCGCAAGGTGCTGGCGGACAGCTTGCGAATGTATCGTTACGAACTTGATCGCTTCCAGGAAGGCCTCTTCTTCTACTATTTCTCCAGCGTGGATCAGAACTCGCACATGCTCTGGGGCCGTTACGATGACGACCTGCTCGAGATCTACCGGGCGGTGGATCAGGCCATTGGCCAAGCCCTCGACAAAGCCGGAAAGGATACGCCGCTGCTGGTGATTTCCGATCACGGCTTTGCGCCCTTCAACCGCGCCGTCCATTTGAACTCGTTCCTGCAGCGCGAGGGATTTCTTGCCCTGGACGATCCGGCCAATACCGGAGACGAGGAGTTGTTCGCGCACGTGGACTGGACGAAAACCATGGCGTACGCGATCGGGCTCAATGGTGTGTACGTGAACTTGGAGGGACGGGAAAACGGCGGCATCGTACCGGAAGCCGATAAGCGGCTGGTGCTGGACAGACTGGCCAAACGATTGGCGGAGTTCAAGGACCCCGTCACCGGCGAAAAGGTGGTCGAGCGCGTCTACTTCCCCGAAGAAGTCTTCCGCGGCCGCAATCTAAAATACTCGCCGGATCTGCTGGTGGGTTTCCGACGCGGCTACCGCGCCTCTTGGCAGACGGCCCTCGGCGCTGTGCCGCGCGACGTGCTGGACGACAATACACAGGCCTGGATCGGGGACCACTGCATGGCGTCGGACCTGGTTCCCGGGGTGCTCTTTAGCAACCGTCCGGTCCGCGCGGATTCGCCGCACCTGTGGGACATCACCGCCACCATCCTCGGTGAGTTTGGCGTGAAGGCGGCCAACGGGATGATCGGGAAATCGGTTTTCTGAGGAGTTATGGATATCGTCAACTGGTTCATCGACACCATCCTGCTTCTCGTTCACACTTTTCTCGCCTTCGTGCCGCGGCTGGTCGGGCTCACCGTCGTGGCGGCCGCCATCGGTCTTGCCATGCTATGGGTCTTCGGCAGGACCAGCAATCAAGCGCGCATGAAACAGATCAAGCGCCGTGTGCAGGCAGGCTTGCTCGAGCTGCGCGTGTTCGTGGACGAACCCGTTGTCTCGCTACGCGCGCAGAAAGGCCTGCTCGCTGCCAACCTGAAGTATCTCGGCCTTGCCCTGCGTCCTGCATTATGGATGGTCGTGCCGCTCGGTTTGCTGTTGATCCACCTCGAGTCCTTTTATGAGCGCGCTCCGCTGCCACTCGCCCAACCCGCCCTGGTCACCATGCACATGACCGCGGGTTGGGATCCATCGGCGCCCGCGCCGGAGCTCATTGTTCCGTCCGGTGTCGCGGTCCTGGGGCCGCCCGTGCGCGCGGCGGCGGCCAGGGAGGTGAGCTGGCGGATCATGCCGTTTTCGCCCGTTTCGGAGAGCCTGCAATTCCGTTTCAAGGGCCAGGAAGTGTCGAAGCGGATCGAGGCCGGAGATCGCCACCGGTTCGTTACGGGCAGGAGGGTGCGGTCGGCGTGGGCGTCGATATTTTCGCCCGGCGAAACCCGGTTGCGTGCGGACTTCGCGGAGTGGATTGACGTCAGTTACCCTGAAGTCAGTATGCGCCTGTTCGGCCTTCACGTGAACTGGCTGGTCTGGTTTCTGGCCGTCTCCATGGTGGCCGCGCTGCTTTTGAAAAAGCGTTTTGGTGTGGTGATTTGAGGATCAGAGAAATGGGAACATCGATCAAGCTGAATAAAGAGTTGATGGAGAAAGTAAAGAAGTGCGCCGATGCGGCCGGATACAGTTCGCCTCACGAGTTCGTCGAACACGTACTCGAAAAGGAACTCGCCAAAGTGGAGTCCTCCGCCTCGGACGAAGAGATCGCCAAGAAACTCCAGGGGCTGGGCTACCTGGATGCCGGCCTCGACATATAACTTCTATTCGCCGTAACTGATTTCGGTGTGCCGGGCTGAGATGCCGGAATACGCCAGCAGGATCAGCGATAGCACCAGCAAGCCCGGGACGGCAATCCAGAATGGGGTGGGGTCGGCATCGATCACCATCACGTTGAACGGCGGCGGAATCGGGATCTCCACCGGACAGAGATTCTTCAGGTAGAAGATCACGCTGATTTTCTTGAGTACGGTGGGCAGGAACGGGTTCAGATTCTCCCACACCATCACCACTGCGGCCGGAATCATGGGGTTGCGGAAGAAGATGCCGCTCATCAGGAACACGGAGCCGTAGCCGACGCAGGCCAGCGCCGCCACCAGCATGTAGGAGCCGAGCTGGCTCAGGCCGGGGCCGTGCAGGATATAGTCCGTGTAGCCCGCGCCGAAATGGCGGCCGATCAGCAGGAACGAAATCGCCGTGCTGCCGACGAACAGGAAGAGCGCCGTGGCGAGTCCCGCCAGGTACTTGCCCGCCACCAGCAGTTCGCGGCGCAGCGGCGTCAGGTAATAGTAGTGCAGCGTTTTTTCCAGCATCTCGCCGCGGAAGAGATTCGAGAAGATGCCCACGCATCCGAAGAAGATTCCCAGGCGCAGATAGTAGAAGTGAAACAATCCGGCGAACACCAGGCTGTCCTCGCCGATACTGTGCCGGCCCGAATGGCGGCTGATCTCGATCAGCCAGTGGAGCAGCGTGAGCGCCACCGGACCGAGCGCCAGGAAATACACCCACCAGCCGCGCCGCGAGAGAAAGGTTTTCTTCATTTCGAGGCGAAGCACACCGCCGATCTGGCGCATCCAAAGATTCATATCGTGCTCCCCTCTCCGCCGATCAGATATTGATACACGGAGTTCACGTCGTCATCCGCCGGCGCCACCGATTCCACCACCAGGCCGGATTCGATCACGATGCGGTTCAACAGCAGGTAGAAGCCGTCGGCGTCGGTGGTACGTAACAGCAGTCCGTGGCCATCGGTGTGGATCTTGGCTTCCACCAGGTGGTTCTCGCGGAACAACTGCGACGCGAGTTGGCTGGGATGATCGCAGCGCACCAGGATCTGCATGGGCTGGTCTTTGACTTCTCCGCGCACGCTCTGTATCTGACCTTCGGCCACCACGTAGCCCTGGCTGAGCAGGATCACCTGATCGCTGATGCGATCCACTTCGTGGAGAATGTGGCTGGAGACGATGACGTGGCGCCCCTTCTGCCCCCACTGTTCGAAGAGCGCGATGGCTTCGGCGCGGGCCAGCGGGTCCAGGCCGTTCAACGGCTCATCGAGGATGACCACTTGCGGATCGTGCGCCGTGGCCTGTGCCAGTTTGGCTCGCTGCCGCATGCCTTTGCTGTAGGCGGCCACTTGGCGGTTGCGCGCCTCGGTCAGCCCCACGGTTTCGAGCGCGGCCATGGTGCGCTGGTCGCACTCCTGATGGCTCATGCCGAACACGCGCAGGAAAGAGTAGATGAATTGGTATCCGGTGAGGCCCTTGGGATAGGTGTCGAACTGGGCGCAGTAGCCCACCGCGCGGCAGAGATGCTCGGGGTCTTCGGTAGACATGCCGAGCACGGTGATCTCGCCCTGGCTGGGACGGATCAGGCCGGTCATCAGATTCATCAGCGTGGTCTTGCCGCTGCCGTTGGGGCCTACCAGGCTGGTGACGCCGGGCGGAATCGACAGGCTGACCTTGTTGACGCCGAGCACTTCTCCGTAGAAGCGCGAGACATTGGCGAAGGTGATCTGGTTGTCGGTCAACGGACCACCTCCACGCCGCGGATCTTGCGCGTCAGCATGTAGAGGCAGATCAGGCAGAACACCCCCAGCGCGGCCCAACAACACCACAGCGGCAGTTCTTCGCCCGAGGGCATGCGGAAGAAGGCGCCGCCGTTATTGACTGCCGGGTCGGCGCCGAAGAGATGCACCCAGATGGAGCCGATCAGCGCGCTGATGTTGAACAGGTGTCCCCAACGTGTGCGCTGCACGCCGTTGATCGCTACGCCGAATCCGGCCGCCACGAAGAAAACGCCGAACATCAGCGCGCCGGCGGCGGGTTTCCATTTCACCCAGGCGGAGAGCGCCAGCGCCATCAACGCGAGCACCAGCAGCCACACCCACGAGCCGAAGAACAGACCCACGGCGAGGCTGGAGTTGTCGTGCATCCACGTCCAGCCCTCTTCCAGGTAGGCTTGCAGCAGGAAGAGCAGCAGGCCGGGCACCCAGGTCATCAGCGACATGAGGACTACAAGGATCCACATCTTGCCGAGCACATACTCCACGCGCGAGAAGGGTCGCGCTAGATACAGCGAGAGCGCGTTGTTGGCCAGGTCGGGCGAGACTTGTCCGGGGCCCGTGAACGAGGCGAGAAATAGTGCCAGCATGCTCTGCCAGCCGAGGAAGTTCAGGAAGAAGGTGGCGTTGATGGAGATCAGCCGGTTGGCTCCCTGCACGCCGAGCAGGTTGAGCGCGCTGACGTTGTGCTGCACGTAGATGATCAAGGCGCAGATCAACGGGTAGATGAAGCTCGCGATAAAGAAGATGGTGAGGAAGCGCGATTTGCGCATCTCCTCGAAGGCGTAGCGCGGAATCACCAGGAAGCGCCGGAACGATGCGGTCAGCTCGCCGTCATACGGCCGGTAGGTTTTCTTATAGACGGCCATCGGCGGTCTCCATGGCTTTGAGGAAGATGTCTTCCAACGAATCGCGTTTGTGGTTGAGGCGGCGGATCTGTACGTTCTGGTCGGCGGCCACCTGGTAAAGCTGGCGCACTTCCAGGTTGTCCGGCAGAACTAATTTGAGGCGGCCCTGCGCCCCAGTGGCGGTCTCGCAGCCGAGTTTTTCCACCGCTTCGGCGAAGGCTCCGTTGACACCGCCACGCGTCTCCACTTCCAGGAAGCGGCGGTTGGCGCGACGCTCTTCTTCCAGATTGCAGAACGCGGCGATGTTGCCGTCCTTGAGGATCAGCACTTCGTCGCAGCACTCCTCTACATCACGCAGGAGGTGCGAGGAAAGAATCAGGTGCAGATCGCCGCGGTCGCGGATCTCCTGAATCAGGGCGATCATGCGCAGCCGCGCGGGCGGATCGAGCCCGTTGGTGGGTTCATCCAGGAACAGCAGCTTCGGGCCGTGCACGATGGCCTGTGCCAACTTGGCGGCCTGCTTCATGCCGAGGGAATAAGTGCCCAGCGCGCGGTAGCGAACTTCTCCGAGACCGACGTAGAAGAACGCTTCGTGGGCGCGCTCCAGGGCGTGTTCGGCGGGCAGGCCGGAGAGTTCGGCCATCAGGCGGACAAAACGCACGCCGCTCATCGAAGAGATGAACGCGTCGTTCTCCGGCATATAGCCGATCAGGCTGCGCACTTCGCGCGCTTGTGTGCGCACGTCGCGGCCGAAAATGCGGGCCGTTCCCGAGGTGGGCTTGTGAAAGCCCAGCAGGGTGTTGATCAGGGTGCTCTTGCCGGCGCCGTTGGGGCCCAACAGGCCGATGGATCGTCCCGTGAGCTTGGCTTTCAGATTTTTAAGGATGGCGCGGTTGCCGAAGCGGACTTCCAGGCCATCCAATTCGATTACGGGGTCCATTCCCCTATTTAAACGCAGGCGCGCGTCCCTGTGTTCCCATGAATTGAGTGAAAGGGATGGCGTTCTGCAAATTGCCCGTGATCAGATTGCTCAAACTCATGCCCATCAGGTTGCCACTGGTGGCGACGCTGATGCGGTCGGGCTCTCCGTAAGCGGCGATCATGGTGGATTTCATGTTG
>CAWDWK010000054.1:0-26731 GCA_963805775.1 uncultured Solibacteraceae bacterium | reverse complement strand
CAGTGATTCCGCATCCAGCATTCTGATCGGCGCTGACACCCGTTGCCTGCGCATCTGGCGCCTGTCCTACTCGAACTGAGGCAAATTCGCATTCGCTATTGGGGCTTGTCTTTCGTCTCTGTCTGAGATATTATTAATGTCTCAGAAAAGGAGCCGCCCATGAACCGCGCTAGCCTCTCGCCCGCCGAGCGAGACTTCCGTTCCAGACTCGCCCAACTGGCTCACGACAACTGGCTGCTTCGCGGTACCTTGTCGGTTCGTAGTCGCAAATGTGGCAAGGCTGCATGCCACTGCGCTAACGGCGACTTGCACGCTTCCCTGTATCTGGTTCAAAGCCACGACGGAAAACCGCGACAACTCTGCATCCCCAAGTCGTGGGAACCCCGCGTCCGGCAGGCGGTGAACGATTACCAGCAACTGCAACGCCTCATCGAAGAAGTCTCCGAACTCGAATGGAAGCGCATGCGGGAGAAAAAAACGCCGGGACACTGAGAGCTTACTCCACCGCCTCATTCGCTATGCCGAAAAGGTGTTTGACCTTTCCAGCGAGGTGCTCGACAAAGTTACCGACGGGCGTCAGCAGCCACGAACGCCTACCACGCTGATCCTGAAATCCGCTCTGGCGATGTTCTGGGCGCGCTTGGGCAGCCTCAATGCCCTGGAAACCATTTCCGCCGCCCGCTTCTGGAAACGGTGGTTGGGAGGGGCAATGAGCAGCGCCGACACCATGGGACGAGTACATGCCGCCATCGATGCCAGCCAACTGCGGGACAGTCTCCACCAGGTCTACAGCCGTCTGAAAAGGAACAAGGCGCTGCCCCTGAATTTGGGTTTTGACGTGGCGGTTCTGGATGGCCACGAACAACATGCCAGCTACCGCCGCCATTGTGCGGGATGCCGCCAGCGCACCGTGAAGACCGAACAGGGAGAGCGCATTCAGTATTACCACCGGCAAGTCACGCTCATGCTCTTGCCTGGGACTCGCGCCGACCGCAAGCCCCTGCGTGTTTTGTTGGACTGCGAACCGATGCTTCCGGACGAGGATGAAGTCGCCTGCGCGATACGCTTACTCACCCGCGTGTTGGCAGCCTACCCGAGGGCCTTCGATCTGGTGCTGGCCGATGCCCTCTACACCACCGCTCCGTTTTTCAACTTTCTGATCGGCCGCGGCAAACATGCTTTGGCCGTTCTCAAAGACGAGCGCCGCAATCTGTATCAGGATGCAGCCGGCCTGTTCGCACACGTCCCGCCGCAGTGTGGCGAGCGACGCGGTCGAGATTGCCAATGGTGGGACTTTCCGGGTCTGGTTTCCTGGCCGCAGGTGAATGCCCCGCTGCGCGTGGTACGGTCCCTGGAAACCTATTCCGTGCACCGCCAACTGGATCGAACGGTCACCCAAGAAACCAGCGATTGGGTCTGGGTGACGACCTTGCCTCCTCAACAAGCACCCACCGCGCGCATCGTCGCCTGGGGCCATCAAAGATGGGACATCGAGAACTTCGGCTTCAATGAACTGGTCAATGGCTGGGAAGCCGACCACATCTACAAACACGATGCCAAGGCCATCGAGGCATTCTTGTTGATGGCGTTCCTGGCCTACAACATATTTCATGCCTTCATCGCCTTGAACCTCAAGCCCCAACTGCGCGACAGCAAGCCGGAGAAATACTGGGCCTGTCTGATGGCCTCCGAACTTTACCGTGACGCCGGCACCAGAACACGCAAGGGCGCGCCCTGATCCGCCTCCGTATCTGACCTGCCCACGTTCGCCGCCTTCAGTCCTGCAAGCATTTCTTGCTCACGCATCATGGCATCCTGCCGCTATCCGTGCCTTCGTCCCACCCTCAGCACCACCGCCCAGCCGCCCAAATGTCCATCCGAACCTGCGCTGATCGTCTCGACCCTCCCAATTCCTTTCGATCCCGTTGCTTGGCCCCACCCCACAACCCTGGATGCGGAATCGCTGGTCGAGAGGCCCCGCTATTGACATCCTATGGATAGAATGACATAATCTTGTCAAATTGCAAGGAGTCTCGTGATGTACTGTTTCAAACGCCAAATAAATATTTTCGCATCTCTTTTTCTTCTTCTTGCCTGTCTGGCGACAGGCTTGATCGCCCAGGATATTTCCGGCACCATTGGCGGGACCATTTTGGATCCCAGTGGCGCCACGGTGCCAAACGCCAAGGTCACCATCGTCAATACCGACCGCAACCAGGTGCTCCGCACGATCACCACCGACCCGTCCGGTACCTATACGGCGCCCTTAATTCCGGTGGGCCAATACTCCATCAGGGTTGAGGTCAAAGGTTTCAAAACCGAGACCCGCACCGCCATCACCTTGAACGTAAGCGACGATCTAAAGATCAACTTCAACCTACAGGTGGGCTCCATGACCGACGTGGTCACTGTAGAGGCGTCGACCGTCGCTGTCGAACTCGGCACAGCCGCCAGCGCCAATACGATTGACGGCACGCAGGTACGCGAGTTGTCCATCGCCACCCGCAACTACGAGCAGTTGGTTGCCCTCATGCCCGGTGTCGTTTCGAGCCCCACCGATGAACTCTACATCGGCAACTCGTCGCCCGCCGGTACCGCCGCGACCCTGCCCTACTCCATTAACGGCAACCGCAACTCCGCTAACAACTGGACCGTGGACGGCGCCGATAACGTCGATCGCGGCAGCAACCTCACGCTGATGACCTTTCCCAGCATCGATGCCATCGCCGAGTTTAAAGTGGAACGCAGCCTCTACACGGCAGACTCCGGCCGAGCCGGTGGCGGGCAGATCTCCGTCGTTACCAAGAACGGCACCAGCCAGTTCCATGGCGGCGTCTACGAATTCTTCCGGAATGATGCCCTCGCAGCCAACAATTTCTCCAGCAACGCGAACAAGATCAACACCATTGATAGCGCTAACCCGCTGAACAATTGCTCCACTAACTTCACCTCTACCTGCAAAGCCAAGGCCCCGGCCCTACGCTGGAACGATTTTGGCGGCACCCTCGGCGGTCCTGTATACATCCCCGGCAAATACAATAGGGACAGGAACAAGACCTTTTTCTTCTACTCGCAGGAACACCGCCGCATCATCACATACACCAACTTCAATCCCGTTCTGCCCACCACTGCCATGCTCCAGGGCACTTTCAGTCAGCCGGTCTGCATCGCGACTACCGGGGGCATCTGCCCGGCCGGGACCGCTCCAGTCACGCAAATCCCCACCAACCTCATCAACGCCAATTCGGCGGCGTACATCAAGGACATCTACAGCAAGCTGACGCTCCCCGCCATCAATTCCGTGGCCGCTACCAGCTCCTTATTCTTTGCGCAGCGCAACCTCTATGACTCCGATCAGTACATCGGGCGCATCGACCACTCCTTCAACGAGAAGTTCGTCGTCTGGGGCAAGTTTGAAATCGACCAGATCCCCACCACCGAACCCGGCGGCCTCTTCCAAGGAAGCCAGATTCCCGGTGGCGCAATCACCAATACCAATTCCCCTGGACGCGCCATAGTGGTGCACGCCGTCAACACGTTGCGGCCCAGCCTGCTGAACGAAATCGGCTTTAACTTCTCGCAAAGCCGAATCGCCTCAACACCGGCTGGACTGACCAACAAGGCCAATAGCCCGGATGTCAACCCAGCGGAGCCGTTCACGAACAGCCAGGGCGTCATCCCCACCGTGGCTATCAGCGGAGGCACCAGCATCCTTGGCTACGGCCCCTACAACGAGCAGAACCGCAACTACACGTTCTTTGACAACATCACCTGGATGAAGGGCCGCCATACCTTCAAGTTCGGCTGGAACACCAACCGCTACAACAAGACCGAAAACGCCGCCAGCCAGCAAGGCACCTTCAGCTTCTCCAATGCCGGCTTGCCCACAGGGACCAACTCGTTTCAACAGGCTTTCGCCAACTTCCTGCTCGGCAACGTCTCCACCTTCACCATGCCGTCCACGGATATCACGCCCAATATCTGGGCCTGGCAGCATGAAGCCTTCGCACAGGACGATTTCAAAATCACCCCGCGCTTGATGGTTTACGCCGGCGTTCGCTGGAGCTTCTTCGGCCAGCCCACCGACTCCTCCAACCTGCTGGATAACTTCGCCCCCTCCGCCTACAGCGCCACCAGCGCGCCCAAGATCGATCCGGCCACCGGCAACATCATCGCCGGCACCGGCAACAACCCTGGCATGAATGGCATCATCGTCGGCGGCAAAGGCTCCCCTTTTGGCGATCACGTCGGCAACCAGGCCTACAAGAACTTCGCCCCCCGCGTCGGCCTCGCCTGGGATCCCTTCGGCACCGGCAAAACCTCCGTCCGCGCCGGCTACGGTATCTATTACGATTCCGGCCTGTACGGTACCTACGAGCAGAATGTCTTTGCCAACCCGCCGTATGTGTCGAGCATCTCGTTTTCCAACGGCTCCTTCACCAACATCGGCTCCGGGACGCAGAATGTCTCCGCTTCCCCTCTCGTGCTGCATGCCACCCAGATCTCGGCCAACATCCCCTACGTGCAGCAGTTCAGCTTGAATATCCAGCAGAGCCTCACCAAGGATACAGTTCTTGAAGTCGGCTACTTCGGCTCCAAGGGGACGCACCTGCTCGGCATCGTGGACGTCAACCAGGCGTACCCCGGCGCCGCTCTCGCCGCCGGACTGCACACCGTTACCGCGGCCGCGCCCAACACCACAATCTTCACTACCGCCGACGACCCGCGCATCAACGCCGTCCGCCCGTATCTCGGCTTCAACGCCATCAACACTCTGGAGACCGCGTTCGATTCCAACTACAGTTCGTTGCAGGTGCAGTTCCGCAGGACGCTCCGTGGCGCAGGCCAGTTCAACCTCTCGTACACATGGTCCAAGAACCTCACCGATAATGGCAGCGATCGGTCCAACGCCCCGCAGAACAGCTACAACTGGCATGAAGGCGAATACGGCCCCTACGGCGGCGACCGCAAGCAGGTCCTCACCCTCAACTACGTTTACACGCTGCCCGTCTTCAAGAACAGCCGCAGCCTTCTTGGCTTGGCATTCGGTGGCTGGCAGCTATCTGGCCTCGCATCCTTCTATACCGGCGCACCCTTCACCGTGACCACTTCCAGCCTGGACCCCGCTGGCCTCGGCCTGCTCGGCTCCAGTTCCGCCAGTTCGCGCCCCGACATGATCTGCGACCCCAACGCGAACGCGCCGAAAGCCTTTGCCGGCATCCCCAACGCCGCCAATACCTACTTCAACACCGCGTGCTTTGTGGCCGTGCCGCAAGGCGCTGTCCGCCCCGGCAATGCAGGACGCGGCACCGTCCGCGGACCCGGATTCTCCAACCTCGACGCCAGCCTGATGAAGAACTTCAACCTCCTTGCCGAGGGAAAGGCTAAACTGCAGCTTCGCCTGGAATCCTTCAACACGCTCAATCTGGTAGAGCCCAACGGCTTTTCCAGCACCAACATCACAAGCAGCACGTTCGGCGTGATCAGTTCGTATCGCGCCCCGCGCCGCGTGCAACTCGCTGCCAAGATCACCTTCTAATCGCATCCCATCACAAGAAAAAGCGCGCCGGAGCAATCCGGCGCGCTTTTTTTATGGAGCTCAAAAGCAACGGCGCCGCTCCTTGCGAGAGCGGCGCCGCCTCCGATACGCGATCGGATTAGTTGCCCCGGTCGGGCGTCATCACGATTTCCGTGAGCAGCGTCTCTCCGCTCTTCGTCTTCGGGCTGTAGAAAGTGTAGGCGTGACCTTCGCCGTTCCAAGCTTTCGCCAGAATGCAAGTCCCGGAGCTGCAGTCGAAGCCCAGCTTCGGCACTCCGCTCGCCACCCAACTCTTGGGCGCGTCGCCGATGGCCTTCGGCAGCACAAAGTAGCTGCGTTTCGCATCGTAGTTGTTCACGACGAGTACGTGGTTGCCGGAATTCCGGTTCATCACTTGCACCCGGATCGTGCCCGGTTCCATCACGTTGCTACCTACATGGAAAGCGAAGGGAACCTCCGCCTTAAGAGTTTCTGAGCCGAAGCGACTCCGGCGGTAATCAATCAGGACGGCCGCAGCGGTCGTCACGTAATTCGTTATGCGTTTCATCGTTGCCTCCTTCGGGCCGCCTTTGCGTTCCCGGTTTACGCGGAAGAAGAATGCATCCCGCCGGCCACTGCGCCATCCGGACTTCCACGCCGCCATCTCATTGAAACTGCGCGCCGGCCCACTCCGCGACGCCCGCCGTCACACGCCTTCCCTGAACCGCCCGGTTCGTCCCGGCAAACCGCCCGGTTCACGAACACCGGAGCTGCCGCGTCGCGACCCGCCAAAAAAAACGCGGTCCGTCCCTTGCGGGAAAGACCGCGCCAAAACAGCAACGGCGCCGCTCCTTGCCAGAGTGGCGCCGCCTCCGATATGCTGCGATTCGATTAGTTGCCCCGGTCCGGTGTCATCACGATTTCCGTGAGCATTGTTTCTCCGCCCTTGGTCTTGGCGCTGTAGAACTCGTAGGCGCTGCCCGCGCCGTTCCATGCCTTTGCCAGGATGCAGGTACCCGAGCTGCAGTCGAAGGCCAACTTCGACACGCCGCTTGCCACCCAGCTCTTGGGCGCGTCGCCCACCGACTTCGGCAGCACGATGTAGCTTCGTCCCGCAGCGTAGTTGTTCACCATGAGCGCCCGAATGCCGGAATTCCCGCCCATTACTTGCACCCGGATCGTACCCGGTTCCATTACGTTGCCGCCGACGTGGAATGCGAACGGGACCTCGGCCTTCATGATGTTCTGAGCCGAAGCGACTCCGGCGGTCATAATCAGGACGGCCGCAGCGGTCGTCACGTAATTCGTTATGCGTTTCATCGTTGCCTCCTTCGGGCCGCCTTGGCGTTCCCGGTTTACGCGGAAGAAGAATGCAACCCGCCGGCCACTGCGCCATCCGGCCTTCCATGCCGCCATCTCATTGAAACGGCGTGCCGGCTCACTCGGCGGCGCCGTCGAAGCACGCCTTTCGTGAACCACCCGGTTCGTCCCCAGCGAACACTTCGGTTCACCAACTCCGATTCGCGCCTGATAGACTGGCCTACAGTCGAAAATGGATGCCGAGTTCATCGTCGTCAGCGGGTCGCTCCTGGGCGCGCGATTCCCGCTCGCGAATTCCGAGGTCTCCATCGGCCGCGCCCCTTCGGCCGGCATCCGCCTGTCCGAACCGGGGATTGCCCCGGAGCATTGCGTGGTTCGTCCCTCGCCCACCGGCTACCGTCTCAAAGACCGTCATAGCGTTGGCGGCACTTATGTCAACGGCATGCGCGTGACGGAACACCAGTTGGAGCCCGGCGATCAGGTCGCCATTGGCGATGCCATTCTGCTGTACCGTGAGGAATCGGCGCCTCAGGGCGATTCCACCGCGCGCCAGACCCTGCTGCGCGCCTGCTCCTTGCTCTTCCTGTTCCGCGCCCTGGCCGTGGCACGGGAGCCGGCCCAGCGCAATGCTTTCGAAGCCCAGTTGGGCATGCTGCTCGCCGATATCCTACCCTGTACCGCGAGCGCGATCCTGCTCGGCAAGGACGAAGAGGAGCTGCGCATCGCCGCGCGCCATCACGGGCGTCCCGCGGAAATGGAAGCGCTCGCCGCCACCGTGTCGCGCGAGGGAGCTTTCATCGATCCGGCGGCGGGCCTGGTCGCCATCCCGCTGTGGACCGCCGGAGCGCCTGCCGGGTTGCTGGCTGCCTGGTTCCCGGTCGACGAAATCGGCAACCTCGGCGAGCATCGCGATTCCCTCGGCGCGGTGGCCACGCTGGCCGCCGCCGCGCTCGAAACCCTGCGCGATGTGGAACGCCTGCGCGCCGAAAACTCGCTTTTGCGCGAACGCCTCGGAGTCGCCGAGACCGGCATCGCCGGCGAGAGCATCGCCATTCACAAAATGCTTGGGCTGATCGCGCGCGTCGCTCCGCAGGACACCTCGGTGCTCATCCTCGGCGAAACCGGCGCCGGCAAGGAACTCGTGGCGCGCGCCCTGCACCGCCTCAGCCCTCGCGCGCGCCAAGCCCTTCGTCGCCATCAACTGCGCCGCACTCACGGAAACCCTGCTGGAAAGTGAGCTGTTCGGACATGAGAAGGGCGCTTTCACCGGAGCCGTGGCGCAGAAAAAGGGCAAGCTGGAGATGGCCGAGGGCGGCACCGTTTTTCTCGACGAGATCGGCGAGCTGGCGCCGCAGTTACAGGCCAAACTGCTGCGCGTCCTACAGCAGCGCGAGTTCGAGCGTGTAGGCGGCACACGCGCCTGGAAGCTCGACATCCGCCTGGTAGCCGCCACCAATCGCGACCTCGCCGCCGAGGTGCAGCGCGGCGCCTTCCGCGTGGATCTCTATCACCGCCTGAACGTAGTGACCCTGCGCGTTCCGCCGCTGCGCGAGCGCCCCGGCGATATCCCGGCCCTGGCGAATTATTTCCTCGATCGCGCCGCCGCGCGCTGCGGCCGCGCGGTCAAGGGAATCTCCCCCGAAGCCGAACGCTGCCTGCTCGCGTACAATTGGCCCGGCAATGTCCGCGAATTGGAAAACGCCATCGAACGCGCCGTGGTGCTGGGCGATTCCGAGTGGATCCAGCCCGAAGACCTGCCGGAAACGGTGCTCGAGTCCGGAGTGGCGCCGCAAACCCCGGGAGCCCTGCAAACCTCCGTGGCCGACACCAAACGCCAGTTGATTCTATCCGCGTGGCAACAGTGCGGAGGCGACCACAACCGCACGGCCGCCCATCTGCACATCCACCCGAACTCCCTGCGCCGCCTGATGCGCACCCTGAATCTGAGGGACGTAATCTCGTAGGTCCACGTGGGACAGACGATCGCCTTTCGTCGTCTGTCAACTACATTGCTTTATTCAAGCATTGACAGGGTCGAAAAACCAGCATGACGCGACAGTTTCCGCACGGCCATCCGCAGCGTCCACCTGCATAAAGTTGGGGGCATCCAAGACAAGAAGGGATTCTGGCCCACTACGTGTCCAACCTACTTAGCCTTCTTAAGCACCGTGGGAGCGAAATCCGGCCCGCCTTCGGCCTTGATAGTAATCGTAATCTCCTCGCCCTTAATCGTGCCCTCACTCATGAACTTCGTGGGACTCCCGTTCATATCGGTCTGCACGTTGAAGGAAATCTTGTCGCCCGTGACCTTGCCATCGCTCAGCGCCAGCGGGCCTCCGGGACCGGTGACGGTGCCGGTAAGTTTTTCACCGGCCTGTTTAAATTCAAAGGTGAGAGGGACCGGATTATCACCTGCTTGCAGGGTTCCAGTCCAGTTGCCCGTAATATCGGCGGCCAGCGCGGCCCCGGCAAAGATAGCGCAGAGTACAACTGTGGCGAAAAGAATTCGTCGAGTCATGCATGCAATTCTACCGCCTGTGGTTGGGTTACGCTAGTCTGGAGTCACAGGTATGAAAAGGGACCACGAAGTGAGTTGGGGGCGGCTCGGCCGGATCGAGAAAGTATTTCTCATCCTGATGACGATCTGGGCCCTGCTTTACTTCACCGGCATGGCGCAGAAATTCCAAACGCTCACTGCGATGGCCGCGATCGTGATGGGTGTAGTCGCCATTATCAAGGTCGGCCGTATGGCAATGCGTAATCTGATCTGGAGGCTGCGCAACCGCCTGATCGTCGCCTACCTGTTCATCGCGGTAGTCCCCATCGTTCTGATTCTGGCGTTGATGCTGGTCACGTCCTATGCCCTGATCGGCCAGATGGCAGTGTACCTGGTGAACCGGGAACTGGAAAATCGGATGCATACGCTGTCGTTTCCGGCCGAGACGCTGACCCGCGCACCGGCGCGGGATGCACAGACGGCGCTGAACCGCGCACTGCCCATGCTGCGGCACGGGTTTCCGGAATTCGAAATGCTCGCCACAGGCGAACAGACCTTTCGCTATCCGCCGGACGCCAGGCTGACTGCGCCGCCCGAGCCGTGGAAGAATGCCAGCGGCCTTATCACCCGGAAAGATGGCAACACCAACCACCTGTATGCATGGGCGCACTCCGAGCAGGGCGGCAACGAGGTGACGATCCTGGCGCCAATCACGGCCGAACTGCTGAGCGAACTGGTGCCGGGAATCGGCGACGTCACCTTTCCCGGATACACCCAGCGGCCCGCAAAATCGCACGTGCCGGGAGCGGTGAACGGGCTCGATTTCGGAGTCAGTTTTCTCTATCCGGAGTTTGTGCCGTCGTGGGAGAATCCGCAAGGCCAGGTTCAGAAACTGTACTTCGTAGTGGATACGCGCTACTCAGCGGTGCTGGGAATCGTGTTCGGCCAGAAGGCAGACTGGAGCGAGCTGGCAATGACCTTTCTCATGACCCTGACGTCCGTCTTCCTGCTGGTGGAGATGGCGTCCCTGTGGGCCGGCATCAAGCTGACGCGCGCCATCACGGGCGCGGTGCACGAACTCTACGAAGGCACGCGGCACGTGCGCGAAGGCGATTTTTCCTATCGCATTCCGGTGCAGGGCACGGACCAGATAGCCGAACTCGGCGGCTCCTTCAACACCATGACGGAGAACCTGGGCCGCCTGATCGTCGTGGCCCAGGAAAAGGAACGGTTGGAATCGGAACTGGCGATCGCGCGCGACGTGCAGAATCAGCTCTTCCCCAAAGATGTGCCGTTCACAAAGTCCCTGGAATTGACGGGCGTATGCAGCCCCGCGCGCATGGTGTCGGGCGACTACTACGATTTTATGGCGCTGCCCAATGAGGGCCTGGCCTTCGCCATCGGCGACGTGGCGGGCAAGGGGATATCGGCGGCCCTGTTGATGGCGACCATTCAATCCACCATGCGGACGCAGTTGAGCGCGTCAAGCGGCAGTCCGCTGGTACGGCTCTCAGCGGCGAAGATGGTGGCGACACTGAATCGCCAACTCTACGCCACCACCTCTCCAGAGAAGTACGCCACTTTTTATTTCGCGCTCTACGATGAGGCCCTGCACACGCTGACCTACACCAACGCCGGACACCTCGCGCCGATGCTGCTGCACGGTAACGACCTGCAGATGCTGGATTCCACCGGCACCGTGGTGGGCGCGTTCCCGGTGGCAATCTACGAAGAGAAGACGGTGACTCTGGAGCAGGGCGACCTGTTGCTGGCTTACACCGATGGCATCGTGGAGCCGGAAAACGTGTACGGCGAAATGTTCGGCGAAGATCGCTTGAAAGATATGCTGGTGAAGTACGCTAAGGCCGATTCCGCCGAACTGATCGCCCGCACCATGGAGGCGGTGGTGCACTGGACCGGCGCGGGCGAATTGCAGGACGATATGACCATGGTGGTGGCACGGCGCTTATGAAAATTCTGACCGCGGTGGAAATGCGCGAAGTGGACCGGCGGACGGTGGAAGCCGGCATCCCGGGCATCGTCCTCATGGAGAATGCCGGACATCGCGTAGTGGAGTTCCTGGCCGAACGCTTCGCTCCGCTCGCGGAGCAGCGCGTCGTCGTGCTCTGCGGGAAGGGCAATAACGGCGGCGATGGCCTGGTGGTCGCGCGGCAGTTGCACACGCGATTCGCACCGGCGTCCCTGCACGTCGTGCTGCTGGCGGATCCCGGCGAGTTGAAAGGCGATGCCGCGGCGAATTACAAAATGCTGCTGGCCGCCGGAGGCACCGTCGAGCGCGAGATTCCCGCGCAAGCGCGTGCCGCTACGCTCGTGCTGGACGCGCTATTGGGCACGGGCGTGACCGGCGCGGCCTCCGGGCGCATGTTGGAAGGCATCCGCGAAATCAACACGGGTTTTCCCCTGGCCACCGCAGTGGCCGTGGATATCCCGTCGGGAATGCCGAGCGATTCCGGCGAGCCCTCCGGCGAATGCGCCGCGCGCGAATTACACGGTGACGTTCACCGCGCCGAAGGTGGCGCTGGCCATGCCGCCGAATTGCGACCGCATCGGGGAACTGATCGTGGGCGCAATCGGCAGTTCCCCCGAACTTTATGCGGACGTGCAGCTCGAGCTGGTGGAACCCGCGATGTTCCGTGATTTGCTGGCGCCTCGCGAACCCGCGGGTCACAAGGGCACCTACGGTCACGCGCTAATCGTGGCGGGGTCGCGCGGCAAGACGGGTGCCGCGGCGATGAGCGGCCTGGCCGCGCTACGCGCCGGAGCGGGTCTGGTGACGGTAGCGTCGGCAGCCAGCGCCATCGCCGAGATTGCGTCGCACGCGCCGGAGTTGATGACCGAACCGCTGCGCGAAACCGAATCCGGCAGCATCGCGCTCAACGCCGATCTGCAGACGCTGGCGAAGGGCAAGAGCGTGATCGCCATGGGTCCGGGGCTGGGCCGTGCGCCTCATATCTCGGCGATGGTGCATGCGTTGGCTCAGGCGTTCGAAGGGCCCATGGTGCTGGATGCGGATGCTCTGGTGGGCAAGGTCACGGCCGATCCCTCACGCATACGCATCCTGACGCCGCATCCCGGCGAGATGGCGCGCCTCACCGGGAAAACCGCCGCCGAAATTCAGGCGGACCGCATCGGCGCTGCGCGTGCTTATGCCACGGAGCACGGCGTCATTCTCGTGCTCAAAGGGCAGCGCACGGTGATCGCCTTCCCCGACGGCCGTGTGTGGATCAACCCCACCGGCACGCCGGCGATGGGGACGGGCGGCACCGGCGACATCCTCACCGGATTGATCTCCGGATTGGTGGCGCAGTTCCCTGAACGCGCGGACCAGGCGGTGGCGGCGGCGGTTTACCTGCACGGCCTCGCGGGCCAGCTCGGTGCGCAGGCGCTCGGCGAGAAATGCCTGATCGCCACCGATCTTCTGCAATACCTTCCGGACGCGATGGAGGAGTGTGCCGACTTATCGCACCGCGTCTGAAGAGGAGACGATGGCATTGGGCGAACGGCTGGCGGGCGAACTCCCGCGCCGCGGCGTGGTGCTGCTGATCGGTAATCTGGGCGCGGGAAAGACCACGCTCGCCAAGGGAATCGTGCGCGGGCGCGGCGCGGCCGAACGCGACGATGTCTCCAGCCCGACCTTCACGTTGATCCACGAGTACGGCGCGAACAGCAGCGTCTATCACATCGATCTCTACCGCCTCGAAGAGGCGCGGCAGGTGGCCACGTTGGGACTGGAAGAAATCTTCGACCGCGAGGCGCTGGTGCTCATCGAATGGGGCGAGCGCTTCCCCCAACTGATGCCGGCCGAGCGCACGGAGATTTACCTGAGGACTGCGGGAAACGACGAAAGGGAAATCGAAGTCAGACAAGTCACATGAGCAGTCAAACCAACAAACAGCCCTGGGCACTGATTCTGGGGGCGAGCAGCGGATTCGGCGAAGCAACAGCCGTGGAATTGGCGCGCGCCGGCATGAATATTTTCGGCGTTCACATGGATCGTCGCGACAAACTGCCGCACGTCGCCGAGGTGCAGGAGCGGATTCGCGGCTTCGGCCGCGAATGCGAATATTTCAATTTCAACGCGGCCGACGAAGACAAGCGTAAGGAGTACGTGGAGCAGATGCGGCAGCGCCTGGCGGAGCGCGCGGATAATCCGGCTGGCTGGCTGCGCGTGCTGCTGCATTCGCTGGCATGGGGCGCGCTCAAGCCGCTGGCCGGCGCGGAGATTGTCGCCAACAAGAAGCAGATCGAATCCACGGCCGACATCATGGGCCACTCGCTGGTCTACTGGGTGCAGGAATGCCTGCTGGCCGGGCTATTCGACAAAGGCACGCGGATCTTCGCCATGACCAGTTCGGGGGCACACGCGTCATCCCGGAGTACGGTCCGGTGAGCGCAGCCAAGGCGATTCTGGAGTCGCACATACGGCAACTGGCGCTGGAGCTGGCGCCGGCCGGCATCACGGCTAACGCGATTCTCGCCGGCGTCACCGATACCCCCGCGCTCCGCCTCATCCCGGGACACGAGAAGCTGATGGAGATCGCGCGCTTGCGCAATCCCAGCAAGCGCCTGACGACACCGGAAGACGTGGGGCGCTGCATCGCGGCGCTGTGCCATCCGGCGACATATTGGATGACCGGCAACACGATCCATGTGGATGGCGGCGAGAACATTGTAGGATGAAAGCCATGGACAATGAATTGCCCTGCCTGGATATGTTGGAAGCCACGCCGACAATTCTCCGCGGCCTGATGGCCGAACTTTCCGCCGGGGACGTGCGCTGGAAGCCGGCCCCCGATCGGTTTTCCGTGGGCGAGGTGCTGGCTCACCTCTGTCATGCGGAGGGACACTGCTACCGCGCGCGATTAGATCGCTTCATGAGCGAAGAGAATCCCGAATTCGAAAGTGACGACGCGCAACTCCACCTGGACCTGTATCGCAATATGGATCCCGAGGACGCGTTCGACCATTTCGAAGAACAACGCGAGACCAACATCGAAACCCTGCGCGATCTGCCGCCGGATGCCGGTGAGCGTAAGGCGGTCCACAAGAAAGTGGGGCCCATCACCCTGGCGCAGATGCTGAACGAATGGGCGCTGCACGACCTGGGGCACATCCGGCAGATCGCGGAGTTGGTGCGCGCGCGCAAATACCTGGCGGGCGCGGGCCCGCTGGCCTCCTTCTACCGGCTGAACCCATGACGCAATTAAAATGTTTACTCCTGACTTTGTCGCTGGCGGGCACATTGGCCGCCCAGACCTTTATCCAGATGTCGGACCCGCAGTTCGGCATGTATACGAAGGACGCGGATTTCACGCATGAGACGGCCAACCTCGAGTTCGCCGTGGCCGCGGCGAACCGGCTGATGCCGGCCTTCGTCGTCATCACGGGCGACCTGATCAATAAGTCCGGCGACACAGCGCAGGCGGCGGAGTACAAGCGCATCGCGTCCAAACTGAACCCGAAGATTAAGCTCTTCAGCGTGGCCGGCAACCACGACGTCGGCAACGAACCGACCGCGGAATCGCTGGCACAATATCGCGAGCGTTTCGGCGCCGACTACTACAGTTTCCGCGTGGGCGATGTGGCGGGCCTCGTGCTCGATTCGAACCTGGAAAAAGGCGCGGAGAAGGTTCCGGCGGAAGCGGCCAAAATGGAAGCCTGGTTCCACAACGAATTGGAGCGTGTCAAACTGACCGGCGTAAAACACATCATCGTGTTCCAGCACATTCCGTTCTTCCTGAAAGATCCGAACGAAGAGGATCAATACTTCAACATTCCGAAGCCGGTCCGCGAGCGATACCTGCGGCTGCTGCACGAATACGGAGTGCAGCAGGTTTTCGCCGGCCACTACCATCGCAACGAACTGGGACACGACGGCGATCTCGAAATGGTGACGACCGGCCCCGTAGGCATGCCGCTCGAAGGCGCGAAATCGGGCCTCCGCGTAATCACCGTGAAAGACGGTACGGTGACGCACAAGTTCTACGATTTCGGCGAGCTCCCCTGACGGCAAGCGACGTGCAGTAACCCAACGCATGAGGTCTCGTTGGGCAATTTCTGCAATTTCGGTGGCGACGCTACACGCGGCAATCGCCGCAATTGTCGCAATCGACCCGCTAGCAGTGAACCGTCCTGAACAGCCGAACCTCGCCGATGGCGCTAAAGGACAAGGCGTTCTCCGTGCCCAGATTCTACTGGACCGCGCGCATTTTTCCTGCGGGGAAATCGATGGCAGCTTCGGGCGTAACCTCAAAAAAGCAATCGCCGCCTTTCAGGCCGAGCGACAGCTTCCCGTCACAGGAACTCTCGACGCCGCGACCTGGGCCGCGCTCAACACGGATAGCGCGCCGGCATTGATGGACTACACCATCACCGCAGATGACTTAAAAGGCCCGTTCGTCCCCATACCCGCGGACATGAAAGCGAAGTCTGAGTTGCCGTACCTGGGGTACGCGTCGCCCTTAGAAGGAATCGGCGAGAAGTTTCACTCCAGTCCGGATGTGTTGCGCTCGCTCAATCCGGGTGCGGACTTCGAGCAGGAAGGCCAGCGGCTGACGGTGCCGAACGTCCAGGTAATGCCGCCGCCGCAGGCCGCAAGCATCGTCGTCTCCAAGGGTGAAAGCTCGGTACGCGTATACGACGGTTCCGGAGGGCTACTGGCGTTCTACGTCGCCACCATCGGCAGCAGCGAACACGATCCACTTCCGGTCGGCGATTGGTCGGTCACCGGGATCTTCAACAATCCGAAATTTCATTACAACGCGGGACTCTTCTGGGACGCGAAGGACACCACGGAAAAAGAGACACTTCCGCCGGGGCCGAACAGTCCGGTGGGGCTGGTATGGATCGATCTCTCCAAGGAGCACTACGGAATTCACGGTACACCCGAACCGGGCAAGATCGGCCATACCAGCTCGCATGGCTGCATACGGCTCACCAACTGGGATGCATTGGAACTGGCGGCGATCGTTCAGCCCGACACGCCAGTCACATTCAAGGAGTAAATGACATGAAGACGGCAGCCGCATTCATACTGGGTTTCGCCGCGGGCATGGCCTGTCTTGCGGTAGTATTATGGAGCACCGGAAGCCTTCAGACGGCGCAGGCACAAACGCCCCGGACCGTCCCCGAGACGATTCAGTTCCAGGACCCTCAAATCAACCACGGCGAGCGCAAGCAGCCACCGGCGGTCCCGCCGCCATTCGCTCCGACGGCAAATACCGCGGCGGTTACGAACGCCGCACCGTTTCTCGCCATGCCGGTAGCCGGAGTGGACCCGCAGACCCTGCGGAGTAATTTCTCTGAGACGCGGGACGGGCACGCGCATGAAGCGCTGGACATCATGGCGCCGCGCGGAACGCCGGTGCAGGCGGTCGCCGAGGGCAACGTGGTTAAACTATTCACCAGTAAGCAAGGCGGCCTGACTGTATACCAGTTCGACGATTCCCGCACCTGGTGCTATTACTACGCGCACCTCGATCGCTATGCTCCCGAATTGAAGGAAGGGATGCTGCTGCGCAAAGGCGATGTGCTGGGCTACGTCGGTTCCACCGGCGATGCGTCACCCGACGCGCCGCACCTTCACTTCGCAGTATTCCAGCTAGGGCCCTCGAAGAACTGGTGGCAAGGGACAGCGGTGGATCCGCTGCCGTTGTTGAAGTAAGACCCGGCTTCTTACACCAACGACGAACCGGAACCATGAAGGCGTCCGCCAATGCCCAGAAAGGCTGCCAGCCCCTCATCGATCGCCGCGATATCCTCGCGCGCAACTTCCCCGAACACACGCCGGACTCTTCGCTTGTCGATTGATCTCAGATGATCGATCAGCGCGAAAGACTTCTTGGCGAGTCCGCTCTGGCCAGGCGAGAGCGACGGATAAAGGAGACCCTCGCCCGGAGTCCCTGTTAGCGGCACCACACACACCAGAGGAAAACGCTGGTCAACGATGACGTCGGGATCGCTCACCACAATGCAGGGCCGCACACCATGCTGTTCGTGACCCAATGTGGGATCGAGTTCCACCACGACGATTGCGCCGCGGCCGAGTTTCAATCTTTCTCCTCCACCCATCCCTCACCGGAGACCCACCGCACCGGCGTGCCGCTGCTGCTGTCGACGAGTGCCTCTGTATCTTCGTCAGGCAGGCTGCGTGTCCAAGCCGCAAATCCTTCATCGACGAATTCGGTGCTTTCGGAGTGGGGGTTCTGGAGCGATTGACGAAGATCTTCGCGACGCCGGCTCTCGAGTTCGTGTCGGACTGCATCCGCGACAAACTTGCTGCGGTTCTTCTCCCGTCGGTCGATATCTCTAACGAGGTCGATTGGCAAAGTTACAGTTACTCGCCCCACACTGGCCATTTCATACTCCTAGTATGATCATACCATTCCTAAAACAGAACAGGGTCGACGCCGGTTACGACGACAGTTACATGGTTATTTGGGATGGGGCTTCAACTCGGCGACGCGGTAGGCCTTCTGCGAGAAGTACACGTTCATCGGGACTTCTTGGGTTTTGAGGAGCGCGCGCTGCGCAGTCTCTTCTTCATAAAGGCGCTGATCTCAGCGCCGTTCTTGAACGGACCATAATGCGGACCCTTTTCAGACTCGGCAAGGCTGGTATCGATGGCGCGGCGCTGTGCGGATGTGTATTCGTCATCGGTGGTGGGAAACTTGGACCGGTCAATCACCAACTGAGGTGTGATTACGATCTTATTGCCAATCGCACGAACGTCCACCAAGTCACCTTCAACCCAGTCCCACAGCGGACCGGACCGTACTGGGGATCGTCATTTGGCCCTTGTGTTGAACTCTAACAAGCGTACCCATAGGATTCGACTTCCGGAAATCCGGAAAGTCCAGCTTTCTGTTACATAGCATAGCAGTGGTGTACAGGCGGAACCTCGCCCTGCGCTATTCCTCGGGCGGGAGATCTTTGCGGAATACGAACGCCACGAACCCCGCCAGAATCAGGAAGGGCGGGGCACCGAGAATCAGGATACCGGAGTTCAGCACGCGCGACCGTGCGTCCTGCTGCGCGTGTGCGGTGCGGTAGCACATGACGCATTGCGCACCGGCGGGGAGCGCCAGCGCCGCCCACATCAGCGGGATCAGCAGATAGCGTTTCATGCGGGCGGCCTCATGATGGGGATGCGATACGCATCGCCGAGGAAGATCAGCATCAGCACGATGCAGAAAATTAGCATAGGAAAGAGCGTCAGGAAAAGACTGAGTCGCTCGAACTTGAGGTGCATGAAATAAGCGATGATGAGCGCGGCCTTAATCACCGAGAGGCCGAGCAGCACGGTCAGCATGATCAGCGTAGGCACCTGCTCGTAGGCAAGCAGCACTTCGGCGCCGGTCATGACCAGAAGCGCCACCCATACCTTCGCAAACGTAACGACGCCGGGGCCGTGGCTGTGAATTTCTTCAACGTGAGCACTCATGGGTTAGCTCTCTCCTCTCATATCTTGGCCGACATCAGGTAGACCAGCGGGAAAACGAACATCCAGACCAGATCGACGAAGTGCCAGTAGAGGCCGGCGACTTCGACATCCTCCGCTTTGAATTTGCCGCGCATCACAGCCTGGCAGATGATGCTGAGATAAATCAGGCCGATCACCACGTGGGTCATGTGCAGTCCGGTAATGGCGAAGAACGTGGCGCCGAAGAGCGGAACGCCCCACTCATTGTTGAAGGGCGTGACGTGCTCATTGTTGATCAGGTTCATCCACTCCGTAAGGTGCAGGCCGACGAAGGTTGCGCCGGCGGCCATGGTGGCCAGAATCCAGCGCGCAGCCGCGGCGCGGTTTCCCTGATTCATGGCGTGGACGGCCATCACCATGGTGAGACTGCTGGTGAGCAGCGCGAAGGTCATCACGCTAGAGAAGATGATGCTGGGCGAGAAGTGGAACGGAGTGGGCCAGTTCGGATTGGAGACGCGGCTGTACGTATACGCAAACAGCAGGGCGGAAAACGTGAGCGCGTCGGAGATGATGAACAGCCACATCCCAAACTTCTTCGAGTTGGTGAGATACGGCGAGCGGCCTCCCTCCCACAGAGAGCCGGTCGCGGCGGCGGTGACTTGGGTCGACATCCCTTCCCTTTACCCCCAAACGTAGAATAGAACCATCAAATACAGCCAAAGCCCATCCAGAAAATGCCAGAAAATCGCGCTGATATCGATGGCGGTGCGCTTGGCCGGCCCGAGACTGAGCCGCAACGCCTGCACATCGACATAGAACAAAGCACTGACTCCGCCCAGCAGGTGGACTGCATGGGAGACGCTCAGCACGAAGAAAAAGGAACTACTCGGATTTGTGGAAATGAAGACATTCGCGGCGTTCAATTGATTCCAAGCCACCACCTGTCCGCAAAGGAAGAGCATGCCGAGAAGGGTCCCGGCGGTCCACCAGCCGTTGAACTTGGTTCGACCATGGGATTTGAGCGCGCGACGGGCCACTTCCAGGGCCACGCTCGACGACAACAGGATGGCTGTATTGAGCAGCAGAATCGGAGGTTTGGGCGTGGAAACCCAATCGTCGCTGAGACCGCGGCGAACCACCATGGCGCTGGTGAAGGCGGCGAAGAGCATGGTGCTCGCCGCCAGCAGGACGTACAATCCCGTGAACGACGCGCGCCGGAAGGCGCCGCGGCCGTCGGGGCTGCCGCCGCCGCTACCGTCGCCCCAACCGCCGTCAACCGGCGGAGGCGGCGGTCCGTGAACCGTATCGTGAGTTAATGTCCCAGCCATACCCATATGGATGCGTTAATCCCCGGAATGGACCGAAGGAGGATCGGTTTGCATGATGAAATCCGTGGGCGCTCCAGGCACGCTGAACTCGTACGGACCGTGATTGACGACCGGGTGCACGCCGCCGAAATTGTCGAAAGGCGGCGGCGAAGAGACAGTCCATTCGAGCGACGTCGAGTTCCAGGGATTCATCGGAGCTTTCGGGCCCTTCCACAGGCTCCAGAAAAGGTTGATCAGGAAAAGAATCTGCACCGCGGCCGTAAAGTAAGCGGCCTGCGTCATGAATTTGTGCACCGGCATCAGGTTGGCCAGGTATTCGACGTTGGTGAAATCCGAATAACGGCGCGGATTGCCTGCGATGCCGACGAAGTGCATCGGCGTGAAGATGCAGTAAACGCCAATAAAAGTGCAGTAGAAGTGGATCTTGCCCAGCGTTTCGTTCATCATCTTGCCGAACATCTTCGGGAACCAGTAGAAGGTCCCGGCAAACATTCCGAAGATGGCCGCCACACCCATGATCATGTGGAAGTGGCCCACCACGAAGTACGTGTCGTGGAAGTAGAGGTCGAGCGCCGGCTGGCCGAGGAAGATGCCGCTGATGCCGCCGGTGACGAACAGGCTCACGAAGCCCAGCGAGAACATCATGGCCGTGTCGAAGTGTATCTTCCCGCCCCATAGCGTGCCGACCCAATTGAAGGTCTTGATGGCCGAAGGCACACCGATACACATCGTGAGCACGGAGAATGCCATGGCGGAGTAAGGATTCATACCGCTCATGAACATGTGATGGCCCCAAACCAGGAACCCGAGGAAGCCGATACTAAGGATGGCGTAAACCATCGCCTTATAGCCGAACACCGGCTTGCGCGAGAAGGTGGCAAGCAGGTGTGAAGTCACGCCCATGCCGGGCAGAATGGCGATGTAGACTTCGGGGTGGCCGAAGAACCAGAAGAGGTGTTGCCACAGAAGCGGCGAACCGCCTTTGTGGTTGCTAATGATCTGGTCGCTGATCATGAGGCCGCCCGGGATGAAGAAACTGGTGCCGACGGTGCGGTCGAGAATCAGCAGCAGGCCGGCGGCCAGCAGTACCGCGAAACCGAGCAGGGCGAGGATGGCGGTGACCAGCCAGGTCCAGCAGGTGAGCGGCATGCGCATCAGCCGCATGCCTTTGCATCGCAGGTCCACGGTGGTGGCGATGAAGTTGATCGCGCCCATTAGCGAGGCGCCGCAGAAGATGGCGATGCTCGCGATCCACAGGGTCTGGCCGGCACCCTCGCCGGGACCGGTGAGGCGCCCCGCGGCGCTCAGCGGCGGATACGCGGTCCAACCCGAGAGGGGCGCTCCACCCTGCACGAAGAAGGCCGACACCATCACGACCAAGGCCAGGAAAGTGGTCCAGAACGACATCATGTTCAGCACCGGGAAGGCCATGTCCTCGGCGCCGATCTGCAGCGGCAGGAAATAATTGCCGAATCCGCTCTGCGGCACCGTAGTCAGCACGAAGAACACCATGATGGTGCCGTGCATGGTCATCAGCGACAGGTAGAGTTCGGGCGTCATCATGCCGCCGGCAGCGGAGGTGGGCCACAGGCTGGCGAACCAGGACACCTTGGCATCAGGGTGCACCATGTGGAATCGCATCAACAGGGATAGCGACATCCCCAGGAACACCGAGAACAGCCCGAGAAAGTAATACTGAATTCCGATCACTTTGTGATCGAGGCTGAAGATGTATTTTCTAATGAAGCCTTGCGGCGCGGCGTGCGCCAAATGGGTGGGGGCCGACATTATCTCTCCTCAGGGTAGTCGTGCGGATCTCACTTCTGGGCCTTTTCGTTCTTCCATTGTTCGAAATCGGCCGGGCTCATCACCTGCATCGTGGTGCGCATTTGGAAATGGCCCAACCCGCAGAGTTCGGAGCAGGGAACTTCGTAGGTGCCGATCGTGTCGGCTGTAAAGCTCAGGGGAATCTCCATCCCAGGGACGATATCCTGCTTCATGCGCAGTTCGCGTACGAAGAAGTTGTGGATCACGTCGCGCGAATGCAGGATCAACTTGATCGGCTTGCCGGCGGGAACCTTCAGCGAAGCGCTGACGATGTCGTCTTTGCTCGCGGGGTCCTTGTCGTCGAGGCCGAAGGGGTTGCCGGCGGAATCGTTGACGAACTTGAGATCGGTATGGCCGAACTTGCCGTCGGGCCCCGGGTAACGGAAGCTCCACGCGAACTGTTTACCGAGCACTTCAATCGGAATGGCGTCGGCAGGCGGCGCATCGAAGTGTACGCCGGCCCAGATCTTGGTTCCCATGAGCACCAGCCCCAGGAAGAGCAGCGCGGTGGCGCTGGTCCAAATGGTTTCCAGCCGGTTATTTCCGTGGTTGTAGCTGGCACGGCCGCCATCGTTGCGGAACTTAAAGATGACCCATCCGAGGGCAAACTGAGCCACTACAAAAATGACGCCCGTGACCATCAGGGTACGCATGAACTGCTCGTCGTAAGCGATGCCGTGAGCGTTGATCGGTGGGGGAAACCACCAGGTCTTGGCGGCGAAAAAATACGCGATGATTGCCGTTAAAATCCAGATAACGGGGGCAAGCAACATTGAAAGCCCTCCTCTACGCAGAACAGTTCCCTCTACTGCATCTGAAGGTGGAACAAAAACTATCACACTCGATGAAGGACGTGCAACTCCGGTTATAAATTTCACGGTCGCGGCCGATTGTGATCGCCGGTGATGCCATGCTACCCTGCGGACTCGATGTCGCTCCCTTTCGGCCGGCGGGATGCGGCCGCGCTCACGGTAGTTGCGGCCTGCGTCGTGGTGGTGTTCTGGAAGATCGCGCTCACGTCGCAATACACTTTTATTGAGGCGCCGGATATCGGTCACCAGGTGCTGCCGTGGCTTCAGGTGCAGGCAGGCGCGCTGCACAGAGGCATGGCGCCGCTGCTCTGGGACCCGTACATTGGCGGCGGCCAACCTCTGGCCGGCCAGTTGCAGCCCGGTGTATTCAGTCCTTTCACCTGGATCTTGCTGGCTACGCCGCTGGATGCAGCCGGACACCTCCGGTTGGAATGGATCCATTGGTGGTTCGTGCTGCTGCACATCCTGGCCGGATGGTTCGCGTATGCCTTCCTCCGCTCGCTCGAGGCCAGCCGTGCAGGCAGCACCATCGGCGCGGTGTTTTTCGCGGCGGCGGGTTTCGTGGGGACTACCAACTGGCCGCAGATCGCGGCGGGGGCGATCTGGCTGCCGCTGGTCTTTCTGTTTTATCTGCGAAGCTTGCGCGGGGAGCGTCCGATTGCGGGCGCGATCCTGGCCGGCGGATTTCTGGCGCTTTCGGTGCTTTCCGGCCATCACGCCGTGCCGGTCTTTGCGTCGCTCGCGATCGTGGCGCTTGGTATCGCTGCGCTGGTTCGCGGCCAGATCCGCTGGAACTCGGTCGCGCTGCGCACCGTCATCGTGTTCGCTGTGGCGGGGTGCGGCGCCACAGTGCAGCTTCTGCCCGTGGTGGAATACGGCCGCTACTCGCTGCGCTGGGTGAACGCCGACCATCCGGTAGACTGGCGTTCCCCAGTGCCCTACCCCGTTCACGAGAACCTGGGATGGAGTCCCGCGGACCTGATCTTCCTGGTGGTGCCGGGCACGAGCGCGACTATCATCGACCCCAAGGTGGGTGTGATTCCTCTGGCTCTGGCCGCGGCCGCGCTGCTCGCGGTGCCGCGCCGGAAGGCCGCGGGCCCTCTCGCCGCGCTCGCCCTGGGCGCGACGCTGTTCTCGTTCGCACGTTTCAACGTGTTTCACGGCGTGCTGTATGCCCTGCTGCCCGGACTCGAAAAAGCGCGCGCGCCGATTATGGCGATGGCCATCGCGGATATCGCAGTGGCGGCGCTGGCGGCGTTCGGTATTGACGCCTTGCTGGCGTACGCAGTGCCCGGCCTGCGCCGCCTGCGCATCGGTCTGGCGCTGGGCTCGGCCTTCCTGTTCCTGCTGGCACTTTATCCGCCGGCCATGCTGCGCAACGTGTCGCACGGCGCCGGACGCGCCGGCATGATCGCCGTCGTCACGGTGTTGCTCTCGGTGCTCTTTGCGGCCTGGGAGGCGAAGCGCTTGCGGCCCGCGATGCTGGTGTGCGGAGTGCTCGCGCTCACGCTGATCGAGATCGGCAACACTACGGGTTTCGACTACGTGCACGTGGACGACAAAGCATCGCTGGCCCGGCCGCGTCTCTATGAAACGACGGGGAGGCTTGGCGAGTTTCTCAAGTCCCGTGTGGGCAGCGACCGCGTCTCCTATGTCTACGAGGATCTGGTCTTTAACTTCGGCGACTGGTACGGCATTCCTTCGCTGGCGGGCTTCCTGCCCAGCGCGCCCGAAGCCAGTTGGCGCCTGGGACCATGGAACAGTCGCTTCCCCGACATCTATAGCGTGCGCTACTGGATTGGCGGGAAAAAGCCCGCGGATGCGGGCGCCGAGGTCTATGCCGATTACGAGGGCTGGAAGGTGTGGGAACGGCCGACTGCCCTGCCCCGCGCGTGGGTGGCGCACCAGGTGAAGGTGGCACAGTCGGAGGAGGAGGCAGTCCGGATGGTCCTCGAACCTGCGACCGACCTGCGCACCACTGTCGTACTTGACCGTCCGGTCGCGACGCAATCCTGCACCGAAGGCGCGGGTGTCGTTTTCACCGCGATTGACGAGCAGCACCTGCGTTTGGATGCCACGGCTGCCTGCGCCGGAGTGCTGGTGCTCTCCGACAACTGGTATCCCGGATGGCAGGCCACGCTCGACGGCAAACCGGTGGATATACTGCGCGCCGATAACGCGCTCCGCGGGGTGGCAGTGCCGCGCGGACCGCATCGCATCGAGATGCGGTACCGTCCGTCCGGCATGCGCGGGGTGACGATACTTTCGCTGGTCACACTGGCGGGCGTGCTGCTTGCGGCGATCTGGCCGGCGAGAAGCTGAGGTTAGCGGCTCTGTGGCACGCGCTTCTGTCCCAAGGAGGGCAGGAAAGCGGTCAGCAGTCCGATGGCCGGGAGGAATGCGCAGACGCGGTACACGAACTCGATTCCCCTGGCGTCCGCCAGTTTGCCCAGCAGGGCCGCGCCGACGCCGCCCATGCCAAAGGCCAGACCGAAGAACAGGCCGGAGACCATTCCCACCCGGCCGGGGAGCAGATCCTGCGCGTAGACCAGAATCGCGGAGAAGGCCGACGCCAGCACCAGGCCGATGATCACGGTCAGGATGTCCGTCCAGAACAGGTTGGCATACGGCAGGGCCAGGGTGAACGGCAGCACGCCGAGGATGGAGCACCAGATCACGTATTTGCGGCCGATGCGATCGCCCACGGGACCGCCCACGACGGTGCCCAGCGCGACCGCGCCGAGAAACACGAACAGGTGCACCTGGGCGGCCTGCACCGAGACGTGAAACCGGGCGATCAGGTAGAACGTGTAGTAGCTGACGAGGCTGGCCAAATAAAAATACTTGGAGAAGATGAGCGCGATCAGAATCGCCATCGCCGCGGCGACCGTGCGCCGCGGCAGGTGCGTTTCGGTAGAGCGCGTGGCGCGCGATTTCGGCGTCATGCTCGGATGGCGTTTGTACCATGCACCCACGCGCATCAGCACCACGATGGCGAGCAGCGCGGCGGCGGAAAACCACGCGATGCTGCGCTGCCCGGCCGGAAGCACGATGAAGGCGGCCAGCAAGGGACCCATCGACGATCCGGCATTGCCGCCCACCTGGAAGAGCGATTGCGCCAGTCCATGCTGCCCGCCGGAAGCCATGCGCGCCACGCGCGACGATTCCGGATGGAACACCGCCGAGCCCATGCCGACCATCGCCACCGCCGAACAGAACCATGAGGAAGGTGGGCGCCGATGCGATCAGAATCAGCCCGACCAGGGTGAAGGTCATGCCGGCCGGCAGCGAGTACGGCGTCGGCGCGGCGATCGGTGTAGAGCCCCACCAGCGGCTGCAAGAGCGACGCGGTGAGTTGCGAGGTCAGCGTGATCAGGCCGATCTGGCCGAAGTCCAGGTGGTAGGACTGCTTGAGTAAGGGATACACGGCCGGGATCACCGATTGCATCATGTCGTTCAACAGATGGCAAAAGCTGATCGCGGCCAGCACGCGGAATGCGGTCTTTGTCTCCTCCCTGGTTTCGGTAAGCACTCTTCGTAGTGTACCGAAAGGGGCTGGCTATTCCAGAACGTGAATGTTCTTGTTGGCGCAGATCTCCTTGAGGATTTTCGGCCATACGCTGACCGTCACTTCCCCGAGATGGGCCTTGCGCAGGAGGAGCATTAAGGTGCGGGATTGCCCGATCCCGCCGCCGATGGAAAGGGGCAGTTCGTGGCGCAGGATCGCCTGGTGATATGGGTAGCGCAGGAAATCTATCTGGTCCGTCAGCCTGAGCTGCTGTTGCAGCGTTTCGGCGTTGACGCGGATCCCCATGGAACTCAATTCGTGGCGCCGCCGGGTGACGTGATTCCACACCAGGATGTCGCCGTTTAAGCCGTGGCACGGGCGGCCGTCGATGGACCGCGTCTCGGTGCACCAATCGTCGTAATCCGCGGCACGCATTTCGTGCGGATAACCGTCCTTCAGGGTCCAGCCGATGCCGATCA
>CAWDWK010000053.1:0-96369 GCA_963805775.1 uncultured Solibacteraceae bacterium | reverse complement strand
CGGCCCTTGATGTCCCAGAGCGCCTGATCCACACCGCTGATCGCGTTGTTGAGGACCGGACCGTTCTTCCAATACGAGCTGTCGTAGCAGGACTGCCAGATGTCTTCGATCCGGTCTGTCGTCTTGCCGAGCAGGAACGGCTTGAGGTATCGTTCGACCGCCGGCTTGACCAGATCGGCGCGCTGCGTGAAGGTGGCGCAGCCGTAGCCGTAAAGTCCGTCCTGGTCGGTGGTGATCTTGACCACCGTGAGCCGCACGCCGGCGGGCTGGCATTCAATTACGCTGACATCCTTGATCTTCGGGATGGGCATGGCGCGCGTGGCGCGAGCCACCTGTTCCTGTGCTCTTTGTTCTCGCGGACTGGCCAGGCCGAGCAGGCCCGCGGCGCCGATGGATCCTGAGTTCTGACGTTGGATAGACATTGATCGCGTTTGTATCACTACGTGAGACGGATTGCAAGCTGACAGGCTTCAGATATTGCGCTTCTTCATCTGGTCGGCCAGATACTCGGAGGCGCGCATCGAGAGCGCCAGAATCGTCATCGTCGGATTCTGCCACCCGCACGTCACGAAGCTGGAGCCATCCACCACGAACAGATTCTTGATGTCGTGGCTCTGGCTGTACTTGTTCAGCACGCTGGTCTTGGGGTTGTCGCCCATGCGGCAGGTGCCCACTTCGTGAATGCTGTATCCCGGCGGGTAGAAATTCGGAGTCTTCGAAATGATGTCCTAGCCGGCGGCGTGGAACAACTCCTCGATCGTGTTGGCGGCGTCCTTCGCCATGTTGCGTTCGTTGTCGCCGTCCTTCACTTCGATGTGCAGCGCCGGAATCCCCCACGCGTCGGACACGTTCTTATTGATCCGCACGTGGTTTTCGAAGCGCGCCGGACGCTCGCCGAAAATGCTGCCGGAGACGCACGAGCCGGCATAGTGATCCACCTTCTTCTGCAGCGCTTCGCCGTACTCGGCGAACAGGTTGGGCGCGGCGCCCCCGCCGCTGCTGATGATCACGCAGTAGCCCTTGATGAAGTCGCGCTTCTCTTCCTTCTTGAGATTGCGGAAGCGCGGGATGAACGCGCTGCCGCCCATCAATCCCTGCGGGCGCTTGCCGTCGCGCGCTTCGGGCACCGAGGAGACCACCTGGATGCCGTAAATCTGATCGTGAAGATAGTGCCCCAGCACGCCGCTGGAGTTGGCGATTCCGGAATTCAGCAGCAGCCGCGTGCTCTCCAGCGTTCCCGCCGCGAGCACCACCGCGCGCGCCTTGACGTGACGTTCGTGTCGCGAATGGCGATCCACGAAATGCGCCCCGTTGGCGAGGCCGGTCTTCTTGTCGGTGGTGATCTCGCGCACGATCGCGTTCGAGACCATCTCCAGTTTGCCGGTCGCCATCGCGTCCGGCAGCAGAAGGTTCACCGAACTGGCCAGCCCGTTCTGCCCGCCCGAGGAACGCATCTTCGAAAACTTCATGCCGCGCTCTTTGCCCAGCGCGGCGAGGCGCTTGATGGTCTCGCTGTCCGGACCGTAGTTGGGCTCGACGAAGTTGCCGTCCGGGAACTCCGGCCAGCCTTCCTTGCGCCCGGAGACGCGGAAGATTTCTTCCACACGCGAATAGTACGGATCCAGGTCGGCCAGGCTGATCGGCCAGTTCTGGCCGGTGCCTTCCAGATCGCCCGCCTTGAATTCGAAATCGCTGAGGCGGAACGATTGGCGCGCCCAGAACAGCGATCGGCCGCCCACCAGGCGCACGCGCACCCAGTTATACAGATTCGCCGGATCGTGCGTGTAAGGGTTCTCGGTTTCGTCCACCCACTGGTTGGCGTTGAACTCGTTGGCCTGGTAGACGTGCGGCAGGCGGCCCGGCTTGCCGAAGCCGCGGTAGGGCAGATCGTAGACCGCTTTGGTGACGCGGTTGTGCTCGAAATCGGATTCGGGGCCGGCATTGAGCATCAGGCAGTTGACACCCTGCTTGGTCAGGATGTTGGCCGCCATGCCGCCGGAGTGGCCGGAGCCGACGATCAGAACGTCGTATTCTTTCGCTGGCATGGGTTCAGCCTTTGTAAATGGGATCGATCGGATTCAGGTAAGAGCCGCCGCCGCCAAAGCCGCTGCGGCGTCCGGAATTGGCGCCGGCCGCGGCCCACTCGCGCGAGTTCTGCGTGGCGGTGCGGATATCGCGATGCGCCTCGGCCATGAAATGCATGGCCGGATCCTTCGGCAGATCGTAAGCCCACGGCACGGGGCCAGCAGCGGGCGGATCACGGCATCGGCCTGGGTCGCGTCCAACTCCGCGAACGATTTGTTGAACTGGCTCTTGGCGCGCGCGTTCAGCGGTCCAGACCGTTGCGGTAGAGCGTTTTTCTGTCGGCGGGCGAAGCGCCGATCAGGAAATCCAGAAACTCCGGCGCGCCGCATTCGAGCGCTCCTGGAAATCCGCGCATCGGCGGCATCAGAACGTCGC
Source organism: uncultured Solibacteraceae bacterium (assembly GCA_963805775.1). GTDB lineage: Bacteria > Acidobacteriota > Terriglobia > Bryobacterales > Bryobacteraceae > Solibacter. The sequence continues at coordinate 93,909 of CAWDWK010000053.1, read as the reverse complement.
TCAACTTGCGCAGCGCGGCGAATTGCGCAGGCGTGAAGAAGCGTTGCGTGGGCTCCCCGACAACCTCCGTCTGGGTCAGTTCGAACTTGGGAATGTTCCCCGCCCGTCGGCCGGACCACCGCCGCGTCGCCGGCGGGCGGTTGCGCGGCAGGCGCCGGCGGATTTGCGGCCTGCTGTGGCGCAGCCAGCGCGGGCGCTGCGGGCAGCGCGATCAATGTCTTAACGAAACCCCTGCGTTTCATGGATGAAATCATATCATGGGCCTCGCGGGATCCGGGCTCGCCGCATGGTATATCAAGGTAAATATGAGTAAAGTTGCAGTCCGCGCCGCGACGCCGAGGACATTCCAACCGTGCTGTCACTGCTGCGCGAACTGGCCGCCTACGAAGGCAAACTGGATTGCGTGCGCATCGACGAATCGCTGCTCGCCGAGCACGCATTCGGCGAACGCGCGTGCATTGAGGTGCTGCTGGGCTTGCTGGATGGCAACGCCGTCAGCTACGCCATCTTCTTCCCGCACTTCGGCAGTTTTGGCGGCCGTCCCTGGCTCTACCTGGAAGATCTCTACGTGCAACCGGGCGCACGCGGGGCCGGAGTCGGGCGGGCGATGATGGCGCACCTGGCGAGCCTCACGCTGCAACGCGGTTGGGCCGGCATGGCGTGGGGCGTGCTGGACTGGAACGAACCGGCATTCGCCTTCTATCGCGGCCTGGGAGCCGCCGAGGCCAATGGCCACGTGATCGATGGACCTCACCGGCGACGCGCTGCTCAAGCTTGCCGAAGAAGCGGCGTAAGGACTCTGCTCTGACGCGAACTACTGCACAGTTTCGATTTCCACCTTTTGCCGCGGCGGATAGGCGTACGACGTCACCAGGCTCTCCCCGCCATTGACGCCGATCGCCTTCACGCCGAACTTCGCGTCGTCGATCGAGACATCCTTCAGCGTGTACGTATTCACCTTGCCGACGTAGATTTCCTGCTCCCAATACGGCGACGTGGTCTGACGCATCACGATCGCGTAGCCTTTGATGTCGTCCTCCGGACCCGCCGCGCGCCAGCGCAGCACCGCGTCGTAGCCGCCGCCGCGCGCGATCATCGGCGTGGGACGGCGTCCGCCGCCGGCGCCGGGTGCACCGCCGCCGCGCCGCGGAGCTGCCGCCGCCCTGCCGTCCGCCACCCGCGCGCGGTTCCGGCATCACGATGGGCGGCTTCGGCGCGAGCGCCAGGCTCGCCGCCGCCACCAGGTTCACTTTCGCCACCTTCGCGGTGTACGGCACCGACATGTTGGCCAGCAGGTCCGTGGCGCGATGCTGGTTGGCGTAGATCTCGTTCGGTGTGGAAATCCGCACCGCCGCGAAGCCCTCCCATTGGAAGGGAGTGTGATCGCCGCCGCGGCCCAGGCGGTCTCCCATGAACATCGTGTTGATCTTCATGGATGGCAGGTAGCGCTCGCCGACCTCGCGCACGTAGCGCGACAGTTGCTGGGAGACGGAATCCATCGTCTCGTCGCTATAGACGTTCACGGTTCCGTTGCCCATGCGCCCGTTGCCGGCCACATCGGTACCGATGATGTCGTTGTTCAGCACCGCCTCAATCACCTGGTTCTCTTTCTTCGCCTTCACGGCCTGCAGCGAGCTGCCGATCAGGCCCTGCTCTTCTCCGGCGAAGGTGACGAAGGCGATCGTCTTGTCGAATTCGTACTGGCTCATCACGCGCGCCAGTTCCATCACCGCGGCGGTGCCGCTGCCGTCGTCGCAAACGCCGGGCGCGGGCAGTTCCGCGTTCTTCTCGAAATCCGCCAGCGTCATGTTGGCCGTCGTGTTTCCCGGAGCGCCCGCTCCGGCGCCAGCGCCGCCGGCCGCATCCGTGCCCGGACCCGCCGCCGCGCCCGCCGGACGAGTGCCCAGATTCAGCGAATCGTAGTGCGCCGCTCACCATCACCACCGTCTCCGGCATCTTCTTCCCCGGCAGGTAGGCCACCACGTTGTACAGATCGACGTCCTTGAAAATCCGCTGCCCCTGTTTTTTCACGCGGAACTTCTCGAAGCGCACCTGCAGTTTCGGGCTGTAGCTCGTCATCTCGTTCAGAATCCACGTACGCGCCGCGCCCACGCCGCGCGCCGGGTCGTCCGGGTTCGACATGGTATTGCGCGTGCCGAAACTCTCCAGTTTCTCCAGGATGGCTTTGATGCGCGCCTCCGAGACCTGGCCCATCATTTCCTGGATTTTGGGGTTGACACTCTTATCATCGGCGGGCGCAAAAGCCGACGTGAGACCGATAGATACAGCGGTAGCGAGCAAGTGTGCGAGACAGTTTCATGAGTGCTCCGTTTTAGCTATGGTAGCAGACAGAGCCGACCTATTCGTCGCGCAGAATCTCCAGCGGTTTCCTGCCCAGAATGCGGAAACTCGCCGCCCATCCGGCCACCGTCGCCACCAGCGCGGCGATGCCCACCGCGAGCGCGTGCGTCACGAGCGCCGGGTGGAAATCGATCTGCAGCAGGCGTTTCAGCACCAGCGCCGCGAAGCCCGCGGCCAGCAGGCTGCCCATCAATCCCGCCACCGTTCCCAACGCCAGAAACTCCACCGAGAAGATCCACGCGATGCGCCGCCGCGTGGCGCCCAGCGTCTTCAGGGTCACCACTTCGCGCATGCGCCGGAAGCGCGTGCCCGCCACGCTCGACGCCACCATCACCGCCCCGGCCAGAATCGTGAACCCGGAAATGAAGCGGATCACCGACGCGATGCGCTGCACCACGTCTTCCACAATCTGCATCACGTCCGCCACATTGACCACCGTGACCGTGGGGAATTTCTTGTACACCACGCGCTGCATCGCCGCCACGTCCGCCGGCCGCACGCGCGCGCTGCCGTAGTACACCGCCGGGAGATTCTCGAGTTGTCCCGGATTGAAGATGAACTCGAAGCGCCCCGTCATGCGGATGGATTCGGTACGCTCGATGCACGCCACGCGCGTGCGCAGATTGTGGTTCCAGATGTTCCAATCCACCAGCGTGCCCGGCTTGAGGTTGAGAATTTTGGCCGCCTCTTCGCTCGACGCAAATCTGCGGATCGCGATCGCCGGGCTTCCACCACGCGCCGTTCAAGATGACGGTATCGGCCGGCATGGCATCCATCGACGTCACCGAGCGCGTACGCAGGAAGCGCCGGTTGAAATCGCGCAGCGGCAGGTTCTCGATGGGCTTCCCGTCGATCGCCGTGATGCGCGCCGCCACCGCGAACGCCACGTCGGGCGCCTCCTTCACGCCGGGTTGCTGCCGGATGAAGTCGCTGAGCGCGACCCGCTGATTGGCCGGGATATCGAGCAGGAACACGTTGGGCATGCCCGGCGGCGCAGAGCCGCGAATCTGGTTCCACCAGCGCGTTCTGCACCAGGAACACGGTCAGCGTGAACATCACTCCGACGCCGAGCGCCACCACCGCCGCCTGCGCCTGATTGCCCGGCCGGTACAGATTCGCCATGCCGTGCCGCACGACGCCGGGCAGCCGCGCGCCGGCCCGCCGCAGGAACCAGCGGAATCCGCGCAGCATGGCCCATCCGGCGAGCGAAAGCAGCGCCAGCCCGATGGCCAGCGCGAGCGCGAAGAATCCGCCGGTGCGCAGCGCATCGGAGAAACCGCCTTCGGTCAGCGTCCCGGCCACCACGCCGGTACCCAACAGGATCGCCGCGCGCACCAGGTACGCCGGTGCGCAGTCCCGCGCCGCCGCGGACCGCCCTTCGCCTCCACATCGCGCCGGAAGATCAGCGCCGGACGAATGTCGCGAATCCCCAGCAACGGAGGCAGCGGTGAACAGCAGCGTCACCAGGCATGCCACCGCGATGCCCTGCACCGCCGGCCACGCGTCCCAGTACGCCGAAACGTCCATCGAAAAATACTTCGCGATCAGGCCGGGAAACGCCGCTGCCACGGCGACGCCGAAGGCCACGCCGATCACTCCGCCGCCCAAGCCCGAGCATCAGCGTCTGCGCCGTGTAGATGCGGATCACCTGCGCCGACCGCGCGCCCATGCACTTCATCACCGCGATGGAATCCAGCTTCTGCTGCAAGTGCCCGTGCATGGCGCTGGCCACGCCCATGGCGCCGATCACGAGGGCGATCAGCCCGATCAGGCTGAGGAACGTGGTGGAGCGATCCAGGCCCCGCGTGATGATGGGGTGCGTCTCGCGGTAGTCCGCGATGGTGGCTTCCGGAAACGCCTGCTTCAATACGGCGCGCGCCTGCGCCACGTCCGGCCCGCCCTTCGCCGGCAGCGCGAACAGGTAGCGCTCCGCCGCGCGGCTGCCCGGCGTGATCAGCCCCGTGCGGTCCAACCCTTCGCGCGTGATCATCACCCGCGGCCCCACGTTCAGGCTGCCCGTCATGCGGTCCGGTTCCGACACCATGACGCCGGCGATGCGGAAATCCTGGCCGCCGATGTGCAGCATGTCGCCGGTGCGCACGTTGAGCCGCACCAGGAGATCGTCGGACACCACCACGGACTGCGCATCGAGCGCCTCGCGCAGGGGACGCGGCGGATTCAGCTTGACCACGCCGTAATAAGGATACGCGGCGGGGTCCACCGCCTTCACCGAAATCAGCAGCGGGTCCGGCGTGGAGGCGGATGACTGCCATGGTCACGGTCTCCGTGATCCAGGTGCGCCGCACGCCGCGCGCTTCCAGACCACGGAGCGCCGCCTCCTGTTCCGGGGTGGGCAGCGCGAATACGCGCGCCGTCAGATCGCCCGCCATCAGGGTGCGCGCCTCGCCCAACAGCATGTGGCGGAAGGAACTGCTGAAGCCGCGGACTCCGGTGAGCGAGCCCACGCCGATGGCGACCGACAGCACTACGAAGAGAAATTTCGCGCGCGAGGCGCGCATCTCGCGCCAGGCGATGCGCATGGCCGCGCGCCAGGAGAGCTTCGGCTTCGGTGTCATTGGCTGACCACGAGGCCGTCGCGCAGCACGATGCGGCGGTCCGCGCTCTCGGCCAGCGATTGCTCGTGCGTCACCAGCACCATGGTGGTGCCCTGTTCGCGATTCAGCGCCAGCAGCAGTTCCAGCACGGCGCTTCCGGTTGCGCTGTCCAGGTTGCCGGTGGGTTCGTCGGCCAGCAGGATGGGCGGACGCAGCGCAAAGGCGCGCGCCAGCGCCACGCGCTGTTGTTCGCCGCCGGAAAGCTGCACGGGATAGTGATCGCTGCGCCCGCCCAGCCCCACGCGATCCAGCAGTTCGCGCGCGCGCTCGCGCCCGCCGGCTTCGGCCCCCGCCAGTTCCATGGGCAGCAGCACGTTCTCCTCGGCCGTCAACGTGGAAATCAGGTGATAGGACTGGAAGACGAATCCGATCTTGCGCCCGCGCAGCAGCGCCATATCGTCCTCGCCCAGATTGGTGATGTCCTCGCCGTCCAGGATCACCTGCCCGCTGGTGGGCGTGTCGAGCCCGGCCAGCAGGCCGAGCAGCGTGCTCTTCCCGCTGCCCGACGGCCCCATGATGGCGGCAAACTGGCCGCGCGGGATTGTGAGATCGATGCCTTTGAGGATTTCCACACGGTGAGTGCCGGTGTCAATGGACTTGGTGAGCGCACGAACCTGGATCAAGCCTTTATTATGGCATTCAGATGCTCAGAATCTCTTTGATCGCGTCATGTCGTCCTCTTGTGCGGGTGCGGGAAGCAGGAAACGCCCGCGCCAAATCCCGCTTCGGCGGCCGGCCGCGGCGCCGCCGCCGCCGCCAACGGCTGCCGCCGACGCGCGTCCCGCCATCGTCTGCTTCGGCGACAGCATCACCGCCGGCTTCGGTCTCGATGCCGGCCAGAGTTTTCCCGACCTGCTCCAGCAGGACCTGGACCGCCGCGGACTTCCCTACCGCGTGGCTCAATCTCGGCGTGAGCGGCGACACCACGCAGGACGGCCTCGCCCGCGTCCCCATGGCGCTCGCCGAGAAACCGGCCATCGTCCTTCTCGAACTCGGCGGCAACGATGGCCTGCGCGGCATCCCGCTTTCCATCACGCAAGCCAACCTGGCGCAGATGATCGAGGCGTTCCAGGCGCGCGGGCGCGCGCGTCGTCCTGGCCGGAATGTCGCTGCCGCCGAATTACGGCCCTGAGTTCATCCAGAAGTTCGAAGCGGTGTACAAGGATCTCGCCGCGAAATACAAAGTGACGCTCATCCCGTTCCTGCTGGAAGGCGTGGGCGCGCACGACGAATTCATGCAGCGCGACGGCATACATCCCAACGCGGCGGGCGCGCGCAAAGTGGAAGCGCTGGTCATGAAGACGCTGACGCCGCTGTTGAAGTGAAGGGGATCACCGCTTATTTGGCGCACCAATCGAAGAGCAACTGCCACTCGGCGCGCTGCACTTCGAGCGCCTTCTGTTCCTCCGGCGACCCCGGACACTTTCGCGCCTCTTCGCAGTAGTCGATGAACTTCAGCGGGTCCCAGCGATTGCCAAATTCGACTCCGATCTCCGCCGCACGCGTACGCAAGGCGGGAAAGATCGGGTGCCGTGCCCACCTGCCGGAACCAGTACCCCGAGTTGCCCGCGTCGGGTTCCTGGCGATGCACGATGGCATGCCAGTAACTTCCCTTCCGGAGTTTCGAGATCCTGCGCCACCCCGTGCGCCTCGTCCCAGCAGGAGAAGTAAAGATACAGCCCGGCGAGCAACTTCGGCGGCAGGCGCGACGCCTTCAACAAGTTCGCGTGCCTGCGGGGAACTGCACGTTCCGCCGGCGAGCGGCATGAGCCGCTCGCCGTTTCCATCCAGCGCCAGAATGCCGGCGATTTCGTCACCGTAGGCATGCGGATCGAACATGAACCCATGTTAGCTCCAGAGGCGATCGTTGGTGCGGCCGGTGCTGTTCCACTGGTCGGTGGGCTCGAACCATCCGGGTTCGGCCAGGTGCTGTTTGCAGGCGGCTTCGTTCAGGGTGATGCCGAGGCCGGGCTTGTCGGGGACGGTGATGAAGCCTTTGTTGACGATGGGCTTTTCGATGCCGTCCACCAGGTCGCTCCAGTAGGGCACGTCCACGGCGTGATTCTCCAGCACCAGGAAGTTCTCCGTCGCGGCGGCGGCGTGCACGCAGGCCAGCGCTCCGATGGGCGTGTGCGCGCAGTGCACCGCCATGGGAACGCCGTACGACTGCGCCATGTCGCCGATCTTCTTGGTTTCGAGAATGCCGCCGGAAGTTAGCGGGTCGGGGTGAATGATATCCACCGCGTGGTTGCGGCAGAGAACTTCGAACGGCTCCTTCAGGTAAATGTCCTCACCGGTGAGGATGGGGATGTCCACCGCGTCGGAGATCTTCTTGAGCAGCTCGGTTTCCTGCCAGGGGATCATGTCCTCGAGCCATGAGAGGTTGTACTTGGTCAGCGCCTTGCCCAGGCGGATGCAACTGTTGACGCTCAAGGGGCCGAAATGATCGGCGGAGATGGGAATGTCCATGCCCACCACTTCGCGGACCGCGGCGACGTAGTCGGCCATCATGGCCAGGCCTTTTTCGGTGATCTCGGTCGCCATGAACATGTGCTCCATGGGCAGGCCGCCGTACTGCTGCTGAATGCCTTCGGCCCGCGTGACCGTTCCCGGTGTTCCGGTCACCAGGTTGATCCCGAGGTCCATCTTCATCCAGGTGAAGCCTTGCGCCTTGCGCTCTTTCAGGCGCTCGCCGAACACTTTGGGATCGCGCGATTCGGTGGTATCGCAGTAGATGCGGATCTTGTCGCGGAACTTGCCGCCGAGCATCTGGTAAATGGGAACGTTGTAGGCCTTGCCTGCCAGGTCCCAGAGCGCCACTTCCACGCCGCTGACGCCGCCGCCCTGGCGCGCGTGACCGCCGAACTGCTTGATCTTGCGGAACAGCCGGTCCACGTTGCAGGGGTTCTCACTGAGGATCTGGCTCTTTAACTCGAGCGCGTAATTCTTGCTGGCGCCATCGCGCACTTCGCCCAGGCCGTAGATGCCCTGGTTGGTATCGATGCGGATGATGGGGGACGTCATCGGCACTCCCCGCATCACCATCACCCGCATGTCGGTGATCTTCAGATCGGACGGTTTGGAATTGGTGTTGGTGTTTTGCGGAAGCGCTTCCAGCGTTTCGTCCACCAGGAATCCGGCGGCCAGCGCCCCGGCGGCTTTCTTAAAAAAGGAACGCCGTCCGTGAGCGGCGCTGCCAGCCAATACAGTTGGATTGAAGTTATTCTTCGTCATAGTTTTCTCGTTGTTGCTTTGGTAGCGTGCGGGCGGGGGTTGCCCCGCCCACACAGGGAATCACCAGTAGAGTTTCATCGAGACCTGCATGCGGCGTCCGGAGTTCGACTGGCTGCGCCAGTTACCGAAGTTGGCGTTTTGCAGGGTGGTGCCGCCGCTCAACGCGCCGAACTGGGTCCGGTTCAGCAGGTTGAAGGTCTCCCATCGGAAGTCCAGGTGCTTTTGCTCCTTGAGCGTGATGCTTCTCGAGAGGGAGAGGCTTTCGCTGTAGCCCGGAAAGTAGCGAATCTTCGGGTTGTAGCGCGTGGCGGTGCCAAGCGAGTTAGTAGGTTGCGTGCCAAACCAGGAAGCCGGCTGGAAGAAGCTGTCTGCCCCGGGATCGAATTTTCCCGAGTAAGTGCCGCCCCAGCCATCGTAAGTGCTCACGGTAGGACGATTTCCTCCGTTGAAGATGGGGAAGCTGACGGTGGTTCCGAGACCGATGGGCGTACCGCTGGAGTAGTTCTGAATTCCGGCGAACGCGCCAGCCGCCAAGGATGGCGGAAGCGCACGCTCTTGCCGCTCAGGAAACGCTTTCCCTTTCCAAAGGGCAGCTCGTACACGTAGTTCAGCTTGACCACGTGGGTCTGGTCGTAAGAGGCAATCGACTTTTCCAGGCGGCGGTTGTATTGGTCTTCGGGAGTGCCGCTGCCGCTATCCGCGTCGGTGAGCAACTTCGAAAGCACGTACGACGCCTGCACGGTGAGGCCCGAGGAATACCGGTGGGAGAACTTCACCTGCATGGAGTGATAGGTGGAGTGGCCGATGCGGTCGCCCTGGCCGTTGATGGTATCCACGGTGGAATACTGCGGGAACGGGCGGAGCGATTGCGCTACGGTCGCCCCGGTGCCCCACAGCTTGGTTGAATCCGGACCAGGGCGGCGTAATTCCCGCCGCGTTGGCGGCCGCCGAGCCGACCTGCGAGTTCAGCAGGGTGCGGCCCGCCGCGGTGAACGGGCTGAGGTTTGCGGGCAGGTTGGGATAGTAGATTTCGTTGTAGGCGAGCAGCGTCGACTGGATGTGGGCCGCCAGCGTACCCAGGTAGCCGACTTCCACCGCCGAGTTGCTCGGTAAGCTGGCGTTCGATGTTGAACGCGTAAGTCATCTCGCCCGATGGCGTGCTGGCGGCCTTGCCGTTGTAATACGGAACGTTGGAGCCGTTGCCCACCGAAGGATTGATATTGGGCACCTGGGACCATGCCGGCGCGCCATTCTGCAACGTCCAAAGCGGGCTCAGTCCCTGGCTCTGGTCGTTGACGGTGATGCGCTGGATGATTCCGAGGTTGTGGGACGAGCTGCCCACGTAGGTGATGGGTCCGAAGCTGCGCGAGGCGGCTCCACGAATCGCGGTCTTGCTGTTCAAGGCGTAGGCGAAGCCGAGGCGCGGACCGAAATCGTGCCAGCCATCCACGAGGGTGTGCTGACCTCGTCCTTCCGGCACCCGTCGCCGGCGAAAATCAGCGCTCCGGGCAGTCCGCCCGCGCCGGGATTGGCGAGGCTCGGGCTGAGATCGCTGGCCTGGTCGTCCCCTACTCATGGGCGGCAGGTTGAGCTCAAAGCGCAGTCCGAGGTTCAGGGTGAGCTTGGAGGTGACGCGCCAGTCGTCCTGAAAATACATCTGGTGAGTACGGAACATGGTGGCGAGGTATCGCGGCGTGTCGAGAGAATAGCCGGACACCTGCCCCAGCAGGAAGGAGGCAAACGAACTGCCGCCGCCGGTGGCCTGGCTGGTGACCAGCGGGACGCCGGTGTTCAACGCCTGGAAGGTCACGTTGCCGGAGATGTTCTGCAAGCCGAAGCCGTTGTAGTGGGTGTTGTTGTAGTAGTAGCCCCACTTGAAGGTGTGGTGGCCCATGCTCTTGGTCATGTCGTCATGGAATTCCACGACGATGTTGTCGGAGCCGTTGGGCGCGGGCTGGCCCCAGTTGGTGAACTCGCTGTTGGACCAATTGACCTGCGGAAAGTCGAGGTTGCAATCGGGATAGTTCGGAATGCAAATCCCCTTGTCTTTCCAGCCGGTGGAGACGGTCTGAAGTCCCTGAGCCTGAGGCGACCCGCTGTAGGTGGCGAACGACCCGTGGTTCTGCTCCCAGTTGTTGCCGCCGGCGTAGAAGCGGTTGACGAGGGTCGGCGTGATGGTATAGTCGTGACTGATGCGGTAGACGTCCGACCGGTTGTACCCGGGGCTGCCGGACAGAGGCGCGGGCAGGCCGGGAGCGCCGGTGGGGCCGTACAGATCCTGCTCCCTGGTGCGCTCGAAGAAGAACGAGATCCTCTGTTTCGAGGTGAGCACCTGGTCGCCCTTGATGCTGAACTTGTTGTTCGGCGATATGCGAGCTGCCGGCGGAAATGTAGTTGTTGCGGACGTAGGCGGAAGTGCCCGGAACCAGTCCCGCGACGTTCGGCTTGAGCATCGGCTGCACGAAATTGATGATGGATTTGGCAACCGGATCGATCCGCGACTGGGGAATCTGGTTGTTGGGGAACGGGAGTCCGGCTGTAGGCGCCGTTGGTGTACGTCTGCGAGGCCGGATCGTAGACCTGGTACATCTTGCCGCTGGCATCCACGTAGTTGTGAAGGTCGCCGGTGTAGAACTCCGTGCGGCGGAACGCTGTAGGGAGTCAGGCGTAGCGCCGATGCGGTTGCGGAAACCTTCGTAGGAGACGAAGAAGAAGGTCTTGTCCTTGCCGTGGTAGAGCTTGGGAAGCCAGCACGGGTCCGCCCGCCGTAACGCCGAAATCGTTCTGCTTGTAGACCGGCTTGGTGGCGCCGTAGAAACCTTTGGCGTCCAGATCCTGGTTGCGCAGGAACTCGTAGATGTCGCCGTGAAACTCGTTGGTGCCGGACTTGGAGACGAAACTCATGGAGCCGCCGGAGGCGTGGCCCATATCGGCTTTGAAGCCGCCGGAGGTCACGCTGAATTCGGTCAGCGCGTCTACGGAGGGGGTGTTGATCTGCGTCCAGGTGACGCCGTTGGAATCCAACTGGCCGGCGGTGGTGACGGAAGTGCCGTCGAGCGTCATGCCATAAGCGCCGCCGCGGCCTCCGCCCACACGGTACTGGCCGGTGGAGTTCACTTCCGCCGCGCTGGCCGACAGATCGAAGGGGCTGCGCACGGCGCCGTTCACTACGACCGGCAGTTCGTCCACCAGCCGGCTGGAGACCTCGGTGGCCACGCGGCCCGCCTCGGTCTGCAACATCTGCGCGTTGGCTACGACCTCGACCGTCTGTTGCGTCGTACCCAATTCCATGACCACGTCGAGCGGCACGGTGGCTCCGGCGGCCACCACTACTTTGTTGGCGAGAAACGTCTTGAAGCCTGTGTTTTCGACCCGGACCTGATAGGTTCCCACCGGCAGCGACGGCACGGTGAAATCTCCCGAGGTGGTCGTTTTGGTCTTGAAGTTGGCGTTGGTGCCGGTCTGAATCGCGGTGACCTGCGCACTGGGCACGACCGCCCCGCTCACGTCTTTCACCGTTCCGGTGATGACGCCGCGATCGGTCTGCGCCATAAGGCTGGCCGCAGCGCAGACACCGATCAGTACGTGGAATCGGATGTTTCGCATTGACACCCCCAAATTACACTTTTCGAGCCCTAATCTCTTAAATCCCTATACGAGACGCCTAAAAACGCGGATTTGAGGTTCTGATCCAGATAGAGTATGCACCTTCCGGGCTCTTGAGACAACGGGGGCTGGTGTAACGAAGGTCAGGGGGGCCGATGACCGGGGGCTCCGGTGGGGCGGCGGAGGGGGTTGGCAGAACGAAGCCAATTACGGGCAAAGTGGTTTGGGGTGAGGGGGTTAGGGAGGGTGGGGCCGGGCGCTCGGCGGTTCGGGGAGCGGGTCGGGCGCGGGGGTGGCGGCGGCTTCGGCCTGGAGCTGCTTGAGGGACTGGAGGGCGCGTTCGCGGGCGCGACGGGTGGCGTCCATGCGGTACTGGAGTCTGGTGAAGGAGGTCGAGTGTACGGTGGCGGAATATCCGAGGGGGTACTTATTGGGACCGCGGAATGCGTCGAGATCCTGGTGTTGCCACGATTGGGTTTCGGCGGCACGAAGGCGGCGGAGGCTCCATTCGCAGTAGATGAACTCGTCGACCAGGCTGCGGGCATCGGGGGTGGTGGGATGGAAGCTGCGGTAGGAGTCCTCGACGAGCTCCTCGAGCTCGGCTGGGTCTTCGGTGGGAAGGACGAGGGATTTGGCGTGGATGCCGGTTTTGAGGGCATTCATGGAGGAGGCGGCCTTGCCTGTGACAGAGGTGGGGCCGGTGGACTTTTGGGCGTTGCGGCGGTTCGCTTCGATTTGACGCAGAGTGGACATAAGGAGCTCCGGATGGGACAGGCTCCCTTCTGCTTTGAGGATAGAGGAGCGATTTCGGGGATTCGGGGGTGGATGTCTGTAAATTGGTGGAAATGGGAGGTGAAAGATTTTTTTGTTTGTGTCACTCCCCGGGAGGCGGTTTCCAGATCCGGAGGATGTGATTTTGACGCGGAGACGCGGAGGGGCGGAGGAAGACGCTTAGGAGAGGCGAGGAAGTCAAAAGCGCGGAGCCAGCGGAGGAATGCGGCGGACTTCCGCGGGAGAATAGGGCCCCGCGAAGAATGCCCCCAGGAATGGGGTCATGGCAGCCTGAAAGGCCGCTCCACGGATGGGGTGTGAACAGGCTGAAGCCCGGGCGTGGAGTGAGACTCGACGCGGCACGCAGGAGTGCGTGCGCCACGGTTTAGGCGCTGTACAAGAGGACGCGATAGATTCGGATCTTGCGTGGATCCATGGTCAGTTGTCTGCCCTGATTGCTCTGGTCTCCGTTCAGCCTGGCGGAGACGGCCCACTCCGCGCCGGCTCGCGAAACTTCTTCGATGCTCGCGATGCCGCCCAGTCTTGGCATCCGTATCGGGATCCCGGCTCATCTTCACGGTCAGGCCGCTGCCAACCACAAAGAACTCATCCGGTCGAGACTCGATCAGCAGCATGCCTCCGTCGTTGGTCAGAAGCGCGCCCGTGGACCAGGCACGCGATAACGACGCCTCGAACAGATATCCGCCCAGCGCTACCGACTGGGTGGCGCGCGGGCTGTTCGCATGGAGCACCAGCCCGCGGGTGCGTCCGGCATCTTGGGCTACGGTGAGCAGGTCCTCCAGGCTGGAGATGGCGGCGTACACCTGCATGATCGGCGGTTCGGAATCGCCGGGATTGGCCGGCGGCTGCAGACTGTCGATGCCGAAAGGGCAAACGCCGATCGCTTTGGCAGCCCCGTAGGCATAGAGCGCGTTCCAGGGGGCGCTATCGATCTTGGCTTCCGGAATGAAAATCGGATTTCCGGGGATCTCATATCGTTTCACCCAATATTCGAATTCGGGCCAGTAGATATCGGGAGCATAGAAATCGATGGCGGGCGCCATGGCGCGGTAGACCGCCAAATAATACGGATGGGGCCCGCCACTCGGATACTCTCCCGGACGCTCCATCAACGAAGGGAGCTGCGCGTTCACATACATGGGCAACGGATACTCGCGTTTGCCGGCTTCGGCTACCGAGTTCACGAAGATCGCGTAGCGCCAGGCCATGAAGACCTCGCTGGCAGCCTCGCCGAACACTTGGCGCCAAGCATGGCCTTGCGGATTGAAGTGAGCCGCCAGTTCCGGCGAGAGCTCCGTCCGCCTGGCGGCCAGTCCGGCAATGAGCTGCTGGGGAACAGGGCCGTCAAACTCGCGGTCGGCTTCCGGGGAGCGGTCCCGTCCGGGCCCGAGATATCCGATTTCGTTCTCGACCTGGACCATCAGCACCGTTTGCTGCTCCTGATCCTTTTCACGCAAATGTGCCATCAGGGATCGAAAGGCGCGGCTGTCGGCGCGGAGTGTCGCGGTTCCGAAAGTCGAGAGGATTTCGAGCGGTGCGCCATGTGCCGACTGCGCCCGTGGAAAGCGCTTCATGTCGGCTTTCACCCAGTCCGGGGCGTACTCGGAGAACGCATTTTTCCAGGTTCCGAACCACAACAGCACCAGGTGGAGATGCTCGCGGCGGGCGATGTCGACCCAGTGGTCGAGAATGCTGAAATCGAAAACCCCTTCTTTCGGTTCCACCTGTTCCCACGCGACCGGCACCAGCACCGTGTTGAGTTGCAGCCGCGCCATCGCGGGCAGTATGGCATCGGCCTGCGCGGACATGCCGGCCGAAGAGTTGCCGAGCTCGCCTCCGCGGATGAGGAAAGGCTTGCCGTGAACGAGGAGCTGTTGCGCGCCGGTCCCGGCGCGAAAATGCGGAAGGTCGGCGGCGTGAATTCCGGAAACAGAAAGGAAGAGCAGGCCGAGCAGAGCCGGAGTGCGGCTACGGATGATGTTCGGGAGCGGCTTCATTTCGATGCCCCGGGATCTCCGGTGGGCGGCGGGGCATGGTCCGAGGCGGAGGCAGGCCCCAGCAACTCCGTGAGGACAGGCTTCAACGCGTCTGCCCAGACCTGATAGGCCTTCACGGTAGGGTGCAGCTTGTCCTGTGCATTCATCATGCCCTCGAACAGCTTTCCATCGTCGCCGGCGAGTTTGGTGTTGATGTTCAGATAACGAACGGTCCGGCCATCCGCGAGGCGGGCCAGATTGCCGTTGATCCTGTCGATGACGGGCATGAGGGCCATGTTGTCGTTTCTGGGAAAGATCCCCATTGACGACGATCGTCGCCGCGGGCGCTTTCTCGCGGATGATGCGCACGATCTCCTGCAGACCGCGCGTGACATCCTCCGCCTTCGCGTCCGCGTCGCCTGGGAATGACGGATCGCCGACGTTGTTGGTCCCTGCGAGCAGCACGACGACTTTGGGATTGACTGCGTCGAGTTCCCCGTTCTCCAGACGCCAGAGGATGTTCTGGGTCCGATCGGCGCCCCATCCGAAATCGGCCGCATTCCAGCCATAGAAATTTCGCTTCCAGTTGGCGAGTAGTTCGGGGTAGTCGGTTGCGCCCCACCGCCGGACGATGGAATCGCCTTCGAAGTACACGTCGACCCGCCCTGCTTTGCTTTCGCAAGGAGCTGCGAGTGGGCCACCAGAGAGTTCGGGTCGGTTCGAAAGACCGGCTGGCCCGCCGGAAATTGCCAGGGTACGGGACGATAATCAAGGAATTTGTCCGCCCAGGGAATGAAGTACTTCCAATTGGGAGCATCGGTGTGGCCGCCATCATGCTGGCGCCACGCAAGCTGCCCGTTGAGAAGTCCCGAATTGACGGGCGGCATCTTCGCAGTGCGATAGTCGTCCGTTACGCCGAGATCCTTCGCGCCTAACAGGCGGAACACGGGCTGCGCCGACACGGTTGCCATGAAGCTGCCTTGCTGATCGAGCCATTTTGCGTCCCCTTTCTCGGGAATTCCGTAGCTGATGAACGTTAGCCGCGGCGCGCACAAGGCAATCAGCTCGTTCGAGTCGACCGGCAGATCGCCGGCATTCCTGCTTCCGAAAGAAGCCTCGGACGCGCCGTACTTCAGAAAGTTCCCGGCCATCCAGTGATACTCGCCGGACCCGGTAAGATTCTCCACCGCCTCTCCGAAATTGCGCCGGTGCGGCTTAGCGCCGCCCTCGCCGGACGAACCGACCAGGACGACGGCGAACCGGGTGTCGAAGGCCATGGTGACCAGCGCAGCCTTCCCATAACGGGACACGCCTTCGATGCCGACGCGCTTGGCGTCGACGGCCTTGTCGGTTGCGAGATAGTCGAGACCGCGGGATGCGCCCCAGGCCCACGCGCGCAGCGATCCCCAGTCTTCCGGTTTTCGAGGCTGCCCCTTATTTGTCAGACCGATGATTCCCTTGGTGAGACCGGCGCCGTTGTCCGGCTGAATGCTGCCCGGGTCGATGAGCGCATAACCCCATCCTGCGGCAATCAGTTGTTCGGTAGATGGCGGATCTGTGCCCAACGTGTTCTTCAACTCGGGCCGGCTGGCGAACGCGTCCGCCATCCGCTTGAGGAACGCCGCGCTGCCGAACATCATCATGACGGGCACCGGCCCTTTCGCGTTGGCCGGAGTCACGAGCGTCATCTGGATATCCACCGGGATCGACGGGCACGAAGAGTTCTCCACATGGCCGACGAGTTGTTTTTCGATGACGGGGAAAACGCCGGTTTTCGAATTGGCTGTTGCGGCGATTTTCCAGGTCACGCGGGGCACGTCGGGCGGGACGCGGCCGAGCACTTCGCGCTCGAAATCTTCGACGATTTCCGGGCGCCGCCGGTCCCACCATTGATTTGCCGTGGCGACCCTCTGCCCGTTCTTCGAGGTGAGCGCATCGGGCAGATCCGGAAAAGGATTGGATTTCGACTCTTCGTAGTTGGCGTGATTGGGGGCTTGCTCGTTTCCGCTCGGGCCCGGGCGGAGCGCCTTAATACCGAGCTGGTCCATCATGTTCTGGTGGTCCTGTTGCGCCGTCCAGTTCAGGGGCGCCGCGCAGGTGTTGGCGGGCGCGCTTGCGATTTGTGCAGGGGCTATTTGACAGGCGAGGACGGCTATAGCGGCCAGTGAAGCGACCCTCGGTATCAGTGATGCAGGGCGTGCGCAAGGAAACATGTTTGACCCTCGAACAAAGGGTAGCTGAGAATGAGGGCGGACGCCAGTTCCCGGGCGAGGGTCCACCCGCCGATTGGAACCAGGCTGCCCCACATTGCGGCATGTCGCAAACTGTGAAGTGACGGCAAAAATGCCCCCATGAAAGGGGGCGGCCCAGAGGGCACCCCGCCTGAAAGGCCGCTCCACGGAGGGCGGTAGAACCGGGGAGACTTGACAATCGTCGCGGCCTGCAAACACGCTATCGGCGGCCCGCAGCTTGCACTCTGCCGGCGAATTGGGATCGATCCTGATCTTCAGGATTATGGTCATTCAGGCGATCGATTGAGAAAAGACGTGCCGGGCCGAGCGCCACGGGCGCACCATCGCGCGCCGAGGCTATCATGGCCAGGCAGCCCAGTGTCGCGCGTGCGCCATCGTAGACGGTGACTTCCGGCGCCCGTCCGTGCCGGATGCTCCCGGCAAAATTAGCCATCTGCGCGGCATAGCCCTTGTCAGGCCACAACCGCGAGCGCGTCAGACGCGCGCCATTCTGTACGCTCACTCGCTTGAAATCCTCGGTGAACGCGCCCACTCCCTGCGCGAAGATCTCCACGCGCTCGCCGCCCGACGTTTTGCTGCCCACGGTGCAATACGTGAGATTGCCGATGGATCCGTCGGCGAAGCGGAACGACGCCACCAGATTGTTTTCTCCGATCGGGTCGGCCTTTCCGGTAGGTAGTGAGTATGCGGACACGCTCACTGGCTCGGCATCCAGCAGCCAGTACATGAGGTCGATGAAGTGGCAGGCCTCGCCCAAAATCGCGCCGCCGATTGCGGGGTCGGCCATCCAGTAGCTCCCCGAAATGCCCGGCGAATTGATACGGCATTGCAGCACGGCGGGCGAACTGCGCCGCTTCAGATTCTCCTTGAGGTCGCGGTAGAACGGCGCGAATCGCCGGTTGAACCCGACGGTGAGATGCTTGCCGCTCTCTTCCACTGCGGCACAGAGTTCGCGGCACTCCTCCGCCGTAAGCGCCATCGGCTTTTCCACGAACACATGTTTACCGGCACGCAAGGCCGCCAGCGATTGCGCGGCATGGTGCTGATTGCGGCTGGCGATCAGCACCGCGTCCACCTCGGGATCGCGCAGTACCTCTTCGTATTCCGAGCAGGCGTACGCGGCTCCGAAGCGCAGCGCGTAGCTCTTGCCGCGGACCCCGCTTGCGGAATACACCGCGCGTAGCCCTACGCCCGGCTGCTTCCTGATATTGGGCAGGTGCTCCCACCTGGCCAGATTGCCCGCCCCCACGAGGGCGAATTCGATCCGCTCCCTGGCCCGGGGCTCTCCCTGGCGTGGCCACCCTACGAACCGGCGCGAATGCCGTCACTGGGTCTGCCGCCGATGCCGCAGGGTAGCGCAGCAGCACCGCGAGACTCGCCGCCGCCGGGTCGAAGATGGTGTCGTAGGCTTTGGGCGCTTCGTCCAACGGAAATTCGTGCGTGATCAGCGGGCGCACGTCGATGCGTCTTGTGGCGACGAGGCGCAGGAACTCCTCCATATTGCGATTCTCGGTCCAGCGCACGTAGGGCAGCGGGTAGTCGCGCCCCTGTTTCTCGTACGACTCGTCGTAACTTCCTGGACCATATGCTCGCGACATGTACAACTGGATTTCCTTGAGGTACATGTCGTTCCAGGGGAACTCCATGCCGACCGCACCGACAACGCAGATGCGTCCCCGGTCGCGGCAAAGGGTCAGAGCGTGCTGGGCCGGCGCCGGCGATTTCGATGCAGCCGCCACGATGGCGCAATCCACGCCCCGTCCATTGGTGAGCGCGCGCACCGCTTCGAGCGCCCCGGCGCCCGCGATCCCGTGATCGGCGCCGAGCCCGCGCGCCATGTCCACGCGCTTGCCGTTCAGGTCGATGCCCACCACCACGCCGCCCTGCAAACGTACCAGCTGCGAGACCAACTGCCCCACCAGGCCGAGCCCAATCACTGCCACGACGTCGCCCAGTTCGATGCGCGCCGTGCGCACGGCATTCATCGCGATGCTGCCCAGCGTGGCGAAACAGCCGTGCTCGCAAGCCACTCCGGCGGGCATCCGCGCCGCCAGATTGCGGCCCACAAGGATGGTCTCGCCATGCCCGGTACCTTCGCCGCCGTAAGACACGCGTTCGCCGATCTCCAGATCTGTCACCGTGACGTGACGCGCCGCCACCACGCCGGCGCCGGAGTACCCCAGGACGGCGTACTCGGTGAATTTCGCGCGCACTTCCGCGATGGTGGCCACGGGACCGGTCTTCATGGCCACGTTCCAGATCTTGCGCAGGTGCGACGGGTTGTCGGCCACTTCGCTGAACAGGTTGTCACGATGGATACTGGCCGTCTCGGTTCCGCTCGAAATCAGCGAATAGAGCGGCCGCACCAGCACGTGGTGGGGCAAAAGCACGGGGTCGGGAACCTCGTCCACGATGATGTCTTTGAGTCCTTTACGGATAACCTGTTTCATATGTGCGTCAGCCTTTGTGTATTAAGAGCACGGTGCGGCCAATAGGCGGCCTAGATTCCCGGGTTGACCGGTTAGCGGGGCATTTGCAAACACCAACTATTGGTGAAAGGTTGGGGAGGAGCGCGGAATGCCGTCAACCGCGAGAGAAAGGACCTCAGCCGATATGAGGAAAAGGGCGATGGCGAGTACGAAGAGGATGATACTTCGCCAAGACCACGTCTCCTGTACATTCGCTGCCAGAATACTGGTGGTCATGCGGCCCCCGCTCTCGACTCCGGCTATGGTTGCCGCGCCTTTTCTCGGGTATTTCTTGCGAGCAGCCATGGCTGGCCGGACCTCCGCCGGCGATGTTAGATGAGCGCGGACCTATTACCGAACTGAGATTCGCGACACTGGTCTGCACTTAAGAGCAACCTAGTTGCACATTCGATGGGGCGTATAGCAACTTACAAGCCAATTCGGGCGGCGAGTAAGTCCCTCTATGGCGCATAGAATCGTAATGTAAAGTTAACAGAAGGACTTAGTCGCCGAGGGGCCAGAGTAATGGATTTGCAGTGATACACGTGTGGGCCAGAGTGGGACAGCCATGAAATAGGATTGTTTGACACAACTCCGCACTATTGGCATATCGTCGATTTCGGAAAAGAGGTTGGTGCTCAGGACTGCACGCTCTCGTCCGTTGTTTCGAAAATAAGCAGGTATCCGTCAAGTGCGATAGTGCCGGCTTTGACAAGAGTCCACGACTTCCTCTCCACGGTACAGAGGGTACTGCGCATCGAAACACGATGCTCAATCGGCGGCCCCGGAGGGCAAAGGGCATCCGGACGCCAATTGAGAATCGCGAGACGGCCTTCCGGACGAAGAATGCGTCTGGCTTCGTCGAGCGCCGCGTCGCGGTCCTCGATCTCATGCCAGATGTCGGCGAATATCACGAGATCGCAGGAGGCGGTCGCGAGATGTGTATGGGCTGGACGCCCCACAACAAGGTCAATGTTGTCCGAAGCGATCGGGCCGGTCAGTCGGGCGCGAAGCTCATCGATCACCCAAGGCCTCCACTCTACGGCAAACACCCTGCCGACCGGACCGACGCGGCGACCAATTGGAAATGTATAAAACGCTTTCCCTGCGCCGATCTCGCCGACTGCCACCGCAGGACGAACATCGAGCTCAGCAAGGAGTCCATCAGGAGACAGCCAATGCTCGCTGTCCCCGATTTCCTGTGCGAACGTACTCAATGAGGAACTCATAACGTCCTCCACCACCATTGTGAACCTTTTCCCGGATGCGCGCTCCATGCGGCGCAACATACGCGTTGACCGCGTAGCTGACGCGGCGTAGCGGCGCCCGGGGAGCGCGCGCTATTCCGCGATACGCACGGTGATTTTCGAGCCGTCGGGGCCGCCGGTGTAGACGCGCTGGGTGGCTTTGACGAAATCGGTACTCAGGGCTTTGGGAATGTCCATGAACTTCTGGGGATTGCGGTCGGTCAAGGGAAACCAACTGCTTTGAATCTGCACCATGATGCGGTGGCCGGAACGGAAAGTGTGGGCGATATCGGGCATGGCGAAGGCGATGCGGTCGGGCTTGCCGGGTTCGAAGGGCACGGGATGCTCGAAGCTTTTGCGGAATTTGCCGCGGAAGGGTTCGCCGCGGACTAATTGCTGGTAGCCTCCCATGACGGAGACGGCGGCCGGGGCAGGCGGCGTTCCGGGAGCGGCGGGAGCAGGCGCGGGAGTGCTGTAGTCCGGGGCGTCGCCGGGGTAGACGTCGATGAGCTTGACGTCGAAATCGGAATCGGTGCCGGTGGTGGAGACTCGCAGGTCCACTGCGATGGGGCCGAACACACTTACATCGCGATCCAGGATGGCCGATTTGTAGACCAGCACGTCGGGGCGCGCGGCGGCGAAGCGCTGGTCTTCCGTCATGTAGCTATTGAGCACGCGCGTGGCGAGGGCGCCGATGTAGGGGACGGGCTTGTTGGGGTCGGCGAGGTACTCGTCGAAGGCGGGCTGCTCGGGCGGTTGCCAGGCGAGCGCGCCTTTGGCATCGAGATAGATGGCGGTGGGTTTGGCGGCGGCGGGCGGCCAACGGTCGAACTTACGCCACTGATTCATCCCGGTTTGAAAGACGTAGGCTTTGGGAAAGACTCCGTCGCCGCGACCCTTGAGGTAATAAAGGAAGAAAGGCAATTCGATGTGTTCGCGGTAATAGACGCCGGTTTTGGAGCCGAAGGTGACGTTGCCGAGGCGGTCGCCATCGCCGCGCGCGAAGCCACCGTGATTCCACGGACCCATGACCAGCATGTCGACGGTGGGCGGGCCGTTCTTCTCCATGAAGTCGTGCTGGCGCAGCAGTCCTTGCGGATCTTCGGTATCGTACCAGCCGCCCACGAGCATGACGGCGGGCTTGATGTTCTTGAGGTATTTCCAGATGGCGCGTGACTGCCAGACTTCGTCGTATGTGGTGTGGTCGATGTTGAGGTTCCAGAGCGGCTGTTTGTGCTTGAAGTATTTTTCGTCGGCGTTGGCGAGGGAGCCCATTTGCAGGTAGAAATCGTAACCGTCGGGCGTGCCGAACTGGAAGGGCGCGGCGGGCTGGGGCAGGTCGGGTTCGGAGTCTTCGCGGGCACGGAAGCCCATGTAGAAGTTGAAGCGGTGGGCGAGCATGAAGGCGCCGTTGTGGTAGGAGTCGTCGCCCATGTAGTAATCGGTGACGGGAGCCTGGGGGGCGACGGCGACGAGCGCGGGGTGCGCGTCGATCATGCCCGCGGTGGCGTAGAAGCCGGGCTGCGAGATGCCGTACATGCCGACTTTGGCGGTGTTGTGGGGAACGTTTTTGATGAGCCAGTCGATGGTGTCGTAGGTGTCGGTGCTCTCGTCGGTATCTTTGGGACCGCTCTTGACGGGCTTGTGGGGGCGGATGACGACGTAATCGCCTTCGCTCATGTAGCGGCCGCGGATATCCTGGTAGACGAAGATGAATTTTTCGCGGGCGAAGAGTTCGGAGGGGCCGAGAGTGGCGCGGTACTGGTCGGCGCCGTAGGGCGCGACGTTGTAGCCGGTGCGCTGGAGCATGATGGGGTAGGCCTTGTCGTCGGCGAAAGCGTCCTTGGGGATGTAGACGGAGGTGAAGAGCTTGACTCCGTCGCGCATGGGGATGCGGTATTCGAACTTGGAGTAGTTCTCGCGGACGAAATCGCGGCCTGTGGTTGCAGGGGCAGTGGGGGCGGCGGCGCCTCTTCCCTGGGCGGTCAGGAGGGACGGGGCAAGGATGAGTAGAGCGACGAAATAGCGCATGACTGGTGAATGGGCTCATGATACAACGCGGGGGGCTAGTGAAGCATGATAGACCACAAAAGGCGATGGTCTGTCCTACTGAGCGCCGCATAGTAGAATCGAGTGTATGCGTCACACGTTAGCTCTGCTGCTGATTGCGGTTTGCGTACCGATGTGGGCCGCGCAGCCAGTGCGCGCGCGGCATGGCATGGTAGTTTCCCACGAACGGCACGCCACCGAAACCGGATTGCAGGTTTTGAAGAACGGCGGCAACGCCATTGACGCGGCGGCAGCGGTGGGACTGGCGCTGGCGGTGACCCATCCGTTCGCGGGCAACATCGGGGGCGGGGGCTTTATGCTGATCCGCCTGGCCGACGGGCGCACGACGTTTATCG
Source organism: uncultured Solibacteraceae bacterium (assembly GCA_963805775.1). Classification (GTDB taxonomy): domain Bacteria; phylum Acidobacteriota; class Terriglobia; order Bryobacterales; family Bryobacteraceae; genus Solibacter. The sequence continues at coordinate 70,953 of CAWDWK010000053.1, read as the reverse complement.
ACTTCCGCGAACGCGCGCCGCTCACGGCCTCGCGCAACATGTACCTGGACGCCGCGGGCAAGGCCACGCAAGATTCGGTGACGGGGTACCGCGCGGCGGGTGTTCCGGGCACGGTGCGCGGACTGGAGTACGCCAATAAGAAGTACGGCAAGAAGCCGTGGGCGGAGCTGGTGCATCCGGCGGTGGAACTGGCGGCGAAGGGCTTTCCGGTGTCGTATGCGCTGGCGCAATCGCTGCGCAATACGCGCGGCCTGAGCGGCTTTGCGGAATCCAACCGCATCTTTCTGAAGGACGGCAAATTCTACGAAGCGGGCGAACTGCTGGTGCAGCCCGAACTGGCGCGCACGCTGGAGCGCGTGGAGAAACTGGGCTCGAAGGATTTCTACGAAGGCGAGACGGCGCGGCTGCTGGCCAAGGACATGGCGGCGCACGGCGGACTGATCACCGAAGCCGATATGAAGAATTACGCGGTGCACGAGCGCGTGCCGCTCACCGGCACGTATCACGGCTACACGATTGTGACGGCGCCGCCGCCGAGTTCGGGCGGGGTGGGCATTCTGCAAATGCTGGGCATGCTGGACGGCACCGGGTATGAGAAGGGCGGGGCGGGTTCGGCGAGCGCGATCCATTACATGACGGAGGCGATGCGGCGCTTCTTCGCGGACCGCTCGGAACACATGGGCGATCCGGATTTCGTCAAGCTGCCGATGACGTCGCTGCTCTCGCCCAAGTACATCGCCGGGCGGCGCGCGTCGATCGACCCGGAGCGCGCCACGCCGAGCAGCGAGATCAAGGCGGCGGTGTTCGATGGACACGAGTCCGTGGAGACGACGCATTATACGGTGGCGGACGCGGAGGGCAACGTGGTGGCGGTGACCTATACGTTGAACGGCGGATTCGGGAGCAAGGTGACGGCCACGGGACTGGGCTTCCTGTTGAACAACGAGATGGACGATTTCGCGTCCAAGCCGGGCGAAGCCAATATGTACGGGCTGATTCAGGGCGAGGCGAATGCGATTGCGGCGGGCAAGACGCCGCTCTCCGCGATGACGCCGACGATCGTGCTGAAGGACGGCAAGCCGGTGCTGGCGGTGGGATCGCCGGGCGGACCTACGATCATCAACACGGTGCTGGAAGTGATCGTCAACGTGCTGGATTTCGGCATGAACGTGCAGGACGCGGTCAACTGGCCGCGCTTCCACCATCAGTGGATGCCGGACGTACTGCGGGTGGAGCCGGGCATCTCGCCGGACACCGTGGCGCTGCTCGAAAAGCGCGGCTATACTGTGACGCGCGTGAACGCGCAGGGCGAGGCGGCGGCGATCCGATGGAACAACGGATGGCTGGAAGGCGCGCCCGATCCCCGTACCGAGGGTACGGCGGAAGGACACTGACAACTCGATGAATCACGTACTGTCCACGCATCTGTTCGTCAATCACAGGCTGACATCGGCGCTGCTCGGCAAAATTCAGCAGGCCGGAATCCCCGCAGTAGAAATTTTCTGCGCGCGCCAGCACCTGGATTATCGCGATAAGGCGCAGATCGCCGAACTGGGCCACTGGTTCCGCGATTCCGATTTGAAACTGCACTCGCTGCACTCGCCGATGTACAACGACGAGATCTGGGGCCGGTCGGGACCGCACGCGGTGATCACGATCACGGAACCGGTGAAGGGCGCGCGGCTGCACATGGTGGATGAGATCAAACGCGCGCTGGAGATCGCCGAGATCATCCCGTTCAAGTACCTGATCCAGCACATCGGAGTGGGAGAAGAAGAGTTCGACATGCGCAAGGTGGACGCCGCGTGGAGCGCGCTCGAAGAACTGAATCTGTTCGCCCGCGGACGCGGCGTGGAGATTCTGCTGGAGAATATTCCCAACGGGCTCTCCAGCGCGGAGAAGCTGCTCACGTTCGAGGAGCTGACGCACGTCGGCTTGAACTACGTGTTCGATACGGGCCACGCCAACATCGGCGCGGGCGTGGAGCACGAATTCAACCTGATGAAGGAGCGGATACGCTCTACCCACGTGCACGACAACAACGGCAAGGACGACCATCACCTCTTCCCGCTGGTTGGCAAGGGCGGCAGCATCGATTGGAAGCAAACGATGGCGCTGCTGCGCAGCCGCGAAGACCAGTATCCGCTGGTGCTGGAATTGAAGGATCGCGGCGACAACGGGCACTTGCTGGAGACGGCGTGCCAGGTTTTCGAACGATTGGAAGAGCAGTAAGAGCAAAACGACGATCGCAATGATTCAACCAGACAGCTATGTACGGAGCCTGCTGAAACGCTCCCCCGGAGAACGCGTAACCGCCCGGGGGTGGGTGAAGACCCGCCGCGACAGCAAGAACGTCCACTTCATCCAGCTCAACGACGGGTCTTCGCCCGTGGACCTGCAGATCGTTCTCGATGCCGGCGTGGTCGGCGAGGACGTGATCGCCAAGATCACCACCGGCGCGTGCATCAGCGTGGAGGGCGAACTGGCGGCGTCGATGGGCAAGGGGCAGGCGGTGGAGTTGAAGGCGTCGGCCCTCACCATCCACGGCACGGCGGACCCGGAGCACTATCCGCTGCAAAAGAAGAAGCACACGCTGGAAACGCTGCGCGAGCTGGGGCATCTGCGCACGCGCTCCAACACGTTCGGCGCGGTCTTCCGGGTGCGCAACGCGCTGGCGGCAGCGATCCACAAATTCTTCCAGGATCGGGGCTTCCTTTACGTGCACACGCCGGTGATCTCGGCGAGCGATGCGGAGGGCGCGGGCAGCATGTTCCAGGTGACGACGCTCGACCTGGAGTGGCTCGGGCAGAGCGGCAAGGCGCCGGATTTCACGCAGGATTTTTTCGGCAAGCACACGTACCTGACAGTGAGCGGGCAGTTGGAGGCGGAGATTTTCGCGCACGCTTTCGCCAACGTTTATACGTTTGGCCCGACTTTCCGGGCGGAGAATTCGAATACGCCGCGGCATCTGGCCGAGTTCTACATGATCGAGCCGGAGATGGCGTTCTGCGACCTGAACGACAATCAGGATCTGGCCGAGGCATTTTTGAAGAGCCAGGTTGCGCAGGTGATTGACGCATGCGGCGCAGACCTGGACTTCCTGGCGAAGTGGTACGACCCGGAATTGCGCAAGACGCTGGACGGGCTGGTGAGCGCGAGCTTCGAACGCATCACTTATACGGAGGCGATCGCGCTGCTGCAGAAATCCGGCAAGAATTTCGAGTTCCCCACCGAGTGGGGCGTGGACATGCAGAGCGAGCATGAACGCTACCTGACGGAGGAAGTGTTCCGCAAGCCGGTGATTGTAACCGGCTATCCGAAGGACATCAAGGCGTTCTACATGCGCGGCAACGATGACGGGAAGACGGTGGCCGCGATGGACGTGCTGGCGCCGCGCATCGGCGAAATCATCGGCGGAAGCCAGCGCGAGGAGCGCCACGACGTGCTGTTGCAGCGGATACGCGAGATGGCGGCGCACGGCCTGAAGGAAGAGGCCTACTGGTGGTACCTGGATTTGCGGCGCTTCGGCGGCGTGGAGCACGCGGGTTTCGGCATGGGCTTCGAGCGCATGCTGATGTACCTGACGGGGATGAAAAACATACGCGACGTCATCCCGTTCCCGAGGACGCCGGGGAACGCGGAGTTTTAGCGGAACGGGGCGATGCCGGAGCCAGCGCTCGAGGGCGAAATCACGATTCGTGCCGCGGAGGCTGGCGACCACGACGCGATCTGGAGCATCCTGGAACCCACGATCCGCGGCGGGGAAACCTACACTTTGCCGCGCGATCTTTCGTGCGAACAGGCGCTCGAGTATTGGTTCGGCAAGGGTCATGAGGTTTTCGTCGCCGAACTGGATCGTGAGGTTGCGGGAACTTACTTCCTGCGCACCAATCAACAGGGCGGCGGGGCGCACGTGGCCAACTGCGGGTATATGACCGCCGGGCGGGCATCGGGCCGCGGGCTGGCGCGGGCCATGTGCGCGCATTCGCTGGAGAGGGCCCGGGCGCGCGGGTTCCGCGCCATGCAGTTCAACTTCGTAGTGAGCACCAACATCGGGCGGTTCGGATCTGGCAGAGCTTCGGGTTCGAGGTGGTGGGACGGCTGCCCGGCGCGTTTCAGCACCCCAGCGAAGGGTATGTGGACGCGTTGGTGATGTTTCGGATCCTGTGACCGCACGTTTGTGAAATTCAGCACGGTTGATGTACTTACCAGTACGCGAAATTGGTACTCCAGTTCTGGATCGACGGTGAAAGGGGGATTGAGTGGCGCTTCATTCCAGGCTATATTTCCCTACGTGCATGCTGCCGATTCCGGGCCGCTTTGGCCCGCTCGACGGCGACTGGGACATCCGACTCTCAACTCCTTGGCCCGCGTCTCCACCGGCGCGGGTTTTTTTATTCTAAGCCGTTCCCTTTGTTATGGGTACAACGGGCATTCCCCCGTTCAACCCCGCCACGTGCCATACAACCAATAATTTCAACGTTTTAATAACAATCGGTAGTCCGCCTCTCGGGCGCCTTCCTATAATTTGTTAAAGCGCACTATCTATATCTTGGCCGTCCGTATTTCCGTGCGTATGGAAATATCGGGATTGAGGGAACTGAGTCACTCAGGAGGAGTCCGAACAAAATGCACAAGCCGATTAAATACGCTGAGAAAGCTCTGACATACGCCGCTGGCGCGGCCTGGTTCGCATTCGATAAGTTCAACCAGATCGGCCAGAACCCCGGCTTCACCCCGAAGTGGAGTGACAAGCCGCTGCTCAAGAGCTGGGAAAAGACCAAGCCGCCGCTGGGCTGGCCGCGGGATACCGATTCGCTATGCCCGCGCTGCGTGCCGGAAATCCGCCAACAGATTCTGGATGGCAAGACCCCTCTCGAGATCCTTTACACCGATAAACCGGGCGAGATCAAGGCGCAGGTGATCGAGCGAGACGGCAAGATCCTGATGGTAAAGGATTGCCCGATCCACGGTCACTTCGAAGACGTGATGGCGATCGATACCGCGTTCTTCGCGCACCTGGAGAAGGTCTTCCCGGGTCGCGATATCCGGGCGCACAACGATGCGAAGCTGCACCATCACGGCAGCAGCACGGTCACGCACGGACGCGGTTCGGTGCTGACGGTCGACCTGACCAACCGCTGCAACATGATGTGCGACCCGTGCTTCATGGACGCCAACCAGGTGGGGTTCGTCCACGAATTGAGCTGGGAAGATATCAAGACGCTGCTGGACAACGCGGTCACGATCAAGCCGAAGCGCCAGATGAGCGTGCAGTTCTCGGGCGGCGAACCTACGATCTCGCCGTACTTTTTGAAGGCAGTGTCTTACGCGCGCGAGGTTGGCTACACCAGCGTGCAGGCTGCGACCAACGGAATCGAATTCGCCAAGAGTCCGGAGTTCTGCCGCCAGGCGGCCGACGCCGGCCTGCGCTATGCCTACCTGCAGTTCGACGGCATCGGCAATGCGGCCAACGAGCATCGCAAAGTGGGCAACCTGTTCGATGTGAAACTGCGGGCGATCGAAAACCTCTACACCAACGGCGTGGACATCATCCCGGTGATCACGATCATCAACGGCATTAACAACGAGCAGGTGGGACGGATCGTGCAGTTCGCGCTGGACAATCCGAAGCGCATTCCGTTCCTCTCGTTCCAGCCGGTATCGTTCACGGGCCGCGACGAAGCGGTGACCGACGAACGCCGCGCGGCGCAGCGCTACACGCTGTCGCACCTGGCGCACGACGTGAAGAACCAAACCGGGCTGGGCGAACCGGCGCGCGACTGGTTCCCGATTTCGTTCATGTCGACGTTCAGCGACTGGAGCGATCTGACGCACGGTCCGCAGGCCGATTGGGGCCAGTTGAGCTGCGGATGCCACCCCAATTGCGGCACCGGCATGGCCGTGATGGTGGACAAGGAAACGAAGGAGAAGGTCCCGGTGACGGCGTTCCTGAATGCCGACCGTTGGGCCAAGGACGTGGCGCGCATCAACGATGCGGCGCGTGGCAAGTGGCTGTCGGTGATCGGCATGACGCTGGCGCTGGCGCGCAATTACGATCCGTTCCAGACGCCCACGCACTTCAAGCTCACCGACATGCTGAAGAAGCTCGACAAGACCTTCGGCGCTACGGGTAAGAGCTACGGGAAAGTGGGCAAGGACCGCACGATGGAAGACATCGAGCAGCGGCGCAGGGATCGGTGGAACTTCCTGTTCATCGCGGGGATGTGGTTCCAGGATCTGTTCAACTACGACTTCCGGCGTACCGAGCAGTGCATTATTCCTTATGCCACGCAGGAAGGCGAAATTTCCTTCTGCGCGTACAATACGGGCGTGGGCTGGCGCAACATCATCGAGAAGATGCACATGACGGCCACGCTCACGAAGTGGTACGAAGAACATGGCAAGCATGAAATCTTCGCCGGCGGCAAGAGCGTGCCGCTCAACAGCAGAGATCATGCCATGGTGCTGAGGGAAGACATTGTGACCAACGAGATCCAGCACGACCTGGACAATCTCGGCATCGCTAAGACGGCGCGCGAAGAGAAGATCAGGGCGCGCGACGCCAAGATGAAGCAGGATGCCGAGAATGCGCGGATGGCGAAGCTTTATCGGGAACATGTGTTGCAGGAGAAGCCGGCTCCCGGGCTGGTGAGCATTGAGTCGCTTACGCCTGCGGCGAAGCCTGTGGCCAAGAAGGCGGAAGTGCAGGAAGAAGTCGGCAGCTTCGGCGATTAAGAGTCAGTCGCTATCTTTGAGCAGATTGCCGCCGGTCCGGAATTCCCGGGCCGGCGGTTTTGTTTTGGGTGGGGCTGGTGCGCTATTCGATCACTGGAACGAGATCCGATTCGATAATCCGCTGGTCGGCAGTGAGAAGTCGCATGCGATGGATGCGAGCAGTGGCGACTATCGCCCGGTCCGCTGGGTCGCGCAACGCGAATCGCCCAGTGCGGCCACTTCGCGGGCAACGTCCGTCGTCAGGGGAATGATCCGAAACACGGGATTGTTGTCCAACTCATGGAATAACTCATTGAGTCCGGCGCCGATGCGCTTCAGTCCCTCGGCAAGCAATGCGATTTCATGCAGGCTGATAGGCACTGACGCCAACGCACTCTCCGCGCCGCACCGTGTCATCAAGGACCCGGCGTTGCTCGCGCGACAACTTCTTGGGGTCCGCAAGCCACCTGATCACAATATGGGTATCGAGCAGAAATCGTGGGATCAAGAGGTCCGATTCTCAATCGCGCCGCAGCGCATCCCACAGTTCGGAAGTATCGAAATTGACAATGTCGCCGGTGATTTTGACCTTCCCGGCCAAAATACCGGCGGGCGACTTCCACACGGGTTTCTTCGCGGCGGAAATCGTGGCCACCGGCCGCCCGCGCTTCGTCACGGTAATCGTGCCTCCGTGTTCGTCGATCTCGTCGAGCAGCGCGAGGCATTTGGCCTTGAACTCGGTAGCGGCAATGACACGGGTCTTCATGCCTTCATCATACCTCACTTCGATATGGTCATCTGACCAGATCGCTTCCTATGGATCCGCCCCGGGGTCGAGCAAAGGAAGGCGGAGCACAACCATAGAAGGCGCAGGACGCACCAATTCCGAAATCACGTTCGGGTCCAGTATGATCACTCGTCCAACTTCAGGGGTTCAGGCACCGGATCACGGGGAACAACGGGCAGGTCAACGCCACCCAAGGGCTCGATCCTACGGCGAATTGCGTCGACGAGATGCAAGCCGGAGGAAACTTTCGGAAGCAAGAGTGGGCTGTAGAATTTCATATCAATGCTATCACTTTGAGAACAGCCCCGCCCGGCCCCAGGAGCTTAGCGAAGTCGTGGCACCGTCGAGCGCGTGGACCCGAAAGACCACTTCCCTGCCCCGCAGTTCAACGCCGGTCCAGCCGAAGAACCAGCCGTCCTCGTACTTGCCGCTCAGGCGAAGGTGGCCACCCGCGCTGGGGAGGGCGAAGTAGGTGACGCCTTCCAGGTCCGCGTGGATCAACTGGTGGACGTGCCCCGCGATCACGCAGCACACGCCGTAGCGTTTGGCGAGGACGTGAAGGGGACCGTTGGTGTTGCCGAGCGCGGCGTCGAGCAGCCAGGATGGCCGGTGCGACACCACGAACTTCACCTGTGCCGGCGGACGCTCGCGCAGGTCGCTTTCGAGCCATGCGAGCTCGCCAGCGGGCCAGGCGTCCGACCGGCTGTTATCGAGCACGGCGAAGTGCGCGCCGCCGGAATCGAAGCTGTAATGGGGCGCGTGTTCGGCATACTTGCGGAACAGCCGTTCCGACGCGTCAGACCATATATCGTGATTGCCGGGTGCGAGGTAAAGCGGAATCCGCCGGTAGGGCTCAAGCAGGCGCCGCACCTGCTGCCACTCGGCTTCGGCCGTGGCGTCGTCCAGCCCTTGAATGGTATCGCCGGCCGACAATACGAAGGCTGGCTGCGTGGCGGCCAGGTCTTTCCAGATGCGCTCATAGATACCGGGCTGCGCTTCTCCAGTGCGGTCGCCGAGTAATACGAAATGGAGGTTGTCCGCCGGCGCGGCGCAGACGACCAACCAAGCCGCCGCCGCCACAGCGGCGAGCGTGGCCAGAATCCGGCGCATCACTGTTCGCCCGCCGGCGCGGCCACGAAGCGGTATCCGACGCCGCGTACGGTCAGGAGATGGCGCGGCTTGGTGGGGTCGCGTTCGATGTAGCGCCGCAAGCGCACGATGAAATTGTCGATGGCACGGGTGTCGGTGTCCTCATGGAGTCCCCAGACCTCTTCCAGCATGGACTTGCGCGGCACCGGCTTGCCTTCCCGCTGAATCAGGAAGCGAAGCAGGTTGGCCTCCATGAGGGTCAGCGGAAACACCTGGTCGCGGACGTGCAGTTCCAGCAGGTCGAAGTGCACGGACTTATCTCCGAAGCTGAAGGTATCGCCCGCATCGACGTTCGGAGCCGGGGCGGGAATCGCGGCAGCCAGCCACTCGCGGCGGCGCAGCAGTCCACGGATGCGCGCGATGAGGATGGCGAGTTCGAAAGGCTTCGTCAGGTAGTCGTCGGCCCCGGCCGCGAAACCTTGCAGGATGTCCTCGGCGTGACCGCGCGCGGTCAGCATCAGGGTGGGAATGAACTGTCCCGCCTGCCGGAGTTCGCGCATCACGGTGAAGCCGTCCTTGCCGGGCAGCATCACGTCCAGCACAACGACGTCGAAGCGCGCCGGACCGGGCAGCAGGCGGTCAAGCGCCGCCTCTCCCGTCTCCACTACTTCGACCTGATAGCTCTCGGCCTCGAGATTGAAACGCAGACCTTCGGCCAGGTGCAATTCGTCTTCCACTACGAGAATTCGGCTCATTTTGCGATCGGTAGCTGGAGCGCGAAGGTGCTGCCGTGTCCCGGCCCTTCACTCTCCGCCCAGGCGCGCCCCCCGTGCCGTTTGGCGACGGAGCGGACGATGTACAACCCCAAGCCGGTGCCCTTGATGCGCGCCGCAAGCGGTCCCGGTACGCGGTAGAAACGCTTGAATACACGGTTCAGCTCCGATTTCGGGATGCCGGGTCCCTGATCTTTCACGCGCAGGATCACGTAGCGCCCGTCGAGTTTAGCAGTTTCGACGGTGACGCTGACCTCGGCAGCGGAGTACTTCACAGCGTTGTCGATCAGGTTGGTGACGGCCGCGCGGATTTCATCGAGATCGCCGAATACGGTCGTCGGACCGCATGGCTGGTATCGCAGTCCTTCCGCCGGTACCCGGTGCAGGGTCCGCACGAGTTCCACGCTGGAGCGTACAACCTCATCGAGGTCGATCCGGGTGGGATTGACGCGATGCGCGGCGCCCACACGGCCCGTGCGCAGAACCTGCTCGATGGTGGAGAGAAGGCGGTTGCTGTCCTCCAGCATGACCTTGTAGAACTCCTGTCGCTTGGCCTCATCCACCGGCCGTGTTTGCAGGGTTTCCAGATATAGGCGGATGGATGCCACGGGAGTTTTCAACTCGTGGGTGACGGCGTTGATGAAGGCGTCGTGTTGTTCGTTGCGGCGGATTTCGCGCACGAGAAAGATGGTATTGAGCAGGATGCCGCAACTGATCATCAGCACCAACAGGATCCCCAGCACCAGCAGGACGCCGTGGCGCCAGTTTAATAAGAAGTAGCCGATGTACAGGACCAGGAGGATGGAGATCAGCCCAACGCCCAGCGCGATGTGCCCCGCGATGGATTTGCGGCGCCCGGTGAATTCCATAACTCCAGGTTAGCGCGCCTGGGGAATTATTAGTTGGCGGTGAAAGTGCCTGCCCCGGCTTATGCGGCTTCGCGGTCGGAGACCAGGAGACTGTTTACGGAAGCCACCTTGATCGCCTTGGCGACGCCGAAGACCTTCAGCACTTTGATGAGCAACCAGCTCGGATCAAATTCATACCAGGCCAGGCCGTGGCGCGCCGACGTGGGGTGCGCGTGGTGATTATTGTGCCAACCTTCGCCGAAGCTGATGACGGCAATCCACCAGGTATTGCGCGAATCGTCGCGGGTGTTGAATCGCCGCTTCCCCCACATGTGTGTCGCGGAGTTCACCGCCCAGGTGGCATGAAGTCCGAAAACGATACGCAGGCAGATGCCCCACAGGAACATCTGGATTCCGCCCCAGGCGACCAAGGCGGCGGCCAGTACCGCCAGCGGCACCCAATGATAATTGTTCAGCCAGACATAGTAGCGGTGCTTGGCCAGATCGGGCGCGTACCGGCACAGCATCTTGGTATTGCGGTGATTGCTGTCGCCCCACAGGATCCAGCCCATGTGGGACCAGAAAGCGCCGTCCCTCGGGGAATGCGGATCGCCGGGCTGATCGGAAAGCTGGTGATGCATGCGGTGCGTGGCCACCCAGAAAATCGGGCCGCCTTCCAGGGTCATCGCGCCGAAGGTGGCGAAGACATATTCGAGCCACAACGGGACCTTGTACGACCGGTGGGTGTGCAGCCGGTGATAGCCCATGCTGATGCCGAGGCCGATGGTGATGTAATAGAGCACGGCCGCCACGGCCAGCGCCTTCCAGCTGAACATGAAGAGAGCGGCGACGGCCCCTATATGCAGGAACACTAAGAAATATGCGGTAAAACGGTTAAGCCCCTGGCGCTTTGCCAGCTCGGCGGCGTTTTCAGTTTTCACTGTTTCCCCTCGAGAACGAATGATCCATTACCAAACTATCAAGGGCTCGCGCGGCGCTGTGTAAGACTTCTGTAATTCCAGGCAGGATAAGTGGTGTTGTGTGTAAGACTTCTGTAATCCCGGCCGGAAGCAGGATGGTTCTATCGTGTCCCCAGATAAATATCGTGAATCCGCAGAACTCCCAGGGCTCGCCGCTCACCATCCACCACGGGCAGCACAGAGATCTGGGAGCGCCGTCGCTCCATCAATTCCAGGGCTTGGCCCAGGCTCGCTTCCGGACTTACGGTCACTGGAGTCGACGTCATCGCGTCGGCAGCACGGAGCGTGCGTATGTCGTCGTGGCTAGTCAGGGCGCGGCGCAGATCGCCGTCGGTAAGGAAACCCGCCAGGGTCCCGTCCGCCTCCACTACGCAGGCGCCACCCATGGGTCGGCGGGTCATGGCGATGATCACGTCCTTGAGCGCTGTATCCGGCGCCACCCAGGCCACCTCGTCGCCGGTGTGCATGGCCGCCGCGACGCTCAAGCGCAGATTGCGCCCGAGCTGGCCGCCAGGATGGAAGCGGCCGAACTCCTCGGGGGTGAAATTCCGCGCGCACATCAGGGCGATGCCGAGGGCGTGCCCGAGCGCAAGGGCGGTGACCGCGCTCGCCGTGGGCGCGAGGTTGTGCGGATCGGCCTCGCGTTCTACCGACGCATCCAGCAGCACATCCATTTGCGCCGCGAGGGGTGACGCCAGATTCCCCAATATGCCGATCAACGGAGAGCGGAATTGTCGCAGCAGGGGCACCAGCGCCTGTAACTCCGCCGACGCGCCGCGATTGGAGAGCAGGACTGTGGGGTCGCCCGGCGTGTAGATGCCCAAGTCGCCATGGACGGCTTCCGCCGGATGGAGGAATACGGCCGCTGTCCCCGTGCTGCAGAGCGTGGCGACGATTTTTCGCGCGATGTGGCCGCTCTTGCCGATGCCGGTGACAATCACCTTCCCGGGATGCGCCAAGATCAATTCCACGGCGCGAATCAGTTCGCCGTCCAGCCGTGCGGCGGCGCAGTGAATGGACTGCGCCTCGATTTCCATGGCGGCGCGCGCGGCGGCGAGCCAATCGTTCTCGGGCCCGGAATTCATGGGAAGCCTCCATCATCGCATGATCGATAATGCTTATCGCCCGCATCAATGTTTTCGTTTTCCTTCCAGACCCGCAATGCGCAACCATATTAGGATGGCGGCACCAGCGCGGCATCCGGACGGACGTATGCAGTTTTCCTCATACCAGACCGAAGGCTTCTACGATGAGATGTTCCAGGCGGACGGGACGGCGCGGCCCCACTTCCAACTGGTGCAGGAGATCATCCAATCGCTCTCAGACGGCCAGTTACTCCGCTACAAGCACGCTGCCGAGCGCCTGCTGCTACAGCTAGGCATCACCTTCAACGTTTACGGCGATACGGCCGGCACAGAGCGAATCTTTCCGTTCGACCTGATTCCACGCATCATCACAGCGCCGGAGTGGGACCGGATCGAACGAGGCCTCAAACAGCGCATACACGCGCTCAACGCCTTCATCGGCGATATCTATCACGACCAGAAAATTCTCAAGGACGGCGCCATCCCCGCGGAAGTGGTCACTTCCGCCGTCTCCTACCGCAAGCAGTGCCATGGCCTCAATCCACCATGGGGCGTATGGTGCCACGTCACCGGTACGGACCTGGTGCGCGACAGCGACGGCGAGTACTATGTGCTCGAGGACAACCTGCGCGTACCCTCGGGCGTCTCCTACGTGCTGGAGAATCGCGAAGTGCTCAAGCGCATTTTCCCTGGCGTGTTCGAAGGTCTTCCCGTGCGTCCCGTCAACGGCTACCCGAGCCACCTTTTGGAAATGCTGGAGAGCCTGGCGCCGCACCCGATTGGCTCGCCGCGCGTGGTGGTGCTCACCCCCGGGATCTACAACTCGGCGTACTTCGAACACAGCTTCCTGGCCCAGCAGATGGGCGTACAACTGGTGGAGGGCCGCGACCTGGTGGTTTCGGGCGGCGACGTATTCACGCGCACTACCAGGGGCCTGGAACGCGTAGACGTGATCTACCGCCGCGTGGACGACGATTTTCTGGATCCCCTGGAGTTCCGCGCCGATTCGATGCTCGGCGTCCCCGGACTGATGGCCGCGTATCGCGCGGGACGGGTTGCCCTGGCCAACGCCCCCGGCAACGGTGTGGCCGACGATAAAGTTATCTACGCCTACGTGCCCGACATGATCCGCTATTACGAAGGTGAGGAACCGATTCTCCACAACGTTCCCACGTATCTCTGCTGGCGCGATACCGACCGCAAATACGTGCTGGAAAATCTTGCAAAGCTTGTGGTGAAGGCGGCCAACGAAAGCGGGGGCTACGGTATGCTGGTGGGGCCGCATTCCACCGCCGCGCAGCGCGAGGAATTCGCCGTCCGCATACAGGCCGACCCGCGCAACTATATCGCGCAGCCCACGCTGGCGCTCTCCCGCGTGCCCACCATCGTGGACGATCATTTCGAGGGCCGCCACGTGGATCTTCGCCCCTACGTGCTGTGCGGCAAGGATATCTATGTGCTTCCCGGAGGACTTACCCGCGTTGCGATGCGCAAAGGTTCGCTGGTGGTCAACTCCTCGCAAGGGGGCGGCAGCAAGGATACGTGGGTCCTGGCGGCGTCCGCCACCCCTCCATACGGAGGTCAACAACAATAGCGATGCCACATACGAAGCCCCTGCTCAGCCGGGTTGCGGACGCCGTCTACTGGCTCGGCCGCTATATCGAACGCGCCGAAAACGTCGCCCGCTTCCTCGACGTCAACCACAACCTGATGCTCGACCTGCCCCACGATTACTCCGACCAGTGGCAGCCGATTGTGGACACGACGGGCGATCGCGTGCCGTTTCTGGAACGCTACGGCGCGGCCACCAAGGCAAACGTCGTGCGCTTTCTGGCGTTCGATCCCGAGAATCCCAACTCCATCTATTCCTGCGTCCTGCTGGCGCGCGAGAATGCCCGCAGCGTGCGCGAGACCATCTCATCGGAAATGTGGCAGCAGATCAACAGCCTCTACCTCATGATCACCGCCGAAAGCCGGAACCCGGAACCGCCCGACTTGCCCACTTTTTGCCACCAGGTCCGCATGGGCTGCCACCTGATCCACGGCATACTGCACGTGACCATGAGCCACAATGAGGCTTGGCAGTTCATCCGCCTGGGCACGCTGCTGGAGCGCGCCGACAAAACCACCCGCATCCTGGACGTCAAGTACTTCATCCTGCTCCCCTCGGTGAGCGACGTGGGTACGCCTTACGACGATGTGCAGTGGTCGGCGGTGTTGAAGTCCGTCAGCGGTTTCGAGATGTACCGGAAGCGGCACGGGCGCATCGCACCGGAACGTATCGTCGAGTTCCTCCTGCTGGATAACGAATTTCCGCGCTCCTTCCGCTACTGCATCGGACTCGCTGACCGCGCTTTGCACTACATCACGGGCGTGCCGGTCAGCAACTATTCCTGCCCGAGCGAACAGCGCCTGGGCTTATTGCGCAGCGGATTGGATTTCGCCGCCGTGGACGCCATCCTGGCCGGCGGCCTGCACGAATTTTGCGACGCGGTACAGACGAAAATGAATACAATCGATGAATGCATCGTCCGACTTTTTCGCCCACAAAACAGTGGATCGAGTGGACATTAATGGAGGAAACAATCAACTCCGCGCCGCGTTACGCTGATCGTTTCTTGTCGATGCGTACAACCTTGAGCCGTTGGTCCAGCGCCTCAACCGCCTTCTGCCGCCTCTCCTGGAGTGGCTTCCGGTAGTGCTCAAGCGTGAACTTCTCGTCAAAGTGCCCCATAATGCTTGTCCGGTCTGCCGCATCACCATCAAAAAGGGTTGCGAATGTCGCGCGGCACGTGCGGAAGTGCAGATCTGGAATACCCACCGCGCGCCCGCGCGCTAGAACTTCCTCAATCTGTTTTGCGCTACGCCGGTAGACGTGCCCGCGCTCGCTCGGGAATATCAGTCGGTCATTGTGTCCAGCTAACCAGTCGGTCAACTCTCCGCGAAGTGAGTCTGGCAGCGCCGCAGTGCGCACCTTGTTTCGCTTTGGGAGCTTAACCACGCCATAGACCATGGCCTTGGTGATGTCGAGGCCCTCTGGGATGATATCGGCGCGCTCTAGGGGCAGAACTTCGCCAATGCGGATACCTGTGAGAATAAACAAGCGCCAGAAGAGATAATCCTGCCCCTCGGTCCCGTCCCAGAGTGCGCGGACTTCGGCTTCGGTCAAACTGCGGGTTTCCTTGGGGGCCTTGCATGGCGGGGTTTCGACCTTCGGCATGGATTCTTGAGAATCAGGTCGTTATCGAGCGCCTCCTCTAGAACCGAGTACAGCCGCACGCGCACGCCGTCCACCATCACCGCCCCGAGTCCCGAGTCCGCAAGGCGGCCTAAATGCACTTGGATTGCCGCCTTGTTGATGCCTTTAACGCCACCCCGCCGAACTTCGGCTTGATGTGATTCTTCCAAAGATTGTTGACGGCAACAGGCGTGTTGCCCGTCCAATGCCGAGAGCGAATAGGAAGATAGACATCCTCCCAGAATCGCTCAAGCGTCATCGCGCCATCTGGCCGCGCGCCGCTCTCCTGCAAGCCAGCGAGGAACTTATCACACGCGGTCTGCGCTTCCGCCTTGGTGAAGTCCGCCCGACTCCAGGTTTTCGACTTGTGCCACTCTGCTCTTTGCCCTCCTGGTCGAGATAATATTCCCGGTACTCGACTTTCCAGAGCTTCTCTCTTTTGCCCGTGGCGTACACCGTAGCCGTTATTCTGTCGAGGCTGCGCATCCGATCCGCCTAGCCCGAGGGCCAGGCTGGAGCACGATTCTACCATCATGATGCAACGCGCTCCAGGGATCGAACGAAATCCTCAATCTGCTGCTGGCGGAATCGGACCACTTTCCCAAGTTTCACGCTCGGGATGCAGGTGCCGCATTCCGTTTGAGTGCGCGCAACCACGCCTCCGAGACGGCCAGCAGTTCCGCAACCTCGGTCACTCCGAGCGTTTTCCATATCGACCGTTCACATGATTGACCGTTGGCTCCGTCCAGGATCACCGTCTCCTCGATAGTTGGCGTTGAACAGGTGGAGCGTGCCATCCGTGAACAGTTGGAACCTCACGCGGTTCTGATCGTCTATCCCCCAGATCGCATTCTTGAGCACCAGCACGCGGGCCTTGTTTTCCGTGCTTTCAACCTTCAGCGCAAGGTGTTTCCCACCTGCGAATCGTAATGGTTGTCAGCGACCACCACGGCGTCTATCGGCGGTGCTTGTGCCACTGCCGAGATGCAACACAGAAGGGCAAACAGCCCCAAGCGTACATCGCGCGTTTCACTGTTGCGGCACTCCTTCAATCGGGCCGAGGTGCGGCTGTAAGTGGTGGCACTTGCGCCATACCCTGAGCAGGCGAAGAGTAGATCATCCGCGTCCTTCGCTTCGATGCAATCCCGCACGGTCATAGTGAGGTGATCCAATCCGCTAGGGCCTTCCTCGTCCTGGCCGATGGGACGCCGGGCGAAAGCTTCAACCGTATTCCATTGGCCTCATCCAGCGTGATTCCCACGGTGGTTGAATTCGCCTTCGCCTTGGCATGCGCGGTCTTGCGCTTCCGTTCCAACACCAGTGCGAAGAGCTCGGTCTCGTCGTGCTGCTCTAACAGATTGTCGATAGTCTCGTTGATTTCCATATTCGTTTCCTTATGTCTAAACCTTTTGCACATCCGTTTACGAACACTTCCGCACCGACTCGGCTACGGTATATCTGTCCTGCGCCGGTCAACATGCTGAGTCCTTGCTTCGTCGTCACTGATATTTACTGACGCTGACTTCCCCGTCTCCGCCATGTGACGAATATTGGATCATTTTTGTCCTTGAGTATTTCACCAGACCCAACATGCCGATTCCGTTGAGTGCGTATTTCTACCGTGTTCACGCCTGACGCGTTGAAGAAATTCGCGCTGCCGTCATTAAAAATCTGTAGCGCGCACCACGTTGCTGGCGTCCATCATCCAAAGACCGTTACTGGTCATTACCACGCGGTAATTGGTGTTTGAGTTTTTGACTTTGACGCCGTAATAACTGCCTGCTTGGCTGTCATACGCGCTATCGATGGAGGTGACCACTCCGTTCTGGTTGAGCACCAAACTGGAGCCTGTGATCGTGAACCCGTAGAGCGAACCCGCAACCACGTTGGTAGCCGCCACGGTTCCGGCATACACCACACCCGAGGCCAGGGTGCCAGTGAACATATCAGCCGGGCTGGTTTTTCGTGTTCCAGTTATATCCGTCCGAAGTGCGGTACACCTTCCCGTCCGCCGTGTTCATGACCATAGCGCCAGAGCGGGTAGGAGGTGCTGGGTAGGCTTGGAAGACTGAACACAACGGTAACGGCGCGCACGGTGGAAGAGTACTTGGACAGGTCGCCCAACGAACCAGCCGCGAGGTTAGCTGTATCCACAGCCAGCGCGTTGATGATGATATTACCGCTGCCATCCTTGCCGAGGTTCCCGTCTCCAGAGCCCAGCGTCTTCACGATCAGGTTTCCAGAGCCGTCAGTCCCTATCCCTGCGCCTTGCGCCACCTGTACCCCGCCGTTGCCGTCTGGTCGTATGCCGGGGTCCCACTCGGCGGGTTCATGGACCCATTCGCGCACTCGATTTATCGATACGGGCCATCTGGGTTGGTCCGCCTACGCAAGTTGGTGTAACCAGCCGCAAATGATCCACGAACCGTTCCGCCGCCGCTTACTGAGTCCATCTGCCCAGGTTGCCGTGTTGTTCTCTATCGTGGACCAGTGACTCGTCGCCAGTGATATAGTGTACGGGCTTGTCGCTGGTAGTGGGCTCGAAGTTACTTCCCATCTTCCACTCTACTTCGCCGTTCTTGAGCCAGAATTCACAGAACAAAAAACCTGGCACGCCATTGCTCACCCCGTCCAGAACGTAAAGCTGAAAGGGAAGTTCTCCGGATACGACGGTCTGGAATTGTTCAGCCAAATTCCGATTAGCCTCTTGTACGATATGTGGAGCCGAGGCTGCGTTCAACTCCTCCGCAAACGTGCGCAGGTTTCTCGGTCGTAGCTTTTCGGATCAGATCTGCGGCAATATTCGCTTGCTGGATGGCCAGGGATTTGCGTCCAGATCCAGCCGTAGAACACACCAGGGGCGACCTCGAATATCTTCTGGCAGGTTTAGGGATAAGATACGTTCCGTACTGCCGTCGCGATTCTGGTCATACAGAAGGCTATCCGTCGCCAGAACCACACTGTCGTTCAGCTTCAGTGCTATCAGCGTACTCATTGAATCACGGGGTGTTCCTTTGTGAAATCGATTCGGTGGGCCGTGCCGGGAGGGAAGAAAGGCACAGCCCTTCGCGCGTAGGCCACGAGCGACTTTTGAAGGGCGCGGGAGAGAGAAGGGACCGCGCCCAACGCGCGTGCAGTGGCACGCGATCTTTGAGAGATTGGAAAAGTACCGGGCGCACCTCACGCAGGAAACCGGAACCGCAATGCGCCCGGGCATGAAGGCCGCTCCATCGAATAGCGCACGCCGCCGCCGAGCAAGCTCTCGCCGTCCCATCCACAGAGCGGGGGTGGAATGAGCTCAAACTTGTGAAGAAATTTGCGTGGCCGCCTCCGCTTCCAGACAGAAACGGCCCCAGGAGATGCGCCCATCTGAAGCATGATCCTCACGTCCCGAAAGCGTGAGTGTCCCCTGAACACAGGCGCCGGTGACAGGGAAGAGTGAACAGACTAGCCGCGAACGCCAGTGATGATCGTTACGGCATTGGAGTGCAGCATCGCCACGTCGATACGGGCAACCGCCTTAATCCAGATTTGGTGGCTTGTCTATGCTGAGTTTGTGGCGTCTCTCGCTTCGCGCGATACCTCCAAAATCATCGGAGTGCGGGCACCCAGTTACCACCTGGTCCCATTTACCCACGAAAATATCAGAGCAATCGGTTGAGGTCTAGACGGTCAGATTGATCGGCACCTGCCCGGTAACATATTTCTCCAGCGCGTCCACATTCGGGGGCATATGGAGAGGCTGTCCGAGCGAATCAGTCAAAGAGTCAAAGGTTGCCGACGTGCGGGGCGCGTAGATCGCCCCGAACGGACCCTGGAAGTTTGCGGAGAGGAGGTTCCCAACGGCAGCCGAGAGCTTTTTGAAATCGGCAGGCGTGGCCCCCGCGCTCCCCATGCTGATCGTCTGAACTCCCGATGTGTTCTTGACGCCTGTTGGCTGGTTGCTGCTGCCGCTGCCGTACAGGATGGCGGCGTCCATCGCAAGCGCCATGCTCTGAGAGAGATTTTTCATGATGATGCGATCCGCGTTCACGGAATCTTCGAGAAGCTCACGAGATACCTTGATTGCCGCTGCCACTCTGTGTCCTCTCAGCGTCACCTTATCCAGACCGCCGTCTTTATAGACTATTATCTCATTCTCTGCACTTATATTACTCTTATCTTCCTTTAGCAATCTAGCTAGTTTGAGAGTCTCAGACTCCATTCGTATCACCAGCACACCAGCCTCTATTCATTTTTCTTTCTGTCTCACTATGTCAACTTACATCTATCTAAGGGGAGTCTGCACCGCCGCCCCGCCTAGTTAAGCTAGCCTTCACCCATTGCACTCTGTTCCTACTGAACCATTTCTCTTAGATCCTCAGCGCCTCTCCAGTCTCCAAACATTGCACCCCTAGTCAGCTCTCCATATCCAATCCCTCTGTATCCTCCCTTAGCTATCAGTTCGTTGCTGCTATACGCCCGTGCCTCCCCGAAGCGCAACTTTGCCTGTGCTCCGTTCTGCGTTGTAACTTAGCTCACAATGTGCCGCTCCAAGTCACTGCGCATTTCTCCGAGAATTGAAGCGCGAGAAAGTGTTTCTGTGATATCGTCTACCTTCGCCTTGGGCCGTCGAAGTCCTTCGCCTCTGAATTATTCAGGCTGCGCTTTTCCTTTTCTGCGTGATCGAGGATGTTCCTCATGGTGTTCATGAGGGTCTCTTTTTTCGTGCGAAGCTCTTTAAGCATTTGTGTTGCTCCAGTGATTTTGATTTGTGTTCGCCGCAGTATCGGCAAGCACTCTTCGGTATCTCACCCGCCAGGCGAGCACCAGAGCGCACGAATCCCCCACTGAAACTGTCCGGTAACAATGCGGGAATCCTGGGGCCAAGTTTACGGACTTTGGCCCTGGTCCGTTATGGCAACGCCCTTCCGGCGAGCCTAGTTGAGGTCGAGGACCGCTTACCGCGCGGGCCTAAAACGGGTAGTGGATCATGTCCGCGCCGTGGTCCGCGATGGCCGCCGCCTTGATCCGCGCCAGGTCCGAGTTGATCTGGCGCACCATCAGGGAGTAGTCATCGAAGTTCCGACGCTCGTCCGCAGTCAGACCGCATGATCGCTTCTCCGCGCTGTCCATGAGATCGCCGCAGCCGTCAATCAACGCCGCCCGCGCCTGGAGTAGCAGAGTCCAGTTCGTACAGCGCGAGTCCTTCCAGCGCTGCATAAGCTTGGGCACGTCGCTTAATTCGTAGTCGCCGCAGGGTTTCATGCTTGCCTCGTTTCGCGTTCGCGGAGCGTCGCGGTTTCGTATTGCACCTCAAGCGGGCGCGCGCTGCGCATCTTACCCTTGCAATGCGGGCAGCACTTATCGCACACGCACGGCAGGTACGGAGCGGAGTGGAGACCATCTGTCATCTGTCCACAACCCGCGCACCTCTCGCACCGCTCCATAGCGGCCACCCTACGCGGAGAGAACGGGCCAGGTGGCTTCATCGTGCAGAACGTACGGGGAACGATGGACTCATGCCGCCGTCCTTTCCGTTGGACGGCATCCGCCGCGCGGGGCCGTATAGTCACGGTTGTTCATATTCGTTTCTCTTTCCCTCAAGTAATACGTGTCGGAAAACTTACCCACGGGGACAAAATGAAAAAGATTTAATTTTGGTTTTGGTCCCGGTTGATCCTGCGCCAAACCCGCTCCACTTTGCTCTGGCTCCATCCGAGATATGCCCCGGCAGTCTGCCGCGTGCATCCCGCGATTCTGGCGTCAATCAACTTGCGGTCGTCAGGACTAAGACGACTCTCTCCCGGCTTCTTCCTTGGAGGCTGCGGGGCGTTGGGGTTCCGCCACCTCCGCCCGTTGCGCTTTTGTCCGTTGCCGACTCGCACATGGCCGTCGCGCCCTACAATTCCGCCCTCTTCGGCGAGGTGCATATGAAAGCCCAGCGCGCCGGTGCTCCCTTCACGGTAGCCGTATGTATCATTCGCGGTTGGTGCCGCTAGGTCAGTTGCCAACACCGCCTTTCGGTCGCGCTCTCGGTATTCCTGCCCCACGAGTGCGGGTTGCCATTTCTTGACACTCCGCGCCGCCACCACGCGCAGCCATCCTACGGGATTCTCCGCCGTTCTCCACTGGCTCTCGAACATCGCCATCGCGACGTATGGCGACCATGCCAGGGGAAGCCCTAGCACGTCCGTAGTGAACCACCGCAGTGGTCCATCGTCGCTCTCTTTGAGCGCCCGGTCCGCTACTTCACACGCCACCATGCGCTGTGATCGCAAGATAACTCCTGATTCGCTGCCTGTTTGTTCCACTCGTTGGCCTATGACGACTGGTTTGAGGATGCCGCCGAGGGCCTGTACACCTCTTGCGGAGTAATGCCCTAATTTTCCCCTTGCACCCGGCTACGGGTTTTGCTACTATCGTTTCAGGTGGCACGTGCCGCCACGCCGTAGGTGCATGCATCTAGTTATACCAGCACGTTTGGTGCCATTCTGCGTTTTGACCGCAACCCGCTGAAAACAAAGAAAAGCGATCCAGTGGAGCGCTTCACGCTCTGTGTGATTTGAAATACTTTCCTATGGATTGTGGGATATCGCGCACCCACACGCCCGACTTCACCCCTACGGTAATCCCAGATCCGAAAATCGTCAATTTATTTTTACGCATGCCCAAATTAAAAACCCCCACTGTTCGCAGCGTGGGGGTTTTTCTTCCCGGGGACGCACGGGGCGGCTGCGCTAGGGTTAGCGGGCCTGTGTTTGACTCGTTGCGGTACGGCGCGCCCGCCTCGGGGCCACCTTGCTGCGTCCGCCCGTCCTAAAGACGCGGTCAATCTCAGCAGTGGTCGGCGCGGTGCGCGACTGAACAGCCGTTCCCGCTGGTATCTTTCGCTGCGGCTTTTCAAGGTAGCGAATGGCGGCCTGTAGCGCGATGACGTGTAAGCGTAGGTTGGAAATGGTTTTCGTGTAGTCGGGCTGCATTGTTTCGGACCTCCGCGTCCGAAGATCAAGACTAACCTTAAAGCGCTTTGAGGTCAAGCGTTATTTTTGCTTTTTCTTGGCGAGTCGCGCGGCGACGCCCTTGAGGGCGATTTCCCGTCGCCGTTCCGGGTCCACCATTGACAGGCCCTTCACAATTCCGGTCTTGCCCTTGTTCGCCTTGCCGCCCTTGCGTCCGAGCGCCACGGCTGCGGGATTCTTGCGGGTTGCCATCACTGCCAGCATACAACGATCCTTAGTGCGCGCCGAACGCCTTTCGTTTCAATGGATTTACCAGGATAGTACCACTTAAGACCATGTTGACCAGATTATTTTCAGGTGTTCACTGTCGCCTCGTGTACGCCGTATGTCTTTGTCTGGGGTACCTTTACCCTAGTCCTGACGTAACACTGCGGGTTTGTGCTACATCCTGGGCCATTTCTGAAATTTGGTCGGGACGCGCGCGTACTACCCACACGGTCCGCGCGAGTCGATCTTTTAAGACGTAAACGCCCCCTAGGCAGCCCATCCTATTTTCTTCCGACCAGCCCGAGCACGGCGGTTATAAGAATCTTATAAGGGATAATTTGGGCCTTAGTTATCCCCTGTCGTTTCAAATATTTAGGGCCTAACAAAAATCTCTGCTTGACAGGCTTCATCCGCGTGAGATGATGGTTTTGGCTCTCAGTTCTTAAAGGAGAGCTAGATGAACTTACCCCGCGACCCGCACCGCTTTCTACTTAGCTTAGGCCTAACAATCATCCTGGCCGTTGAGCTTTACAAATTCATCAAGTTCATAGCCAACTAATGGGTTTGCTGATGCTTGCAAACGCAGCGGGGAACCGTCCATCCGGTCCACCACCCGCTTGCACTCGCCCTTACTGACGTGCTATATGCCCCGCCTTGACGTGGAAACAGTGTTAGATTCAATCGCAAGACGGCAACAGGTAAACAACCACGCAGAACGACATCAAACACGACTACAGGGCCGTAAACTCGAAATCACCCTACAGGGGTCGTTCCTTCAAGACTGAACCGCCACCAGCCCATACCGGCCCGTCCGAATCCCGTCGGCACGTCACGCAAGTGCCGTTCTGTAGAATGTGCCAATGTCCACACGATGGACACTCACCACGCGCCAGCATTGGGCGATATCTGCCGTCTGTCCTGCTAGTGTCAACCCGTGGTTTACGCCGCATTGCCTTTGTTCTCCTGTTTGCCAGTGATGGTGGTTACGTCGAAGTATGGGGATGGTTTGGCCGCCGCCTCTAATCGTCTTCGTTCTCTCAGTCTGCGCATTAGGTCTGGATCCGTCGTGTCCTCTGCCGTGGATGGAGGGATTGTGCGCGCCTTGCGTTTCCGTGGTCGCTTGCATCCGTTCTCGATCCAGCGTTGAGCATCGGCCAGATAGATCCCGTACCCTTCGCCCGTGATCTCAGACGGGTTCAGGTTGGTGCCGATATCGGATATCCAGGCCTCGAATCCCTGCATGTCAGAGAACGTGACGAGAATCTTTCGGGTGATGATTTCGTCTGGCACGTCCCCACGGTTCCGGTGGTTGCCGATTTTCGTCTGTGCCTCTTTGATACGTTCGGGGGTTGTGAGCATTTGCGAATCCTCGATTCGATTCGAGTTCTTTTCTATTCCGTTCCGTTCCGTTCCGTTCCGTTCTGCGTACTTAAACTGCCCGGATTCGGCAGCGTCCTGCAAGATTTCGGCAGCGTCCTGCGTGGTTGACTCAAGCCACCCGATAGAACCGAGCAGGCGAGGTATCGCCTCCAGGAAAATCTCTGCCGGTAGCCGGGTGATCCTCGCCAGACTTGCGGCATCGTGCGGTCTGCCGCCGTCGCGCATTAGAACGCCTCGCGTTCACAGCGAGACGCCACCTGGACAATTGCGATCCACGCGCCGAGGTGTGCAGCGCCGTTCGGGTGGTCTACTAGTTCGGTGTATCCGTCGCCGTCCATCCGGTTCGGGATTGGAACCCAATTCAGCTTTTTGTATCCCCTGGTCCGGTTGTTTTCGTAGAGCGTATCCCAGTCACAGATACGCAGGAATTCATCAGGCATTTTCCCTCTCTTGTGCGCGTTCTCGAATGGACAACAAGTGGAGGATACGCGCTCCAGTGGCACTAAACAGCTATTCCAGGCACTGGTGGTTCAACGAGATATCAACAAGTTGGAACACTTGTGTACAATCGATGAATGCATCTCGGGCGACTTCTTCGCACAGCGGCCGGTGGCTGCAGCCGGGGCGTGAACGGATAGATTCATGACATTCTGCCTCGGAATTACCGTCGAAGAAGGCCTGGTGGGCATTGCCGACACCCGTGTGGTGGCCGGCAACGAATGCCTGGTGGCCCGGAAAACCGCCACCTACCAGGGTCCAGGTTTCGCGTTCTTCGTCATGCACTCCGGCCTGCGCTCGGCCCGCGATAAGATTCTGCTTTACTTCGAGGAGGCGTTCGCGCGCGAATCCAAGTCCCGCGGACGCCTGTTCCGCGTAGTCAACCTTTACGCACAGCAGGTGCGCCGCGTAAGCGAGGAAGACGGCCAAGCCCTGCGCAACGCCGAGCTGAAATTCAACGCCTATTCCCTCATTGGCGGCCAGATGTCCGACGATTCCACCCACAAACTTTATCTGGTCTACCCCGAGGGCAACTGGGTCGAAATCGGGCCCGACACGCCTTACCAGATCATCGGTGCGTCGGGCTTTGGCAAGCCTATATTGGAACGCTCGCTTAATCCCAAAGACTCCATGCTGTATGCCTTTAAGGTGGGCATTCTCGCCTTCGATGCGACTCGCCTGTGCGCGGCCGACGTCGATTTCCCGATGGACGTGCTGCTGTACTCCCGCGGTAGTTTCGAAATTGTCGAGAAGCGGTACCAGAAAGACGACCTGCGCGCCATCTCCGACTGGTGGCAGGAGCGCATGCGCAGCGCCGTGCATGACCTGCCTTCGGAGTTTGTCGAGGCCGCGTTCCCGGCATGCGTATCGCCGTAATCCATCGCACGCTGTACCGCTACTCTGCGGCGGTCTATCTGGAACCTCACATTATCCGGTTGCGTCCGCGTGAAGATGCGTCGCAGCGGCTGGTGCAGTGGAAGCTCGACATCACTCCCACGCCTTGCGGACGGACCGAGTGCCTGGATCAGGATGGCAATAACGTGGTGCGCGCGTGGTTTCGTTCCGTCACGCCGGAACTGTCCCTACGCAGTGAGTTCGTCCTGGAAACGCTGCGCGACAATCCGTTCAAGTATCTGCTCACCGCGTTGGACACGAAGCTTCCGATGGAGTACGCACCCCTGCTGCATGCTCCTCTGACCCCTTATGTGGGCGACGAACGATCGGCGGTGGTGCGTGCGTTCGCCGAGTCGCTGGCCGCGGAGTGCGGCTGGCAGACCATCCCTTTTCTCTCTGTGCTGAACCAGCGAATGTTCGCCGGCATGCGTCAGGTGATCCGCGACATCGGCGCACCTCATGCGGCCGAGACTACCTTGCGCGGTGAGGAGGGTTCCTGCCGCGACCTGGCCGTGCTCTTCTGTTCCGCCTGCCGCGCGGTCGGCCTGGCCGCACGTTTCGTCAGCGGCTACGAGCGTGACGCTTCGCTGCAGGAAAACGGCGATCTCCACGCCTGGGCCGAAGTCTACCTGGAAGGCGCCGGCTGGACTGGCTACGACCCGTCGCGCGGGCTGACGGTGGCCGCTTCGCATGTTGCCGTCGCCGCGGCCAGCGACCCATTGCTGGCGTCGCCCGTTAGCGGCACCTACCGGGGAAGCGCGACCGCGACGATGGAATTTTCGATTTCCATGCAAGTTGGGTGAGGGGTGACAATTACTCGCGTGTACATGCCATTGATGTCATAATATGAATTGGATGGCATGTGATGTGGAGTTCACCGATGAATTCGGGGACTGGTGGGATCATCTGACAGGAGAGGAGCAGGCAAGTGTCCGCGCGTACGTCAAACTGCTCGAAGAATACGGCGTGGCGCTTAAGCACCCTTACTGTTCCGGCGTGGAGGCGTCGAAGCACGATCACATGCGAGAGTTGCGAGTTCAACATGCCGGGCGACCGTATCGTGTTCTCTACGCATTTGATCCTCGCCGCACTGCGATACTCCTGCTTGGCGGGGATAAGACCGGAAACGACCGATGGTATGACACCTTTGTCCCGATGGCAGACAAGATATACAATCGCCATCTCGAACAACTGCACGAGGAGGGAGAGGCTTAATGGCACGCAAGTTCAGGGAACTCGAAGCAAGAATGTCGCCTGATGCGATCAAGATCAGTGACACAATCCACCATCGCCTCAAAGAATCAATGGCACTCGAAGAACTGCGCGATGCGCTACGCATGACTCAGCAAGAGTTGGCGCAGGCCCTAAACGTGGATCAATCCGCGGTTTCCAAGCTCGAACACCGTACCGACATGTACGTCAGCACTCTGCGACGCTGTATCGCCGCGATGGGAGGAGAACTTGAAATCCGAGCTATCTTTCCCGAGGGAAGCGTCCATATCAGTCAGTTCGAACGCTTAGCGGCCGACGAGTGATTTACCAGAAGGGGGCAGCGTTTCTAAACTCGTTACTTCGCCGGCTGGCTCGCCAGGCCCACCATGCACTCCAGCGTGCGCGCCCGCTGCGCCTCCGTCAGCACCAGATACTGATGCTTCCCGGCGGCGTCGGCGCGAAAGCTCGTGCGCCCCGCATCGTCCGAACTGATGCGCCCCGGCGCCGACAGGTCGAAGTATCCGCCGGCGGGACGCACCGCGTAGAGCACCGCGGTCAAATCCCACGTCTGCCGGTCGTAGGGCATCTTCATGTACGCGCGATAAGCGTCCACCACCGGATGATCCGGCGCCCACGCGAAGTCCTTCTCGATCCGCGCCGCGGGGAACTTCATCGCTTCACCGATCTCAAAACCGCTCGCTACAATCTCGCCCGGCCACTGGTCAAACAGTTTGCGTGCCGACGCCGTGTCCTTTTGAACGTTGAACTCCGGCTTCGGCTGCGCGAAGTTCCCGGCCATCATGCTCAAGAGTTTCACCTTCCGCCGGACCAGTTCCAGATCGGCGGGCGTATCCAGCAGCCGCGCCAGATTCGTGCTGAACCCCACCTGCACGATGACGACGCTTCCGTCTTTCTCCGCAGCCAGCAGGCGCCGCAGAAGCGACACCGCCTCGGGAGCCTCCCCGCCGCTCGCCAGGCGCCGCGGATACACCAGCGTGCCATCCTCCCTGCGCCGCTCGGCGGGCGCCTGAATCATCTTGCTGTTCTCGGGCGTGACGCCGCCCTTCACCATCCCCACTGGGATCTGCCCGCGCCCGTAGAACGTGTTCACCAGGTCCACATATACCGGCGCCCACGGATTATCCTTCGTGACCGTGACGCCAAGCAGCCGGCACTCGCCGCGACTCTGCATTGCGTGCAGCATGGCCAACGCCAGCGCATCGTCTACGTCATTGCCCATATCGGTGTCGAAGATCAAGGGGACAGCCTGCGCCCAGGCGCCCGCCGCCAGATACACCATCGCCGTCAGAGCCAGAAATCTCTTCATACGGTGCCCACGTTACCACACGCTACAATAGGCGCGTATGCACCCCTGGATTCGCTGCCGCCTCGCGCTCGCCCTACTTGTATGCACTCCGCTGGCTGCTGAAATCCGCACGCTGACCATCCTGCACACGAACGACCTGCACGCGCGCATGATGCCGCTGGAAAACCACCACGGCGGATTCGCGTTCCTGGCCACGGTAATCCGCCGCGAGCGCGACGGCTGCAAGGATTGCATATTGCTCAACGCCGGCGATGTCGCACAGGGCTCGCCCGTCTCCACCATTTTCCATGGTCTTCCGGTCTTCGAAGTGGTCAATCTGTTCGGCTACGACGCGGGCACGCTCGGCAATCACGATTTCGACTATGGCTGGATGCAGGCGCGCAAGTTCATTCAGACCGCGAAGTACCCGATCGTATCCTGCAATGTGGTCGGTGCCGAGGGCCAGCTGCTGGCGGAGAAGCCTTACGTCATCCTCAACGTAAACCGGCTGCGCGTGGCCGTCATAGGCGCCATGACGGATGACTTGAAGACCCTCACGATCCCGTCCACCATGCAGCAATGGCACACCACTCCGGTGCTTGAAACCGCTCGCAAATACGCCGCGGAGTTGAAGGACAAGAGCGATCTCATCATTCTGCTGGGACACATCACACCCCAGGAAGAGCTCAAGTTCCTGGCGACCGCCACGGAAATTCCCGTGATGGTCACCGGACACGCACACAACGGCCTTCCCCAGCCGCTCATGCAGGACGGCCGCATTCTGGTGCGCGTCAAAGGTTACGCCGAAGAGTTGGGCCGCCTCGAACTTAAGGT
The DNA here is from genome assembly GCA_963805775.1 of uncultured Solibacteraceae bacterium. GTDB lineage: Bacteria > Acidobacteriota > Terriglobia > Bryobacterales > Bryobacteraceae > Solibacter. Next base: position 42,104 of record CAWDWK010000053.1, on the reverse strand, counting down.
GGACACTGTAAAGAAAGCACCGGCCGGCTACACGTGGAAACACATCCTGGTCGATTCCACTACAACCCAGCCCGCCACCGACGTGGCGGCCGCCGTCAAACACTGGGAGGACGAAGTCAGCGCGCGCGTCGACCGGCCGCTCGCGGTTTCCGCCCGGGCCTTCGACAAGCGTGAGGTCAAGGGTCTGATCGAGCAGGCCATGCGTACCCAGACCGGCGCCGATTTCGCGTTCATGAACCTTGGCGGGGTGCGCGACATCGTACCCAAGGGACAACTGCTGGTGCGCAACATTTGGGACATCATGCCGTTCGACAATCGCGTAGTCACCGGCAAGTTCAAAGGCCGCGATCTTCCCGCCGTAGTCCTGGGCAGCCGGCATGTGCAACCGGACCGTGTGTACACCCTGGCGGTCAGCGATTTCACTGCCGCCAATCAAGCGACGCCGGAGAATCTGCGGACTACCGGCCTGATGTTTCCTCACGACGCCGGCATGCTGCGCGATATTCTGCTCGACTGGTTCCGCAAAAAGAAGAAAATCGAGTAGTGATTCGGGGCGGATCAGGGCCCACTGCCGCGCGGTATGCTGAACTCTATGAACCGGCGCAATTTCGTCAAGGCCGCCACGATGCTGGCCGCGTCTCCCTTTGCAGTGCCCGCCGCGGACGACAAAGACTCGGCCATTCCCGAATTCCAGAAGCCCGTTTTCAACCTGCCCAAACAAGTCTCCGCCCCCGTCAAGATAGCCTCGATCGACCTGCTGCAATCGGGCAAGCAGTTCTTCGTCCGCACGCGGTCGACGGATGGCGTGGAAGGCATTGTCCTCACCAAGGATATGGAGGATTTCGTCCCCATCCTGCAGCGCCGCGTGATTCCTCATTTCCTCGGCAAAGACGCCCGTGATCTAGAAACGCTGGTGGACGACGTCTACATCGCCAACTACAAACTCTCCGGCCAAGCCTTCTGGTGCCCCGTGGCCTACGTGGAGCAGAGCCTCTTCGACCTGCTTGGGCGTACGGTGCGCAAGCCCGCCGGCGAACTCATGGGCGGCATCCTGCGCAAGGAAATTCCGGTCTATCTCTCAGGCTCCGGACGGGACACTACCGCGGAAGAAGAGGTGGATGTCTATGTCCAAGGTGTCGCCGCCACTGGCGCCAAAGCAGTGAAGTTCAAGATCGGTGGGCGCATGAGCGCCAATCGCGACACTTACCCGGGGCGCACCGACAAGATCTTCGAACTCGCGGCCAAGCAACTCGCCGACAGAGTTACGCTGATGGCCGACGCCAACGGCAGTTACAGCGCGGCGAAAGCCATCGAGATCGGCAAGCGTCTGCAGGAGATGAAGTACCTCTGGTTCGAAGAGCCCTGTCCGTGGGAAGAATTGAGCGAGACCAAGAAGGTGGCCGATGCGCTGGATATGAAAGTGGCCTTCGGCGAGCAGGATTCCAGCCTGTGGCTCTTCCAGTGGATGATCGAAAACAAGGTCATGGATGTGGTGCAGCCGGATCTCAACTACAACGGCGGCTTCATCCGAGCCGCGCGCGTGGCCCGAATGGCGCGCAAGGCCAACATGTGGATCTGCCCCCACAATACCCAGACCGGTGCGGCCTCGGTGAACATTCTGCAATTCGCCGCCACCACGCCGAACGTCGGCCCGTGGATGGAGTATGTATCTCGCGGTCCGGCGAAAAAGGAGTCCTGGTACACGCCGAATTTCGAGATCAAAAACGGCGTTATCCCGGTGCCCGGCGGCCACGGCCTGGGCCTGGAATTCGACCCGGACTACCTGAAGAAGGCAACCCTGATTAAGGGCTGACCGGATCGTTGATTAAGGGCCGACCGTATCATCGCATCGTGCAAGAAATTCCCTTCCACAGCGCCATGCTTGCAGCGTGGCGGGGCTTCACGCCCCCTCAAGCGTAACGAACTGCACTTCCGCAGCCGCGATTCGATAGGCATCAAAGGTGCAGGATGTGAGCCAGGGAGGAGTATTTTCATGCAACAAAACAAGATCAAGCAGACCGACCCGGACAGGAAGTATCGGCGGGTGCTCGCCGCCAGTACGCTGGCCGGCGACAAGGTCCGGAACGCGGCGGGCGAAGACCTTGGTAAAGTCGACGAGATTATGATCGATATCACATCCGGCAAGATAGCCTACGCGGTGCTGTCGTTCGGCGGCATTCTGCGTATGGGAAACAAGCTGTTCGCCGTGCCCTGGGGCGCGCTGAGAGTGGACGAGGACGAAAAGTGCTTCATTCTCGATGCGGACAAGAAGACGCTGGAAAACGCTCCTGGTTTCGACAAGGACAATTGGCCCGATATGAGCGATAACACCTGGGGATCAGAGGTGTCCCGATACTACGGCGCAACGCCCTATTGGGAAGCGCAGCAGACTCGGCACGGCGGCGGGGGCTTATAGCCTGGAGTGCGGTTTCTCGCCGTGGAAACCAGCGTGCACTACGTGAGAGAAGAGGACGGACACTATGCTGCTTTTGATTCTGTTGTTGATTCTGATCTTTGCCGCCATTCCGGCGTGGCCTTACAGCCGCGGCTGGGGTTACTATCCTAGCGGAGGGCTGGGCACCATTCTCGCGATCCTGATCGTGCTGATGTTACTCGGGTACGTGCACGTATAACTCGCGGCTCACTTTGCTCATCGATCTCACGCTGCCCGTACATCACTTTACCCGCACCTTCAGATTCCGGAACCACGTCTCCGATGAGTGATTCTGCAGACTGAGCGGCCCTTCGAGGCGAATCTCGCCCTCGGGGCCGCGCAGTTCGCGGAGGTGCTTTTGCACTTCCGGCGACGCGAGCTCATAGCGCACAACGCGCGTCCCATTCAGCCAGTGCTCCACAACGCCCTTTTTTACGATCAGCCGGGAGCGGTTGAATTCCCCGATTTTCGGCGCGACTTTGGGCCTCGGCGCAATCACCGAGTATAACGATGCAGCCACACGCGACGGGTCCGATGCCGCGTCCGCATTGCGATCGTCCGCCAACTGGTATTCCAGGCCGCGCGCTCGCGCCTGCCGCCCCTCCTTATTGGTCCACTCGTCGACCTTCTGCACGAAGTACTTGACGCCGGAGTTGCCGTCGGCCTGCAGCATCCAATCGAATTCCAATTCGAATTCACGGAAGGTCTCCTTCGTGCGAATGTCCTGGAACCCGTCCTTACGCGGGATGGCTTTCAGGCAGCCGTTCTCGATGGTCCAGCAATTCGCGGGGAACGGTTTGCCGGTGATCTCCAACCAGCCGTCCGTAGACTTGCCGTTGAATAGCAACCGCCAGCCCGCGGCGCGTTCCTGGGGCGTGAGTTGGTTCGGTTCCGCTCCGTCCCCAATCGCGATACACACCGCGCAAAGTAACGCCGCTCGCCAGATTATCAGACAGGTCTCCAGCACGGATTATATAAGACCTCGACATAAAGGATCCGACGAGTTCTTTCTTCCCCATCGCCCCCAGCGGCCATCCGAGTTGTTGGCGCTGGTTCAGATCGCGATTTCAACGACGCCACCGCAAGTCTTAGTTGCGTGGCGCTAACTCTCGGGCTGCTCCGCCAGCGTCCTTGAATACTCTTCTTGAGTTACAGTATATTCTGACGATGCCACGCACCTCGCTGAGCCTTCACGTATACCTTTCCGCATTGGCGCTTTGCGCTCCGGGGGCCTTTCCGGCGTGCGTTCAGAGTAACTGCACTACCGGCATACAAGCGAGCGGCGCACCGTACCTGGTTTGCATACCGGAAAAGAGTTGCTGGAACGGCAACATGGTCATGTTCGCGCACGGGTATGTTGCTCCGGACCAGCCCCTGGGCGTTCCGCAGAGCCAGTTATCCATCGGCGGCATTTCTCTTCCGGCGACTTTCAGTCAGCTTGGCTACGGCTTCGCGGCGTCCGGTTACAGTAAGAACGGGCTGTCAATCCAGCAAGGAGTGGACGATACCAGGGACCTGGTGCAGAACATAATTCAAAAGCAGATTGCGCCTAAGCGGGTATACCTGATCGGCGCGTCGGAAGGGGGCCTGATCACCGCGCTTTCGGCGGAGCAACTACCGAATGTCTACAACGCCGCCGGGGCAGCGTGCGGACCTATCGGCAGCTTCCAAAGCCAGATCAATTATCTCGGCGATTTCCGGCTGGTGTTCGACTATTTCTTTCCAGGTGTCCTACCTGGCAGCCCGTTCAATATTCCGCAGGAGGCGATGGCGGATTGGGATACGGTTTACGTTCCCAAGATCGCGGCCGCCTTGACCGCCAATCCCAAAGCCACTGCCCAATTGCTCAGCGTCACCAAGGCCGCGGTCACCAACGACCCGACCACGATTGGGGAAACTGTGTTGGGAATACTCTGGTACAACGTATTCGCAACCAACGATGCGGCGGCCACCCTGGGCGGGCAGCCGTTCGACAATCACAACCGCATTTACCATGGGTCCGCGAACGATCTTCTGTTGAATTTGAAGATTGAGCGGTTCACGGCGTCATCCACTGCTACCGCGGCGATCGCAGCGCATTATGAGACCTCAGGCAAACTGATGATGCCTACGGTCACGATTCACACTATGGGCGACCCCATCATTCCGGATTGGCACGAGACCCTGTACACGTTGAAGACGCTTGGCGCCGGCTCTTTCTTCCAACGCACCAACCTTGCAAGTGCTAGTTACGGGCATTGTGCGTTCAACAGCGCCGAAGTGCTGGTCGCATTCGCCACCATTGTGCTGGGGGATACCGGGCAGAACTTGAGCACGAGCATCCAGAGCGTGCTTCCGGAAGCGCAACGGGCAGCTTTTAGATCGGCGGCACAGGAGAATGGGTTGAACCCCGAGTAGTTTGCGGGTCAAGGGGCCTCCACCAAGCGTGCGCCACGGTGTGCCACTCAGTGCGTCATCGAGTACACGACGTAGTTGATGCCGATGCGTATGCCGAGGGCCGAGAACCGTTCCGCGTACTGCGGATTGTCCGCGTGCTCCCAGGAATCGCCCAGATCCATGTTGTGACAGATGGCGACTACCAGGCGGCCGCGGTCGTCGTAGATGCCGCGCCACGCGGCCTGGTAGCCGTCGTACTCATAGGTCTGGCCGCTGCGGATGTACTGCGCGCCTGGAACCTGGTAACGATCGTCCAGGTCGTAAATCGTATGGAAGATCGCGTCCCCATTCTTGAGGTCCACAATCGGATGGTCGGGAAAGACGCGCTTCATGCTGTCTATAAAGACTCCCCACTCGCGTGTCCCGTGGAAATCGTCGCACATAAAGAACCCGCCGCGATCTAAAAACTCGCGAAGCGCCTTGGCCTGCGCGTCGGTGAGAGCCCAGTGCCCTACCTCCACGGCGTATAGAAACGGCCAATCGTAGGCATCGCCCTCATCCAGGTTGACGGGTTGCTCCACGCTGCGGCTGTGCACGCGCGTCAGGCGGCGCATTGCCTCCGAGAAATGGCGATCGGAGCGCGGATAGTCCGTGGTCCAACTGGAATATCCCTGCGTCCAGTCGAAGCCGCCGAAGCGCCCCCTGCCGAAACCCCGGCCCCCGTACATGGCGGGCGGATACATGAGACGCGCGAAGGCCCACTCGGCCTTATCCTGATAATCGGGCGGCAGCGGGAAATCTTCGTACTCGCGTCCGGGGTATTGGCGGAACGGGCGTTGAAACGCGACCAGCGACGTCAGCACCAGCAGCGTCCCCGCCAAGGCCCTCCCCGCTGCACTTTTGTAAATCATCTGCTCGCGCCTTCCGTGAGCATACCACCGGCATACGCCTATCGCAGCGCCGCGAAATTCCGAGCGTCCCTGGACCATTCCCCGGCCGACTGCAGTGTCTCCATCACACTTTCGGGGTCTTTCGCCACGTTCCACATCGCACGATGCTTCTCATCCATAAAGCGCTCGTCCACGCAGCGGTTCAGCAGTTCGATGCACGGGTCGAAAAAGCCGTTGACGTTGACCAGCACTACGGGGCCGAAGTAAAGCCCGAGCCGCTTCCACGTAATCGCTTCCAGCAACTCTTCCAGCGTGCCGCAGCCGCCGGGCAGCGCGATCGCCGCACCGGAAAGCTCGAGCATGACGCGCTTCCGCTCGTGCATGTCGTCTACGATGCGCAGCTCGCTCAGGGCGCGATGCCCCCATTCCAGCTCGTCCATAAAACGCGGCAGCACCCCGATCACCTTGCCGCCCGCTTCCAGGGCGGCCGCCGCCAGCCGTCCCATCGAGCCCAACGAACTGCCGCCATAAATAATCGTGATCCCGTTCTCCGCCAGAATCCGTCCCAGCCGCGCGGCGGCATCGAGATAGATGTCCGATGCCCGATTACTGGAAGAGCAGTAGACGCAAACGCTTTGAATCATGAGATTTCAGAATAACTGAGCGAGGGACACGAAAAAGGGCGGTCCGTTTCCGGACCGCCCTTTTCTTTTTAAAGCCTAAATCTGACGGCTTACAACAGCCGGAAGTTGACTTCGATCTGCGCTTCCACCGTCACCGCCTTGCCATCTTTGACGCCGGGTTTGAACTTCCACTTTTTGACGGCTTCCATCGCCTTCTCGTCCAAGCCGAGGCCGAGGCTATGCAGCACGCGCATGTTGACCGCCTTGCCGGACGGATCCACCTGCACGTAAAGCAGCACCGTACCCTGGTATTTCGCTTTGCGGGCTTCTTCGGAGTACTCGGGTTCCACCTTGAAGAGCAGGGAAGGCGCGGTCACACCACCGCCGACGCGGAACACACCGCCGCCCACGCCGCCACCTTCACCGGGACCGAAACCACCACCCTTGCCGGAACCAACGCCACCGCCCGAACCGCTACCGATGCCGCCGCCCGAACCGGGCCCGTTGGAAAGCGGTCCGAGTTTCGCGAGCGGATCGCCATAGTTCGCGCACGACGGGCAGTCAGGCAACTTCACGTCCGGCGGAACGATGATGCTGGGTTCCATCATCAGTTTAGGATTCGGGTTGTTTACCACCGCCATAGGAGGAGTAAACTGGCGCAACGACTGCTTGGGAAGGCGTCCCTTGCTCGCGGGCAACGGAGACCGATCGCCGCCACCGCCACCGCCACCCATCGCTTTCGGCTTCACGGGAGCGACTTCGGGAGGCGCCAGATCGATGGGCGCGATCAGGGGAACGAATTCCTTAACTTTGTCCTGCACCGCCTTGGAAGAGGCGACGGTGAACAGAAACACCGCAAACAGAACCTGGCCACCTGTAGACATCATGAAAGACTTTTTCTGGCGGCCGTACAGGCCCCAGATGTCCTTCACCGGCACTGGTTTCGATGTCAGGACCAGTGGTGGGAGCTTGGGTGGGTTGATGAGTTCCTTGACATTTTGAATCAAGGATTTGTACCAAGGCTCATCCATTTCGGGAGCCAACAGACGCGCCAGATGGTCGTCGGGATTAGTGAAAAGATTGTTCGGTTGCGACAGGTCAGCCATGTTTATCCACCAGCCCTCCTTGTGGAGAACCGCTGTCTACGCTTAATTGGACGCTAGCCGTGGTCAAGTCGTTACAGCTTTTGGTAATTCTGTGCCCAGTATTCTCACGATGATTCTAGCACAACCGCAGCACCAGCGGCTTGTAAACTCAGGCACATAGCAGTTGATGAGGTACTTGAACGAGTGGATTCCGAAAATTCCATTATTTGGAATATTCGTCCGGAGCGTCCAAAAGTTCCACGACGTGGCAAAATCGGTAGTGTGAAGATTACCGTAGAACGCACAGCCACCGGCCAGGTGGAGGCGGAAGCCTTGATCGTGCCGGTCTTTCAGGGACGCAGAGATGCCCGTTTCGGAGCGGCGGACTTGTTTGACTCAGGAGAGGTCGCCGGAAAGCTGCTCGAATTGACCCTGCTCCACCATCCGCCCGGTGTACGCGCCACGCGAGTGCTGCTTGCGGGAGCGGGCAAACCCGAGAAATTCGATACCGCGGAAATGCGCCGCTTGAGCGGCGCCGCTGTCCGCTATCTGAAGGCCAAATCGATTAAGACCGTCGCTTTTGACCTGGAACCGGAGTTCGCCGGCGACGACTTCGCCTCGGCGGTGGTCGAAGGCGCCATCCTCGGCGATTTCGAACCCGACCGCTATCGAACCGGCGACGACAAGAAATCGATCGACACCTTTGCGGTCGCGGCCGATACCCCGGGACTGGAGACGGCTGTCGAGCGCGGGCGGGTCCTCGCCGAAGCGCAGAATTTCAGCCGGAGCATGGTCAACGAGCCGGCCAATCGCCTGACTCCGCTCGCCATGGCCGACGCCGCGCGCAAGATGGCGGCGGAATTCGGCCTGGAGTGCGATATTCTGGATCGCGACGCCATGGAGAAACTCGGCATGGGCTCGCTGCTGGGTGTGGCCATCGGGAGCGCCGAGCCGCCCGTGCTGATCGTGCTCCGTTACCGGCCCGCCACGGTACAGGGAAATGCTCACCTGGGACTTGTGGGCAAGGGCGTCACCTTCGATACCGGCGGCATTTCCATCAAACCCGCCGATGGCATGGAGAAAATGAAGTACGATATGGCCGGCGGCGCAGCCATGCTTGGCGCCATGCGCGCCATCGCCCAACTCCGCCCAGCCATCCCGGTGAGCGCATTCATCCCGTGCGTGGAGAATATGCCGGGCAGCCGCGCCCAACGGCCCGGCGATATCGTGACCGCCATGAACGGCAAGACCATCGAGGTGATCAATACCGATGCCGAAGGCCGGCTGATTCTGGCGGACGCCCTGACTTACGCGCGCCAGCAGGGTTGCACCCATTTGGTGGACGCCGCTACTCTCACGGGCGCCGTCGTGGTGGCCCTCGGCCATCTCAATGTCGGCCTCTTCGCCAGTGAGGATGGCATGCGCGATCGTGTGCTCGCGGCGTGCCGGGCGGAAGGCGAGCGAATGTGGCCGCTGCCGCTGGAAGACGACTATAAGGAGTACCTCAAGAGCGCGTTTGCCGATATCGCCAACGTCGGCGGGCGCTGGGGAGGCGCCGTCACGGCCGCTCTCTTCCTCAAGGAATTCGCCGAGGACACGCCGTGGGTCCACCTGGATATCGCCGGCACCGCGTGGCTCGATGAGTCCAAACCTTTCCTGGCAAAAGGGCCCACCGGCCTACCGGTTCGCACCCTGGTTCGGCTGGCCCTGGACTGGAAGGACTGAGGCACCCTCGGGAGGCGAGAAAAACATCAAATGGCCGCCGATGAACGCCGATGAACGCCGATTAAAACAAGATGCCTATCGGCGTTCATCGGTGGCCCATCAGGATTTTCTTCACAGCTTCTCACTCTCACGGTCGAGGCTCGGATTGGGATTCACTCGCCGCAATCAGCGTCTCGCCCCATCCGTCGGGAGTCTGCACGCGCACTTTGAGGACCGATGCGGTTGGCGCTACCGGCTGATAAGCGATTTCGTAGCGCACCAGCAGGTTGAGATAGGCTTGCTCGATCATCGCGGGGATGTCTTCATCGGCGCCGCTCCGGAACGACGTGTGCGTCAGCCGGCAGAACTCCTGTAACTGCTCGTTGGGGCCGCACCCGATCACCTGAATCGGTATACGTCCGCCCTGCAGGTTCGCAATCAGGCCGTGGCCGGCAATGCGTCCTTCCTCGGTGCTGCTCAAAACGATGACGTGCCGCTTACCGCGCGATGGGCCCCCATTAGGTTTTGTGGCGCACCAGACTCCGGTCCACAGATCGGTACACTCCAGCCGTTTGGGCGTTTCGCGCAAGGCCGCTGCCAGCGCATCAGAGTTAGCCGTGAACAACGGTGGCTCCGGATCGCGCGTCGGCGGCGGCTCGCCGTCCCCGGTTTCGATATACGGCAGCACACTCCACAAATCGCTGGGCCGTTTCCATCGGAGGCAACTCAGCACTCCCTCAAAAAAAGCGCCGCCCGCCGCATCGCGGGAGCGCGGAATCACAAAAATCACGCTCATGGCTTCGGCCACCGGTTTCTCGGTAACTTTGTACGACGTGATGTATTGCGAGCCTTCACTCAGCAGGAACTGCAAGGGAGCCACTTTGGGCTGCTCGCGTATGTCCTCACCGGCGACGGCGAGCATCAGGCGCCGCATTCCATTAACACTCTCACCGGCAAACATTCTTCCGGCAACGTGCCACTTCTCTCCGCCTGGGATATGTGCGTTGGCGGCTTTGATCTGCGCCATCGCGGTGAAAGCGCGCTTTCGAACCATCGAGTCTGGTCCCGAGATCAGCCTTCGCAGCGCGTCCATAAATCGGGGATCGCCGGTTTCCCCCATTACCCACGCCGCCGAGGCTTGAAATAAGGCGGATTCGTGCGCTGAGAGTTTGATCACATCGGTCAGCACGGAGGCTGCGCCCAGGTGGTACAACCCCAGCAAGGCGTTGCCCGCCACTCGATTGTTGGCGTCGACGGCCGCGAAGTTCAACAGCGTGCGAGCCTCCGGCGTGTCCACCCCCCACATCGATTCGATGGCATTGGCCCGCACACGCGGATCCGATTCGCTGAGTCTTCCCATCACCCACTTCGTGCTCTTGCTGCCCCGGCCGATCATCTTGACCGCCTTGGAGCGCAGATAGGGATTGGGATGCCGCATCATGCGCATTAGAGAGGACATGATGCGGCTGGAATCGGCAATCTCGCACAGAATATCCATCAACCTTGCCGGATCGGCAACGTGAACCGCGCCCCCCACCGCGCTGTCTGCCAGGCTGCGCGCCAGAGCTACGTCGATCATGGGGTCCACACGCCGGGCGGACCGTCCCAATGCCAGCGCCTCCTGCCGGGTCAGATCCGGATTGCAGAGCGCTTCGACCAGCATTCCGTTGGACACCAACAGGGCTACCAGGTACTGCGCCCCTCGCGAATCTCCCGCCGTCTTCAGGATCTCTATGGATGTAACGTAGAAAAGGTCACGATCATTGTCCAACAGGTTTCGAATCTGCGCGCGGTTGGCGGTAGCGTCAGTCTCGAAATTCTTCACCAGGCTGCTTAGCGCAGCGCGAACATCGTCGAAGGAAAGATCTTTCGATGCGGCGTAAATCGACACATTTCTTAGATCGGCTGCCTGCCTGGATAACTTTAGTCCTGGCTTGTAAATGTTCGTGCCGCCACGTTCCGCGCCGGAAACCGGCAACCTTTTATATATAATCTAACCAATGGCAAAAAATAGCTTTGGCGCAGCGGCGAAACTGCGCGTCGGAACCGCGGACTATGATTACTTCCGTCTCGCGCACCTCGCTCAGCAGGGTGTCGGGAACGTGGGGTGCCTCCCTTTCTCCATACGGATTCTCCTGGAGAATCTGCTGCGCAATGAAGACGGCAAGCGCGTTACTACACAAGATGTGGCGGCCGTGGCGAGCGGTGACGGCGCCGGCATCAAAGAGATCAGCTTCATGCCCGCGCGCGTCCTGCTTCAGGATTTCACGGGCGTACCCTGCGTGGTGGACCTCGCCGCCATGCGTGACGCACTGGCCGCTATGGGCGGCGATCCCGGCCGCGCCAATCCGCTGCTGCCCGCCGACCTGGTGATCGACCACTCTGTCCAGGTGGATCACTTCGGCGGCGCGGATTCGTTCGACCTCAATGCGCTCCTCGAATTCCAGCGCAATCGCGAACGCTACATCCTGCTCCGCTGGGGTCAGACCGCGTTCAGCAATTTCCGCGTGGTGCCGCCCGATACCGGAATCGTCCACCAGGTCAACCTGGAGTATCTCGCCCCGGTGGTCTTCCGCAATCCCGAAGGCGTAGTCTACCCGGATTCCGTGGTCGGCACGGATTCCCACACCACGATGATCAACGGCCTCGGAGTGCTCGGCTGGGGCGTGGGCGGCATCGAGGCCGAAGCCTGCATGCTCGGACAACCGGTCTCCATGCTGCTGCCTCCTGTGGTGGGCTTCAAGTTGAGCGGCCGCCTCAAGGAAGGTTGCACCGCCACCGATCTGGTCCTGACCGTCACGCAGATGCTCCGCAAGAAGGGCGTCGTCGGCAAATTCGTCGAGTTCTACGGCGCCGGTCTGAGCGCCCTCAGCCTGCCTGACCGTGCCACCGTCGCCAATATGGCGCCGGAGTACGGCGCCACCATGGGCTTTTTCCCGGTGGACCAGGAGACGCTCGCGTTCCTCAAATTCACCAATCGCGACGCCGATCGGGTCGCCCTCGTCGAAGCCTACACCAAGGAACAAGGCCTCTTCCGCACCGACGACACGCCGGACCCGGTTTTCGCCGACACGCTGGAACTCGATCTCTCCACCGTGATGCCCTCCATGGCCGGCCCGAAACGCCCGCAGGATCGCGTCGAACTGCCCGAAGTGAAGCAGAATTTTCACACAGCGTTCCCCAACCTGGCGGCGCCCGCGGCGGAGACCCTTGGTCACGGCGCGGTGGTCATCGCGGCGATCACCAGCTGCACCAACACTTCCAACCCCAGCGTGATGCTGGCCGCGGGGCTGCTAGCAAAAAAGGCCGTCGAACGCGGACTCAAAGTGAAGCCCTGGGTGAAGACCAGTCTGGCTCCCGGGTCGAAGGTGGTGGCCGATTACTATCGCGAGGCCGGCCTCATGCCCTACCTCGAACAGCTTAATTTCCACCTGGTGGGCTTCGGCTGCACGACGTGCATCGGCAATAGCGGCCCGCTGCCCGACGAAGTCACCCAGGTGGTGCAGAAGGAGAGCCTCGTAGTGGCGGCCGTACTGAGCGGCAACCGGAACTTCGAAGGCCGCATCAACCCGCTCGTCAAGGCCAACTATCTGGCCTCCCCGCCGCTTGTGGTGGCCTATGCGCTGGCCGGCACGATGGATATCGACCTCACGGCCGATTCGCTCGGCGAGGGTTCCGACGGCCAACCGGTCTTCCTGCGGGACATCTGGCCGACGAATGAGGAGGTGGCGTCCACCGTGCGCGCCGCCATCAACCACGGCATGTTCGAACACGAATACGCCCACGCCTTCGATGGCGATAAGAACTGGCAGAGCCTGTCGATTCCCGACGGCGGGATCTACCAGTGGGACGATACTTCCACGTACATCAAGAAACCACCCTATTTCGACAACATGGCGGACCCCAACGCGCCCCTGCAGGATTTCCACCAGATGCGTGTGCTGGCGCTGCTCGGCGACTCCGTCACCACTGACCATATTTCCCCGGCGGGTTCCATCCCCAAGGACAGCCCGGCCGGAAAATATCTCATCGGGCAGGGCGTGCAGCCGGCCGATTTCAACTCCTACGGAGCGCGCCGCGGCAATCACGAAGTGATGGTGCGCGGTACGCTCGCCAACATACGCCTGCGCAATCAACTTGCACCCGGCACTGAGGGAGGCTGGACCCGCCACCTGCCGGACGGCGAGCAGATGTTCATCTACGATGCTTCCGTCAAGTACCAACGGGATGGCGTGCCGCTGATCATCATCGCCGGCAAGGAATACGGATCGGGCTCATCGCGCGATTGGGCCGCCAAGGGTGTGCTCCTACTGGGTGTCCGCGCCGTGATCGCCGAAAGCTTCGAACGCATTCACCGCACCAACCTGGTGGGAATGGGTGTGCTGCCGTTGCAGTTCCAGCCGGGGGAAAACGCGGCGAGCCTCAAACTGACAGGAGCCGAGTCTTATCACATCGAAGGCGTGGCCACGTCGCTCAACGGCGGCGGGCGTACAGCCACCGTGCGCGCCGTCAAGCCGGATGGGTCGGAGACCTCCTTCACGGCGGTGGTGCGTGTGGACACTCCACAGGAAGTCGAGTACTACCGCAACGGCGGAATTCTTCCCTACGTGCTGCGCCAGTTGGCAGCATAAATGGCATCGGCGCCACTCTTTGTAAGAGTGGCGCCGCCTCCGATTTGCCGCAATTGGATTAGTTGCCCCGGTCAGGTGTCATCACGATTTCGGTGAGAAGGGTCTCGCCGCCCTTAGTCTTGGGGCGGTAGAATTCATAAGCGTAGCCCTCGCCGTTCCATGCCTTCGCCAGGATGCACGTTCCCGAACTGCAATCGAAGCCCAACTTCGGAACTCCGCTCGCAATCCAGTTCTTAGGTGCGTCGCCGATCGATTTCGGCAGCACAACGTAGCTGCGTTTCGTGTCGGAGTTGCTCACGACGAGTGCCTGATTGCCGGTATAGCGGCTCATCACCTTCAACCGGATCGTGCCCGGTTCCATTACGTTGCTGCCTACGTGGAAAGCGAAAGGTACCTCCGCTTTCAGCGTGTTCTGCGCCGAAGCTAATCCGGCTGTCGCGATCAGGACGGCCGCAGCGGTCGTCACGTAATTCGTTGTGCGCTTCATCGTTGCCTCCTTCGGGCCGCCTTTGCGTTCCCGGTTTACGCGGAAGAAGAATGCAACCCGCTGGCCAGGGCGCCATCTGGCCACGCGAGTTGGCATGTCGTTGAAAATGCACTCCGGCGTAATGCGCCGCTCCGCGTTTCCACCGCTTTCGTGAACCGTCCGGTTTTTCCGGTGAACCGTCCGGTTCACCAAGGACGCGAAATACCGCTGGCGAATTACCGCTGTATGATAGGCCAATGCGAAACGCAACGCTTCTCTCTCCGCTTCTCCTGGCGATGACGGCCGGTCTCTACGGCCAGGGCCCGCAGGTCCCACTCGAGAACGACCAGGCACGCGTGATCAGGGCCGTAGACCAGCCGCACGCCAAAGGACAACCACACGAACACAAGCTCAATCGCGTGATGATCTACCTTACGCCGGGCCGCCAGGAAATCACTCCGCAGGGCGGCAAGACCGCGGTACTGGATTTCAAAGCGGGTGATGTGAAATGGAGCCCGGCAAGTGGGACGCACGTTTCAGAGATCACCAGCGACCAGCCGGTCACCATCGTCGAAGTGGAGTTGAAGAAACCCGGCGGTGCGGCCAAGAAGGTGACCGCCGCGCTCGACCCGGTGAAAGTCGACCCCAAAGACTACAAGGTGGAATTTGAAAACAGCCAGGTTCGCGTGGTGCGGGTCAAGATCGGCGCCCACCAGAAGGTGCCTTTGCACGAGCACGTGCTCAACCGCCTGGTAGTCTACCTGACCGATCAGAACGGCACCATGACCACGCCCGATGGCAAGGTCGACACCGCGCAGCACAAGGCCGGCGAAGTTAGCTGGGCTGGCCCCACCAAACACCAGGAAGAGAATCTCCGCGACGGCCCGTTCGAAGCGGTGGTCGTGGAGTTCAAGAATTAAAGCGGCATTAAATTAGTGCATCACCCAGCCGCCATCCACGTTGAGTGTCTGGCCGGTCATTCCGTCGCTTAGCTCCGAACTCAGAAACAAGCAGACGCGCGCGATATCCAGCGGCATAATGCGCCGCTGCAGGCACTGTGAGGTCACCATTGCCTGGGCCTCTTCCTCGGTCAGCACCTTGGCCTCGGCCTCGGTCTTAATCGCTCCCGGCGTGATGCAGTTCACGTGTATGTTGTGGGCGCCCATCTCCCGGGCCACGGAGCGGGTCAGCCCGATCACTCCGCCCTTCGACGCCACGTAGTGCGACAGCAATGCCATCCCGAGGTGGAAAGTCACCGATGAAATGTTGACCACCTTTCCGCTTCGCTGCGCCACCATGTGCGGCAACACCATCTGCATGGTGTGGAACATGCTCTTCAAGTTGATCTCTTGCATTTCGTCCCATTGGGCTTCGGACATTCCGAGAAAGGCCTGACGGGGATAGACGCCTGCGTTATTGATCAGCACATCGATGCGGCCGAAGCTGCCGATCGCGCTCTCCACCCACGGCGCGATGTCCGCGGGATTCCGCACGTCGCCGCCGAAAGCTTTCGCCGAACCGCCCGTCGAGACGATGGATTCGGCGACTTTCCGGCAACCTGCCAGGTCGCGATCCAGTATGTAAGTATGTGCGCCCTGGACGGCAAAGAGCCGCGTGACTGCCTCGCCGATCCCGGTGGCCGCGCCAGTGATCATTACAACCCGATCCTTTAACATGGCAACATCATAACTCGCTCTCAGGGCTGGCGGTGTGCACCAGCTTCGATGTACGGTGCCAACTCCCTCCCCGGTGCGGCGATCTCGAATTTGAATTTCAGCGTATTCTTCCCCGTGCTGGTATAACTCATGCGGAATCGTGGACCCGACGGCGAACCGTCCGAAGTAAAAACCACGTCTCCCGCGGAAGGTGTGAGGATGTATTGAATTACGTGCCCTTCGCTATCGAAGTAAGTGGCACGCAACTCATGAGTGGTTTCATCGCGATAGACAATTAGCAGATCGTCGTGCCGGGAAGCGGGCTTGCCGTTGGCCGCCGGATACTCGGCGAAGCTCTTGCGAACTAGAATTTTGCCTTGCAGGTCGGGGGAAAACGAGAACGCACCCGTTGCCTGGCCCGGCTCTCCGCTGCCATCGCCCGTCCAGTTGCCCACTAGGAACTGCGCCGGCCCCCAGTCCTGACCGATCAGGGAGCCCGCAAACGCAAATAAGATGGCGATCATCATACGGAACATGCTTACCAGGATAAACGGAAGTCGCCGCGATTACTTTGGTTAAGTTGGGCCCATAACTTGCTCATAGAACGGGGTACAACTTGTACGCGAGGAAAAGGACCGAAACGTGAAAACTAAACTGATTGTATTGATGATGTTAGCGGCGGCAGCCGTGTTTGCCCAGGTTTCCATTGGAATCAGAATTGGCGCGCCACCCCCGCCCCGTGTAATAAGGGTACAGCCGCCGAGTCCCAGCCCTGGATATTTGTGGGTCACGGGCTACTGGTATCCCGTCGGCGGCCACTATAAGTGGCACGAGGGATACTGGACCCGTCCTCCGTATGCCGGCGCCCATTGGGTGGAACCTCATCACGACGGGCAGCGTTTCTTTGAGGGCTACTGGGATGGCGAGCGCGGCCACGTCGCACACGACCACAAATGGGACAAAGGCCACGGCCACGACCGCGACTACAATCACGACCACGATCGGTAAGAAGAACGAATGCGCCGGCGGCGGAGTATTACGTTCTTGTGTATGATACGCTCTGATCTTCACTTATGAGTGACAGGGCGGACAAAGCGGACAAAGTCCTAGTCGTCTTCGGCGGGGCGGGCGGCATTGGCGGCGAGGTCGCCGTCCGCCTTGCCGCCCAAGGCGCGCGGATCGTAGTCGCGGATCTGAACGCGGATCAGGCCCGGACGAAGGCCGCGGGCATCGCTGCCGGGGGCGGTCAGGCACTCGGCGTGGAGTGCGACATCACCAGCCCCGAATCGTGCGAGTCCGCGGCGCAGTGTGTGATCGATCGATACGGCCAGCTCGACGGCGTGGTGAACTGTGCGGGTATCAGCCGGCCGCACGACTCCATCTCACTGCCGCCCGCAGACTGGGCGCGCATGGTCGACGTACAACTCAACGGCGCGTTCTACACAGCGCAGGCGTGCGCCCGGCGAATGTGGGCCGGCGGCGGCGCGATCGTATTCATCACCAGCACGAACGCAGAGGCCGCTTTCCCTCGCCGGGCGGCCTATTGCGCAGCCAAGGCGGGCGTGGCGATGCTCACCAAGGTCCTGGCGATTGAGTGGGCGGAGAAGCGCATACGCGTCAACGCGGTCGGCCCGGCATATGTCGCCACTGAGATGACGCAGCGCAACATCGCAGCGGGTAACATCAACGAAGGCCAGATCAGGGCTCGCATTCCGCTGGGACGGCTGGCCCAACCGGCCGACGTGGCGGATGCCGTATCATTCCTGCTCAGCGGGCAGGCCGGCTTCATCACAGGTCACTCGTTATATGTAGACGGCGGCTGGCTCGCCTATGGATATTTCTGATCGATTCGCCCATTGTTCATCGCGGGACGGCGCTCGAGCAACCAGCGGCGCAACGCGACACCGGACCAGACCCCTTCGACCAGGCCGAACGGCCATGCTCCCTGCAGGAAGCCATAAATCGAAGCCAACACGCAGGAGCCGGTGAACGCCAGGATAAACCAATGGCTTCTTTTTTCCAAAGCGTAACAAACCAGCATCAGCGTCACAGCCACCAGTCCGAATAAGGTCAACCCGTCCATTGCCTCCCCCCTAAACCGAGACTCAATGTCATTCTTTCCCAAAGCCATATCCGAAGCTCAGCGAGTACCTGGGCACCCAGTTGCTGCCAAACAGGAAGAAATTGTTTAGATGGTGAACGTCCACCGCGGGTCGCAGAAACAAGTAACCTGATCGCACGACTGCTGGTCGTCAAAATCGAAATGAACGCTGGCGAATCCGATACCGGCCGGCGCGGATTTCCGGTGCGTAGCGCCTGGTGCGTAGTCTGGCCGGCGGATAGATGACATCGAAGGTGTGGAGCGCCGGGCGGTATTGAAGACCGGCATAGTCGTGGGCGGCCCTCCAGGAGGCTGTCCATCCAAAACCCACCTGTTTACCGACAAAACGTTGAGGTCGAAATCCTCAAAGACGCCCCCCAGCGCCGGCGTGGCATACAGCGTCCCGTCGCCGAAGGTATCGATGCTGCGGCCACTGGAGCCGGCGCGGGCTGTGCCGATGCCAAGGAACGGATCCACCTGTTGCGCGCGAACAGTTGTCGGAGAAATCGCAGAGAGTACAAGGGTGGTTATCAGTATTGGTCTCAACATCAACCTCCTTAGTTTTGCGCGCAAGGGCCTGACAGCGGACTTTTCTTGATGGTGATGCTTCCGCGGCCCATGCGCAGATCGATCCGCTGTGACGGGCCCTCGCTCGGGTACGCGAAATGAGTGCCCAACAGGAATTGGCTGGTCGATCTACCCGCAAAGTCGGAAGAAACGCTCCCGACCCTCGCGATGGCATTGATGAAGTGGGGCCCCGGATCCGACAGCATCACGATCATATCGCCCGTATGGCTGTTCACCTGGATGTCTCCCGTCACATCGCTGACCCATATGTAACCGTTATCATGGTGGACTACCAGCCGCGAATCGCGTGGTACCCGCACCGTGTACTCAACTGTGATGCCGTGCTTGTTGGTCGATGGCAGGGGCGTGGCGCCGACCACGCGACGCAACGGAACAACCGAATTGAAGAGGCTATTGCGAACGGGAACAGCGGTCGCAATAGCCAGTTCTTTATCGGAGTGGCGCTCCGCGGACACACGGATCTGGTCGAAGTACTCCCCGGCTTTCTCTTGCTGCCCCGGTTCGAGGAAACGGTCGGTCGCCTTAGTGACGGTGATCTCGACTTCCGGTTCGTCCCAACCTTCAACGGTCAAGTAGCCGTACGAATTGTCCAGGCGAATGGTGCCGCCATGCGGGAAGGGTACCCGCTGCGTTGTAGTCACTTCAAATGACCGCGGCGGCCCATCCTCCCGGGGCCGGTCCGCCCCGAGCAGATGCAATCCGGATCCCATCATGCTGACTGCGAGTAAGAGTCCCGTCAGTTTGCGTGTCATACCCTCGACTCCTTTCGAATACTGCGCGCCTCGCTCACCATCTTGGTGTACCGGCGCGCCAGTTCTGTGATCCAGCCCCGCTCGCGGCGCCTGATCGCATCCTGGTGAATCAAGTCCCTCCCGATACCGAGGGCCACGGCACCCGCACGAATGAAATCCATTGCGTTGGTTTGATTCACGCCGCCGGAGGCAATCAACGGGACATCCGCAAATGGCGCCTTGAGGGCCTGTATGTAGCTGGGGCCGCCGTTGGCAGCGCATGGAAAGACCTTCACGAAATCCGAACCGGCTTTCCAGGCGGCCATGACTTCGGTGGGCGTCAGGGCGCCCGGCAATACCACTACTCCCCGTCCTAACCCAAAGTTGACGATCTCCAGATCGAGTCCCGGCGTGGTAAGGAAGGCCGCTCCGGCATCCAGGCATCGGCGTGCCGTCTCCACATGAAACAACGTGCCGGCGCCCACCAGGATCCCGGAATTCTGACGCGTCAGTTCGCGAATGACTTCGACGGCGCCCGGCACGGTCATTGTCACTTCGACAATTGGGATAGCTCCCCCGCAGACCGCTTCCGCGGCGAACAGGGCGTCCTCGGCGGAGTACAGGCGTACCGCCGGGATGATTCCGATCTCTTCGATACGCGCGCGTACTTCGTCTCTGGTCATAAGATCATTCGGGTGATCAAAGCAGGTCCCTGCATCCCAACGCCTGGCGAAGCTGCTCCAGCGCAGTCAGGTAAGCAGCCACTACCTGCCGGTAGGCGAGCTGAGTCGAGCGGTAGCTGCGCTCTGCGTCCAGGAAATCGAGCAGCGCCAAGGCGCCGCGCCGGTAGGCGTATTCGCTGATATCGCGGCTTTTTTGTGCCACCTCGAGGTAGCTGGACCGAAAGAGCTGGGCAATCCGCGCGCTCTCCTGGAGGCCCTCGTACGCGTCTCTCACGTCCGTCAGCACCTGCCCGGAGGCCGCTTTCTGCAACTCCTCCGCTTGCCGGATGGCAACACGTGTCTGCGCAATATTGCCCTGATTCCGGTCAAAAATCGCCAGCGGAATACTAAACGCCCAAGTGGCGCCACTGATCCCGTTAGCGTGCGAGTAATTGGCCGAGATGGTGGGGTCCTGTTTTCCATTCGCCTTAGCCAGTGCATATTGGCTGTTCGCAGCGGTAACGCCCTGAACTGCGGCACGCAGATCCGGACGATTCTGCACGGCCTTGGCCTGCAATTCCGGGAGAGTGACCACGAGCGGCCGGTATTCGAATTCGCCCACGATGTCGTAGTCGGCAGGCACCGAGTCATAACCCAATTGTTGGCGGAGGTCCGACAGCGTCTGCGCCCTGGCGAGCAACGCCTGTTGGACATCGGTTTGGAATTGCAGCAACTGAAGCCTGATCTTCAAGTAGTCGTTCTCGCTCATGCCGCCGTCCTTGAACCGGGTGGCGCTGATGTCGACCGTGTCCTGAAAACTCTTCAAATCCCTCTCCGCGAGCTCGAGGGTAGACTCCGCAAGCTGGACATTAATAAACAGGGAGCCGGCCTGAAACGCCAGGCCGCGCTCATTATCGGCCACCTGCGAGCGCGTCACGGCGGTCGCGTTCCTGGCTGCTTCCAGGCGGCGGGCGCGCTTGTTTCCCCGTTCGATCAAGTAACTCAAACCGATGTCTCCCTCGGTCGAGGCCTGTAGGTAGTCCCCCACCGTCTCGCCTTGCGGGCGGCTGAAGATCGGCAGGTATTCCCAGTCGACGAAAAGGTTCGGATTGGGACGCAGATTCGCCGTGATTTCCGCGGCCTGGTTCTGTTGGATGGTGGTCCGGCCGGCCTGCAACGTGTGGTTGTGCCGCAGTGCCATTTGGATGGCTTGATCCAGCGTAATCCTGACCGGTCCCTGTGCGAAGGCGGAATCCACCTCCGCCAGGCCGCCGAACACCGCGGCAGCCGCCAAAGTAAGTCGGATGAATTTCATAGGCGGAATTGGGCGCTTGGTTTTCATTAGCCCTCGAAAGAACCTTCCGGTTCGGGAAGTTGGTCGCCGTCCCGAGCGATCCAGACATAGAACGTTGGTAACAGGATGATACTCAGCAGCAGGTCCGAAATCAGACCGCCCACGATAACTATCGCGAAAGGCCGCTGCGAATCGGAACCAATGTCGTGCGACAACGCCGCTGGCAGGAGCCCGATCGTGGCTACGAGCATGGTCATCATGATGGGACGAAGCCGCAGGACGGCGCCTTCCACCGCGGAATCGACGATCGAGTGGCCCCTCACCCTGAGCTGGTTAATGTATTCGACCATGATGACCCCGGTTTGCACCGAGACACCGAAGAGCGCCAGCATGCCGACACCCGAGGACACGCTCAAGTAAGTTCCGGTAAGCAGAAGGGCCAGCAGGCCACCGATGCGAGCCAGTCCGACGTTCAACAGAATAAGAAGCGACCATTTGAAGGAGCGAAACATAGTGTAGAGAAGGATGAAGATCACGAGGATGGTCAGCGGGACGACCACCGCCAACCTTGCTTCCGCCCGCTTCTGACTCTCATATTCCCCCGACCATTCCACGCGATAGCCCGGAGGCAGCTTGACCTTTTGATTGATCTGTTTGATCGCGTCTTCGACCGCGGTTCCCAGATCCCGGCCTCGCACGTTGAAAGTTACTCCCACATAGCGGGTGTTACCTTCCCGGTAGATGTCATAGGCTCCATCCTTGACTTCGACTTTCGCCAATTGCGCCAGGGATACCCGCTCCGCGGTAGGAGCGACCAGGCGAACACTTTCGATAGCTTTCGCGGTATTGCGATAGGCAGCCTGGTAGCGAATCACCACGTCGTATCGCTGCTCTCCAATCAGCACCTGGCTCACGGCGTTGCCGCCTACCGCCGTCTGGATGGCGTCCTGTATGTCTGCCACGTTGATTCCAAAACGGGCGGCTTGACGGCGGTCCACGGTTAAATTGAGATTCGGCTGGCCAAAATCGCGCAATACCTTGACGTCATTCAGACCGGGAATGCCTTTCATGACCGCACTTACCTCCTCGCCCTTCTCCTCCAGCGTCTTCAAATCGGAGCCGAACACCTTGAGGGCGAGCTGGCCCTTCGTGCCCGTGAGCGTCTCTCCGACGTTGTCCTCAATCGGCTGCGAGAAGTTCCAGTTCGCTCCAGGATATTTTTGTACCGCGCGATTCATGGCTGCGATCAGCGCCTCCTTGTTTCGATGAAAAACAGGCCGCCACCGCTCTTTCGGCTTCAAGTCGACGAAATACTCCGTGTTGCCGAACCCGCCGGTGTCGGTTCCATCGTCGGGCCGGCCGACCTCCGACACAACTTTGCTGACTTCGGGGAAGGAAGCGAAAACATACCGCTCGTTGGTGGTGAACTTTTCTCCTTCCGAAAGGCTCGTGCTGTTTGCCAGCGTGCCACGTGCCCAGATGGCGCCTTCATCCAGGTGGGGCAGGAACTCCGCACCGATGACTCCGCTAAAGCCCAAATAGAGCGTGCCGACCAGGGAGATGAGAGCGATAAAAGCGACGACCCACCGATGGTGAACGGCCCAGCGCAATCGCGTCCGATAGGTACCCGCCAGAAAATCCATGACGCGGTTGCGCCGCTCCCTGATGCCACCGCGGAAAAACGTGCTGGCCAGGACGGGGGCGATGAGGATCGAAAATGTCATGGCTCCGAGAAGCGCAAAGGCCACCGTCCAGGCCATGGGCCGAAACAACCGGCCCTCCACACGTTGCAGCGTGAAGATGGGCATATAGGCGGTGATGATGATGGCGATGGCATAAAACACCGGCCGTTGGACTTCGTGGCACGCCTCGCGGATGATCTCCGCGATGGTTTTCGGCGGCCCTAAGGAATTCGGGCTACGACTGCGGCTCAGGTGACGGATGATGTTCTCCACCATGACCACCGCGCCATCCACCACCATTCCGAAATCCAGGGCGCCCAGCGACAAAAGATTAGCGGGGATCTTCGTCAAATCGAGAAATATAGAAGCGAAAAGCAGTGAGAATGGGATGGTGAGTGCGACGATGATGGCGGCGCGGGCATTCAGGAGAAAGAGGAAAAGGACGATGCTGACCAGGATCATGCCTTCCGTCAGGTTGTGCATCACGGTGTGCAATGTGAAATGAAGCAGATCGCTGCGGTCCAGCATCGGGACGACCTTCACACCCGTAGGAAGGATCCCGTTATTCAGCTGATCCACCTTCTTGTGAACCGCGCGGAGGGTTGACTCCTCTTCGGCGCCCTTCCGCATCAGCACAATGCCCTGGATGACATCCGGCTCGTCGATGATGTGCCCATCCTCCATGTGGTTGGCCCGAGCCATATGGCCCAGGCGGATTTTCGGGCCCTGGGTCACTTCTCCTACGTCTTTTACCCGGAGAGCGGTTCCGGTCTGAGTTTTTAAGACGGTGTCCTCGATGTCATGCACGGTCCTGAACAGGCCGAGCGTGCGAACGTTCATCTGTTGCAAGCCCACTTCGACAAAGCTGCCGCCGGCATTGATATTGTTATTTGTAAGCTGCTGCTCCAACTGACCGATGCTCAAGCCATAAGCCACGAGTTTATTCGGGTCTAACCGCACCTGGTACTCGCGCTCGGTGCCGCCGAAATCGGAAACGTCTACGATGTTGGGAACGGACTTGAACTCCTTGAGGAGCGTCCAGTCCTGGATCGACCTTAGTTCCATCAGGTCGTACCGGGGATTGCTGCTTCTCAGCGTGTACCAATAGATCTGGCCAACTGTGCTCCAGTCCGTGCCGATTTGAGGCTGGAGCCCTTGCGGCAGACTGACCTGCGTGAGCCGTTCGAGAACCTTTTGCCGGTTCCAGTCGTTCACAGAGCTGTCGTCGAAGATCATGATTACGAAGGACAGGCCGAATATGGACTCGGATCGCAAGTAGGTAAGATGGGGAATTCCGTTCATTTCGATTTCGACCGGGATCGTAACCTGCTGTTCCACCTCTTCCGCCGAGCGCCCCGGCCATTGGGTGATAACCGTAACGTAGTTATCCGCGATGTCGGGATAAGCTTCTACCGGCAGGTTGTGAAATGAGATGGCGCCCCAGCCGATCAACAAGATCGCGATGGCTGTGACGAGAAACTTGTTGTTGAGTGCAAAGTCTACGAGCGCGCGTATCATTTCCTGTTCCCTGTGTTGTTGCTGTCGTGCCGGCTATTACCTTTTAAGCTCGAACGTCCTTCGTTCCGTCACTGAGCGAGAACGTGGTCCAGGACCAGAGCGTTCGTAACCACTTGCTGGCCCGGCTCGAGGCCGGACCTGATCTCCTGCATGCTCACGTTGTCCGGCAGGAGGTCGCCACCCACCACCTCGAGGCGGCGAAACTTTTGATCCGCCGCGGGCACGAAGACCCAATCGCGATCATGCATGTGCAGCAGGGCGGACGCCGGCACAATGGTGTGCACCTGCCTGGTTTGACCACGGAAGGTGGCCCTGACAAACATGCCGAGCCGCATGATACCTGGATTTTGAATCTCAATACGAACCTTGGCCGTGCGAATAGCTGGATCCAGGACTGCGCCAATGTTGCCGACCTTACCCTTGAAAACCCGGTCGGGATAGGCATTGAGGCTGATTTCCGCGACATCGCCCAAATGGACGTTGGCGAGATCGTTCTCGTACACGTCACAGACCACCCAGACGTTCGACAAGTCGGAGATCGTAAATGGGGCCGTACCGAGGCTCTGCACGCCGGCCGCATTGGTCACCTGTTGGTCGGTAATGACGCCGGAGGCCGGGGACTCAATGTCCACGAGCCCCGTAGGATGTTTCAGGTCGCTGCCGCGCAGTTCGAGCTTTTCCGCGGTTGTTTCGACATCTACCTTGGCGTTGTCTTCCGCTTGTTCTGCCACTTGAAAGTCGTTCAAGGCGATGGCGCCGTGCTCGTACAGATCTTTTGCACGCTCCAATTGGACGCGCGTAAGCTCTTCGGTGCGCACGGCCTTTCGGTAATCGGAAAATCCTCCTGCGATGTCGTCGCTGCGAATCGTCAGCAGGCGCTGCCCCTTCCGCACTGTGTCGCCTAGACGCGCGTATATGCCGGTGATCTTTCCCGACACCAACGAAACTACCGGAACGGCGCGAGACACGTCGGGAGCCACGGTTCCGGTGGCGACCAGTTCCGAGGTCGCGGTGTGCGCTATCGCGGCCGCAAGCGGGAATTGCTCGGGATGATCCACGGTGAACAGGCTGGCGTCCGCCGCGGGAGAGATCTTGGCGGCAGGCGGCGCCTCTTTCGTTTCATCTCCCTGCGCGTTGCTGCAACCGCTAAGAAGCAGCAGGGAAGCAACAGGGACAAGGAGCAGCACGATCGTCAAACTTTGAGGTTTCATAAAATATCCAATCCGTCCCAAGCGGTGCACCAGATTAGTTTACGCAGCGCGGCATAAGGACGGCATAAGGCGTGTATTAAACTTCCGAGGTAGTCCCATAGAACTTATTTATAGGGACCGCCATTGCACCCCTGTGTGGAGTTGACGGATCCGAAGCTTCCCGAAACCGGTAACCGTAGTGGAGTTCGGTCATCAAGTACTCTGGACACGATGGATTATCCTCGACTTTCCTGCGTAGTTGATGCACGAACGTTCGAAGGTACTCCAGTTGCTGCCCGTACTCGGCGCCCCACACTGCCTGTAAGAGCTTGGAATGTGCGACCGGTATTCCCGCATGATTCATTAAGAAGTGCAGAAGGTCGAATTCCTTCTGTGTCAACCGTAAGACCACACCAGCTTTGCGCACAGCCCGGCCTGCGGGATCGAGCTCGATGTCTCCGATCACGATCGGCATTTCTGAATTCGGCGCACTGGCGGTGGAACGCCTGACGGCCGATTTCAGCCGGGCCGCAAGTTCAGGGATGGAAAAGGGTTTAGTGATGTAGTCGTCAGCCCCCGCATCAAGTGCTTCGATCTTGTCCGCTTCCCTGTCCCGAACCGTGAGCATCAGAATTTGAAGCCCGGGAGCCTTTCGCCGGATTCGCCTGCATGCTTGGATTCCCCGATGCCCGGCATGTTTACGTCCAGGACAACGACGTCGAAGCGGCTTACTTCAATTTCCCGGAGTGCCTCCTCGCCATTGGACGACTCGACTACCCTGAAACCCAAAGCGTCCAGAGTACTCCTTAGAACTCGCCGCAGATCGGGATCGTCGTCAGTAACGAGAATACTTCCGTTGAAAGAAGGCATGGTGGTGAATCAACTCGCGCCAGCCGCCGGCAGTGTAATCGAGAACGAGTTGCCGTAGCCGGTTTTCCCTTCAGCCCACGCGCTTCCGTTGTGAGCTTCCACGATCTTTTTAACGATCGAAAGGCCAAGTCCCTTAAAGCGGTACATTCGAAAGCGCCGAGCGCGACCCAGTTAGCCGGGCTGTTAGCAAAACTGAATATCGGTGGAATAAAGAAATAGTCCAGGCAGGCAACGGCGGCCACCGAAATAAGTGTCGCCTGCCAGCACCCGCCATACATGGCCGCCAACACGACAAGGACGAGATACAGGAAGCCGGTGAACGCAAAGCTCTGGCCCGCACCGAAGGAAAGCCATGTACAGGCACCCAGGCCAGCTAAACAAAGGAGCCCCGGCAACAAAGTGAGGGGCCGCGCCTGGCGATGCCGTCGGGGCATCGAGGCGCTGTGACGATGGTGCACGGCAGCGACGTGGCTCTCGACGCGACAGAACGGGATGGATGAAGAGGCCATGGTCTTGCCAACCGTGGAGCGCGGCAACCGGTTCAACAGGTTGCCACGTCCCGCCAGCCAGAACTAGAACTTCACCATGACCCCAGCGCTGAGGGACGCCTGACCGTGACGGAGATCGGGGAACCAGACACTGCCCGGCCCACCGCAATTCGACAAAGCAGCCGGCAGAACGTTTGTGCCGGACGGTGCGCCGCTCATGCAGACGAATTGGTTAGGGACGCCGTTGTTGCCGCCGGGAGGCGTAATTCCGCCGCGGCCCGACCAATACGGAACATCGGCGTGGCGATAACCAGTCTCGATCCACCAGGTAATGTACTGCTTCGGCATGTATTGGAGATTAATGGTGGCATCCCACATGTGGGCTTTGTCGCCTGGATTTTGCGTAAAGTAGGGTGAGCCGGTGGCGGCGGTCGCTCCGTTAATGGGCGGGAGCAGCGTGAGATAGCGGCCCGGGTTATTCATCATGCCGCCTCCAGTTGTGAGAGCTAACAGGTCCTTGTGGAACCACAGGCGGTTGTAAGCCATCCAACCGAGGAAGGACTGTTTCGGTTGTCCGCCTTTGCCGGTGCAACTCGTGCCGCCGAGCTTACCGTATTCGCATCCGGCATCGCCTGTGACCGAGAATGCCATCTTGGAGAGGCCGGTGCTCTCCGGCTTGTTGTAGTAACGGACCTCGACGCTATCGTCAGTGTGAATGCGGACGCGGTTTGGAACGCCCAGGGTGTCCGTGCCGTTGCCGTAGTTGTTGAAGACCATCGAGAGCCATTCCTTCGGACGATACAGGATCTGTCCTCCGAAGCCGTGGTGGCCGTTCATCCGGTTATACGACTGCCATCCGTTGATGATCCAGGGCTCGATCTTCAACTTATTCGTGGGGAACCACTGTATGCGAAGGCCATTGAAGAACCACGGCGTATTCGAAGATACGAAGGACGGCTGGTAAGTCCAGTTATCGAAGTTATAGTAGCTGAACAGGCCGATATAAGACACGAAGATACCCGCGTCGACATTTAGTCCGTGATTGACGTTGAAGTGATACCCTCCCCAGGCCTCCGAAATATATCTGTAAGCATTTGCGACGTCCCATTGGCCGACGGCGGTGCTGGCGTCGTTGCGCGGCGTAGTCGTAGCGAACAGGCCATTCATGGTGAGTAGTCTGCCCCGGACGTTTTGCCAATGGAAGTCCCCGCCGACGCTAATCTGCTCTACCTGGAATTCGCCGGAGCGGAAGGACTCGGTGGCACCGCCGAGGCTGTGGTCTATGGGCTGGTTGAAACTCGTTATGAAGTGGGTGTCGAAACGGACCTCGGGCGTGAAGAACTTCGTGTCCAACACGGTGTCCTTGTTGCGCGGAGTGCCGTTGAGCCACGTAAAGTCGGCGAACGCGAACGGAGTGAAGTTATCCACTCCAGTGGCGATCGCAGGGGCCTGTAGGGCCTCCGGAATGACCGGCGCGGCCGGCACCGGCGCAGGGGCCGGCACAGGCGCGGGTGTCCCCGCCGCCGGGGTGGAATCCCCGCGTTGGGGTGCCGCAGGCATTGCCGCCGCCGCGACCAACGGCTGACCGTGCGCCGCACGCGCCTGTAGCGCCACCTCGAGCTCGCCGATCCGTTTCTTCAGGGCCGCAAGTTCTTCTTCGACGGCGGCAACCATGGGGTCAGCCGCCTCGGACGCAGGCTTCGCGTCGCGAGCCGATGGATAATCGGCCGCCAGCAGGAAATCGACCCGATGGGTTCCAGGCGCTGCCACTTCCACGCTGGCCGTTGAACGGGCAAATCCATCTCTCACGGCCGCCACCTGATAGAGTCCCGGCTCCAGTCCCGGCATAGTGAACTTGCCGTCAGGGCCGCTGATTGCCAGACGGTCCGTACCTTTGTCCACATTGTGCGCCGTAATACGTACGAGTGCCAACGGCTGCCTGCTTGCGGAGTCTCGAGTCACCCCGCCAACGCCGCCAAACAACCCCTGTCCCGAGGCAAGGGTGGGAACCGCCACAAGCTGGAAAGCGATACACGCCGGAACAACGGCGGAAACAAGTAAGTTGCGAGTCATAAGTGTCCTTTCAGTAATAGATGTCACCTTCGTCGGGTCGTAGGGTCCTTGATGCGCAAACGCGGCGCACGGATGTCGTCTATGTGGGCGGACCGCCTTGCGAATAAGCCACGCGCCTCATGGAGGCTGTTCCGTCCAGCGCGCCTGACGAGGTGACTGTGTTACATGAATTCGTGATCCTTAGTACGGCACTCAGTATGAAACACGCCGCATGAGGAAAGCATGAAGATGTTTGACGGCTGGTCATCTTTATACTTATGCCTTCCTCATACGGTACGGTCTATTCTTCCTCCATGAACTCCACGGATGATCAGAAGAATTCCTGGGAGATCCATACGGAGGAGCATGTGCAGACGCCGCTGCACTCGGGCAGCGCGGTCCTACGCCGGGCACTCCGCCGGAATATCGTTTCCTTCCCATCGCAGATTCCGGTCTTTCTGAAGCAGCCTCCGGCCGACATGCAATGGCGAATGGTTCTTCTGTACTTCATTCGCGGCTGGAGCTCGGTGAAGATCGCCGCGCGGTTCAACGTTCCGACACACTCTATCCGGAAGAGCCTGAACGAGTGGTCTGTCCGGGCTCTGGCGCTCGGCTTCGTTCAGGTCATCGAGCCGGAAGCGTTCGCAACTTGTTGCCACTCCGACGTCGAATTTGGGACCAACCGCAACACCGAAGGGTGCGATTCTCAGCCGCTCCCCCAAGTGGCCCCGGCGGTGGGCGTCCCCATCCCAAAGGCATCTGAAGCAATGAGGCTCGAGATCCTGACCGTCAATTCTCGTGACAAGAGTGCGGATCTGATCGCCGCGCTGGATGCCTCCATCGCACACTGCGAGGAGTGGCACGATCAGTTCTGGGCACGCACCGCGATCCTGCTGCGCGACCTGAGAGCAGTTACCGCGGCGGCACTGGAACGGCAGCCGGGTGAACCGGTATGCGAGGAGGAGCGCGCTTCTCATGCAGTTGCGTAAAGAGAAGTGGCTTCCCGCCGGGAGAGTCGTCACCGTGACCGTCCTCGCCATCACAGCATGGTCCGCCGCCGCACAGAAGCGTCCCCCATCGGAAGTCCCGGTCTTTCGTACCGATTCCACGCTGGTCCTCGTGCCGGTCACGGTAGTCGATCGCCGCGGATCCATCGTCAACGGACTGGCAAGCGACGCATTCATGCTGACCGAGGATGGCGTGCGGCAAGAGATTCGCTCGTTCAGCGAGGAGGATGCGCCGGTCTCAATGGGACTCGTACTGGACCTCAGCGGGAGTATGAAAGGCGTCCTCGGCGCCGCCAAAGAATCCCTGCGGGCTCTGATGAAGGACGCCAATCCCGCCGACGAAGCATTCCTCAATGCCGTCTCCACAAGCCCGCGCGCATATACCGGATTCACGAACCAGTTCGATGAACTTCTGCACAAGATCGCATTCGAAGGCGCCGGTGGAAACACGGCACTGATCGATACCATCTATGGCAGTCTGAATCAATTGCGTTCCGGTGTCCACGCTCGAAAAGCATTGCTGGTCATTTCCGATGGGATGGACAATCACAGCCGCCATTCGCGGGAAGAACTGCTGCAGCGCGCGGTGGAATCCGATGCACAGATCTACACCATTGCGGTCGGGAACTCTTCGCCGTATGCCAAGCCCATGACCGTCATGGAAGAAAGGCGAGGCCTTCTTTTTCTCGATGAGCTCGCGGCCAAAACCGGCGGGATCAGCTTCATCGTCCATAGTCCGGCAGACATTGCAGCGGCCGCAACCCGCATCGGTCAGGCCCTGCGCAACCAGTACACCATCGGATATGCTCCCCGCGGCAACGACCGCAATGGCCAGTGGCGCAGGATCCGGGTCAAAGTCGCGGACTCCGGACTGAGGGCCTACGCTCGCACGGGCTACCGTCCGGATTGAACCCTGGATTCGGAGTGCGCCCGGAATCCTCGGCGGCCTTTATGCCTTCTTTATAACTTCTTTTGCATACTTAGAGAGGAACGAAGTTTCAACCGCGGACAACATACGGCAGTGTGCAGAATAAAAGAGGAAAGGTCGTGAAGTCTCATTTAGGGATCTTGCGCGGCTGCCTCGCCGGGTTGACGGGTGTTGCGCTAGTGACACTCATCGCGTTCCGGCTGCATCTCAACCTCTCGACCTCCGGCTCTCTCTATTTCCTGATCGTGGTGATGGTCTCCATCGTCTGGGGCTTCTGGGAAGCCAGCGCCACGTCGCTGATCGCCGTCGGTTGCCTCAATTACTTCTTTATCCCACCCGTGTTCACCTGGACGGTCTCCGACCCGCAGAACTGGGTTGCCCTTGCAACATTCGAAATCGCCGCGCTGACCGTGAGCCGCCTTTCCACACGCGCTCAGGAAAAGGCGAGAGCGGAGGCGCGTCAGCGTGTGGAGGTCCAGAAGCTCTACGAACTGAGCCGCCGTATTCTGCTTCTCGATCGCCGCCAGTCCATCGGGCTGCAGATCGTGTCCCTCATTCAGGAGATCTTCCGGACAAACTCCGTGGCCCTGTTCGACGCCACGTCGGCCCGCATGGACGCAACCGGTCACCAGGCAGACGATCTCGACCAACTCGCGCGCGACGCCTATTTCCAGGACAGGGTGCTGGAAGGCGGCGACGCGCAAACATGGGCCCAGGTGCTAAGGCTGGGGTCGAAGCCTGTTGGCGCGATTGCGCTCCGCGGCACGGAGCTGGACCGGCTCACGATCGTCTCGATTGCATCGCTGGCGGCCATTGCCTTAGAGCGCGCGCGTTCTTTCGAAAAAGAGAGCGGGGCCGAAGCCGCGCGCCAGACCGAGCAGCTTCGCACGGCGGTCCTCGACTCGCTGGCCCACGCGTTCAAAACGCCGCTTACCGCGATATGGACGGCAAGTTCGGGACTTCTTGCGGGCGGACGCCTCTGCCCCGATGATGTCGAGCTGGCCACCCTTATCGACGAGCAGGCGGACCACCTGAATCGCCTGGCCTCGGAACTCCTGCAGATGGCGAGGATCGATGCCGCGGAAGTCAGGCTCCGGCGGGAGCGCATCTCCGTGCTCACGCTGATTGAGGACGTCCTGTCGCGACATCGCGAGCAGCTTCACGGACGGCGGGTGGACGTCGCCGATCACGCAGCTCACCTTGAGGTCTACGGCGACCGCAAGGTATTGTCCACGGCGCTGGAACAGTTCATCGATAACGCGTCAAAGTACTCCACGCCCGGTTCTCCCATTTCCATTTCGGCCGGGGAGAATCTGGGCGAGATCGTCATCGACGTACACAATGAAGGTCCGCCAATTCAGCCCGCAGATAAGGAGCGGATCTTCGAACGATTCTATCGAACGGCGGAATCGCGGCATCGGGCGGCGGGGACCGGGCTCGGCCTTTCGATCGCCAGGAAAGCCGCGGAAGCCCACGGCGGCCGCACCTGGGTAGTGAGCGAAGAACGCACGGGCACCACATTTTCTTTCGCTCTACCCCGCGGCCCAAGGAGACAATAGATGAGTCAGCCCCGCGGCAAGGTCCTGATCGTAGATGACGAAAACGCCATCCGGCGCGCGCTGCACAACACACTCCACGGCATGGGGTTCGAGGTAGACGATGCCGCATCCGGCGAAGCCGCCCTGGATCTCGTGCGCGAAACCGAATACGATGTCCTGCTCCTGGACATCAACATGCCGGGGATTGGGGGCATCAGGACTTGCCGGGAGATACGGAAGAGTCTGCCCCGCCTGGGGATCCTCATGCTGACGGTGCGCGACCGCGAGGAAGACAAGGTCACGGCGCTGGATGCCGGCGCGGACGACTATATCACGAAGCCATTCAATATTCGTGAGCTGGCGGCACGCATCCGGGCCGCGGTCCGGCGCTCACACGCCAACAAGGTCGATGCTGACGCTGTCATGCGCATCGGAAACATAGAACTCGACCCGGCTCGCAGGCTGGTTCGTAAGTCCGGTGAGCCGGTTCATCTTACGCCGAAAGAATTCGATCTCCTGCGCTATCTCATGGCGCATGCCGGCCTGCCGATCACGCACTTGCGCCTGTTGCACGCAGTGTGGGGACCGGAGTACGGAGGCGAGCTGGAATACCTGCGGACTTTCGTTCGCCAGTTGCGCAAGAAGCTCGAGGACGACCCGGCTGAACCCGCTTATCTGCTCACCGACAGCCACATCGGGTACCGGTTCGCAGAAGCGAAGCTCGAACCAGTCGAGGAAAAAGCCGGAGAGAACAGTTAAGTCTCAGAGCTTTTCGATGGGCGATTCTCGCTACGGCCCATGAACTGATGTAGAGCGAAAGGGACTTCTTCGGGATGTGATGCGCACCAGGCAATGATGCGCTCCAGCTTGACGACATCATCAGTGATGGCGCTGATTTCCATCAATTCGGTGTCGATGATCTCCGGGTCTCGCATAAAATCCAGCATGGCACACATCGGCGCCGCTGGCATAAGGGTAAAGCCTGAAGGCTTTGGTTGAAGGCTCAGCCCAGTTCGAGACTCCGCACGATGGGGTCCGGCTCGTCCTCATAAATCAGCGAATCGTCCACGCCGAGTTCGCGCTTTTCCAAACGCGCCAATCCGTAAAGCGACGCCGCGATCACAGCGTAGAACAGCAGCAACTGCGCGGGCTCGTTCAATAGCTTGGCCTCCAGGTCCGCCATGGACCAACTGTAGGCCGTGAAGCCGGCCAGGTAGAGAAAGAACATCACCGCCATACTGGTCTTGCCCGGGAAGTAGGAACAGGTAAAGGGAATTTTGCGAAACCAGATCAGCAGCAGATTCAATAGCACCAGGGAGAGCGCCAGCGCAAAACTCAGATGGATGAATCCGAGGCGCCAGCCGCGAAAATAGATTTCGAGCGGTGCCAGCAGCCCGAACAGCGGCGCCATCCCCATCAGCACGATCCATTTGCGCGTGGCGCGCATGTGCGGCATGCTGTCCTCGCTCTCGCAGATCTGGAAGACCCAGTTGGCACGCAGTTCGGCGGGGAAGTTAAACGCCGCCCGCAGCCCGGAGACCGCGAAGAAGGAAAGCGTGAGCGGCACAGAGAGCAGTCCTGCCGTGTAAAAGCTCACGATGGGCGCCCCGGGACGCGTGCCGATCCGCAACACTGCCGGCAGCGCGAGCGCCACCGCGATCCCGCCGTAGGTGGCCAGAAACAGGCGCTGCTTGGCGTTGCGCAGGATCGTGTTGTTGATGAAGTGAAAGGTGGCGCGCTCCAGCGGATGAGGCAGCAGCCAGCGGTTCACCGCGGCGTCAAAGGCGGTGCGCAGACGGCCGGGCCCGCCTTCCGCACCCTCCACGCTCTGCATCACTCGGCGTGCGTGGCGCCGATAGCCCGCGAGGTAGGTCAGCGTGAAAGCCGCGGCAGAGATCGCAAGACCCTGGCGCGCCAGAACCGCGAGTTCATGGAATGCCGGTCCGGCCGGCTGTCCAGGCAGCATGTCCAGATAGAGCCCGAGAAACCAGAACGGCGGGAACCAGCGCAGCAAGGGGCTGTGGCTCTCCACCAGCGGCCGGATGCCCGCGCAGGCCAACGGCGTGAGGAACAACACGATGATCAAGCCGCTCATCAGCGCCATCTGCACCCACGGTGAGACGCGGCGGAATCCGCGCCCAGTGAGCAGATTGATCAGCACACCCTGCACGCTCGCGATGCTTAAAGCGACGAACGCGCCCGCCGCCAATACGCTCACCGCGTGGATGCCAATCAGCCGCCAGACCACCGGCGCGCGCGTACCTTCGCCGCCGGTGACGAGTGGCGCCAGCAGCGTGCAGAAGAAGTTGGCATCCACCGCGAAAAGCCCCAGGAAGATCACCAACGCCAGCATCTTGCCTGCGAAGATGGATCCGCCGCCTAGCGGCAGCGGGGTGAGAATCAGGTAATCCTTGCGGTCCGGAAACAGCGCGTCCCACTCGAAGACCATGACGAAACCCATCACCACCATGGAGAACATGATGAAGAAGTAGTAGTCGCTGAGCAGCACCCAGTTCCAGGCGAACGGATGGTCGAAGCGCGCGCGCTGCGGAATCATGTAGAAGGGCACCATGAGTCCCGGTGTCGCCACCAATCCGAACGCCTGTACCACGTTGGTGCGCATGTCGCCGTGCTGCGACACGAGTTCGTTATCGAAGAAGCGTCCGAAGAAATGGCGTATCAGCAATCCCAGGCAGTCCATCAGGCCTCCCGCATCACGGAAACAATCTCCCGGGCCGACTCACCAACATCTTCCTGTTTGGCGAGCTGGCGGAAAATCTGTTCCAGCGACGGCAAGTGCATGAGGTCGCGAAGCCGGCCCACTTCGTCGTTGGCGACGATCTTGCCCTGGTACAACATGATCACCCGCGAGCAGACTTTCTCCGTGACCTCGAGGACGTGCGAGATATAAAGGATAGTTTTGCCCTGGCGCGCCAGCTCGGCGATCAGCTCGTGCAGCAGCATGGCGGAAGCGATATCGAGGCCGTTGAGCGGCTCGTCGAAGATCAGCAGGTCCGGGTCGTGCAGCAGGGCGCCGGCGATCAGCACGCGCTGCTTCATGCCTTTGGAGTACGACGAAATCGGCGTATAACGGTGCTCGTGAAGCCAGAGCAGGCGGAGGAGTTCCACCGACTTCCGCTGCACCTGCGCTTCCGGCAGGCGGCGCAGCCGGCCAATCAGTTCCAGGTGTTCCAGGCCGGTGAGGTGCGGATACACGTACGCCTCTTCAGGGACGTAACCGAGACGCCGCTTGAAGCCGATCAGGTCGTGGCGGATGTCGGCGCCGTCCCAAAGGATCTGACCGGAGGTGGCGGGCAACAAGCCGGTGAGCATTTTCACGGTGGTCGATTTGCCGCTGCCGTTGGGTCCCAGGTAGCCCGTGACCTGGCCCGCAGGGACGGTAAACGTCACGTGATCGACTACGGCGCGATTGCGGTATTTCTTCGTGAGCCCGCGGACGTCCAGCATCGGCTCCTCCCCGTTGGAAAGTTAGACACCGGGAGGAGGGAATTGTTCCCGCGCTAAATATCGGCCGTACAGAACTTGCACTTGGTGGCGGCGGCGGCGATGGCTTCCTTACACCGCGGGCAGTCTTTGGTGGGCGGAGGTGCCGGCGCCGGCGCTTCCTTGATCAGGGACTTGGTGATCATATACACCACGAACGCGATGATCGCGAAATCCACCACGCTGCCAAAAAAGCTGCCGTAGTTGATGGCGTTGATGGCTTCCTTGCCATCCGGACCGACGGTCTTACCGAGCACAAACTTGGCGGCGCGCCAATCGCCGGTCGGCAGCACCATGCTGATCATCGGCATGAGAATATCGGCAGCCAGGGAGGACACCACTTTGCCAACCGCACCGCCGACGATGACCGCGACAGCCAACGCCAGCACGTTGTTCTTCAGCAGGAATTCTTTGAAGCCTTTGATCATCCTGGTCTCCTTCGTCTAAACGTGGGATTGCAAAAACTTCGTCAACCGCTCCATAGCCGGCTCCAGGATGCTGCGCTCCGCCGCGTAGCAAATGCGGAACGAGCCCTCGCCGCCGGCTCCGAACGCCACACCGGGCGCCAGGCCTACCCGCGTCTCCTCCAGTAGCTCCCGGCAGAACGCGAAAGAATCCGTCATGCCCGCAACGCGCGGGAAAAGGTAGAACGCA
The DNA here is from genome assembly GCA_963805775.1 of uncultured Solibacteraceae bacterium. GTDB lineage: Bacteria > Acidobacteriota > Terriglobia > Bryobacterales > Bryobacteraceae > Solibacter. Next base: position 5,433 of record CAWDWK010000053.1, on the reverse strand, counting down.
CCGTCCGGCTTGGGAATCGTGACGCCGGGCAAACCACGCAACGCGTCCAGGCAAAGGTCGCGATTCTCTTTCAATCGCTGCAGCATGCGCCGCAGTTCGCCTTCGCCCTCGGCGAGCGCGGTCTCGGCAGCTTTCTGCGCGAACGTGGGCGCGTGCGAAATGATGAATTCGTTCAACTGGGTCGCCTTCTCAGCGAGGTCGCGGCGCGCCACCAGCCACCCCACACGCCAACCGGTCATGCAGTACGTCTTCGAAAACGAATGCACTACCATCACCGCATCGTCGCGCGTGGCCTTGCGCAAAATGGAAGGCACTGGCTCGCCCAATTCGTCGCCGGCGAAATAAAGCCTGTCGTAGACTTCATCCGCCATCAGCCAAAGTCCATGACGGCGCGCGAAATCGAGCAGACCCTGTTGTTCCTCGTCGGTCGCCACCCAGCCCAGCGGATTGGATGGCGACGTATAGAGCAGGAGGCGAGTGCGCGGCGTGACGGCGGCTTCGAGCGCTTCGAAGTCCACCGTGTAGCGACCGGACACCAGCGGGTGCGGCACCTGGCGCACGGTGGCGTTGGCCATCATGATGCTCGAAGATCCGTTAGGCCACGCCGGTGTGAGCGCGATGGCTTCATCGCCCGGATTCAGCACGCAGCGAATTCCAAGGTTCAACGCCTGCACACCGCTGGCGGTCACGACAATCTCCGATGCGGGGTCCAATGCGACACCGTGCAGGCGGCAGTAGTTATCGGCGAGTGCGCGGCGCAGCGTAGGCAGGCCTGCATTTTCCGTATAGAACGTGAACCCATCGGCCAGGGCACGATTGGCGGCCTGTTTGATGTACTCGGGCGTGGGCAGATTGCTCTCGCCGAAGTAGAGGCGCAAGACGCCATCCATCGTCATGGCAATCTCTGCCAGTTCCCGGATCCGCGAGCGCGGCACCATTTCCACTGAGGTTGCGATACTGGGCATCTTTGATATTCTCGCACTGCCGCGCTTTATAATGAGCTTTCATGCCAGCACATTTTCCAGTCGCCGCTATCACAGACGAGTTTTCTCCCGATATCGAAATTGCCGTACGCTCCATGACCGGACTCGGCATGAAGGGCGCCGAACTCCGCATGGTGTTCGGCAAAAACATCGTCGATTTGAGCGATGAGGAGTTGGACCGCGCCATCGCCATCGTGCGCGGAGCGGGCCTGGAGATCCTCTCCATCGCATCGCCACTATTGAAATGCGTGCTGCCGGATTCGCCGGATGTCGATGCGCGCTTCCAGCAGGATATGTTCGCCGCGGTCCATACTTTCGCGGATCAGCCGCGGCTCACGGCGCGCGCACTGGAGATTGCAGACCGCACCGGCGCGCGCATTATTCGTGTGTTTTCGTACTGGCGCACAGTAGATCCGGACGCCTGCTTCGACCGCATCGTGGAAGCCTTGCACGCGCTGGCTGATCTGGCGGCGCGGCACAACGTAATCATCGGCCTGGAAAACGAGCACGCCTGCAATATCGCCACCGGAGCGGAGACGGCGCGTGCGTTGGCGGCGCTGGACCACCCCAACCTGAAAGTGGTCTGGGACCCGGCCAACGCCGTCGTCTCCGGCGAGAAGGCTTTCCCGGAAGGCTACGGCAGGTTGCCGATTTCGCGAATTCAACACGTCCATGCCAAGGATTGCACCATGGACGGCCACAAGCCTCTCTGGTGCTCGTTAGGCGAGGGCGTGGTCGGCTGGCGCGGGCAGGTGGACGCCCTGACACGCGACGGCTACAAAGGCTGGCTCAGTCTGGAGACGCATTGGCCAGGGCCCGCCGGGAACAAGCACGAGGCCAGCATGATCTGCGGACGACAACTGGTAGAACTGGCGCAGTAGTCGGGATGTTCGTGCCCTGTGGGGCAGGCGCTTTCCCGGTAGCGGGGGCTTTCAATGCGCTTCGATCCAGCTCTGGTGCACTTCCGCCTCATCCATTCGTCCCAGCGCGAAGCACGTCCTGGCCAGAAATGCGTGCGCGGCACGCAAGCTTTTCGGGTCCGAGCCAGCCTGCTCGAGCGCGGTCTTCGCTTCGGCCAGAGCGGATTCCAGATCGCCCTGCACGGAGAGATACTTGGCGCGTTCCAGGTGTGCCGGACCGAAGCCCGGCGCGAACTTCAGAATCTCGTCGAGCAACTTTTGGGCCTCGCCTTGACGCGACTGGCGTGTGAGGAACATTGCGTATTCCAGCGCCGCGCCGGGATTCGGATTCGGCAGCTTGCGATTGGCTGCAAGGGCGTCACGAAATGCCGTTTCAGCACGCTGCGGCCTCTTCAAAGCATCTTCTCCCAGCCCGATGAAAGTCAGGGCCTGCACCCTGAGATCGTCGGCCGGCGAGAGAGCCAGGGCCCTCCTTTCCGCCGCAATGGCAATCTCCTCGTGGTGGTTCATTAATGCCCATAGACCGTACACGTAGTGCGCACCCGGGTCCTGCGGCATGGCCTTACTTGCACGCTCCAGCAACTCGCCAGCGCGATCGCTGCTCGAGCTTTCCTGCAGGATCAGCGCTCCGGCGGCTTTCAGCAGCGGTCCGGAAGCGGGGTAGCGTTTGACGCCACGTTCCGCAGCCTCAAGCGCCTTTTCCTTCTGATCGAGCTTCAGTCTGCAATCGATCAACGTCAGGTAGGGCTCGCTGCCGGCATCCGGATTCGCAGCGAGTGCCAGGTCCAGGCTCTCCGCCGCCTTCGCGCAATTGCCCTGCGCGATGTAAGCCCGCGCCGCCTGCAGGTTCGCATCACGCGAAACAAGACTGTCCTGGGCGAGGAGCGGCCACAATAATAAAATCCAGATTGGCATCTATTTCTCGCGTACAGTCAGGATCTGGTCGGCATTCACGCCCATGAGGGTTTGATGGATTCCGCTCGGCCAAGTGACCTCTAGTTTGTCCACTCGGGCCGCGGGGCCAAGTCCGAAGTGCACGCGACGGTCGCTGGAGCCGCCATAACCGACGCTGGTCGTGGCGTGATTGTACTGAACCGGCCCGGTCGATGGCCAGACCTTGATTCGCGCACCCAATCCGTCGCGATTACTTTTCGTTCCCACCAGCTTCACGATGAGCCAGTGATTGGCGTTTTGCGACCGGTTCATCAGAATCTCCGGCTTACTGTTCTGATTGGTCACCACGATATCCACTTTGCCGTCGTTGTTCAGGTCGCCGAATGCAGCGCCGCGGTGTGCGGCCGGCGCGAGGAAGCCGCCGCCGGCACCGGCGCTGACATCCACGAAGGTTCCGTTTCCCAGGTTCCGCAGCAGCAGGTTCGGCAACTTCGATGGCAGATGATCGATCTCCTCGGAGTTGTCGAGAATGGAGGCGCATGCCGCGAACAGATCCTTGTTGCCGTCGTTGTCAAAATCGAACACGCCCGCTCCCCAAGCCGTCAGACCCACCGTCGCCTTTGCTACGCCGGAGGTACGGGTGATGTCCTCGAAATACCGTCCCCGGTTTCGGAACAGGGGAAACATATCGCCAACCATTGCCACAACAAAGATGTCCGGCCTGCCATCGTTGTCGATGTCCTTGAAATCGGTTCCCATACCTGCGATCGATTTCCCATCCTCGTTGTAAGCCACGCCCGCCAGAATCGCCACCTCGCTAAACGTGCCGTCTCCGTTGTTGTGAAACAGGAAGTTCCGGAAGGTGTCGTTTGACACGAACACGTCCGTGAAGCCGTCACCGTCGTAATCGGCGAACGCCACACCCATGCCCTTGCCCACGTGCTTGCCGATTCCCGACCTCTCCGAGACATCGGTGAATGTTCCGTCGCCGTTGTTGTGGAACAGCATCGAGGGCTCGCCTTCGAAACCGGACGGCGAACAGTACGCCCGGATCTTACCGGCTAGGCACTCCGGCTCGTGCTCGGGAGACCACTGAACGTAGTTGACTACGATCAGATCCAGATATCCGTCGTTGTCGTAATCAAACCAACCCGCGCTGACCGACCAGGTCTTGCCAAGCCTGGGATGGAGACCCTCGAGCCCCGCCTTGACAGTCACGTCGGTGAAAGTACCATCGCCGTTATTATGAAACAACTGATTCCGGTTGACGCCGGCCACGAACACGTCCTCATATCCGTCATTGTCGTAGTCGCCAACCGCGACGCCCATGCCGTATCCGGCGCCGCGCAGGCCGGCTGCATCGGTCACGTCCGTAAACGTCCCGTCGCCGTTATTCCTGTAGAGCCGGTTGTAATAGCGTGGATTCGACTTGTCCATCCCCGGCACCGCCGCTCCGTTCGCAAAATAGATGTCGAGGAGGCCGTCGTTATTGTAGTCGAAGACCGCCACCCCGGCGATCATCGTCTCGATCTGGTGTTTTTGAGGAGTAGCAGCGTTGTCCAATACGAAGGAAATTTTCGAGGGCACAACGGTGTTTTCAAAACGGATCCTGGCGTCTGGCGCCATACCGGCCGCGGCGAGCCCCAAAACGATCAGCACGATTCCTGCCCGTACAGCCACACTCCGGCTGGCTGGCAGCGGCCTTGCGCCCCTCTTCACCATTTTGGGCTTCCCAGCACGGTTCAGTACACATCTTACATCCATTCCCGCTTGGTATAGTTCCTGTGCTGGAAACCACGCCCTCACGGTCATGGCTCTGATCGGAGCCGCGACCGTAAGGGAGCGGTCTTTCCCGCCCTGTCAGGGGTGGCACTGACAGCGCGACAACGACAGTCGTCTTAGAAAGTAAACCGCAGCGAGCCCTGCATGATGCGAGGCGCACGCGTCGAGACTACCTGTCCAAACAGCGTGTTCACCTGCAGCCCGTTCGGCTGGAACCGGGCTGCTGTGTTGATGCTGGCGAACTGGGTGTGGTTGAAGGCGTTATAAGCTTCCCAGCGCAACGAGAAATAGCGCTTTTCGCCCTTGATCGGGAAGTTTTTCGTCAGCGCCGTATCGATGTTGTTCACGCCGGGGTTACGGATATCGTACTTGCCCGCGGTGCCCGGATCGTTCGATCCCGGACGGCAGAAGGCAGCGGTGTTGAACCACTGGAGGAACGTGTGAGTGGTCCCCGAATAGGCATTGCCGCACACGTCCATCCGCTGGCCGTCCCCGCCGCCGTTCAGATTGGTTCCGTCCGTGGTGCTGAAGCTCATCGCGGTGGGCAGCCCGGTCGTGAATTGCGCGATCCCCGATAGATTCCATCCGTCGAACACGTACCGGAAAATCGCATGCTTCGGCATACACCTTGGTGCCGTTGGGGATGCGATACACATAGTTGATAACCAGGTTGTGGGTCTGGTCGCTCGAGTCCGAACCATAGTTCCAGTTGTGCCTATTCTGGTACAGCGGAATGCCTGTGTTCCCGCTGTTTACATCCAGGTACTTGGAAAACGAGTACGACACCCCAAGTTCCAAGCCGGCGAAGCGGCGGTTCAGGGTAACGAACAACCCGTTGTAGTTCGAGCTGAAGC
>CAWDWK010000052.1:0-270911 GCA_963805775.1 uncultured Solibacteraceae bacterium | reverse complement strand
ACGCGAGTGATGGCAAGCAACGGCGTAACTACCGGGTGATCGCGGTGATCAGGACCTCCACGTATATGCTCGCCGCGGCGAGCAGGAAGTCAGGGATCACCAATCTGAAACTGATCAAAGACCGGACGGAACCTACTTGGATCGTCGGCAACAACCAGATCATTTTCGATTACTACGGGATCAAGGTCGCGGATTTGATAGCCAAAGGCGGCGGCATCATGCCATCCAACGCGTCACGCGAAAAGAGAGCTTCCGGCGATGTCTTTATCGGGACCGGCCTTCTGGCGAATACGCCGGAGCAGCGCTCGTGGTACGAGGCCAGCCAATTGAACGATCTTGTGTTCCTGGATTTCGACCAACCTCTGATCGCCAAACTGGCCCGGGAGCCGGGATATCAGCGGGCCACCGTGCCCCTGGCGCTGTTCCGCGGAGTGGACCGGCCCATTCCCACTGTGATGCGGCCGAACCACCTCGTCTATGTACGCGACGAAGCGCCGGACTCGTTTGCCTACGACGTTGCAAAGGCCCTCGATGAACACCGCGATCTGTTCCAGGTGCAGCTTGAGCCGTGGTATTACGACCCGCGGACGGTTGCCGTCAGCAAAGTGATCCCGATGCATCCCGGAGCAATGAAGTACTATCGGGAACGCGGGTACATCAAGTAGGCGGATCGACCGGAACCCCATATCGGAATCTGGCACAACCCGCCGCATAAGCGAGGTCAAACGTAGGATGAGATTGAATCGTCCTGATTTTTTCCAAACGTTGAGTGGTTCCAGTGCCGCGCTCGCAGCCGGCTGATGGCTCCAACCGCTGGGGTACGCCCAGACGCGCGGGGCGGCCCGGACCATCATCAACCAGGCTCGCCACAAAGGCAATTTGGACCGGCGCATCCTCGGCTCGTTCCTCGAACACCTGGGCCGTGCCGTGTACGAGGGTGTCTACGATCCGAAATCGCCGCTGGCGGATGCGAACGGCTTCCGCAATGATGTGATGGCCGAGGTCAAGGGGCTCGGAGTGCCCATCATACGTTATCCCGGAGGGAATTTTGTCTCCGGTTATAACTGGCTGGACGGCGTGGGCCCCAAAAGCCAGCGGCCGACGGTGCTCGACCGGGCATGGAACACTCTCGAGCCCAACCAGTTTGGCACGAATGAATTTATTCAATGGGCGAAGCTGGTGGACGCCGAGCCGCTTCTCGGCGGAAATTTCGGCACTGGAACCGTTGCCGAGCAGGTGGCGTTGGTCGAGTACTGCAATGTCTACCGGGGAACCAGGTGGAGCGAACTGCGGCGTTCGCACGGCTTCGCGCAATCGCACAATGTCAGGGCCCTGCCCGTAACAATCGGCACCCTCCGTCACTCCCGGCATCAGAATCCACGACACCCGGATCATTCGCCTCATGGAAGTTCTCCTGCACGCGGCACCACCGTCGGCGGCTGGCCTGCCAGACAGATCCACGAGGCTGTGCTCACCACGTTTCGACTTTCTGCGAAAACCTACAGGTCAAACCAACTCCGCTACGGCCTACGTAAGCTCAAGGGGCATAGGCTCCTGCAACGTGCCGGCTCCCGCTACGCCTACCATCTCGCCGCCAGAGGCATTCAGGTAGCGCTGCTGTTTCTCTTCTTCCACCGACGCCTCTGCGGTCCGTTGGCCAACGGCCGGTTCCACCAGAAGCCCGATCCCAACCATCGCCCAAAAAGCAAACTGGAAGTCGCTTATCACAAGGCCGATAAGGCCATCCAGGACACCGTTGAGCTGCTAGCCGCCGCATGATGCTACCAGTTCAAATGTTGAAGTATTCTTGTTTACGATCTTCGGTTTAAGAATCCAACTTTCGATCTAATTCTGTGAGCACGAGTACGCGCTTGCGACTCCAGCCGGTCCACCCACATACTTCGGATACTCCGGATACGAGCATATCGGCATGCTGCGTTCTCCCGCCCTGGCCGTGACGGATTTGTCCGGCGCCTTGCCATTCTCCACCCAGTCCATGATCAGGCTCAGTCGATCATAGTTGTTCGGGACCGGTTGAACCGCTATCTCCTTGCCGTCTCCATCGACGTTGTAGGTTTTGCCATTCAGTCCGTGGTCGGTCTGAGGCAGCACGAAGAAGCGGGCGAACGAGTCCACCGCTTTCCGGCCCAACTTGTTCAGGACCGATTGATAGTAGTCCAACTGAGCACCCGGCGAAGCCAGGGTATCGTTCGTGCCGATCGCCACCATTAACTTGCCGCCTCGCTTCCGGAACGCGCTCAGGTCGGGATTAGTGGAATCGACGATTGCCGAGAGTTCCACGCGGCGTTGGTTCAGCGGGCCGCCTTCGACATAGTCAAGTGGATTCGCATTGAGATCGCGCATGAGGAATCCAACCACGCCGAGAACGCCGAGGTGGCTGTGCACAGGTGCGTTGTCCGCCGCACCCTCTTGGCCGCGATAGCGCGTGTTGACGATGAGACCGCTGCCGGACGGGTCGGTGTTCGGAACCCACATTCCGAAGCTCTTCACGCCATTCGCCAGGGGCGTGGCAAATACGTAAGGCGAATAGGTGAGTTCGAGCGTGGCGATCTGCCCGTCGGTGAGACAGGCCGCGGAACTGGTATCTTGCGGATTCGGATCGATGTTGTTGGGGCACCGCTTGGCAGCCCAGGGATGACGATTCGGCGCGCCCTGTTTCACGTCGAAGATGGCGCGGCAAGCCATGTAATTGCCGATCATTCCGTCCACCAAGCCATCCAGTTTGTCGCACTGGCGCATAAATTCGCCGCGAATGGCATTCACCTTGGCGGGCGGCACCCAATTGGCCAACGGCTTCTCCTTGATGCGAATCAATTCGGGCCCAAGCATCAAAGTCGAGAAACTGACGATCGGAACCTCGGCGGAAACACCGTCGTAGTCGGCAGGGTAGCGCTGCACCACCGTGAGGGCCTCGCGACCGCCCTGCGAGTTGCCAAAGAAATAATTGAAGCGTGGACGAGCGCCGAACATTCGCTGGATCAGCACCATGGCCGCGTCGTGCGTTTTTTTGAGCTGCACGTAGCCAAGGTTGGCGATAGCCTCCTCGTTGAGCGCCCATCCGTCCGTGGCGGGATTCGGGGCGCCGAAGTTCAATGGCATTCCGCCCCGGGCTGTTTGGCCGGGGGAAGTGCCACCACGCGCCGCGCCGCCGGGAATCCCGAAGTTCATCTGGTGGCCCGAGTCGCTGCCATAAGTGGCGAAGCCCAACTCAAGTAGAGACTGGCCTCCACGGCCGACGCCGCCCGTCAACCGGGGAATCATACCGTTCATCCCACCGCCTCCCAGTTGAGCCGCCCGCAACGTCCACGATGCCGGAAGTGCGACGGCGAAACGGATGGGTGGGGCTGACTTGTCCACCGGCGCCATGCTCCCTTCGACGCTGCAGTACGCCGGCGTGCCGCCGGCTGCCGGGTGCCACTGCGGAGCATTGAGGGTGACCGCCGATACCGGCTCACCGATCGAGCCGGCAGCGATTGCGGGACCGAGTTTCTCCTTTGTGCAATCTATCTCTGCAATGATTTTCGGGGTGGGCGAGGCATGCTGGCCTTGGAGGAACGGAGCAAAGATCAGGCCAGCCCCGAGAGCAGCGCCAACAAAAGCAATGCGGCAACAATTCATCCGATAAACTCCCGTTTCGAATTCAGAGTATCTGAAAACAGCCGGTTCGGCGCAACCGGGCTTGCCGCTGGCGCTTGGCCGAGAGCACTTGCGACTTCGACTTCACGGCAATGATCCCGAGTCCCATAATATGAGAGGACCAATGAAAGTACTAATCGCAGGCGCGGGACCGGGCGGCCTTACGGCGGCTCTGTGTCTCGCACAAGCCGGAATCGAGTGCGAAGTCTTTGAGTCTGTGCCCGGTTTCCGGCAGCTCGGTGTGGGGCTGAACTTGCTCCCGCATGGTGTTCGGGTACTGACAATATTGGGGATGGGGGACAGGTTGGCGTCTGCAGGCATTGCCACGGCGGAACTCGGGTACTTTAACAAGTTCGGCTCAGAGATCTGGCGAGAGCCAAGGGGGATAGCCGCCGGATACCGCTGGCCGCAATTCTCCATCCACCGGGGAAGTCTCCAGAAACTGCTACTGGAGGAGTATGAGGCCCGCATCGGCTCAGACCGGCTTCACGCCGGGTGGCATCTCGCGTCCTTCGAGCAGGACGCGGGCGGCGTCACCGCGCACTTCCTCGACAAGGAAACAGGAGCGCCGCGGGAGCAGCAGCGCGGGGACGTTTTGGTGGCCGCGGATGGGATTCATTCGGTCGCCAGGAAGCGATTCTATCCGAACGAGGCGAAACCGCCCTATTGCGGCCGGGTGCTTTGGCGCGCTGTTTCTGAAGCCCCGCCGTTCTTGACCGGCAGGTCGATGATTATGGCCGGGTACGCCAACCGGAAATTTGTAGCGTATCCGATTGCCGAAGTGTCGCCTCAAACCGGGCGGGCTTTGATCAATTGGGTTGCCGACGTCTACGTCGGCGGCCATAAGCCACCGATTCCGCGGGACTGGAATCGGCGCGTCGATCAGGCTAGGATAACCAACGAAATCGCGAGTCTGGTGATTTCATGAATCCCAGCCGTACGCTTCACTCCGGGCCGAGGCGAAGCCCGCGATTTGGTGGGCCAGTTGAGAGGCGACCCAGCCACTCGATGACCACGAATTTGATGTCTCATTAAGCGGCAGCCCATCGTTCCTTCCTTATTAGTCCAAAACGACTGCGTACTCGCGCCAGGCGGAGGTTCCGCTGCGGATCGCCAAGACGTAATCCCCAGGTGGCAAGTTGCGGAGATCGACCGCGGCAGCAAGAGTCTCTGCAGCCCCATCCCATGCCGCGGTGCCTGTGGTGTTAACGACAGATTGACCGACCTGGTTTCGGAACTGCACAGAGTACAGGCCGTCCTCCACGCCAACGGGAAGCTTGATGCTGAGATCGAGCTGTGCCCGCCTCAGATGTGGGGCGAATGGCTCATTGGGCGACTGTTTTCGGTCAGACCTCTCTGCCGTCCTGTTCCGGAAGTCGAGCACCGCCTTGAGGGCTGTCGGGGGTTGTTGTGCAACAGTCTCATTTCGAGGCCGTACGGGCGTCGCAAAGCGCCAAATGAGCCCCGTGAGCAGTAAACCCAATACGCAACATAATGCCGTTCCGCCGACGAGACGCCGTCGTGATCTCCGCCGAATAGCGTGGTACTCGAGGAAGCAGGGTGAACATGTCGCGATGTGGTCGACGATATCCTCGGCCTCAGGGAACTTCAGATGTCGCCCCGCGATCGATTTGAGGGCTTCCGATCCGGGACAACCGAGGCGCTCTGGGTTCGGAAAGCCCGATCTGACGTATTCGGACGCAAGCTCTAGGATCTTCCGCTCTTCGCGGCGGGTGAACTGGTTAGGGGCGGCCTTCTGGTTCATCATTCCGGATCCTTACATTTTCGTCGCTTCGCCTGGTTCTCAAGGAGCGTCTCGTAGGCCTTCTGAACGCCGTAGTAAAACCTTGATTTTGCTTGTTCTACCGTGATGCCTGCGAGCCGCGCAGTCTCTTTCCAGGAAAACCCTAGCGTGCGGAAGTTGAGCATGTGCTTTATCTGGTGAGGAAGATAGGAAACGAGGAAGTCCAGAGCCAACTTCGTTTCCATCGCCGCAACCCAATCCGGCGCTCTGGGCTGGTGGTTTTCCTCGAGTTCGTAAAGGAGACCCTCGTACGCCAACCGACTGTCTCTCAAGAGTTGGGAGCGCACGCAGTGGTGGAACGCCGTAATCAAGTATCCGCTTAGGTTGCGTTCCACTTCCGGCTCGTCGCGAAGCCGAGCAGACACCTCCATCGCGACTTGCTCCAGAAGTTCTGCGGCGCGCGCGCCATCGTGTAACTCGATTTCAACGTGTCGATATGCCCACGGCCAAAGCTTCCGCGAGGCTTCGAGGAGGCGTGCATCAAGTGGACTGCCGCGCCTATCCTGCGGCCGGATCCAGAATTCTGGTATCCGGTCGGAGCCTCGGTCCCGTTTCCTCCGCTGTGCCTCTCCCATCGCTTTGGCCCGTGCGAACAGTCGTCGGCAGAGGGTTGAACATGGATGAAATCGAACGCGAGCATCCCCTCTACTTAAATAAGCCATGGGCATGGCAAAAAGTCAGAAAGTTTTTGCGAAATTTAGCTGTCCAAAGCGTTTATCGGTCGAGATCTCGTACGGTCCAGTACGATTTATCGCCGTAAACCAAGAAGCCGATGCCGGCTATGGGCACCCTGGCACCAGACGGCACAAGCAACCCAGCGGCGAAAAGGTCCAAACAGCGATCACGGTCACCGTTTCGAGAGCCGACGTGAAGTCCCCCACGGGAGATAGTCGTGAAATTATGACAAGCTGCTTTCCGATCCGGCGACGGACATCTCTGTTCATCAAACGGCGGTGGTGAGTGTGATCAATTTCATGGTTCCAGGCAGATCCAAATCTGACTTTCCTGGCCGCGAACTGCTTATTTCAGTAGAGAGCCAATCTGGCGAATGTCGAAACTCGGCGGCGGTTCGAGGGGGCATCAAGCACTACAAGGCAGCACCAGAGCGGGCGGGGAACAATATGAAGGCAGGCCGGAGGAAAGGCCGGAAGGTTGGCAAGCCCAGGGGGAAAACTTGCCGCTGGACTGCGGAGTTGGATGAGGTTCTAAAGACCGCCTGGGCACGTGGAGGTCTGCGCGCCGCGCGGCGGGCTATCCGTCAGCACCAACCACACGTGGTCCTGGTATTCGGTCAAGAAACGCGCGGCAGACTTAAATTTGTGCCGGCGAAGGGCGCCGCGCTGGACGGACGCGGATGAGAGCCACCTGCTCTGGTCCATCGACAGCAATGCGTCGCTGGCACTGATTGCGGAGCGGCTCGGCCGCACTGTTGCGGCTGTCCGGAAGCGGCTTCGGGATCTCGATTACACGGCAGAGAGTCTGGGCGGATTCAAAGTCAAGGATGTCGCCGACATGTTCGCGGTCCCACCTGCCAGGGTTCAATACTGGGTCGCCGAAAAGCTTCTCCTTACCAAAGGTGGCCGCATCACCGATAGTTCGGTGTCGAAGTTCCTCGCTGACCATCCGGAGAAAATTCCATTCGAGAGCCTGAGCGTGGACATGCAGAACTGGCTTCGCGAGATGGGATACCCGGACCGCACGGCCAAGCAGAAAGCGGCCGGAGCGGACAACGAATGAGGTTTAGGCGCTTCGAACAACACAGTAGCCGTCGGCAGCTGCAAGCCATTCGGAGAACGACGGGTAGTACTTCGGACCAGCTTGGGACCACTCATCATGGCACCGCTGATTGTAATGAATGAGCCGTTGGTAACGAGGGTGGTGAACGACCTCGTAGCGCAGTGCCGCGTACCATCCTTCGGACCGCGCCGCGCCGCGCCAGTTCGACTCGCCGGAACGAATGAGGCTATAGAAAAGAGATCGGATCCACAGAGGGCCAGGACCGGAAGCGGGCAGAAGACTGGGGCATCGGTCTCGCAGTTCATTCGCTACGGCTTCAGGAAGGGGTTTCCCCGGTTTGGAGACAGCGTCGATCCAGAGCGCGAATGCTCGCGATTCGACCAGTGCGGTGACGGCTTGGTTGAGGCGCGACGCTTCCACCGCTCCAAGAGCATGAACAGCCCGGGCCTTCTCGGTTCCGGGACAGGCCAGGCTGCGGGTGGCAAGAACTTCCGACGTCCAGTGTTCCAGCGTCGGCCAACTGACCGGCGCCGTCTGGTGCCAATCGGCCTTGGTGCGCTCCCACGTCGTCCAGGCTTGCTCTGTGCGGAGATCCTTGTAGGCGTAGTACATCAGGGCATCAAACCAGCCCTCGGCTCTTGCCGTGGCGAATTGGTGAGCGGTGACCCATTCTTCCAAAGATCTCCAAACGGGAAGACTGTCCCTCTGTTTCCGGCTCTGGCTCTCCAAGAACCCGGGGCACCGAGACTGCAGGGCGGCGCGCACGATTTGTGGAAGCTGCTCTGCGGTTTCAGTAATGACCCGCACCCACAAAATGATCAGGTGCCATTCCGCGAATGCCGCTGCGCCATCCGCCAACTGCCGCCAAGGCACCAGGAGTGCCCCCTGCAGTGCTTCTTGTTTTCTGTCGCGCCGAACGTTGAGAACGAGGTTTGCGGTGTCTCTTTTCGCCATCCACGGCTCATTTCTGGGGGAGGCCGCTTGGACTGGTGGTCAAAGCTTTTTTACTGTACCAACTCCAGTGCTTCGGCGGAAGAGCGAGAAATCGACCAACGCATAGTCGCCTGCACGACGTCGCCGCTCGTCGCAGGAGGGACGTCCGGCCAGGACACAGGAGAACTGTAATGCGGGGTTATCAATGATTTTCAAGATCGGCGAATGCCGGGAGGTCGTGTTCTGGGTGTTGCTGCTCGGCAGTTGGCAGTTTTTGGCATCGCCAGGGAGCAAGACCGGCATCATCGGTGCCGTTGGCGCAACAGCATTCCTGGTTTACGCGTGGGCAAACCTCGATCGATTGAGAGGACTGGGCCTCGATTACGCGCGCTGGCGGTCAGCCGCCCGAACAGACTGGGTGCTCGCCGCCGTGAGCGGCGTACTGGCCGGCATCATTGTCTTCGTGATCGGGACTGTTTCGGGACAAAATATGAGGCTAGGCGACAATTGGAAGCTCATCGCCCTCCAGGTGACGCTGGGGCCGGTGCTCGAGGAGATCGTGTTCCGCGGTTATCTGTTCGCGTTCCTGATGTGGTTGTTGAGCAAGGCAGCCAATGACGCTGGCCGGGGCCGGTTGGTCGTGGTTTTCGCGGCTGTAGTCTTTGCTCTGGTTCATCTCGCGCAGCCCGGCGTCAGTTGGCTACAATTGGCGTGCATCACGTCCACGGGAACGCTCTATGGCTGGATCAGGTGGCGCTCTGGATCGACGGCTCCCGCGGCCGTTTCACATGCGGCATACAACCTGGCCCTTTATGCGATCAGCGGTGCCGTGTTGCTCGGTGAAAAGGCCTCGCGATGAATTGCTTGTTGTCGTTCCAAGTTGACAGCTTAAATGTTGACATTTATGATTGTCCCTGAGATGATGGAGGTGGCTATTTGATTCCGGCGTTTGACCCCAGCACTGGCGCGTTGCCACCGGGAAATCATCAGGCAACGTTGGAGCAGATCGGGAAGCGTCTCGGTTTCACGCCCCGTCGTCGATGGTTGTTGAAGGGGCTCCGCGCCGCCGTCGAGGCTTTTTGGGCGGCCGGTATTCAAGAGATCTACATTGACGGCAGCTTCTGTACGGAGAAGCCAGATCCCGGTGATATCGACGGCTATTGGGTCGAGCCCGACGAGGGCGTCTATGATCGCATCGATCCCTACTGGATCGACTTCGAGTTGGTCCTCGTTCCGCACGTTCGGAAGTGGAAGTGGCGAATGTGGGCCGACCATGGCGTTGAGTTTTTCATCCATCCGGCGATGCAGGCCAGTCCGGAGATGGGTTTTCCGGAGTTCTTTCGACAGGACCGGGACGGGCAACCTCGCGGTGTGATTCAAGTAGTGAAGGCGGCACGACCATGATCAAGAGCGACGCGCAACGAGACCGGACACTTGCTCAAATCGAAGGCTTCCGCCGAGCACTCGCGAAGGCGGATGAGGAGAAGCCGGGCAAACGCTCCGCCGCGATCCGCGGGAGCTACGAAAGCATGATCCGACAGCTTGAAGATGAGCTGCGCGAGTACGATGAGTTGAAGTCCGGCGAATTGAATCTGCCGCAGGTCGAGCGGCTCGGTCAAATCGCACCCTTCATCGCGAGGATCCGGATTGCCAAAGGCGTTTCGCAAACCGAATTGGCGCGGCGATTGGGCGTGAGCAAGCAAGTGATTAGTCGGTATGAGGAGAGCGACTATCAGACAGTCGCGATTGCGCGGCTCGAGGAAATTCTGGATGCGATTGGGATCAAGACAGCGGTTACGTTGAGCGCGTAAGCGGAATTCATCATAGACAAAGATGTTGGTCCCGACCGGCGCGAAACCACCGAGTAAGCGTAAGTCTTCGTCGCGTTCGTCGGCATTGCGAAACAAATTGATGAGATCGGCGATCAGCGCTGTAGTGCACTCGTCGCCTGCCCCATTCGCCCTGAGCCCATCGACGAGGAGCGGAAAGCCCACGATGAAATCGAGCAGGTCGGCAGCCGTAGATTCACTTTGAGGTCAACGCCAACCAGGAAGGGGCTCTTGGTTCATGGTTTTGTCCTCTTGAACTCACTCGCCTCGTAAACCCTCCATTGAAGCAGGTTCCACCCGAATCCGGCGCGCGGGAGGGCCGCTCCGGATGCTCCGTGTCCTTTCGGCAAGGATGCGTAGTTTGGATTTGAAGCAGAGAAATATTGGGCAGTTCGCCGTTTGTTCGTCTAAGGTAAACAGCTTAGGCTGACGAATGATTATGCATGCGAACCATTGGTACTTCCGTCAAAGGAAAATCCTGGTGTGCGCTGCTGGTTTTACCTGGTCAGTGCCTGCGGGTGTCGAGAGCGGCGGAAAAGAGGCGAGGGTGGCTGCTGCCCCACCGGACACGGCCACCACCAGTTTTGCGGTCGCCGGACGGACGTCGAAGGGCCGGAGCTTACCTGTTGGCGCTGCCGATGTTCGGGTGGGCTGGGGCAGGAACAGCGAAAATGGTTGTAGAGCGACAAGTCCATGAACTGGGTGGATGTGGATTCGAGTGTGTTTGCTTCGGTGGCATACCGCTGTGACCAGCGTCAGCTGTTTCTAAGGTTCCATAGCGGCAAAGTCTATCGCTATTTCGGGTTCCCGTCGGAACAGTATGATGAGTTGCTTGCAGCAGAGTCTAAAGGCGGGTATTTTGCCGAGAGCATCCGGGGGAAGTTTCTCTATGAAGAGGTTCGCGAGGCCCATGGCAGCGCGGGTTGACCTATTTCTTCAAGAAATAGGTCAGGCCAGAATGCGGCGAACGGAGGTGCGACCGATCTGCAAGCGACGGGCGATCTCGGCTTTGCTGACGCCGGCACGATACAGTTTTCGCGCCTTGTCCGCCTGGAGTCCGGCTGTTACGGGTCGGCCCAGGGCCTGACCGTTCTGTCGGGCGTGGGCCAGGCCGGCGCGCACGCGTTCCCGTAGAATTTCTCTTTCGAACTCCGCGAATACAGCAAGTAGTGCAGCCATGGCGCGACCGGCGGGCGTCGTCAGGTCCAGAGCCTCTGTCAGCGAGACGAAGCCGACACCCAGATACTCCAGTTCCTGCAGAGTAGCCAGCAGGTCCGCCACCGATCTGCCCCAACGATCCAAGCGCCACACCAGCACGACGTCGATTTCCCGACGGCGCGCCGCCTCCAGCAACTTCTCCCGCAGTTGCCGTTGCGAGGCACCGCTGCCGACCTCTTTCACCTGCAGGGCGATCGTCCAACCCCGCCGGATGGTGTATTCCCGGAGGGCGCGGATCTGCAACGGGATGGTCTGTTGGTCGTTCGTAGAGACGCGGGCGTAAAGGCCGGCGCGGAACATTTTCGGTGGCTTCCGTGCGTGGCCAAAAACCCTCGGAGATGTTGTCTTCTCAGATGCCCGTTTGGCGGCCATTTCAGACTGTCGCTCCTGCATGGCCTAATACTATCCTTTTCGGCCATGCAGAATTCAGCATACCCTATGCCACATCCAGGAGGGCGCCCGTCCTCGCCAGCGTCTCGCGGTAGTTCCAGGGCAGCCACTCCGACGGCGTCTGCTTCAACTCCTCAGCGTGCCGCTGTAACTCGTTGAGATAGTCGAAAGGATTGACGCGGTTGAGTTCGCAGGTATGAATCAAGCTCATGAACAGGTCGCCCATCTGCGCCCCATTTCGGTTCTTGTAAAACAAAGAGTTCTTGCGATGCAGGATGGATTTCTTCAGTGCCCGTTCCGCGATGTTATTGTCCAGCGGCGCTCCTGACACCCGCAGAAACAGCGTGAGTTTCTCCCAGTGATTGAGCAAGTACGAGATCGCCTTACCCAGACCGGAGTTCGGCTCGACTTTCCGTTCCGCGAACTGCGCGCCACACCAGACCTTCAGCTTTTCCATTACCGGCCCGCTATGGGCCTGGTGGAAGTGGAGACGCTGCTCGGGGGACAGGCCCAGCGTCCGCGCCTGATCGTCATAGCCGTAGACTTCTCCCAGAGCTTCGAGTACAAATCGGCACTCCTCGGGAAAACTCGACGTCACTTCCACGAAGTTCCTGCGACCGTGCGTCAAACAATTGGCCAGCAGTGTGGCGAACGACTTCGGCACATTTCTCGATAGCGCATCGCACATCTGAATCGGAGGTGGCAGGTCGGCAGGCCGTTGCTTCAGTACCTCGGCCAGGTTCTCACCGGCGTGTCTGCACCCGGTGAAGAACAGCGCGATCCTCCGCTCCTGGAAGGTCCATACGACCCCGCTGGTGAATACACCGGTCCGATCCGGTGAGATGTCCGCATCCCGGTCCAGCGACAGCACGCGCATGGACGTATCGTCGTTGTGCACCACTTCGCCTCGTGCCGCCTGGCGCGTCAGTTCTTGCAGTGCGGGTTGAAGGATGACCGCGGTTTCCGCTACGATCTCACACTGCGTCGCCACCGGCAGCGGGATGCCCAGGCTCTTCTCCAGGCCTTGCAGTCTGTACCACGGAACTCCGCTTCCGTACCGCAGCAGGGCGATCATGCTCGCCGCCGTCTCATCGTATTTCTTCTCACCCGCGCCTTCCGGCGCTGCCGCCGTGAACACGTCCCCGCACAGATTGCAACGCAACTTCTCCAACTCATACACGGTCGCGGCGATGGGCGCCTGCCCTATGATCCGCACCAGCACGCCCGGGTCACGCTGCGGATATACTTTGCCGCAGCATCGAGCATCCGGACACGGATCGCCCGCCTTCAATGATGCGTGCGGCACTGCGACCTTTCGCGCCCCGTGGTACGCCGCAGCACCATTGCGCCCATGCCCGGCGGCCGTACTCTTCTGGGTGTGCGGAGCGTCCGGGGCCTTGTCCTTCTTTTCGCCCGTCTCGATGCCGGCCTGTTTGAGTACCTTACTCGTCTTCTCCGTGCTCGAGTGACACAGCAATCGGCGCAAGGAAGCCAGCGTAGCTTCCTGATTCTGTAGTAACTCGGTCACATAACCCAGAGTGCGGATCGCGGCTTGTAACTTTTGGTAGCCAGCCTCACCCAGCGCGGCCCGCGCCCTTTCTAGCAACGCTTCTAACTCTTCACAGGAGACGTCGATTCGGGGAGTTCCCTCCGGCGTCGGCGGCTTCACTACTTACTCTCCCGCAGTAACTCATGAAATCGGCGATGGAGTGGAAGCCCCAGCACCTCTTTGATCGACCGGTTCGGCCGATGCGTCTGATCGTCTTTGCCGCGCCCCGTGGTTCGCCCCAACACCATCCAGTTCGCCGCCCGATAACAGGTCCCGCGGAATCGTTCCGGGTCGATGAAGGTTTCCAGAAAATAGATCGGGTGCCCGTAGATGCGTTCCCAATCCTGCGAGATCTGGCGGGCCATGCGGCCGAGGATGTGCGATGCCAGGTGCGGGATCGTGACCCACGGCAGAATCAGAAAGCGCGTGTTGTAGGCGAGAAATCTGATGTTGCGCCGCCGCGCCTCGCCGCTCCAGCCGATGAAGCGGTCCCGGCTGGCCAAGTGCCGTGGCGCCGAACTCCACGCCAGACACGCCAAAGGCCGCCCCTGGGCCCACACCAGATACTTCAGGTGCTCGCCCACGGGCTGCTCATAACGCAGGTAGTGGAACTGTTCCATCAGGCTATGGAACAGCGGTTCGTCGGCGGTGCGCCGCACGAGTTGAATCTCAATCGGCCCCAGCGCTCCCAGCGGCATCGTCAGCGGCGCCGTGTCGATCAGGACTGCTTCAGGCCGCAGCCGCGCCGTGCGCCGCTGACCGGCGATGCGCCAGCGTACGGGCGGCAACTTGATCTCGCCGGCCCGCTCCAGCATCAGCAGCAGGCCCCGGCATACCACGTCGCGCAATGCACCGTTAGCCTGTTTCCAGCCCAGCGCCTCGCACAGTTCCCGCGACAGTTTCCACCGGCTGCTGCCGGGACGCTCCCGGATGAAATCTCTCAGGAAAGCGATCTGCTCACGGTCGATGGTTTGCCCGCGATAGCGCCACGCTTCCGCTTCCGCCATAACCGCAGCATGCCAGAAAGGAAAGCAGAACGCAAGCCTTTTGTTGTTTTTGTTGTTGGGGTTATTTCAACTGACTTTTCGCCACACCGGAGCGGCTTCCGTGTCCGGGTTGCCCGCCGCCAACAGCAACTGTGCCTGATGCGCCTGGAGCACACGGGAGGGCGCTTTGCCGCTCGGCCACCACACGAATCGCCCCTGCGACAGCCGTTTCTGCGCCAGCCAAAACCCCTGGCCGTCATAGACCAGGATGCGGATCGAGGTTCCACGCCGGCTCCGGAATACAAACAGGTATCCAGAGAAGGGATCGGCCTGGAGTTTGTCCTGGCACAGTCTGGCGAGCGAGTCGATGCCCTTCCGGCCATCGACCGGCTCGATCGCTACCAGGACGCGCATCTGCGGCGTGATCTGGATCACGCCGACTCCCACAGTGTCCGGCTCAGTCCGGCGAGATCCGGTGCCGCGGTGCCTTTCCACTGAATGCGTATCTTGCCGCGCGGCCCTTCCAACTCGATGACGCAATCCGTTGGACTAGCCGCCTGGGGCGCCACCAACTCCAAGAAGCCCGCTGGCGGCGCAGGTGTTCGCCTGACTGCAGGCTTCGCCGATGCCACCATGCGTTTCAGCTTGTTGTGCTCCAGGCGCAGAGTCTTGGCGGTACGGAACAACCCATGCTCCCGAGCCACCTCCGCAGCTGCCGCCCACAACGGCGCCGGAATCGGCAAACGCCCACGGTGGGACTTCCGCCAGCGCTCGAAGCGTCGGTAAATCCTCTCCATGCCAACCGGAATCTCAGGCTGTGTCTTGCTGGCCATCGTCGAGCCTCCGCCCCTGAAGGGGCTGGACCGACGTTACCAACTACGCCTGGGCAGCGTCATGCAGGCTTACCGAAAGCTCACAGGGGACTTCAGTCGTCCGCGAGATTTGCGACGAGATGATTCAGTACCGCGCTCAGATCGAGCAACTCAGGAAGACCAAGTGCATTCGTCGGCGGTCGGCCGGTCGCCAGATCCTCATGCCATATTAACGTTCGATACTGGCACGGACCGGTGGCATTGGTACCCGGAAGTAGTTAACCGGCAAGAAAGGAGCGTTGAGATGGGCAGTGCTCGGCAACGGCGGCGACTCACCATCCTATGCGAAGCGAAATCAGCCGATAGCCTGAAGCCGAATGCCGACACATTCCGGCACGCATCTAAAGTCGGTACTTCACGGCATCATCGAAAGCCGACTGCCAGGAACGGACGTGCGACATGGAGCATCGGCGCCAAGACGTCCAGGGCCGTTATCCAGTCATGAGGGATTCCCCCCAATCCGTGCATGGCTCCCCATAACTGTCCGGCGATGGCCGCGGTGCTGTCGCTGTCACCACCATGGTTCGAGCCGATCGATACGGCTTCGACGAATGAGCGCGCCGACAAGACCGCGTAAAGAGCGATAGCCAACGCCGCCTCCCCCACCCATCCCCCACCCATCCCCCACCCAGTGTCTCCACTGCTTCTGCGTGACTGTGCGGGCCATTGACGGCCACCGTCTCATTACCGAGGAAAAAATTCTGATTCAAGCCTTTGCGAGCCAGAGCCACGGCGCAATTTAGCGCCGCAAGAGTCTCCTCATGTCCTGGAAACGCCTGAAGAATACCGCAGCTTCGATCAATGGCCCCGGTGCCGTGGAACGCTCCCGGTCCGACCAGGCTCACACCGTCGACCAACAAGTAAACGAGGGACGCCACCATGCCCGCGCTCAGATAGCCGCTTGGGTGACCGTGGGTGAGCGCGGCGGCTTCGGCCGCTAATTTGAAGATGGTGTCAGCATCCGCGCCTGAGCCGATCAGGCCGAAAGGTGCAGTCCGCATTGCGCCTCCACACCCTTTTGAGTTGTTTATTGGCTTGCTGATAGTGCCACGTCCTCCAGTGCTGAGTGCCCCGAGGCAAGTATTGCCCGGAGCGCGCCGGACACGCATCTCCGGTTGGTGGACCAACCATCCCGTCGTTTGTTTTTCTCTTGAGTGGGTCCCCACATTCTGCGTCTCGAACCACTCCAGATAGGCCTGCCTGACGGTAGAGATAATTCCCGATTTCGCATCGCCGGGAAGGTGCGTCAGGCTGCGGAGTAAGCCTTCCATGGTGAACAGGGTCATCTGCGTGTCGTCGGAGACGATCAGCCTGTTCTGGTTACCCACTGCGCGCCAGTCTTCTTGAACCGCCCACTTCAATACCCCCGTGCTGGTTGGCGTCTCGTTATGATATGTTGAGGTTGTAGTGAAGTGGCAGAGGACAATTCGAAACGTCGGGCGAGTGCGGATCTTCAGCGCTGGTTTTGCTGACGGGTTTACTGTCCATTTTGCGATCAGACCCCATGGTTCTGGATGGATTGCAGGGACGGTATAGACTGGCCGCGAAAACGGCTAAATCCTTACCGGACAGTTAAGTAGCGGAAAACAGAGGAGTGCGGGAGTAATTCAGTGGTAGAATGCCAGCTTCCCAAGCTGGACGTCGCCGGTTCGAATCCGGTCTCCCGCTCCATTTTCAACAAGTTACAGACCCTCGAAAAGCTGCACTCCTTTGCACTCCATTAGGATGCCTTTCGCGGAGGCATCCTAACAAGTTTCTGCTTTCCTAGAACTGCCTCTTCCAACTTCTTGGCCGCCACGGCCTTGTCCTTTACCGAGGTTTTGGTGTATTCCTCGATCGCCACGGCGACACCATGACCGCGCTGGTCAGCCGTCATTTTCGGATCGAGCTTCTAACGGTGGCCGTGTCCACCGGTGTGAAGGGGATGATCCTCTACTTATTGCTGCGGGCCGGGTTGACATTGACGAACGGGTCGGCTATTAGGCGCCAATTACCTGTGGTCCCACAACATTGATGATGCGGGAACCGGCGGTGGCGAGGCGGTCTATCCGGAGAATATCGCCTGCCGCAGCTGCGAACGCGCGAGCGCGGACTAGGATGTACGCCATTCTTTCACTTCAAGCGCGATCTATCAGCTTCCCTTCGGTCCGGAACGCAAATACCTGGCGGGGAGCGGGGTCGCGGGAAAGGTCCACGGCGGATGGGAACTGAGCGGAATCGGTACGCCCCGCTGAGCGCCATTCTTCCCAAGCTCCACAAAACCAAGCCCACAGGAACTGGTCGAACCGGTTCAGTTTCGGCTTCTTGACCGAACGTTGCAGCACGCCAAGTTGGTGACGGAGAGAGCCAGGATCTCAAGCTGCAACGCCGATCGAGTGCGGAAGACAGATACCGTGGAGGCGAGTAATGCTGATATCACGGCGGGCATCGGGAACTGACGGAAAGTGCGCAACCCGACGACATGGCGTTTGAACTCCACGGTGTGCCGACGCCACTTTGCCATCTTGGCCATTTTGCCTCCATTCGATGCAAACTGCGTCTATTCACCGTGTCTCACTTTTGGGGTTCAGTCCATTGAAGACCAGGAGCTTATCTGTGTTAATCCGCGTTCATCTGTGGCCCATTTGACTTTTCGGCAGCCTGCAAGTCTAGTCTAGTCTAGTCTAGTCTAGTCTAGTCTAGTCTAGTCTAGTTTTTACTTAGTTGCGTAAATTAGAGTAAAGACGCTTGGGTGAACTCGGGTGGACCACCGCCTTGGTCCACTCGAAGGGCGCCGCCTGCTCGTTGTAGACCTTGACGAATTTATCAATGGCGTCACGCAACTCGCGTGCGGATGTGAAACTCGCACCCCGAAGGGCCGACCGGCTTAGGATGCTGAACCAGCACTCCACTTGATTCAGCCATGAACTGTACGTCGGTATGAAGTGGAGATGCACGTTGGGGTGAAGCTTGAGCCAGCGGTCCTGCTTTGGTTTGTGCGTGTTGAGATTGTCGAGAATGACGTGAATCTCTCGCCCCGGATTCTCGGCGACGATTTCGTTCATGAAGTCCAGAAACTCTCGCCGTCTACGCCTAGCATAATGCCCAGTCTTCACTTGTCCGGTTGCCACATCCAGTGCCGCGAACAGCGTCGTCGTCCCGTGGCGCTTGTAGCAGTGGCTGAAGCCGTTGACCGCTTTACCGTCCGGCAGTCGCAAGTAGCCTTGAGCGCGTTGCAGTGCCTGGATGTGCGGTTTCTCATCCACGCACAACACGACGGCATTGTCCGGCGGACTCAAATACATGCCCACCACATCGGCTGCCTTGGGTCCGAACTCCGGATCGGTGGTGATGCACCAACTTCGGCGTCGTTGAAGTTGGATGCCGTGCTGTCGCAAGATCCGCCAGACCTGATCCGCGCTCACATCATTCAATGCGTCGGCGAGCAGACTCCCGTTCCACTGGGCATAGCCTTCCGGAGGTGGTTCGTCCAGTAACGCCAAGACCCGCTTCTCGGTTTCCTCAGTGTATTTGTGCGGTTTTCCGGGGCGAGGCGCATCCGACAGAGCACTCAGGCGATCCAGCATGAACCGCTGGCGCCACTTGGAAACCCGCGCCGGCCTTGTATGCAGACGCTTGGCGATTTTCTCTACCGTGAAGCCCTCATGAGAAAGCAGAATGATCCGGGCGCGGTCTACAGACCGCTGCTCCGCCGTCCCCTTTCGAGTCCATTCCCGAAGTACAGCCTCTTCGTGTTCGCTCAGCTGAATTTGGGCAGGTTTTCCAGCCATGCCCAATTGTGCACCTTAACTATTATTTATGCAAGTAAATACTAGTCTAGGTACCGGGATTCTCATAGGGGACCTGCGAGAACATTTTGCGTTCCTCCGAACGCGGATCGTCGATGATCTTCGAGACCACATTGAAGGACATCGTGGCGCGGCGGGTTAGGTCATAAGCCGGCCAGTGCGGCAGTCCCGGTGTGTTGGGATTTCCGGTGTGCGCGAAGGCGATGTACGCCGCGCTGATCTGCTCGGCGAGCGCATAGGTTTCCGGTGTGTCGCCGGTCAGTGTGTTCGGTGTGCCGACGGTATCGAACAGGAACGGCACATCCATTCCGTGGCAGGCCCTGCGGCGCGGGTCCGTGGGCGAGCCGAAATCGAGCTGATAGGAATAGGTCGGCGCAGATCCTTTCGGCTGCGCCGCGCGGCGCTCGATCTCGACCACCGCCGGCCGCCAGTCGCGCGAGTCCGTGGTCGCGCCGAAGAAGACATCGCTGGCCGAATAGTCCGGATGAACTTTGCGGTACAAAGCAATCACGTCATCCAGATTGAGTTGGCCCATCTTCTCGGAGTACTTTACCAGGTTCTCTTTGAGCGTGCCCCAGGTGAGATCGAATAGGCCCGCGCCGCCGATCAGCAGCCGGGATTCGTCGTGATTGGTTCCCACCATGAAGGGGATCTGGGCCGATTGCGGCGGCGCATCCGGATCGAAGGGGTGGCGCGGCAGGGAGCCGCCATCCACTACCGGGCCCCAGTAGCCGACGGCGCTGCTGGCCTTGATGAGCGCATCCGTGGGCAGGGTCTTGAGGTCGTTGACGTGATCGGGCGCGATGTCCAGCGCCTTGAGCACGGCGCGGCTGCGCGCGGTGGAGGTCTCCGGTTTCGAAGCGGTGACCGTCTCGCCGCTCGAGCTCGTCGAGCGTTGGAACAGTCCTTTGGATGCAGGCATGGCCATCAGGCAGGCGTTCTTAGCGCCGCCGCCCGATTCACCGAAGATCAAAACGCGGCTGGGATCGCCGCCAAACTCGATGATGTTATCGCGCACCCATTGCAAGGCCAGACACAGGTCCAACTGGCCGACGTTGCCGGAATCCTTGAACTCGGGGCCGCCAAGCTGGGCCAGGTAGAGGTAGCCGAATATGTTCAGCCGGTGATTGACGCTGACCACCACCACATTGCCGCGATGGCACAGACGCACGCCATCGGAGGCCGATGAGTTGGCCGAGCCGGCCGCATACCCGCCGCCGTGAAACCAGACCATCACCGGACGCTTGCCGCCATCGCGCATCCCCGGAGTCCACACGTTCAGCCAGAGGCAATCTTCGCTCACCGGCGCGGGCGGCCCGCTCTCGGCGAAAAGGGATGGGCGGGGCGGAATGGGCGCGCGCCCGGCGGAGGGCGGGGCAGGGGCCCGGCCGGCGGGTTGAGGAGCGCGCGGCCCGGAGTGCAGCGTGTCGCGAATGCCGCTCCAGGGCTGGGCCGCCACCGGCGCCATGAACCGGTGTTTGGCCGTATCGTCGCCGTATGGAATGCCCTTGAAGGTGAAGATTCCGCTATCGACAAACCCACGGATCTTGCCCTGTTTGATGGTGGCGACCGGCGGCTCGCTGAAAGCCGCTGCCAGCCCCGCCTTGCTCAGGAACGTGCCTCCAGCGGCAGTCACGGTGCCCAGCGCGAATCCGCGCAGCAGGCTCCGGCGTGTCCATTCGTTGTATCGCATCGTTGCGGCTCCTTTCGTTAAAAACTCATCAGTGGATGGCGCCCATCGACTTCAGCCATACCTCTGCATATTTGGGCCACGCCGCCACGGGAGCGCCCGTGGCCCGCATCCCGTAACCGTGGCCGCCCTTGGAAAAAAGGTGCATCTCGGCCGGCACTTTCACATTCACCAGCGCCAGGTAATAGAACAGGCTGTTCTGCACGCGGACCGGATCGTCCTCGGTCTGCACGATGAACGCCGGCGGCGCCTGTGCGGACACGTGGAACTCGGCGGCAAGCTGGCCGGCGGGGTCGTCGCGGTTAGTGAGAAAGGCCGGATAGATGAGGATCGTGAAATCGGGCCGGCAACTGACCCGTTCGGCTTCGTCGATCGGCGCGTAGGTCCGCTGATCGAAATGGTTGCTCACGAGGGTAGCCAGATGGCCGCCCGCGGAGAAGCCCATCACGCCGACCCGCGCGGGGTCCAGATGCCACTCGGCGGCGCGGGAACGCACCATCCCCAAAGCCCGCTGCGCGTCTTCGAGAGGGTCCGCGTAGCGTTGCTTGCCCGGAAGCGGGGGCACACGGTAGCGCACTAATATGCCGGTGATGCCGAGCGAACTGAGCCACTGGCAGATTTCGCTGCCTTCCATATCATCCGCCAGAATGCGATAGCTGCCGCCGGGGAACACCAGCACCGCTGCGCCGCTCGCCTTCCCTTCGGGCGGCCGGAAGATCGTCATGCGCGGATTGACGACGTTGCCCAACTGATTGAACGGCCGGTTATCGACCTTGTTCGTGCTGGGGATGTTAGTCTCTTCGCCCGAGTAACCTTTCACCGCCAACGCGGCCCCCGGCCACAGAGGAATCGACTCCTGGGACTGGCTCTGCGCAGCCAGGCCGGTGAGTAAGACGCTTACACAAAAGGCAGTAAGTCGCCAGTTAGAAAGTAATTCGCGCATTGAACTGAACCTTTCGTGGAAGGTTGGCCTGCGAAGACACCTGGCCGAACGTCGCCGAATCGATATTAGCTCCCGGCGCACCAAAGTGCACGTTGTTGGTGACATTGAAGACGTTGGCTTCAAAGGTGAGCTTCAGCCTTTCGCGAATGGGGATCTGGCGCCGCACGCTGAAGTCCTCGTTCAGCAAATGCGGGCCAAACAGGCCAAAGGGAGCGGATCTCGGCAGGTTGCCGAAAGTGTAAGGCGCCGGGTCGATGAAGGCGGCCTTATTGATGTACGAGAGGGCGCCCGCACCGATGGCGTTCCCGTCGCCGTAGTTTCCATTGATGCGGACAGGGCCGCTGAACGCGGGGTTGTAGCTGGCAATGCAGGTGCTGGTAATGCCGGTCACGGTGCAGCCGGAACCCGTGATGGTCAGCGGGGTCGCAGAGCTGAAGTTGAACACACCGGAAACCTGCCAGTTACTGACGATTGCCGAGACCGTCTTGTTGCCGTTGCCCATGTGATGCCCTTGTCCGAAGGGCAGCGCGTAGACCACCGTGCCCAGGACCACATGGGGACGATCGGTGGTTCCCTGGGCGCGATCGAGGACGCCGCTAAAGGGATTCCGGTTACTCCCCAGGTTATCCATCTCCTTGCTGAACGTGTAACTCATGTTCAGCGCGAGGCCATGGGCGAATCTGCGTTCCAAAGTAAGTTGGAGGGAGTTGAAGGTAGAAGTTCCGCCATTGCCCCAGAAGTAAGTGACGCCGGAGTATTGCGGAAACGGCTTTAACGCCTGTGCGATGGTGCCCTGGAAATTGGAGAACGGCAGGCCAATGCCGGGAATGATGGCTTGTGCGGCGGCGAGATTGGCGGGCGTGGCCTGGGCGCCCAGCAGAGAACCCAGCGCCAGGTCGGCCACCGGCATGGAGTTGGTAAATATGCCTTGAGCGCCATTGCCCAACACAAAGTGGCTTCCGCTGGCCGAATACGCGACGCCCACGTTCATATCAGGGGTGATGGATCGCTGGAGGCCGATATTCCAATTCTCGAAATAGGGCGGCTTGCCGGCGATTTTCCAAGGCACGTAGTTCATTGCGGAGGCGCTGCTGGGGCTGGTGGTGGTGAAGCCCGCGCCATAACCCGGATTGATGAAGGGCGGCTGCTGATAGGCCGGCACACCACCATCCCAAAAGAATGCCGGCTGTCCGGTGGTGACACTGGAGAAGCTGGCGCTGGCGTTGTAGCCCACCTGGCCGGGCGTCCCGCCCAGACCATTGTTGCTGAGGGCGCCGCTGTGCGCGTACACAATGCCGTATCCGGCGCGAAGGACGGTCTTGTTGTCCAACCGGTAAGCCAGACCGGCGCGGGGGCCGAGATTGAGGTAGTGGGTGTTGATGGGGATGTTGCCGCAATTGCAAGTGCCCGAGCCATAGCCGGCGAACTCCAGAGCGCCCAGCCTTCCCCCCGCGGCCGCATTGGGCATGAGCGGGTTGAGGAACGACACGCGGTTAAAGGCTTCGTGGTACGGACCCATCAGGTCGTCGCGCAGCCCGAGCGTGAGAGTGAGGCGCGAGCTGACCTTCCAATCGTCCTGGATGTAGCCCGCAAAACCGTGATAGCGCGAACCGAGCTCGGTCACGAAATTCTGGGTGATGCTGGCGGAATCCGGAGCGCCCAACAGATAAGCGGCGTAAGCGTTTCCGGTTGTGCTGAGCAGCGTGCCGGTGGCGGAAAATCCAGCGGTTTCATTGTTGCTGAAACTGAAACTGGCGCGGGTCCCGGTGACCGGGTTCATGCTGTTATCTTCCTGCCGCTGGAGTTGGAAGCCGACTGTGACGGCGTGCTTCCCGTGCACCCACAGAACATTGTCCTGCATGGTGTAGACATTCTCGGCTTCGTTGACGGCCACGGCGTTGGTGCCCGCCCAGACATTCGGAGCATTCGCGCCCGCGAAGTTGACGGTGGGAAACACATCGTCTGCGGCGCCGCCCGGTAATCCGGTGATCCCGGCCTTTTGCGGATACCCGCCGCCCGCCGTGGCGCTGAAGAGCGGAATCCAGGTGCGAGCGAAACCGAAGCTGAAATTGTTCAGCAACGTGGGCGTGAAGACGTGAGTAAAGTGAACCTGGGCAGTGGTCGGATTCTCCTCGACAATACGCCCCTGCGTGTAGGGCAAAGGCATGGAATCCGTGTTGGGGGCCAGGCTGCCGGTGTAGTCGGTGAGGTACCGGCCGTGGCTGAACAACACGAAGAGGCGATTGTTGGCGGAAAGGTTCAAGTCCACTTTGCTGGTGACGTTGTTATCATGCAGGCTCTCGGGTAGGGATGCCAGGTAATTGCCCGTAATATTGGGATTGGTCGGATTCGGCAGATAGGACTGGAAGGATTTTGAGATCGAAGAAATCCGGTTGGTCGGAATGACGTTACCGGGGAACGGCGTCTTGCTGCAGATCGCCCCGTTGCAGACCTGACCGACGGGATCGTAGATTAGAGCGGGGAGTGCGCTGAAATTGCCGGTTCTTTCGGCCAGTGTGGGGATCGATTCCAACTCGGGAGTCTCGGCCGTGCGGTAATAATAGCCGCCGTAGGAGGCGAAGAAGAAAATCTTGTCCTTCTTGATAGGTCCGCCCACGGTGCCCCCGAACTCATTCTGATGTTCGATGGGAGTGGTGGCGGGGAAGAATCCGCGCGCGTCGAAGTCCGTGTTGCGGAAGTATTCGTAAACCGAACCGTGGAACTGGTCGGTGCCGGATTTCAGCACGAAGTTGGCCGTTCCCATTCCCGAATACATCGCCTTTTGGCCATTGGTCTCGGCCTGAAACTGATCCACGGCTTCGACCGAAACTCCAAATGCCAGGTTGCGTGTATCGGACTGTCCGGCGGGAAACGACAGCGGCAGACCTTCCACGTATAGTTCATTGTCACCGCGAATCCCATTGAACGATTCGGTGGTGGGCCCCGCCACCTGGGTGGACATCCCTGAGACCCCGGGTATCAGGGCCAGGAACTGCGTGGGGTCGCGCGGAACTCCATTCATGGCCAGCGGCAGCGACGTGTAGACATTGTTCTCCATGGTCCCGCCGAGCGTGGAATCGTCGGTGTGGAGCATGGTAGGAGATTCCGTGACGGTTATGTGCTCGGTGGAGGAACCGATGGTCATTTGGAGGCTCAAAGAGACAGTCGCCAGCGCGTCCACCACCACATGCTCCTGGGTGAGCGTCTGAAAGCCCTGGGCTGCAATAATCACCCGATACTCGCCGGCGGGAAGCGGCGAGAGCAGGTAGAATCCGGCGGTGGTCGTGGGGCGAACCGTTGCCACCTGCGTGGCGATATTGACGGCCTTCACGGTGGCTTGCGGAACAGCCGCGCCTGAAGGATCGGTAATGGTGCCCTGAATCGATCCGCCACCGGCGATCTGCCCGATGGCCGTGCCGGCTGCAACCAAAAACAGAATCAGGTAAGGGATGGCGGCCATACTGCGATGGCGCCAGATGTTAGATTTCCGGGTCATGGAGTCTCCTTGGCTTTGCCTCTGCGTCGGGGCGGACTTATCCTCAGAGGCTACTTCTCGAAATTGCTTTCGCCGCCCTGGCTACAAACTAAGCGTTAGAAACTGCAGGCGCCGTGGCACACGGCGCCGCGCTTCCGTTAGAAAGTAATTCGCGCATTGAACTGAACTTTGCGCGGTAAGTTTGCCTGCGTCGAGACCTGGCCGAACGTCGCGGCGTCGATATTGGTTCCAGGCGCGCCGAAGTGGACCGAGTTCGTGACATTGAACATCTGGGCTTCAATGGCGAGCCTTTTCTTTTCGTGAAGCACGAATTCACGCCGCACACTAACGTCCTCATCTAACAGATACGGCGAAAAGATGCCAAAGGGAGCGGATCTCGGCAGGTTCCCAAACGTGTATGGAGCCGGGTCGACGAAGGCGGCCTTGTTGAGGTAAGCCGTGGCCCCTGCGCCGGAGACGTTACCCGTTCCGATCGTTCCATTGATGTGCACCGGTCCGCTGAAGTTCGGGTTGTAACTGGCGATGCAGGTGCTGGCAACCCCGGTCACCACGCAACCGGAACCGGTGACAGTCAGCGGGGTTCCGGAATTGAAGTTGACCACACCGGAAATCTGCCAGTGACTGACGATCGCCGAAGCCACCGGGTTGCTGGGGTTCAAGTTTTGCCCCTTCCCGAACGGCAGCACGTAGACTACAGTGCCGAGGACAACGTGGGGACGATCGGTGGACCCAACCGCCCTGTCGAGGCTGCCGTTGAAGGGATTCCGGTTGCTGCCCAGGTTATCCAGCTCTTTGCTGAATATGTAGTTGGCGTAAAACGTCAGACCATGATAAAACCGCCGGGTCACATTCACGATGAGAGAGTTGTATGTCGAAGTTCCCCGATTGCCCCAGTAGTAACTAACCCCGGAGTACTGCGGATAGGGTTTTAACATCTGCCCGATGGTCCCTTGAAAATTCGAAAACGGCAGGCCGACGCTGGGGATGATGGCCTGCGCTGCGGCGATATTGGCCGGCGTGGCGGTCGCCGCCAGCAGGGAGCCGAGCGCCAGGTCCTGCAGCGGAATGGAGTTGGTCCAGACGCCCTGAGCGCCGTTGCCCAGCACAAAATGACCTCCGCTGCCGGCATAGGTGACACTTACGGTCATGTTGGAAGTGAGCTCGCGCGTGATGCCGAAATTAAAATTCTCGAAGTACGGAGGCTTGGCGGCAACTTCCCACGGGACATAGTTCATCGCGACCGCGCCGGTTGGGGCAGCGGTGGTAAAACCGACGCCATAGCCGGGATTGATGAACGGCGGCGCCTGGAATGCCGGCACACCTCCATCCCAGGAGAACGCCGGCTGGCCGGTGACCGCGCTCGAAAAACTGGCGCTGGCGTTGATGCCCAACTGCCCGGGGTTTGCGCCGGTTCCATTGTTGCCGGTGCCCCCCGAGTGGGTGTACATCAAGCTGTATCCCGCGCGAACGACGGTCTTGTTGTCCAACCGGTAAGCCACACCCAGGCGAGGCCCGAAGTTCAGGTAATGGGTCTTCATCGGCACGTTGCCGCAGTTGCATGTGCCTGTGCCATTGCCGGCGAATTCCAAAGCGCCCAGCCGTCCGCCGGCGGACGGATTGGGCATCAGCGGATTCATGAACGACACGCGGTTATTCGCCTCGTGGTAGGGTTCCATGATATCGTCGCGCAGCCCGAGGTTGATGGTGAGGCGCGAACTGACCTTCCAATCGTCCTGGATGAACCCCGCGTAACTGTGGAAGCGCGACCCCAGCTCGGTTACGTAGTTGTCCGTGATGCTGGCCGAATCGACGGCCCCCAGCAGATAACCGGCAAACGCATTACCGGTGGTGCTTATCAGGGTGCCGGTGGGGGAGAAGCCTGCCGTCTCATTGTTGCTGAAGGAGAAAGTGGCGCGCGTGCCGCCATCCGGATTCATGTTGTTGTCTTCCGCCCGCTGAAGCTGAAAGCCAAACGCGATGGCGTGCTTGCCGTGTACCCATAACACGTTGTCCGTCATGGTATAGACGTTCTGTGTCTGGTTGAACGCGACGGCATTGGTGCCCGCCCATACGTTCGGCGCATTCGTGCCGCCGAAATTGATGGTCGGGAAAACATCGTTGGCGCTGCCCGGAACGTTGCCGCCCGGCAGGCCGGTAAGCCCGGCTTTTTGCGGATATCCGCCGCCCTGAGTGTCGCTGATGAGTGGGATATAGCTGCGCGAAAAACTGAATCCGAAGTCGTTCAGCAGGGCGGGTGTGATGACACGTGTGTAGTGGACTTGGGCGATGGTAGTGTTTTCCTGGACAATCCGCCCCTGCAGGTACGGCACCGGCATCGAATCCGTATTGGGCGCCAGGCTGCCGGTGCCATCCGTCTCATACCGTCCCTGGCTGTAGACAAAGTAGAAGCGATTCTTGTTGGATTGATTGAAGTCTACTTTGTCGGTGGTGTTGTTGTTGTGCAGGCCCTCCGGCAAAGACGCCAGGTAGTTGTTGGTGATATTCCCGTTGGTCGGGGCGGGCAGATACGATGCGAAGGATTTGGAGACCGTCGAAAACCGGTTGGACGGAATGATATTCCCGGGAAATGCCGTGGTGGTGCAAATCGCTCCGACGCAGGTTTGGGTCTTCGGATCGTAGATCGTCGTGGGCAGCGCGCTGAAATCGCCAGTCCGTTGGGCCAGCGTGGGGATCGACTCAAGCTCTGGAACCTCGGCCGTTTTGTAGTAGTACCCGGCGTATGAGCCGAAGAAGAAGATCTTGTTTTTCTTGATCGGTCCGCCGATCGTGCCGCCGAACTCATTCTGATGCTCGATGGGGGTGTGCGCCGGGAAGAAGCCGCGCGAGTCCAGATCCGTGTTGCGGAAATATTCGTAGGCCGAGCCATGGAACTGGTTGGTGCCGGACTTGAGCACGAAGTTCATCATTCCCTGTCCCGAATACATAGCCTTTTCGCCGTTGGTTTCGGCCTGGAACTGGTCCACGGCCTCCACGGAAACTCCCAAGGCGATGTTGCGCGTATCGGCCTGCTGGCTCGCAAAAGTGAGCGGGATGCCTTCCACGTACAATTCGTTAGCGCCGCGGGTTCCGTTGAACGATTCGGTGGTCGGTCCGGCCACTTGGGTGGTCATGCCGGAGACACCCGCAACCAGCGCGACGAACTGGGTGGGGTCGCGCGGAACTCCGTTCATAGCCAGCGGGAGCGACGTGTAAACATTGTTTTCCATGGTCTGGCCAAGCGTGGCATCGTCGGTGTGGAGCATGGTGGGCGATTCCGTAACGGTCACCTGCTGGGTGCCCGACCCAATCTTCAGTTGCATGCTCAGGGCAACCGTCGCCAGTGCGTCGACTATGACATGCTCCTGGATGACGGTCTCAAAGCCGCTTACTGTGACGGTTACTTTATATTCGCCGGGCGCAAGGGGCGAAAGCACGTAGAAACCGGCGGCGGTGGTTTTGCGCTCCGTTGCCACCCCGGTGGCCACATTGGCGGCGGTTACTGAGGCTTGAGGAACTACCGCGCCGGAAGGATCCGTAACGGTGCCTTCGATCGTACCGCTGCTGCCGACCTGGCCCATGGCCGTGCCTGCCGTGAAGAGAACTGTGATGCATGCGAACAGCACGGTAACGGAGTGCTGTTTCCAAAGCGACTGAGCTGACATCGAAATCTCCCCTCTACGTCTAATACGGTTTCCCGCAATCTTGCCGTCACCTCTGACCCAGAAATATCGGACTCAACACTGTCACACCATCGCAACCTTCGCAAGAGCGCTGTACGGATTTACATCCTGTTTCGTGGGGAGAAACCGGCGCCGTGGGGTTACCGCCAAGAGCAACACCCTTTTCTTTGATCGTTTTGTAGGTATACATTCGGTTAAGCCCCAGTACCCTGCCGCACCCCAGACCCGAACGATCTGTGTCACTCTGCGAAACGCACATTCGCTCGTTAAAGATTCGGGAGAGGCACCCGTGCGGCTATTCAAGTCAGCTATTCCAGGTAGAATTACTTCCTTCATGATCGCGAAGCGTTCCGTGGGGACTTTCCGGGAACCGGCTCAAAAAGGCGGCTCATGAATTGCTGCCAGCGCTGGTTCACCGAATTGTTCGATGCAGTCGGTCTTGATGCGAAAGCTTAAATGCGTAGCGTGTCATAGATCGTCGGCCGGCACATCAGGCCGGTACATCGGGCAGGACGGGAACCGCGTAACCGGTCAGCGGCCGGCGGCTTTGGCGATTTCGACGGCGTAAACGTGGTTTGGACCCAGCATATTCGACCGGAAAACAATCCATTTCATATCGGGCGAAAACGTCACGTTGGGCTCCAGGCGATAGTCGTGTTTACTCATGTTGACGAGCCGCTCCGACTTGAAGAAACCGATATCGATCAGAGCGTCCGAATTGGCGGCTTTGACCCCGGCCACATCCGGGACGTGCTCCGGCCGGAAAAGGTAGATCCACTTGCCGTCCGGCGCGCGCGCCACCATCTCGCTATCGCCGCCGTCTCCTGCGAAGAGCGTGCCATCCGGCGATACGTTGAAATGCACCGACCATTCGTTGCGCTGCAGATGATACCAGGTGCGCTTGGCGGTCGCGACGTTGTAGCCGGCCAGCCAGAAATCCTGGCCGCGAGGGGTCTGCAGGTCGTACCAGATCATGGCGCCATCCGAGGAGAAAAATTCATGGCCGGCGATCTCCATGTTCATGGTGCGGGTGTGCAGCTTGGTCAGGCCGCTGCCGTCGGTGTGGATCGTCCAGACGCGGTCCACTTCGTGCCACGTGCCCTCATGGCAGAACATGATGAGGTTGGGGTCGGTGGGCGAAAACTGCAGGTGGTTGATCCACTCGTGCTCGCTGAGGAGATCCTTCAATTCGCCGGTTTTGGTATTGATCGTGAAGAGGACCCGCGGCGGACCGGCCCGCGTGGCCATCAGGCTGTTGTGCAGTTGCAGATCCTTGGCGTCCGCAAAGGTCATTGGCTTGCCGTCCGCGCCCACGGCTTCGTAGTTCGCTTGGCCAAAACGGGCGTTGCCACCGGCGGCGCCACGTCCATTGCCACCGGCCCCGCGCCCATTCGCTCCAGCGCCGCGTCCATTGGCCCCGGCTCCACCGCGCGGCTCCGCAGCGCCGTTGACGTAAGTGCCCAACAGCAGAGTTTCGTCCGCATTGAGGGACGCAACGTTGCGTCCCGGCGGTAGTTTGACCACTTCGCGGGTGGCTCCCGTCTCGACATTGGTTGCGTAGACGATAGCGCCAGTGGAATTGCGTCCGCCCCCTGCGCCGTCGCCGGCCGGCTGACGCTTGGTGTAATAGACGTCACCGGTCTTGTGGCCCGCCACCATCACCGACACAAGACCCGCCACCAGCGGTTTGATTTCGCGGGTCGCCAGATTGATGGTGGCGATGCCGCCACCGGCTGTTGTGACGATCAGTTTCTTGCCATCGGCGGTATAGGCGTTCTGGTTGAAGTAAAGGCTCTGGGTGCCATCCTCGCGGGAAAGCCGGACGACGCGATGGCCGGTATCGGGATCGATCCATTCGGTAGGCAACGCCGCCTGCGCGACTAACATCCGCGCGGCAGCCAACGTCAGAAACACAAAATTACGCGTCATAACCCTCCGGGCCGGAGAAATGGTGTCACATCTGCCGGGCCTTGGCAAGGACCCTGCCGCATTCCGGTACCGTATCGCTTTGCAAAACCGCCCGCGCGCAACCGCCGGGCCTGGCAACGCGCCTTCTATGAGGCCTTTGACGTTGCGGGGGCAGCTAGCTCCGACCACTGGTGGGCGGCCCCGTACCGCAGGCTCGCGTGTCACGACGCGAAACGCATTGATCGCGTCTCACTTGACCAGCCGATCGTTGGGGAGCGCGCAACAAGCGTTTCGCAGCGTGACACCGGGAGTCGCGCTTCCGGCCCGTCAAAAATACGCCGAACGCTGCTCTGTTCCGGCGTCAAGATGCTCAAAGAAAAGGGTCTTGCTCCCCGCGCCCGGTTCGCGCTACCGGTTTCTCCCCACGAAACGAGACACCAAATTCTGTCGGCCGCTTGCCAGGATCGGGGCGGTGTGACAGTCTCGTACCGATGTTTGCCTGGGTTCTCCCGCGGGCGCAAGTGACTTTCTGCAGCCAGCCGCCCTGTACACGCGATTGAGAGTTGGGAGGGAGGAGTGCATTGCCGGAATCCGGGCACGCTGGAGGAGATTCTCATGACACGCTTTACCAAAGGCACCCTGGCATTAGGGCTGGGTGCGCTCGCCATCGGAGTCGGCAGCGTCACACGCGGCTCTGCGCAGAGCAAATCCGGATCCCACGCGGCAACGACTCTTACCGAAGATAGCTCCGCATACACGCTGGCGAACGGAATTGTGACCGCCCGCATCGACAAGAAATCCGGAGATCTGCTCTCGATGAAGTTCAAAGGCACGGAGATGCTGGCGACGATTGTCGGCACCGATGGTCTGCCGGACACCACCATCGATAAGCCGGGCGCCAATATGCGCGGCGGCGGGCATCGCTACACCGATCATCAGTACGGATTCTGGTCGCACGACACTGATGGCCCCAACACGATTGACAAAATCACCATCGATCCGAAGTCCAATGGCGGCGAGCGGGCCGAGGTGTCGATCAAAGGAATCTCCGGCGGAAAGCCCATGGGCGCAGGTCCTGGTGGCAGTTTCATATCGGATGTCGAGATCCGGTACGCCCTCGAGCGCGACAAGCCCGGCCTCTACACCTACTCGATTTTCGAGCATCAGCCGGATTACCCCGCCAGTTCGCTCGGCGAAGCGCGCTTCTGCACCAAACTGGCCGACTTCTTCGACTGGATGAGCGTTGGCCCCAAGTACAACAAGCCTTACCCCAAGGCCCAGCCCGGCGAACACGAAGACAAATACGATTTCACCGCCGATCAGTTCGAGAACCCGGCCTTCGGATGGTCCAGCACCACCAAAGGCCTGGGATTCTGGTTCCTCAACCCCAGCGTGGAGTATTTGAGCGGCGGTCCGACAAAGGTGGAGTTTCTGGGCCACCGCGATACCAACGACGTGCAGGCTCCCACCGTGTTGAATTACTGGCGCAGCAGCCACTATGGCGGCGCCGTGGTGGATGTGGCCGCCGGCGAGCACTGGATTAAGACCATCGGACCGTTTCTGCTGTACGTCAATGCGGGCAAGGCTCCCATGGACATGTACAACGACGCGGTGGCCGAGGCGAAGAAGGAAACGCAGCGCTGGCCTTACGCGTGGGTGGGCACTGGCGACTATCCGCGCCAGAGCGACCGGACGGCGGTCTCGGGCCGTATTGTCCTGACCGACCCGCAGGCCAAGGATGCCAAGATGAGCCGACTGAGAGTGGGTTTGGCTGCCCCCGCCTACACGATTCATCCCGCGGGCCGCAACGGCGCTCCTGGGACACCTCGGACGATCGATTGGCAGACCGACGCCAAGCACTACGAGTTCTGGGCCTTCGCGGACAACAGCGGCAAGTTCCGTCTGAACGCCGTCCGGCCCGGCAATTACACCCTGCATGCTTTTGCCGACGGGGTATTGGGCGAACTCGCCAAGGCCGACATCACTGTGAGCGCGGGAAAGCCGCTGGATCTGGGAACCATCGATTGGACACCCGAGCGCCACGGCAAACAGATTTGGGAAATCGGATACCCCAACCGCACGGGAGCCGAATTTGCCAAGGGTGACGACTACGCCCACGATGGCATGTTCCTGGTTTACGCGAAGATGTTTCCCAACGATGTGAACTACGTGGTGGGCAAGAGCGATTATCGCAAGGACTGGTTCTTCGAACAGGTGCCTCACAGCACGGATCCCGAAAACAAACCGGCCGGCTATAACGCAGGCACCAAGCCGGGCCGCGCGACTCCCTGGACGATTTCGTTCGACCTGGCGCAGGCGCCGAAAGGCAAGGCGCACCTCCGCATCGCGCTGGCCTCCACCAGCACACGCCAGCTCGATGTCGTGGTCAACGATCAACCGGCAGGCACGGTGGAGCATCTGGTGGTCGATGGTGCGATCGCGCGCAATGGCATTATCGGAGTGTGGAGCGAAAAAGACTTCGTCTTCGATGCGTCGTCGCTGAAGGCCGGCACCAACACCATGAAGCTGATCGTGCCTGCGGGATCGATGACCTCGGGCATGATCTACGATTATCTGCGGCTCGAAATCGATGAAGCTGGCAAGTAGATTCGCTCATTTATTGCTCTGGACGGGAGCCGGGGTGCTGTTAGTAGCCGCGGCTTCCGCGGCGAACGCTCCGCTGAATCCGGCACTGCCATCGCTGTTCATCGCCGGCGATTCCACCGCCGCGGATGGAACGCCGGAGGCCATCGGCTGGGGCAGACCATTTCCAAAATACTTCGATCTCACGAAGATCAATGTGGTCAATGCCGCCCGCGGAGGCCGCAGCAGCCGCACCTTCGTCGCCGAGAACTTGTGGCAGGCACTCCTGGACAAGGTGAAGAAGAACGACTACGTGTTGATCCAGTTCGGGCAGAACGATGGCGGCGAAATGAACGGCGAGCGGATCGCGCGCGGATCTCTGCCGGGACTCGGCGACGAAAGCCAGGAGATCGACAACAAGGTCACCAGGCAGCACGAAACCGTCCACACCTTCGGCTGGTACATGCGGAAGATGATCCACGAGACGCAGGAGAAGGGCGCCATGCCGATCCTGGTTTCCTTGACCGTCCGCAATATCTGGAAGGAAGGGAAGATTGAGCGGTGTTCCGGACAATACTGCCAGTGGACCCGAGAATTAGCGGTGGCTGAAGGCGTCGCCTTCCTGGACCTCACCGACATAGTCGCCGATCGCTTCGAGCAAATGGGCGCTGAGACGGTGAAGCCTCTTTTTCCCGCGACGTGGTCCACACCAGCGAGGAAGGCGCCGACGTGAATGCGCGCTACATGATCGCTGCCATCAAGGCCTTGCGCGAAAACGGCATCATCAAGAACTTCTCGGCGGCCGGCCGCGCGATTGACATCGCCGCGCCCGAAGCCGTACTGATGCCGCACCTGAAGCGGCCATCATTCGCGACTGCCCGCGAAGACTTTCTGCACTGGCTGAATCTGCCCGACGCGGCCGATCCGGCGCTGCTCTCGCTCTTCCTGATCGGCGATTCGACGGTCCGCAATGGCCGGGGTGACGGAATCGATGGTTTGGGACAATGGGGCTGGGGCGATCCTCTGAATGCCTGGTTCGATCTCAGCAAGATCAACGTGGTCAACCGGGCGGTCGGTGGCACCGGTGCGAAGAGCTTCATGGCCCAGGGATATTGGGACAAGGTGCTGGCCCTGCTGAAGCCCGGCGACGTGGTCATTATGCAATTCGGCCATAACGATAACGGCCCCACGGCACCGCTCAAAGGCCTCGGGGGCGCCACAGAGGAACGGAATGGAGAGACCTTCCACACCTGGGGCTGGTACATGCACAAGTACATCGCCGAGGCGCGCGCCAAAGGGGCGGTGCCGATCGTCTGCACTTTGATTCCACGGAACACCTGGGAAAATGGAAAGATCGCCCAGCCGGTGGACACTCACGCCGATTGGGCGCGCGCGGTCGCCAAAGCGGACAATGCCCCGGTGCTGGATCTTTACAACCGGATCGCCGAAAAGTATGACCCTATGGGCGAGCCGGCGGTCACTGCATTATTCGCCGATAAGCGGGTCCATACCACCAGGGCCGGGGCTGAGTTGAACGCCTCCATCGTGGTGGCGGCCCTAAAGGCATTGGCCACCGACCCGGTGGCTCCGTACCTGCGTCCACAGCCCGCGGCAGTCTGGTAGGAGACAGATTCTCTCCGTCGAGAACGAGGTTTTATGAGGACACGATCCACAACGGTTTATTGGTTGGCGCTGCTTCTGCTAGTGGCGGCATCCCGGCCGGCGCCGGCGATGTCGGTTGAAGAGCGCAAGCAGTACCTCGAAAAGCTGCAACAAATCCTGCCTGACGTTCCCAGCTTCAAGGAATGGCTGCAGAAGACCGGCGAGCTGCCGCCCGATTTCGACTCCTTCCCGAAGGTCAACGGCCTCCCGGACCCGATGAAGTTTCTGGACGGCCGGCCCGTGCGCAACGCCGAAGATTGGCGGGCCCGCCGCACCGAGATCCGGCAACTATACGAAAAGTACGACATCGGCACTTTCCCGCCGAAGCCGAAAATCGACCATGCGGTGGTGCTCGATGAAACGCCCGGTAAGGGCTACCTGGTGCGCAACGTCCGACTGGAATTCGGCCCCGGCAGCAAGGGCACCATGCGGGTCCAGGTGATGATCCCCGAAGGCACGGGACCATTTCCGGTACTGATCAGTCCGAATTTGCAAGGCTGGGCGCCGTCGCTACTTCGCCGCGGCTACATCTCGGCCGGGTTTGCGGGCAACGACGGCATGGATGACGCCGCCGCGCTCGCAGCTCTCTACCCGGACTTCGACTTTGCGGCTTTACCGCGCCGCGCCTGGGCCGCCAGCCTGGTGGTCGATTACCTGGCAACTTTGCCTCAGGTCGATATGAGGCACATCGCCATTTTCGGCTACTCCCGCGACGGCAAGATGGTCACCATCGCAGGGGCCATGGATGAGCGCATCGCCGCCGTCATCGCCGGAAGCACAGGCGTGGGCGGCGTGCTGCCGTGGCGCGCGTCCGGAGAGCGTAGCTCCGGCGAAGGCATCGAGACCACCACCCGCCAGTTCCCCACCTGGTTCGTTCCGCGGCTTCGGTTCTTTTCCGGCCGTGAGGACCGTCTTCCGGTGGATGCCAACTTACTGGTCGCGATGATTGCTCCTCGCGCCATCCTCATCGAGTGGGGCAACAACGACGAAGTGTCCAATTCCTGGGGCGACGAGCAGACCTACTACTCCGCGCTGAAGGTTTACGAAACTCTGGGCCACTCGGAGCGCATCAGCACCATGCGAGTGCCCGGGTTCCACGGCGCCAACGATCAGGAAGCCTGCCTGGACTGGCTGGATATCCGCTTCGGCCGCTCCACGCGCACCTGGACCAATAATCTGATCTTCCAGTGGGATTGGGACAAGTGGCGCACGAATAGCAAAGAATCGGTGAATTTGACCCGCTATCCGAAGCGCACGTTGACCGACATTCTCACCGCCGATAACGGCGGCGCCATTGGGTCCACCGCGGATTGGGAAAAGAAGTCCGCCACGATCCGCCAGTCCGTGACCTGGATGATGGGCGATGAACCTGCGGTCATGCCGCCGGGACCGGGCCGGGGAGGCAGAGGAGCAGCCGCGGGAAGAGGCGGCGCTGCGGGGCGCGGAGGCGCACCAGGCGGCGGGCGCGCAGGTGGAAATCCGGGACAGGTAGTACCCGATCTGCCCGCCTGGGTCATCCAGCGCGGCGGCAACCAATTCGGCTGGTTCGGACCGCAGAAAGATCTGACCACCTCGAAGCCGGTGGTGTTCGGGGGCACCCTGCGGGGCGACCTGTACTATCCCACCAACACGCCGGAAGGCACCAAGCTGCCCACTGTAATCTGGCTGCACGGCTTCAGTTATCCGCTCGGATACATGTGGGTCTATCACAACGATTTGCATCCCATCCTGGCGCTGGTGCGCGCAGGCTACGCCGTCATGGCCTTTGACCAGAGCGGCTTCGGCAGCCGTCAATCGGAGACCGGGTCGTTCTACGACCGCTATCCGCACTGGTCGCACATGGGCCGCATGGTGGAGGACGCACGCGCCGCCATCGACGCGTTAGAAAAAGACACCCTGGTGGATCCGCAGCACATCTATCTGTTCGGCTATTCCATGGGCGGCACGGTGGCGCTTTATACGGCTGCGCTCGATTCGCGTGCGCGAGCGGTAGTTTCCATCGCCGGCTTCACCCCCATGCGCACCGACACCGCCACCCGCGGAACCGGTGGCGTGGCGCGCTACAGCCATGAGCGTGACCTGCTGCCACGCCTCGGTTTCTTCGTGGGCCACGAAGCGCAGATCCCGTACGACTTCCACGACCTGCTGGGGATGATTGCACCCCGTCCGGCCTTGGTGGTGGCGCCTACGCTCGACCGCGATGCGACCCCCGCCGACGTGCAGACCGCCATCGACCAGGCCAAAAAGGTGTACGCTCTGTACGGGGCTACCGCCAAGCTGGAAGCCATGCAGCCGTGGGATTACAATCGGCTGCCGGATAAGACTCAGGACCAGATTATTGATTGGATGAAGGCAAACCTTCGCTAATTGGGACAATAATTGAGACGAACATGGTGATCCGAGTCCTGCTATGCGCATTGTTTTCAGCGGGCCTGCTCTCGTCCGCTACGGCTCCGGATCCGTTCACGCAAACCATCCGCCCGATTCTGGCAGCCAATTGTATACCCTGTCACGATCCGAAAGCGGCCAACCCCGCGAAGTTTCTGACGGCGCAGACGGCCAAAGACATCGAAGCCAAGCGAGGACTGTGGCGCAATGTGGCCGCGCAGTTGCGCAACCGGAGCATGCCGCCCATCGCGTCGAAGATCACCGAAGAGGAGCGCCTGGTGGTGGCCAACTGGGTGGAAAATCGCCTGCGCGAAACCGCCTGCAGCGTGGGTGAGTTTGCCGGAGCGGGCACCTTGCGGCGCCTCAATCGCCGCGAATACCACAACACCATCCGCGATCTGCTGGGCGTCGATTTTACGGTCGCGGCGCTGTTGCCCGCCGATGGCACCGGCGGCGCCGGCTTCGATACCAACGGAGAGACCCTCTACACTGGTCCGCTGCTCACCGAACGCTACCTGGAAGCCGCGCGGCAGATTCTGGATCACGCCATCATCACGCCTCCGCTCGTGAAGACCTTTAACGGGGCGGAACTCTCCCCCACGAAGCTGGACATCAAACCCGGACGTCCGGTGGAGGCCGGCGATGAGCTGTCGGCGTCCGTGCTGATGTTTACGGAGGGGAACTATGAACTGCGGGCGACCATAGAACCGGTCGATCCGCCGCCGGCTCTCCAGATCAAGCTCGATGGCGTAGCGGCCGGATCGATGACGTTTCCGCCGCGGGGCCCCGGACGAAGCCGCCCGGTCGGCGGCGCACTGGTCGGCCGCCGCGGACCGGTCACCCTGACGGCTTCGCTCACCGTCCACCTGGAGCGCGGCGCACACGCGATTACGGTAGCTACCGGTGGACCTGCCACCTTGAACGATCTTACGGTGGAACAGAAGCCCGAGGAACCTTCCGCCGAACGGCGCGCGCTGCATTTCCGGTTACTCGGAACCGAGCCCGGCATGGAGCCGCTGCAAGCCCGCAAGGCGGCCCAACGCATCCTCAACGGCTTTCTGCCGCGAGCCTACCGGCGTCCGGTGAAACCCGCCGAGGGCGACCGCTTTCTGGCGCTCTACGATCGCGCCGCCGAAAGAGGCGATCCTTATGAAGAGCGCATCAAGCTGATGCTCAAAGGCGTTTTGGTTTCGCCCGACTTTCTATTCAAGATCGAAGCCCGCCACGACAAGCCCGGCATTTATCCGCTGGGCCAATACGAGATGGCGAATCGCCTGTCGTACTTTTTCTGGTCCACCATGCCCGACGACGAGTTGATGCGCCTCGCCGAGCAGGGCCGGCTGCAGGATCCGAAAGTTCTGACCGAACAGATGGACCGGATGCTGGACGATCCGCGGTCGGATGCATTTACCACCAGCTTCATCGGCCAATGGCTGGGCACGCAGGACTTAGGCGAGAGGTTAGTGCCGTTCATCAACACTGTCGCCGATTTCTACAATCTGGAATCTGCGGCCGACCTGCGCAGGGAGCCGGTGCTGCTGTACAACCGCATCCTCGGCGAAAATCGCAGCTTACTCGAATTACTCACCGCCGACTATACCTATCTCACTCCGCGGCTGGTGAAGTACTATCAGCTCGAAGGCAAAGTGCAGTTACATGGCAATGGCTTTGAGTTAGTCAAGTGGCCGGACAACCGGCGCGCCGGCGTGTTGGGCATGGCGGCTCCGCTGGCCATTACCGGGCAGCTCAAAAACACCAATCCGGTGCTGCGCGGCGCTTGGGTTCTGGAAGTTCTGCTGGGAACGCCGGTGCCTCCGCCTCCGCCGAATGTGCCTCGGCTGCCCGAGGGTGATGCCAAGGGCGAAGAGCCGACCATGCGGGAGAAACTCTCGCAGCACCGATCCAGTCCGGCTTGTTTCACCTGCCACCGTTTGATGGACCCGATCGGTTTCGGCCTGGAGAATTTCGATGGCCTGGGCCGGTGGCGGGACAAAGACCCGCAAGGCCGTCCGATCGATTCCTCCGGAGTGCTGCCCTCGGGTGAGAAATTCGAAGGACCTGTGGCGCTGCGGCAAGCCCTGATGCAAAAGAAGGGCGACTTCCTGCG
Source organism: uncultured Solibacteraceae bacterium (assembly GCA_963805775.1). Taxonomy (GTDB): domain Bacteria; phylum Acidobacteriota; class Terriglobia; order Bryobacterales; family Bryobacteraceae; genus Solibacter. Next base: position 231,691 of record CAWDWK010000052.1, on the reverse strand, counting down.
GCATCTTACCGGAAAGACTCTCGGCTACGCGCTGGGGCGCAGTTTGCAGGATGGCGATAGCTGCACGATTCAGCAACTTACAGACCGCATCGAAAAGGATAACTACCGGGCTCGCACGTTGTTCCGCGAAATTGTTCTGAGCATTCCCTTCCGTAACACGCAGGCGGGCATCGTGAACGAAATCGTGGCGCCGCCGCCAAACAAGCTCCCGGATAAGATCGTGCCCTGTTATATAGATTTATCGTGCGCACCGTTGAAGAAGTCCGAGCAGCCGGAAAGTAAGAAACAGTAAGGTATAAGTAGGCCGATTAGAAGGATAACGAAATGGCGAAAACAATCTCCCGAAGAACTTTACTACGCGGCGCCGGAGTTGCCATGGCGTTGCCGTGGCTCGAAACCATGTCGAAGGCGGCGCCCGCGGCTGGCGGCGACACGCTATCCGAACCGCCTCTGCGCATGGCATTTCTGTATTTTGAAAACGGCGTCCGTCCGGAGTTCTGGAACCCACCGGGGTCTGGCGAGCAATGGGAGATCACTCCGCACCTGAAGCCGCTCGCGCCATACAAGGACGACTTCCTGCTGCTCGAGAATCTCTGGCATCCGCTGGCGCAGGGGCGCAGTCCGCACTGGCCGAAAATTCCCGCGTGGCTCAGCGGCTCGCGCGTGGAACGGACTTCGGGCGACAACCTGAATTCCAACGGCACCACCATAGATCAGGTGATGGGACAGCGGCTCGGCGATCAAACCGCGCTTCCTACCTTTGAAATCGGCATCGACACTCCGCGCACCGGCATCGACACCGCCGGCGGTGGCTTCGCGCGGATGTACGGCTCCTGCCTTTCCTGGCGCGATCCGCGCACGCCGGTGATGAAAGAAGTTGTCCCGCAACTGGCCTTCGATCGCGTCTTCCGCGCTATTCGGACGCCGGTGGTTTCGAGCCTCAACGCGAAAGATCCGTCGTTGCTCACGGCCCTGCAGCGCGACGACACCAGTGTGCTCGATCTGGTGGCGGATGATGCCAAAGCGTTGCGCCGCCAGGGAAGCGCCTCCGACAACGTCCGGCTCAACGAATATTTCGATTCCATCCGTTCGGTGGAGACCCGGCTGTCGGCTGCCATGAAGCCCCAAAAGCGCTGGATCAATCAGGGCAAATTCCCCATGGACCGGCCGTCCGCCGGAAAGCCGGACACCCATCCGGAGCACGTGCGCCTCATGCTGGACATCATGCTACTGGCATTCTGGAATGACACGACTCGCATCGCCAGTTTCATGTTCGGGGACGCGCAAACCAGCCAGGATTACGGGTTCCTTCCGGACGGGATGTCAGGCGGCTTCCATTCGTTCTCTCATCACGGGGATGTTCCCGCCAAGCGCGAGCATTATGGAAAAATCGTCGACTGGCACATGGAGCAGTGGGCTTATTTCCTCGGCAGGGTAAAGTCGATGGATGAAGGCGGCACTTCGCTGCTCGATAATTCCATGATCCTGATGGGATCGTCTCTGAAAGACGGCAACCTGCATCGCGAGGAAGATCTGCCGATCATCCTGGCCGGCCGTGGGAAAGGTGCCCTGCGTCCCGGAAGGCGCGTGCGCGCCGCTCCGCAGACTCCCATGTGCAATCTCCATCTGGCCTTGTTGCAACGGATGGGGATCAAGGAAAAGTCCTTCGGCGACAGCACGGAACCGCTGGCGGGACTCTCGTAAAAGCAACTGCAAACCTAAGAATTCAGGGGCTGACACATGATGGTAAATATGAACCGGCGGACGCTGCTGCAGAGTCCGCTGTACGCGGGCGGCGCCGCGATGGTGAGCAGGTCTTTCGCGGCGGGCACGGCGGCGCCGGTGGCGCAAACGGGTTACGGAAAAGTGCGCGGCGTGGAGCGCGATGGCGTCAGTATCTTCAAGGGCATCCCCTATGGCGGCCCGACCGAAGGCGCCGGACGCTTTCTTCCGCCACAGAAGCCCCGGAAATGGGCCGGGGTTCTGGATGTCACCCAGACGGGGCCCCGGTGCATCCAGAACCCCGGCAATCTATTCGACACTCCCATCGGCGACTATTTCTGCGGCGGCCGCAAGGAAGAGCTTGGGCTGAGCCATCAGACCGACAGCGAAAACTGTCTGGTGCTCAATGTCCTCACGCCGGGACTCAAAGGCAAGCGCCCGACCTTGGTCTACATCCACGGCGGCGGCTTCACTTCCGGTTCAGGCATTATCGCGCTGGCCGCGGACGGCTTCCCACGCGAGGAAGACGTGGTGCTGGTGAGCGTCAATCATCGGCTGGGCGTCTTCGGCTTCACTTACCTCGGCGGCTTCAGCGAGAAGTTCGCCGATTCCGGCAACGCCAGCCTGCTCGATCTGGTGGCCGCGCTCGAATGGGTGCGCGACAATATTTCCTCATTCGGCGGCGACCCCGGTAATGTGACCATTTTCGGCGAATCCGGCGGCGGCGGAAAAATCAGCGCGCTGATGGCCATGCCGGCGGCCAAGGGGCTATTCAGCAAGGCCATCATCGAAAGCGGCTCGAATCTGCGGGCCGGCGACAAAGAGCAGGCGGCGACGCGCGCCAAAGGAATGCTGGCGAAACTCAACATTTCCGGGAATCACCTGGAAGAACTCCAGAAGGTTCCGGCAGCGACGCTCTTCCATGCCGGCGGCGGTGGCGGCCCGATCGTCGATGGGCGCTCCATCCCGTCTCAGACCTGGGATCCCGGCGCGCCGGAGATTTCCGCCAGCGTGCCGCTGATCGTGGGCACGTGCAAGGATGAAGCGGCATGGAATATCGGGGAACACGATGCGGCGACCTTCACGCTGAGCGAAGCCGACATGCGCTCGCGGCTCGAACGGAGCCTCCGCGTGCCTACCGCCGATATCGAAGAGCTGATTACGATTTACCGCAAGCAATGGCCCGATGCCACCGCCAGCGATGTCTTCTTCGATATCTCGAGCGACCGTTCCACGCGCATGAACGCCATCAAACAGGCCGAGCGCAAGGCCCAATTAGGCAAGGCTCCGGCGTTCATGTATTACTTTACGTACATCACCCCCATGGATGGCGGCAAATACCGCGCGTTTCATACCGCTGAACTGCCGCTGGTGCTGCGCCTGGTGCGTTATCCAAATGCCGATAAGGTGTCGAAGCAACTGGCCGGCGCGTGGGCATCTTTCGCCCGCCATGGCAATCCGGACCATGCCGGCATGCCGTCGTGGCCCGCCTACGCGATGGATCAAAGGGCGACGATGGTCTTCGCCGAGGAAAACAGCCACACGGAGAACGATCCGTTGCGCGAAGCGCGGCTCAAGTATCTGAGCCTGCCCGCCCCGGGTCCTCCGGGGCGGGGGCGCGCAGGGTAAGCCTGCCGTCGTCAGGCTTTGAACTTAAACAGCTTCATGGCGTTGCCGCCGCGAATCTTGACGCGTTCGGCTTCCGGGGCGAAATCGAAGACATCGTCAATCTGCGCCAGAATCTTTTCAAAGGCCGCCACGTTGCTGCCATACGATCCCCACACCAGCCGGTCCGGCCCGAACGCGTCGTAAACCCGCTTCACCATGGGCTTCGGATTCGGAGGCAATTGGGACATCTTCATATAGAACTGCGGCATCTTCGAAAGGTTCACGATGTCGTCATATTCCGCCGGCGTACCGCGGGCTACCAGGCCGAAATGATCGATCAGCACGGGCACGTTGGGCGCTCCGGCAGATAGCTCTCCCAACCCGCGCGCTTGACGGGGAATCAGTTGCACCTGCAGAATCATGCCCAGATCCCCGAGTTTCTGCATGGTCTTCTTCACGACGGGGTCTTTCATGTCGCGGTTCTTGATCGGCCCTGAAGTGGCGAAGGCAGTTCCCGCCTGGCTCATTTCATGCATGCGCATCCCGACGATGCGATTGGGATTCCGTTTGGCCAACGCCTCAATGCGCCCCGGGGTGGCCGGATCGATGGGGTCATAGAGGCACGTCGCCTTGAAGTAGCCCGGAGAAGGCTCGCGGGTGAAACAGTACTCGACGTAGCTCTCATCGTCCTGGTAGGGTTCGGGCTGCACCAGGATGGTGTGATCGAGCTGGACCTCCTTCACGAACGCGAGGTACTTGTCGAGCGAGTTCGGCGTCGGCTTGTAAGGCGCGTTTTTGGCAAGCGGAAAGCGGGTGAGGTCTTCCGCGAACATGTGCATCGTGTTCTCGACCAGATAACCCTTCGGCCTCGCCTGCGCGCTTCCCAGAAACGCCGCTCCACCCAATGCCGCCAGAGCCGTTCTCCTCGAAACTTCCACCATGGATGGACTCCTCCCGCAACGCGTTTTTAGATTTAGTGGTGAATCAGAATGGTGAATGAGAATAGTGTCACAAGAGCTGTCATTTAGCAAGCCTCTATTGAGCCGTTTAACGGGGCAGTAGTCGACTTGGTCTGGGCAGAACATCTTTCGATCAAGATTCGAAATTTTGCAAGATCTAGCACCATTTCCCGCGACTGCCAATCTAGCATGACTTATAGCGCGGCAAGGCCCATCTATCAGCGGGCGTGTAGCCAACCGCGGGTGGCCGAACCCACGAAGGCCCTGCGACTGAGCTTGTCCAAGGGGCTAATTGGCTTTTGCCGTCGTGGTCGCAGCGGGCGTGAGTCCATTACCAAACTGATTGGCGACGCGAGTCAGTTTGCCGTTGGCGAAGAGCATGTCCAGCAGCTTCTCGCTGTACATGGTCCGGCCGTACTCGTCCTTCATCTGGCCAATGATCTTGCGTGACTTCATATCGATGATGTCGCCCGAAGAAACGTACGCCAGGTTTCCATCCAAACCCACCGTGATCCAGTAGGGACCGGCGGTGGTCTTGATGCTCTGAATCTGCTTGGGAGGCATCACCGTGTTGTCGAAGATGTGAATGTAGTCGTTCATGCCGTCGGCCAGCCAGACCTCCTTCTCGTCATTGGTCAGGGCGATGCCGTGGCTGGGGCAACCGTGTGGGATTCGCGGCCGCGGAGTGGCGTTCCACCGCTCACGCCAAGGGAAGCCCTGGACCTCTACCGTATGCAGTACCTTTCCGGTCTTCACGTCGGCAATCTGGAATCCGAGGAAGTTGTTCTGATTGGTGTAGATCAGGGACGCATCGTGGTTCAGGACGAAGACGCGGATGTTGTCATTGAACTGAATTGTCCTGACGGTCTGATGGGTTGTGGTGTCGGCGATCGACATGACTTTGCCGTTGGGCGACATGAAGGCGAGTTTGCCATCCGGGCTCAGGTTCAGATTGTGAGTGTTGGGGCTCAGAGGCGCCATTACCTTCGTAATCAACTCGCCCGTCTTCGGGTTGACTACATACCAGAAGTTCTTCAGATCCGCGCCTACGTACATGAAGGAGCCATCGGGGGAAATCTGCGGCCGCTCGCAGCATTGGCCATCGTAGGTGTTTTCCCAGACCTTCTTATCCGTGGTCAAATCGACCGCAGCCAGGCGGCCGCGAGCAGCAATGTAGATCATCTGCGTAACCGGACTCGCGGTTACGCCGGCGATCTGCTCGGGGTTCTGGCTTGCCGGAATGTCGAACACCGGAATTCTCTTGACGAAGTTGTAGTTGTTCTTCGCATCGAGCACCACAATTCCGTTGCCGTTCTGGTCCGGAGAGCGTTCCAGCGAACCAGGGAGAGCGACGTAAATCAATTCCTTCTGAGCAGGTCCGCGCAGACCGCCCCCGTTGCCTCCGCCTTGCTGCGGGGCTTGCGGGACCTGTGCGTTCACCGGCACCCGGCCGAGGCTGAAATATCCGGCCACCAGACACAGGGAACATCCGATTACAGTTTTCACTTTCATAGCGATCTCCCGATATCCTTCACTTCACGCCGTCAAGCTTTCAAGTAGGGCTTGAGATAGGCATCCAGTTCCTGGCGGATCTCTTCGGTCGACAGCTGTCTGGCGGCGCGGCCCCTGCCGCCACTGCGCCCCTCCGCGCCGGCCTGCCGCCACGCGGAGCCTGGTGCCTGGCTTGAACACTCCGCGAGCGATCATGATGTCCACCGAACTGATCGGCGTGATGCTGGCAAACGCCTGAATTCTGCCGAACATGTCGAACGCTTCCCGCTTCTGCCCCTTGTGCCACAGATCATAGGAGGCCGCGAACACGTCGGCCAGGTCGGTGTATGGACAAGCGCCGGTGAATCCGCGCTCCATTTCGGTGATCATCGTGGCAGCGCCTCCACCCGAGAAGACCTTCAGTTGATCGTCCGTCCTCTTGCGCAGTTCGGAGATGCGCTCCAGCGGATTGCCCGCTTCATCTTTGACGTATCTCAGCGTCGGGATGGTCTCGAACATTTTCACGAGCAGATCCACGCTCATGGTCCCGACGGCCTGCGCAAACAGGGGAAGTCCGGTGAGACTCCCGACCTGCTGATAGTAAGCCAGCAGGGCCTTCTCGTCGGATACCGCCGGCGGAGGAAGCGATATGATTCCGTCCGCTCCCAGTTTCTCAGCCTGCCTGGCGTAGCGGCCTACCGCATCCGCGTCGGCGCTCTGCACACCGATCACCAGCGCTGTCTTCCCGCCCTTGCCCGCCGAGAGAATCGCTTCCGTGCCGTCAAGACGCTCCTGGTCGGACAGGTTCGTCCAGCCACTGGCATTTTGGGGCCACATGAGGCCATGCACACCGCCGCGATTGCAGAACTTGACCTGCGCCGCCAGACCTTCCAGGTCCATCTTGTTGTCCGGCGTGAAGGGCGTAAACCCAATCGGGAAAAGCCCGCGGAGCGGCTTGGCCGGTGCGGCTCGCAGGGCGCTATTGGACAGAGCGAGGCCCGCGAGCGCCAATGCCCATCGTCCGCAGGAAATCCCGCCTGCCCGAAATTCCAATACGGTTCGCCATGCCCAGCCTCTGTTTTACAGCGGGAGTATATATCGGCCCTCCGACCGAAGTCAAACAGATAGCGATATCAGGAAGCCAGAAAACGGGAGCCGCATACAGAAACCGAAACGGTAAGCCAAGAACCGCGCGGCGGCGCGGCTACGCTAGAATAAACCCCATGTGCGCGCCTTGGGGGTATGCTCTCCTGGTGAACATCGGGCTGTTGGTTGGGACTGCGGCACCGTGCGCAGCCCAATCCTCCAGTGCGCCGGCTCGCAGCTCAGCAGCGGACAAAGTGGATTTCGAGTCTGTGTGCGGCGCCTGTCATACCTCCGGCATGGTGTCCGATATCCGCACCGAGCAGGATTGGAAAGACACTGTCGAACACATGGTGTCTCTCGGCGCCAGCGGCACAGACGAACAGATGGAAGCGGTGATGCGCGTTCTTTTGCGCACCTCGACCAAGGTGAACATTAACACGGCGACTGCCGCGCAACTACCCCCGGTCCTCGACATCAGCGATGCTGCGGCCCAAGCTGTCGTGAAGTACCGTGCAGAGCACGGCAATTTCAAGACGCTGGGCGATCTGAAGAAAGTGCCCGGCATCAACGCCGCGAAACTCGACGCGCGGAAGGATCGCCTCGTCTTCTGACAATGTTAACTGTGGGCCAGTGGACCGCCGAAATCCTTCTTGGGTTCGTCGATTCTATTTCAGTTGCGTGGTCAGCGCCGCGGGGAAAAGTCAACGACAGGTCCAGCTGGCTGCGGAGCTACTATTCTAAATTAGATTGGAAAGCAGGTACCAGATGAATCGCAGAGAACTTCTAACTCAAGCAGGCCTTGGCGCGAGCGCGAGCATAGCCGGTCTCCTCGGTCCCGTTAAGGCGATCGGCGCAGACGTAAAGCCAATCCGCATCAAGAACGTCGAGACGTTCAACATTGAGATTCCGGCGACCCCTATCGAGGTCGAGGCAGGTGTCATGAACCGGACCGCCGTCGTGCGCATCGAGACGGAATCCGGCGTCCGTGGGTATTCTTTTGGCGTGGCTGGCGGCCCTGCCGCGGGGTTCGCTGCGATTCGCGAGGCCTTGATTGGAGCCGACCTCTTCGCGATGGAGCAACACCTAAAGCGCGGCCTGATCAACTGGGGTGGCATTGAAGAAGCTCTGTGGGACGGGATCGGTAAGGCGGCCAATCAGCCGGTATATCGATTGCTCGGCGGTTCGACGAGCAGTATTCCGGTCTACATTACCGCCGTGTGGCGCGGCAATATGGATCAATCGCAGGTGCCGATTAGAGATCAGGCCGTTTACGCCCGCCGTTTGAAGGAGGCGGGCTTCAACGGGTTCAAGATGCGCATTTTCCGGCCGAACTTCATGGACGACGTCGAGTCCTGCGCCGGGATCATCGCCGCCTGCGGCCCGGCCCCGGGTTTCAAAGTCATGGTGGACCGCACCGCACACCTCTCCGGCAAAGTCTGGGACTACGCCACAGGATTAGCCGCTGCAAAGGCGCTCCAGCAGGTGGGCGTCTACTGGCTGGAGGAACCGTTCGCGAGGGACGACTTTGAGGGTCCGGCGCGGTTGGCACGCGAAATGGATATACTGATCACCGGCGGTGAAGGCTTCAAGGGCCTCGACGCCTATCGCGAATGCCTGATGCACAATACCTATGACATCCTTCAGCCCGACCTGCGGACCGTGGGCGGTCTGCTGACGATGCGCAAAGTGGCCGCGCTCTGCGAGGCTTATCACAAGCCTTGCATCGGACACGGGGCCTTCGGTCTGGCCGTCGCAGGACGGATACAGGCGCACGCAGCATGGGGCGCTCCGCTGGAGGAACTGGCTCTGGCAACGCCGCCTCTGCTTCCGCAGGAACAATGGGCGCCGGCGCTCAAGATCCTCAAGTCGAAAGAACTCTACACATTCAAGAATGGCGAAATTCAGGTGCCGCAGGGCCCCGGCCTTGGGCTGGACATCGACGAGCAAGCCCTTGAGAGATACAAAGTCTGACCACCATGGGAATCGTTCGGAGTCTGATTTCATTTGGGATCGCAACTGCAACATGGTGGTTCGCGTTTTCGGCCGCAGCTCAGAATGCGAATCGCGGAAGGCCGGAACAATACGCGAAACTCTGCGCCGCCTGCCACGGAGAGGCGGCGGCCGGTACCGAACGCGGTCCGGCGCTGCTGGACAATCGGTCTCTGCGCAGCCGCTCGGAAAAGCAGATCCACGATGCGATTCAAAACGGGAAGCAGGGCGGCATGCCCGCGTTTCCACTGCCAGAGGATGAGCTCCAACCGCTGGCGCGCTGGGTCCGATCTCTTAACGTATCGGCCTACGATTTAGGCACGCCGGGAGACGGGGGTGCTGGAGAGCGATTCTTCTTTGCGAAGGGCCAGTGCGCATCGTGCCATATGGTGAGAGGGCAGGGAAGGGCGAATGGACCTGATATCTCTGCCATCGGACGCGAGCTGACTTTGGGACAGTTGGAGCAGGCTCTCGACGAGCCTGCGGCGTGGGCGGCAGGCCGGTCTGGAGGCTCGTGTCCACCGTGGGCATGGTGCCCCGGGCAGGGATGGTCGCCGGCGAGTGTGCGCCTTCGAGATGGGTCCTCGGTACGAGGCTTGTTGCGGAGCCAGGGGAAGCACGACCTGCAATTGCAGACGCTGGATGGACATCTCCGTCTTCTGCTCGACACCGAATACCAGGAAGTCTCTCACGAGAAGGACAGCTTCATGCCGGCCCTGAAGGCCACCACTGAGGAACGACGCGATCTGCTGGCGTATCTCAGTCGGCTCGACGGAGTGCCCGTCGGTCCGCTGGCAACGGAACCGCCGCCGGTACCAACCAGGGCGATCGAGCAGATTCTGAAACCCGAGCCTGGAGAATGGCCCACCTATAACGGCGTGTCCGGCGGGAATCGACATAGCGCGCTGGCTCAAATCAACGCCGAAAACGTGAGCCGGCTGAAGCTCGAATGGACCTACACGCTCCCCTACGACGCATTGCAGAACACACCGTTAGTCAGCGACGGCGTGATGTACGTCTCCGGACCAAACCGGGTCTGCGCGCTAGACTCGCGCACCGGACGAGAGATCTGGTGCTATTCGCGCCCTAGGGGCACGGGAGGCACGATTCCGGGCGACGCAGCCAAAGGTGCGAATCGCGGCGTCGCTCTGCTGGCAGATCGCATCTTCTTAGCGACCGACAACGCGCATTTGATTTGCCTGAACCGCCTCACGGGCGGGTTAATGTGGGACGTGGATTACACAGTTCCAGGGTCGCCAGGACAATACGGATCGACCGGCGCGCCTCTAGTTGTCGGCGATCTTGTGATTACCGGCGTCTCCGGCGGCGACGCTCCATTGCAGGGATTCGTAGCCGCCTACAAGGCGGGTACTGGAAAACTCGCATGGCGCTTCCGGACGCTGCCACTTCGCGGTGAGCCGGGTTCGGAGACCTGGAAGGGCCCAGCCCTGGAGACCGGAGGCGCCGCAACCTGGCTGACAGGGTCCTACGATCCGGAAACGGGATTGCTTTACTGGCCAACCGGCAATCCCTTTCCGGACACCAACGGCGACCAGCGGGGCGGCGATAACCTCTACACCGATTGCGTGGTGGCGCTTGACCCCAAGACGGGGAAGTTGCGCTGGCATTATCAATTTACTCCTCACGACTTACACGATTGGGACGCTACAGAGCCGCTGGTCCTGGTCAATGCTCTCTTTCAGGGGCGGGAGCGCAAGCTGCTGCTGCAAGCCAATCGCAGCGGATTCTTTTATGTCCTGGATCGGACGAACGGCGAATTGCTGCTGGGCAAGCCATTCGTTCGTAAGTTAACCTGGGCCAGCGGGATTGGTCCCGACGGCCGGCCCCAGGAAGTGGAAGGCAATAAGCCGACACCCGCGGGAACAAAGACCTGCCCTGCCGTACGCGGCGCCACTAACTGGTATTCGACGGCTTACAACCCCGTTACCAACCTTTTTTACGTCATGGCCGTTGAGGACTGCAATATATACCGGCAGTCGGATCGCGGCGGATATGTGCCGTCGAGGGACCCCTCGAATCCACCGGAGAAGTATCTTCGGGCGATCGATATCGAGACCGGCAGAATCGTTTGGGAAGTACCGCAGGTAGGTGCGCCGGAAGCGAACTACTCGGGCGTACTCTCGACGGCGGGCGGACTGGTGTTCTATGGTGAGACGGGCGGTAGTTTCGCAGCAGTGGATGCCAAGTCGGGACAGACGCTTTGGCATTTCGATACGGGCCAGGAATGGAGGGCGTCGCCCATGACCTACCTCGTGAACGGACGACAGCACATCGCTATCGCATCGGGCGGCAACATACTCTCTTTTGCTTTGGCGGACCGGTAGGCCCTTTAATGATGATCTCGGGCTTAGCTCCACCACCGCTCGCCCGGGGCGAGATGGGCTCTGACGACGTCCGGATCTAACTCGATGCCGAGTCCCGGCTTATCGGCCACCTGCACGAATCCGTCCTTGATATACGGACTGTCGAGAACCAATACTTGATCCATCCACCCGCCTTGGCCGGTGATCGTTTCGCACGCGATGTAGTCGCGAATCGATGCCGCCCACTGGCACGTCGAATACGTAAACACCTGGCTTCCGGTATTGTGGTTCGCCATCGGCAGGCCGAACATCGCCGCCATGTCGGCGATCCGCCTGGTCTCGAGAAATCCTCCCGAGTTGCGCAAATCCGGATGCAGGATATCGCATCCCTGGTTGAGGATAAAATCCCTAAAGCCTTCGCGCCGCGCCAGATTCTCACCAGTGCAGATCGGCACATTGGAACTGGCCACCAGCCGTTTCCAGGAGTCCGAGTATTCCACCGCGAGCGGATCCTCCAGCCACAGTGGTTTGATCGGCTCCACCGCTTGCGCCAGTTGGATCGACGTTCGGAGATCGTATTCCCAGTGGCAGTGAACCATGATGTCGTGGTCCCATCCAATCGCTTCGCGGCAGTTCTCGAATCCCTGGCGCACTTGTATTAGTTCCTTGGTTGAAAGTTGCTTGTTGCTGAGGTCCCGCCCAGGGTCGACCTGCGGATTCGCGCGCGGGAACCCGAATTTGTGCGCGGTGAACCCGCTCGGATCGCCGCGGATCTTCTGTGCCCACTCGCGGCAAGATGCTTTATCCAAGATGTTCCGCGGCATTTCGTGATCGTAGACGCGGACCCGCTGGCGGAATTTCCCTCCCAGCAGCGTGCTGGTTGGCACGGATAGGACCTTGCCGGCAAGATCCCATAGCGCCATCTCGATGCCGCTGGCTGCCCGGAGGAAGTTGTGCGCGGAACCATCGGTACGGGTGCCGGAGAGGTCTTTCGTTCGGATACCCAGTTCCGTGTAGAGGGTGTCGATCTCGAGCGGATCTTTCCCCACCAGCCACGGTTTCATCGACATAATCTGTTCGCCCACGCCGACGCCGGGGGTTCCATACGCCTCTCCGATGCCAAATAGGCCGTCATCGGAAACGACTCGCACCAGAACGTAAGTGCGCGAATTCCCCTGCAACGTCATGGTTTGCACATCGCGGATCTTGACGCGTTTCCGTTCTGCGGCCGCGAGACGATGGTATCCGGTCATGAATTGAGCGGCAGCCGCAGTTCCCAAAAACTGTCGTCTGGACAAATCGCGCGTGCCCGTACTCTTCATAGCGCCTATCAGTGTACATCCGCGTTACGGCTGAGGAGGATCTGCGGCAGGACGAAGAGAGAGACTACGCTGGCCAGGCGACGGAGTCCCGCCCCCTACGGGGATTACACGGTGATATGCTCTCTCCAAGCAAGGAGCCGATCCGCCACCACGTGGACGCCTGATCCGCGTCGTCCCGTCCGGTGGCTGAACTTTTCAATGGAGGTTTAGTGATGAACAGAAGAGATTTTCTGGCGGGCGGCTCCCTCGTGGGCCTCCCCTTCCAGGCCGCCGCGATGCCGCAGACGGCACCCCGCTACACCGGCAAGCCGGAACTGACCATCACAGACGTGCAGGCGTTCGTGGTGAACGCCGGCCGCAACTATGTCTATGTGAAGGTGTCCACCGACGCGGGACTGCACGGCTGGGGCGAAGCCTACTCCGCCGGACCCGACGAGGCCACGGCTGCCACCGTCCGCGATTTCAAAGACTGGCTTGTGGGCAAGGATCCGCGCAACGTCGAATATCTATGGGCCACCTTGTATAACTTTACGCGCTTCCCCGGCGGACTGGTGGTCAATGCCGCCATCAGCGGCATCGAACACGCCCTGTGGGATGTTGCGGGCAAAGCCGCCGGCCTTCCGGTCTACATGCTGATGGGTGGAAAATGCCGCAACAAGGTGCGCTGCTATCAGGCCGCCAACTCTCCCGATGACGCGCAGCGGCTGATCGCGAAATACGGCTACACCGCGCTCAAGGCCACCCTGGGCTTTACCAATGCGGTCCCCATGAGCGCCACGGTTCGCGCTTTCGGGGAAAAAGCCGAAGCTATGCGCAAAGCCGTGGGTTCGAATGTCGACCTGTGCTTCGACGCCCACGCCAGGATCTTCGCGCCTTATGTGGCTTACGGGTTGGCGGAAGTTCTGAAGCCCGTCCACCCGCTATTTCTCGAAGAAGCCATACGCCCCGAGAACATGGACTCCATGGCCGAACTACGCCGGAAGGTTCAAATCCCGATTGCCACCGGCGAAGAGCTCTACACTAAGTTCCAGTTTCAGCAGTTACTGACGGCCGGCGGAGCCGACATCATTCAGCCCGACATTTGTCTGGCCGGCGGATTCCTCGAACAGAAGAAAATCGCCGCCATTGCCGAATCGCACTATGTCGAAGTGGCGCCTCACAACCCTCTCGGCCCGCTGGCCACGCTGGTGAACATTCACTTCGCCGCCTGCACACCGAACTTCATCGTCTTGGAATACCACCCGGACGATGAATCTCCCCGCAAGGACCTCGTAAAAGGCGACACCATCGTCGTTCAAAACGGCTACCTGCCCATTCCCGACAAGCCTGGTTGGGGCTACGAAATGGATGAAGAAGCCTTCAAACGCATGCCCGCCAAGCCGTGGCACCGTGCTTTCTCATTCGGGCCCGATGGCGCCCCGAGTTTTATCTAGCATCGATCGTACGAAAATAGACAGCGCCTGTGTATCGAACAGTTTCCCGCTTGAATCGCCGCACAAAGTGATACAGAATACCTCGTCAGGAGTTTTTCAACCTAAAATTCCAAATTGCAAGGGGGGTTCAAGGTGACACTTCTCGGTCGAAGTTTTGCACTCACTCTTCTTCTAGCGGTTGCTCTGACCGCTCAGGAAACACGCGGCAGGGTACAGGGCAGTGTCCGGGATCCTTCCGGCGCCGTGGTCGCAGGCGCCGCCGTGACATTGACCAACGGCGATACCGGACTGACCGCTGCTAAATCCACAAACGAAACGGGTCACTATCTCTTTGATATGGTGGTCCCGGGCCATTACACTATCAACGTCGCAGCTGCGGGCTTCAAATCGTTCGTCCAAAAGAATGTCCTCGTGGAAGTGGGTGGCGACATTACGGTCGATGCCGCGGTCGCGGTAGGCAACGCCAGCGACACGGTTACCGTGGAAGCTTCTCCGATCAGCGTCGAGTTCAACACTTCGACCATGTCCAACACGGTTGACATGCGGATGGCGGACTCGCTGCCGGAAATCAGCCGGAACCCATTCATGATGGTCAGTCTGGATCCGGCGGTAACGGTCAATTCCACCACCCAGCAGGAGCCCTTCCATTTCTGGGCCGCCAGCCAGTTCTCCATCGGTGGGCCCACCAACACCATGAACGATATCATTCTGGACGGATCGCCGAATATGACGGTGGCTAAGTCGGGCTATACGCCGCCACAGGATGCCGTACAGCAGACTAGCATTCAACAGAATGGGGTGGATGCGGAGTACGGGCACAGCGCCGGCGGAGTCATCGGACTCATCACCAAAGCCGGCACCAACGAAATCCACGGTACGGGTTATTACATGAACCGTAACCCGGCCATGAGCGCCCTGTCGGATCGCACCACTTTCACCACTAACCTGACACGCCAGAACACCTATGGCGGCACCATCGGTGGCCCCATCCGGAAGAACAAGCTGTTCACGTTCTTCGCCTACGAGAATATCAAACTGGCCAACCCCTACGGGAGCCGGATTGAAACCCTGCCCACCGACGCCGAGCGTACCGGGGATTTCTCCAAACAGTTGAACAATGCAGGCGCCTTGTCCGTGATTTACGACCCGTGGACCACGCAAACCAACGGCAGCACGGTGAGCCGCACACCTTTCGCGGGCAACGTGATTCCGGCCTCGCGCATCGACCCTACCTCGGCGAAGATGATGACTTACCTCTGGCAGCCCAATAACCCGGGCAGCGGCGTCACGGGGGCCAACAACTCCTCCAACTATCTCTACGATATCTACCCCTATTACAACTTCATGGATCGGACCGACTACAACATCACGGATAAGCTCAAGTTCTTCGCGAGGTACAGCTATCTGCACACCACGGAGACCACTTCCGACTATACCGGTACCAAATCGGTCATGCGTTACTTCCAAGGCTCGACCCGCAACGCCGTGAATGCCAGCGGCGACCTGGTGTGGACTATCAACCCGACCACGGTATTCGACGTCCACACCGCTTACAACGGCATCAACGATTCGTTCGGTTCCCCGTCTACCATTTTTGGAGCGTCCGGCATTGCCAGCCTGTGGCCCAATAACTGGTACGCGGCATACATGCCGGCCAACCCTCAAGTTTACTTCCCCAACATCAACATCACCTCGAACGGTGGCTCGCTGTTTTCTTCCAGCGTCACCACCTACTGGGAACAGACGCCCCAGACTCCCAGTGCGGCCGCCAAGATATCCAAGAACATCGGCCGGCACTTTCTCAAGGTCGGCGGCGAGTTCCGCAAAGAAGAGGTGGACGCGGTCCGGCCGATATTCACGCAATTCACCTTCGACGCGGGCCTGACTGCCAACACCTATAACTCGCCCAACACAGGCGTCAGCGGCAACGGCTGGGCCACGTTTCTGCTGGGCGCGATGGACGGAAACTCTTTGTCCGAGAGCATTCCGTTTCAGCACATCAAGTCCACGTTCTTCGGATACTTTGTGCAGGACGACTTCAAGATCAACTCGCGGCTGACCTTGAACCTTGGCCTGCGCGGCGAGTATAGCGGGCCGCTGGTCGATTCCCAGTACCGGTTGACTCGCCAGCTCGACCTGACGACTCCCATCCCGGCGCTATCGGGCGCCAACGCACCGCAAATGCCCGCGGCGGTCACTGCGTTGCGGACTTCCAACCCCACCTACAACGGCGCCTGGATCTTCACCGATTCCAACCACCCCGGCAACTGGGATCCACCGAAGATACTGTTGGAGCCTCGTATCGGCATGGCTCTCCGTGTGAACGACAAGACGGCAATCCGTGCCGGGTGGGCCCGCTACGTGGTTCCAGCCACGCTCACCAATGGATTCGGCAGTACCCTGCTTGGAAGCGTGGACTACAGCGGTTTCAGCGCCATTACGAACTCGATTGCGGCTATACAGGGCGTGCCGCAGGAGACCCTCTCGAATCCTTTCCCCACCGGGCTGGTGCAGCCGGCGGGCAAGTCGTTCGGGACTTACACCAATATGGGTAACTCGGCCCTCTGGTACGACCCGAATTTCAAGCCGCAAACCGACGACCGTCTCAACGTCAGTGTGCAGCGCCAGTTACCGTCGCATATGGTTCTCGATGTCACGTACTATGTGCAGTTCGGCCGGAATGTGCCGTACACCCTGAACCTGAACCAGGCGGATCCGAACATCGCCTACCAGTACGGCAACGCGACCACCGCCAAAGTGGCCAACCCCTTCTACAACCTGCTGCCCGCCAACCAGATGCCGGGCACGTTGCGTACCCAGGCCACGGTTGCGGTAAGCGCCCTGCTGACGCCGTATCCGCAGTACGGCGCGCTCAACCAGTGGTTTACGCCCGGCGCGGGAGACCACTACAACTCGCTCCAGATTTCGGCCAGGCGCGCCTATTCGAACGGCCTGACCTTGATGTGGGGCTTCAACTACAACCACGAAGTCGCGCAAGGCTACTACAACGACATCGCCACTTACACGCGGAACCTCACGTGGATTCCCGCGCAGACGTCGAAGGCGCGCATGACGGGGGCGGCTATTTACGAACTGCCTCTCGGCAAAGGCCGGCATTTCATGAACAATGTGAATCCGTTCATCGATGGCGTCCTGGGAGGCTGGGGCGTGAGCGCCTTGTTCACCTATAACACGGGTATTCCAATCCGCCTTGGTTCGGCAGTGGTTACGGGCGACCCGGCGCTCTCGCACCCAACCAGCGGCGAATGGTTCGACATCAGCAAAGTCTCGGTGTTGCCGGCCTTCACCGTGCGCACCAATCCGGTTCAGTACAGCGATCTGGTGGGTCCGCGACTGGTCAACCTCGACATGACACTGGGCAAGCAGTTTCGGATTGTCGAGCGGGTCAAGTTCGAGTTGCGGATGGAGGCATACAACGCGTTGAACGCCTTCACTCCCGCTGCCCCGAATACCAGCATCGGCAATGCCAATTTCGGCAAATGCATCGGCGCCCTGGCCGGCACCTCCGGCCGCCAGGTCCAACTTAGCGGCCGCTTTACCTTTTAAGTTCCTTTGTGGGGCAGATTGTTAATCTGCGCGCCGGTTGGTAACCGGCGCCCGATGTCTGGCCTCTACCGGCACCCCAGCGATGCGGCTTCGAGCTTCGTCTTTTCCATGAGATCTGCTCGACCCATCCGGCTGTACAGTTGCAACGCCTGCGCGGCCGCGAGGCACATATGCGTGTGCACAATCGCGCAGGAGGGATTCATCGCGGGTCCATACGGACCAGCCGTTGTGGCGCATCCACGGGTGTCGAGACCACTGCGGTAAAGGTCCATTAGTTCCTGGCGCAATCCAAGATCCGAGGTAACGAGCGTACCTTCAACAAGGGCGACCGCGGCATCATCCGCCCGGCCCGCGGCCAGATATGCCTTGGATAACTGCCGGTAGGTTGCCGCGGCGGCGGGTTCCAACTGCTGCGCCGCGATGGCTCTCTCCAACGCCTGCCGAGCGTCGCCCAGGCGCAGTTCGACGGTCGAGATGGTTCGTTCCAGATCGGCCAGTTTGGCATCGTGAGCATCATCCTGCCGCCAGTGCGCCAGCTCCCATTCTCGAGTGGCTTTCACGATCGACCGCGCGCGGAGTAACAACTCCAGCGATCTTTGGTACGCCTTGCGACCGTGATTCCCGCCGCGGACCGATAGTTGGTCGCCGTCGGTCAGATAAAAGATGCCTGCGCGGCGATACGAGTCGGGATTGTTATGCCAGTCCTCAACTGGGTCGAGAATCGCCAGGCCCTTTTCAGCCTCGGCAAGCACCTGGCCGGTAGTGAACCGGCCCGGGTAGGAATCATAAAGCCCCGCGGCCAGCTTGTGCGACTTGAAACTCGCAGGCGATGTTGCCAGGGTGGCTTGCATCAGGCTCAGGTCGTCGTGCCAGTCGGCGTTCCGCACCCAGGTGCGCGCGATTGCGGCTGCCACAATCAGGCTGAGTGCGGCGGGTGCCAACCCCGGCTTGCCGGCTCGCCGGCCGAGGGCGAAGCATCCGCAAACGACGACCGCCGACGCTGCGATTGCCGGCAGATATAGGAAGCGTTCCGCCATGATCGTGCCGATAGGAAACAACAGATTCGACACCGGCAGGAAAGTTACACACGCCATGACCCAGAGGAAGAACAGCGGCCGGCTTCCACGATAGAGGAGTACAACGGCAACGGCTGCGGCCGCAACCGCGAGCCATGCGAGCCAGTCGGCCGCGGCGCCGGTCGCAAGAGGGATCTGCGCAAAGGAATAGTCGCAGGAAAGATGCGCCGGCCAGAATAGCAGTCCAAGGTACTTTGCGATCACCTTGAGCGCGGTAAGCCTGGCCTCCCAAAAGCCCGTGTCCACGAGGGGGTTGTCCCAGTAAGGGAATCTTGTGGGAGGTAAATGGAGGAATACTGCCCCCCGCGCGTACCACATCACCTCGAGCGCCAGCAGCACGGCGATGCACCCCGCGGCTAGGGCGCGGCCCTGCCGCCGCTCTCGCCACCAGGTTAGTTCGTAGACCACAATCACGCCGAGGATAGTTGCGGCACTTTCCTTCGAAAAGACTCCCACCGTGGTGATAGCTGTCAGGCCGGCGAGCCATGCCCACCGCCGCCCGCCCTGGCTTTCAGTGCTCTTCAAGTACATCAGAAAGCCGCCCATCAGAGTCATGCCGGCCAGCAGGTCCGCTCGCCCGATCATGTTTGTTACCGATTCCGTCAGCACCGGGTGTACGGCCCACAGCGCCGCAATCCATACGCTCGGCCACCAGTCGCTAATCAAGCGGCGCGCCAGGGCATATACCAGCAGCACGTTTCCCGCATGCAGGAGAAAGTTGATCCAGTGATAGCCCGCGGGATGGTCGGTGTTCCCCAGAAGCGCATAGTTGAACAGATAAGTGAGGGTCGTGAATGGGCGATACAGGCCGCTTTCGCCGTACGGCCACCAATAGGTGTGTTTCAGGATCAACTTGAGGTTTTCGGCAGTGGCTTCGTGGGTTCGCGGGTCCTGTAGGATCAGCCCCCGATTGTCCAGCACGAAGCCCGAGCTGAACGAATTGGCGTAAGCCAGTAAAGTGACCCCGCACAGCGCCATCACGGCAAACATCCGATGCCGCGGAAGGGCGGGCCGAAGGGCCTGTGGCACGGGAGCGCGCTTCCTGGAGCGTCTCATGAAACCGTCGATGATATCAGGGAAGCGCTGCTTTGGCGCGGGGAGCGTACTTTTCGCGAACCAAAAACACATAGGCGAGAACACCAATCACCAGGAAGAACCAGATCGCCTGCATAGCGGCCTGGTAGCTTCCAGTCTGTTGTTTCAGCCATCCGGTGAGGATGGGCGCGACGATGCCGGCGACGCTGGCCGCGCAGTTCTGCACTCCCGAAATGCGCCCGATTGCGGCGGCGGGGATGAGGGTCTGGGTAAGTGCCCAGTAGTTGGCAGTGGCCAGGCCCAGACCGGAGAGCGAGATCACGGCGAACGCCAGCGCCACCGTGACAGACTCCGACTGGGCACCGATCAACTCCGTGCAAGCCACTCCGAAGCCGGCGATGGTGAACCATTTCCGCACGGTCACCGGGTTGCCGCCGCGGGCGATCAGAAGGTCCGCCACCCACCCGCCAAGCACCGCCACGATAGCCATGCCGCCGAAACTGAAGAACGTGTAGACTCCCATCTTGGCCAGCGTGAGGTGGCGCTGCTCGACAAAATAGGCAGGCATCCAGGTCATGCAAAAGTAGACGAAGTACATATAGCAGAAAGTGGCGATCACAGCGCCCCAGGTGACCGGGCTGGCCAGGACCCTGGCGAAGGGAATGGCTTCGGCGGAAGGGACGGCCGCGGCTTTAGGCGCGCGAGGACGGTCGTTCTGGACCAGCAGCAGCCACGGCACCAGCCAAACCAGGCCGCCCGCGCCAACGATCAGGAACATAGCCCGCCAATCGCTGTGCAGCACCAGCCAGGCCGCGAGCGGCGCGGCGATAGCGGGGCCGATCTTGGTTCCGGTCATGTAGAGCCCGATGGCCAGGCCGCGCTCTTTCTCCTCGAAGTTGACGCGGATCCACCGATAGCTGGCGGGAGCCACGACCGCCTCGCCGGCTCCCACCAGCACGCGCAGAACGTACAGCGAGGCAAGTGTGCCGGTGAAGGCGGTGAGGGCTGAGGCGATGCACCAGAACAGAAAGCTGACGGCGTAAGGAAGCTTGACGCCGTAGCG
The DNA here is from genome assembly GCA_963805775.1 of uncultured Solibacteraceae bacterium. Taxonomy (GTDB): domain Bacteria; phylum Acidobacteriota; class Terriglobia; order Bryobacterales; family Bryobacteraceae; genus Solibacter. The sequence continues at coordinate 211,016 of CAWDWK010000052.1, read as the reverse complement.
GTCCACCACCCAGCCGGCGGGAATCTGAAGCACCGCGTAGGCCCAGAAAAAGGCGGAGTTCAGTATGCCGCGATCGGTGTCGGACAGGTGGAACGACTTAATGAAATCCGGCAGCACCAGCACTACCGAAAGGTTGGAGCGCGAGACGTACGCGATGACCATGCCGAGGGAGAGTAGGCCGATGATGGTCCAACGGCGGGCGCCGGCAGATGGGTGCGCTGCGGCGGTGGCTGCGGAGGCGCCAGTCATCGGGTGGTTCCTTCAACTTCGCGACGACCGCGCGGGCTGCGTTGTTGAGCAGGACGCCGTCGGAGCCGGATGCGAGGAAAGTGAAACCCCGCGAGCGGTAGAAAGACAGGTCGTCGGGCTTGGGCAGCAGGATGCCCGTTGCCTTGCCGTGGCGCGCGCCGGCCTCTGCCGTGCCATCAACGGCCTCGCGATAGCGCGGATGATCGAACTGGCCGGCGATGCCGAGGCTGTGCGAGAGATCGGACGGCCCGATGAACAATACGTCCACGCCATCCACGGCGGCGATTTCGTCCACGTTGGCGACCGCGTCGGCCGTCTCGATCTGCACCACGCAAAGCAGTGCGTGAAGCGACGCCTCCATGTAAGGCAGGAAGTTAGAGCCGAAGGCGCAGGCGCGATTGCTGAAGGCCACGCCGCGCACGCCATCCGGGGGATAGCGCATCGCGGCCACGGCGTCGCGGGCCTCTTCAGCGCGGTTGATGCGCGGAAACATCAGTCCGTGCGCGCCGAGATCGAGCACGCGGTGGGAGCGTTGGCGGACGCTCGATTCCACGCGGACGACGGCGGCCGCGGGAGTGCCCTCGAGCGCCTGCATCTGCGCCAGGGCTTCGCGCTCGCCGCCGGCGCCGTGTTCGAGATCGATGAGCGCCCAGTCATAGCCCGCGAGGCCCATGATCTCGGCGGTAATGGGTGAGCCGATGCTGAGGAAGCAGCCGAAGACGGTTTCGCCCGCCAGCACGCGTTTCTTGAGATCTTTCACGCTGTCATGGTAAACCAGCTCGGGCTACGGTGTATGTTTCGTGGCGGCGTTTCGGAGTGACAGTATAGAATCGCACGGGATTGGCGAGTCACGCGTCAAAAGACAGCTAACAGCAAAACTTGGGTGTATACTGAACCCGCGAGTTTTTCATCCGGGACGCCGTATCGAAAAAACCCGGATAAACAGTGTAGTGGGGAGGGGACCCAAGAGCTCGTCTCACGTGGCTGAGACGATTTGCGTACCGGATAGGGGAGGTCGCAAGTGACTCTAAGTCGAGTGACAGTCTTTTTGATTCTTGGTATTTGCTTGGTTGTAGGTCAGGCCGGCAGTGCGTGGGCTCAGACAGCCGGAACCGGAACGCTGGTGGGCACTGTTACCGACTCGACCGGAGCGATTGTGGTAAATGCCATAGTCACGGTGGTCAACACCGCCACTTCCTTTACTTCCAAAACGCCAACTTCGGCGCAGGGTACCTACTACGTCCCGTATCTGGCGCCCGGCTCGTACCGTCTCACCGTGGAAGCGGCCGGATTTAAGCGTTACGTGCGCGACGAAATCCTGGTCAGCTCCGGTGAGGTGCCGCGTATCGATCTGCAACTTGAGGTGGGCGCCATGGCGGAAAGCGTGACCGTCACCTCCGCGTCTCCCCTGCTCGAAACCGAAACGTCGTCCTCCGGTCAGATCATCGCGGGCGATGAACTCACCAAAATGCCTATCAACGAAAAGAGAGTGACTCAGGCACTGTATTACTATGCGGGAACCAACTCGATGTCGGGCTTTCACATTCTCGGCCAGCGATCCAATATGATCGGCTTCACGCTCGATGGCATCGAGGCTAAGGAACCCGGCATACAGAGTTACGGAGGCACAGATACGCAATTGAGCGGCGCGGTCGACGCCTTTCAGGAAGTGAAGGTGTATACTACCGGCACGCCTGCGGAAGTCGGGCACTCGGCAGGGGGCCTGGAGGCGGTCGCCTACCGGAGCGGCACCAACCAGTTCCACGGCTCGGCCGAAGATCAATATATAGGCAAGGCCTTGATTCACCGCTCGGTGCTCGAGCAGGTACGGTCGCCCAACCCGTTCGCCTACCATGAGATGTCAGCTTTAGGCAGCGGCCCGGTTTTGCTGCCTAAGTACAACGGCCGTAACAAGACGTTCTGGCTTTTCGGGTTTCAACGTCACCAGGAGCTCGGCGCGACGGCTAACTCCCAAACCACACTACCGACCGCCGATATGATGAATGGAGATTTCTCGTTCGGAGGGCAGACTAACCCCAAGGTCCTCCCGATTTATAACCCGTTCTCGACTACGCTCCAAGGCACTACCTACACGCGCACTCCCTTTCCTGGCAACATCATTCCGAAGGACCTCTTCGATCCGGTTGCAGTAAACTTTCTTGCCAAGAACCCGTTTGCGGCGCCGAATCTGCCGGGAGTTCCCAGCTCATCCGGGCCGACGCTCAACGAGACGGTCAACCCGCAGAAATGGGTGCGCCGGACGCGCTGGGACGTCAAGTTCGACCATCAGTTCACCTCGAATCACAGTATGTTTGCACGCTACTCCCAGGCGCGGCACCGCACGTTGAGCCAAGGGCTGCAGTTCTCCTGGGTCGCGGACCCTGCTCAGACTTTTTCGGAATTGATCGATCCGGCGGCTGCGCCCATGCCAATCGACGAGATCAACATTGTACTTTCCGACATGATCATCGTCAGCCCTACCATGAATAACGAGTTTCGCATCGGCTACAATCGCCGCCAGCTTACCCAGGCTGCCCCCACGGCGGACCAGAACTGGGCCAAGCAACTCGGCATTCCCAATGTCAGTGGCGCTACCTTCCCGAACTTCAACATTGGTTATGGGCTGGCCGGCTTGACGAGTTACCAGAACGTAGGCGACGACATTACGGTTCAGGACAACTTCACCAAGATACACGGCAAGCACGCCATCAAGTTCGGTTACGAGATGATCCGTACCCGCTATAATGCCACGGTCGCCTCGTTGCCCGGCGGCTCTTACACCTTCGGCGGCACAGAAGCTCCATTTACCCCCAACACGGGCAATACCTTCGCATCGTTCCTGCTGGGCACGGTGAGCAGCGCCACCTTCACCCAGGCCCAAGCAAGCTGGCTGCCGCGGTGGTTCTCACACCAGGGGTACGTTCAGGATGACTGGAAGGTGTTCAAGAATCTGACGTTGAACTTTGGATTGCGATACGATTACGAGACTCCGTTTGCGACCAAGTATGGGCAGAACTCGGAATTCAGCCCGGCTGTCCAAGATCCGGTCAGCGGGCGGATGGGCGGCCTGGTGAATCAGCCCGGCCCTCTTGCCAAGAGCGACCGGAATAACTTCGAGCCGCGTATCGGACTGGCCTGGAACTTCGCGCGGAAGATGGTGTTTCGCTCCTCTTTCGGAGTGGTACACGCGGACATATTTGCGCCCACGCAGAACATCCTGTTCGACAACTATGTGGCGACGGCCACGGTTGCGGCGGCGCCCGGCGATCCGAATTACGTGTTTCGACTCTCCCAAGGGCCGCCGAGCGTTGCGTACCAAGTGCAGCCGAACGGCTCCGTACCTTTCGTAGGAACCAATTACTCCACACGGACGGCAAGTTTGTGGGACAACAACATGCGCATGCCGTACGTGATGAACTGGTCGGGCGGCATCCAATGGGAGTTTGCCAACAATTGGAGATTGGAAACGCTCTACCAAGGGCAGGCGGGCGTGGGGCTGGTCAACAGTTGGAACATCAACGCCATCCCCCTGAACATATCGACGGATCCAGCTGTGTTGGCCACCATCTACAAAGCCACCCAGAACTACGTCCCTTATCCTCAGTTCGGCGCCATCAACTACTATTCCAACTTCGGTCACAACACGCATCATTCCGGCACGCTGCGGGTGGAAAGACGTTTTGCCACCGGTATCACCCTCAATGCCTTCTACACTTACCAAAAGTCTCTGGCGAATACCGACGGCGAGGGTGCAGCAACTGGGATTACCTATTACAACCAGGGGTTGGAGAAGGCCCGAACCAATTTTGACACGACCCACCGCTTTGTCAGCGTCCTGACCTACCAGTTGCCGTTCGGCAAAGGGCGGCGATGGATGAACAGGGGCGGAGTGTTGAACCAGGTGCTCGGCGGTTGGGAGTTTACCGAAACGCAAACACTGCAATCGGGAACGCCGTTCACCGTAACGTTTTCGGGTAGCCCCTACCAGTATCTGCCTGGTGCATCGCGGCCAAATATCGTGACCACAATGGCGCAGGCCACGGTACAGGGCTGGAGTATCGGTCCAAACCGGTTCCCTACGTCCGCCCAGAACCCGTACCTCAACATCTCCTCGTTCGCGTATCCGGCTCCGTTCACGCCGGGCGACCTGGGGAGGAACACGTTCGAGGGTCCGGGACTCAATTGGATGCAGGTGTCCATGGTGAAGTGGTGGACCGTCAAGGAGCGATATCGCTTTGAGGTCCGGTTGGACGGGTACAACTGGCCCCTCGAAGAGCCCAACTACGCCAACCCGAGCTCGGTTTATAACTCTGGCAGTCCCGGCACGTTCGCGCGCATGACCGGAGTCCAGGGCTCGTTTTCCGGCGTCCGGCGCCGGCAGGCCGAATATCTGGATCATCGGCCGGTTCGAGTTCTGATCGCCACATGGAGGCATATTGATGAACAACCAGACCAAACTAACGCGGCGTTCCTGGATAAGGGCTCTCGGAACTGCGGGAGGGGCGGCCCCATTGCTTCGTGAGGGTAAAGCGCAAACCGTAACAAGCACCAATGCCGTCATCCTCGCCGTGACAGGCGATGAATCGCACAACTCGGATGTTTACCGCACGGCTCTTCAGGCCACTCTGGTTCAGGACGCCGGAATTCCCATCGATTTCACCGATGAGGAAAAACTGATCAACTACCAAAACCTGCAACGGTACAAAATCCTGATCCTTTTCCGTAATGGCACCCGTCACCCCGGCGGCTACAGCAATATACAAGAGAAGATTGTGAGCGACCCGCCGCTTCAAAGGAAACTCGACCGCACGTTCGTCGCCACCATCACCGACCAGCAATGCAAAGACATCAAGCGCTGGGTGGACGAAGGGGGCTCTCTCTGGGCGTGGCACAATAACAGCCGGCTTTCACTAATGAGACAGGACTATCGGGACGTCCAGGGCGCCACCATCATCGGACATCCGCCAATCCGGCCGTTCAAGGTCAAGATCACCAACCACGATCACCCCATCACCAAGGGCGTCAACGATTTTGTAGTCACCGACGAACAGCACTATCTGATTTACGAGAAGGATCCTAAGCATGTGCTCGCGATGAGCGTGAATGAGGACAATCTTACCTACAAGGCAGGCAAGGATGGGACGCCCAGTAATACCTGTGAAGCTGCGTGGGCATACGACTACGGCAAGGGGCGTGTGTGCTTTTTTGCTCCCGGTCACGCCATGACCGCACTGTGGAACCCGGAGTACGAGAAAATGCAGAAGAACGCGGTGAAGTGGCTCTTACATCAATCTTAGCTGCGCTTGGCTGGTGCAGAGAGCGAGAGAGAAGGAAGGATGAGCACCATGATGACCCGTCGCGACGTATTGGGGGCAATGACCGCCCTGGCAGCCACCCTGGGAAGCGCAGCCGACCGGCTGCCCGCGAATAAAAACGTAAGATGGGGATTAGGATCGAATCTCTGGAATTCCTTCAAGGGGTCGAAGTTTACGGACATCCTTGACGTCATGCACGACACGGGATTTATTGGCCTCCGGTTGACTCAATTTCCGGCAATTTTGAAAACCTACAACACCACCACCGGTGAAATCGAGAAGGAAGTTTCCAAGCGCGGGCTGCATGTGGTGACGATTTCCTTCAACGGCCCCGCGCAGGACGCGTCCAGGCGCAAAGAGGTTCTGGACAACGCGAAGGTGGCGATGACATTCCTCAAGAATTTCGGCGCCGACCGGCTGGTCGTGTTTTCGCCGGGACGCAATGCCGGCGCGACGCCGGACGCTTTCAAAACGATGTGCCAGTGCTATAACGAACTCGGCGAAGTGGCGGGCGAGATGGGCTTCCGGGCCGGCCTGCACAACCACATGGGGCAGATGGTACAGAACGAAGACGAGCTGGACCGGTGCATGGAAATGACCGATCCCAAGCTGTTCTGGCTATCGCCTGACACGGCGCACCTGCACTTGGCCGGCATGGACGTGCCGAAGATATTGGACCGCTACAAGAACCGGCTGATGCTGGCCGACTATAAGGACGCCAAGCGAGGCAGCGGTAGTTTCCTACAGAATATCTACGACCTGGGCGATGGAGATATAGATTTTCCGGCTTGCCATCGCGTGCTGAAGGCGGCTTCATTCAAAAACTGGTTGATTGTCGATCTGGACGTGGCCCGTAAAGGCCCACGCGTGAGCTACGAACGGTGCGGAGCTTACGTCGTCAACACGCTGGAGCCGATTTATGCCTGACGTTTCGCGCCGGAGCTTTCTTGGTACGACGCTCGCTGCGGCTACCCTCGCGGCCGCCGACTACCGCATCATCGACTCCCACGTACACACCTGGAAGCACGACGCCGAATTTCCGTTCGCGGAGGGGGCGAATGTCCCAGCTCGCGACGCCGCGCCGGAAACCCTGCTGGAACTGATGAAGGCTAACGGTGTTTCCAAGACCGTTATCATCCAGGTAATTCACTACCGGTACGATAACCGATTCCTGGCGCACGTACTGAAGCAATATCCACAGACCTTCAAGGGTGTGTGCCGTGTAGACCCGCTGAACCCGGCAGCGCCGGACCACCTGTCGCAGCTCACGGAACAGGGATTCAGGGGAGTACGGTTGAGCCCCGGGCGGGGCGCGTCCGGCGACTGGATCGAGGGGCCGCTGATGCCTCCGCTCTGGAAGCGCTGCTACGACCTGAAAGTGCCGATGACGGTGCTAGCTCCGGTGGGGCGCATGCCGCAGATAGCTCAGTTGATGGAGAAGCTGCCCGATCTGACGCTGGTGATCGACCATATGGCCGATTGCCCGGTGGACCAGCCTCAGGAGCTCGAAAAGCTGATCGCGCTGAAGCGCTTCCCAAATGTTTTCGTCAAGATTTCGCACACGTGGTCGCTTTCGCGGCAGTCGTACCCATGGCTGGATTCGCAGGATCTTGTAAAGCGGCTGCATGAGGCCTATGGCCCGCGACGGCTGATGTGGGGCACTGATTGGCCGATCATTGAGAGCACAGCGAAATACGAGCAGGCCCTCACTGTGGTCCGCGACGACATGAAGTTTCTCAACGCCGATGATAAGAGCTGGATGCTCAGTAAGACCATCGAACGCGTCTGGTCCTTCCCGGCATAGCCGAAAGTCGGGTCTGTTTTTCGAACACGAGCGGCATTGCAGCTTGAGATCCTGACCCTCCGCCATCAGCTTGGCGTCATGCAACGGTCGGTCAAGAAGCCGAAACTGAATCGGTTCGACCGGTTCGTGTGTGACTTTGTGGAGCCTGGGACGAATGGCGCTCCGTTTTTCGATCCTTGAACATTTGGCCGACAGCGAAACATCTACGTTTCCGGGTGCGGTCCAAGGACTGCAGAAGATTTGCTGTGTACACCTTGTTTTTGCGCTATACAATCGACCCCAACAAACTTGCTGAGTGGCAAACGTATGCCGAGGCGGAGTTTGCTCCTATCACAGAGAGCGGCGGCAAGATTACTGGCTATTACCGCCCCAACAGAATTTGCGGGAGCCACGAGTGAAGCTTTCGCCACTATCGACGTCGGCACAATGGCTGAGTACGAGGTCTATCGCTCCAAACTTGCAGAACATCCGAAGCACAAGGAAAACTCAAGTCGGAGTTCGTCGGACTAATTCAAAATTTTGTTTCTTGTGTGGTTTCTTACGGAGGCCGTCATGATCTCGGTCCGTACAAAATATCTGAACGTTAAAGTCATTCAGGGGGGATCGAAAGACGGACGTCCTGTGTTGCTCGTCCATGGCTGGCCTGATGACGCGACGACGTGGGACGCGGTGTCTCCGCGTTTACATGACGCGGGCCTGCGCACAATTGCACCAATGCATCGAGGTTTCGGTGGCACTCGATTCCTGTCCAGCCGCACGCCGAGAACAGGCAACGTCGGCATCCTTTGTCTGGACGCTATCGATCTCATGGACCCTCTTGAGATCGATCGATTCTTCGTGGCCGGTCACGATTGGGGCTCGAACGTTGCCGAAGGCCTGGCTGTTGGCTGGCCCAAGCGGGTCACTCGAATCGCCATGATTTCCACTCCATCTCGGCTAGGCGGTTTGAAGACGCCGCCGTTCGAGATCGCACGTTTGTACTGGTATCACTGGTTTCAAGCTACCAAACGGGGCGCTGAAGCGGTTTCGAACGACCCAAAAGGGTTCGCCCGCATTATGTGGGATACATGGTCTCCAACTGGTTGGTTTGACGAGACAACGTTTCGCGCCGTGGCTTCTTCGTTTTCGAATCCCGACTGGGTTTCAGTGACGAATCATTCTTATCGATCGCGTTGGGGCGAAGAGGCTTTGGATCCACGAAGCGCCAAGATCGAGGCAAAAATCAAAGGGAACGAAACGTCTGAAAACCCCGACGGTCTTCTTTCACGGAGAACTCGACGGCGTTACGCCTCCTAAGATGACAGAGCACATGGCCGAGAAATTTGTCGGCCCGTTCGAGCGGATAGTTTTGAAGGGTGTTGGCCATTTTCCCACCCGCGAGGCTCCTGAATTAATCGGAAAGAAGCTAATCGAGCATTTCAACGCCAGCGTTTGAACAGGAGTTTTAAGAAGCGATTGTTAGTAGACGTGATGGTCGGCCCAATGTCGCACTCCCCACTTGGGCGGTATAAGATCGACGACTGGGATCGGATGATCGACGTTAACCTAAAAGGCGTCTTGTATGGTGCGATGGAAACGGATCTCGTCGAAAGTATTACTGAACCTGATGTCGCCGCTGGTGTGTGGAAGTTCATGGAGATCGGAGTGCCAGCCGAGAAAGACGGGATCATTTTGTCTTCGGTCGAGACCAGGTACCAGCGCGGCTTCGTCCGCCACGCGGCTTCGGTGATCGCGCCATTGAGCGCCTCGAGACCCCACGGGACCTGGGAGTCGGCCATGAACGAGGCAGCCTCCGGACTCACGTTTCCGGCGAATGCGGTTTTCGAGAAACCGCGGAAACTACGGAATTCGACCTGGATTTTTCTACAGCGTTTGAAACAGGAGGGAACACTCAGAATCCGAATCGGCGGGCTAGCCACCGCAATTGCCCTCTCCATTGCGACGATTGTACTAAACCACCGTCCAATTGGATTGGGTGACCGCCAGTCTATATCGTCTCTGAGAATGGCTTATAGTGAAATCGCAGTGCCTGGAGACAATCGATGCCCGTAACCTTGACCTGGCCTGAAATTGCGGTGCGCCTGCTGGGCACGCTTCTTGCGGGCTGCTTATTTGGGTTGAACCGCAGCAAGCATGGCCATGCCGCTGGACTTAGAACCTCAATCCTCGTTAGTCTGGCCGCCTGCATGGCCATGCTTCAAGTCAATTTGCTCTTACCGCTTGCCGGTCGAACACCAGACTCATTCGTGATGAACGATCTGATGCGGCTGCCGCTGGGTATTCTTTCGGGTATGGGTTTCATCGGCGCCGGCGCCATCGTACGCCGGGATAATCTTATCGCCGGCGTAACTACAGCGGCGACCCTATGGTACCTGACCGTTCTGGGCCTTTGTTTCGGCGGAGGTCAAGTCGAGATTGGGCTTGTCGGAACCGCCCTTGGCGTTATCGTACTCTTCAACCTCCAACTCCTGGAGAATAAACTGCAGCAGGACCACCAGGGCAAACTCGTCGTGGTGAGTTCCACAGGAGGTCCCGACGAAGACGAAATTCGCGCAATCGTTCAGAGCGAGGATTTTCGGATCGCGTCGTCGGCCTTTTCCGCAACCGAGGGAGCGGAAAACCAGGAATGGAATTACGAAGTTCGCTGGAAGGCCATGGCGGCCGACACGAGAATCCCGCCCTTTGTTTCACGCCTGCGCGCAAGACCAGGTGTAATCCGGATTTCCTGGAGGGCAGAGGCAAGATAAGACCGGGCCCGAACCACTGACGTCGAGCCAGTCGCAATCGCCTTAGCCTACTGTTTGATCACAGTGCCGTCGGGTGAGCGGAGATCGCTCCAACCTCCGTTGAGACGCCCCCGGTCACCTTGTTCGTTCGTGCCGTAGGGGTACTTGGCGGCGAGCTTTTCATCCACTTCGATGCCCCAGCCTGGTGCGGCATTGGCCCACAGATAGCCGTCCTTGAAAGTGGCGCATCCTTTGAATATCTCCGCGGAAACGCCACCGATCAGACCGCCCTCCTGGATACCGAAATTGTAACTGGCCAGATCGAGATGAAGCTGGGCGGTGTGGCCGACGGGAGAAACGTCGCCCGGTCCGTGCCAGGCGGTTTTCACGCCGAAAGGCTCTGCCAGCAGCGCGATTTTGCGCGCCACGCTGACGCCGCCGACCTGCGAGACGTGGCAGCGAATAAAGTCGATGAGGCGGCCGGTGATCAGGGGTGTCCACTCGTGCGGGCTGTTGAACAACTCGCCCATAGCGATGGGAGTGGCAGTTTGGGAGCGAATCTCACGGAACCAGTCATTGTCCTCGGGTGAGAGCGGGTCCTCCAGGAAATAGAGTTTGAACTGTTCGCAATCCTTGACGAACTGTATGGCCTGGCGAGGGTCATAGCGCTCATGCATATCGTGCATGAGTTCGACTTCGAAGCCGAGCTCTTTACGGCAGGCCGAGAAGACATCGAGCATGCGGCGCAGAGCGGGACCGCGGTCGAACACCGGACCTTCATGCAGGCCGCGCGCGGAAGCTGCCCTTGCGGCGCCTCCTCCGCCTCCGCCTTCGGCATCGCCGCCTCCGGGTCCGCCGCGCCCGCCTCCGCCACGGACGCCGGCACTCACACGGACGTGTTTATAACCGCGTGTCATGGCCTGGCGCACGCCTTCTACAACGTCTTTGGGCTCGGCGCCTCCGGCATTGGCGAACATCTGTGCGGCTTCCCGGCATTTGCCGCCCCACAGATCGTAGACCGGCATTCCGGCCTGCCGGCCCTTGATGTCCCACAGCGCCTCATCCACGCCGCTGATGGCATTATTGAGCACCGGGCCATTCCGCCAGTAGGAGCTGTCGTAGCACATCTCCCAGGTGTCCTCGATGCGGTCGGCGGGCTTGCCGATGAGAAGCGGTTTCAGGTATTTTTCCACCGCCAGGTTGACCAGTTCGGCACGCTGGGTGAAGGTGGCGCAGCCGTATCCGTAGAGGCCGGCCTGATCGGTCGTGATTTTGACCACGCTCAGGCGCGCGCCGGCGGGCTGGGTAGCGATCACGCTCACATCTTTGATTTTGGGCGAGGGCATTCCCCGTACGGCCTTTGCCGCCTGTTCCTGAGCGATCAGGTGACGGCGGCTGGTCAGTCCGGCCGCTACGCCGCCGGCGATCAACTGCAAAACATCACGTCTCTTCATAGCGTCTCTCCTATCCCTGGCGCCCGCCCGGCCGCCGGATCTGTCGCGGACCTCCGTAATCGCGGAACTTGAATGCAACGTCCTTGATGGCCGCCCCTACCACTTCGATACGGTTCAGGTCGCGCGTCCCCACGCCGAGGTCTTCGGCCAGCCGCAAGGTATTGTCGCAGGTTTCAAACGGCGCCGTGCCGCGTTCGGCCATTGGGTCGAAGCCCATGACCGCCATGGCGACGGCGTCCGTATTCACGGGATTGGTTCCCGCCACCAGGATGCCCGGGCTGATTGCCACGGTTGTGCCGGCCCTCGGAAGTTCGGCGCCGGCGATGCTCTCGATGCCTTCGATAATTTCGAGACCGGGCGTGATGGCGGCCGAGAGGTCGGCAACGATTCGGGGAATCCGGTAGCCTGCCTGGCGCGGCGAGTTCGGGTCCTTTTCCGCCGGCGAACTCTTGGGAGGCTGCCGGCTGCCGTTATGTCCAATCTCCTGGCGTCCGCCGTAGGGAATCGGTGCCGGTTCGTCCACCGGAACCTTGTTGCCATAGATCGTGGTCGGGGTGATGCCGAACAGGTTCTTGATGGAGAGCGTGACGCCGGCGGTGCCGTGTTCCTTGAGCTTGGTCATGGAAACCAGCACATCGGATTCGGCGTAGGCTGTACTCAAATCGTAAGCCGGAAAAATGTGGCCGGTGTGCGGCACCGGAAAACGCGAGTACGGCTTGCCGCCCTTATACGGCATGTTGGTGTTGACCAGCTCCACGCGCGGCGCGGCACCGAGCAACAGATTGGGATCCCAGCCGGCCTTGTACATGAATTCCTCGAGCGATGCCTGCCACACCCACGCGCCTTCGACGACGCGTATACGGCGTGCGCCGGCCTTGTCCAGCAGGTGAATGACGGTTCCCACCGTGCGCGGATGGCTCCAACAGGCGCGGCCCATCGGCAGGTAATCCAGGCGGACGTTTTCCCCACCGGTCAGGTTGACTTTAATGGTGACCGTTTTGCCTTTGACGATTCGTCCGGCACCGCCCAGCTGGTCGAACATCTTTTCGGCGGCCGTCAGAAACTCCGGACCGTAACTCTTGCAGCGGGCGATTGCCACAGGGGCGGTGGGCGCGGACCCGCGCAGGCGCTGCGTCTGCGTCATCGCCAACGCAGCGGCCCCCACTCCGCCGACAAACTCCCGGCGATTCAATTTCATTTCTTTCCCTCCAATCTAAGCTTCAAATTCCAGCGCCAGGTACGATCGCGGCGCACTCGTGGGCAGGTGGTATTCCATGCCCGTATACTCTTCGGAAGGCTCCGCGCTGACGGAAACGGGATTATTTCCGATGCTGCAGAGCCGCGCCTTGGCGAATTGCTCGCGAATCCAGATGGTCCGTAGCCCGCCGCTCCCACCCCGCCCGCCATCGGCGTAACTGACGCACTGCAGTAGCGCCTTCCCGCCCTCGGCGGGCGCCGTGAAGCGTGTGCACCCTGAACTTGGTGCGTTGTAGATCTTGACCAGATCGTAACGGTGGCTGAGGAGGAGCTGTGTCTCCACGGCGATCTGGTAGGGGTCGGAGAGCGCCTGCCGGGCCACCGCCAGCCGGCCCTTGCCCACAACGCGGACGTCAAACTGGGTTGGAAAATCGGGTGGCGCCGCCTTGCCCTGCGCGCCCCACTCGGGCCCGCTGATCAGCAAGCCGCCCTGCGCTACGAAGTCCGTGATTTTGCGCCGCAGTGCCGCCTCCGGGGCGGCGGCATCTGCGTAGAGCAACGCTTTGAGGCCGGTAAACGGCTGCGCGGCGGTTTGCGATTTCCAGATGACGCGGTACAACAGGTCGCGGCGCGCCATCAGGTTGAGAAGCTCTCCGCTCATATCGAAATTGGGACCTTTGAAATCTGAGATCACGCCCACCAGGCCAAGCGACCGGTACGACCTCCATTCGGCATGGTCGCGGAAGAAACGTACGGCCGCCGTGATTTCCTTCCACGATTGGAGCGCCGGGGCGGCACCGCCAGCTAGCGAGGCGCGGAAATCATCGTCCAGCGAAATCAGCCAGCGCCCATCGGCAACTTCGGAATCGGCGATAGCGTTGGCATAACTCTGGGCCGAAAAGACCGCGCCCTTACCCGGCGGATCGAAGGCAACCCAGAGCGGCGCGCGCAGCCGCGCACGAATCAATTGGATGTACCAGCCATTCGAGTCGAGCCAGGGGAGGCTGGTGGGTCCGGCATTAGCATCGCCGCCGCCTTGGGTCAAGTTCACCCCGGGCCAGACGTTGCCGGCAATGGCCACTGCCGGTCCTGCCGAGTCCCAAGGCACGTCTTCGCGTTCGCTCCAGGCGACCACAGGGAAATCAGCGTTGCCTTGGAAACCACGGATAGCGACCGCGGCGAGGCCGGCGCTTTTAGCCGCCGCCAGGGCCTGCCGGTGATCCGCTGTCCCGTCGACCCATCCCACCACCGCCAGATTCCGCTGCCTCGCCGCCTCGATCAATGGAACTGCGGTGCGCCACTGTTCCGCGTCGGCGGGCAGGCCGGACGCCCAGGCGATGACGAGGCAATCAATGGGCGTGTTTTGCAGAATTTCGAGCGCAGCCGGTTGGTGCCAGCGTTCCAGGGCCTGGCGGACCCGCGGACTGAAGCCCTGGGCCTTTTCACGCCGGGCGATCTCCAGCGGACCGCTCTGCCAGCGCATCGGAATGGCGTTTTCCAGATTCAGCGCCACAATGATTCTCCCTTTCGCCGGGACTCAATCTGCGCCGCCCGGCTCCAATAAACGGACAGTGGAGCCGGCATGCCGGAATCTGCTATGCCGGTCCGTTTATCCGCTCGCGCCTTTCGAACCTATAAGCGTAGCGCGATTTCTCCGGGCTGAACTGCACGCGGTACGAAGTATTTTCCGCTAAAACATCAGGCGCATTCCGAACTGAATCAGCCTCGGCTGATTATACTGGGCGGTCACTTGCCCAAAGGTGGACGAACCCGGCTGTGTATTCGGCGGGCTGAACTGCACCCGGTTAAAGATGTTGTAGAACTCCGCGCGAAACGCCAGCGAGACACGTTCGGTTATCGTGGTCCGCTTCGAAAGGGAGAAATCGAAATTCTTGACGCCGTCGGCCCGCATGGACGGATCCACTCGCGGCTCATTGCCAAATTCAAACTGTCCGGGTTGCGTGAAGCATGACGCGTTGAACCACTCCGCCAGATGGGCCTGCAGGGAACTGGCCGCGAAGTTCTTGTCGCAACCGGGAGTATAGTTGGGCCGGCTTACACCTGCTCCCGGAGGTCCGGGCCCGCCGTTCCCAATGGCAAAGTCGGTCTCAAAGAGGTTAGGACTCGCATCCATCAGCGCCAGCGGGAAGCCGCTTTGGATCGTCGTGATCCCATTGACGCTCCATCCACCGACCAGTTTTTCGGTGACGCCGCGAGCCGAGCTGAGGAAATGGTGACCGTTGCCGAAAGGAAGGTCGACAACGTAACTGAGCACCAGGCGATTCGGGACGTCGAAGCTCGAACGGGAGTACTCGCCGCCCTTGATGTTGGTGTTATCTTGCACGCCCTGGCCGCCGCCTACGTCATAACGGTTCGCTTCAAGCCACGGACTCAACACATCGGCATCGCTGGTCATGTGCGACCGGGTGTAGGAAGCCATGAGCACGCCGCCACCTTTGAGCCGTTTCTGGACCTTCACCTGCATCGAATGATAGGTTGAATCTCCCCCCGAAGGCGCGTCGAGGCTTGTGTAGAGATACTGGGGATATGGCCTCAGCAGATAGCCTTGCGCGATGGTTTTTTGTCCGAGCACGCCAGCGCTTGCGGGGATGACGCCATAAAATGGGTTCGGCACCTGGTTCAACAGCGCACTGCCCAGCGACATGTATTGGTCGGGAACCTGATCGATATTGACGTCGTACAACGTCAAGTGATTGCCACGCGCTCCCATGTAGCCGACGTCGACCAGCAGACCGCCGCCAAATTGCTTTTGGACGTCCACGTTCCATTGCTGCATGTAGGGATACGGCTGGCTTGCCGCTGGTGATTGGATGCCTTGACCGATCAGCGCGTCAACAAACGCCTGCGTGTGGCTGGGCGGAATGATTCCATTCGGAAATGGATTGCTCAACGTAGTGGCGAGATTGGGAGTCAGACCCCCGTCGAGGGACGTGACCATTGTCGTGACTGCATTGTTAACCGGGGAATTGTATGGCCCAAGGCTGAATGCGATCGTGTTGGGCAGATAGGCAATTCCGTAACCCGACCGGACTACCATGCTGTCATTGGGACTGTATGCGACCCCGATTCTCGGCGAAAACAGGCGATAGTGCGGATCCTGCCAGCTCGGATTGGACCGCTGCGAGGAGCCATCGAGAACCAATCCTCCCTGAATCGGCAGCCCGGTTGCGCTGGCCAAGGCCGCCTGTGGCAGACTCGGATCGAACGTGGTCAGACTGTTGTGACGTTCTTCGAAAGACCCTGGAGACTCCCACCGAATTCCCAGCTGAAGCGTAAGCCTTCGGTTCACGCGGAAGGAATCGTTGGCAAACAGACCGAAGTAATGCATCAGACCGGCCGAGAGGTCTGGCTCGGTAGCCGATCCCGCGGACGGAAAGCCGAGGAGGAAAGATGCAGTTCCGTAGCCGGTATTTGCCGGGGAGCCGGTCGTCGAGGAGGCCGCCAAAGGAAATTCCGAGGTGAATCCGGAATCGAACGTAAACGTCGAACCGGCGCTATTTGTCTGCGCGTAGTCCCACTCGATGCGCCTCGCTTCTCCGCCGAAGCGCAACGTATGCCTGCCCAGTATCTTGGTGAGGTTGCCCGATATCACATAACTGTTATCGGTTTCGAGAATAATGGGCGTACCGTTGAAATTGTTATCCGGGATAATGTTCGGCGTGGGCAACAAACGCTTCGTGGCCTGAGTGTTGTACTGCGCCCAGGCCGGAGCAATCTGCGAAAAATCGAAATTGCAGCAAGTCAGCGGCAGGGTGTCATCAAAAAATCGAAGGAACGAGGCGCGAACATCGAGTATGGTGGTAGGCGTGATCGTGTAAGTGTTCCCAACCACGGCTTGAGTCGTCGCCCACTTACCGCCGGTCCCCGTCTGCAATAAAGCGCTGTTCGATGAGTAGTTCCGGTTCCAATCGCTAAAGCGGACAAACAGTTGATCGCGGTCGCTAAAGCGGTGATCGAGCCTCGCATTGTACTGGTTGTAATCGGTAATCCTGGGGACACTAACGATGTAATTATTGGTCAAGGCCGTATTCGTCGGCAGCGGGAACAACAGGTTTTCCATATTCAGCGCGGCCGGGTTCTGCCGGTTTGCCGGGATGATATTGCCAGGGAACTGCGCTCGTCCATAGCCACCATTCGCTTGCAGTGCCGTGGTCAACGGATCGAAGAGCGCCGGGATGCCCTTGGCGGAGAAATCCCCCGTCCGCATGGCGACTGTGGGTACGGTGGTAGTCGTCGTGGTTGCCTGCCGCAGGTCCATCTGTTCCCAGCTGAGGGAATAGAAGGTGCGATCCTTCTTCACAGGCCCAGCGACCATGGCGCCGTACTGGTTTTGCTGGTACACCCCTCGTATCAGGCCGGCTTTATTGTTGAAAAATGTGTTTGCGTTAAGGTCCTGGTTCCGGAGGTAATCGTAAAGCACTCCGTGAATCGAATTCGTGCCGGATTTCGTGCTCATGTTAATGATGCCGCCGGCAAAGCGTCCAAACTCGGGGCTGACGTCGTTGGTCACAACCCTGAATTCCTGGACGAAATCCTGCGTGGGCACGAGAATTGTCGAATTCACATAAGAGATATTGACCGGCGCGCCATCGAGATAAGAAGCGCTTTGGTTTCCCGCGCCTCCGCCGATCTGGTAATTACCCCAGCCATTGACATTTCCGGTTGCCGCATTCCCCACGGTCGTCGTGCCGCCTTGAGGAACAACACCGGGGGTCAACGCGACCAGGTTGTACACATTCCTGCCGTTGAGGGCGAGGTCTGCCACCTGCCGGGCGTCCACCTCGTTCCCGATGGTCGCGTTTTGCGTTTGCACCAACGGCGCTTCCGCCGTAACGGCCACGGTCTGCGAGGCATCGCCCACTTGAAGCGTAGAGTCAATTCGGATCGCGCTCTGCACTTCAACCTGAATCGGCTGGCGAACCAGTTTCTTAAAGCCTGCCTTCTCGACTCCGATCCCATAGCTGGCCGGCAACAGATTGACGAACGTATAGTTCCCACTATCGTCCGCCACCGTCGACCTAGCCTCGTTCGTCCCAAGATTTGTCAGGGTGATGGCGGCGCCGGTTATAGCGGCGCCGGACGCGTCCGTGACGGTGCCGACAATTGATCCATAAACCGTCTGGGCTGAAAGTGAAGTGGCGGCGCTCGCCAGCAGCAGGGCGAGAGCGAGGCTGAATTTACAGAATGAAGCGTTCGTGGCTTTCAAAGCACCCTCCTCATGACGTGGTCTCCGACGGACCGAGGTCGATTGTTCTTGCGAGACCGAACGTGCCTGGGCACATTCAGGGTTGATCGATTATTTGCCGCTCTTTGGCGATTGTCAACACGATCAGGGGTTAAGCAAGGCTTCGGAAATCTGTGACTTGCAGCATGTAACACCGTGTTACAACCGTGGATTTTGTTAAATGCTGTATGTAACCCCGCTGCTATGGCAGGGCGAACGCAATTACGCTATCGCCGGAAGTTCGGTCGTAGTAGCTACCGCCGCCGGCGGAGACGACGATGTACTGTTTTCCATCCTTGCCGCTGTAGGTGATGGGAGTGGCATAGGCTCCCGCCTCCAGGTTCGTTTCCCAAACCACCTTGCCGGTTTTGCCATCGAAGGCCCGGAACCGATGGTCGTTTGTAGCCCCTATGAAGACCAATCCTCCGGCGGTGGCAATGGAGCCGCCGATGTTAGGTGCGCCGGTGTTATGGATCCCCTTGCTCTCCAGTTCCTTTACGATTCCGAACGGCACTTTCCAGGCGATGTCACCCGTGTTGACGTTGATCGCAGCCATCTCTCCCCATGGAGGAGCCTGGCAAGGCCAGAAAGTGTCCGGGTTCCAGAAACGCGCATACCCGGAGCGGCTGTACGCCAGGGGAGATCCTTCCGGTTTCTTTTCCAGCTTCCCGATATCCGCCAGTTCCATGATGTTGACAAACAGGTAGCCCAAATCCGGGTTGTACGATGCGCCGTGCCAGTTGCTGGCGCCAATGGTCCCGGGGAAGACGATTGACCCCGTAGTGCCGTACCGTGTGAACGGACCGTCGTTGTGAAGGCCGCCATCAGAGTGATACAACTCCGTGCAGACTTTTTCCTGTTCCGGCGTCACTTTGGCGATTTCTTCCGGCTTAAAGCTCATCCGCGCCAAAGGCGGCGGCTTCACTGGAAATGGCTCCGTGGGCCAATACTCCTCGCCTGGAACATCGCCTTTGGGCACGGGACGCTCTTCCATGCCGAAAATCGGTTTGCCATCGCGACGGTCCAGGATATATACGAGACCTTGTTTCGAAACCTCGGCCAGCGCCGGTATCTTCTTTCCATTGCGCGCGACTTCCATCAGTACGGGCGCGGCTTCGAAATCGTAATCCCAAGTGTCATGGTGGACAGCCTGGAAATACCACTTCAATTTACCGGTCAGCGCATCCAACGCCACCAGGCAGTCGCCGAACAGGTTCGCGCCTTTTCGATCGGCCCCATAGAAATCGTAGGTCGGAGCTCCGTACGGCAGATATACCACTCCGAGTTTTTCGTCAACGCTCATCAGGCCCCACACATTGGTGCCGGAACGCTTCTCCCACCCATCCCCTGCCCAGGTATCATGGCCTGCCTCGCCGGGCCGCGGTACGGAGTGGAATTGCCACAGAAGCTTTCCCGTACGCACATCCCATCCCCGCGTGTCGCCGGAGAACCCCAAGCTAGGTGATTCCTGTACGCGCGCGCCAGTGATGACCACGTTCTTGTAGACCTTCGGCGGCGATGAGAGACTAAACTGGCCAGCCGGAAACCCGTTGTCGATCCCCGGCTTCATATCCACGAAGCCCTCGCGCCCGAATGCGGGAACGGGCTTTCCCGTCTTCGCATTGAGTGCCACCAGCTTGCCATCGGTGGTTCCAAACAAGATCTCCGGCGGCGACGAACTGTCGCCGGGCCAGTATTCCACCCCGCGCATCGACGCATTCGCCCCGTCGATTGTGAATTCCCAGATCAGCTTCCCCGTCTCAGGCTCCAGAGCCACAACCCGGTTGTATGGCGTTGGCATGTACATCAGCCCCCCGGCAACCACGGGGGTCGCTTCGGAGCCGCGAGGTCTCCGCCCTGCTCTGGCCCCCGCTGCCGGCTGTGCGGGCGAAGTTTCCGCCACCGCCGGAGTCATGTGAAAAGTCCACGCTCTCGTGAGCTTGGATACGTTTGTGAGGCTGACTTGCTTCAGTGGAGAGAAGCGGGTGCTTCCGGGATCGTGGCCGTAAGAAGGCCAATCGGTCTGGGCTCTCGCAACCCGCGGAGATGCCACTGAAAGCGCCGCGATGACGATTACGTAGGAAATTTGACGTGTCATGGCTAGCTAGGATCTATGCGTTGTCAAAGAATAGCGGCTGGTTTCCGGCAGAGTCAAGGCGCCCACCTAATTCAGGGGTTAGGTGGAGATGTAACGCCGCGTTAAACGCGACTGGCTGAGCTCAATTGCCCTTACCAAAGAACTTTGTCAGATAAGTCACGATTGCCTCGAGTTCCTGGTCCGAACCGTTCGCGCCGCGGGCCACCATATCGTCGATGACCCGTTCCCACTCGGTTTTCGTACGGCGCATATTGATCGCTTGCGCGGCCTCGTGGCAAGTGGTGCAGCTCTTCTCAAAAACGGCCTTACCCGGCGCATCCGGCAATTCTGCTCGTTGACCAGTAAGTGCATAGTAACTGTAGGTCATTTTCCACACGAATTCCTGATCCGGTGCGGCCGCGATGTGGATGAACGGTTCAACCGCCAGCACGGCCCGAATAGACCACAGGGCTTCGCTCTGTAACGGCCGATCGGCGGTAATCCTCAACCCGACGTCGGCTTTCTTGTTATCGATGCGAACGTCGTAGTCGCTGGCGCGATCGCCGAACCCCTGCATGGCCGTCGTAACTCGATCCTGATTGGTAAGAGTCTTCAGATAAACAATCCGATTGCCACGAATTTCGGCCAGATCCTTGTTCGGCGGGCGGCTGGATTTGATCTGAAAGGGCGTCGTAATGGTATAGTCCGGCCCCGGAGCTTCACCGTCGATCCGTAGGAAATTGTGGTTGTACACGTTGGTCTCAATCGGCTTCCGGCCGGTATTGCGCAGGCTGTGCTCGATTTGCATGGCACTGCCCTTGGCCAGCCTGATGGTCTTCCGGTAGACGTAGCCGTAGCCGGAAGAAGGATCCGAGAATTCCTGCGTGAATTCGATGGCGTCCGCAGTCGTTCGCACGCTCCACTTGCCCGGATCGACGATTTCATAAAGATGGAAGCGATTGTAGGCGGAGTCGTCAGATTTTCTGAGTGCGCCCACGCCGATTTTGATAAACGTTCCGCCGGGCTTCGCTTCCTCGTATCCAAGCGGCTGGTTCGTATCTGTCACGAACTCCTCGGCTGGACCGACGGCGGCAGTGCAGGGGCCGGCCACAATATCCGCGCCATCGTAAGTGAAGTCGCGAACGCTTGGGTCGACTCTCTGGAACCAGGGACCGTAGTATTCATGGCCTTTATAGACCAGGCTGTAGATCATACCCGACCAATCGAATCGAGACGCGCGGTAAAAACCGGATTTGGCGTCGGGCAAGTAAATCTTCAGACGGATTTCACCGTTCGATATCTCGGCGGTTGGAAACTCAGCCGCGTTCAAAGATGCGGCTACACAGAAAATCGAGATCCAGAATCTGAGCATGCCAGATCAGGATAGCCCCACCATGGGCCGCGCGGCAAGATTTCGAGTGTTACCTATGTTAGCCCGTCCCTGAAAGGGCGTTACAGACGCGTGGATGTATCTGGAGCTACACTCCCGGGAATTACTCCTGAACCACTTCGATCGCACTCACGATGCCGAAGTTCTTGATTGGCACGAACGACAACACAATGTTGCCTTGGTGATTCGGCTCGATCCCCCGGTATATGCGGGTCAACGCCCGGTTCGGTCCACCGGCGCGCGCGTACACGTCGAAATTTCGTTCCAGAAACACACCGTTACAGAGAATATCGAACAGACGGGAGCCCACGCCGGATTGCCCGCCGGGTTGGCCGGGGCCGAGCCATCGCTCGGCCATATGCAGATTGACGGTGTAATTGCCCGGCGTGACTGGGATCGTATAACTGAAATTGCCGAACCGTTCCCCTGCGTAAAGTTGCCGGTCGTCCGCTCCTGTGACGTCAGCGGTTCGTGTGACTACCTGGCCTCCGGCGGCCAGACGGTCGGACGCCCAAACCTGCCCGTTAGAATCGGTATATCCCTGGGGTTGCGCGATCAAACGGATCGGATCCAGCCTGCCCGCCACTCCCGGCTTGAGTTCAATCGCGTTGACGAAAGGCTCGTTGGTAGCCTTCGCAAATCCGATGTGGACGAACCCGTCGCTCGCCGGGGAAACGTCCTGGAAGACCTTCACTACCGCGACGTTCACTCCCCCTTCGCCGGCCACGCTCAAGTGCCTCTTTACCGTAACGCCATTGATCGAGATGTCAAAAAAGCGTGTGTTCTCGCCGCCATATCCCGCGGCGTTGCCGTCTCCGAAGTACGTCTCCGCAAAGTACAGCCGCACCTCGTAATCGCCTGGCTTCGCAGGTATGTCGTACGAGAATGCCCCTTGGCGCCAGCTTTGGTACAGCCGGGCGTCTCGAGTCCCCCAGACCGGATGATTGCCGGATGTCGCTACCGAGCCACCGTGGAAAAATCTGTCGCTCACCCACACATGGCCATATCCGTCGGTGTAGTTTCCATCCGCCAGCCCGGCCAGGATGCGCACGGTTTCGCCCACGGGTGTCGCAATAGTCGAATTGTCCGGCCTCTTCCGCCAAGCGCTTCCGGCGCCGAGCGAGAATGCTACCGCGCCCAGAATTGCGAAGGCGGCCGCCGCCAGTCCCAGAGTGCGGAGGTACATCTTCCCTGCAGGCACGCGCGCGGGCAAAATGGCTGGGACCATTTCGACGGGAGCCGGCTCGCTTGGCTGCTCATTCCCGGACACATCTTCGCGATACAAGAATTGTGGGGCATAGTGCCCGTGTGGGATCAGGATCTGGACGGCGTGATTCGCTCCCCCGTTTGCATAAAATTCATTCAGCTTTTCACGCAGGCGGTGGAATTGAACGCGAATGATCGAGTCCTTCTTGGGGTCAAAGTCAGTAGAGCGCCCGAGCACGTCTACTGCAATGCTGTATTCTTTGATACCCTCCGACGACCCGTCAAAATGCTTTGTGCAAACGTACTTCAGCAGTTGAGCCAACATCGGAGACCGGTCGAATACACCGGACGCCAGGATGTTTTGCAATTCTTTGTTTTCCCTCGAGAAATCTACTGTCGTCGACATGCAGACCCCAGATGGTCGGAGTATACATCAAACCCAATAACCGGGCAATTCGCGTTAACCCGTCCGTTGTGGGACAGACCATCGCTTTTCGTGGTCTGTTGGGATGGGCGTTCCGCCCGCGAAACTTCATGAAAAACTGAGCCGGCCGTCGTGGCGCACGCACTCTTGCGTGCCGCGTCGACACTCTTGTCGACGCCCGGCCCCTCAAGACAGCGAAATGTCGCCGGGGTTTTTCGACCCTGTCGTGCTTCGACCCCATCCTCGGAGGCATTCGTGGCATAAGCTCTGCGTTAACCCGAAGCCAGCCGCGCCAATTGCCCCGCATCCGCCGCGTGTTCCAGATTCCAGCAGAAGTCGATGAGCCGCTCCACCCGGTCGGCCAGTAAAATGCCTCCCGCCAGGCTCCTGAACTTAGCTTCCAGCTGCGTATCGGTCATCGGATTCCTGGCGCTGCCGATCGCGTGCTCGATGAACTTATCCAGTCGCCGGCCGTCCTTCAGCACAATTGCAATGCGCACCTGGTCTTCGCCAATAGCCTGATCCACCGTGGCGCTGACGCGTTCACCCAGCGCGATCACAGCCGGTTCGCGCGCCGCCCCATCGCTGAACGCCGTTTCTCCCACGCGCCCGTAAACCATCGCCGCCGCCACGGCGTGATAGACGCTGAACTTGCTTTCGAGTCCCGTCCGCGGCGCCTTCTTGCCCGTAAGTTCGAGTACCAGCGGATGCACGCGCAAATCGATGCGGTCGATTTGATCGGCGGTCAAATGGTTCTCCGAGCGCAGTTGCAGAGAACCATCGATCGCCGGATGAATCACCACGCCGCAAGGAAACGGCTTGTAGCTATTGAACGCGATCTGATACTGACCGCCGAGCTTATCCGTAATCGCCCGGTAATTTCGCGCCGTGCTTAAGACATTCGCCCAGCCGCGCGCCGCCTCGAGCGGTTGATCGGAACTCGTAAAGTTCTGCCCCGCCAGAAGCGCCGCCATGAGCCCGTTCTGCGAGGCCCTGCCGGGATGAAAGCTCTTGGTCATGGTGCCGAACATCTCGCGGAGCCCCACTGGTTGCGTGGCCGCGAGCCCAAGTGCCCAGACCATCTGCTGTTCCGACAGCCCCAGCACTTTGCCGGCAGCGGCTGCGGCGCCGAATGGCCCCACGGTTCCGGTGATGTGCCATCCGACGTCGTAATGCTGCGGATACACGGCGTTGGCAATGCGACACTCCACTTCCACGCCGACGATGAGCGCATGCAGGAAATCGGCTCCGGTGAACGGCCGGTACTCGGCGAGCGCCAGCAGGGCCGGAGCGACCGGTCCGGCCGGATGGACAATAGTGCGCAAGTCGGTATCGTCGAAATCGAAAATGTGCGAGCTGATGCCGTTCATCAAGGACGCGTTCAGGACGTCCAAACGATCTTTGCGGCCGAGCACCGATGCTTGCGCCGGCCCGCTAAAGGGCTTCAGCGCGCGAATCGCGATCTCGACTGTTTCGTGCCGGCTTCCGCCCACCGCGCACCCCGTCCAGTTCAAGACGGTACGCAGAGCCTCGTGCCGAATCGCAGACGGCACGTCCTCCTTTCGTGATGTAACCGCCCATGCCGCCAGGCGGCGAGTCACATCGCGCGCGGATGCGCCGGAAGTTTGCGGTGGTGCGGCCAGGGAAACCGAGGCCGCCGCCCCTCCTATCGCCGAGGCCCGTAGAAAACCTCGCCTATTCACCTTGCCTCTCTTCATTTCACAATTAGCGGAACAGAATCGAGCCGAAGTCGCCGAGGAAATCGCGCCACAGGAACCAGTAATGCGATCCCGGGATCTCCTTGTAGGATGTCTTGAACCCGTGCTTTTCGAGCAGCGAGTGAAGGTTCATGGTGCCTTCGCGAGCCATGTCGGTGGTGCCCGCGCCGGTCCAGTAGAATTTCACTCCGCCGGCTTTCACCGCCTCCAGCTGCTTTTCGTAGGTCTCGTCGACAGTGCGTGGTCCGGAGCTGAATACGCCGATGTAGCCGAACACACCGGGATTATTGTTGGTCGCCAGCAAGGTGTGGCCGCCGCCCATCGAAAGGCCGGCGATCGCGCGGCTATTTGGGTTCGCGACTACGCGGTAGGTCTTTTCCACGAAGGGGATCACGTCTTTCACCAGGCTTTCGGGGTAGGACCCTGCATAGGGCTGGGGCGGACGCGGAGCGCCGCCGCCGCGTCCCGCTCCTGCCGCCGCCTGAAGCGGAGGCGGAGCAGGGGCCTGAACCGCTTGAGGTGCGGGCGTGGGACCGTATGCGTACCCCTGAGATACCGTCTGGGTCGCGTTGCCATTGGGCATGACTACGATCATTGGCTTTGCTTTGCCCGCGGCAATCAGGTTATCCAGAATCACGTTAGCGCGCCCCATCGTGACCCACGCGTCTTCATCTCCGCCGCCTCCGTGCAGCAGGTAGAGCACGGGATAACGAGTCTGATTGGCCTCGTAGCCGGGAGGCGTGTAGATATACATGCGGCGGCGATCCTGTTTCAAAGTGGGCGAGGGGTACCAAACGGCTTGAATGGTCCCGTGTGGGACGTCCTTGAAGTCCCACAGATCCGACGCGGCGCCGGAGATCATGAGTAAGTTGTCAATACGGGAGCCGTCGCGCTGCGTCTCTCCATTGCCCGGGTCGAGAGCCTTGACGCCGTCCACCAGGTACCAGTAGCCCCACAGTTGGGCGCCGAGCGGTCCCTGGGTTACCGACCAGATTCCCTGGTCGTCCTTCATCATTTTGATGTCGCGCGCTCCCTCCCAACTTCCGTTCAAGGTAACCTCGTTAGCCTTGGGGGCAAACAGGCGGAACGTCACGGTGCGGTCGGCATGGATCTCGGGGGAAACCGGACGGGGCGCCGCGGCACCTCGTCCCGGAGCAGCCTGTTGAGCGTAGACCGCGGGCAGCATCAATAGTGCCGCCGCGGTCATCGATAGAGCGAATCGGTTCATGGTGTATGCCTCGTCAGTCTATAATCTTCTGATTCAGGAAATCGGTCGACCGGCATAGTTGAGGACCCGGTAGCCTCATTTAATCCAGATAGCCTAGTCCCTGTAGCTTTTTCGCGATCTCTTCGTCGGATGCCGAAGTCTCGATTTTGGCGAGTTCCTTTTCGAGAACGTGCTCGACGAATTCCTGCGGCGAACTGTAGCCGCCGGCATCCGCGCACTTTTTCACTTTGGCCCACAGGTCCTTATTCAATTTGATAGACGATCCCAACATTAATAGTCTCCTTAGATCCGCATTCCAGAGATCCGCATTCCAGCCTACCGGGTTGCCCCGCCTTCCGCAATGCACGGGGCAGACGTTGTGCCTGCCGTCTACCGAGCCTTCGCCGGCGTGAGAGCCAGCAGCGCCGAGGACTCGGTATCGAGATAGACCGTTGCGTTTGGGTGGGTGCGCACCAGCGAACCTGGACAGACCGTCGAAATCGGGCCTTCCAGAGCGCTCCGCACTGCCTTCGCCTTGCGAGCCTCAGGCACCGAACAAATCCAGGACCGCGCACGAAACAAGGCCGGACAAGTCAGCGTGAGCGCTTCGCGCGGCACCGCATCCATATTTTCGAAATGACCTTCGCCCACCTGCTGGCGCCGGCAGTCCAGGTCCAGGACGACGCGCTTCACCATCCGGGCATCTGCGAAATCCGCGACCGCCGGATCGTTGAACGCGATATGCCCGTTCTCGCCGATCCCCACAAACGCCAGGTCGATCGGGCCCGCGGAGAGCAATCGCGTGTAGCGCGCCATTTCCGCCTCCAGGTCCGGGGCGTCGCCTTCGAGATACTCCATGCTGCCGGGGCGAACCTTTTCTTCCACGCGGGTTCGCACCCATTTCCGAAAGCTCGCCGGATGCTCGCGCGAAATACCCACGTACTCATCCATGTGAAAGACGTCCACTCTGTTCCACTCGACGCCTTGCTGGCGAACCAAGGCGTCCATCAGGGCCAACTGTGAGTTTCCTGTGGCAATCACGATTCTCGCGCGGCCAGACTGCGCGATGGCGTCGTGAATCAACCCAGCCGCCTGCTGCGCGGCAGACTCTCCCAGCGCATCCTGGGATGCGTAGATCTGAACACGAGCCCTGCCGTACACATGGGTAGCCACCGTCAAACTCATAATCCAGTTTTACTCTACGGCTGACCGCTTCGCTTGTGCTCGCGCTTCCCTCCGCCCGCTGGAACGGTTCTATGCTGGAGTAGGCGTTTCCCAGAATCCCAAATTCAAGCATCCAAATATATGACATCTCCTCCGATCGTCGATCGGCGTCCCGATCTAAGAGCGATCATCCTTGCCGCCGGCAAGGATGCGATCACTGAGGATGGCCGTCCTCTGATTCTGCAACCCCTGGGCGACCGCAGCGTTCTGGAACACGTAATCCAGAATGCGCTTCAGCTCGTACCCATCGAGCACATCTATGTGGTCGTCGGATACCGGCAGCAGGAAGTGCGCGAGCGCCTGGGCGCGGGCTATCACTACGTCTGCCAGGAAGAGTCTCTCGGTACCGCCCACGCAGTATTGCAGGCGGCGTCGCTTTTGGAAAATTTCAGCGGCAATCTGCTGGTCCTTTACGGCGATACGCCCCTCTTCCGGCCGGGATCGATTCGCGGCCTCGTCAACCGGCACCATCTGAAGCAATCGCACCTTACACTGCTTGCGGCCAAACTGGACCTCCCGCTGCCGTACGGCCGTATCATTCGCAATGCCGGCGGCCAGATGCTGGACGTCATCGAAGAGGACGAGGCGCTGGAGGAAGTGCGCGAGATTCGCGAGCGGAACCTGGGAGCTTACGTGGTCGATGCGGCAGCCATCTTCGCTGCCCTGCGCAGGCTTTCTCCCTCCCCTCGCGATGGCCAATACCGTCTCACGGATTGCGTACACGAACTCATCCGCTCGGGTCTTCGCGTGGATAGTTACCAACTGTACGACCAGGATGAAGTCCAGGGCATCAACACGCTCGAAGACCTGGCCCACGCGGAGTTCATTCTCGAGAAGCGAATTTTCCGTCCACGCCGCCAGGAAGAGCAGAACCTGGTCACCTTCGGCACCGGCGGCTGGCGCGCCATCATCGGCGAAGGTTTTACGATGCACAATGTTCGCCGGTTGTGCCAGGCGCTCGCCAACGAAATCACTCGCCGCGGCCAGGAAAAGCGCGGCGTGATCGTCGGCTACGACCGCCGTTTCCTTTCCAGGCAAGCCGCCGAAGCCGCGGCTGAGGTTTTCGCCGGCAACAACATCGCCGCCATTCTGTTGGCCGAGGATGCACCCACCCCGCTGATCACCTTTGCCACCGCGCACCTCGGTTCGGCCTACGGACTGGCTTTCACCGCCAGCCACAATCCACCGGAATGGAACGGCCTGAAGGTTTTCCACGGCGACGGGTCGTTGCTTCTGGACCATGAAACCCGGCAGATTGAAGCCGAGACCAACGCGCTCACCGCCGACGAAGTCATCAAGCTGGAATTGGACGTAGCGCTCAACGCCGGCATCGTACAAACGGGCGACTTCACCAACCAGTACGTGGACGCCGTCGAGAGATTGATCGATCTTCAGGCCATCCGCAATGCCGGGCTCAAGGTGATCGTGGACCCGATGTACGGGGTCGGGCAACTCACCCTGGGCACGGTCCTGACCGAAGCGCGTTGCCGGGTGACGTTCATTCACGAGCGCCACAATCCTCTGTTCGGCGGTCGTTCGCCCGCGCCCAACCCGGAGGCGCTGCGACTGCTCACCTCGACCATGCACGATGACGGCTACGACCTGGGTCTGGCGATGGATGGAGACGCCGACCGCATCGCGATTGTGGATGAACTGGGCGAGTACATATCCATCAACGATGTCCTGCTGTTGCTCTACTGGTATGTACATGAGGTGCGCGGCGAACGCGGTGGCGTCGTGCGCAATCTGTCAACCACCCACCTCCTCGACCGGCTTGCGCACGCGCTGCACGAGGAGTGCTATGAAGTCCCTGTAGGGTTCAAGCACATCGTCGAAACTATGGTGAAACACGATGCGCTGCTGGGGGGCGAATCGTCCGGCGGGCTGACCATTCGCGGCCACATTCTGGGGAAAGACGGCATTTTCGCTTCCGCTCTGGTGGTGGAAATGCTGGCCCGCACCGGCAAGAAGATCTCGCAGTTGCGCGAGACCGTGTATGCCTTGACCGGCAGGTTGTACAGCGCCGAGGAAGCCTGGCCCGCGACTCCGGAAATGCGTGTCGCGCTGCCCCGGGCAATGCGCGAGGCCCCCGGCAGCCGTGCCGCCTCTTACCCGGTAGTCAGAATCTCCCACATGGATGGCACCAAGCTTTACCTGGAGAACGACAACTGGGTGCTCTTACGCTTTTCCGGTACCGAGCCCGTATTGCGCCTTACTGTCGAAGCGGATTCTCCTGGCAAAGCCACCGAACTCCTGGAATGGCTCAAGCAGTTTGTCGCGGCGTGTAAATAGGAATCTCCGTATTACCTCTGTTTTTCTGTCGATTCCTTTGACGATAAGTGTGCCGGGGGGTAGAATCGAGTTCGCCGCCGTCAGCGGCATTTCTTGGAGGTAATGAGCCGATGCGGTCCCCCTTTCTGATTGCGGGTTTGAGCGCGACGTTGACTTTGTTTGGAGCCGTGGTTTGCGCTCAACCGCCGGCGCGGAAGGCCGCGGAGGTCACTCCCGGCCTGTCGGCCGAACGGCTGAAACGCCTGGACAGTTTCCTTCAGAAGTACGTGGATGACAACCAGATCAGTGGCGCGGTGGCGTTAGTGCTCCGCGATGGGAACCCGGTGTACGAGCGCGCCGTCGGTTGGAGCGACAAGGAAGCCGGCCGCAAGATGAAGACGGACACCATTTTCCGTATCGCGTCGCAATCCAAAGCCATCACCAGCACCGCGGTCCTGGCCCTGATGGAGGAAGGCAAGATCGGCATCACCGAACCGGTGAGTCATTTCATTCCCACCTTCGCCAAGACTACGGTGGCGGTCAAAACCGATGCCGGTGTCACCACGGTTCCCGCCAAGCGAGCCATAACCATCCGCGATCTGTTGACGCACACGGCCGGCATTTCCTACGGCACGGAACCGCTGGTGGCGTCCCTCTACGAAGCGAAGGGTCTCGGTCCGGCGGCCGGCAATGGCTGGTACACGGCGGACAAATCTGAGCCGGTATGCGAAACCATGGAGCGCTTGGGCACCCTACCCTTTGTCGCTCAGCCGGGAGAGGCTTTTGTTTATGGTTACAACACAGACATACTCGGCTGTGTGGTGGAGAAAGCCTCGGGCATGCCGCTCGACGAGTTCATCCGCACCCGGATCACCGGACCGTTGGGCCTGAAGGATACCGGCTTCTTCCTCCCGCCCGCCCAACGCGAGCGCCTGGCAGCGGTCTACGCGAGCGGCGCCGGGGGAACCATCGTGCGGGCCCCCGAAGGTTCCAAAGGACAGGGACACTACATCGAGGGCCCCAGGAAGAGCTTCGCGGGCGGCGCCGGACTGCTTTCCACGGCCCGCGACTACGCCCGTTTCCTCGAAATGATCCGCAGGGGCGGTGCACTCGATGGTGTACGCGTCCTCGCGCCGCGCACCGTGGACCTGATGACCACCAACCAGAGTGGCCTCCTGCACTCGACCACGGGGCTGGGCTTCGGCTTCGGTTTCGAAACCGTGGATCACTACGGCGCCAAGGGAATGTCCGGAGTGGGTGCCTTCGGTTGGGGAGGCGCATACGGCACTACTTACGAAGTAGACCGCATCGGCCATCTGGTGGTGGTTCTGATGCTTCAACTGATGCCCAGCACAACCGACATCCAGCAGAAATTCCCCAACGTCGTCTACCAATCGTTACTAAACTGAACTGATGCGAAAGGCAGGTAGCACGTGGCCCACGCACTCCCCTGAGTGAACTATGACGAGCCGGCGCGAAATTTTGGCACTGGCCGCTATGGGCGGTCTCTTGCGCAGGCGTGCCGGTGCACAGCAGGGCGCTCCCGCTATCATCTATCGGGACTACTCGCGCTGCCTCCCGGACTATCTCCGCGACCTCGCGGAGCGGGCATATCAATCTCGCAATCGCGCCATCGCCAGCCTCACCACGCCGGCCGCCATACGCGAGCGGCAGCGCTGGACCACCGAAACGTTCTGGACACTCGTCGGCGGAATGCCGGAACGCACGCCGCTCCATGCTCGAACCGTAGGCTCGTTTGAACGCCCAAAGTATCGCGTCGAAAAAGTCGTCTACGAAAGCCAGCCGGACTTTCACATCTCCGGCACCCTGTACATCCCCACCGTGGGCCGCCCACCCTATCCCGGAGTGTTGTACCAGATGGGCCACACCACCAACGGAAAGGCGGATGCCACCTACCAGCTCTGCTGCCAGACGCTCGCAGGCCTCGGCTACCTCGTGCTCGGCTTCGACCCGATGGGACAAGGCGAACGCACTTATTATCCGGGCCGAAAGCCGTCGCTCAGCCGTCTCGGCGCCGATGAGGAGCACACCTTCCCCGGCCGTCAGATGCTGCTCAAGGGCATTACCAGTACCCGCCTGCAGACCTGGGATGCGATCCGCAGCCTGGATTACCTGGCCTCGCATCCTCTAGTGGACCCCAAACGTCTCGCCGCGACGGGCCAATCCGGCGGAGGCACCACCACCATGTTGCTCGCCGCCGTCGACGATCGCCTCGCCGCCGCCGTGGTCTCCTCTGGCATCACCGAAAACTTCGCCTGCGCCAATTTCAATCCCCCCGGCTCCACCGACGATGCCGAACAGAATCTGGTTGCGTCCGCGCCGGCCGGGTTCGACCGTTGGGACCTCCTCTATCCCATCGCGCCCAAGCCCCTCTTGGTCATGGTGAGCCAGCGCGACTCCTTCGGCACTTACTCGCCGAACTACCTCACCAGCGGAACTGAGGAATTTCAAAAACTGCAGCGCGTCTACCGGACGCTTGGCCATCCCGATCGCATCGCGTGGTTCGGTACGCCGCTGCCCCACGGCTTCAGTCTCGATCTCCGCATGCAGATGTACAACTGGTTCGAGCGCTGGCTGAGAGGTACATCCCAACCCCTCAGCGAAGAGCCTCTCGTGCAAGCTGAGACGGAAGAGACCCTGTTTGTCGCGCCCAACGGGAGCGTCGTACAGTCCTTCCACGGCGAAACGCCGTTCACACTCAACCGGAAACGAACCCTGGCGAAAACACCGGCAGACCTCGCAACGCTCCTGGCTGTCGATCGGCCTCCCGCCGCCCCGAGCCCCATTACCGTAGGTCGCGCCACGTATCACCAGACCCTGGTAGACGCAGTGGAGTTCCCCGCCGCGCCCAAAGTGTGGGTGCCTGCCTGGCTGTATCGGCCCAAGGCAGCAGGCCCTGCAAAGGCGCTCGTCATCATTCTCGAGCCCGGCGGTAGGAATGCGTGGCACGAATCCGGACTCTATAATCGCATGGCGGCCGAAGGCTACATCGTCTGCGCGCCCGACCTGCGTGGCATCGGCGACATGACTCCCGAGTTCGGCCGCGGCGCCGAGCGCCACGCCAGACCTCACAACAGCGAGGAGGATTACGCCTGGTCTGCGCTCATTCTAGGCAAACCGCTAGCCGGCCAGCGAGTCACCGACATCCTGTCCATCGTTCAAGGCCTGAGGGCGCGTGCGCCGCGTATAATCCTGGCCGCGCGAGGCATCCTTACCGTATCCGCCCAGTTTGCCGCCGCCCTCGAACCCGCCATCGACAGCCTCTATCTGGCGGACGGCTTAATCTCTTTCCGCTCCATCGTCGAAACGGAAATCTACAAATACCCCTTCGGCAATTTCGTCCCGAACCTGCTGGCCCACACCGACCTGCCCGAGTTGACTGCCGCGCTCGCGCCGCGTCAAGTGACCCTAGCCGGAGCGATCGACGGATCCGGCAGCCGCCTGTCGGTCGAAGCAGTCCAAGCGGCCCACTCGTCCGCCCCGAACCTCCGCATTCTCCCATCCCCCGCCTGGACCCCCGCCGCCATTCTGTCCGCCTAACAAACCGTGGCGCACGCACTCCTGCGTAATGCCGCAAAGTTTTTGTTTCTGGAGGGAAGGGGCGTGAAAGTCACGATGGCGAACGGGCTTTTGACTCCTTGGCCTGAACGGCCAGAGCGGTGCGCGAGACACGCTCCAGACGAGTGAGCAGCGACTTCAGCCTACGGTATTCCTTCGAGGCCGTCCGGTAGAGTGGGCCGGCCTCCGGGGTGAGCTTTACATTGACGGTCTTGCCCTGAGCTTTGTAGGTCCATTCCCAGTAGGGCCCGTGACGCCTGGAATCGTCTTTGTGACAAGCGCAATTGGGCTGACCGCATTTCATCCTTCTTTCTAGAACCGTTCCCTTGCAGAAATAGGACAACTCCTGGAGTTGCTGGCGAAGTTGGGCGAAGCGCTGCGTTTGGCGATCCGCTGGGGAGGACGATGTCTTCGCTTTGGACATGAAACTTCTCGCAAGACTCTCCGTCCTACGGTAATAATACTGTAGGACAATGTCAAGCTCTTGCCTACACCCTTCCGACCCACAGCTTTGGAACGCCGGCGCGCTCTCCCTGTACCAGCGGCTGCTACCCGCTTCCTTTTGGGATCACCTCTGTCGCCAGAACGATTTGCACCAAAATAATCGCGTCTACACTCTGGCTGTAGTCGTGTGGCTCATGATCTCCCAGTGGGTTCAGGGCCATACACCCCTGGATCGGGCGGTCTCCGAATTACTCCCTGGCTTACCCGCCAGTTTTTGGCCTAATCCCTGTAAACGACTTCTCGACTGTCAGAACAACCAAGCTTCCCTGTCCGGCAATACCGCAGCCTATAATACGGCCAGGCAACAGTTGCCGTCTGTCGTAGTGGAATCCTGCTGTGATCACATCTTTCAACAGTTAACGGCCGAAACCCGCGGCTACTTGCCGTCGCTGGATCGGCCTGCCTTTATCTTCGATGGCACCTCGGTCGAATTGCCTCCTACCGAAGCTTTGCGTCGCGCCTACCCCCCAGGATCGAATCAACACAACTCTTCGCATTGGCCCTTGCTGCGCATGTTGGTGGCACACGATCTGCAAACCGGGCTCGCTCTACGCCCTCAATGGGGACCACTGAATGGCCCGCAGGCGGTCAGTGAACAGCAATTATTGGAAGCTGCCATTGAGCGACTGCCGGAGGCGTCCCTGGTGATGGGCGACTCCAATTTCGGGGTCTTTTCTGTGGCCTATGCAGCCCAACAACGAGGACACGCGGTGCTGCTGCGCTTGACTGCACAACGCGCGATTCCCTTGGCAGGCCGACCGTTGCAGGATGGTATAGATCTACCCATCACCTGGAAACCTAGTCGATGGGACCGTAGCCGTCATCCCCATCTGCCCCAAAATGCCTGCGTGCATGGACGCCTGCTGGTCTGCCTGGTGCAACCTTCCAACGGCCCCACGCCATTCTTACTGGCTCTATTCACCTCATGGAATGCCACCCCCACGCAGATTCTGGAGGTTTACGGACAGCGTTGGGGAGTCGAGACCGACCTGCGCACCTTGAAGGGTACTCTACACTTAGAGCAACTCCGCTGCACTACCCCAGAGATGGTGGCCAAGGAACTCGACCTGGCCATGGCTGCGTACAACCTCATCCGCGCCGTCATCTACCTCGCCGCCCAACAGGCGGGCCTGCCGCCACGCAGCTTTAGTTTTAGCCGCGTGTGCCACCTGATACAGGCCTTTGCTCCGCTCCTTGCCGCCGCCCAAACCCCGGAGGAATGCCAAGCCATCACGGATCGACTCCTGCATTATGTCCGCCAAGCCAGACTACCTAAACGCACTCGAAAACGCCCATCCTACCCGCGTGCGGTCTGGCCAAAACCGCAATCCTATCCTCGGCGCAAGGAGTAATTCATGGACGCCCTACTTCAAAAACTTTGCGGCATTACGCACTCCTGCGTGCCGCGTCGAGACTCATCTCGACGCCCGGGCGCCCACGATAGCCGAGCCGCGCCCGCAAGCGAAACATCATCCTAAAGAAACATCTCCTCAAAAGCCCTGCCACAAGGAGCGAACCAATCCGCCAAAAGCTCGTATCTCGGCGCGCCCGCGACTGCACTAACAATCCCAATCTCCGCCAACACACCCGAATCCTCCAGCGCCCCGTGCAAATACGTGCCAACCACCCTGTCGCCGCGCAGTCCCTCCGGAGTACCGTCATCGAGCAAAGCGAAGGGAACCGCATCGGGACCCATCCCCCGAGTCTCCCCAAGATGAATCTCGTAAGCGGAAAACGAATGTCCCCCGCACGTCGTCGCCCCGACCACCCGCGTAGTCTTCTCCCGCCGCAATTCCGTCTGAATCGGAAGCAGACCAAGTCCGCTAATCTCCTCGCAACCAGATTCCATGCCGTAAGGATCGCAGATGCGTTCACCCAGCATCTGATAACCTCCGCACACGCCGATCACGACAGCCCCTCGCCGGTGCTCCGAGCAAATCCACTCGGCCAGTCCCCGCTCCCGAAGCCACTCCAGATCCGCGACAGTATTCTTAGTCCCCGGCAGGAAAATAAAATCGAACCGCTCGTCCGAGGGCGCGCTAATCCAACTCGCCCCCTTGAGCAAGCGAAAGTCCGTAGTATTAGAAATCCTCGGGAATCGCACGATCGCACATCTCTGCCCCGCATCCGACGCCGACGCC
This sequence comes from uncultured Solibacteraceae bacterium, assembly GCA_963805775.1. Classification (GTDB taxonomy): domain Bacteria; phylum Acidobacteriota; class Terriglobia; order Bryobacterales; family Bryobacteraceae; genus Solibacter. Next base: position 175,285 of record CAWDWK010000052.1, on the reverse strand, counting down.
ATCGAAGACGCGGGAACGCTCAAGCTATCCTCATCGTCCAACTCGATCCCGTTCGCGTAAGGAAACACCCCCAGACAAGGACTCCCCGTACGCTCCTCCAGAATCCGCTTTCCCTCTTCAAACAGCGACAGATCGCCCCTGAACTTGTTCACCGCGAACGCCCGCAGCAACCCGCGTTCCTCGGCAGTCAACAGACCGACCGTGCCAATCACGGAAGCGAACACGCCCCCGCGTTCGATATCCGCCACCAGCAGCCAAGGCGCCGACAAACGCGTAACCAACCCGAGATTGACCAAATCGATTTGCCGCAGATTCAACTCCGTCACGCTCCCCGCGCCTTCCATAACAATCACATCGAATCGCGAAGCCAGGTCGTAGTAAGACTGCATCACTTCCTGCAGCAGAAAATCGAACTCCTCATAGTAAGCGCGCGCCGGAAGCGTCTTCCAGACCTTCCCGTGGACAACCACCTGACTCCCCCCGTCGGAGTTCGGCTTCAGCAGAATCGGATTCATCGCAGGTTCCGGTTCCAATCCGCACGCCCACGCCTGGGCGGCCTGCGCACGGCCAATCTCGCCTCCCGCCCGGCAAGGGTAAGAGTTGTTCGACATGTTCTGAGCCTTGAACGGAGCCACGCGCACACCCCGGCGTCGTAGCCAAGCGCAGATCGCCGTCGCCATCCAACTCTTCCCCGCGTGCGACGACGTACCGCCGACAAAGATCGGCTTACCCACTGCTAGAATCTCCTCCGCACCACCCACACCAGGTAAGGTCCGCCGACCACCGCCATCACCGCGCCCGCCGGCAACTCGGCCGGAGCCAGCACCACCCGCCCGATCGCATCGCACCCGGCCAGCAGCACCCCGCCGAGCAGGAACGAGCACGGCAGCAGAAGCCGGTTGTCTGGACTGATGCGAGACCGCACCAGATGCGGGACGATCAGCCCCACAAATCCAATCGGTCCGGTCAGCGCAATCGCCCCCGCCGTCAGCACCGACCCGCAAATGTACCCCGTCAGCATCACGCGCTGCAAATCCACGCCGCGGGACGCCGCCCACGTTTCCCCAATCGCAATCAAATTCCACGCGCGAGCCTGTCGCAGCAGGACTGCGGACGAGAGCCCCGCCGCCACCGCAAACGCGATCAGCGCCGTGTAGCTCACCGAATCGACACTCCCTAGCAGCCACTGCGTGATCGAAAACGAGCGCCGCTCGCGCACCACCCCGTAGATCAGCAAAATAAACGCCGAGCAGATACTGTTGAGCGAGATGCCCGTGAGCAGCAACCGCACGCTCGACAGATGCCCGCCCTTCCAAGACGCGCCCGCCACCATCACAAGCACCGCCCCCGCGCCCAAAATCGAGCCCAGCCACAACGCGGGAAAGCCGAGGATGTGCTCCAGATCGAGAGCCAGCACCACCACCGCTCCCAGCGCCGCGCCGGCCGACACGCCGAGCGTGTACGGAGTCGCCAGTGAATCCCGCAGCATCGCCTGGAACAACCCGCCGCCCATCGCCAGCGCCCCGCCCGCCAGCAGTCCGAGCAGGACCCGCGTAATGCGCAATTCCACGAAGATGCCGTAGTCCGGCGCCGCCTTGGCGAAGACGCGCCCCATATCGATTCCCGTGGGACCAACTACGGGCAACACCACGGCCGCCACCACAAACAGAACCGCGCAGCCCGAAATCCACTTGAACGAACCGGCCGAAGCGCGCGACGCCTTCATCGATACACGACCCACGGCCTGCCTTCAGGCGTCTCCACCAGGCGCAGGCGCGGCGAGAGCAGCGAGAGCCAAGCCGCATCGTGAGCCGCCGTCACCACCGGAGTGTCCGCCGCGATGCGCCCGTCGTGCAGCACCATCAGCCGCGTGCAGTGCGCCAGCGCGAGGTTCAAATCGTGAGTCACCGCGACACACAAAGCGCCCGCCTCCGCCAGCTTCGTCAACGTGGAGAAGCACTGCAATTGTTGCTGCACATCCAGATAAGTCGATGGCTCATCAAACAGCAGCACCTTCGGCTCCTGCGCCAGGCACGCGGCCAGCAGCACCCGCTGGCGCTCGCCGCCGCTCAACGTATAGTACGAGCGATGCCGGTAAGCCAGACACTGCATGACCTCCATGGCCCGCACCGCATGCTGCACATCCTCTTCGGAGTCCAACCATCGGTCCGCGTGCGCATACCGTCCCATCAGCACAATCTGCTCCACCGTGAACGGAAGTTCGCTGCGGATACCCTGCGGCAGGTGACCGATCCACCGTGCCCGCTCGCGTGCGCGCCACAGCTTCAATTCGCGTCCGTCCATCTGTACGGAGCCGGAGTCCGCCGTTCGCAGTCCGGCCAGAATATCCAGCACCGTGCTCTTGCCCGCGCCATTGAGGCCGAGCAGCGCCACAAACTCGCCTGAATTCGCCGAGAATCCGACCGATTTCAGCACCACATTCGTTCCATAGGCGAATGCGATGTCGCTCGCTTCCACCAGGGCGCTCACGGCCGCGGTTGCGCCTCCCGAATTCGCTTTCTCATCAACTCCACGGCCTCCACCACCCTCGGTCCCGGCACCACCAGGCTCTCCGACGTCAATCCAAACACTCTCCCGTTGCGCACCGCTTTGAGTTCACGGCGCTGCATCCACGGCTGTTTGAGCTCCTCCTCCCCCTTGGACCCGTCGTTCTGCGTAGTGCCCATGGCGCCGGCGTCCAGAATAACATCGGGATCGGCGTGCAGCACGGTCTCCATCGAAATGTGCGGATACTCCACCTTCGAATCCGCCAGCATGTTTCTCCCGCCCGCGATCCCGATCAGCTCGTCGAGATAGGCGCCTGGACCCACGCCCACCAGATTCGTGAGCAGTCCCGGATCGCGCCCCACAATCAGCAGCACCGTCGGTTTATACGCCGACTGCGATTCCGCGCGAACCGCGTCCAGCCGCCCGCGGATCGAAGCGATCAGGCTCGTCGCCCGTGTCTCCACGCCGGTAGCGCGCCCAATGTCCTGAATCAGCGTATACACCTGCGCCAGCGATCCGGGTTCCACTTCCACATACCGTATGCCGAGCGCCGCCAGCTTGCCCGGCAGCGGCATCGGCGATTTCGCCCGCTGCACAACCACCAGGTCCGGACGCAGCATCGCAATCTTCTCCGCATCGGGTTTGATAAAACTCCCGATCTTCGCAATCCGCAGCACCGCGGGCGGATAGTGGCAGTACGACGAAACGCCGACGACGCGGTCTCCCAAACCAAGCGCAAACAGCGTCTCGGTAATGCTCGGCGAGGTGGACACAATACGCGCCGGCTGCGCGAACGCCGCCACCGCCAACAAAATCCCCGGAATGAAACGTCGCGTCATCGGTCAGAATCCATAACCGAACCCTACGACCATAGTGCCCTGTGCCGCCAGCCATCCATTTTGGTAATAGCGCTGATTGAACACATTATCAGCCTTCCCGTACAGCCGCACCGAGCGCCGCTCGTTTTCCCAAAGCCGGTAGCTTGCAACCAGCGTGCCTCTGCTGAAGCCGGGGAATTCGAATGCCCGCGACCGCGTGCCGGCAAAGAACGACATGTAGTACCCGCCGCTACGGAATAGCGTGAACGTAGTGTCCAGTTTCCTCCCCCAGTATTTGGTGGCGACAAATGACGCCGTATGGGCCGGCACTCCGAGAATCTTCCAGAACCCCGCGACCGAAATATCGCGATCCGTATTCTCGTTGACATAGGTATACGAACCGGACAAACTCAACGTTTTGAGCGGACGCGCCTCCACGCCCAACTCCGCGCCGCGCGAGACCCCGCCCGAGCCGTTGATGTATCCCGACGTCCGGCCGTAAGGGTCTGTAGCCGGCCGGATCACACCGCTGGAATCGAAGGCTGTGATCGAAACCACACGCGTGTAGAACCAGGTCGCCGAAAGTCTCGCGCGGTTCCGGAACAGATATTGATCGACACCCCCATCGAGAGAGTTGTACCGGTCCGGGGACAATCGCGGATCCCCGTACGCCGTGAACACCGTCTCCCCGTTCACCGGATTGTTGGAGAAGCCGCCGCCGAATCGCTCATACAGCGAAGGTGCGCGATATGCGTTGCCGAAATGGGCGCGCAACTTCGTGCTCGACGCCGCGATCAGGTAGGCCGCGGAAATATCGCCCGTGAGCGCCCGGAGCGGCGCCGTCAGGGTCACCGAAGCATACGGGCTGGCCATACCCGTATACGCGAAGCTGGGATTGTCCAGCCGGAAGTTCTGGCCGCGTCCCGAAACTGAGATCTGCAGCCGGCGCCGCAGCAGGCTGAGCTGGCTGGCGAAATAGCCCGGCGTTGGAATTCTGGTGAACTTGATTGCGCTCCGTAAACAGGCGTGGCACGGGAAGATTGTTGGTCTGCGTATCGAAGTACCCCTCACGCTCGAACTCGTACCCGCCGGTCACACTCATCCAGCTCGTCAACTGCGTGTTGCCCTGAACATTCAACGTATCGATATCGCCCGCATACCTGCTGTAGTTGGATACCGCCGGCTGCGAACCCGTGCCGGCGGGGCCGTTCTGATAAACGCGCGAGGTGTGCACGTGCTGGTAACTGGCCTGCCACGCGGCGCGCGCCGAAAGGGCCTGCCTGAAAATAAAAGCGCCGGTATAGAAACGGGACGCCCGCCTGCTGTCCGGATCGTCGCGGCCCGGCACGAAAGTCACTCCGGAATAGTTCGGCGCGCCGCCGGCATTCAAGATCGCTACGTTCGCCGGCGACAAAGGGATCGCCGGAATGATACCAGTCGCTGGAAAGTTCGCGGCCGGAATCCCGGTAGTGGTCGGGCTGATATTGGTCTCGACGAAATCGTCCGATCCCCATAACCGGCCCGTCAGGCTGATCGTCGGCCGCACGTCGTATCGCACGAAGCCCTGTCCACCGGTGCTGCGGTTCGCGTCGTGTCCATCAATTCCGTTCATCACATTGAGGTGCAGCAACCCGGCCGAGAACTTGAGCCGGTCGTCCAGCGCTCCGCCGCCAAGGGTGCCGCGAGTTCGCACCATACCCAACGACCCGCCTTCTGCCAGCCAATCGCCGTGCAGCGGCGCGCCGCCGTCCTGAGTCACGATGTTCACAACTCCCGCCACCGCGTTCGTTCCATATAGCGAAGATGCCGAGCCGCGAAGCACTTCAATATGGTCGGGATCCACGATGTTCAACGCCGACATGAAGGAACTCGAATCGCCCTGTGTCGTCGTGGCGTCGCGAAATCGCAGGCCGTCCACCAGCACCGCGGCAGCATCCGGCCGCAGCCCGCGTATCCGGATGCTCGTGTTCTGTCCCGGACCGCCGCCGTTGATAACCACCACTCCCGGAACCGTACGCAAGGTGTCGCTCAAAGCATACTCATCGCGGTTTCGAAGCTCCTCCTGCGAGACCGTGCTCACAGCCTTCGAGATTTCATCCAACCTTTGCGGCGCTCCGGCCGCCGTCACAACCACCGAATCATTGACACCCGCCACTTGCAGCACGATTTCGAGAGTGAAATCGCCGCCCTTCAAATCGATGTTTCTGGTGGCGCCTTGAAAATTCTCTTTATCGATTTGCAGCAGGAAAGCGCCCGCGGCCAGCCGCTCAAACGAGAAGCGGCCTTCCGCGTTGCTGGAGGTTCGGATCGCTGCGCCCGTGTCCTGCCGGAACAGGCGGACTTGAGCATCCGCAACGGATTTGCCATGCGGATCCTTAACCACTCCGTCAACCTTCATTCCCACTTGCGCGAACAGCGACGCCGTCGTCAGTGCCGTCGCCAAAAGTATTCTGATCATTGTGCGCCCTTTCGATGAAAAACGTAGACCGGGGAACCGTCGGCGCTGGAAAGCAGTTCCGCCCGGATCTGAAAAACCTTTTCCAGTGTTTGTGAAGTAACAATCTCGCTGCGCGGACCGAAAAACGCAATCCGCCCGCCTTCAATCAGCGCAGCCTGCGACGTATACCTCACCACCGCGTTCAAATCGTGTGTAGCCAGCACCACTGCCTTGCCGGCTCGCGCCATTGCCGCGCAGAGATCCAGAATGCGGATAGCGTGCTCCACATCCAGGTTGGCCGTAGGTTCGTCCAGCAGGATAAACTCCGGCTGCACCGCCAGGCTGCGCGCAATCGCGACGCGTTGCCGCTCGCCGCCGGAAAGCGTATTGACCGCGCGCTCGCGCAACTCTCCCACTCCGCACCACTCCATCGCCTCTTCGATCGCCTGCCGGTCCGCCGTTGTCGCCCGCTCGAACCGCCCGCGATGCGGATATCTCCCCATCGCCACAATCTCGGCCGCCGTAAACGAAAAATCCAGCCTGTTGTCCTGCGCCACGAAAGCAATCCGTCGCGCGATAGCCTTCCGCCCCAATGTCCCAAGGGACTGCCCGCCCAACGTAACCGAGCCTTCGTTGACAGCCCATATGCCGGTCAGCGCGCGCAATAGCGTGCTCTTCCCGCTGCCATTGGGACCCGCAATCGCCAAAAACCCGCCCGCTTCCACTCGCAGATCCACGCCATCCAGAATCCGTCGCCCTCCACGAATCACCGTCACGCCGCGCGCTTCCAGCGAGTTCATGACGCGCTCACATCCCGATATCGCCGCAGCAAAAGAACGATAAAGATCGGGCCACCCAGCAGCGCCGTCACCACGCCCAGGCGGATCTCCACCGGCGGATGCAGAGTGCGCGCCGCCAGATCGCACAGAATCAGAAACGTCGCACCCGTCAATCCACTCGCCGGAAGCAGTCGCCGGTTCGCTGGCCCCACCACCAATCGGACCGCATGCGGCACCACCAGTCCGACAAATCCGATCATCCCGGCCACCGCCACGCAAGCCCCCGTCAGCATCGCGGCCGTCAACGCCAGTGCGCGCTTCGAACCTTCGATATCCAACCCAAGGGATGCGGCGCTTTCTTCCCCCTGCTGAATCAGATCCAGATCGCGCGCCTGTACCATCGCCGCCAGCATTCCCAACACCACGAATGGACCGCACAACCAGACGTGCGTCCACGACCGCGCATCCAGCCCACCCATCGTCCAGAAGATGATCTCCTGCGCGATTTGCCAGTTGACGATATTCATCGAGAGCAACAGGCTCGATACCGCGCCCAGCAGCGACGTAGTGGCGATCCCCGCCAGCAGCAGCGTGCCCAGCGGCGTGACCCCGCCGCGAGTCGCGATTGCATACACCACGATCAGCGCGAGAAACGCCCCGGTCATCGCCGCCAGCGGTACCGATACCACAGACCTCACGCTCCAGCCCGTGACGAACGCAATCACTGCGCCGAGCACAGCGCCCGAACCCGTGCCCACCAGCGCCGGCTCCGCCAATGGATTCCGAAACAGCGCCTGCATCACCGCGCCCGCCGCCGCAAGTCCCATCCCGACGAAGCCCGCCACCACCACGCGCGGTACCCTGATCAGCCACACGACCACGACATCCGCTCGCGTGACTCCCGCCGTACCAACCCATCCAGCGGGCAGCAACTTCACGCCGGCCACCCGCAAAATCGTCGCCCATCCGATGTGCGTGCTCCCAACCCCAATCGCGCTGAGCACGCTAATCACGAACAGCGGTACGAGAGTCGCGTAGCAGATCGCCACACGGCGCCTATCCATAAATCGCCTCCGCCATCGCCGTCACCAGCAGCGTGGTGAATGGCGACGTGGGCAGGAACACGTTGAACTCGACCACCAGAATGTGACCGTCGCGCGCCGCCTGCGTCTCCGCGATTGCAGGATCCGCCATCAACGTCGCCAGCATCTCCCTGGTCTTGCCCCGATTCGCCCCCGCGACAATCCACTCCGGATTCCAGCGAACAATCTGTTCGTTGTTGATCGCGTCGTATCCCCTCAAGCCCGCCTTCCGCCCCGACGTTGATGCCTCCCAACGTACGCACCACATCGTCGAACAGCGTCTCCGTCCCGTAGCTTGAGTGCCCGCTGAAGCCGAGAATGCGAGGCGCCTTCGAGCCCGCGTTCCGCCTGCTCTTAGCGCGCTCGATCGCATTCCAGAATCGATTCACCTCTTTGGCCGCCGCCTCGTCCTCGCCAGTCAAATACCCGGTGAGACGAATCGTCTCCGCCACCTGCGCCAACGTCGTAAATGTCGTGAACACGCGATAAATCGGCACCTGCGTCGAACGAACCAGCGCGCAGAAATCCGCCCGCGAAGTATTCGAAACCAGCAGCAGGTCGGGGTCCAGCCGCAGCACCCGCTCCGGATCGGTCGCAATCGCCGGCCGGAAACTCTGCACTTCCCTGTACACATTGCTGACGCTCGGCAGGTACGCGCTCTCGCTCACCGCCACCACGCGATCCGGCGGCGCCACGGAGTACACATACTCGTCGATCGACCAGTATTGCGACACAATCCGCCGCGCGGGCCGCGCCACGCGCACCGCAAAATCGTCGCTGTCCACGGCCCTCCGCGGGTACTCCGCCGGACCCGTCCGAATCGTCGTACTACCCCGCGCTGCGCCCGCGCGATTGATTTGCAGTCCCGCATCGGGCGGGACAAAATGCTGCACCGCCGCCGCGATCGTGCATACCAGAATGGCCAGCACAACCGCCGGAGCGAAGCGTCCCACCCTCACCACGCGCGCGACCAGCGAGGACCGCTCTTGCCGTTGATCTCGCGCAAAGAATTGCTCGCCCCCGCGCCCAAATCCACCTTCCGGGCAAACAGCCACAGCAAATCCGAGAGGCGATTCAAATACGCCAGGATGTTCGGTTCCGCCGCCTCGCCGGACTCCATCAATCGCACCACGCAGCGCTCGGCGCGGCGGCACACCGTGCGCGCCAAATCGTACGCCGCGCCCGCCACCGTCTCGCCCGGCAAAGACCAGTCCGACAACAGCCCTTCCGTCGCCTCCAGCTCATGCACCTGCCGCGTCAGTTCCTCTACGCTTTCCAGCAGCACCGGAACCTGCGGCTTACTGCTCGCCGGCGGAGTCGCCAGCGCAGACCCAATGCGAAATAATTCGCGCTGAATCGCCTTCGTGCGCTCGCGAAGATCCGCATCCTCGCACATCGAGCGCGCCAATCCCAACGCGGAATTCAGTTCGTCGACCGTGCCGTAGGTCTCGACCCTCAGACAAGATTTGGAAACGCGTATGCCGCCGGCCAGACCCGTCTCACCGCCGTCGCCGCGCTTCGTTGCAATGCTCATACACTCTGTCCTCCTGTATTCGGCGGCAGACTGCGAGCAAAGAAAGAGGAATCATCCGAGATGCAAAGGCTCGAGTTGGAGTGAGGATGAATCGCATTCTTTCCGTTCTCCGCAGAAAGGTGGCCGACTATTCCTCAGGTAGGTCTCCTGGCTTGGGGGATTGCAGCCGAAGCTGCCTATCGCTTCGCCTTCCCCGATCTTTCGACCGAGTGGCATCCTGAAGCGATTGCCCTCACTCACAGTGGCGGGACCGCGCCGGTTTCTCACCGGACTTCCCTTTTATGCCCTCGCGGGCACCTGAGAAATTTCAGTATGACCGATACAGAATTCCAATTGCAATAGCAACCGCCAGAATTCCGGTCGCTGTGACGAGGATGGCCGCACGATGAAAATCCCCCGCCTCTCCGGCCGGACGATCGTCCGCATCACCCAACCACGCCTCCGTGACCAACCGTCCGCCAGCCCAAATCGGACCGATCAGCCGCCGCTCCAGCGCGCCTGCCGTGGTAGCTTCGCTCCAGCCCGAATTCGGACCCGGCACAATCGCGTGCTGCCGCCAGCCCACCATCAGCGCCTTGCGTCCCGAATATCCTGGCAGCACCCACGCCACCGCGGCGAGCAGTACCCACGTGATCCGCGCCGGAATCCAATTCATCAAATCATCCGTGCGCGCCCCGCACCACCCAAAACGCAAATACTTCTCCGTCTTGTAGCCGACCATCGAATCCATCGTGCTCACCACCTTGAACACGATCAGCCCCGGCAGCCCGCCCACCGCATACCAGAACACGGGACTCACGAAACCATCGGTGAGATTCTCGCTTAAGCTCTCGATCGCAGCCCGCGTACAAGCGGCGCCATCCATCTTCCCCGTATCGCGCCCCACCAGCTTGGAAACCGCGGACCGCGCCGCCGCCACGTCGCCCGTCGTCACCGCGCGCTCCACGTCCCAGCCGTGCCGCAGCAGATCGCGCAATGCCAGTAGGCTGTAAATCAAAAAAACGCTGACCAGCGACGCGGCAACATCCGGCAACGCCACCACCGCAATCGAGAGCCCACCCGCCCACACCAAAGCGAGGACGAGAAACAACACGATGCCGCCGCCGTATCCGTCGAAGCCACATCGACGCAGCGCGTTCTCTGTGCGCGTGAGAGTCCACCCGATCAGTCGCACCGGATGCGCCGCATAATTCGGATCGCCCAGCAGCAGATCCAGCACGACTCCCGCCGCGAGAAACCACGCATTCGGCGCCAGCTTCAGGAGCGCCACTTCGCAGCCCAACCCAGCGCGATCGCATGCAATACCAGTTGCATGGGATCCTCATCCTTGAGTTGCGCTCGAAATTCGTCCCAGCGCTGCGTCTGTGCGGAGAGGCTCGCCGCCATGACCGCTGCCTGCAGCCGCAACGCCTCAACGCCGGCGTTCTCCGGAAGAGTGCCGTAACGAATTCGATCCAGCACGGCGGCAAACGCATAAGCCGCCGCGCCGGTCAACGGCTCGTAAAATATCGACTTGCTGTTTTTCCGAAGCAGTTCGAGTTCACGTTCCGTCAAATATGGAGCGATCTCATCAAAGAACTTCTCCTCGCGCAGCCCGAACCGCGTCAAAGCCGTAAAGATACTGCGCGTGTAGCTCACCTCCAGGCCGTTCTGCCAGCGCAGCGCCTCCAGTGTCGCGTCGCGCACCGCGGACTGCCGATCAACTCGCCAAGCTTCACATGAGGACTCGCAGAAGTCAGCGGCGCCGCACCATGCACGGGAGCGGCGATCGCGAACTGATCCGTACCCGTCCCCGTCGCCGGATCGCCCGAGTACAGACTGCGCACCGCGAGCCGCTGCAGCGCGGCACTCTTCGCCTCCGTCATCGTCACGACCGCCCGCGCCATCGCCCCTACCGTCAGCGGACGATTGATCAGCAGCAGCGTATTGATCGTCCCATTGACCTTTTCCCAACCCGCCTCGTTCTCGCGCCAACCCGCCGGGTCGCCGGCACACGCCGCGTTTCCCTGCACGCCCGCGGTCACCGCCGCCGTAACCTCCAGCCCTCGATCTTCCCGCACCACCACCGCGGCATAATTCATATTCGCCGCCGTACCCAGCAATGCGACTTCGTCGGCCGGCAGTCCGATTTCGCCGCAAACCAGATCGTGATAAGCCTCCTGCCCCATACCCTTGATCAGGTCGTGCCGCTCCAGGTGGTGTGTAGCTTCGCAGCTCTGGTGATTCACCAGGTAGCGCAGCGCTCGCTGTTGACCGCCGCCTTTCACCGAAGTGCTCAGAACGAGATGTTCCTCCGATAATTCCGCAATCAGAAACCGGCTTCGCCGGTGCAGTGTGAAAGTAGTCGCTTCTCTAAGAAATTGCCTGTTCAACCCAGCGCTCCTGAACTAATAGGATGGCAGAGTCCTTTCCCGTTCGCAGTATCATGTAGGAACTGTGAATCTCTCCCGCCGTCAGTCGCTGAAACGTGTCGTGGCCGCCGCGTCCGTCCCGTCAACCCTGCTCGCTGCGCGGCACACCTCGCCGCCGCCCATCCGGCTCGTAATCCTCGATATCGGCGGCACCATCATCGAAGATCGCGGAGATATTCCCAGACCTGCTTCGGCGATCGCTCGCTCATCACGGCATCGACTCCACCCCCGAGGAAATCAGCCATTGGCGCGGCGCCTCCAAACGCGAAATCATCCGCCATTTCGTCGACCGCCAATCGCTCCCCGCCGCCGTCGACCACGAAAAACTCACCGCCGCCGTCTACGACGAATTCACCGCGGAGCTAATCGAGGTCTACCGCTCCGTCCCACCCATTTCCGGCGCCGAAGACGCCATCCGCGAGCTCCGCCAGGCCGGCTATCTCGTGGCCACCACCACAGGTTTCGATCGCGCCATCACCGCCTCCATCTTCTCCCGTCTCGATTGGACGAAGTATTTCGTCGCCACCATTTGCAGTGACGACGTCGCGGCGGGGCGGCCCTCCCCGTTCATGCTCTTCCATGCGATGGAGTCGGCGCGGGTGAATAGCGTCGCAGAAGTTGTGGCAGTCGGCGACACGCCTCTCGACCTTCAGGCTGCAACCAACGCGGGCGTGCGCGGCGTCGTCGGCGTTCTCTCCGGTGCTTCTACCGCCGAGAATCTCCGCCGCGAGCCCCACACTCACATCCTGCCGAGCGTGGCGACCCTCCCCGCATTGTTAGCCTCGAACTTGCGATGAATGCCCGCATCGAAATGCTCACTCAACAGATCCTCGGTCGTGAAGCAGCTGCGTCCGACTCCCGAGCGGGAGTGTTCCGTAGTGCGCAGCAGCACGTGGTAAAGCTCATGCGCCGCCACGCGCGCCATCGCGCGGCCGTAAAGGAAATCGCGTCGAGCGCCCGCATCCCTCACCAGCGCGGCCGACACAGAGCGAGTCAGCGCCGTGCAGTTCAGCGAGCTGAAGGGAAGCACATGTCCGTCCGTAATCGTGGTGGTGGCGAGACTCGTGAAAAGCGTGCCGCTGGGCTCTATCTCGCGAGAGCCGGGGGAAATGCCGCAAGCACCGCTCAGTTCGAGTACAGCCAGAAGAGGCGCGCCGGCATCATCGCTACGGTCCCCAGCCAGATCCCGCCATTCCACGGCATATCCAGCCTGGTGCATGAGCGCACTCAGTTCGCGCTTCATCTCCGCCAATGGTGCCGCCGGTTGAGCCCCGCCGTTCTTCAGATACACCACTAACGCGGCATCCGTCGAGGCGGCCGACTGGGCCGAACTCACGGGTACACAACTCAAGCCAAGGCACAACGTAGCCAATAGACGCGCGGACACGGCGCAAACCTACTGGCATCATTATACCGACTCCGCAAACCCGAGGACTGACAGCGCACTTCCGGCGACCGCGCAAACTGGGGACTGACATGAATTTCCGGCGCCTTTTGCCGGAAATTCGCTGTCTGTCCCCGGTTTGCCCCACGAGTGACCGCCGCAAATTGGGAACTGACATGCATTTCCGGCGCGTTTCTTCTAACCTCAAAGCTCCTTCAAATCGATCCGCCAGACATTCTGTTCCCGAAGATTTGACAACCACAAAGACCCATGCCCAACCCGCACCGAATCGCCCCCCGCGCCCACCCACTGTTTCACCACCGAATTCGTCGACGGATCGATCTTCGACAGCGGAATCTGAAACACCGTGGCCCACACGTGCCCATCGCCGAATGCCAGCTCGCCGCCGGTGCCCGGCACTCCCACCTCGATGTTCGTCACCAGTTTGCGCGTCTTCATATCCACCCGCGACACCGTGCCGTCACCCTGATTCAGAGTCCAGACCGACCCCGCGCCCGCCGTCAGAAATCGCGGCTGCGGTCCCACCGTGATCGTGTCCGTCGCGGCATTCGTCTTCGCGTCCACGCGTGTGACCACACTCTTCTCGGGACTGCTCACCCACACCGCCCCCTCAGCATACACGCACGCCACCGATCCCGGAGCCACCGCGATCTCCGCCGTCACCTTGTTCGTAGCCGGATCGATGCGCGAAAGCGTACCCTTCGGGTCAGTCACCATCCACACCGCTTCCGGCCCGGCCACCAGGCCGCCCTCGCTGTTGGCGGGACCCACCGCAATCGAAGCCATCACCTGATTCGTCTTGACATCGATGCGCACCAACGCCGGGCGCAATCCGTTTTCCGTCTGCGGCCGGTCGCCGCACACCGGAACCCACACGCTGCCGAAGCCCGCCGCCAGACCCGAGCACGGCCGCTTGCCCACTTCAATCGCCGCCACCACCTGATTAGTCTTCGGGTCCAGGCGGTGAACCGTGTTCTTGGGACCGTTGGATACCCATACGGCATCCTCGGTAATCACCTGCCAGTCGGGCGTTCCCGGAACCGGAAACACCGCCGCCGGAATCAGCGTGGTCATCTCCCGCTTCACACCCGCCGTGCTCACGCCGGGCCGCGGCGCGCGCTTCGGGCGCTCTTTCTTTTCCGCTGTTGCCGGAGCCGCGGCGTCTTGTCCCAACACCAGCATCAGCGGCAGACAGGCGCCAAAACTCACCGTTCCTATCGTGTACAAAATCCGTGTCATCCGATTCGCCCTTTCGACTACTCCGCAAGTGTGGCCGCGATCCTGCGCGTGTCGAACCGAACCAGTCCGCCCGCGGTATCCGTCAGCCATAGTGAGTTCGTCGTCGTTAGCAGGAAACCGCTGCTCTCGCCATAAAACTGCTGCACCACCTTTTCCGCCTGCGGGTCCACGCGCGTAATTGGGAAGCCCGGCATGCTGATCCACACCGACCCCTCGCCGAACGCAATCGCACCTCCGCTGGCAGGCGCGCCTAGTTCAATCGTCTTCGTGACCTTGTTCGTCTTGGGATCTATCCGCTCTAACTTACCCTCCTTGGCGCACAGCACCCACACCGAACTCTCCCCGATCACAACGGCCGTGGGCGCCGCCGAGACTTCGATCGACTTATCCACCAGGTTAGTCTGCGGATCGACGCGTAAGACCCGGTTCTCCTCAGGACACGTTAGCCACAGCGCTGTCTCACCGAATACCAGCGAGTTACAGTCCGCGTAAACCCGGAACTCCGCCACCACCAGGTTCTGTGCAGGATCGATCCGCGAAAGCGTCCCGTGCGTATCCGTCAACATCCACACGCTATCGGCGGTAGCTGAGATTCCGACCCGCGCGCTCCTTGTGCCGATAGGCAGTGTTGCCGTCACCTTATAAGTCTTGGAATCCACGCGCGTCAGCGTCCGGTCACCGCAATTCGGAACCCAGATGCTGGAGAACGCGCTCACCAGGCCGGCGCACGGCTGCTTGATCCCGTCGATCGGTTCGCCGAACTTACTCTCCTTTGTCTTTGGATCCACCCGCTCCAATCCATCCTTTGACGGGATCAGGATCGAATCCGCCAGCGCGATCCAGGCAGCCGGCGCAGACAACTTAAACTCCAGTTCCGCCTTGAGGTGCGCAAACGGGATTTGCACCCCCGGCGTCTTTACACCCAGTGAGGGCGCCGCCCGCTTAGGCTCTTTCCGCGGGTCGCTAGCAAATCCGCAAGTTACCGCGATCGCCAGAACGAAATAGACTCCAGTTACAACACGCATCGTAAGTATCATCCTCTGTGTGTCGGATCCGCGAGACGGGACGGAGAGAGGCGGCGGGGCCTCGAAGGTTCTCACGAGTATAACCCATCAAACCGGAGACTGGCACAAATTTTCCTTGCCGCGCAAACTGGGGACTGACATGAATTTCCGCTGCCTTTGCGGAAATTCGCTGTCTGTCCCTGTTTGCCCTACGAACGCGCCCTCGCAAACCGGGGCCTGACATGAATTTCCGGCGCCTTTCCGAAAATTCGCTGTCTGTCCCCGGTTTGCCCAACGAGCGACACCCGCAAACTAGCGACAGGAAATTCGCTGTCAGTCCCAGCCCGTCTCGTCCAGCCCCGTCCCGTCTTGACAACCCTACCCGCAAGTGCTACAACTTACATCAACGCTGTCAACACGGTCGGCTGCACTCGACCGCTCTTTTGCCCTAGTCTGGCAAGGCGTCCCCCGTCTGGAAATCCCGAACCCCTGTCGCGTCACTGTAATTTCACAGGTTCCCCTATCGCGGATTCGCGGGTCTGACGCCACTATGACTAGCACTCCTTCTCGCCACGCCGGACACTTACTAGTTCTCTCCTTAACTATCGCCTCCGCCCTGCCTGCGCAGACCGCGCCGGCGGCATCCGCGGATTTCTTCGAAAGCAAAATCCGCCCCGTCCTGGCCAATAACTGCTACAACTGTCACGGCAATTCGCAACTTGGCGGCCTACGCCTGGATAGTCGTGACGGCATGCTCAAAGGAGGGAAAACCGGCCCGTCCATCGTTCCCGGCGACGCCGAAAATAGCCTCCTGATCCGCGCCATCCGTCAGACCGGCTCCACGCTGAAGATGCCGCAGGGCGGCAAGCTCAAGGACGCGGAGATCGAAGACATCGTCGCCTGGGTCAATGCCGGCGCCAACTGGAGTAAGACTGCGGTGAACACGTCCGCGCAAAGCGACGGCAAGTATGTCATCGCCCCCGAACGCCGCAGCTTCTGGTCGCTACAGCCGCTCAAAGATCCCAAGCTCCCCGCCGTGAAGGATGCCCGCTGGCCCAAGACCGCCATCGATCGTTTTGTCCTCGCCCACCTGGAACAGGAAGGCCTCAAGCAGGTCAAGCCCGCGAGCAGGCACGATCTGCTCCGCCGCGCCACCTTCGATCTCACCGGCCTGCCGCCCACCCCCGAAGAGATCACCGCATTTGAGAAGGACACCGCGCCGGATGCTTTCGCGAAGGTCGTCGACCGTCTCCTGGCCTCGCCTCACTATGGAGAGCGCTGGGGCCGCATCTGGCTCGACGTGGCCCGTTACGGCGAGGACGATTATCGCAGCTTGAACCCGAATCCCAAAGGCTTCCGGCCCTACCCTAACGCCTTCGTCTACCGTGACTGGGTCATTCAGGCGTTCAACGATGACTTACCCTACGACGCCTTCGTCAAGGCGCAGCTCGCCGGCGACCTGCTCGATGAGAAGACGCGCTACAAAACGGTACCCGCAACCGGCTTCCTCGGCCTGGGACCCTGGTATTACGATAACGGCTCGGTTGAAGTTACCCGTGCCGACGAACGGCACGATCGCGTCGACGTGGTCACTCGCGGCTTTCTCGGTCTTACTGTGGCGTGCGCGCGCTGTCACGATCATAAGTACGATCCCATCCCGCAAACCGATTACTATTCCCTCGCGGGCGTCTTCCTGAACACCTCGTATCACGAGTATCCACGGGTTCCGAAGTCCGTGCTCGATCAGTACACCAAGGTCGAAGACGAGATCGAGAAAAAGCAGAAGATGCTGCAAACCATGCAGACCAACCTCGGCACTCAATTAGCTGAGTCCCTGGCATTTAAATCGTCGGTTTATCTTCAGGGTGTCTACGACGTGGTTGCTCTGAAGCGCGATCCCGAGACCGTAGTCGAAAACAGAAAGCTGGATTATGAGCTGCTGGAGCGGTGGATCAAGTACATGGAGAAGCCCACCGACAAGTACAAGTACAAGGAAGCTTGGCAAGCCATGATGAAGCGCACGCTTGCCGCGGCCGCAACCGGTGGAGGCCGCGGCGGGCGTGGCGGCGTTGTAGGCGGCGCAGGTCCAGCCATTGGAGCGCCCCCGCCCCCAGCCGCACCCCCATCCACTCCCGCGAGCGCGCCCGCGTCAGCGCCCGCACCGCCAACCGCCAGTGAGCACGCTCCCACGCCACCAGCCGCAACTGAATCCAAGCCCGAGCCTGCAACTGCCGTCCGCAACCACGCCCGCCCCAGGAGGCGGCATGGGTGGCCGCAGGGGCGGCGGTGGCGCAGCCGGAGCCGGCAACGCCGAAGTCAAGAAACTGGCTGACGAGTTCCAGGAGAACGTGATCAAGGTCATGCTCGCCCGCAAGGATCTCAACGAAGAGAACGAAATCATCGTCGCCAAGTCGCTCGACGGCACTAAGAAAAAGAAGCGCGCCAACAAGCCCAACGAGTTCATCACCAACGACGATTTCTGTCCCAACTGCGGCCTCCGCCTCAAGAACATGCCGGAAGACGAGAACAACTTCTGGACCGAAGTCTTCCAGCGCGAACTCCGCGATTCCGACGACCCGGCGGCCATGATGGCCATGGGCGGACGTGGCGGCAAGCCCGGCCTGCTGCTCTTCCGGGGATGGGGTCTCGAAAGCCGCTCCGGCTCCGAACCGCAGACGCAGATGGCCGCCATCCGCACCGATATCGAAGAAGCGCGCAAGAAGCTCGAGCCGGCTTATCCCTTCATCCACGGCGTGGAGGACGCTGCCAAGCCTGTCGAACTGCAACTCGCCATCCGCGGCAATCCGGAGAATCTCGGACCCGAAGTGCCGCGTCATTTCCTGAGCATCCTGTCTCCCGCCGATCCCGCGCCCTTCACCAAAGGCAGCGGCCGTCTCGAATTGGCCGAGGATATCCTGAAGCAGCCTATCGCCATGCGCGTGATCGTCAACCGCATATGGAAAGGACACTTCGGCACCGGTATCGTCGACAGTCCCAGTAACTTCGGAACGACAGGAGAACGCCCCACTAATCCCGACCTGCTGGAGTATCTGGCCGGCTATTTCGTGAAGAACGGCCTGTCCATAAAGAAGCTTCATCGCGAGATCATGCTAAGTTCGGTCTATCAGCTCTCCAGTGACATGGACGAAGCCAACGCGGCCAAGGATTCCGGCAACCGCTCCTACTGGCGGTTCGAGCGCAAGCGCCTCGAAGCCGAACAACTCCGCGATGCCGTCCTCCTGGTTTCCGGCAACCTGGATAAGTCCCTCGGCGGCCCGTCCACCGACCTGACTCCGGCATTTGCCCGCCGCACCGTGTACGGCAAGGTAAGTCGCTATAAGTTGGATGAGTATCTTCAGCTATTCGATTTTCCCGCGCCCAACATCAGCGCAGAAAAGCGATTTACCACCACAGTCCCGCTCCAGCGCCTGTTCCTGATGAACAGCGATTTCATGCAGGCCGAAGCCGAACAGCTCGCCAAACGCGTGGCAGCGGAACCGGACAACCGCTCGCGCATCAGGAAGGCCTACATGCTGGTGTATGGCCGCGAGCCCAGCGAGCAGGAAATCAAACTCGGCATCGAGTACTTACACGCCGAACCAATGCGTGAATTCGAAGAAAACAAGAACAAGCCCCCGGAGAGCGCTCCCGGTGGAGGGCGCGGCGGCCGGGGCGGTGGCGGAGGCACGCCGCCGGTAGTTACCGACGCGGCCAAGCCCCCCATGCCTGAAGGCGGAGCCTTGGCCGGCGGCGCGGCCGGCGGCGATGCCGTGCCCATGGGAATGGGCATGATGGGCGGCATGGGAGGTTTTGCCGGTGGTTTCGGAGGCGGTCCCGGCGGCCGCCGCGGCGCCGGGCCGGCGGTGCCCGCCACCGTCAAGTACGAACCCTCGGCGTGGGGCCGCTACGCCAAAGTGCTATTCAGTTCCAGCGAGTTTCTGTTCATCAACTAAGACGATCACGCCTATGTCCACTCACAAGTCTTCGAACCCCTTGACCCGAAGGGAAGCGCTATGCAAGGTCGGCAATGGTTTCGGCATGATGGCGTTTGCCGGTATGCTGAGTAACTCGCTGGCCAGGGCGGGCGCCGTGCTCGATTCCGACGGCAACATTGGAATGTCACAGTTGGAATACCCGCAGCGTGTCAAGCGCGTCATCTTCCTCTTCATGAACGGAGGCTGTTCCTCAATCGATAGCTTCGATCCCAAGCCCGCGCTCGAGAAGTTCGACGGCCAGCCGCTTCCTGGCGGCACCATCAAGACCGAACGCCGCACCGGTGAATTGATGAAATCGCCGTTCAAATTCAAAAAGTACGGTCAGTGCGGCATGGAGATCAGCGAACTCTGGCCGCACCTCGGAGAAGTCGCCGACGATATCTGCTGGGTCCGCTCGGTCTACACCGATATCCCCAATCACGAGCCCTCCTGCCTGATGATGAACACCGGCGCCAATCAGGCCGGCCGCCCGTCCATGGGCGCCTGGCTGACTTATGGGTTGGGTACCGAAAACCAGAACCTGCCTGGCTATGTCGTACTCTGCCCCGATGTGCCCACCACCGTGGGACCACCCCTGTGGAGTAACGGCTTCCTTCCCGCCGTCAACCAGGGCACCTTCATCTCCAACCGCGTTCAGACCGCCGCCGATGCGGCCGGAGGAGCGGATGGCGAGATGATGACTGAGGAAATGCCCGAAGACGACATGTCGAAAGACATGGAGAAAAGTAAGAAAGTCGTCATCGAGCGCAATTTCGACCCCAAGAAACTCGTCAGTTACGTCAATAATCCTAAGTTCTCCCTGGTCGAACAGCGCCGTGAATTGGACCTCCTCCACAAGCTGGAGAAAATGCGCGAGTCCACCACCGGCCAGGACCAACAGGTGGAAGGCGTCATCAAATCGATGGAAGTGGCCTACCGCATGCAAACCGAAGCGCCGGAAGTCTTCGACGTCAGAAAGGAATCCCAGGCCACGCTCGATATGTACGGTCCCGGCCCCGTTGCTCGCGGCGCCCTAACCGCCGTCCGCCTCGCCGAGAAAGGCGTCCGCATGACCCAGGTCTATTACTCCAAGGGCGACCCCTGGGATGCACACGGCGATATCTTCGCCCACAAAGTCAACGCCAAAAACTCCGACCAGGCATTTGCCGCCGTCGTCAAAGACCTGAAGAATCGCGGCCTATGGAAAGATACCCTTGTAGTCTGCGGTTCCGAATTCGGACGCACCCCGGTCCGCGAAGTCGGCGGCGCCAGCGGTTCCGTAAAACGCGGCCGCGATCACAATCCCTTCGGCTTCACCATGTGGCTTGCCGGCGGAGCCGTCAAAGGCGGCACGATCTACGGAGCAACCGACGATTTCGGCTTTAAAGCCATCGAAAAGCCCGTCCACGTGCACGACATTCACGCCACCATCCTGTATCTCTTCGGCATCGAACACACAAAACTAACCTACCGCTACAGTGGAAGGGACTTCCGCCTCACCGACGTAGCCGGCAACGTCCTCCACGACCTCATCGCCTAGTAAGAACTGTGCAAAACTTGGACATCTGTTGGTGGGGCGGACCCCTGGTCCGCGCGGGACGCCCTCGTCCCGCTGCTTGCCTCACTTATCCCATCAATCGACCCCATAGTACATTTTGATTTGACATCACTTACCCTGTGCTCTAAACTCCACTAACATAGTCCGTCTCTAGGTCAAAACAAAACAACCAGAGGCATTCTCCCTGTAGAGCAAACAGTTCCCCCGTCTGAACCGTGAGTAGAAGTAATTCCATACCTACGTAAGGAGGGTTTTCCATTGACTCGATTGTTTGCCGCGCTTCTCATCAGCATGCTGCCTCTGGCGGCGCAGACCAGTTCTTTGCAGGGCTTAGTCGTAGATGGCCAATCTGCCGCCGTACCCGAGGCGGTCGTCACCGCGACTAATATCGCCACTTCTGCCGCCCGCAAGACTGTGACCAACGCCACCGGCGCCTACAGCCTTTTGCAAATGGCGCCCGGGAATTACAAAATTGGCGTCGAAAAGCCGGGCTTCCGCTCGGACGCGGCGGAAATCGAACTGCTCATCAACACCCCGGCCACCCTCAACGTACAGTTGACCCTGGGCGCCGTCACCGAAACCGTCAACGTGATGGCGGAAGCCACTTCCATCAACACGCAAAACGCCGCCATCGGCAACCCCTTCAATGAGACCCAGGTGAAAGAGATCCCCCTGCAGACGCGCAACGTCGTAGCGCTCCTTGGCGTCCAGGCCGGAGTGTCGTCGTCCGGCCAGGTCCTGGGCTCCCGTCCCGACCAGAACAATGTCCTCTTGGATGGCGTCGACGTCAATGATAACCAGGGTGCCAACGGCTTCAACGCCGTTCTCCCCATCCCCCTCGATTCGGTTCAGGAGTTCCGCACCACGGTCGCCGGACTCGGCGCCGATCTCGGCCGCTCCGGCGGAGGTCAGGTTTCCATCGTCACCAAAGGCGGCTCCAATCAGTTCCACGGCTCTGCCTACGAATACAATCGCAACACCCTCACCGAAGCCAACGATTGGTTCAGTAACCGGGCCGGCGTCCCCCGTTCCGCCCTCATCCGCAACCAGTACGGCGCTTCCCTCGGCGGCCCCGTCCTCAAGAATCGCGTTTTCTTCTTCTTCAATTACGAAGCCCGCAAAGATCGCAGCGCCAGTTCCAAGACTGCCAACGTTCCCACCAGTAGTTTCGCCGCCGGCAACGTCCAGGTCGTGTTGAAAGACGGCCGCACCGTAACCCTCTCTCCGCAGGACGTCGTCAACATCGATCCCTTGCACATCGGCGCCAGTTCCTACGTGCTCAATCTGATGAAGCAATATCCCGCCGGAAACAACCCGCTCGGTGGTACCGACAAGGGTCTCAACTTCAACCAGCTCCTCTTCAACGCGCCCAATACCCTCGACAATCACGTAATGGTAGCCAGGATGGATTACAACATCGATTCCGCCGGCAAGCACTCCATCATGGTGCGCGGCACCTTGAACGGCGCGGGACAGGATTCCACCCTCGCACAATTTCCCGGTCAGTCCGCCGCGTCCCGCACGCTCGATAATTCCCGCGGTCTGGCCGCCCGCTACACCACCGTGATCACTCCCCAACTGGTCAACGTGCTCAGCTACGGGTACACCCGCCTCGGCACCTCCGCCACCGGGAATCAGTCGGTGATCCCCACCTTCGGTTTCACCACCTTGACCCCCACGGCCCGCCCGTCGCAGCGCCACGCTCCCACCACCAACGTCACCGACGATCTGACCTGGTCCAAGGGACGTCACACCGTGCAATTCGGTATCAATTTCCGCTTCATCGATAATGATCGCCTCGCCTTCACCAACGTCCCGAGCTATAGCTTCAACCGCAATACCCTCCTTGGTCTGGGCGCGGATATCGATGCCGACGTTCTGGCCTATCTTCAGCCCATCTACGGCGGCGGCATCGCTCTTTCCTCAGCCACCAATGTGACCAATGCCTTCGGAACGCTTCTGGGGCTTCTCAATAACTTCGGAGCAACCTACAATTTCGGCAAAACCGGCAGCATCATTCCTTTCGCCCAGCCCGTAGCCACAAACTTCGCCGACAAGGAATACGAAGGTTATGCGCAGGATAGCTTCAAGTGGAAGCGTAACTTCACCATCACTTATGGCATTCGCTACTCCATCTTCGGCGTTCCCTATGAAAAAACGGGACTTCAAGTCGTCCCCACAACTTCGCTGAGCCAGTACTTTGCGGAGCGCAATGGCGGCCAGTTGGCAGGCATCCCCTCTTATGCGCTGCCCAATGCCTACATCACCTACGCTCTCGGCGGCCCCGTCAACAACAAGCCAGGTTACTATCCGACGCAGTATAACAACTTCGCGCCGCGCCTCAGTATGGCCTACACCCCGGACTCCGGCAGCATGCTGGAAAAGATCATGGGCAAAGGTAGCGCCTTCCGCGTCGGCGGAGGCATAGTTTACGATCACTACGGCAGCGCCATGGCGGCGAGTTTCGCGTCCTCGGGCTCGCCCGGCCTCGCCTCCACCGTTGCCCAGCCGGTGAACACCAATTTCACCACCGGCTTCCGCTACACTGGCAGCGGCCTGCCCACTCTGCCCACCGTGGCGGGCGGTGCCTTCCCCTACACGCCTCCTCTCATTCAGGGTGGATTCACCACTTACAGCGGAGTCTCGAGCGACCTCAAGGCGCCTTACTCTTACGTGCTCAATGCCACTTACTCCCGTCCCTTGTCGCGCGGCACCACTTTGGAATTGGGCTATGCCGGACGCCTCAGCCATCGTGGAATCCTCAATCAGGATTTCGCCCAACCCATGACCAAATTCACCGATCCCAAGTCCGGCCAGTCATGGGCGCAGGCAGCCACTCAACTCGCCCAACTGTATAACTCCGGCTTGACTGCCGCTCAGGTCAAAGCGAACCCGAGCCTCGTTCCCGCCCAGCCGTTCTTTGAGAATGTGTTCGCCGGCTCCAGGAACCAATACATCACCGGCAGCCCCAGCGCTAACTTCTTCTATGACGTCTACGGCAACTACTCCGGCAGTTATCTCGACGGCTTGAACGACATGGATCGCATCCGTCTGCCTAATGGCACCTGCATCGCAGCCCCCGGCTGCAACACCTTCTTCCCCCTGCAAAATTCGGGTCTGGACGCTTACGTCAACGCCGGCAAGGCCGCCTATCACGCCGCCACTGTCGTCGTACGCCGTGCCGTAACTCACGGTTGGGGCTACGACTTCAACTACACCTTCTCGCATGCCCTCGACAACGGCTCGGCCTCCGAAACCAGCGGTGGCGCCGCCTTGCAGGACGCCTTCAACCCCAACGCCTTCCGCGGACCGTCAGATTTTGATGCCCGCCACACCATCTCCGCCAACGCCGTCGTCGAAATCCCCGTAGGCAAAGGCAAAGCGCTCCTCGGACACATTCCCGGCTGGCTCGACTATATGATCGGCGGCTGGCAGGCCAGCAGCCTCTACACCTTCCGCACCGGCCTGCCGATGAATTGCACCGACTCGGGCGTCTACAATGTCAATTACGATAACTCGGCGTATTGCATCGTGAAGCCCGGCTCCAGCCTGCCGTCCAACGGCTTCACCTTCGACAACACCGGCGTCCCCAGCATCTTCTCCAATCCCAACGCGGTGAATTCCGTGGTCGCCTCCAATCCCGGACAGGTCGGCACTAGGGGCATGTTCCGCGGCCCCAGGTTGTGGACCGACGATATCTCCATCAGCAAGAGCTTCCGTCTCCCCAAAGAAGGCCACCGCATCCAGATCCGCGCCGAAGCTTACAACGCGTTCAACCACGAAAACTTCGGCAACCCCAGCCTGAACATGGCGAGTCCCACCACGTTCGGCGAAATCACCAGTTCCGCCGCCGTGAACGGCGCCAGCAATCCAACAGGCACTCCCAGTACCAGCTCGACCACTCCCAATAGCGGCGCGCGTGTCATGCAGTTTGCCTTGCGCTACGAGTTCTAACGCGAAGACCATTTACACTTGGGGCAGGGGACCATTCTCCTGCCCCTTTTTCTTGGAATTCCCAATGCCCCTCAAACGCCTTGCGTTTCTCTGCGCCGCCGCCGCCTTCTCCCAGACTCCCCAACCTGCTCCGCCCCCCGTGGAAGCCGGCACGTTCCCGAGCCTCGTGGATCACCGGTGGCCCCAACTGCCTCGAAGTTCCCGATTGGCAGATCCACGAATACAATCCCAATCTTTACATCCTCCGCGAATCCGGCTGTACCAATTACGAAAAGCCCTTCCTCTATCTCTTCTTCGGCAATGAACGCGCCCTGTTGGTAGACACCGGGGCGGGCGCGAGCGACGCCGCCCCCGTCACCCAGAAGCTGATCGCGAAGTGGCTCAAGCGCAACCACCGCGACGCCATCCCGCTAGTCGTGGCCCACACCCACGCCCACGGCGATCACACCGCCGGCGACAAAGGCTTCGATGGCCTGCCCAACACCACGTTGATCCCCGCCACCGTCGAGGCGGAGCAAAGGGCCTTCGGCATCGCGAAGTGGCCCGACCAGCCCGGCAGCATCGACCTCGGCAATCGCGTAATCGATGTCATCGCGATTCCCGGCCATCAGCCCGCTCACGTCGCCTACTACGACCGCAAGACCGCGATTCTGCATACCGGGGACCACCTCTACCCCGGCCGCCTCTACGTCACCGATTTCCCGGCTTACGAATCCAGCACGCGCCGCCTCGTCGAATTTACCGCGACGCGCCCCGTAGCGCACATCGTAGGCTGCCACATCGAACAATCCGCGGCGCCGTTCGTCGATTACCCCGTAGGCACCACCTACCAGCCCCACGAGCACACGCTGGAACTCGGCCGCGCTCACCTCCTCGAATTACTCGTCGGCCTCGAAGCCATGCACGGCAAACCCGAGCGCGCCTTCTTCCGCGATTTCACCATCTGGCCCCGCGAGCCCAGACGTTAAGCCCCACTGGTGGGGCGGACTCCAATAGGCGTTAACTTAAGAGTTCGTGGACCGATTCCACGCGTGTTTGGTGCAAGGCATCGACCCCATCCAAATTCATGGGGGTAGTCTGCGGATGCCTGCTAAGCTTTCCGGATGACGAACTTGGAGCCAGCATGAGTTCATTGCCGTCGACAAGCCGACTTGTCATTCCTAATCCGGCCTCGGAACGTCCCCTCCATCCGAGTCGGCAATCTACTCGGGGACTGAGCGCGGCACATCCGACTGTGGGGTGTTGGAGTAGCGCCGGAGGGAGTCGATATCGCTCAAGATCTCCCTCGTTCAATGGCCTGGATGTCAGACGAACGAGCGCGCAAGTTCGGCCCGTACCAGGTGATCGCGCCGGTCGGCGAGAGCCGAATGGGCCAGGTCTTCAAGGCCCGCGACACCCGGCTGGAATCAATTTAGGGGTCGCGTGGCACGGCTATCGGCATCGCCGGATACCGCGGAGTTATGAAGGCTCGGGAGGCCTGCCTCAATGGTGTCGGTGTGAGTTCCGGCCGGTTCGGAATCGCTTCTTCAGAGCATGACGGAGCGTGTGTTGAGCCCGCTTGCGCCGCTCGGGTCCGGGGGAGCTTCCTGTGCGATCTGCGGCGTGCCGTCCCCCTCGAAGCAACGGACAGTAAAGGTGTGCTTGCCTCTTTGCAGGGGCCAGTCGTAGCGCCATACCACCCAAGTCTGGCCGGACAAGGGAGTGCGGAGCTCCGCCGGCATCCACTCTCCATTGTCCACGCGGAGCTCGACCTTCGATATGCCGCGAACCCCCGCGTGGGCAATGCCTCCGATGGGCACGCGCATCTCCTGTGCCGGCTTTGCAATCATCATATTTGTCGCGATGGTATCGATGACGGACGTCGCTTTCATCCGCGCCTCGCGGTCCCAGCCGCGCACGACCCAGTAGCCGGGTTCCCAATGATCGGTTGCCTCAATGGATTCGATCCATTTGGGTTGTTTCATGCCATAGCGGTCGGGGATATAGATCCGCAACGGGAAACCATGCTTTTCCGGAAGCGGAAGACCATCCCAGGCGTAGGTCAGCATGACGCGGCCGTCCCCCCGGATGGCGTCCAGCGCGACGACTTCAAAGAAGCCGTCAGCCGACTGGATTTTTAGATGTGTTGCGTTCGGCTGCAAGCCCAAATCGGGAAGGAGTTGTTGAAAGCTCACACCGCTCCAGCGCGTGGTGCCGGTCAGGTCGCCTCCGACTGTGTTGGAAATGCACGAGAGCGTGATGAACTGGTGCATGGCGGGCCGGGCCCGGAGGTCGGCAAGAGTCCATTCGAGCGGCTTGGCGACTAGACCGTGGATCTTCAAACGCCATGAGGTTTCGGGGATCGACGGCGGAGAGGTATCGATATCTATCCGGTAATGTCGGCTCACCGGCGTCAGCTCCGGCCGTGTGCCCGCGGCAGGCTGCACGGCGGCGCCGGCATTCGGCAACCCATGGGTGGCGGACCAGGGTTCTTCCCCTATTGATTGAGCAGCCGTTTCGCGGCGACCGCCAACCTTACCAACAGCGGCTGCGACCACGGTGATAACACT
Organism: uncultured Solibacteraceae bacterium; assembly: GCA_963805775.1. Classification (GTDB taxonomy): domain Bacteria; phylum Acidobacteriota; class Terriglobia; order Bryobacterales; family Bryobacteraceae; genus Solibacter. Next base: position 148,033 of record CAWDWK010000052.1, on the reverse strand, counting down.
CGCAATCCCAGCGAATCGGGCCAGAAACCGACGGCGGTCAGCCCGTTCCGCAGCCGAAGCGGCGGCGGACTCTCCGGTCGCGGCTGCGACCTGGTCCCGCGTCAGGCGGTGGTAAACCCACCCCAGAGCGGCGCCCCAAGCCACGAACAGCAACACAATCCAGATGGCGCGGGTCGCGGGACTGACGGCTGAGCTTGACTCGATGAGGTTGCTGGCCCAAGCTATCGCCAAGCCGAGCGCGACGCCCAGGATCCGACCGGCCAGCAGGGCCGCCTTCCGGCTTCCCAACCGCAAAAACGTGAAGAACAGCGCACTGATTGCCATCCCAGCGAGGATGAATTCGGAAACGGCTATCGACTGCTCGGCCAATTTGGCGACGCGAGAGGTATCGGTCGCGTGGGCCCATCCAATGACACGGACCATGGTGTTGATGCCCTTCGCCAGGACCGAACCCGGCAGGATTCGGGTTTGCCAATCGAAAAGATTGAACGGCGGGAACGGAAGGGCGGCGAACCGATAGCCCAGGTAGAAGATGGCTACCAACGGAAGGGTCAGGAACAATCCGCTCAATAAACCGAGCCACAGTCCCGGCTTGCCTGGTGTTCGCATATCGATCCTCCATGCGAGGAGTTTCCTCGCCAGAAGCCCTAACCGGTCTTACTTAATTGCGCTAATGGCGCTCATGGAGCCCTCTCCTGAAATTTTGGTCGAAGCTCCATTGCTGTTAGATGCACAGCGGCGCCGGCGAGAGAGAAAAAATGAGCGCCTTGATCATCTACATCTTGCGAAGAAGTTCACGGTTTTATCTGCCCGCGGTGTGCATTCACGGGCGGGTGACGCCACTCGGAAAGAGTGGCCGATGCACGGAAGAACTCGGGGGCACCTGCGTGGCCTCGTGCCGATTCGCGAACGGCGCGGCTGGACTGCTACCGATAACAAGTATTGAACTAAGCCGCTCTGCGGCAGTTGTGTGGCCGGGTTCGTACTCCGACCGCTGGGCGCTGGAAGGGAGGGGGAATGGCGCACGGGTCGCCGCCCTAACGGGCGTCGCCTCGTGCGCTGGCCGGCGTGCTCGGCTGCCTGACGGCCGCCTGCGCTCCGGCGGTTAACCCCCTTCCAGCGGGCAGTTTTTGGTGGTGTGGTCAAAGACGAAAGGAGCTTTCGTTATGACCCCACTTCGAACCCGAATGCTGGAGGATCTCCAGATTCGCAACTACTCGCCCAATACCGTCGCCGCCTACATTCGTAGAGTTGCCGAGTTCGCCAAACACTTTGGCAAATCGCCGGAATTGCTCGGCCCGGAGGAGATCCGGGAATATCAACTGTACCTGATCAAAGAGAAAGGAGTCTCGCTATCGTCCTACATACAGACGGTTTGCGGGCTCCGTTTTCTATACTCCAACACGCTGCACCGTTCCGTGAGCATCGACCGCATCCCGTTGCCTCGGTACGAGAAGAAACTCCCGGTGATTTTGAGCCCCGCGGAAGTTCAACGCCTGTTGGAGACGCCGAAGAATCTCTCTCACCGGACCATTCTGACCACCATGTACGCCGCCGGCCCCAGAGTGTCGGAAGTAGCTACGCTCAAGCCGTCTGATATCGACAGCGGCCGGGGCGTGATCTGGATTCGCGGCGGCAAAGGCCGCAAGGATCGCCAAGTCCTGCTGCCACCCAAGCTGCTGGAGTTGCTGCGAATCTACTTCCGTTGGAAGCGCCCTAAAGAGTGGCTCTTCCCCGGCGGCAAACCTGACCAGCCCATCTCCACCAAATCCATCTTCTTAGCCTGCAGGAAGACCGCCCAGAAGGCCGGTATTTCCAAAGCGGTTCATCCGCACTCCTTGCGACACGCCTTCGCCACTCACCTGCTGGAAGCGGGCGTGGATCTGCGCACCATTCAGATTTTGCTCGGGCATGCAAAGCTGGAGACTACTGCACACTATTTGCACGTCGCCAACACCAGGGTGCGCTCGACCACCAGTCCGTTGGAACTCCTGGACCCACTCGACATCGTCCAAGCGGCCAGAATCTATCAACCTGAGGAATGAGTGGACCTCGGCTGGAAGTGGCCGATGTCTTCCGCACTTACGGAGATAACTTTCTGGCTTTGTGGGAGCGGGTACTCTCCCGCCCACAAAGGAAAGCCTTCGACGACATTCGTAATTGCCGCACAGCCGCCTTGGGTGGTCATTTGCAGTATTACGATTGCGGACATTGCGCCATCTCGTACAACTCGTGTCGCAATCGCAGTTGCCCGAAGTGTCAAGGGGCGGCCCGCGTCCAATGGCTGGCCGAACGGGATGCTGAGTTGTTGCCGGTAGAATATTTTCACGTTGTTTTTACTCTGCCTCAGCAGATCGCCAGGCTGGCTTTACAGAATGCCCGGAGAATCTACAGCATTCTCTTCCGGGCCGTGGCGGAGACCCTGTTAACGATTGCAGCAGATCCCCAGCATCTGGGTGCGGCGATCGGCTTCCTCGCCGTGCTTCACAGTTGGGGTCAAACCCTCCATCATCATCCGCATATCCATTGCGTAGTGCCGGGTGGGGGAATCAGCCCCGACAACTCGCGATGGATCCCTTGTCGTAGATATCGCAAATCGTACTTCCTTCCCGGCAAGGTCCTCGGTTGCTACTTCCGCAAGAGGTTCCTGATTCATTTGCGAAGGTCGTTCCAGAAGGGCAAACTCCAGTTCCATGGCGAACTGGAACCGTTGGGCCACCCGGTGGCCTTCGAGGCATTGTGTCAGAAGGCCGGTCGCATGAAATGGGTGGTATACGCCAAGCGTCCCTTCGGCGGGCCAGAACAGGTTCTCAAGTACTTGGCCCGATACACGCACCGTGTCGCCATATCCAACCGACGCCTGTTATCGATGGAGGATGGTCGAGTCACCTTCGAATGGAAGGACTATGCCGACGGTAATCAGACCAAGACGATGACATTGGAGGCGGTCGAATTCATTCGTCGTTTTCTCCTTCACGTGCTGCCCTCCGGCTTTGTTCACATCCGTCATTTTGGCTTTCTGGCCAACCGCAAAAGAAAGGAAAAACTGGCGCTGTGCCGGTCCTTGCTTGCCGCCCCGCAAGCTGTCAACAAACCCTGCGCAGATTCCCCCGGCAGCCGCGATTCAGACTTCGCGGAACAGCACCGCCGATGCCCGGTCTGCCAGACCGGCCGGCTGATCCGCGTACAGGCCCTCACTGCCGCGGCTTGCGCGTGCTTACCGGCGCCCTACAATCGCAGATACCTCATGATCACCGTGAGCAAACCGTCAACCAAGCCGCTGACCAGCTCGTTGGCCTTTCCTAAGGGCATCACAAAATCCCTGTCTGAAAGCGTTGTTTTGGCACTCCAGAAACGTTGGCGTCGGCTGCCGCCAACGAAACAGGTCACCCTCCCAAGTGGAGGGTGACCATTTCTATCGCCGAGTCGTCCCGTCACCAGGCGTTTTTCCGGACTCCCGTCAACCAGACCGTCATTCAATACCCATAGCTCTCGGTCCGGCTCAGTTCAACGAATTCTATCGGCAGTGCCCGCCCCACGCCTTGCCCACTCTGCGGATTTTTCTTTGGGGGCGGGCACCACCGATAGAATGCTCTTCATTAACGCCCACGACCCGATGACCGCTCCGGCCCTCCATTCCGTTTGGCCGACGTTTGAATCAACACTACGGCATCACACATGATCACTCAGCTCAGGGTAGGGCTTTTAGTTCAACCTTTATACCTTCGGCGTCAGTCTGGATTCTCACATCGCGAAAATCCCGGATGAACGGACGATGCTTCAGATGGTGTGCTGGAGTAGTTGTGAGAAGGGCCACGACCTGCATCCCGGCACTCACTCCGGCCTCAATGCCGGGACGTGTGTCCTCGAAAACAAGGCATTCTCTTGGTGCTACGCCCAACCGCTCGGCGGCCTGCAGAAAGCCCTCCGGGTGCGGCTTACCGTTACGGATCTCGTCGACAGGCACAATTACCTTCGGGAGCGGCAAACCTGCAGCCAAGACGCGCGCCTTTGCAAGCGTCCTCCACGCGGAAGTCACTATCGCCCACGAGTGGTTTTGGAGCGCATGCACAACTTGCGTGGCTCCTGGCACAGCCAGAATACCTTCAAGTTGTGCCTCCTCGTAACGATCCATTTCTTCCAGTTCCTCGGTATGGTCTCGCGCTGGCAAGAAGTGCTTCATAGTGGCGATCGTCGGGCGTCCGTGTGCAAACGAGAGCACGGCCTCAAGCGGAATCCCATGCCGTGCGCCCCACCAGCCCCAGGCGCGTTCCACGACGGCTGTAGAGTCGACTAAGGTACCGTCCATATCGAACAACACGGCCTTACAGGTTAGGTTGAGAACACTACCCATGCCTACCATGATATTGGTCGCGCTTGAATAGACCCGCAGTGGTCGCGAAGTGGCGAGTAATCCGAGCCTCAACGCCAACCACGTCCATCCAAGTAAACGTTGCGCCGTTAGGCAGGAGTATGACGGCGCGTCGGTTTTCGAACGGCCTTGCTCTATCCCTACTCATAACGAAGCGACGTGATAGGATCGACGCGCAGAGACCGAAGCGCGGGTGATATCGTAGCGGTCAGGGTGACTGCCAGCATCACCGCCGCCACGGCGACGAATGTACCCACATTCGTCGGCCGCACCTCCGGCGTCAGAAACATCGCGAGCGGCCGCACCGCGAAGACCGCCAGAGTGATTCCGATCGCAATGCCGGTGGCCGCCAGGGTTACACTTTGCCGAAGCACCAGCCAAAGAACATCTTGCCACGTGGCCCCCAGGGCAATGCGCAGACCAATCTCGCGCAAGCGGCGCGTCACGCCGTAGAGCAGCGCGCCGTACAACCCGATGGCGGCGAGAGCCACGCCCAGCAATCCGACCGAGCCGAGAATGGCGGCGCCGAAACGGCTGGGGAGCAGCGCAAAGGTCAATGCCTGGGACATCGGCCTGGTCTCGATGGCGGCGGTGGGGTCTAGCCGGCCGAGAGCGGCATTGACGGGCGCAACAAGCAGTTGCGGAGCGCCGGCGGCGCGGATCAGGAAATGCAGGTCGCTGCCTGGCCTGTCCGTCTGCTCGTAAGGCGAGTATAGGGCCGGCATGTTCTCTTCGCCGAGCGTGAAGTACTTGCTGTTCCGGGCGATGCCCACGATCATCTCCGAGCCATCGCCCCAAGTGACGATGTGGCCGATGGGATCCGCCGACCCGAAGAGACGCCGCGCCATGGCTTCGTTGAGGATGGCAATGCGGGGCGCACCCCGCCGGTCGGAGGGGAGAAACTCGCGCCCGTGCAGAATCGGAATCTGCATGACATGAAAATAGCCTGGACCGACGTTGTTGAAGCGGAAGGTGACAGGCACGGGCTCGGGTGCGAGGTCGGTGCGTACCGGCAGCCCGATCGTCATGTTGTTGTTGAGCGGAACGACGGTGGCAAGGGCTACCGACTCCACGCCAGGCAGGGTGCGCAGGCTCTCCAGCGCGAGGCCGGCCAGCGCACGCGTTTTCTCGGGATTGGTGTGGGATGCGGGGACCAGCCGCATGTAAGCCCAGACGGTGTGCTTGAGATCGAAACCGGGATTCGAAGTGGAGGCCTGCACCAGGTTGCGGACGAACAGCAGACTTGCCGAGAGCAGAACGATGGATACGGCCAGTTGGCCGATTACGAGCACGTTGCGCATGGTCCAGCGCCCGCTGACCCGGTGCTCTTCGCGCTTGAGGGTATTACTGGTGGCTGTAGAGCGCGCCGCTCTTAAGGCGGGTAGCAGTCCGGCTGCCAGGCAGGTCACCATGGCGAGGGCGGCCGAGTATGCCAGCAGCCGCTCGTCCGGCCGGATGTGATATTGCAGGGTAACGGGCAGCACGATGCGTATTTGGCTCAGGACGCTGGTCAGCGCGAGATTCAGCGCCAACCCGGCAACGGTTCCGGAGACGGCGAGCAGAAGGCTTTCCGTCAGCAGTTGGCGCACCAGACGGCCTTGTCCGGCGCCGATGGACAGGCGAATGGCGAATTCGTGCTCCCGGCTGGAGGCCCGCGCCAACAGCAGGCTGGCGACGTTGGCGCAGGCGATCAGGAGCACCAGACCGACCACGGTCAGTAACATGGCGAAGAAGGCGGCGATGGCTGTGGTGGCCTCGTCCGAACGAATTCGCTCCATTCCGGAGACAGCGGTCACTGCAACCCCCCGTGCCCACTGATGGCGCGGATCGGGATGCGGGCCGTCGAGAGAGTAGCAGGCGGCTTCCAGGCGGGCGCGGGCGCCGGCGCGCGTCATACCGGGCGTCAGGCGGCCGTAGAGCGTCACGTAAGTATGCTCATCGGAGACCGGGAGGTAAATGTCTGGCGAGAAACCGAATCCGAAGAGGGTACGGTGATCGCGAGGCAGCACGCCCACGATCGTGTGGACAGTACCATCAAGGATCATGGTACGGCCGACCACGTAAGGATCGCCGCCCAAGCGGCCCCGCCAGAGACCGTCGCTCAACACGACGGTGTCGGTCTCACCGGGCTGAATGGCGCGGCCCATGGCGACCGGCATCCCGGAAATGGCGAAGAAATTGTCGGTGACGCGCATCGGGAAGATGCGGCTGGTGACTTCGCCATCACGCCAGTTGATTTCGCCTTCCTCGTGTTCGCCGATCAAGCCGTCGAAGATGCGAGCGTCGCGGAAAAAGCGGTAGGTGTCCATCTGGACCGCACTGTTGCCGCCCACGCGAATGGCGGCGAGGGTCTGCGGATCGTGCACTGACGGACGGCTGAACAAAACCTCGTTCGCGATGCTGAAGATTGTGGTGTTCAGGCCGATAGCAATTCTCTCCGCTCTATCCCCTTCATTCTAGAGAGGCGGGTAGCATGAGACCTGCATAGGCGTTAAAATAGGCTCGTTTCCCGGAATACCCGCCGAGCTTTTGGTTCCGAACGGCAACTTCCCAGATGGCGACTGACCCGCGCAGGGCACTTTCCCATAACGCCATTTAAACCGGCCAATGTTTTGAGTGGGGGCTCGCGGCCGCCAGCGCAAAGCAGTATTCTTCTTTCGTTCGAAACTGATTTTGCCGGAGGGTGAAGGCCCGGCCAGCAGATCGGAACTTTAGCAAGGGAACGGTCAGCGGCGGGCCTTCACGCCAGCCGTGATTCTTTTTATCGCACTGCCAGAAGCAAAAGACAACAGCGACCCGGGGTGATCCCCTTGGACCGCCTGCCGAGGCGGTGTCCGTTGTGCCTCGATCATACGATCATCGGCCATGGACTGCGCTCCCGACAATCCCACGACGATCGCCACGAACGTATCTGGGTGCGACGCGGACTCTGTCACCTTTGCAACAAGACCTTCACCATCCTGCCCGATTGGCTGGCTCCTTCGGGGCATTTCAGCTTGCGGTGCCGACAACAGGCCTGTGACCGCATCGCCGCCGGTGATTCCGTGGAGCAATCAGCGCCGCACTGCAAGGATCCGTCGCGCTCACCCGACCCCTCCACCCTGCGCCGATGGGCACACCGGAGGCTGCTCAGCGTGTGCTGCTGGGTGAAGGCGGGAGCCATCGGCGCGCGCTTTTTACGGGCACCCACCATCGTTGCCTGGGATCTCGCCACGCTCTGCCGTATTCTGCCCATCGAGGTAAGAAGTCCGTGAATCGCCAAGCTCTCGACGACTTGAAACAGCAGATTCCCCTGATGGGCTATCTGCAGGCGCATGATTGGCATCCGGCGCGGCCACTCAGCCGTGGCCGATGGATGGGGCTATGCCCTTTGCATGGGGACCACAAACCAAGCTTTCTGGTGGACCCAAACAAAGACCTCTTCTATTGCTATGGCTGTGGCCGCGGCGGAGACGTAATTCGCTTCGCCGAGATCTATCACCAGGTGAGGTTCTCGCAAGCCCTGGCGTTGCTGCGCCAATGGCGCGGTGCCGAGCCTGTGTTGCAGGAAGCGGCACGCTTCTACCGCATTCAGTTACACCGCCACAGTGAGGCGGTGGCCTATCTGTACCAACGCGGCGTCCGCTCCCTGGAGTTGATCGAGCATATGCGAATCGGTTATGCCCCCGGCGGATGCCTGCGGGGTTGGCTGACACACTTGGGCCACTGTTTGCCGACACTGCATCAAGCCGGCCTGATCACGGGTGGAGGTTTCGACGCCTACGTGCGTCGGATCGTCTTTCCGCTGGAAGGCAATCTCTATGGCCGGAGCCTTTCGGCGGCAGCGCCGCCTCACCGGTTTTTGCCCGGCGCCAAGGGAGGCTTGTATTCATGGGCGCAAGTCCAATCCTATCCGGAAGTCATTCTCGTCGAGGGTCTGTTCGACTACGCCGCGTTGTGGCAGGCCGGCTTTCACAACGTCACCTGTTCGCTGGGAACCCAGCTCAATGCGCGCCAGTTCCGGCAACTGTGCGACGGTTCCCGAACCGTCTACCTGGCCTTTGATGCCGACTCCAACGGCAGCGGCTCACGAGCATCCCAGTGCCTCTCACGAAGTCTCCGCGAACGAGGTATCCCTACTCGCCTGGTCTCCCTGCCCGAGGGCCACGATCCCAACAGCTTCTTCGTGCAAGGCGGCGACGCGCATCAGTTTCAGTCGCTGCTGGAGGCCGCCCGCCCATGAAATTCCGTGTCGTTCACCAACCCACCGCTAATCACGCACGCAGCTCCTATCGGATCATCGAGCAGACCAAGGGTCGCGAGGTCGATTGGATCAATCGCTATTTGGATCACGAATGCCTCCGCCGCGTGGCCGACCTCACGCTCCGAAGCTATGCACAGCACTTGCTGCACTTTCTCCGCTGGTGGGAAAGTGTTCATCACACCGATGTCATTACCCAAGATGCGCTCACCGAGTCCACTCTGCTGGACTACGTGCGATTCCAGTCCGGCCAACAACCCGAGCTCTGCGGATCCACGATCAATCAACGCGTCGCCGTCGCCGATCGCGCCTTGCGCGCCCTCTTCCCTGGCGCTCCCCATCAGATTGCTCCCGAGCTTCAGGTAAGCTACTGGCGGCGCGCGCCCATGGGTCTCGGCAGACCGCATCCCGCAGTGAGTCGCTTGCGGGTGAGGGAACCCAAGCGGACCATCGTGCCACTGTCGGTAGACGAGGTGGCGCGATTCTGGTCCAGTTTCCGGACCTCGCGTGACCTAGCCATCGTGGGCCTGATGTTGTTGCAGGGCTTGCGGTCCCAGGAAGTGAGGGATCTGAACCACGAGGATCTGCTGTTGCCGGAGGCCCAGATCCGCGTGCCCGGCAAGGGGAACAAGCCCCGCCTTCTACCCCTGGCTCCCGAAGCCGTCCAACTGCTCGACCACTATCTGCGGCTGGAGCGGCCCCATCCTTCGACGGCCGCCCTGTTTGTCTCTCTCAAAGGTCGCGCACGCGGAGCTCGAATGACCGCGGCGGGATTACGATCCCTGTTCCGCTACCATCGTCGGACCACCGGCGTGAAGCTCGCCAACCCACACCGGTTCCGGCACACCTTTGCCTCCGATATGGTGCGTGCCGGCGTCAGCCTGCCGGCCCTCATGCGGTTGATGGGACACGCCCACATTCAAACCACGCTCATCTATGTGCAGGTTACCCCGCTTGAGGTCTACCAGCAGTATGCGCGCGCCGTGGCCCAACACATTCGGCCCGTCCCGGTGACCCCATCGTGAACCGTTCACGCCGGGCTCCCCTTCAGCATCCCTTGGCCGACTTGTTCGGACGGGCTGTGGACTCTCTCGGTGCCGCTCTTGCTCCCGACTCGACCCGTCAATACCGTGGCACGGCACGCAACTTCCTGACCTATCTCGGCGCTGACCATCCCGGGGTAACTTCTCTCCAGCAGTTACGCCGGGATCCACACATCCTCGGCTGGATGACCAAACTGCGGGCGCAGATCCCAGTCCTGGCGCCAACCACCTACATCATTCGGCTTATCTTTCTCCGCGGCATTCTCCAGGAACTGGCTTGGAGCGCACACCTTCCCGAACTAGCCCAACTGCTCCGTCGACAAGACATTCCCCGCGTTCCTCGACGCTTGCCCCGCGCACTCTCCCTGCAGCAGGATCAACTCCTCCAGCAGGAACTGCTGCGCCGCAATGATCTCGGCGCCAACGTATTCATGTTGCTTCGCCACACGGGCATGCGCATCGGCGAAGCCGCCGATCTGTCCTTCGATTGTCTCCACACCTCCGGCTCGGATCAATGGACGATCCACGTGCCGCTTGGCAAATTGAAGACCGAACGGATGGTCCCGGTTGATTCGTTCGTTTGTCAACTGGTCCAACGGCTTCGCTTCTTCCGCTCCTTCGATCCGTTGCCCGCCGATGGCCGACTGCTGGCCCGCCCGCGCACCAAGCAAACCTTGCTGCGCTACCTCCGCGCATACCTGCACGAGGTGTCCGCTGCAGCCGGCATTACCCAACGCATCGTTCCTCACCAGCTCAGACACACCTATGCCAGTGAGATGCTTCGCTCCGGAGTGGATTTCCCCGCCATCATGAAACTGCTCGGTCACGCCTCGCCCGACATGACCATGTTGTATCTCGATATCGCCCTCACCGACTTGCAACGCGAGCTTCACCTGGCCCGCTCCCAACCTCGCTACTTGGCGCCGCAGCCCAAAACGCAACTCGCCTCCCGCGCCGGCTTGGAGGGCGTGGTTGACGCTCTACTGACCGCTCTACACGTAACGGAGATGTACCGGCGCAACTTGCCCGATGGCGCTTCGCGCCGCTGCCTGGACCGCCTCTCCAACCGACTTACCAAAATCCTCTCGGTAGCCCGCAAACTCGACGCACCCGAAAAATAGGCAGAGATTGGCCGGATATCGCCGTCTTTTGTCCAGAACGGCGTCTTCACGACGAAGGAGAAGCTGGGGCTGCTTCCAGATGTAGAATTACACGCAAGGCGTAGTTGCCATGAGGATTTCCTCTGACTTGTTCAACGCGTTTCTGAAATGCTCCACGAAGTGCTGGCTCCGAGCATCTGGCGAGCCAGCCGCCGGCGGCGCTTACGCAGAGTGGTTGAAGTCAAAAAACCGATCGTACCATGCGAGAGAAATGAGCGCCTGCTCTCAGAACCTAAAAACGAAGTGGCGGTTTCGCCGCCACTGGAGAGTCTGAAGGCGGCCCAATGGCATCTGGCTGCCAACTTGTCTGTGCGCGCACAAACGAAAACTGGTGTTCTTGAGTCTGAAGTCCACGCCGTTGAACGCGTGCCCTCCGAAGGCCGGGCAGGTCAGCGCAGTTCATCCCCATTCGCTACATCTTCACGAATAAACTCAGCGATGATGACAAATTGCTGCTGGCCTTTGATGCTTTTGTGTTCTCTGAAGCGACGGGGCGGCGGTCAGCTTTGGCAAAATCATTCACGGCGACGACAACAGCGTAGGGAAGGTAAAGACTGCGGCCCTTGCTGGCGAGGTACGGAGGCGCGTCGAGAGGATCGCCACGCTGCTCTCCAGGCCTACGCCACCCGAGCTTATTCTTAACCGACACTGCGGCGAATGCGAATTTCAGACCCGCTGCCGGCGAAAGGCAATTGAAACGGACGACCTCAGCCTTCTGTCGGGCATGAGCGAGATGGAGCGGAAGAAACTTCACAGCAAGGGAATCTTCACCGTCACGCAACTTTCCTACATATTCCGGCCACGTCGTCGGCCCAAACGGATGCGTGATAAACGAGAGAAATATCACCACTCGCTAAAAGCGCTGGCGGTTCGGGAGAAAAAAATCCACATCGTTGGCAGGCCGGAACTGAAGATTGACGGCATACCCGTCTATCTGGATGTCGAGGGCCTGCCCGATCGCGACTTCTACTATCTCATCGGCGTGCGCATCGGCAGCGGCGATTCCGCCGTCCACCATAGCCTGTGGGCGGACACTGCCGGGGACGAGGGAAGGATCTGGCGGGAATTTCTTGCCATTCTCGAAACGCTGGAGAAGCCGGTGCTGATTCACTACGGCAGCTATGAAACGGCTTTTCTGAAACGGATGGGTGAGCGCCACGGACAACTGCCGGAGATCTCTCTGGCAGCAAAAACGATCGGGGCTGCAGTGAACCTCCTGTCTGTAATCTACGCACAGGTCTACTTTCCGACGTTTTCGAATGGGCTGAAGGAGATCGCCGGGCATCTGGGGTTTCGCTGGTCAGACTCAGATGCAACAGGCACGCAAGCCATAAGGTGGCGCCATGACTGGGCAGCGTCGAGAGACCCCTTCCAGAAATCATTGCTCGTGACCTACAACCTCGAGGACTGCAAGGCTCTCGAAGTCGTGGCAAGTAAAATTTGCGTATTGGCGCAAGCGCGCCCAAACGCGGAAAACTCACCACGCGATGACGTCGTGGACACGGCAGCCCTAAAGCGAGAACACCCGTTCGGCTTCAAACGCAACACTTTTGCCTTCCCTGAACTCGATGTAATCAACAAAGCGGCCTATTGGGACTACCAGCGCGAGCGAATATATGTAAAGCTACATAAAAAGCCAAAGCGCACTTCGACTTTGGGCGGCGGACGGGCGCAAGTCATAGTTCCCAACAAAACAGTAGAGGGTTGGCCACCGCGTTCGTGTCCGAAGTGCGCCTCAGCCAACTTCTTCAAGCATGCGAAGTACAGCCGGAGTATTATCGATCTCAAATTCATGCTGCACGGAATAAAGAGGTGGGTCACCCGTTACCGCTTCCATCGATATCAATGTAAAGGCTGCGGAGCAGTTTTTCAACCCGAGATGTTCTGGGGGAAAAGTAAGTTCGGTTCCGAAATCAGGGCCTATTCTCTCTACCTCAACATCGAGCTGCGATTGCCGCAGGTGAACATTGTCAGCAAGCTGAATCGACTTTTTGACTGCCATCTGTACAAGAATGCCATCAGCAAATTCAAGGCTGAAGCAGCAGAGAAATATGAGGAGACATTCAATGCTCTGGTTAGGAGGCTGTGCAGCGGGCGACTGCTTCACGTCGATGAAACGAAGGTTAATCTCAAGAACAAAGATGGATTCGTGTGGGTGTTCGCCAATATGGAGGATGTTGCCTATGTCTATAGCGACACGCGAGAGGGGACCTGCTGCAAACGATGCTTAAAGACTTCAAGGGTGTTTTGGTGTCTGACTTTTACGCCGCCTATGATGCAATTCAATGTCCTCAACAAAAATGCTTGATCCACCTGATACGGGACTTAAACGACGATGTATTGAAGCACCCTTTCGACGAAGAAATGAAACAGCTCGCGCTGAACTTTACCGGCTTGCTCAAGCCCATGGTCGAAACGATTGATCGATACGGCCTGAAAAGCCGCTTCTTGAAGAAGCATCTTCCCTCGGTAAGGCAATTCTATCGGCGAATCTCCGAAAGCAACCTACAGAGTGAGGGAGCGGCGAAAATCAAGGCGCGCTTAGAGAAGAACCGAGACAAGTTATTCACCTTTCTCGAATATGACGGTGTCCCGTGGAACAACAACAATGCAGAACATGCCGTCAAACCATTCGCCGCGCTTCGGCACATCATTGGAGGAGTTACTACGGAAAAAGGCCTCCGTGAGTATTTGGTGCTCTTGAGCATCTGTGAGACCTGTAAGTACATTGGTGTCGACTTTTTGGAGTTTCTGCGTTCGGGTGAGAAGGACATCCATTCCTTCGCCGACAGCGACACGCGCAGGCAACTCTTCGGTCACAATAGAAGCCTTTTCGTGCCCCACGGCCGGATTCTCCAAAAAACACAGGGAGGCGTCCCCAACGCGCAATTTTGGCACGCCCCAATTGTCCGTTCCGGCGGTGCGCCCTCAACACTTCCTTACATCCGAAACCAGCGATTCGGTTACTTGCCCACGCGCGCGCTTCCGTAGCAGTCTCGTAGCGAGTCTATTTCTCTGCCGCATGCGGCGCCCAATTCTTCAAACCATTCAACACCACGTCACCTATCGCGTGCCTTGCGTCTCAGCCGTTTGATCATCAGATCGCTTCCGTCCCCCAACGTCAAATACGAATAACAGCTCGTTCCGTCGAACAGCACTTCGCCGTCCCCGCTAAACTCCGCCGTCTTTCGAACGATTGCTCCCGATATGTGGGGTTTCTGGAGAAGTGCCACGATCAGGCCCGGAATCCACTTCTCCGGAAACGCCGTGTATCGGCCACAATCCCGGATCGGACTCCCAGTTTCCTGCTTGCCGACCACTCACCGGAACTGCCGGGCGAACCAATAAAAAAATCTAACCTCCTAGAAACTCATCTATTTTGAGGGAGTCCCAAGAACGCGTCTTCAAGGCACGCAAGTCGCCGGGGCCCGTTTTGGCCAACCGGAAAGGAGAGTTAATGGCAGTACTAACGGAGGTTAAAGCGGTTCCGCAAGAACACCAAAAGGACTGGGCCAAACCCAAGGCAATGGCGATCCCAAAGGAGGGATACTTCGAGCGGGAAGAGGGTCGGTACGGTCCCATCTTTCCGCGGACGCCCGCATGTCATGGGTTCACGGTCGTCGCTAAAATTAAGCCCGGCCGGGAAGAAGCTTTCCGCGATCACGGGAAGCGGCTCGAGAACGCCGTCGAGAGCGACCCCCATACGCTGGCGTCCCTGAAGCTTCATTACCTCCGGTGGGTCTTGTTCGACATCGGTAAGGAAACCTATTTCATGTATCAGGGCATCTTCGATACCGATTTCGATAAGTACACCGACGACGCAGTCGCCATATTCATGAATACTGGCATCGATACGGTTTTCGAAAACCTGGAAGGATTCCCGGAGGACTGGAAAACGAACGTGCCCGCGTTCATCAAGTTCGTTCGGGAGCATCAATGCCCGAGTTTCCTGGAATACGGCGAGTATCCGTACGTTACAGCTGACGAGATCAAGAAAGCGCTCCGGCTGAAGAGAGCCTTTTCGGACATGCTTGACGAGATGCAATGATGGACACGTACGATCTCGCTGTCATCGCGTCGGGTCCCGCCGGAGAAAGGGCTGCCGAAGTGCCGGAGTTCGGCAGTGATCGAAAAAACGCGGCCTGGGAGAACGGTCACGACTATGGGCGGTTCTCCGACTCGCGCCGCCGCGTGCATTGCATCGGGGTCATGACGTCCGAGATCGTTGGGATCGGGCAGATGGAGATTTCGCCGCAGAGCCGGATCGCGAACATGTAGATGACCACGCCCACATACAGCTACACCTACAAATACGCGGGGATGCGATGCGGCGCGGCGCGGAATGGGCGCCCGGAAGGCCGCTTACATCTCTAGAGGTGATTTATGGTCCAAACAATAACTCCTGCGAGAACGTACAACCAAACCCACGTATCGCGACAGTTCACACCGGGCAGACGCCGCTTCAGCATCTACTGGGCCTGGAGTTATCCTTGGGAGTCCAACCGCGAGGTAACGGAACTCGATAACCGCTTCTCGACAATGACCGAAGTCCGCCGCGTGGCGTGGCCCAACTACGAATCGATCGAATATTCAGAAAAAGCGTTTCTCCAGGGCATCGCTGGAACATTGGAGCTGTTCCACTTGTCTTCGATGAGATTCCAGTGCATCGTCGGCGAGATTACCGGACATCCAGTCGCGGTTTACCAGCGCATCGATCAGGCCGGGCAGAGATTGCCGATCGACGAGCGCATCCTCGGAGATACGGACACGCTGATGGTATACGGGCTCGATCACGTCCTGACCGAGCAGGTAGCATCGCAGGATGAGATCGAGGCGGTCCGCAATTTCCTGACTCGCGAAGGCACGTGCCTCATTATCGGGCCGCACCATGACGTTGGCGCATCCGAGGATCTGAAGCAGCGAGCCATGGAATACGCGCATCATGGCGATCCACTCGTCCCGCGCCAGCAGCGCTTCGGAAAATACACGCGTTCGCTGATGAAAGGCCTCGGCGTACCAGTCGAAAACCAGTGGGGGTTGCGCCCGGCGACAGTGAAAGGGACGAACCGTCTTGCGCCGTTATCCACCAACAATGACCTTGATACGCGCCGGTGGCTTGACGGCGTTCCGACCTTCAATTTCCATCCGCACCTGCCGCACTATCATGTTACGACGGACGACCCCAAAGCAATCCACGTCTTGGCGCGACAGCCGATCGACATGTCGAAGCCGCATCCTTTTACGGAGGCCGGGAACCGCGAGTTCAACATGTTCCTCTGGATGCCTCCCGCCGGAGATCGCGCGGGGGACATTCTGTTGGCGGACTCCACGCTTTTCATGACGTTGTTCGGCGGCGATCAGAGCCTGGAGCGCTTCTGGGCGAACCTCGCGACCAAATGACGCGAGCGTCGGTTATCGCCTGCATTTTTATGGCTGCTGTCCGCTCTCTGGCACAAAACAGGGGCGTCTACCCACTGGGTATGACCGCGACAAACTCCGGGATCACTCCAGCGGCCGGCTTCACTTATTCGAACCAGCTCCTGTACTATTCGCGCAATCAGGCCAAAGATGACATGGGAAACACCGTTGCTACAGGAGAAAACGGGGTCATCATGGACATGAACACGCTCACCTGGGCGAGCGCGGACGCGTATCTGTGGGGCGCGCGGTATTCTGCAGCCGCTACTCTCCCCTATGCAAGAAACGATCTGACATCTGACATTCACGGCAATTTGAGCGGTGGTGGCGGTTTCGCGGATTCATACTACATGCCCTTTATTCTGGGCTGGAGCGAAGATCGCGCCGCAGTCCGCTTTATTTACGGCTTCTTAGCGCCCACAGGCCGGTTCGCTGACGGGGCAACTAACAACGTTGGCTCCGGGTATTGGACCCACGCGATGTCTTCAGGACAGACCTTTTATCTCATCAGGAACGCTCTCTTGACCCTCTCGACCTTTGAGATGTACGAATTCCATACGACGCAGGAAGCAACTGGAGTGCATCCGGGCCAGACCTTCGACCTCGATTACTCGCTTGTGACATCTCTCAAGCGAACGGCGAAATTCCAACTTCAGATCGGCGTCGCCGGATACGAACAGCGTCAGACAACGGCCACTACGGGGCCTGAGATCACTGCAAGAGCACAGCAGGATCGCTACGCCGTTAACTCTCTCGGATTCGCAATCAACGCGGCCTTCCCCAGGCGGAAGGCGAGTCTGGGCTTGAAGTACTTCAAGGAATTCGCGAATCGATCCACGTTCCAGGGATATTCGCTGCAATTCAGCGGCGCAATCACGTTTCACTGAGGAGGGACATGAGCGAGCTCGAATTGGATGACATTCAAAGCGGCGTATTGCGCCCACGACCTACTCCATACGCCGCTACCTACGTGTTGTTGCGCATTGACGACCGCGATGCCGGACGGGAGTTGATGCGAAGATTGGGCTGCGTCGTGGCATCAGCTGCCCATCCGAGAAGCCCGGCGGGCGACACCTGGGTCAGTGTTGCGCTTAGCTTCCAAGGTCTTAAAGCTCTAGGCGTGCCTCGAGTATCTCTCGACAGCTTCGCTCCGGAGTTCCAACAAGGCATGGCCGCCAGGGCAAGAGTGCTCGGAGATACGGGCGAAAGCAATCCCGAACTCTGGGAAGAGCCGCTCGGCTCAGCCGACGTTCATGTTCTCGTCACTGCGCTCGCGCCGGACAACGAACATCTTGAGAGATCGCTCGAAGGCGCCCGCCAAGCGTATCAGAAATTGCCAGGCATCACCGCCATCTGGCGCCAGGATTGTCACGCTTTACCGACTGAGAAAGAAGCATTCGGTTTCAAGGACGGAATCGGTCACCCCGCGATCGAAGGAAGTGGCATTCCCGGCACCAATCCTAACGAGCGTCCACTGAAGCCGGGCGAGTTTGTCCTTGGCTATCCGGATGAGATGAGCGAGGCTCCCTCGATCCCGCAGCCAGAAATTCTGGGACGCAACGGAACCTACGTCGTGTTTCGAAAACTACATCAGCGGGTGGCTGCTTTTCGCCAATACCTAAAGGCGAACTCTTCGAGTCGCGAAGAAGAAGAATGGCTCGCCGCAAAGATGATGGGGCGCTGGCGTAGCGGCGCTCCTTTGGCGCTGTGCCCGATGCACGACGATGCTGAGCTTGGGGCAGACCCACAACGCAATAACGCTTTCCTCTTTAAAGAAGACGACCCTATCGGTTACAAGACTCCGTGCGGATCGCATATCCGCCGTATGAACGCACGGGATGCGGATATTGCAGGCGTCGTGCGCATCCATCGAATGATCCGTCGAGGCACTTCTTACGGCCCGCTCCTTCCGGATGGTGAACTCGAAGATGACGGCATGGATAGGGGATTAATGTTCGCCTTCGTTGGAGCGCACCTCGGCCGACAATTCGAATTTGTCCAGTCGGAGTGGATGAACGACGGTAGCTTTTTCGGCGGAAGCTCTACGAAGGACCCCGTCGCCGGGCCGAGCGAGGGGGAGGCCACATTCGATATACCCAAGCGTCCACTTCGGAAACGTATTCATGGGTTATCTCAGTTCGTTGTCACAAGGGGCGGCGAGTATTGTTTTCTGCCAGGGCTGCGCGCCTTGAGATGGCTGGGAGATCTTACAAACTAGAAATCAAATCCAGATTGTTTGTTGACTGATGAAGGGACGCCTCAACCAACCGAATCCAGCGATGGGCGCACTCGAATTGGACCGAGATGAACGTAAGATACTCCATCGACAAACAGCGACGATTAATCCTCACCATTGGCGAGGGCAGCGTGATGTTCGACGACATCAGAGG
Source organism: uncultured Solibacteraceae bacterium (assembly GCA_963805775.1). GTDB lineage: Bacteria > Acidobacteriota > Terriglobia > Bryobacterales > Bryobacteraceae > Solibacter. The sequence goes on along the minus strand of CAWDWK010000052.1, from coordinate 129,410 downwards.
TCACCAAGATCGACTGCTCGCTGATCGCGATTTTGACGTAAGCTTCGATCAACTGATCGACACAACCGCAGTGACGAAGTTCGACATATCGGCAAGCGAGGCCAGAATTCTCGCGGAGCGTCGCATCGTCTCCCCCGAGTCGCGTCGCGCTTTCGTCGCGACCAAGCCGCACATTTTCGGCTTGGGACGCATGATGGAGATCTATCATGAGCCTCTAGGAAACCTTCAGGTGTTCTACTTTATGGACGAAGCATTGAAGTGGTTAGAGAACGCGGATCGGTTGCGGTGCTTCCGATAAGCGGTCGTGAAGGGCGATATCGTACACTAGCCCCAAAACGGCGTTCTGGGAAAGAACGTGCGCTTTGGCGGATCCAGCCTCGCGCTGGCGGGACCGATTCATAGTCGTTGCAGATTACCGGCTGCCGGCAGGCGCCCTCCACAATGCCGATGATGGCGTCATCGAAGCCGTCGGCCGTCAGGGCTCTGGCCGGATCACGCGCCACTTGGAAACAATGGGTCGCCGAATCGGCCAAGTACACCGCTACCGGACCCAAGCGCGTTTGGACAAAGCCGCTGGCGGGGCGGACGCTGACGCGTTATGGGTAGTCCGTGACGAGATCCGCTGAGAGCATAAGTTAACGCTTATTGGGCGGACCCCCTGGTCCCCGCGAGTCCCTCTGGACCCACTCCTCATCACTTGCCGCTGGCCATCTGCGGCGTTTGTTCCTTGATCCTGGAGGAATAGAGGATGAACTTGAACGGGTCCGTGTTCTGGTACTTCTCCATCAGTTTGAGATAGACAAGCCGTTTGGCATTCGTCACGGACGGGCTGCTTTCAAACCTCTTTCCGGCGGATTCGAGCAGCGAGGCTCCCAACTCGTATTTGCCGTCGGCGGCCAGGCGTTCTACGGTCTTCACCAACTGAACTTCGGTGACGCCGAGGTAGTCCACCAAAAGAGCCGCGCGGTCGGCGCTCGTAAGATGCTCCAGTCCCTGCAGGTCAGCCTGCCAGTACCCTACATTTTGATCGTAGAGGCGGTCGATGACGTGTTCGCGCAGCAGGTAATAGGGCTGATATACTTCCGGCTGGTCCTTGATTAAGCCCGGAGGAATCAGATTTGCCTGGTGTATTGCACCGCGCTCCTCGCCGCGTCGTACCGCATTCAGGACTTGCCCTCGTAGCCATACCAGGTCGGTTTTGAGCAGCGCCAGCATAGAGACGGAGGCAAAATTTCGCGTTAACGGCTCGTGGCCATGTAACAGATACTTGGGATGGGCTGCAACTAAGATATCGATGGCGTCGAGGAGCCCTTGGAAATCGCCTTCCTCCACAAAAGGCGCGCCCAGGTAGGGCATGATGAAATCGCCCGCAAACAGAACGCCCTGATCCGGCAAGTTAACGAACATGGCGTCGTGAGTCTCTCCACCCTGTATGGGGATGAGTTCGATGCGTGTTCCTCCGATTTTCAATTCCGTGCGGGCGGCGATGGCGACGTCCGGCTTGAAACTACGAACATTTTCGACGTTGAAGCGTTCACCGAAAAACTGTTTACCAAAGTTTTCCGGTGCATCGAACTCGCGGGTGAGTTCCTCCTGATAGTTGCTTCGAGCGTAGAATCTCGGGCGGGGGTTCAAACCTCGGAAATAAGAATGGCCTCCCACGTGGTCCCAATGAGAGTGGGTAATGAAGATGGTCGTCAGTTCGGGCAATCCAGGGACTTCCGCCCGCAGCGCCTCATAGGCTGTCTTCGCCGAATCCGGCCGCGTACCGGCGTCGATGCCGAAAAGTTCTCGCCCATCCTCCGATACGACGAAATAGTACTCGGTGAACTCGAAGCCTGTCAAAACGTAAACGCGTCCTGGCACAATCGCAGCGATGCGCCGTGGCGCGAAAGTATGTCCTGTGGCGGCGTCCTCGGAAAAAGGTGTGATCAGCGTGATGGGCCGGTTCCAATCTTTGTAGCCGCTCTTTTGTAGGTACTCCTCCGCCTTCGCGCGTTCTCCCCTCGCGAGCGCCAGTTTCCCGAGGTGATAATCGACTTCTCGCAACCAACCGGCATGGGGCGCTTTGTCCGCGTGATCCACACACCAGGCGAGCTCAGACTCCGCTGCCTCGCCCTGACGGAAAAAGCCAGGGAGTTCCGAATGAACCACGCTCGCGATCCAGTAAACAACGAAAATCTGCCCCCCCGACATCTTCTTGGCACGGTCGAGCATGGCGATTGTATCGTTCACGTAACCGAGCCTCTGCGGCAGTGAAACCGAAGCTGCGTGCTGCGCGCGCAATAGCGCGATGGCGCTCAGATAGAGCGCTTTCTGGGGATCTGCCAGCCCCGGCTCGAATTCCTTAAATCGAGCCGACAAGAACTCGGCGCCCTCACCCTGAAGGTTCAGGTTTGAGTACTGCGCCATAAGGAGGAAGAGCAACTGCGGGTCTTTCGGTGGAGCGACGCTGTTGACGGCTTTCAAATACTCGAGCTCTGGGGGATAGTTACTATTCCCGTCGTGATTGCCGGCGCGGACTCCCCGCAGGCTAACCAGCAATATCGTGAACGCAACCAGTGCCGCCGACAAATAGATAACGGACCGCATAAAACCTGCCTTTCTGGGAAATGGTCATTCCCTGAGAAATAGATGTATATACATCTATCAAGGCTGCGGAAAACTTTGGACCCTGATGGCGCCTTTCGTGACCAGGGATACGGTCTCCTTCATCTCTTTCCACCCGTTTTCCCCAAGTTCGTTCCGAAGTCTGGATTCAGCGAGGTCCCAATGTGGTTTGGCTTTCGCCATTTGCCGCTTTCCCGCTGCCGTCAGGCTGAAGAGGTGCTCCCGCCTGTCTCTTCCTTGTTTGACGCCAATCCAGCCCTGCTTCCGCATCCGGTCCAAGGTCCGCGTGAGCGTCGTGCTGTCCATTCCGAACCCTTCGCTCAGCCGTTTTTGATTCAGCTCGCCGGCTGTAGCCAATGCCGTGAGAAGTCCGAACTGTGTAATCTCGATTCCGGCCTTCTTCAGTTCCTGGTCATAAATTCGTGACACCATCCGGCTCGCGCGGCGAAGGTGCTGGCAAGCGCACGGCAGGTCAAAGAGCGCGTCGGCGAGAGCTGGTTCAATTGCCTCGATCTTCATAATATATGTATATACATATATCACGTCATGGCAAGCCGGTCACACAAACAAATAATTTTCCCAACCGCCTGATTCGTAAACGCTTAAATTCAATCCGCACCCCTCCCGCACCCCGTTTTTCGATGCGTGCGTGCCATCCTGAAGCAAGGGGAGTCGTCCGTCCCCGCCACGAACTGTCGGAGAGGACGAGACCGGACACGTTTGTCCGGTTTTATAGGCCGTCGCCCTCTTGTTATCAACAAAACGGGTCGAAACGGCCGGACAAACGTGTCCGGCGGATTATTTCACCGGACCCCGTGCTCCAGCCGCCGCATCAGCACCGGGATTTCCTCTTCGATGCAAGGGTCGGGGACTGTCATGTCCAGCGCCACCCGGGAGCCCAGGTCGGGACCCTCTTTCGCCAGCACCACCACCCGCGTGCCCAAACGCAGCGCCTCGTCGATATTGTGCGTGACGAACAGTATCGTGGTGCCCGTGTCCGCCCACAGCTTTGCGCACCAGTTGCTGCATGTCGCGGCGCGTGCCCGAATCGAGCGCGCTGAACGCTTCGTCCATCAGCAAAATTCGCGGCCGCGTGATCAGCGCCTGCGCAATCGCCACGCGCTGCTGCATCCCGCCCGAGAGTTGATGCGGGTATTTGCCGGCATCGCCCTCGCGCATGCCGATCCGCTTCAGGTAATCGTAAGCTTCGTCGCGCAATTGCCGGCGGCGCCGGAAAAACGCCGGAGTCAGTCGCCCGAACAGGCCGAACTCGCTGACCTCGGGCCCAAACGTGATGTTGTCCAGCACCGTCTTATCGGGGAAAAGGGAGTACTTCTGCGGGACGTAACCGCGCGATCGATCGGGCTGAGGATGTTCGCTGCCGTCGATCAGGATGCGTCCTCGCAGCGGATGTTCGCTGCCCAGCACCAGCCGCAGCAGAGTGCTCTTACCGCAGCCGGTCTGCCCCAGCAGGCAGACGAATGAGCCCTCCTCGATGCCCAGATCGATCCCCGCCAGCACCGCGCGCGAAGGCGTCCCGTACGCCACGAACACGTCTTCGATGCGGATCAGCGCCATCGCGTCAAGCCTCCGTAAACCACGGATGCAGTTTGCGATTGAGCACCCGCATCCCGAAGTCCACCAGGAACAGCAGCAGCGCCACCCACAGCACATACGGAATGATCACGTCCATCCCCATGTGCCGCCGCAGCAGCGCGATCCGGTAAGCCAGGCCGTCGGTGGAAGCGATCATCTCTCCCGCAAATAGGAACAGCATCACCGCCTTGAGATTCAGCCGGATCGAATTCAAAACCCGCGGCGCAATCTGCTTGAGCACCACGCGATAGGCCACGTCGAAATCGCCCGCGCCCAGCGTGAACGCCTTCACCACCTGCTCCGCGGGCACGCCCCGCGTCAGGTTGAAGCTGTCCAGTATGATGGTCGGCGTCACGCCAATCACGATCAGCATGATCTTCGAAAGCTCATCGATGCCGAACGCGATAAACAGAATCGGCAGCAGCGAGAGCGCCACAATCTTGTCGAAGAACAGCACGAAGCGCAGGAAGAATTCGCCCACGTAGGGGAACAGTCCCATGTGCAGCCCCAGAATCACCGCGGGAATCAGCAGCACCATGCTGTAGAAAAATCGCCGCGATGTGGCCTTCGTATCTTTCCAGAGCATGCTGCGCGATACCCGTTCCAGCCACCCGTCCGGCGCCGCCGCCTGCTCGTCTTCCTCGGCCGGCTGCATCACGGCGTTGTACATCCCCGCCGCCATCTGCGCCACGGTCGGCGTTACCCGGTCTTCGGGATTCTCGCGATGCCTCGCCTCTGCCACATACAGGTAGCTGGCCACCACCACCACAAACAGGAACCACGACAGTCCCACCGACCAGAGGCGGTTTGGTTTGGCGTGAATTAACAAAAAGCCGGCCGACATAAGACCCTACAACTTTCCCCGCGCCGCCATCTCCATGTAGCTGACGTCGAACACCAGCCGCACGCGATCACCCTTGCCTTGCACGCCGCCGTCCGGGTAGCGTATGGCGACATCGTCCACCGATTTCGTACCCGCGCCCAACAGGCCGTGATCGAAGCAGAACTGCCGCACCAGCGCCATCTTCTGTTTCAACTCCGGCGAGGCGCCGAAGGCTGCCGCCTCCTTCGGCGTGTAGAACATCTTCGTCGTGCTGAGCTGCTCCTTGTAGGAAGCCAGCGTATCCTGCGACCCTTCGGCGATGCCCGCCAGCACCTTATCGTTCGACATCTGCGACAGTACCTCGAACCACGCGCCGGCCAGCGCCTTGGCGAACTTCTGCCCGCGACCGTCGGGACGATTGAGCACGTCCGTCCGCACCACCGTCAGATCCAGAATCTCCCCCGGAATCTGCGACGAATTGAACAGCGACGTCACGCCCTTCTGCTTCGAGATCTGCGACACCATCGGCTTCCACGTGACCACCGCCGACGCGCTGGTATCGCCGAGAAACGCCGTGGCAATATCGGAATCGCTGGTGTTGATCATCCGCGTGCGCTTGATCTGGTCGCGCAGGCCGTTGAGGGTCATGGCGCGGTCGAACAGGTATTCGGAGACCGTCTTCTCCACCAGCAGCATCTTCTTGCCCGGCAGGTCTTTCAATTGCAGACCGTTGCGCACCAGCACCGCGTCGTTGCCGTTGGAATAATCGCCCACCAGGATCGCCGTGGTCGGCACGCCGGATGCCGCCGGCATGTCGAGCGCCTCCATGTTGGTCATCGTGCAGGCGTCGATATTCTTCGCCACGAATGCGTCCAGCGAGGGGGCGTAATCAAAGCGCTGCACTTTGATCGTAATTCCGTATTGATCCGCCCACTTTCGCAGGATGCCCGATTTATTCAGGTAATGGTATGGAGTCCAGCCGGCGTAGACCGACCACCCCACGGTAAAGGAAGGCTTTTGCGCGAACGCGGAAGCCGCTAGGGAAATTAGTAAACAGAAGCGCCAGAGCATCGTCGTCCAAGTGGTCTGAAACTCAGTGGCGACGGGGCCCCTGGAGGTATTTCAGCAGTTTATCATTAGTGGCGCACGCGGCCACCGCGAATCTTTCTATCGTGCCCATCTATCTTGTTGATAGGCTGTGCGAGAGATAATGCCGCCACCCGCCGAACCGGGTGATTTCCGTGGCGCCGGCCACGGCATAGGGTTCGCAAATAAAGCTCTTCACGGTGGAGCCGTCATCCAGGACAGCGTTGCCGATACCTAGCGGGGCCGGCACTCCGGCGACGAAACTGCCGAACTGGTGTTCCGGCATGGCCCACACCTCTACCTCAATTCCCGGACCCCGAAACTGCTGGTCGCGGACCAACCCGGGCTTGGGCGGCGTCGCACCTTCCAGCGCATAGAGGCGATAGCCGGGCGCGGTGCGGCACGCCTTGATCAGCCGCCCCTGCCGGTTGATGAGTTCGTGATTGAGCGGCTGACCATTGAGATGTGCACCCACTACGGCAACCGCGATGCACCCCGGTGGGCAAGCCGCCAGGTCCAGTACATCGCCCGGCACCAGGGTTTCCGCGCGATGGAAGCGATCGGCCACCGAGAGCAGCGCCGCCTCGCTGAAAGCGGGGCCGATCAGCGACACGCCGAACGGGAGTCCGTTCGCACGAAATCCCGCCGGAACCGCCACCGCCGCCAGGTCCAGCAGGTTGACGAAGTTCGTGTAGTAGCCAAGGTTGCTGTTCAATTGCACCGGTGCGGCGGCCACCGCCTCGTGGGTGTAAATCGTCCCCGTGGTGGGCAGCAGCAGAAGATCCATGCGTTCCCACTGGGCCTCCGCGGCGCGGCGCAGATCGCGCAGTTCGTACTCCGCCGCGAAGGCGTCCGCAGCCGAGTACCGCCGCGCGCCTTCGATGATGCCGCGCACCACCGGGTTCATCTGCTCCGCTTGGGTTTCCACAAACTGCCGGATAGCGGCGTAGCGCTCGGCAACCCAAGGCCCGGCGTACAGCAGCTCCGCAGCCGCGCGGAAGATCGAGAAATCGATCTCCACCCGCCGCCCGCCCAGCGCTTCCATGCGTTCCATCGCCTGCTCGTACAACGCGGCGGCGGCATCGTCGCCGAAGAATTCGAGCTGGCCGGAGGCCGGCACGCCGAAGTAGAATCCGCCGGCGAGCCACGGAGTTGCGCCATCGCCGGCGCGTTGCGCCCGCGAAAAGCCGTCGTCCGCGTCGAATCCGCGCGCCGCGTTCCACACGGTGTGCGCGTCGTCGCAAGTCAGCGACAGAATCGAGACGCAATCCAAGGTCCGGCAGGCGGGAACTACGCCGCGCGTACTCAGCACGCCGCGCGTGGGTTTGAGCCCCACCAGTCCGTTGAACGCTGCGGGCACACGGCCCGATCCCGCGGTGTCAGTGCCGAGCGCGAAGCTGGCCAGGCCTTTTGCCACCGCCACCGCCGAGCCGGAACTCGAGCCCCCCGAGATATACCGCGCATCGTACACGCTGCAACAGGCGCCGTGCGGCGAGCGTGTACCCACCAGGCCGGTGGCGAACTGATCCATATTCGTCTTGCCCACCGGGATGGCCCCGGCATCCACCAGGGCCTGCACTACCGTTGCGCTGCGTGCAGGCGCATACCCGTACGCAGGACACGCCGCCGTGGTTGGCAGGCCGACCAGATCGATATTGTCCTTAATCGCAAAAGGAACGCCGTAGAGCGGCCGCACGGGGCCCAGAGGGTCGCGTTCCAGCTTGCGGGCCCGCGCCAGCGAGTGCTCGCGCGACGCCACGGAAATCCAGACCGGCTCGAGCGGTTCCACGCGCGATGCGGTCGTAGATTGTCGCGACCACATCCGTTGGTGTGGCGTCACCCGACTTGTACAATTCGCGCAGTGAACCCAGATCGAGCTTGATGTCCCGGTGCATCATACCTCCTGCCGCAGCGTCACCAGACGCTGCCCCGCCGAGACTAATGCGCCCGGCACGCAATTCAACATTTCGACAACCCCGGTGCTGGGCGCCGAAATCGCGATCTCCATTTTCATGGCTTCCAATACCATCAACCTTCTGTCCGGCCTGCACGCGCTGGCCGGCCTCCACCGCAATGTTCCATACGCTGGCGGTCACCGGCGAACAGACCGGACTGCAACCGTCCGGCACCCCGTCCAGCGGCAACTCGGCGATCCCATCATCGACTGTCGCCGCCACGAACTGGTCCGCGCCGGCCAACGCCCAGCGCTCGCGCTCGGCCTCGAACGCCGCCTGCTGCCGCCCCTTGAATTCCGCCGACTCGCCGCGGATCGAGTCCAGGAACGCGTGGTAATCCCTGAGGCGGAACTCCCTCTCCTCGATGCGCAGCGGATAGCCGCCGTACGGGAAGTCTTCGCGAATTTCCAGCAGCTCCTTCGCGCTGACTTCGTAGAACCGTATCTGATCGAAGAAGCGGAGCAGCCACGGCGGCGAGGCGTGGAAGGTATTCCACATCTGCAGCGTTCGCCCCACGAACTGATAGCCGCCTGGGCCCTCCATTCCATACACGCACATATACGCGCCGCCGATACCGACCGCGTTCTCCGGCGTCCAGGTGCGCGCGGGGTTGTACTTCGTCGTCACCAGCCGGTGCCGCGGATCCACCGGAGTGGCCACCGGCGCGCCCAGGTACACGTCGCCCAGCCCCAGCACGAGATAGTTGGCGTCGAACACGATCCGCCGCACATCATCGATGGAAGCCAGGCCGTTGATGCGGCGAATGAACTCGATGTTGCTGGGACACCACGGCGCGTCCGGACGCACGGACTGCATGTATTTGCGTATGGCCAGCAATATGGCCGGGTCTTCCCAGGAAAGCGGCAGATGCACAATCCGCGATGGTGCGGAGATATCATCCAGGTCGGGAATCTGCCGCTCGCATGTCTCCAGCGCATCGAGCAGAGTTTCGCGATCGAGGTAGCGTGTGTCGTAGTGGATCTGCAGCGATCGCACGCCGGGAGTCAGGTCGATGATGCCCGGGAGTGCAGCGGCGCGCAGTTGCGATTCGAGGGCGTGAGCGCGGAAGCGCAGATTGAGGTCGAGGACGTTGGGGCCGTACTCGACAAGGAGCGAGCGATCTCCATCGGCGCGGCAGACCACGCCGGGGGCTTGGCGGAGAATGGGTTCCGAGGGGTCGTCACGCCGGAAGCGCACCAAGTCGCCCGGTCGAAGTTGGCCGACCTTCCACAACTCGTCGTGGCGGACGGTGGCGGGGCACACGAAACCGCCGAGGCTGGGACCGTCGGGGCCGAGTATGACGGGCATGTCGCCGGTGAAATCTACTGTGCCCACGGCGTACGCATTGTCGTGAATGTTGGAAGGGTGCAGTCCGGCCTCGCCGCCGTCCTTGCGCGCCCACGCCGGCTTGGGACCGATCAGGCGGACGCCCGTGCGGTCGGAATTGTAATGCACCTTCCAAGCGGTGGAGAAGAACATTTCGATGTCTTCGTGCGTGAAGAAATCGGGTGCTCCGTGCGGGCCGTACACCACGCCGATTTCCCACTCGTTCGTGTACTCCGTAGGACAGGCCTCCTGGCCTGTCCTGCCCGACGCCTCCCCGACATGCAGCACATCGCCGGCGCGGAGGACGCGTCCGGCGTGGCCGCCGAAATCGCCCCAGGATGAAAGTGCTCTTGCTGCCTAAATATTCAGGCACCTCTATCCCGCCGGCGATCGCGAAGTAGGCGCGGCTGCCGGCGCCCTGCGCAGCGCCCATTTCGAGCACCGAGCCCGCCGCCACCGGGACCGCCTGCCAGCGCGCCACCGGCGCGGAATTCAATCGCGCGCCGAAATCCGCCCCGGTAATCGCGATGGTAGTGTCGAAGGCAATGCGCAGCGTGGGCCCCATCACGGCGATTTCCAGGCCCGCCGCGCCTTCGTCATTTCCCACCAGTTGATTGGCGGCGCGAAAGGCACGGTCATCCATCGGCCCGGATGGCGGCACGCCCACATGCCAGTAGCCGAGCCGTCCCGGATAGTCCTGCACGGTGGTCTGCACGCCGGAAACGATCACATCCACGGCGCGGCGGCGATAATCGAAGCCGCGCAGGTAGGATGTCGTAATGCCGCCCGTTTCGAAAGCCGCGTCGGCCGTCACCTGCCGCAGGTACTCGAGATTGGTTTCGATGCCGTAGACACGGCATTCCGCCAGCGCGGCGCGCATGCGCACCAGCGCCGACGCGCGATCTTCGCCGTGGACGATGATCTTGGCGAGCATTGGGTCGTAGTACGGAGTGACCTCCGTGCCCGATTCCACCCAGGTTTCCACGCGCGTGCCGGCCGGCCAGGCGACCAGGGAAAGCTTTCCCGCACTGGGCTGAAATTCCTTAGCGGGATCTTCGGCGTACAGCCGCACCTGAAGCGAACAACCTTGCGGGCGAACCGAGAGAGTGTCGAGCGGCCCCATCTCGCCCGCGGCCTGGAGCACCATCCATTCCACCAGGTCGATTCCGGTGACCTCTTCCGTGACGCCGTGCTCCACCTGCAGGCGGGTATTCACTTCGAGGAAATACCAGGCGCCCGTGTCGTTATCGTAGATGAACTCCACGGTACCGGCGGATTGATAATTCACCGCGCGGCCCAACCTCAGCGCGGCGTCGAGGAGGGCGGCGCGCGCCGTCTGCGTCAGGCCGGGCGCCGGCGTCTCTTCGATCACCTTCTGATTGCGGCGCTGCGCTGAACAATCGCGCTCGCCCAGTGCTACCACCTGTCCAGCGCCATCGCCGAAGATCTGCACCTCGATGTGGCGGGCGTTCTCCACGAATTTTTCCAGGTAGAGACCGCTGGTTCCGAAGCTGGCATGGCTGAGGCGCTCCACGGCTTCGAACGCGGGCAGCAGTTCCGCCTCGTCGCGGCAAAGGCGCATGCCGATTCCGCCGCCGCCCGCCGTACTCTTGAGCATCACCGGATAACCGATGGCGCGCGCCTGCTCGGCAGCCTCTTCCGCGGAAGCGAGCAGCGGCGTGCCGGGTAGCAGGGGCACACCGCCCTGCGCGGCGATGGCGCGCGCCGTGTGCTTCAGTCCGAAATCGCGCAGGTGGGCGGGCGTGGGACCAATGAACATGATGCCGCGGGCGGCGCAGGCCTCGGCAAACGCGGCGCTCTCGCTGAGGAAGCCATAGCCCGGATGGATCGCTTCCGCGCCGGTGCGCACGGCGGCGTCGAGCAGCGCCTCCACCGAGAGATAACTCTGGGCCGCGGCGGCCGGACCGATCTCGACGGCCTCATCCGCCGCGCGAACGTGCAGCGAATGGCGGTCCGCCGCCGAGTATATGGCGACCGTCGCCACACGCATGCGGCGCAGGGTGCGTATGATGCGGCAGGCGATGGCGCCGCGATTGGCGATGAGAACTTTGCCAAACATCAGTTCTCCCGGGGCGGCCAGATGAGCACCTGCACCGGCGTGGGATCATACGCGTTGCAGGGATTGTTGAGCTGCGGGCAATTGCTGATGGCGGCGAGGACGTCGGTCTCGGCGCGCATCTCCACGTACTTGCCGGGGTCGGAAATGCCGTCTTCAAACGTCAATGTACCCTCCGGCGTCACAGGGACGTTCATGAAGAAATTGATATTGCTGGCAATATCACGTTTATCCATCCCACGGCCCCAGTCGATCAGGCCTTTGAGGAAACTGCTGCGGCAGGCGTGCATGTGGCGCTTGTCGATGGCATAGCGCACCATGTTGCTCTCGTTGGCGCAGGCGCCGCCCAGCGTGTCGTGACGGCCGCAAGTGTCCGCGACGATGGTCAGCAGCACGGTGCCACGTGTGGAGATCAGCCGGGTGCCAGTGGTGAGATAAATGTTGCGCTGTTCGCGGATGGTGTCCTGCGCGCTATAGCGATCGGCATAATCGTGCGCGTTGTAGAACAGCGTGTCCACGGCCTGGTTGCCGCGCAGGTCTACGATGCGAAAGATTTGTCCCTGGCGAATCTCGTGGACCCACGGTTCGCCCGCCGGAATCTCCTCGCAGTACACGGCGTCGGCTGGATTCAGTTGGCTTTCTACGATGCAAATTCCGCTCATGTGTCCCTCAGAGGAAATACCGTTCGGTCAGGATAAATCCGCGCTCGTTCTCCGGCCGCGAGAGGCGGCAGGCGTCCTGCGGTCCCGCGGCCGGCACACTCCTGATAGAGAGGTGCACCGGTTTGGGCGCATATTGCGGGGAGGGGTCTAGCGGATGCTGGCAAGTGTTGAGCACCACGAGCACGTTCATCTCCGCGCGCAGTTCAACCCATGCGCCGGGCTGGGAGTTGCCAGTCTCGAACTGCATGCCGCCATCCTCGCCGACGGTGACGCGGCTGAAGAAGTTCACGTTCGGCACCAGGTCGCGAGGGCTGAGGCCCCATTTGCCCAGCTCTACCAGGAAGCTGTCCAGGGCATTCTTGTGATACGCGTTGCGGCACTCCTGGTAGCGCCCATCGCCGTATTTCGCGCGGACCAGGACGGCGTTGGAGCAGCCGCCGATGGGGTCGTGCCAGCCCACCGTATCGCCGGTTATCGAGCAGAGCACTCGCCCCATGTCGGAATAGAGCACGAAACCGGCGGTGAGGCGCGCGATGTGCTGCGCCTTCAGCGTGTCCGGCATGTTGTAGCGCTCCACCGGGCATTCGAAATTGTAGAAGAGGGCGCCGGCGTTGGCGCCGCCTTCAGGGTCTGTGATGCGCAGCGCGGTTGCGCGCTTCAAGACATGCGACCATGTGGCGCCGCCTTGGACAGTCTCCTCCCACAGAATGGGCGTATCGGTCATGTCACTGTTTTCCTTTTGTAAATTGCGCCCGGCGGGCGTACGAACGGGGCGGGGAATTACAGGACGGCGGGCGGTCCGCAGCAGACGTCCATTTTGGTCAGGCGCAGGAACACGGCGAGCGAAATCTTCGGGTGGTGATCCATGCGTGAGACGGGAACCAGCATTAGGGCCAGTATGGCAGAGGCCGCACCGCCCGCAGCACAAAAAAAATCTATGGAGCGTATCAGCGATCGCGAGGCCGCGAGTCCTATCTACTCGTAGTCTGTCCCACTACCCGATCGAGCGTATCGCGCCGCCGTCTACTTGCAGGGTGGCGCCTGTAATATATGCCGCCGCATCACTCAGGAGAAATGCAGCGGCGCGCGCGAACTCTTCGGGCTCGCCATACCGGCCCATCGGGATGGCGCCCATGGCCCGCTTGCGCTGCTCTTCCAGCGTGATGCCGGCGCGCTTCGCATTGGCGTCGTCGAGGTAGGTGAGGCGCTCGGTCGCGATACGGCCCGGCACCAGTTGGTTGACGCGAATTCTCTTCGCGGCTAGCTCGTCGGCCAACGTCTTGACCAGCGCCGACACCGCCGGGCGGATGACGTTCGACAACCCTAAATTCGGAATCGGATTTTTGATCGACGAGGAAGTCAGCATCAGGATGCTGCCCCCGCCGCGTGCTTCCATTGTGGGCAGTACAACGCGAACCGTGCGCACTGCGCTCAGTATCAAGAGTTCGAAGGCGTTGCGCCACGCCGTATCGTCAAAGCCGGCCGCGGGTCCCGCGGGGGGACCGCCCGAGTTCGTCACCAGCATGTCCACGCCTCCAAAGCGCTCCACTGTGGCGCGATGCCAGCCGTCGATGGCCTCCGCGGACGTCACGTCCACCACCGACCACATCACCTGCGCGCCCGTCTGTTCTTCCATGCGCGCGGCAGCGGCACAGATTGTCTCCTGTTTGCGCGCCGCGATCGATACAAACGCGCCTTCGGAAGCCAGCGTTTTGGCGATGGCAAACCCCAGCCCCTGGCTGGCGGCCGCTACCATCGCGACCTTTCCTTTGATTCCTAAATCCATGGTGTCAGTGTAGCGTCAAGAGCCTCCCTCTCAGAGCTCATTGACTGGGTACAAAAAGGCACGACTTTGAGGCCGCTCAGCGAAGAACTGCGAAATCGGGCACGCTACCGCGACGAACGGGCATCCAGCGGGGCGTTTCATCACCGCGATTTTGCCGGCAGCGGAGCTAGACTGGTCCGGTAATCCAAAATCAGGAGGCTCGAAAAATGCCAAGTCAAGCAAAGCCTATACCCCAAGGATACCGTTCCGTAACACCTTACCTGACACTCAACGATACGGCCCGTGCGCTCGAGTTTTACAAGCGGGCGTTCGGCGCGCACGAGGTGGTGCGCATGGACGGTCCCGACGGAAAGGTTGGACACGCGGAAATCAAGATTGGTGATTCCATTGTTATGCTCGGGGATGAAATGCCCGGTAGCGGCGCCCGGTCTCCGCAATCATTGGGCGGCACCACCGCTGGCATCTTCCTCTATGTCGACGATGTGGACACGTTCTACAAACAGGCGGTGGCAGCCGGTGCCCAGGTCGAAGCCCAACCCGCCGACATGTTCTGGGGCGACCGTTACGGCAAGCTCAAGGATCCGTTTGGACACTCGTGGGCGATCGCCACACACAAAGAAGATGTGGCTCCGGCGGAGATGTCGAAACGTATGCAGGAGGAAATGGCGAAGAGGAAACAGCAGACTAAATCGGCGCACTGACAAAGCGGTGGGACAGACCATCGGTTGACAGACGACACAAACCGATCGTCTGTCCCACTTACCATCGTAATTCCGCCGGTGTGAAACTGAGATCGCGATCTAGAATCATATCCATCGTGGTGCCTTGGCGCAAGGTCGCGTCGGGGCCCTTCTTCAACAGGATCGAGCCAAGGCCCGCCGCGGCGCCGACTGCCCCGCCGATGCCGACGCCTTTCAGCGGACTGCCCGATGCGGCGCCGATCAGTCCGCCCAGCGACGCGCCCATACCTGTGGTGACGGCGACTCTGCCCACGTCGCGGCCAGTGTCCCGTTCACCGCTCACCTTGCCTTCGTCGCGGTCCACCTTTGCGCCCTCCGCGGAGTTCAATCGCGACCGGAAATCGCGCGTCGCGCCATTGGGCAACGTCAGTGAATCGAAACGAATGAACAACTCGCCCTTACCTTTGACCCGGCCCGCGGGCTTGCTGATGGTGATGGTTCCGTTGACGAAACTGCCGCGCGGAATCACCATGCGTCCTCCGGCAGCCACCGGGTAGATGGTCTCGAGGTAGATCCGATCGCCTTCCTTCGAGTGCTTCGTGTCCACCGCATTGCGCAGCGCCAGCGCGATGTGCGTGCCGGCCGGAACCGTGACATCGTCCTGCGGCGCAGGCGTACTCCGATCCCCGGGACGAACCAGGATGGGCCGCGGCTCTTCCGCACTCGCGGTGGGAACGCGTGGCGCAGCCGCCGGCGCCTGCCAGCCTTCGGCGCGATACACCAGCACGCCCTCACTCTGCTGCGTGCCCTGGATCACCTGCCGCGTAATCGTCAGTGTCAGATGGTCCCGCGACAGTCTCCAGCGGTCCATCACCGTGTAATTGCGCGGACCCGAGACCAAGGTATTGATCAACAGGGCAGCGCCTTCCCATTTCACCGCGCTGCTGCACGATGTGTCGCCAACGCGGTACCTCGTCTCGCCGCCATCCAGCGCATAGCTGGCATTGGTCGACAAGTGGATGGCCGCGTCCTGCTGCACGATGGTGAACGCCGGCTCCACCGGCGTATCGAGGGCCTGAAAATGGCTGCTGCCCGCGTCCAGGGTCCATCTGCCTGAAAAATCGCGATCCGGATCGGCGGCGGATAGCGGGACGGCCAGCAACAACGCAAGCAGCCCTGAGGCTGCGAAACACCCGTGGCACGACATTCATTCGCATGATAGCAACGCAGGCGCAAGCGCGGGCGCCGCCCCCATTTTCCTGCATCCCTGTTATCCTATCGCCGAGGACGCCAAGGAGACCAAGATGTCAACTTCATCGCGCAGAACCTTTATCGCGGCCAGTGCCGCATTTTCCCTGGGCCGTGTGCTCGGCGCCAATGACAAGCTCAACATCGGAATCGTCGGCATCGGCGGACGCGGCAACGATCACATCAAGAGTTACGCCACCCTGCCCAATGCGCGGATCGTGGCTCTGTGCGACGTCAACCAGGCCGCGCTCGAAACCGGACAGGCAGCCGCCAAAAAGTTGACCGGGGAAGAGCCCAAAGGCTACGACGATATGCGCAAGCTCTTCGCCGATAAGGACGTGGACGCGGTCTCCATCACTACGCCCAACCACTGGCACGCCTTGTCCACGATTTGGGCCTGCCAGGCAGGCAAGGATGTCTATTGCGAGAAGCCCGCTTGTTACAACGTCCACGAGGGCGAGCGCATGATTGAAGTGGCGCGCAAGACGGGCCGCATGGTGCAGATCGGGTCACAGAGCCGCAGCCTGGCGTACAAGATCAAGGCCGTACAAATGCTCAACGACGGCATCATCGGCAAAGTTTACATGGCCAAGGGCCTCTGCTTCAAACGCCGCCCCTCCATCAAACACGTGGAAGATTCGCCGGTGCCGCCCGGCGTCAACTGGGACATGTTCCTGGGCCCCGCGCCCATGCGCCCCTTCAATGCGCTGCGCTTCAAATACAACTGGCATTGGTTTTGGGACACGGGCAACGGCGACATCGGCAACCAGGGCGTGCATGAAATGGATATCGCACGTTGGGGGCTGGGTGAAGTCACATGGCCCAAAAGCGTCGTCTCCACCGGCGGCAAATACGTCTACGTCGACGATCAGGAAACTCCCAACACCCAGTTCGCCTCCTTTGATTATGGCGACAAGGAGTTGCAGTTCGAAGTGCGCGGCCTCAATACGGGCGGCGAGGGGAACATCGCCAAAGGCGGCGGCAACTACGTCGGCAACCTGTTCTATGGCGCCGACGGCTGGATGGTAGTGGATGGCACCGGCTTCAAAGTGTACAAAGGCGACAAGGAAGATCTGGCGATGGAGGTGAAGAAGGAGTCCGGCGCCGATACTCCCCCGCATATGGCGAACTTTCTGGCCGCGTGCCGTTCGCGCAATTACAAGGATCTCCATGCCGAGGTGGCTATCGGTGTGATGAGCGCCGACCTGTGCCACCTGGCGAACGCCAGCTATCGCGTGGGCCGCAAGCTTACGGTGGACGCCGCCAAGGGGCGTTTCACCGGCGACGGCGCCGCCGAAGGCAATCAACTGCTCACGCGCGCGAAGTACCGGGCTCCCTATGTCGTCTGAGCCCGCCATCCTCACCACTACCGTGGGCAGCTATCCGGTTCCGGACTGGCTGCCGGCGCTGCCCAGCGAGCAGGCGCGCCTCGACGCCACACGCGTCGTCTTCGACACGCAGCGCCAGGCAGGTATCGATCTGCCCACCGACGGCGAACTGTATCGCTTCGACGTCAATCACCCCGACACCAACGGGATGATCGAATATTTCATCCGTCCTATGGCCGGCATACGCTCCCAGGTTGGGCGAAGCGATCACGAATACTTTGCGCGGAAGAGCACCATGAAGTTCCGCCGCAAGGCCGCGGGCGTAGTAGAAGAGTCGCTGGACGAGGGCTCGCTCAACCTTCTCGCCGATTGTGAGCTTGCCGCGTCCGTGTCGGGTGGCGCATTCAAGTTCACCGTCACCAGTCCTTACATGCTGGCTCGCACGCTGCTGGATAGCTACTATGGCGATTTCGATTCGCTGCTGATGGCGATCGCCGGTGTCCTGGCGCAGCAGGTGGTAGGCCTTCCGTGCGACTGCCTGCAAATCGACGAGGCCAACATTCCCGGCAATCCCGCGGACGCTCCCCTCGCGGCCGATGCGATCAATTGCGTGCTCGATGCCTTCCAGGGCCGGCGCGCCGTGCATCTGTGCTTCGGCAACTATGGGGGCCAGACCATTCAAGAGGGCGAGTGGCGCGCGCTGGTTGGATTTCTTAACCAACTTCACGTGGACCACCTCGTGCTCGAGATGGCGCACCGCCCACCCGAGGATCTGGAGCCGCTGAAAGAAGTGAAGCCGGAGATCAGGATCGGCATCGGCGTGATCGACGTCAAGGTCAACCACGTGGAGACGCCCGGGGAGATCGCGCACGCCATCGAGCGCGCCGAACGCGTGCTTGGCCCCGGCCGCATCGGCTGGGTTCACCCCGATTGCGGCTTCTGGATGCTCAAACGTTCTATCGCCGATCGCAAGATTGCGGCCCTCGCGAAAGGCCGCGATCTCTACCTGGGTCGCGCATGATCCGACAGATCACCGACGGCCCGCATATCAATCATCCGACGTATTTTCTGCAGAGCTCGTTCTTTCCGGGGGACCGGGAGATGTTTTTCACGAGCTACCGCACCGGTGAAGCGCAGTTGTTCGAGATCTCGCTGGGCAGTGGTGAGACACGCCAATTGACGCGCGGGGCGCCTATCCATCCGTTTTCCGCGGCGCTGCATCCCGATGGCGCGACCCTGGTCGTCACGCGGGGCGGGGAACTGTGGGGCGTCTCGCGCGCCACGCTCGAAGAGCGCCACATCTTCGCCTTCGACGGAGCTCAACTCGGCGAGTGCTCCATCAGTCCCGATGGCGAATGGCTCACCGCGGCCTTTGCGGCGAACTCGGCGCGCGGCCTTGTCGTCAGCCGCTTTGACGGGTCCGGATCTAACATCATCCCGTTCCCGCGCACCGTCATTCATCCGCAGTTTCACCCGCTGGAGCAAGAGTGGATCGAGTTCGCGGGCGATCCGGCTCCGCGCATGCACCGCGTGCGCCGCGACGGTACGGGCCTGGAGTGCCTTTACGAGCATGGCAACGACGAGTTCATTGTGCACGAGACATTTCTGGGCAGCAGCGGCGACCTGGTATTCACCGTCTGGCCGCGCGCACTCCGCGTAATGGATTGGACTACGCGCGCGATGCGCACCATCGCCGACTATAACGCCTGGCACATCGCTCCCGATCGCGCCGGGCGCCGCATCCTCTGTGACACCAACCATCCCGACGAAGGCCTACAGATCATCGACGCGCAGTCAGGCGCGCGGCGCTCGCTCTGCCTCACGGGTTCGAGTAATCAGGGCTCGCAGTGGCGTAAATCCAGGTACGCGCTGGCCGAAGATTTCGCCCAGGCACGCAACACACTCAGTTGGATGGAGAATGCCGTCGACACCGTCTACGGCCCGCAACACACCCATCCGCATCCCAGTTGGAGCCGCGACGAATCGATGGTGACTTTCGCGAGCGACCGCACCGGGGTCACCCAAGTTTACGTCGTAGAGGTGTAGGACAGGGGGACAGGCCGGAGGCCTGTCCTACTTCTTCGCTGAGAGGCGCTTTAACTCACCTTCGATCACCGGCTTGATGGCGTCGGGCGCCAGGTCGCCATTGTACTTCTGGCCATTGAGGAACACGGTCGGCGTGCCTTCTACACCTGCCTTGTCGCCGTCCGCCTGATCCCGCAGCACCGTTTTGCGAATGGCGTCGGAATCCAGGTCGGCCGTGAAGCGTTTCATGTCCAAACCGATGTCCTTGGCCCAGCCTAGAATTGCTTGCCGTGAGAGCCTCTGGCGGTTGGCAAACATCATGTCGTGCATCGGCCAGAATTTCCCCTGCGCATGCGCCGCGAGCGACGCCGCCGCCGAAATCGCCGCCGCCGGATGAGAATCCAAAGGGTACTGCTTAAAGATCAATCTCACGTCGTTGGGATATGCCTTGAGGGTGGCATTGATCTGTACTACAGCCTTTGAGCAATACGGACATTGGAAGTCGGAAAATTCAACGAGCGTAATCTGCGCGCTGGCCGGTCCCGTCACAGGCGACCCCAGCGTCGGAATCGGCACGGGATCTTCGAGGAGTTTGGGCGCGGGCCGCGAGCCGAACTTCGACGCCTTAGATTCCGCGATGGCTGCCGTTTCGGTCTTGCCGGCTTTGATCGCGGCCACTGTTACTGAAGCCAGTCCACGGCTGTAGGAGCAGTTGGGGTCCTTCACGCGGCATTCGGCGACCTTCATGTCGCACCCGCAGGAGCACCCTTGCGTCCGCAGCGCTTTTAGCGCCATGGCCTTTCTGGCCGGAGTCAATCCGCCAAAATCGACCCCGGCCAGATCAGTAACCGTCTGCCACTCCTGCGCCAGCAGCAACGCCGCGCCGGCCAGCAAGATCCCCGCAATCCACCCGGACTTCCACTTCAGAAAACGCATTCTTCCATTGTAGTGCTACACAGCACGACGACTGAGGAATGCGATCAGCCAGATCACCAGAAATACGAAGAAGAGTACCTTTGCGATGCCGACGGCTGCGCCGGCGAGCCCGCCGAAACCAAGCACAGCGGCGATCAAAGCAAAAATAAGAAACATCAGCGACCAATGCAACATTTAGAGCCTCCCGGTGCAAATGTGCACCTACCAGAATAAACAGCAATGCGCGGGCCGTTGTGCGGAGGTATACCTGCACGTTCACGGAACAACCGGGTCCCGAGACACGTATCCTCTCCAGGAGAAACCATGAAAGCCAGCTACTTCCTGCTCGGGCCCGCACTGCTAGCCCTCAACGGCTGCGTGATTGAAGGCAGTCGTTCGGGACCGGTCCAATATTCGTCGGACAGCGTCGAGATGGACGATTCCGAAGCGGTGCGCGTCGATCTGCGGATGGGCGCTGGCGACCTGCGCGTGACGGACGGCGCCGCGAAACTACTACGTGCCGATTTTGCCTTTAGCGTGCCTTCCTGGAAGCCGGAAGTACGCTACAGCCGCTCTGGAAAGCAGGGCGTCCTGACCGTCGAACAGCCGGGTAAGAACCATACGACGACACTCGGTCATACGAAATATAGCTGGGACTTACAACTGAACAAGAAAGTGCCCGTGGATCTTGCCGTTCACTTCGGCGCCGGACAGGCGCGCCTCGATTTGGGAAGCCTGCAACTGCGCGGCGTGGAAGTGGAAATGGGGGTCGGCCAGCTGGATCTGGATCTGCGAGGCGCGCCCCGGCACAGTTACAACGTCGGCATCCACGGTGGCATTGGACAGGCTACGGTGCACCTTTCGTCGGATGCCGCGATTTATGCCGAAGCACACGGCGGCATTGGGGGTATAAACGTTCGCGGTCTGCGGCACGAGAACGGACATTGGGTCAGCCCCAACTACGATGGCGCGGAGAACAAGATCCGGATCGAAATCCATGGCGGTATCGGGCAGATCAATGTAATTGCCGACTGAAGGACGGGAGTGCGTGCCGGCGGGCCAGGCTAGGTCGGGGTGAGTAAACGTTCGTTATCCAAACGCGATCTTGCGGCGAAGCGAGACCCTCCGTAAACTCGCTTTCAAGTAGTTTTTACTGACAAGGGGCCGCAGGCAGTCAGCACTTGCAGGCGGCCCCCCCGGCACAGTACCCTCGAAAGGTGTCAACTCCCGCAACTGCCCGCCGCGCCCGATTCCGGAGCCAGCGGATATCCCGATTCACCGAATCCGTCATCCGCGAGATGACCCGCCTCGCCTTACACCACGGAGCAATCAATCTGGCGCAGGGCTTTCCCGATTTTCCGGCGCCCGCGGTGCTGAAGAGCGCGGCTGGCGAGGCCATCGACGCCGACATCAATCAGTACGCCATCACATGGGGCGCCAAGCCGTTTCGCGATGCCATCGCCGCCAAGTACCGGCGAACCTACGGCATGGAGTTTGACCCCGAACGCGAAATCACGGTCTGCTGCGGCGCCACGGAGGGCATGGTCGCGACCCTTCTAGCCGTACTGGACCCCGGCGACGAGGTGGTTCTGTTCGAGCCGTTCTACGAAAACTACGGCCCCGACACCCAGCTGTGCGGTGCAGCCTCGCGTTACGTCAGGCTGCAAGCGCCGGACTGGAGTTTTGACCCGGACGAACTGCGCGCCGCATTCACGCCCCGCACCAAGGCGATCATTCTCAACTCGCCTAATAACCCCACCGGCAAGGTCTTCTCCCGCGAGGAACTGCTGTACATCGCCGGGCTATGCCAGGAGTTCGACTGTCTCGCCATTACCGACGAGATCTACGAGCACATCCTGTACGATGGTGCGATGCATGTCCCCATCATGTCGCTGCCGGGGATGCGCGAGCGATCCATTCTGGTCAACAGCATGAGTAAGACTTACTCTGTAACCGGGTGGCGGGTGGGCTGGGTACTAGCCACCCCGGACTTGACCGACTCGATTCGCAAGGTGCACGATTTTCTCACCGTGGGTGCGGCAGCTCCGCTTCAGCAGGCCGGAGTGACAGCGCTTTCACTACCGGATGACTATTACGTTCACCTCTCGACGGAGTACGCCGCCCGGCGCGACCACATCGTCACGAGTCTGCAAAAAGCGGGGTTCAAATACTTTTTGCCTCACGGCGCCTATTATGTGATGACCGACATTTCGGCATTCGGTTACGCCGATGACGCGGCTTTTGTCCGCCATCTGATTACCAATGCGGGAGTGGCGGCCGTTCCGGGGTCGAGCTTTTTTGCACAAACAGGTGCACAAACGGGTGTAGGTACCCAATATGTTCGCTTTTGTTTTTGCAAGAAATATGAGACGCTGGAGTTGGCACGGTACCAGTTGTATAAGCTCTAATAGTACCGTTGTAGGCGAGCAAGTCCGCCGCGCGGGAGAAATCCAATGCTTCCAGAGTTCTTACTAACGGAAACAACGGTCCGCGAAGCCGGCACCGGACCAGCTGTGGTTCTGGGTGGACAAAAGGGTGGGACGCTTGTTCTGACCCTCGGCATCACACGGATCATCGAACAGGAAAGCATCGATCTCTCGATCTGGGGCTCTGCCGACGGCACCGATTGGGGGGCCAAACCAGTCGCCACGTTCCCGCAGAAATTCTACTGCGGCACCTACCAGATCATTGCGGATCTGACAGACCGTGACGATCTAAAATATTTGCGGGTCAAGTGGGCTCTCAATCGTTGGGGCAAGGGCGACCCCAAACCCCTGTTCACCGTTTACGTTTTTGCGCAGGCGTTGCAGCAGGAACTCGTGATGGGCGCTGCCTAAAGGCGGTGGCCTGCAATCCTTGCGCCTGTTATCCTGGATCATAAGCAGCCCAACGCTATGATCACGCGCGAAGAAGCCCTGGATCTGTTTCACTCCGACGATCTCATCGGAATCGGGATGGAAGCTGACCGCATCCGCCGGCAGTGGCACCCCGAAGGCGTCGTCAGCTACATCATCGATCGCAACATCAACTACACCAACTTTTGCACCGAGTATTGCAGTTTCTGCGCCTTCTACCGTGCCCCCGGCTCTTCGGAGGGCTACATTCTGCCTAAGGAAGTGATCTTCCAGAAGATCCAGGAAACGCTCGATCTCGGCGGTACGGGCGTGCTCATGCAAGGCGGACTGCATCCGGATCTGAAGATCGAGTGGTATGAAGACCTGTTCAGCAGCATCAAGGCCCGCTACCCGATTCACCTGCACTGCCTCTCCGCTCCGGAAGTGACGAACATCGCCGAAGTCAGCGGCCTGAGCCTGCGCGATACCATCGCCCGCCTGCGCGATTCCGGCCTGGATTCCATTCCCGGCGGGGGCGCCGAGATCCTGGATGACGCCGTGCGCTACCGCATCAGCCGCCTTAAGTGCGGCACGCAGGATTGGCTGGATGTCCACCGCACCGCCCACCAGTTGGGCATGCGGACCACTGCCACCATGATGTTTGGCTGCGGCGAGACTCTGGAGCAGCGGATGAACCACCTGGAGCTAGTTCGCAATCTGCAGGAAGAGACCGGCGGGTTCACCGCCTTTATCCCCTGGACGTTCCAGCGGGAAAACACCTCGCTCGGCCACTTCGTCAAGGAAGAAGCTACCGCGGTGGAATATCTGCAAACCCTGGCGATCAGCCGGATTTATCTCGACAATTTCGAGAACGTACAATCCAGTTGGGTGACGCAGGGTTTGAAGACCTGCCAGATGGGCCTGCGCTTCGGCGGCAACGATGTCGGCAGCATCATGATCGAAGAAAATGTAGTTTCCGCCGCCGGCGCCCACCACCACGCCAGCGAAGAGGAACTGCGTCGCATCATCCGCGATGCCGGCTTCGTTCCGAAGCAGCGCGACACCCTATATCGCACCTACTTCCTGAATTAGGAGTGATACAAAACTCTCGCCGTAGCATCTTGCCATTCTCGGACAATATGCTCCGATTCACCTACGGAACTCGAATTTCGCAGGGGGGGCTTGACAAGGGCTTGCGCAACGGTAGAATAAACTTCATCTAAGCGTCGTTATGCAAACCGCTTGTGAGCACTCTCGCACCCAAATCATCGCCCGTAGAGACGGGGTCGATTACATGGAATGTCTCGATTGTCGCGAGATCTTCGAAGCCGAAGATCTCGAACAGGTGAAAGTAGAGGATGACGAAGAATAACCCGCTCATGCGTTAGCATGAAAGGGAATGCACGATCTCACCTATTTCAGGAACAACTTCGAGCGAATTGCGGAACGGCTCGCGACCCGTAGCGGCGCGATCAACCTGGAGGGATTCCGCGACCTGGATCGCAAGCGCCGTTCGTCCATCTCCCAGGCCGAGCAGCTGAAGGCGCGCAAGAACCAGGAAAGCGTCGAGATCGGCAAGCTCAAGCGCGAAGGCGCCGATACCACCGAGCGGCAGAAGGAAGTGCGTGCCATTGCCGAGCAGATCGCCGCGCTCGACGAAGAGATGAACGCGGTGGACCGGCAGTTCCAGGAGTTGCTCGCCGGCATCCCCAACGTTCCGCACGAATCGGTTCCGGTAGGGCGCTCCGAAGAAGACAACGTGGAGGTCCGGCGCTCGGGCACACCCACGCAATTCGACTTCGAGCCCAAGGCTCACTGGGACCTCGGGCCTGAGCTCGGCATTCTCGATTTCACCCGTGCCGGCAAGATCACCGGCGCGCGCTTCGCGCTTTACTGGGGCCTGGGCGCGAAACTGGAACGCGCGCTGATTAACTTCTTCCTCGACGTGCACACGCGGGATCACGGCTATACGGAAGTGCTGCCGCCGTTCCTGGTGAATTCCGCCAGCCTCTACGGTACCGGCCAGCTTCCCAAGTTCGCCGAAGATCTGTTCAAGTGCGAGAACACCGATTTCTGGCTGATTCCCACCGCTGAAGTCCCGGTCACCAACATCTATCGTGACGAGACCCTGGAGGCGGAGCAGTTGCCCATCAAGCTGTGCGCCTACACCCCGTGTTTCCGCAGCGAGGCCGGCAGCTACGGCCGCGACGTCCGCGGCATCATCCGCCAGCACCAGTTCCAGAAGGTGGAACTGGTGAAGTTCACGCGCCCCGAGCAGAGCTACGACGAGCTTGAAAAGCTCACCGCCGATGCCGAGGATATCCTGCGGCGCCTCGGCCTCCCGTTCCGCACCGTGGTGCTCTGTACCGGCGACATGGGTGCGAGTTCGGCCAAGACATACGACATCGAAGTCTGGCTGCCGGGGCAGAACGGCTACAAGGAAATCTCCTCCTGCTCCAACTTCGAAGCTTTTCAGGCGCGCCGCGCCGGCATTCGCGTCAAGAGCGGGAAGAAGACGGAATTCGCGCACACCATCAACGGCAGCGGACTGGCAGTCGGCCGCACCTGGGTGGCCATCGTGGAGAACTACCAGCAGAAGGATGGCAGCGTGGTGGTTCCGGAGGTTCTGCGGCCCTACATGGGCGAGGAAGTGATCCGGCCCAGGGTTTAATTCTCGGTGGGCATCTTCTCGATGCTGTCCACCACGATCATCGTCATCGGCGTCTTGCGCGCTTCCAGTTTGAGACCCAACGCCTGGAATGAGGTGAAGACGGAACTGCCCGGGTCGGACGCGCCCTCCGCGGGCTTATTGGGATCTACAGCGGCCGGAGGCACGTTTGCCCCCGCTGCCCTCGCGGCGTTCATGATCTCCTGCATGGAAATGTCCAGGGTTATTTGATATTTGCCTGTCAACCCCGTCATATCCACAATCGGATGATCCGTCATAGGCGACAACCCCTCGGCCAGTTCAGCCAGCGTAGCGCCCGTGATTTCGAAGCGCATCGACTTGCCGTCGGGCGACGGTACCATCCGCTGCTGTTTGCCGGTGCCGTCGGAAACCGTGGCCCCGCCTTTACCTTGGACGACGGATACCGAACTGCTACCCGTGACCGCCGGGTTGGGCGCCGTACCATCGGGCGCGGCCGCCGGCGCCTCCACTTCCTTGATCTTCAGGCCTTCCTTGCCGCCCTTGCCAATCACCAGGGCATAAACCGACTGCTCCTTCGTGGCTTTGTGTATTACCAGCTTGAATCGCTCCGCCAGCAGGTTCTGCAGCATCTGCGGCACCTGTTCCTTGGTTGCGCCTTCGGGCAGGTTGGCGACGATGTCGAACCGCTGTCCGGCCATCCCCACGGCCTGCAGCCATGAGGGGCCCGAGACCTGGTACGTCTTGACGTCGTACGCCTTGCAGATCAACTGCATCAACCCAAAGTTCCCGATATCGACACGCTTGCCATCGATCTTCATTCCCGCGTGCAGTTTCCCGGCGGCCACCATGGCGGGCGTGATTGGCTCGGAAGGCTTGATGGAGGCGACTTCGAACGCGGGCGTCTGCCCGAGCAGCGATCCGGCCGCCAACACGATGAAACACATCAAACGTTTCGACACAGCTGTTTACCTCGCTTGTAAAGAGCATTGTCCGATATCGGCGTCTTCGATTGCAAACGAGCGGCCGAGTGCGGCAGGCGCTTCTGCTGCCAGTTGGGGCATTCAACCCAATACGAATGCGGGGTTTCGCGCAAAACCGCCGTATAACACCACATTGATCTTCCGTAAAGTGTTGCATTTCCATGCGGTGGGCGATGGCCCCCTTCGTGCCCTGTTGCGTTCCGATGCCACCGTCTGATTCCAGAAGAGTTCGGATAGTCCGTTGCGCGATTGCGCTGGCCGTGATCGCCGGTGCCGCCGTGCTTCCGAGTGCAACCCGGAAATCCGGGTTCACCCCGCGCGACAAGGCCTACTACGCAGATTCCAGTACCGTCAACTTTGTCCGCCCCGGCCTGGCGATCAAGATCGTCTCCGCCCAGATCGCCGCCGACGGCACCTTGAGCGTGGACTATAAACTCACCGACCAGGATGGCAACGGGCTGGACCGGCTTGGTATCACCTCCCCGGGCGCGATTGCCCCCAGCTTCCTGGTCGATTACATCGCCAAAGGCCAGACTCAGTTCACCTCCTATGTGACCCGCCAGCGCACTTCTACCGACGGCACGATCAACGTCACCCAGGCCACCACCGATAGCGGCGGCGTGCAGACCCAAGTCGGCGACGGCGAGTACGTCTACAGCTACGCCACGAAACTGCCGAAAGGCTACGACCCCACAGCGAGCCACCGCGTGGGAGTCTACGCGAATCGGAACCTCACCGAGTTCGACCTCGGCACCTACTACGCCTCTGCCGTCTACGACTGGGTGCCCGCGGGCGGAAAGCCCGCACCTCGCGAGGTCATCAAGACCGCGTCGTGCGACAAGTGCCACGATCAGCTTTCCTTCCACGGCGGCTCCCGCCGCGGCCTGGAGCTTTGCATCATGTGCCACCAGCCGCAGACCAGTGAATCCACTGCCGGCCAGACCGTGGACATGAAAGTGATGGCCCACAAGATTCACATGGGCAGCCAGCTTCCCAGTGTCGTCGCGGGCGGGAAATACGCTATCGGCACCACCGATTGGTCCACCGTAATCATGCCGTCTGACCCGCGCCGCTGCGCGGAGTGCCACGAATCGACCACCGGTGCGGCACAGGCTGCGGCCTGGTACACGAACCCCAATCGCGCGGCCTGCGGCGCCTGCCACGACGACGTCAATTTCGCAACCGGCGCCAATCACGTGAACCTGCCCCAACTCGACGACAATCAGTGCAGCCAATGCCACATTCCCAAAGGCGAACTGGAACTCGATGCGTCCATCCAGGGAGCCCACATCCTGCCGCAGGAATCCGCCACAGCGCCCGGCATCGTAATCAACCTTGTGAAGGTGGATAACGGCGTCGCCGGCAAGGCACCTACCATCACATTCACGCTCAAAGACAGCTCCGGGAAACCCATCGATCCATCCACCCTGGTGACTTCGCCGAACAAGATCTCATTCACTATGGCCGGCCCCACCACGGACTACGGCTACACCAGCTTCGGCAGCGACGTGACTACCCCAGGCTACGTTTCGGAGGCTGCCGCGGCCACTTCCAAGTGCGGCCAGGACGGCACCTGCACCTACACCTTCACGCACGCCGTTCCCGCCGGCTCGAAGGGCTCATACGCCATCGGTGTGGAAGCACGGCGCGCTCTCGTGGTGCTGCCCGGAACCGTGCAGCAGGTGTCGACCGACTACGGCGCGGACAACAAAGTCATCTACTTCTCAGTGGATGGCTCACCCGTCGTCCCCCGCCGCCAGGTAGTGGATATCGCCAAATGCAACCAGTGCCACGTGCGCCTCTCGCTGCACGGCGAAAACCGCAACCAGACCGCAGTATTGCGTCTTCTGCCACAACCCCAGCAACACCAGCGGGACTACGGGAATCAACTTCGCCGTGGAGGTGCACAGTATCCACTTCGGCGTGAACCTTGCCGCGGCGGGCGCGACTTACAAGATCGGAACCTCTGACTTCACCGGCGTACGCTACCCGGCAATGAGTCTCACAGGCCAGCCGCACGACACGACCAACTGCCAGATGTGCCACCTCCCGGGTACCGAGGCCGTATTCCCCGTCGGCAAGAATATGGTGAAGAACCCGCAGTCCTGGCTGGATCCGTCGCCGGCCACTACCGCCGCTTGCGGAGCCTGTCACGTGAGCAAATCCGACATGGCACACATGGTTTCTCAGACCGATCCAACGCTCGGCGAAAGCTGCAACGTCTGTCACGCAGCCGGCGCCGCCTACGATGTCGATATGGAGCACGCCGGCAAGTAAGGCTTGTTCCGCTTTGGGGAGGAGGGCAGGGCTCCGGTCCTGCCCTTTTTTGTGAGTCGTCAGGCTGCCGCTCACACCTGTCCGGTGTTACTATCCTGATGAGTCGATATCTCTATGAAGGTTTCCACGTTGATCCTCCCCGTCATAGCTGTTGGCACAATGGCGATCCAACCGTCGTTTGCCGCCGATCGCGTCAAGACCGCCAACGGCATTCTGGAATCCACCGCCGCTCCCAAGGACGGCGTGCGCAGTTTCAAGGGCATCCCATTCGGCCAGCCGCCGGTGGGCGCCCTTCGCTGGCGCGAACCCCAGCCCGTTGAGAACTGGAGCGGAGTCCGCAAAGCCGACCAGTTCGGGCCGCGGTGCATGCAACGGACCTCCCCTGGCGCGGACTACTGGTTCCGCAGCAACGGCATGAGTGAGGACTGCCTGTATCTCAACGTCTGGACTCCCGCTAAATCGGGTAACGAGAAACTGCCCGTCCTGGTTTACATCTTCGGCGGCGGCTTCCAGAACGGCGACGGCTCGGAGCCGCGTTATGACGGCGAGAACATGGCCCGCAAAGGCATGGTCGCCGTGTCCGTTAACTACAGGACCAACATTTTCGGCTTCTTCGTGCATCCGGAACTCACGAAGGAGTCGCCGCACCATGCCGCGGGCAACTATGGGCTGCTGGACCAGGTGGCTGCCCTGCAGTGGGTGCGGAAGAACATTGCGGCCTTCGGTGGCGACCCCGAGCGCGTCACCGTCGCGGGCGAATCTGCCGGGTCGATCGCGGTCAGCGCGCTGATGGCATCGCCGCTTTCCAAAGGTCTGATGGCCGGAGCGATCGGTGAGAGCGGTGCTATGATCTCCAGCCTGCCGCCACAGCCTCTCGCCGCTGCCGAGCAGAACGGCGTCAAGTTCGGCACTGCCGCGGGCGCGAATTCCCTCGCGGCCCTGCGCGCCATGACCGCGGAACAGATTCAGGAGGCCGCGACCAAAGTCCAGGGGCTCCGTTTCAACACCGCAATGGACGGCTACTTCCTGCCGAAGCCACTTACGGCGCTCTTCGAGGCCGGCGAGCAAGCCAAGATTCCGCTGTTGGCAGGTTCGAACACCCAGGAGCAATCGGCACGCTCCGTCCTGGGCGAGGGCGACGCAACGCCGGAAACGCTCGCCAACGCGATCAAGAGGTTCTACGGCGAAAAAGCAGACGGTGTTCTGAAGGCTTACGCCGCCAGTACGACGGATGAGGTGTACGAGGCCGCCACACAACTGGCCAGCGCCCGCTTCATCGCGCACAGCACGTGGAAGTGGACCGAACTCCAGATGAAGAACGGTAGCAAGCCTGTGTACCGCTATCTTTACGCCCGTCCCCGTCCGGCATATTTGGGGATGCCGGGCCAGCCCACCCCGGCAGCCGGGTCGGGCCCTGGGCGTGGCGCCCAGCAAACTGCCCAGCAAAACCAGGGCCCCCGTGGCGCGTCCCATTCCGCCGAGATCCAATACGCCATGGGGAACCTCGACCTGGATAAGCGCTACACCTGGGAGCCTGCCGACTACGAAGTCTCCAAAGTGATGCAGGCTTACTTTGTGAACTTCATCAAGACCGGCAATCCGAATGGCCCCGGTCTCCCGGAGTGGCCCGCCTATCGCGCCGACAACAACTACCAGCGCATGCGGATCGACGTGGAATCCCACGCTGGGCCTGAAGCAGACCGCGCCCGCTATTTGGCGCTGGACGCGGCTACGGCAAGGCCGTAGGCTAGCGGAGGAGCATCGGCTCCCGGTCAGGGCATGGCCTTGTAATATGCCGCGATGGAGGCGGCCGCCGGTCCGTTCTGCTCGTGCAAATGGATCCCGTCGATCCGCGCTGCACAACTCACGGCTTCGAACTTAGGCGTCACGGCCACGAGATCCGGATGGTTCGCCGCCACTTTTGCTAAAGCAGAGTCTACATACTCGGGAACATGACAATCCTGTTTCTTGGCGTCGTGGTCCGTGTCGGGACCAAGTGGAGGCTTGTCGGAATGGCACCATCCGTTCATCGGACAACGAATGATGGTCATAATGTCGATTCGCTTTGCGTTGGGACGTTTGGCGCGAATGGTCGCCAGCGCGGCCTCCAGACTATCTACCCAGGCCCTTTCGGAGGTCAACTCCCAGGACCATGCCTGGTAGACAATCCTGTCTGGCGCGTCTCCGTTTTGGGCGCAAGGGACGGTCAGTCGGACATTATTCACCCCGCCTACGTTGGTCGGGCTCCACACATAGCTGTCAGGTTTGGCGTATTCGTACGTGTAGCCATAGTGGGAGAATCGCCCCTGCCATCGGGACTTGAGATCGCCCAGGCCATCGTAAAAACCTCCATCCCACCACTCGCCGCTGGAATAAAGACCAATCAGTTCGGTACAGGTAAAGGGACCGCGGGGCGGCGTCACCGGCGGGACCGCCGCCTTCTGGGCCGCTGCCGTCGGTACCAGCACAGCGGCGAAGGCCAGGGATTTCAGGATTAAAGAGACGTTCGTCGGCATGTGCTTCCAGCCTCCCTTGATTTGAACCCTCGTGGAGTGTATCACTCCGGCGAAGCGAGTGTGCGAGCATTTGCTGGCCGCGCGGCTATTCGTCGCGCAGCGCCACCGAGGGGTCGATCCGCGTGGCGCGAATCGCCGGGATCCAGCACGCGACCACGCCCACCGCCGCCAACACCGCCGGTACCATGGTGAACGTGAGCGCGTCGCGCGGATTCTTGATGAACAGCATGCTCCCGACACTGTCCGCCGCCGCCAGCGACACGGCCCCTCCCGCCGCCACGCCGATCGCTACCAGCCGCACGCCTTCCCGTAGAATCATTCTCTGTACATCGGCGGCCGTTGCGCCCAACGCCAGGCGCACGCCGATCTCCCGCGTCCTTTGCCGCACCGAATACGAGATCACGCCGTAGATCCCGACGGTCGCCAGCAGCAGTGCCAGCGCGCCAAAAATCGCCAGCAGCCACGCCGATAGCCGCTGCGCCCACAGGAGTTCGCGGACCGAGGTTTCCAGGCTCTCCACCTGCAATAGAAGGTTGCGGTCCAGGGTCTGCAACTCACGCCGCACCGCGCCCACTACGGCGTCCGGGTTTCCGGCCGTTCGCACATACAACACCGCCGTCGGAAAATAATATTGCATCAGTGAAAGGTAGACCATGGGCTGCGGCGGTTCCGCGATGCCCTGGTAATTCGCCGTCTTCACAATCCCGATCACTTCCACCGGCAGCCCCTCGCCGGCAAAGCTGATATGCTGCCCGATCGGGTCCTGTCCGGGCCAATACGCGGCCGCGGCCGTCTCATTGATCATCGCCACGCGCAGTGTCGTCTTGCTGTCCGCCATTCGGAAATCGCGTCCGCGCAGCAGCCCGATCCCCATCGTCTGGAAGTATCCGGGGGACACCACGGAGGTCAACGTCGAGCGCCCCTGCCCGGCGGCCGCGTTCTCCTCTCCCGGCAGCAGCAGCGTCCTGCTGGACATCACGTGGAAGGGCACGTCGCGCGCCAGCGCCGCCGAAACCACCCCGTGAACCGACGCCGCCTTTTCCAGCGCCTGCTGGTGATATTCCCGCCCGCGTCCTTCGCTGTACGCCTGGTCCGTGACGTTGTAGACTACGATGCCCAGGTGCGCGGCGTCGAACCCCGGGTCGATCTGCCCGGCACTTTGCAGGCTGCGTGTGAAGAGTCCCGCGCCGATCAGCGCCACCAGCGAGAACGCCACCTGCGCCATCACCAGGACAGCGCGCGGACGCCAGACGTGGTGGAATCCCGCCGGGGCACCGGCGCGTTCCTTCAGATCGGTGGCCAGATCGGTTTTCGTCGCCCGGAATGCGGGAGTGAGGCCGAACAGTACTCCCGTGGCCAGGGAAAGGGCCGCGGTGAACAGCAGTACTTGCGAATCCAGCACCAGGCGGAATCCCGCATGGTTGAACACCGGCGGCCGCATCGCCCACAGCAAATCGCGCGCCCAGCTTGCCAGAACCAGGCCGACGCCGCCGCCGGCCAGCGCCAGCAGGACGCTCTCCGTGAGCAACTGCCGTATCAGCCGCCCGCGGCTGGCGCCCATTGCCAACCGGATCGCGATCTCCCTGTGCCTCCCGGTGGCCCGCGCCAGCAGCAGGTTGGCTACGTTGGCGCATGCAATCAGCAGAACCAGGGCGGAAATCGTCATCAACACCGCCCCGGCCTG
Organism: uncultured Solibacteraceae bacterium; assembly: GCA_963805775.1. Taxonomy (GTDB): domain Bacteria; phylum Acidobacteriota; class Terriglobia; order Bryobacterales; family Bryobacteraceae; genus Solibacter. The sequence goes on along the minus strand of CAWDWK010000052.1, from coordinate 96,352 downwards.
CGACATCACCGGGCGGGTGCGCGCACTCAGCGCGGCTTCGGCTACCGTCGTCAGGCTGACCCGTCGCCCCTGGTTCTCCCGCGGATAACGGCGTTCCAGTTCCTGCGCCAGACCTTGCAAAGACGCTTCGGCCTGGCGAACGCTGACGCCGGGTTTGAGTCGCCCCACGGCGGAAAACAGCAGGGCGCGCCGCTGCGCCACCATACCTGGATTCGGGTAGACGCGCGGATACGCCGAAAACGGCAGAAAAACATCCGCGCCACTGAGCCGGCTCAGTCCCTGAAATCCCGCCGGGGCCACCCCGACAATGCTGTAAGGGTGTCCGCTGATCTCGATCGTGCGGCTTGTCACGTCGGGACGGCCATCGAACAGCCGCAGCCACACCGCATGGCTGATCACCGCCACGGGCGTCGCGCCCGGCGACTCTTCCTCGGGGAGAAAGCTGCGTCCCACCACCGGGACCACTCCCAGGGTCGCGAAGTAGTTGGTCGAAACCAGTTGCCCCATTAACAATTGCGGATCCCCCCGCCCGGTCAGGTTGACTGTCAGCGCGGAGTAGAGCAGGAGGGAGGAGAACACCGTGTTGTGATCCCGGTAATCCTGGTAATTCGGATAGGAGCACAGAAGCTGGCCCGGAATCCGCGGGTCCGTGGTGAAGACGGCCGCCAGGTGTGCCGGATCCCGCACCGGCAACGGGCGCAGGAATATGGCGTTCAGCAGCGTGAAAATGGTGGTATTCGCGCCGATCCCCAGAGCCAGCGATAGCACGGCGGCGAACGCGAAGCCACGATTCTTCGTCAGCCCGCGTACGCCGTAGCGCAGATCATCCAGTAACCCCGTCATGGAGGGAAGGGAACCAGCAAGTATAACTCATGCCAGTACGTATCTAGACTGTTATACTCGCATTTCGTGATCTGGCGAATACTGCTGCTGGTTATGAGCGCGCTGTTAACTGTCTCCTGTGGATGGCAGCCCGGCGTCTATGCGGCCCCCGCGCAACGCTCCGTCGATCTCGGGACGGACCCGGACGGCCCCCACGCCTTCGTCACCATGGACGACCCGGCGGCGGCCGACTACCTGGTAAATGACATCAGCCCCGAACATGGATTTCGCCGCTGGGCCTTCACTCGTCCCGAGCTCCGCTTCCGGCTCAACGACGTGCGCCACCTGAATTTTACCGCCGAGTTCGCCATCCCGGAAGTCACATACAAAGTGACCGGTCCCGTGACCGTCTCCTACGCCGTCAACGGGCGAATCCTCGGCAACATCAGATGCGACCATCCCGGCGACTTCCAGGTGAAAATGCCGGTCCCTGAGGGGTTGGTGGAACCCGACAAGTTCGTGCGCGTGACCTTCGAGGCCAACCCGCGCTGGATCTCACCAGACGACGGCGCGCAGCTATCGTTCCTGTTGCGCAGCGCCGGGTTCACCCACTAAAATGCGCGAAGTAGCGGACATTCTATTCGGCGCTGCCTTCACCATCGCGGTGTCCATGTCCCTCGGCGCCTTGCTGGTCGCACGCCTGCGTCTCACGTTCCACCGTTGGGAAGCCGCATTGATCGAGTTCGTCGCCGGTTCCGGGTGCCTTAGTTTCCTGATCGCCGTCCTCTGCGCGATGCACATCGCTCGTAAGGGGGTGTTCCAATGGGGCGGGCTGGCCATTATTGCGCTGGCCGCCTGGCAAGCCAGAGGTGTCCCCCGGCGCAAGGGCCTACCGGCGGTGTCTCTGAGGTGGATTACTCTATTTACTGTCGTCTTTAGCGCGTTTTTCATCTACTACTTCTTTAATGCTTTGGCTCCCGAAGTGAGCCCTGACGGCACTGGCTATCACTTGGGGAATGTAGCCCGCATGTGGCGCAACCACGGCTTCGACTGGGGTTACCACAGCATGTACTCCTACCTCTCCCAGGGTACCGAGATGCTATTCCTCATGGCCTTCACTTTTGGCCGGCACGGTGCGGCGGCGCTGGTCCACTTTGCCTATCTCTGCACTCTGCCACTCCTGATGGTCTGCTGGGGGCGCCGTTTCGGCTTTGCAGGCGCGAGTATCTTTGCCGCCATTCTGATCTTCGCCAGCCCGGTAATCGGCAAGGACGGCATTTCCGCCTACAACGACATGGCCGTTGCAACTCTGATTTATGCAGTTTTCTATTTGCTTCAAGTATGGGATGAGTCGCACTCGCCTAATTTAATTATTCTAATTGGCTTGCTGTCCGGAGGCGCATACGCCGTCAAATATACCGCATTTCTGACCCTGCCGTTCGCCGTCGCGTGGGTCTGGCATTCCGCCGGGTTCTCCTCGTTCCGCCGCAATCTCGTGTATCTGACCCTTCCGGCCTTGGTAATGATCGCTCCCTGGATCCTCCGGAACTGGTTCTGGGTCGGTAACCCCTTCGCCCCGTTTTTCAATTCCTGGTTCCCCAACCCCTACTACCACGCAGGCATGGAACGCCTTTATGCAGAATCGCTCCGCAACTACACGGGCATCAAGCATAACTGGGAGATTCCCCTGCAACTCACACTGCGCAGTGGATTTGACGGAGGAGTCTTCGGCCCTGTGTTTTTGCTTGTTCCCCTCGGCCTACTCGCGTTACGCTTTAAGTCCGGCCGGCGTGTGCTGCTCGCCGCACTCGTCTTCGCCCTTCCCGCTTACCTCAATACCGGGTCCCGGTTTCTGATTCCCGCAGCTCCATTTCTAGCTCTCGCCCTAGGCATGGGATTGTCCAATGTGCCCGCCGCGCTCCCTACGCTGGCGCTCTTTCACGCCCTGGTCTGCTGGCCGCCGGTCCTCTCCACTTATTGCGACCCATGGAACTGGCGCATCTCCTCATTCCCTTGGCGCGTCGCCCTCCGCATAGATTCAGTGACACCCTTCATACTCAAGAGCATCCCGGACTACGCACTGAAGGTTCCCATCGAACAGCAGGTTCCTCGCGGAGAGCGCATCTTCTCGTTCGCCGGGCGTCCGGAAGCTTATATCGATCGAGACATTATCGTCTCCTACGAGTCGACCCTAGCCAACCTGGCGCAGGATATCCTCTGGGCACCGCAGGCCCACAAGCCAGCCTTCGCTCAGCACTTTAAGTTCATGCCCATCACCACGCGCGGAGTGCGTGTGGTGAATGTCGCTTCGGCCCCCGATTTCTGGACCGTGGCCGAGATGCGCCTGCGCTTTCAGGGTAGGGAACTGCCTCGTTCACCGGCATGGAGGCTAAGCGCTTCACCCAATGGCTGGGAGGTCCAACTCGCATTCGACAATAGCTACGCCACCCGGTGGTCCACCTGGGAAGCCATCGCTCCCTTCGCCCGTCTTCAAGTGGAATTCCCGGCCGCGCAGCGTCTCGACGAGGTCGTCCTGGAATGCGACCCGGCATGGAACGCGCGCGTGCAGGTGGAGACCCTGCTAGACAGCGGCCGATGGGTCGCGATTACCGACACGCCGGAAATCGCCAAACCGGATTTTCCCGGCGGCATCCGGCGGGCGGCTACACGCGACCTGAAGGCTCTGGGGCTGCGGTTCCTGCTGGTCAACGAAGGCGACATGGTTTACGAAGACATGAAGAAGTACCCGACATACTGGGGCATCACGCAACTCGCCACTTCCAATGGAACGCATTTCTACCGCATCGATTAAGGCCGCGCGCTGGTTCCTTGTGGTCCTCGTCGCGGTCAACCTCTACCGCGCCCTGACGCAATCCGTCACACCTGGAGAGGCCTGGAACTACAATCGCTACATCGCGCCGTCATGGGCTGAAGCCTTCTCCCGCTTCGACATCAACAACCATGTGCTCAATACTTTACTGGTCCGAATCTCAAGTGCTCGGCTGCATATCACAGAGCTCGTTTTGCGTCTGCCCAGCCTGCTCGCGGGGGGACTGTATTTGTGGGTGGTTTACCGCATGGCGCGCCGCTGGTTCGGTGGGGGGTTAACGTTCCTGGCCGTGATTGGCCTGCTCACTCTCAATCCGCTGGTGATCGACGCCATGAGCGAAGCCCGCGGCTATGGCATGGCTCTGACATGCTGGATGTGGGCTCTGGAGCTGATGCTCGAATCGCTGGAATCGTTTAGCGTACAAAAGCTCAACCTATCGGCGATGTGCTTGGGCTTGAGCGTGGTTGCCTCATTGGCATTCGCCGCTCCCGCATGTGCTTTGCTGGTGGTCTCCCTGCTATGGTCAAGATGCCATACCGTGGCCCTCATCGCCTTTCTCACCGCATTCGTACTCCTCGTCATCCCACTCAATCACGCCGAGTGGCCCACTCTGGCAATTGGGGCCACAAGCTTGCGGCAAACCATCAATGAACTCACCGCGTTATCCCTGGGAACTTCACTTAAGGTTTTCGGCGCCATCGCGCGCGTCGTCCTGGCGCTTCTGTCCCTCGGAGCGCTGGCCGCCGCGGTACGTCACTGGCGTCGCCAGGATGGAGCTTTGCTCGCATTTACGGGTGCCGCGTTCGCTCTCACTCTGGTATTCCTTTTGGCCGCCCACCTCTGTCTGCATACGCCCTTTCCGCAAGAAGGCGCAGTCTACATGATCCCCCTTACATTGCTTCCAGTTACGGCGGCCATCCTCAAGGGAAAGAATAAGACTGCACAAATCGCGTTCCTGTCGCTCTCCGCCCTGCTTCTGGCCCGCTACCTTTCTGAGTTCCCCCTCGGCGCATACACAGCGGGCAAACAGTTCTCGGGGGGACGAATTTTGGCCAAAACCCTGCGAGAAAAGGTGGGACGCGGCCCCGCCCGAATTGGCGTCAGCCCAGACGCGGAATCCGTCATGAACTACTACCGGACCCGCTACCGCCAAGGCAACTGGCAACTCAGCGAGCGCCAGGCGCTCACAGAATCCTATGACTATTACATCCTCACCGCCGCGGACGCCCCGCTCGTCGAGCAGCGCCACCTCCACGTCATATATCGCGATGCCGGCCTGGCCCTCGCACAGTAGCCCTGGACTTCCGCCGCTCTGCTTCATCGCAGCCAGCGGTGGTGGTTTTCGGCCACCCGCGCACTTTCACTATTCGCTGTAACTATCTGACTCGAAAAGGAAATTCGTTTGGCCCTAGCCGTGCCTTGATGGGTGCGGAGTCTGGGAGACTCTGGTAATGGGACGCTTAGGCAATTTCAGGTTCTTGGCTCTGGCGGGTGCGGTCCTCTTCCTGGCAGGCAGTCTGGCCCCCGCTCGTGCGCAGGATCCCGATGACCTTAAACGCGGTGTCGCTCGAATCAGCCTCATCAACGGCGACGTTTCCGTTCGCCGTGGCGACTCCGGCGACTGGGTGGCCGGCGTCATCAACGCCCCTCTCCTAACCAACGATTACGTGGCCACCGGGCCTAACTCACGCGCCGAGATCGAGTTCGACGCCAACAACGTCTTGCGCCTCGGCGCCAACGCCGAACTGCGCCTCGCCCAATTGGAGTATTCCCGCAACCAGATGGAATTGGCACACGGTGTCATGACTTATCGCATGCTCCGGCCCAGCGAGGGCAATATCGAACTCGATACTCCCAGCCTGTCGGTCCGTCCGCAGCGACCGGGGAGTTTCAGGGTTTCCGTAAACGAGACTGGCGAGACTGAAGTCACTGCCCGCAACGGAGACGTTGAGGTGTTTACCCCTCGTGGTTCGCAGTGGGTCCGCAATGGCCAGACCTTGATGGCGCGCGGTGCTTCCAGCGATGCCGAATTCCAGGTGGTGGCCGCCGGCGGCCCGGACGAGTGGGATCGCTGGTCCGACAGTCGCGATCGTGCCATCATGCAATCCGTCAGTGCCCGCAACGTCGGCCCCGGCGTGTACGGTACCGAAGATATGGATGCCAATGGCACGTGGAGCAACGTGCCGGAATACGGCAATGTCTGGCATCCGAATGTGGGTCCCGACTGGGCTCCCTACCAATCGGGCCGTTGGGTTTGGGAGGATTGGTATGGCTGGACTTGGGTAAGCTACGATCCCTGGGGTTGGGCTCCCTACCATTACGGCCGCTGGTTCTTCAGCAATCGAATCGGTTGGGCCTGGTACCCTGGCCTGCTTGGTGCGCGGCACTACTGGTCGCCCGCCTTAGTCGGCTTCTTCGGCTTCGGAGGCGGTGGTGGCGTCGGCTTCGGCTTCGGCAACGTCGGCTGGGTTCCCTTGGCGCCATTTGAAGTCTTCCACCCCTGGTGGGGCCGTGGTTTTGGAGCAGCTGGCTTCAATCGATCCATTAATATTACTAATGTAAATATCACAAACGTATATAGAAATGCGCAAGTCCGCAATGGCATCAGCGGGGTCGCGGCGCGCGATTTTCAGAGCGGCCGCTTCAATAACGTGATTCGGACCAGCGGCGCGCAGGTCGGTTCGGCTGGCGTCATCCGCGGCCAGATGCCGTTTAGTGCCGGGTCCCAAAACCTGCGTTTCTCAGATCGCCAGGCTACTGTTATCCCGCGTGGCAGTCAAAATACTCGATTCTTCGCTCACCAGCAACCCAATCCGGTGCAGCGCGGGCAAATGAACCCGGCAGCCCGGCAGACCGCGCAGCAAGCCGTGCCTGGGAACCGCGCGGGCGGTGTGCAGAACAACGATGCCGGCGGCTGGCGCCGCTTCGGGTCGCCGTCGGCTCAGGCGGCTGGAGGGCGGGGAAATCAACCATCCGTGAATCGCAATGGCTCCGCCAGCCCGGCCCAAGCCCAGCGTAACGATCGGCCGTCGTCCAGCCCCCAAGGTGGCTGGCAGCGCTTCGGCGCACCGGCCGGTGGCAGTACGCCCAGCCAGTCGCCGGCACCAGCCCGGCAGAATTTCCGCTCGAGCCCCAATCAGGCTCAACGCTTCGGCGCCCCCGGTGGTGGTGGCTCCCTGAGAATCGCGCCTCCAGTGGTCCGCGAGCGCCCGAGCAGCGCGCCGCGACAGAGCGCCCCGAGTTACAACAGTGCGCCGCGCCAGAGCGCGCCAGCCCCCCGAAGCAGCGGCGGCGGCAGTTCGTCGCACGGCAATTCCGGTAATAGTCACTCCAGTGGCCATAACCGGTAAAGGAGTTTTCGTCCGAAGCAGCTAAGCATCAGTTTCTTCCCCTAGGCCCGACCCCTTTCAGCGGGGGCCGGGCCGTTTTTTGTCTCGACCCTTTTTCATTAGTTTACATAATATTCGTTATCAGAAGCTGAGAATGTCTTGGACCGCAGCGTCGCGAAAAATGCGCAAACCGTTAAGCGCCGTCCTCTGCCATCCGATCCAAGCCCGCGCTGCGATACGCCTCGCGAAGAGCCCCCTCCGCCGGACCGCGCAGGGGCGGACCGCAGCGCACGCCTTCGTGCAACTCGACCAACGTCCGGAAATTCTCTAGCAACGTCCGGCTCTGAAACACTCCGCCAATGTAAGCGATCTCCACGGGCCGCCCCTTCGCCCACAACTCCTCCCGGACCGCCCCGGCCAGCATCGCCAGATGTTGCGCCGCCCCCCGCAGAATCGCCAGCGCCACCGCGTCCGAGTCCATCGCCGCCGCATCCACCAGGCGTGCCAGAGTCGCCACGCGCGACCGAGGCCACTCGTCCGTATAAAAGAGATGGAGCATCTGATTCGCATTCTCCGCACCCGTGGCCGCCAGCAGCGTTTCGCGCAGCACTGTCGGCGGACCCCAACCTTCCTCCAGCCTCAGGGCCGCCCGGGTCGCCTGCCGCGCGATATCGAATCCGCCGCCTTCATCCCCGAAGACGTACCCCCAGCCGCCCGCCCGCGACGTGCGTCCCGCCGGATTCCGCCCGAAGGCGATCGACCCCGTGCCTGCGATCGTGATAATTCCCTGCCCTGTACGCGTCGCGCCGGCCAGCGCGATCACCGCATCGTTGGTCACTACCAAACGTTCCGTCCGCAGCGTCGCGGCCAAAATCTCTCGCTTGTCGTCGGGGCCACCGCTCATCCCGAAACACGCCGCCTCAAAGCGCACGCTAGCCGCGTCCAATCCCGCTTGCGCGCAGGCCGCCTCGACACTGCCCGCGACGGCACGCTCTAATTTGGCGCGGCCCTCTCCGGCAGCGGCGTGATTGCAGGGACCAGCCTCCCCGGTGCCCAGGACCCGTCCGGTATCGTCGCCGATCACCGCCGTAGTGCCCGATTGTCCGCCGTCCACTCCCAGGAACAGTCTCATGGTAATTGGTAAAGTCTCGCCCCTTTATAATCGCCCACCGCGCGTACTCCCCACAGGTCCGCATTGACGCGCAGGTCTTCGGCGGCATTGTCGGTATCGAAAATCAGCAGGTAATCGATGCCCCGGCGCTTGAGTTCGGCTGCCACCGCGCGGCGTAGACCGAGCGGGCGCGGAGCGTCGCCCACCGTGGGAGCCGCGGCCAGCAATTGCCAGCGTCCCGCGACATCCTGGCCTTCGAGTTTGAGCCGCGCGGCATACTGATTGGGCGCCGCCTCGAGGACTATCGAATCCGCGGTCTGCTCGCCGTGGAAACCCACCTGGACAAACTGCCCGGGCTTCAACGTGTCACCGCACAGCCAGAAAGTGGCCAGGGAGTTGTCGAAGGCGTCCTGTACGCCCCAAGGGTACGATTGGGCCGTCAGGCGCCACTCCGCCGCACGGGGCAATTCGCGGTCGCCATCGTAGATGCGGAACTCGTGGATGCTCCAGGTATCCTCGCCTCGATTCGTCTGTACCACGCGCAGCCCGCGCAGAGTCTGCCGCGGAAAGCCGAAGCGCAGCCGCCACGTCGGGGTGTATTCCGGCGCCACAGCCGTCAACAGAATTTTCCCCGCGATCTGGTTCGCGGCCGACTGGTATGCCACGCGGATGTGGCGCGACGTGTAGGCCTCCGGAACCGGCACGAAGGTGAACACTGTGGAGCCCGGTGCGGTACTTCGCTCGATCAGCCTGTCCACTCCATAATATAGGAGGTGCGTTTCCAGATACCCTTCCTCGGGCCGAAGGCGCAGCGCGTCGCGCCACGGAATCTTCAGCAGCCGCCAGGCATCGGCGTGGGAATAACGCGGAATTATCGACGGCCAGGAGAGTACCGCTGATACCATCGCCGCCGCCATTGCGAGTTGCGGCAACATGGCGCTCAGCGCCAGCGTCATCGCGAGCGTCACGAAGGGCAGCGGCGGAATCAGAAACCGGGTCGCGATATTGCCGAAGTAGCTCACGGCGAAAACCACTGCGGCCAGCCACAACTGCCGGCCCTCCCGGCGGCGCAGCGCCAGTAGTCCCAGCGGCGCCAGCAGGAACACCGGCCCCAGCAATCCCGAGAGCGAACCGTAGACGGTCGCCTGCATCGGAATTTCCCAGCGCGATTTCAATTGGTACATCGCCATCTGGTGGCGGTAGCTATCCTCGAATCCCACCATGACGAACGGGTTGGGGAACTGCCGGTTGAAGAATGGCGCCACGGGGTTTTGCAGGTAGATCCAGTTTTTCAAGAGCCACGGCGCAATCGCCGCCGCGGCGCATAACGCCACCGGAAGCGCAGCCTTGGGTTTCTTGACGAGCACAAACCCCACGGCGTATGCCACCGCCGGCCAAGCGGTATATTTTGTCGCGAAGGCGAATCCGGCGGCCAACCCGATGGCAACGAGCAATCGCGGATTGCGCTCTGCATCCCAGATTTGCAGCAGGTAGAATACCGTGAAGGCGATTGCCGCCACGGCCACATCGTTGTAGGCGCTCGTGCCGTCGATCCCCACGACCGGGCTCGCGAAGACGAGTAGCGCTGCGCTGGCTCCCGCCACCGGGAATCCGCGCCATCGAGCGTAGCTGAAGATCTGCCAGGCCAGCGCCACCAGAAACGCGAAGTGGACCAGCGCCGCCGCCGAGTGCTTGCCGAAGGCGAACGCAAACAGGAACAGCATCTCCACGCCGCCGGGCATCGCCGCGTACATGTTGTCCGTGATACGCACGAACCCATGCGCGCCCAGGTAGCGGCTCACTAGTCCGAGATGATACGTCGCGCCGTCCGGACTCGCCTCCGGCGCCATGGCGTTGGCCAGATAAAGCACCACGTACACCCCAAACGCCACTCCCCACCACCATTGGTAGGGCGGCCCCCCTGGTCCGCGCGGGACGCCCTCGTCCCGCTGCTTCTTCCTTCTCTTCCCCGCTCCGACCGCCCCACCGATCGCCGCCAGCCCGATCGCCAAAAGCACCAGTGGATACACCCGTCCCGCGCCGCACAACCCGCACACCAGCAGACTCAGTGCCGCCGCGCCCGTGACGAAACGGACCCCGGGGTCGCGGCACGCATCGCGCAGCAGCAACCCTCCCAGCGCCAGACTGACCGCGCACGTGAAGGCGGCGCCGAAGAGAATCGCGAGCGGCTGCAAGCGTTACTCCGTGAACCCGGCGCGGGAGAGAATGAACCCGAGCCTGCCGCCATCGGCCTTGGAAACCCACACCGGGTCCGGATCGATCGCCACCAGGTTGATCGCGTTGGCGCGCAGCATTCCCGGCGGTACGTCATGCGTGTAATGCTGCTCGCCCGCCCGCTCGCAGCGCATGCGGTCGAGCAACTTTCCGTTCACCGTGAACGTCAGCGTTACCGGCCCGGTGTCGCGCAGCGTGCGCTCGGGAAGCGAGAAATCCATGGCGAACTTCAAGCGCGGCGACTCCGGAACGAAGAAGCGCAGCACCGGGTGATCGTAGACCCAGCGCCAGGTTCCCGGTCCTTTGTCCGCGACGTCCTTCACGAGGTAGGTATCGGCATTCGGGTCGTCCATGGAAAGGAAGTAGCCGAGGCCGGCGCGCGGCGGCACGGTCAGCGGAACGCGCTGTTCGGGCGGCGGGAAACTTTCCGGCAGCCGCGTGCAGCCCGCGCACAAAGTTATCGAAAGCAGCGCCAGGGATCGCGTCACGAATCCAGATTGTAACGCGCGCAAAAAGACGAAGGCGGCCAGGTGTGACCCCGGCCGCCTTGTACAGGTGGGTTGTCGGGCGGATTAGCTTTTCTTAGCCGGCGGGTTTTCTACGGTGAGGTTGTTCACTACGGGGCCAAAACTCAAACCTGCGGCCGACGCGCGCATTCCGGCCACCTGTTTCTCCATTGCGCTATTCACGGAGCCGGTCAGGGTCACTTTCCCGTTGTCGACGATGATGTGGATCGCCGGAATGGCGCCCATTGCGTAGCGCGACAGCACGGGGTCGCGGTAAATCGCGCGCGCCACCTGCAACCGCAACCGGTCGTCCTGCGGCGACAGCGGCAGCACCTTGATCTCATCGGTTACCGAGGCGACACCAGGAACGTGTTGGACGATACGTTCGATATCGGACTTCTTATACGGCTGGCTCACCGCGCCGAGCAGTGAGACATGGCCGTTATCGATGCGGAAGCTGATGTCGTCCCACAACGTGTACTTCGGGTACATCAAAATCTCGTGACGCACGCTCTTCTCCAACTCAACGCCAGTACGGGGCGCGTTGGAATTGTTCTTGTCCGACGCCGCAGCGCCGCTCACTACCAGGGCCGCCGTCATCATCAGGGTTCCCAGTGTGCTTAGTTTCATTGCTGCATCCTCCTGCCTGTATAAACGTAATCCGGCGCCATCCGGTGTACGCAGATTTGTAAAAAGTTAGTAAACGCTAAGCGGCTGTTCGAACAGGCCGCGGCAAGCGATGGTCTGTCGAGCGGGTTAGCTCCAAAGGTCGGCGACGACCTTGCCTTTGACTAACTCGCGCGGCTGATTCAGGTGGTTCAACACCATCATGTCCGGGTCGATGCCCAGGGCGTAGTAGACCGTTGCCAGCAGGTCGTTGGGATGCACGGGCTTGTCTTTCGGCGAGGAGGCAGTCTGGTCGCTTTCGCCATACTGCGCGCCCTTCGCGATGCCGCAGCCCGCCACCACACCGCTGTAGCAGTAGGGCCAGTGGTCGCGGCCATCCGGGGCGTTCGAGTTGCCGGACGTGCTCACGCCGATGCGCGGCGAACGGCCGAACTCGCCGATGGCCACCACCAGCGTCTCTTTCAGCATGCCGCGGTCTTCCATGTCTTCCAGCAGTGCGGAGAGCCCGCGATCCAGCTTCGGACAATGCAGATTCTTGAGCGGTCCGAAATTGGCGGCGTGCGTGTCCCACGAATCCACTTCGGGATTGCCGTTGGCCACCGCCGGCCAGTTCATCTGCACGAAACGCGTCCCCACCTCGATCAGCCGCCGCGAGAGCAGCAGTCCCTGGCCGAACGTGGTCATACCGTAACGCTCGCGCATCTTGTCCGGTTCCTTGGTGAGGTCGAACGCATCGCGCGCCTTGCCGGAGAGCACCAGTTCGAATGCCTTGCCGTAGTATTCATCGATGGCGTAACTCTTCAGCGCCTTCTCCAGGTCCGGCATGGAATCGTTGATGCCCTTCAAGAGCTCGAAGCGATCTTTGAGGCGCTCCGGCGGCACTTCCTTGCGCAGCGAGAGATCTTCGGTGCGGATGGGCTTGGCCGGATCCTGATAGAGGCGGTACGGATCGTACGCCTTGCCCAGAAAACCAGCCGCGCCGCCTTTGCCGATGACGCCGGATTCCTGCAAGGGCCGCGGCAGCTCGACGAACGGTAGCACCGCCTCTTTGGGCGGCTTCAGTTTCGACACGTGGCTGCCCGCCGTGGGAAAATCCGCCGGACTGGGCGGCTCGAGCTGACCCGAGGGAGATACGCGGTCCGGAGGATAGCCGGTGAGCATCTGATAGATGGCTGCGGTGTGATTGAAAAGGCCGTTCGGCGTGTAGCTCATCGAGCGGATCAGCGTCGCCTTGTCGAGCGCCTTGGCCATCATGGGCATGTGCTCGCCAATATGCGTTCCGGGAATCTTGGTGGGAATCCCTTTGAAGTCGCCGCGAATGTTGGCCGGCGCATCGGGCTTGGGATCCCACAGATCGATGTGGCTCGGCCCCCCTTGCAGGAAGACCATGATCACGGATTTGGCGGCGCCGAAGCCGCGCGCGCCATCGTACTTCGGCGCGGCCTTCGCCGTCTTCTGCCAGGCGAGGAAATTCGCAAGATTCAATCCGAGCATCCCGATGGAACCGGCGCGCAGCAGCTCGCGACGCGTGGGGCCTTCGCAGGTGTGACATTGGCGGCCTGGAATTACCAGCATGACGATGTTCCTCCCGGTCAGTAGTTGTACAAAAATGCTTTGCTGTTGACCAGCGCCCACAGGAGATCCTGGGCGCGCGCGGCACGTCCGCCTCCGGTTTGCAGATACTTCACGCCGCTTGCAAGCTCGGCGGTAACGGGCGGCCGGCTGAGCGACGCGAGGTACAATTCGGTGACCACATCGGCATCCGGCCTGCCGCTGAGGATGGCTTTGGCGATGCGCCCGTTCGCATCGGCCACCGCATCCGAAATGGTCCTGCCGTTCACCAGGTTAAGCGCTTGCGGCAGGCTGAGATCACTGCGCCGCTCGCACTCGCAGGACGATTCCCGCGAAGGCCTCCCGAACAAATCGAGGAAGCCGTCCTTACCGATGTGCGGATCGGTCACCTGCTCGGCGCTGGTATCGGGCGGCGCTTCGGGGAACGCAGGGCGTACGCCGGTGGCCAGCGCAAGCGCGTCCATCAGCTCTTCGGCGCTCAGGCGCCGCGGAACGGCGTGAGAGAAATTGTCGGCGTCGTTCTGATTCCATTCGTTGGTGGCGATGCTCGTCTGGTAGGTGCGCGAGTTGGCGATGGTGCGCATCAACTGGCGGAGATCGAAATCGTGATCCAGGAAATCCCTCGTGAGGGCGTCGAGCAGCGCCGGATTGCTCGCCGGATTGGACGCGCGGATGTCGTCCACCGGATCGATAATGCCGCGTCCGAAGAAGTAGCTCCACACGCGGTTGACGGTGGATTTCGCAAAGAACGGGTTGTCTCTGGCTGTCAGCCACTCGGCGTAAGTCAGGCGGCGGCGCGTGTCGGTGGGCACCGCGGGCCCGCCGGAAAAGCTCGCCGGCAGGATGAACTTCGGGTTCATCACGCGGCCGTCCTTGGGGTGCTTCATGTCGAAATCCTGACGCTGGTCGTACAGGATCTCTTCGCCCACTTCGTAGCCAGGCCGCAGTCCGACGGCCGAGAAGAACGCCGCCATTTCGTAATACTGATTCTGCGTCCAGCGTTCGAAGGGGTGGTCGTGGCACTGCGCGCACACCATGCGAACGCCGAGGAAAACCTGCGTCGTCTTCTCCATGGTGGGCTTGGGATCGCGTGTCACGCGGTAGAAATTGGCAGCGGGATTGTCGTAAGAACTGCCGCGCGCCTCCAGCATTTCGCGCACCATGCGGTCGTAGGGTTTGTTCTGCGCGATGGAATCGCGGATCCATTCGCGAAACTCATACGCACCTTTTTCGCCCAGGTATTTGCGGCTGTTCTGCAGCAGGTCGCCCCACTTCAGTGTCCAGTGATCGACGAACGAGGAGCTCGCGATCAGCTTGTCGATCAGGGTGCTGCGCTTGGTTTTGGACGCGTCCGCAGCGAACGCGCGCACTTCCGCCGGTGTGGGCAGCTGGCCTGTAAGATCGAGCGAAACGCGGCGCAGGAAGCCGGCATCGTCCACCAGTGGCGACGGCTGGATCTTGAGGCGCTGCAGCTTGGCGTCGATCGCGCGGTCGATGTAATTGTTCTGCGGCAGGGGCTTCCACGCGAAGCCGGGCTTGGGGTTCAACACGGTCACGGGCAGCGTGGTGAAAGTTCCCTGGTACCGCAAGAGCATGGTGGCTTCGCCGGTGCGCGCACCCTTGACGGAGGCATCGGCTACAGTCGCCACGTCGGGGATGTTGCTGTCGACCACCGCCAGGGCGGTGACATCGCGTGAACCGCCGTCGGCGTAAATCGCGGTGACTTTGACGTTGGCTGATTCGCCGGGCCCCTTCATGAGGATCTCTTTCGGCTCGACTTCCAGGCGGCGCACGGTGTCGGCGGCGGGATCGCCGAAGGGTACGCCCTGCGCGATCCAATCGTAGATAGTCTTGTAATAGTTGGAGCCGATTTCGAAGCGCAGTCCCCCGCCGTGGGCCACTTCCTGGGTCGGCTTCGCAAGCATGAGGCTGCGCCCGGGGTCGGCGCGGTTGAAGCGGCGGCCCGAGAGATCGTAGAGCAAGGCCTCGTAATCGAACTGGGGATCGTAGCCGCGTAGCGAGAGTTTGAAGCCGTTCTTGCCCTTGGCTGCACCGTGACACTGGCCGGAAGTGCAGCCCACCTTATTAAGGATGGGCGCCACGTCGCGCAGAAACGTGATCTTGGGGGGCTCGGCGGCGGAAGCGGCAGTGGCGAGAAGGAGGCACACAGTTACGGCGGCAACGCGTGTACCGCTCCCTGACGGTCGCGGCTCGGATTGGAGAGTTCTGTGACTACCGTTGATTCGATGCGACACTGGGTGTCCCTCCACTTACTTCGAACGGGATGGCGCGCGACACAATCGATTCGTCGCCGTCGTCCGTCTTCACGCGTCCATTGATATACAAGTCGTAGCGCGCCGGGTCCGTCGCCTTCGTCGTAGTGACGGCAAAGGTGCCCGACATCGCCCCCGCCTCGGCCTTCATATCGATCACGCGAATGTCCTTGGCGCCGATCACGTCCACGCCCACCTGCGCCGGCGGGGTCGCGCGGCCCTTTATTTTCCACTGGTACGCGTACTCGTATCGCGCGCCTTCTTCCATCTGCTTGAGATTGGTCTGGCGCACTTCGAGCGTGGCCGACGCGGCGTCCGACAGGGCGACCGGAAGATCCAGGCCGAGCCAGGGTGCGGTCACTGGACGCTGGCGGTCCACAACGCCCTGTTCGGTGGCTCCGGCAACATCGATCACCATGCCGGAGCCTCGTGCGCGGCGGCGCAGCACCGTGCCATCGGCGAGAGTTCCCTGCCCCCAGATTTGCAACTGGCCGGAGTGCAGCGCAGCGCCCTGCTCCGCGGTCAGCGTCAGGATGCCGCGCCGGTTGAAGGTGCGCGCGTTGCTGGCATCGACATACTCGCGCGGGATAGTGCCTCCATCCACGTGGACACCTTTAGGCAGATCGGCCACCGTAA
Organism: uncultured Solibacteraceae bacterium; assembly: GCA_963805775.1. Classification (GTDB taxonomy): domain Bacteria; phylum Acidobacteriota; class Terriglobia; order Bryobacterales; family Bryobacteraceae; genus Solibacter. The sequence continues at coordinate 80,411 of CAWDWK010000052.1, read as the reverse complement.
GTTGGATCGGCCCATCGAAGCCGCGCCGGTCGGCGGATACGGTGATCACGACGGTTCCGCCGGCAGGAAGATTCAGAAAAGGAGAGCCCAGGGAAAGCCGGAAATCTTCCGCCTGGCGGCGCGTAATCAGGCGGTATCCAAAAGCTGGCCCGCCGCGACGCGCCAGATCTTCCACCGTGACCACGATCTCGTGCACATCCGCCGGGACGGTCAGGTTGAGGAAAGGATCGCTGCTGGTGCGGCTGGTGCCTTGGATCGCGAAGACGTCCTCAGGCAGGGGCTGATCCCCCGCGGAGTCCAGCTTTTTGCCCTTGGCATCATAGGCCGTGAGGATGGCTTCCAGTCGCGAAGTGCCGAGTTCGCGCGCCTGCAGTTCGATGAGCAGCTTTTCGCCAGGCTCCACCTTCACGCGATAACGATCCACTTCCCCGTCCTTCTCCAGACGTCCGTTGACCACGCTCGGGATGGGCACCGTGCCCTCCACCGGTTCCAGCAGTTCCGGCAGATCGCTCACCGCGAAAAGGAACGGCAGCGCGGGGGAGTCCGGCAGCGCGACGCGGGTAAACGCCTCCGCCGCATCTGCTTTACGAAGGTCCACGGTGGCGTGCGCGCCCGCTCCCGCATGCGCGCCGAAGAAGCTCACTTCCGTCTGGGCGCCGCGCCGGCCGCCTAGCGGGAAGATGCCGTCGGCATAGCGGTACGAGCCCATTTTTAGGCGGTAGAAGTTCTGCACCTGGGTGCTGAAGCGCGCGTCGGTGACTTCCACGTAGTAGCTGCCTTCGGTGGGAAAAGTGAAATCGATGCGCGCATCGAGGCCCGTTCCGGGGCTGTCGTCGCTGCGTGCGAGTTGCTTGCCCGCGGCGTCCAGAATGCGCAGCACTGGGTCAATGGCAGACCCGCAGCGCCGCGCCTCAACTTCGAACACACGACGCTCGCCCGCCTTGCCGGAGACGCGGAAGACGTCGCGCTCCGGACCACGCAGTGTGCCGTTGACGACCACCGGCGACGAGCGCACCGGTTCCGCAGTCTCGATGGAATCGTTGCGATTCGGCGGCGAATTGGGCTGCGATTCTTCCTCCGTGACTTCCGGAAAAGTCCCGAGCGTGAACAGCAGAATATTGGAGATCCCAGACGGTGTCTCGATGCGAATGGGGTAAACGCCCGGGGCGGTATCGGCGCCGGGCTCCACCAGGAAGGTGAGTGAGCGTCCAGGCGCCGGCATCATGCCGGGAGTCTGCGCGGGCGTGACCAGCGTGAAGGACGCGGGCAGCGTGGTGGTGACGCGAGCGCCTTCGGCGAGATTCCTTCCTATCGCGGTCAAGGTGAACGGGCGCCCGATTTCCGCGCCGCGCGGCTTCAACTCGGTGATCACCGGAGTGGCGGCCAAAGCGGCGTGGGCTGCGAATACTACGAAGAATGCCAGGTGGGACAGACCATCGCTTTTTGTGGTCTGTGGTGCTTCGCGAATGTCTGGTTGACAGACGACACAAACCGATCGTCTGTCCCACGTCGTTCTCATTGCGGCCCCCTCATTGCGGCGGATGCCGTTTGCAACGGTACGGGCACAAACTCTTTTTTCAACGCGCCTGTGGCGGCATCGTAGAGCCGCACCATGCCGTCGAACCCCGCGGCGGCGACCACTGCGCTATCCGGGCTGAACGCCACGGTATAAATTCCCGCCTTATGACCCTTGCAATGCGCCACCACGGCGCCGGTCTCCGGGTCGTACACGTTCACCTCCGGCGCGGCGCCCGCTACCGCAATACGGCGCCCGTCGGGCGACCATGCCAGCGCAGCGATCGCACCATCCTGCCTGGGAAGTTTGCGGAGCAACGTGGTGTCATCGGCGATCTTCATATTCTTCGGGCGATCCATCATATATATGTAAGGAACGCGCTCGTCCCCGCCGATCACCACAATCTCCTTCGAAGGATGGCGCGCGATTGCAGTCAACTCGCCGCGCAGCAGGTTGACGTTCTCCTGGAACGCCCCCGATGCCGCATCGGTAAGTTTCGCCGAGCGGTCGCGCCCCACCGATACGATCCGCTTGCCGTCGGCGCCGAACACCGTGCCCAGCACCCAGTTTTCATGCGCGCCCATCTTGGAGAGTTCCTTGCCGCTGGCCGTATCCACGATGCGCACCGTGTTGTCGGTGCAACCGGCCGCCAGTCGGGTACCGTCGGGTGAGAGCGAAACGCCGAACACCGTGTCCCCGGTCACTACGATGGAGCGGCGCAGCTTGCCCGATGCCACGTCCCATAACTGAATCTCGCCGAACCGGGCAGGCGTGCCGCCGCTTGCCGCCAGCAGCGATCCGTCGCGCGAAAACGCCAGCGACAGGAGACGCTCCGAGAGGCCAACGAGCCGTCGAGGCGGCGCGCTGCCATCCAGCGTGTGGAGCAGAATTTCGCGATTGCCCGAGACGGCGAGCATCTTCCCATCAGGCGAGAATGCCAGCGCGGTGACCACGGGAGGTTGCGTGTAAACCACCGGCTTGTCGACCGAAACGGTTTCACGGGCTCCCGCCGGAGTATCGTCGCGGCCGCCGGCGGTGACCCAGTCCCGCAACAGAGCGACTTGTTCGGGAGGCAGCGGCGGCTGTCCCATCGGCATCTGGGGCTTCATCTCACCAGTTATGTATTTCACAATCAGCGTGAGTCCGGGCCCTCGTTTGCCGCCGGCTGCCAGCCCTTCATAAGTGGTGAGATCGAGATTCGACGACTTCAGATTCGGCTGGTGGCAGCCCTGGCACTGGCGCTGCAGGATGGGGCGGATCTCCCGGAAATAGCTGGGTTCCGCGGCCGGCAGTCGGACCGCGAGGCACGACAACCCAGCGGCAAGCACAGGCGACAACGGTACGGTGCGCACTTCGTCCTCCCCTCAGTGACTGCGATTATTATATGGCAACAAGTCCTGCTAAAGTAGTCCAACATGCGATGGGCACTTTTGCTGGCAATGCTGCCGCTTCCGGTCTCAGGACAATATACGCTGTACACGTGCATGGTGACGTCCAAGGATTACGTGGTCGGCGCGAAACTCCCGCCCAGCGGTATCTTCCTGAAGCCGTCTGCCGGCGAATGGCGGCACGCCGGTTACAATCACCCCTTCATCAACGCGCTGGACTATGACCCGGCCGACCCGGGAACGCTGTTCGTGGCGGCAGGCAATGGCCTGATTCGCGTGCGCGAGCGGGGCGAGCAGTGGAAGATCCTGACCGGTGGCGACGTCACCGAATTGCAGGATGTCGCGGTGGATCGTCACGCCTCGGGGACTATCTACTTCAGCCACACGGCGGGCATCCGCGTCACCCACGACGGCGGCGCGACCTGGCAGGACGCGAGTGCCGGGCTCCACCGCAAATACACGTCGGCGATTCGCGTGGACTCCCGCAAGAGCGGAGTTCTGCTGGCCGGCAATGAAGAAGGGATCTTCCGCAGCGAGGATGGGGGTAAATCGTGGCGGCCCGCCGGCGCTGCGGGATTCCAGGTGTTGCACATCGAGCAATCGCCACACGACGCCTGTTATTGGATGGCCGCCACGCAGGGCGGCGGCCTGTTCGTGTCCACCGATTGCGGCGTGACCTTTGAAAGCTCCGGGAATCTCGGAGCCGGCCGCAATGTGTCCGACATCGCCTTCGACCCCGCCTCGGCAAACCGCATCGCGGTGACGGGATGGGGAGTGGGCGTGGCGATCTCCGAAGATCTCGGCAAGACCTGGCAGTCGCGTACGGCAGGCCTGCCGGCGAGCGCGGTCTGGAGTGTCGCGTTCGACCCGGCACGGGCCGGCCGCGTCTATGCCGGCGTGCATGAGGAGGCGATCTATGTGTCGCAGGATTACGGTAAGACGTGGGCGAAGGACGGACTGGAAGGCAGCCGGGTTTATCGCATGAGATTTGTTCCGGAGGGGAAATGAGAAGATTGCTTCTCCTCCTCCTTGCCTGCCTTCCCCTGCGCGCTGCAACTCCCGCGTTTCAACAACGCGTTCAATTCGTGATGGACGCCTACGCGCACCCCAAGTCCAGCGCTGCGCTAAGTTACCTGAACATCGCGGCAAAGCTCAAACTGCACGAAGATGCCGCGTTGTGCTCGCGGAGTCTGGAAGAGTTGCTGGCGGCCGGTCCCACGGGCGATATGTTCTGGATGTTCCCGATCACTGCCGTGGCGTACCTGGACCAAGGCCAGCTCTCCGATTCGGCCCGGCAAGCGCTACGCCGTTCGTTTAAGACTTACATGCCTTACCGGGGAGATACGGAGAATCACTGGCTGCTGTATTACACGTCGCTGTATCTCATGTCACAACTCTGGCCCGACCAAAATGGCGACCAATGGTATACCGGGAAATCTTCCACCGAGAACATGCGCGAAGCGGCCGGGTGGATCAATTCCTGGGTCAAGCTGACCACCACGCGGGGCCAGGGCGAGTACGATAGTCCGCACTACATGGGCCTCTACTTTCTCTCCATGTCGTACCTGGCGGAGTGGGCCAAGGATCCAGCCATGAAGCAGCGCGCCACCATGATGCTGGATTACCTGATCGCCGACTATGCGGCCGAGAACCTGGACGGCATCTTTGTTGGAGCGCACTCACGGGTCTATGATCGCCCGGTGGTGGAGAAGTGGCTCAACGTCTCGAGCGATTTCGGTTGGGTGCTGTTCGGGCTCGGCCGTCCTATGGAGCCGCCGGGCAGTTACGTTGCGTGCTATCTCTTCGGCAGCGCTTATGAACCTCCGGAGATCCTCAAGCGCATCGCCACCGACCGCGAGCACCCCTACACCCACTACGAACGCAAGCGCACGCGCAATCGCTGGCGCTTTTTCGACGACCTGCACGGTCCCGTGTATAAGACCACTTACGTTCGCCGGGAATACGCGGTTGGCTCCGACCAGGGCGGCACCCTGCAACCCATACAGGAACACTCTTGGGATGTCACCTGGAACGTCCCCGACCCGCGGGGAGTGCAGAATACGCTCTTCACCTTGCATCCGTATTCGTCCCTGCGCGAGTTACAGACTTACTTCACCTTCCCGCCGGACCCGGGACTGTCCGACGTAGTAAGTTCCAAAAAGAGTTATGATTCGCCCGATAAGTTGGTGGGAGGCTCACCTTACGAGCAGATCTTCCAGGATCAGGATTCCGTGATCGTACTCTACGATATCCCGGCGGAGACCCGTTTTCCGCACATCAACGGCTTCTTCTCCAAAGATCTGGCTGAAGTCCGCGAAGACCCGTCAGGCTGGATCTTCGCGCGCGGCGGCGATGCATTGATCGCCTGCCGTCCGCTGCAACCCTACACCTGGAAGCCGATCGAGGGAGGCGGCCGGCGGCTGTTCAGTCCCTATCTCAAGAACGGAATGGTCGTGCAGGTAGCGGCGCGCTCGGAATTCGCGGGCTTGGACGCGTTCCGGCAGGCGATCCTGGCGCTGCCGCTGGAATTCCACGTGACCGGCACGCCCGCCGTGCGCTTCCGCTCGCTGCGCGGCAAAACACTGGAGTTCACCTACGGGCAAACGCCGCAAGTGAACGGTGTCGCCGTAGATTACGCACACTGGCCATTATTCGGCGGCCCCTTCGTGGAGGCCGCGGTGGACTCCGAGCAGCTCATACTGAAGTACGGCAAAATGCGCCGCACGCTGGATTTCCGCCGGCTCACGGTTACCGACACGCAGTAGGCACGGGTGGCGCTGCGGCGCGCCATGTGCCACTCTAGCGTTTCCGGGAGAAGGCGAATGCAACGGTATTGGATCTGCACGCTGTTACCACTTCTCGCCGCGGCGGGTTCCGCCCGCGGGGAAACCAGGCGCGCCGTGTTCGAGGGCGCCGGCACAGAACACACATGGGCGCTGACAGACCTGGACCCTGGCCTGCCTGCCGATTGGAGTCCGTTCCAGTTTCTCGTATTGGAACTGCGCCTGAGTTCGCCGCAGCGTTTCGACCTGCGCATACACGACGCCGGCGGCGTGCGTTCGGTGCGCCTCGCGCCGGTTCCCGGAGCGTGGATCCGCTCCGCCGTGCCGCTGAGTTTTTTAACCCAGGCGGCACACTCGGGAAACGATCTGGCTTCGGTGCACAACAAGGCGCGGCCCATGATGTTCATCAACCTCAGCGGCACGCCCGGCGAATTGAAAGCAGTGCGCGAGATCGGCGTCGTGATGGCGAATCCCCTGGGAGCGCCGTCGCTCGAAATCCGGTCGGTCCGCCTGAGCACCCAGGATCCAGGCGACGCCCTGCTCGACGCCAAACCGCTCGTGGACCAGTTCGGCCAGTGGATCGGTGACGCTTGGCCAGGCAAGGCGACCAGGCTGGAGCAGTTGCAGGCCGCCTGGGCCGCCGAGGAAAAAGTGCTCGGGAAGGCCAATTCTCCCTACTGCCGCTATGGCGGTTACGAGAACTCGAAAGCCAAAGCTACCGGCTTCTTCCGCGTGGAGAAGATCGAAGGCAAGTGGTGGTTTATCGATCCCGATGGCCACCTGTTCCTCTCGCTGGGCGCCGATTCCATGGGGACTTCGGCCGCGACTTCCACGCAGGGGCGCGAGCAGTTGTTCGCCGCCCTGCCGCCCGCTGACCTCACCGGCGGGCGTGGCGGCGGCCGCGCTGGAGCGTCCTTCTACACCTGGAACATGGTGCGCCGCTTCGGCGCGAATTGGAGCGACAAGTGGGTCGATCTGACCGCGCGGCGCATGTTCGCGTGGGGCTTCAATACGGTAGGCAACTGGAGCGACCAGCGCCTGGGCAGCGCGCACCGCGTGCCCTACGTCGTGACACTACGCGGCTGGGGAATCGAGACCGGCCCGATGGGTGTTCCCGACGTTTACGCTCCCGAGTATGCCCAGGCAATCGATCGCGCGGCCGCGCAACAGTGCGAATCGCACAAGGACGACCCGTACGTGCTGGGATATTTCCTGGGCAACGAACCGCCCTGGCCGGGGCGCGAATCGGTTGCAGTGGATGCCATTCTCGCGGGGCCGGAGAGTGCCCTGAAGAAGGCGGCGCAGGCATTCCTCGCCGAGGGCGATTCGCTCGACCGGCGCAAGGCGTTTCTCTACCAGAGCTATCAGAAATTCGTCGAGGCCGCGACCGCGGCCATACGCAAACACGATCCCAACCACTTGAGCTTGGGACTACGCTTCGGTTCCAGCGCGCCGCCGGAGATTGTCCGCTTGTCGAAGGTGTTCGACGTTTACAGCCTGAACAACTACGCCTACAAAGTGAACCAGGCGGAGATCGACAAAGTGCGCAGCCTGATCGACAAGCCGATCCTGATCGGCGAATTCCACTTCGGCACGCCGGGGCGCGGCATGACTCCGGGGCTCAAGCAGACCAGCAGCCAGGAAGAGCGCGGCGTGGCCTACCGTTACTACGTGGAGAACGCGTTCGCCGACCCGTCAATCGTGGGCGCCCACTGGTTCGAGTGGGTGGACGAGCCGTCCACCGGCCGCTTCGACGGCGAGAACTACAACATCGGGCTGGTGGACGTGACCGACCGTCCTTACCGCGAACTGCTCGACGCGGCGGCGGCGACGCATAAACGCTTGCAGAGCGTGCACGCCGGTAAAGAAGCGCCGGTCACGCGGCAGGCCAAGGTGGACTAGGGCTACTTGACTTCGTACTCGATGTTGTCGGCCGCGACCTTACCGTTAGTGGCGTCTTTCACGCTGACTTCCACCCGGTAGGTCCCCTTGGCAATAGGCAGCACTTTGGTGTAAATCGGCGCCGGACCCTGGATCGGATCCTCGAACGCCCGTACGACGCGGCCATCCTTGCCGGTTACACGCGTATACACGGTCACCTTATGGTCTCCGTAGGCACTAAGTGGAACGGAGATCAAGACCGCACCAGGGATCATGGGTTGAACTGTGGCGCCGGCTTTCGGCGTGTCGGCGTTCGTCACCGCGTACCCTACTGACGGGTCGGTGGTCATGCGGTATTCGCCAGTCTTGTTGGGGTCGATAAACTCGACCACGACATTGGCCCCTACGCCTTCGATGAGGTGATAGAGCCACTGCTCGTATGGATACGGTTGCGCCGCGCTGCCTGACGGATGCGTCTCTTTCTCGTCGGGCGGGCCGTAAACTATGTAGATCCGGCCGCGGTCGGTCTTCCAGCCCGGGATCGCGGCTGCGAAGTGGTCGTTGGCATAAGCGATGCGCCGATAGTATTCCTCTTTGAACTCGTTTTCTGCGAGTGCCGGGAGTCGGATCGCGTCGCAGCCAGAACTGTTCGATGAAGTGCTCGCGCTCGGCATCGGATTGCAGGTTCTTGAAGGCGGCGCGCTCCTCGTTGCTGACGATGTAGGCGACGTCCTCCGTCAACCACTTGGAGTAGGGTGTGGCCTCCTGGACAGGTGCCGGAGGTTGCTTCGCCTGCGCCAGCAGCGGTACGGGTGGCGGAGTGGATTGCCACGCCAGCATGGCTGCCGCCAGGCTGATGGTTAGAACTGCGGCGGAAAGGACGGGAGTCAGAGCGTCGCGAGGCCCCTCCGGTTGAACCAGCAATCGGCGAACACGTTTCACGAGGCTACCTCCTGTGGCAGCCAGCACGGTTTCGCGTACCGCCCCACGGTTTCGTTCTAATGCCGTCAAGGCCGCGGCGTAGGCAAGCGCATCGCCCTGCGTGGCCACCACCAGATCGTCACAACAGTTTTCGCGCTCCGCGCGGATCACTCCGGAGATCCACCACACCGCGGGGTGATAGAACACCAGACCTTCCACAACAATCTGCATCAGGTTGACCAGGTAATCGTGACGCCGTATGTGCGCCAACTCGTGCAGCAGGATCGCCTCGATCTGTCCCGGCGGCAAGCCCGCCAGCAGACCCACCGGCATCAGGATAACGGGACGAACATAGCCGATCACCACCGGCACTTCCGCGACGCAGGATTCCAGCAGCGTCACCGGTCGGGAGAGTCTCACCCGTGCGCCGAGGCGGTCGATCCGCTCCTGCCAGAACAGCGTGGCGGCACACACTCCTCTCCGGCGCAGGCCGCGCGCGGCCATCCAACCGGCCACGCCGCGCAACTGAAAGAATAGAACGCCTGCGATCCAGAACGGGGCGAGCCACGGCAAATATTGGGCCGTCCGGAATCGCCACGGCAACTTGGCTGCGATAGTCCCGTCGCCGAGACCCGGCGGAGCAGCTCGGAGCGCCGGCACTTGCCCCACGCCACCCTCTAATCGCTGCTGCGCGAGGCAGATCTGGTAAGTGACGCAAAAACCAGTGAGCAGGGCGAGCATCGCCACGCAAGCCGCTGCATATCGCGCCCGCGACCCCTGCAGCACGCCGAGCGCGGCCGCCAGTGCGAGCGCCACCAGCGCGCCTTCCCACAAAGAGTGTGCCAGCGTCCAGCCCAGCGCGGCCGCGGCGGAATTGTGTACCCAGATTTCCAGCAGGCTCATCGCGTCCCCTTTTCGTATTCCTCGAGCAGGCGGTGCAATTCTGACAGTTCTTCCTTCGAGGCCTTCTGAGCCGAAAGCGCTCCTAGCAGCAGGCTGCGCGCCGACCCGTTAAACGCCCGCTGCAACAGGTCGCCTGCCAGTTGCCGTTGCGTCCATTCCCGCGGCCGGGCGGCCTGGTAAATATGCGCGCGCTGCTTCTCGTCGCGGCGCACCAAGCCCTTCTCCGCCATGATCTGCAGCGTCTTTAGGACGGTGGTGTATTGCGCGGGCTTGCGGGCGCAGATGGCTTCGTGTACCTCGCGGACGGTGGTGGGTCCGCGGCTCCACAGGATGGTCAGAATTTCAAGCTCGGCATCGGTCGGCCTCGGTAGTTTCTCCGCCATATACGAAGACGTTACTACGAAGACATTCGTATGTCAAGAGGGAAAACTCATGCCGATACGGCTCGCGCTTACGCCAACACGTAACCCTTCGCCACTTCGCCAAACGCTGCCAATTGGCGGCACCGCCACTCGTCGTCGCGGCCGAGTTCTCGCGCCATTATTTCCGCGGCACGCGGCGCCATGCGCAGCGCCGCCTTCGCATTCAGGAACAATGCCCGCGTGCGCCGCGCCAGGACGTCCTCCAGGGTGAGCGCCAGTTCCTGGCGCACCGCCCAGACGACTTCCGCGCCGGTATAAGGCAGCGCGCCATCCAGCGGCGCAGCCCACCGCGGATCGCTCTGCTCCAACTCCTGCACCATTCGGGCGTCGGACCCATACACCCACAAGTGGCCGAACTTCTCCGACGCGGGGTGGAAGCCGTGTATATTCAGATGCCCTGTGACGCAAGGTTTGTCCGCCAACTTCGCCAGCGTGGCCGCCTGGTTGACGCAATCTTCCGCCATGTGACGGTAGGTGGTCCACTTGCCGCCACAGATCGTAATCATGCCGGAATTTTCGATGCGTATGGTGTGGTCGCGCGACAGCGCCGCGGTGTTGCCGCTCTCGCCGGAACGCACCAGTGGACGAATCCCCGCGAACACGCTGAGCACATCGGCGCGTGTCGGCTTGCGGTCGAGGTAGAGCGACGCGGTCTGCAGGATGAACTCCACCTCCTGATCCAGCGCCACCGGTTCCAGTGTGGATTGCGCAATCGGCGTATCCGTGGTGCCTACCACTGTGTGGCCGTGCCACGGGATGGCGAACATCACGCGCCCATCGCTGGTGTGCGGCACCATGATGGCGTTGTCGGCGGCCAGGAACGATCTGTCGAACACCAGGTGGATGCCCTGACTGGGTGCGATCATCGGTTCCACCGCGGGGTCGGCGGCGCGGCGCAGGTCGTCGGCGAAGGGTCCGGTAGCGTTGATCACCACCTTGCCGTGCGCTTCTGACTCGGCTCCGCTCTCCGCGTCGCGGAAGCGGACGCCGTCCACGAAGCCATCGGCGTCCGTCGTCACCTGCGTGACCTCGGCGTAATTAAGCAGCGTCGCGCCCTGTTCGCAGGCGGTAGCCACCAGATTGATCAGCAGGCGCGAGTCGTCGAACTGGCCGTCGAAGTAAATCACGCCGCCTTTGAGGCCTTCGGTACGGATGGTGGGCAGGCGCTCCAGGGTCTCTTCGCGCGAGAGAATCCGCGAAGTCCCGAAGCCATACTTTCCGGCCAGCAGATTGTAGAGCTTCAGCCCGACCCCATAGAACGGGGCTTCCCACCAATCGTAATTCGGCACGACGAAACCGAGGTTGCGTACCAGATGCGGGGCGTTCTGCAGCAGCAATCCGCGCTCTTTCAACGCCTCCATGACCAGCGATAGGTTGCCTTGCTCCAGGTAGCGCACGCCGCCGTGAACCAGCTTGGTACTGCGGCTGGAAGTGCCTTTACCGAAATCGTGACGCTCCAGCAGCAGGACGTCGTATCCGCGGCTGGCCGCATCGATTGCCACACCGGCGCCGGTGGCTCCGCCGCCCACCACGATCATGTCCCACAGGCCGGCATGCGCGCGTAGACGGCGGTACATCTCGGATCTGGTCACAAACTTATCTTATCCGTGTTGATCCATGTTCATCCGTGGCCAATTCCTAGAAAAGCAGCTTCAAAGCGAACTGGCCCTGCCGCGAGGGATAGGTGGAGCGAATAGTCCCGAACGCAGCACTCGTCGTCTGCGTATTCGGTATGCCGAAATTGGTGTGGTTCAGAACGTCGAAGAACTCCGCGCGGAATTGCAGCCGGGCCCTGTCGCGGATCCGGAAGTTCTTATCAACTGAAAAATCCCACTGGTCGAAGTTCGGAGCACGGAACGAATTTCGGCCGACGTTCCCGTACGGTGCGTTGGCGGGCGGCGTCGTAAAAGTGTATCCGGCGAAGTACGTGTTCAGCATGGCGGACCGGCTCTGGCTCACGGCGCTGCCGCTAACGTTGGGGCGAAGGAACGGCTGACCGCGGTAATCATTGGAAAGGGAGCTGACAATGTTCGCCCCGGTCGCACCGTAGGTCACGTCGAGCGGCGTGCCCGTGTGAGCGGTGTTGATGCTGGTAAGTTCCCATCCGCCCACAAAGGCATCCAGCACGGGATTCATGTTGGCGCCGAATTCCCTGCCCTTGCCGAACGGAAGCTGATAGACCACGCTGGTGACGTTATTCAACTTCACGTCAAAACTGGAAGGCCCTTTTTCCGCGGCCAGATCGCGAATGTTCTGTGGGTTCGCCTGGTAGTAGCCCGCATAATACTCCAGCGCCTGCTCGGAATCGCCCATGGCTTTCCCCCACGTGAACGAGTTCAGCACGTACAAGCCCTTGGTGAAACGGTGTTCCACACGGGCCGAGAGGCCGTTGTAGTGATTGTCGCCCGCGGGATCGAGCCACGTGATCGGCCCGAAAGTTGGTATCGGCACGCGGGCCGTGACTCCCAGGCTTTGTCCCGGCTGGTTCGGATACGCCTGGTTGTAATCGGCGATGATCGGCAGGCGCAGGCTATGGTTTCCGTTGTAGGACAGATCGATTACGGTGTTCTTGGGAAGTTGCCGCTGCACCGAGAGGAACCAGTTCTGTATGTACGGCCACTTGCTGTCGGGTGGAGTGTAGACCACATTGGAATTGACCGGATTGAAGGCTGCCGGGCTGGCGATGTTCGTGCTGAAGCTGTTCAGGGTGGTGAGAAATGTGGACGGCACCGCGCCGCCCGCGGGAATCGTCTGGCTGAGGACGCCGAAAAGCGCCTGCGGAGCGTTGATCCCCTCCTGCGCGCTTCCGGGCCGGTTGAAGAACGTGTAGCTGATTCCATATCCGGCACGGACCACGGTCTTCGAATCGATGCTGTATGCCAAGCCAAGGCGCGGCCCATAGTCTTTGTAGTCGGGGTGCACCAGGCCGCGTTGAAACAGGCTTCCACCCGTAGCTTTGATCATGGTGTTGGTGGTGGGGTCGAAATTCGAGTAGTTGTTATCGCGCTCGTAGAGCGGGGAGGCGAACTCCCAGCGCAGCCCGACGTTCAGCGTAAGTTTCGCGCTGACCCGGTAGTCGTCCTGAAAATACAGCGAATGCACGAATTGCCGCAGGTTGATGACCGCATAGCTCCCCAGGTTAACCTGGTTCGGAACGCCGAACATGAAGTCCGCCAGGCTGTAACTCGTCGAGTCGGCGGGGACCGTGCAGGTGGAAGGTTGTCCCAATTGCGCGCAGGTGGGCTTGCTGAATGCTCCGCTGTACGTGTCCTGGCCGTAAATCGGATTCGTGTCCAGAATTTCGGTGCGGATGTTCAGGTATTGATAACCCATCTTCAGGGAATGCCGGCCGATTGTCTTCGAGAAATTCAGTTTCGGATCCCAGGACGTAGGATTCTGGAACTGCGGATTGCTGGTCTGGCGCCCCAAGGCAGTGAGTCCGCTGATAGTCTGCGTATTGATGCCGCCGGTGAGATTTGGTGTCGTCGGCAGACCCTGAAAGCCTCCGAACATGGAGGACATGCTCGGGCCACCCAGATAGGGCGGTGTCTTGCCGCCAAGAATACGGGAAAAACCCATGCGAAATTCGAGGAGAGAGGTCGGCGTGACGGTCCAGGTGTAGCCGAACGAAGCGTTCTGATCGACGACGTGGATGTAGCCGTTGCCGTCGCCGCCGGACGGACCGGAGAGGTCCGGCTGGTAATACTGCAAGTCCTTGCGCTGGCTGTAACGCAGGAACGCCGTCATGCGGTCGTTGATCTGGCCGTCCAGTTTTGCGTCGAATTTGTCGCCGTAGTCGCGGATCAGTAGCAGCGCCTCGTCATTGTTGGAGCGTCCCGGACCATTGGTCGGCGGCAGTCCGTTTAACACCGTGGCGGCGAACGGATTCAACTGCACAATCGGGATCTGCGTGTTCGCCGGATAAACCACGCCGGTCAGGGGATTGACCACCGACACGGGGAGGATACCCTGGCGATCCGTCATGCTCGGGATGGAGTCGAAATTGAGATAGCGCTGCAACTGCCGGAAGCCCTCGTAATCGCCGAAAAAGAACAGCTTGTTCTTGACAATTGGTCCGCCAATGGTGGCGCCGAACTGGTTGCGCTGCAAGGTCGGCTTGATGAAGACAGTGGGGCTGAACAAGAAGCCGGTGGCATTCAGATCCGTGTTGCGCAGGTACTCGTACGCCGAGCCGTGAAACTCGTTCGTTCCGGATTTCATGACCGCGCTCACCACCGCGCCGCCTACGCGCCCGTATTCGGCGCTGTAGTTGCTGGTGATGACTTTGAATTCGGCGAGCGCGTCCGGCGATAGTTGCACTAACTGGGCAGAGTAGCCCTGGTTGCTGGTTCCATAGGCATTGTTATCCAGGCCGTCCAGCAGGAAATTGTTATACGTGCTGCGCATGCCGTTTACGTTGAAAGCACCTTCCCGCGGCGTGCCGCTGGCTGAGAAAGATATCGCGATCGGAGACTTCACGGCATTCGTGGACAAGAGCGCCAGGTCCGCATAGTTGCGGCCGTTAAGCGGAAGCTCCGCGACTGCCGCGGTGCTGATCACCTGCCCGTGCTCGCTGGAATCGGTCTCCAGGACGGTAGCCACGCTGGTCACCTCAACGGATTCCGTAACGGCGCCTACCTGCATCGCGAAGTCTACACGCTGCCGCGCGCCCACATTGACCATCACGTCCGTCGTGGTGGCCTTGGAAAAGCCGGTGTGTTCCACCGTCAGGCTATACCGACCTACCTTGACATTAAAGAAATCGAAATTACCGTTTTCGTCGGTGATGGACTGCGCCTTGATGCCAGTCTCCTGATTCGTCAACGTGACTGTTGCCTTTGTCAAAGCGCCACCCGACTGATCGCGTACCGCGCCCAAAACCTCGGCGTTTTCGAACTGTCCGTGAAGCAAGCCCGTCACGAGAAAGCTGCCGAGTAGCAGCGTGATTCTCAAACACTTGGTCATAAGATTGCAAATCCTCAAAGCGATCGTAGCGATTGAAGGTTGACGGGTGTTTACACTGCGGTTACAAATATATGTCATACGCCGCCTCATTGCACAGCAGTGGCGCTTTCGGCGGCCGTGATCCGGTATCACTCCGAAGCTCAAGTTCCGGCGGATTCCTTTTGGCTTCTCGCGGTAATACTGTTCAGATAAAGATGGATCAGTTCCGAGAAGCTCGAAAAGGCAAGGAAGCCGCCTTTCTGCAACTGTTCGACGAGCACCATTTGCCCCTTTTCCGCTTCGCCTACCGGCTTACAGGATCGGTGTCGGATGCCGAAGATGTCGTCCAGGAGTGCTTTCTCGAATTGCTGCGTCCGGGATGCTCGTATGATCCGGGTCGGACCGAAATGCGGACCTACCTCTTCGGCGTGGTGCGCAATCAATGTCTGAAGCGGCGTCGGAAAAACGTCCTGTCGGCGGAAAACGGATCGGAACCGAGGGATGACGGGTCGCCCGAATGCCAGGTCTTGCGCACCGAACTCGAAGAACTGGTCGCCCGGGCAGTGATGGAATTACCCGACACGCAGCGGGAAGTGCTGATCCTGGCTCATTACGAGCAGATGCCGTTGGCGGAGATCGCGCGTATCCTGGACCTCGACGTGGGCGCGGTGAAGTCGCGCCTGCAACGCGCACGGGCCGCTTTGAAGGAGACGCTCGCTGCATACGCGCCGGGCACGGGGAGGAAATCATGAACGATACGGAACTCGACGAGATGCTCAATCAGTGGACCGTGCCGCCGGTCCCGGCGACTTTGCGCGAGAGTGTCCGGGCGGGCTTCGCCGCTGCCCAACCGCTCACCCATCCCACCCCGGTCCCGGTGCGTAGGAAATTCGTCGTTATGTCCGCCGCGCGGAAGACCCTGCTCGCCGCAGCCATCCTTGTAGCCGGAATATTCCTGTTCGCCGCCGCCCAGGCGCTGTCGCAGACCCCGCCTCCGGTTCATATCCCCTTCACTGTGGATTCCGAGTACCTACTGTATGGCGACACCGGATCTCCGACGCTCGCAATGGTGAGCACATCCTACACCGCACCCCCCGGGCAAGAGGTTCTCCTCTCGCGGTCCATCCCCGGCCAACCGATTGGAACTGCGCTCGGACGAGCTCTCGACGCCGCGCTTCCCGTGTGGCAGCGCATGATTCTGCCCTTTGTCGTTACGTCCAAGCAGGACATGGAATTGTACAGAAAGATGAGACAGTCTGGATTCCAACAGGTGGTAGTCATTCCGGGCTGCGCGGATTGGACCTGCCTGGTGATCCAACACTTTGGCTTCCGGCGGCCGGCGGACGGATTTGGGACCACCGCGTGTATGGAAGGCAATGTGGTAGGCACCGAGACCATCCTTAACCATCCCACTACGGCGGTGCAGCTCCCGATGCGCCCCAATCGGATGACGCTATGGCTGGCGCCCGACTTGGGATGCTTCGCCCTGAGAATCACCTCGGAGACAATGCGGCCCGACGGCAGCTTCCACGTCTGGCAGATGAAACAAGCGGTCAAGGTGACTATGAACCCTTGAGAGTGCCGTTATCGCAAATCCCCCAGTACGCGCTTGAGTTCGGCTCACACGCCAACCGATAATCCAGTTCGGCCTGGAACATCTCTCGTTCAGCCTCTGCCCGGCTTGCCGTCATCTCAAGATTGGCAGTCTGATAGTCCGGCGGCATGGCCCGGTACATCGATGCCACTCGCCGCGTCAGTTCGAGAGTCCGCCGCGTCCGTTGCGCACCGGGCGAGTCGATCGAGGAGCGGCTCCGCGCCGGCGCGGGCGGCCAGCAACACCACGACGGCTGCCCCACAGGTAATCCGGCTAACCCGAATACAGATCGGAATGGAGAATCCTTTCCGCCCGAGGCTCAACTTCCTCGGTACTCGGATCTCCCGGCTTTGTATTCGATTTATTTTCTTGCCGCTATGTCCAAACGCACGAAGGCGCCCAGCCGTACAACGGCGGGCGCCTCGATAAACTGAAAACCAGTTCCCTGGATCGGGAACTTAGACTTGGAACGAGCTGCCGCAACCGCAGGTAGACTTCACCTGTGGGTTGTTGAACTTGAAACCGGAACCTTCCAGCGTCTCTACGAAATCGACTTCGGCGCCGTCCAGGTACAGCAGGCTGGCTTGGTCCACAAAAATCTTCAAGCCGTCGTAGCTGTAGGTCTTGTCCAAGATGTTGGGCGTGTTCTCGAAGGCCATGGAATAGCTGAACCCGGAACATCCGCCGCCGACCACAGAGATGCGTAGCCCGCCGGGAGCCGGATCCTGCGAACTCATGATCTCCTTCACCTTGCCGATCGCTTTTTCGGTCATTTGAACCATGTTGTTATTTGCTCCTGAAATTTCGGGACTTCCCAGGTCCCCATTATACCGACGCAACGGCATCACTCCAACCGTCAATAATTTAGATGGCGCAAGACGGAGTTTGGTCGCGTAAAATTAGAGGTGAACAGCGCCACGGGCCGGAAAACCGCCCAGCGCGGCAGTCCCGGCAGGACGGCCCGTGCTATCTTGCAAATAGGATCCGCTGAAACCCGGCAGTCGGTATATGCGTCGGTAGCGGTGTATGGGAACACTGACCGGCGTACTCTCTCTCCCGGGATTCGGTAGTAAAGTTGCGGCGAAATCCAGAGTGGACTATCAGAACACCCCGGAAGGTGCGTTAGTGCAGCGTGCGCAGGCCGGCGATGAGGCCGCGTTTCGCGAGATTGTTGAGCGCTATCAATCCAAAGTGTTCTCCATCATTCATGGCATCGTACGCCAGCGCAATGACGTGGAAGACATTGCACAGCAAGTATTTGCAAAGGTCTACCTCTCCGTCAAGAGCTTCGATTTCCGTAGCTCGCTGATCACCTGGATCTACAAAATCACGGTCAACGAGTGCTTCGACTACCTGCGCAAACGCAAGGTCCGGAAACTGGTCTACGAAAGCGACATGAGTGAAGATGAGGTACGCCGGGTGGAGAATTCCGAACCAGCGGTGGATCGACAAATACCAATGGACACCACGCTGGCGCGACGCGATTACCTCGTAAAGCTCCTCGGAAGAGTTTCCGAAGAGGAGCGTATGTTGTTGACTATGAAAGAAGTGGAAGGGTTCTCGGTGGAAGAATTGGCGGCCCAGACCGGCATGAACGAGAACACCATCAAGGTGAAGCTGTTTCGAGCGCGGCAGAAGCTGATTAAGGCGGCGCAGCGCCTCGACCGGGCTCCCGGCCTTGTGGCGGGTTGAGTGGCTGGTTAAACGGTTGGTTTGGGACGTGGCAGGTTCCCGGAAGCGGGCAGGGCCAATGGGCCGATAGACTCGCAAAGGGTGGGCTGAGGCGTGGTATTTTCAGTGGTATAGGGAAGAAGCTTATGCACGCGGTAGTGATGGAGAGCCTTGAGGAGTACTTGTCCGGCACGCTGAAGCCGACGGTACTGCGGGATATCGAGGCGCACCTGAACAGCTGTGAGATGTGCCGCCAGGAAGTGGCCGACATGCAGCAAGTCTCCCAGTGGTTCGGCGCGCTCAGAGCACCAGAGGAATTGACGCCGGCACCCGGCTTTTACGCGCGGTTGATGCAGCAGTTGGGTCACCGCCAGGCGGTCCCTTCTTTTGCAGGTTTGTTTGCGCTGGATTTCGCCTTCGGGCGACGGTTGGTGTTCGCGTCGTTGTTGACGCTGGCGGCGTTGGGCAGCTATTTGGTTTCCTACGAGAGCGAATACCCCACCGGCCCGTCACCAGAGGCCGTGATGGCGCAGCAGGATTCTCCGGCTTACGATAATGCTCGGGCGCAGGACAACATGCTGGCTACGATGACCGCTTATGAACACTAGCCTGCTGGAGAAAGCGACCTTCGCCAGATCGTGGGATCCCAAGGTTGTCTGCATGGTCACGTTGACCCTGGTGTTCCTGTGCGGCGCGGCGGCCGGAGCCGTCGCCATGAATTTCGGCCTGCACAACCTTCTGCACAAACCTTCGTTCGACACTGCGGTTGGTAAGGAGTTTTATTTCGACCGGATGAAGCGCGAGCTCAACCTCACGCCTGGCCAACAGGAGCAGATGGAATCCATTCTGAACGATTTCTGGCAGTACTACCGCACCGTACTGAGTGATAGCAAAACCAAGGTCGAACAGATTCTCACCGAAGAGCAGCGGAGAAAATTCGAGCACATCCTCCAGGAAAAACGCTAGAAGTTCCCGCCCCCAATCAGAGCCGCGACCGTTAGGGAGCGTTGGCCCCCGTACCCGATAGTATTGACACCCATCCCATCCATGTGGACAATAGTTTAGCCACATGCGCCAATTCCGGTTTCTGTTCTTGCTGACGGCCGTCGCCGCTGTCGCTTCCCTCTTATCTTCCTGCGGTGATGGCGCGGAGCAGTCCTCCGTACGCACTTACAACATGGGTGAGCGGGTCACCCTCGGGCACATCGTCTATGTGGTATATGAAACTCAGTGGCTGACCCACATCGGAGAGGGTGCCGATGCGCGTGTGCCGCAGAATCGCTTCTTCCTGGTCCGCCTGAGCGCGGTAAATGGCTACGGTACCGACGTCATCGTGCCCAACTTCACTATCGAGGATGACAACGGCAACACGTATCCCGAGCTGAGTACCGGGGAAGGCGTACCGCAATACATCGGATATCTGCGCTCCGTCAAGCCGGCCCAATCGCAGCAGGGCAACGCGCTCTTCGACGCTCCGCCGCGTCACTATAAGATGAAACTCACCGACGAATCCGGCGAAAAAGTGGCCTATGTCGATATTCCGCTCAGTTTCGTGTCGGAGACACCCGACGTGCCGGTAGTGGGCGATCCTGACAAGAAGAAGTAACCGGGTTTCGCGGCAGCGCCAATCGCGCGGCGATATAATTGATGCATGTGGGCCCTCGCGGCTTTCCTCCTGTTTGCTCAAGCCGATTTCACCACCGAAGGGATGAAGGCCCTCGACGAAGGTAAGTACGACTCTGCCGTGCAGGCGTTCCGAAAAGCGATCGACGCCGATTCCAAAGATTACTTCGCCCACTTCAATCTGGCTATGGCATACACGCTGCTTCAGCGGGATCCGGAAGCGGTCGCCGAATATCGCAAGACCCTGGAGCTCAAGCCCGGGCTCTACGAAGCGGAACTGAACGGCGGAATCGTGCTGCTCCGCCAGAAGAGCCCTGTCGAGGCGCTACCCCTGTTCGAGGATGCTGCCGGCAAGAAGCCGCAGGAGTTTCGCCCGCGCTATTA
Source organism: uncultured Solibacteraceae bacterium (assembly GCA_963805775.1). GTDB lineage: Bacteria > Acidobacteriota > Terriglobia > Bryobacterales > Bryobacteraceae > Solibacter. The sequence goes on along the minus strand of CAWDWK010000052.1, from coordinate 60,381 downwards.
TCTGGCCGAATCGCAACTCCAAACCGGCGACTACGCCAAGGCGGAAGAGAGTTACAAACTCGCCATAGCCCTGGACGCCAAATCCGCCGGAGCGCAACTCGGCATGGCGGAGACGCTTGTGCAGGAAGGACGACTCAACGACGCCGACGCCTACTTCCACCAGGCTGCAAAGCTCGAGCCCAAGTATCGCGATTACCTGCTGGAACTCGCCGGCCTTTACGAGAAGGCATCGCAGAACAAAGAGGCCGTCGAGATCTACAAGGAGTTTCCTGACAACCCCGCGGCTCAAGCGCGCATGGGCGAATTGCTGCTCGAGTCCAAGCAATTCGAGGATGCCGTTCCCCGCCTCGAAGAGGCCTACGCCAAAGATCCCAGCCCGGCCAACCGCAGCGCCCTTGCGGCCGCCTATGTCTTCACCCGGAAGCCAGATAAGGCGCTGCCGCTGCTGGGACAATCCGTGGCCGCCGAACCTGCCAATTACGACCTGCGCATGATGTACGCGCGCGCCCTCCGTGACAAGCGGCAATTCGAGCCGGCCGCCAACCAGTTCTACGCCGCCGCCAAACTGAAGCCGGCCGAAGCCAAGCCGTGGACCGAACTCGGCGGTATGCTCTACATGGCCGGCGATCTGCCGCAGGCCCTGACCGCCTTTGAACAGGCTGCCGCGAAGGGCGAAAGCGGCGCGGGCAACTGGTTCCTGCGCGCCATCATCCTCGACAAACTGCGCCAGATCAAGCCGGCCAAGGACGCTTACGAACGTTTCCTCGCCATGAGCGAGGGCAAGAATCCGAACCAGGAATTTCAGGCGCGGCAGCGGGTACGCATCCTGCAAAGGGAGATTGACAAACGGTGAAAGGCACACGAACCATCCTGATGCTGCTCGCCTTGGGCCTCGCCTTCGCGGGCCGACCGTTGCACGCGGACCTGAAGGCCGCACTCGCTGAACACGATCTCGGCAAGCGCTCGAAACTGGCGCTGGAAAATGCCGCGGCGGCGATAAAGACCGCGCGTGAAGCCTACCAGCAAGGCGACAACACGGCCGTGACGGCCTCTGCCCGCGAGATCCAGGAATCGGTCGACCTGGCCTGGGAATCGCTCGAAAGCACCGGCAAGAATCCGCGCAAGAGTCCGCGATGGTTCAAACAGGCCGAAATCGAAACCCGCAACCTGCTCAAGAAATTGGAGACTCTGCAGCACGATATGAGCTTCGAAGATCGCGCCGTGCTGGACAATGCCAAGGCCCACGTGCAGAAAGTACACGACGATCTGCTCACCGGCCTGATGGAGGGCAAAACTAAATGAAGATATTACTCTGCTGCCTGCTTCTGATGGCGCCATTGGCCGCTCAGCAGCACGATTTTCTGACCGCCGACGAAATTGACCAGATCAAGGAAGCCCAGGAGCCCAATCTTCGGCTCAAACTCTACGCGGATTTCGCCAAACTCCGCGTGGACCTGGTGAAGAACTTGCTCGGCAAGGACAAGGCCGGCCGCTCGATCCTCATCCACGACACGCTGGACCAATATTCCAAGATCCTGGACGCCATAGATACCGTTGCCGATGAGGCCAGCCTGCGTAAGACGGACATCAAAATAGGACTCGCTGCCGTGGCCTCCTCGGAAAAGGCGATGCTTCCCGTTCTCAAGCAGATTGCGGAAAGCCACCCTAAGGATATGGAGCGTTATGAATTCTCTCTCACCCAGGCCATCGAGACCACCAGCGACAGCTTGGGCCTTGCGGAAGAGGACCTCGGCAAGCGTGCCGGCGAAGTAGAGAAGCGCGAACAGGCGCAGAAGAAGGCCATGGACGCCGAGATGTCCCCCATCGAGAAAGAAGGGCAACAGGCCGGCGACGCCAAGAAGAAGGCCGACGACGAAAAGGCCGCCGAAGATGCCGCGCCCAAACAACGCAAGCCTCCCACGCTCCTCCGCCCCGGCGAAAAAGCTCGGCGACAAGCTCGGCGACAAGAAACAACAGTAGGGCGACCCCTGGCCCGCGCGGGTCCTCCCGGAGCCGCTTCTCTTCAACCTGTCCGTGCGCTATCATTTCGGCTTCGATCTCCAATTTGGGAGAAAGTTATATGAAAAGCCGAAATCGATCCAAGTGGTTCTCCGCACTATTCCTCCTCGCCGCCGTGTTGGCCGCCTGGACCTCCCTCTCCGCGTTCGCTCCCCAAACCGCCCCTGTCACAACGGGCGTAAAAATATGGGAAGAGGAAACCGTGATCCCGACCTACCTCATCGGCGAGCCGGAACCCAACCCGATCTTCTATTTCGGCCAGGCGTCGCAAGGAGCGCAGGGGCGCGTCTACCCTTATCCGCTCTACGACAACCTCACGTCGAAGAAGCAGGACAAGAAGTACAAGATCGTTTACCTGGAGAACGAGTTCATCCGCATCGGCGTCCTGCCGGAAGTGGGCGGCCGCCTGTTCGAAGGCATCGATAAAACGAACGGCTACAACTTCATCTACCGCCAGCACGTCATCAAGCCGGCCCTGATCGGCCTGATCGGCGCGTGGATCTCCGGCGGCATCGAGTGGAACATCCCGCATCACCATCGCGCCACCTCTGCCCTTCCCGTGCAATACAAGATGGAAGAGAACCCGGACGGCAGCAAGACCATCTGGGTGGGTGAACTGGAATTACGTGCGCGCATGCGTTGGGCCGTGGGCTACACGCTCCGACCCGGCAAGGCCTACCTGGAAGCGGCGGTGCGCATCGCCAACCGCACGCCGGTGGTCAACACCATGCTCTGCTTCGCCAACGTGGCCGTGCACGTCAATGAGAACTACCAGGTCTTCTTCCCTCCCAGCACGCAATACGGCACTTTTCACAGCAAGAACCAATTCACCAAATGGCCGCTGGCCGACGGAAGATACAACGGCGCGGATTTCACCAAGGGTGTCGACATCAGTTGGTACAAAAACCATGTCACCGCGAATTCCATTTTTGCCTGGAATTACGAAGACGATTTCTTCGCCGGCTACGACCACGGCCGCAAAGCCGGAATCATGTCCATCGCCGACCACCACGTCGTGCCCGGCAAGAAGTTGTGGACCTGGGGCAATGGCCCCGCCGGCCGCCAGTGGGACCATATCCTGACCGACGACGACGGCCCTTACGTCGAACTGATGGTGGGTGCATACTCCGACAACCAGCCGGACTATAGTTGGCTCGAGCCCTACGAAGCCAAATCCTTCAGCATGTATTGGTATCCGTTCCGCGATATCGACGGTGTGAAGAAGGCGAACCTCGATGCCGCGGTAAATCTGGATGTCGCCGATGGCAAGGCGAAGTTCGGTTTCTATACGACCTCCAATCACCCCGCCGCCACCGTTCTGCTCAAGGTTGGCGACAAAGTCCTCCTCGAGGAAAAGGTGGCCATCGGGCCCGCCAAGCCCTACTCTCACGTGACGCCGGTCCCCGCCGGTATCGACGAACACGATCTGCGCGCATCCCTCTCCGTCGATGGCAAGGAACTGGTGTCCTACACACCGATTCGCCTCAAGCCGGAACCCATGCCCAAGCCTGTCGAAGGCCCGATGCCGCCGGAGCAGATCAAAACCACCGAGGAGTTGTACCTCGCCGGCCAGCGCATCGAACAGTTCCACAACGCGAGCCTCGACCCGCTCGCCTACTGGCAGGAAGCGCTGCGCCGCGATCCGGGCGACGTGCGCGTCAATACCGCGATGGGCATACGCGCGTACCGCCAGGCCCGCTTCGACGCCGCCGCGCAGTTCTTCCGCAAGGCGCTCGATCGCCTCACCGACAAGTACACCACTCCGAAAGATGCCGAAGCCAACTACTACCTTGGCCTGACGCTGAAAGCCCAGGGCAAGAGCGACGAGGCGTACGACACTCTCTACAAAGCCACCTGGAGTCTGCCCTGGCGCGCTGCCGCTTATTTCGAAGCCGCGGAGATTTCGGCCGGCCGCGGCGATCTCGCAGCTTCCGCCGACCTGGTGGAGCGCTCACTCGAAGCCAACGCCTGGAACGTCCGTGCCCTGACTCTCAAGGCGGCCCTCCTCCGCAATCAGGGACGGCCCCAGGATGCCTTGCGGGTGCTCGCGGCCGCACGCCGCGTGACCGATCCTCTGGACGTGCGCCTGATGGCCGAGCAGTGGCTCGTCACCCGGACCGCGGCCGACGCTGCACCGCTTCTCGCCACGATGAAGGCCTTCCCGGCCACCGCGGAGGAGACCGGCGCCGAGTACCTGCGCGCCGGATTGTGGAAGGATGGCACCGCCGTTCTCACCGCGTTGACGCCCGCACCCTCGCCGCTGGTCGATTACTACCTGGCCTACTTCGCCGGCAAATTGGGACAGCCAGCCAAGGCCGCCGAATACGCCGCGCTCGCCATGAAGCTCCCGCCGGACTACGTGTTCCCGTTCCAGTACGAAGCCATCGAGGTCCTCCGGCAGGCCATCGCGGTCAACCCGCGCGATGCGCGCGCGCCCTACTATCTCGGCAACCTGCTCTACGATTGGCAGCCCGACGAGGCGGTGAAATATTGGGAAGCGTCCGCCGCGCTCGATCCCGCGTTTGCCGTCGTCCAACGCAATCTGGCCACTGCCTGGACGCACCGCCCCGACGGCGCAGCCCACGCCATCGCGCTGCTCGAAAAAGCCGTCTCGCTGGACCGCAAGTATCCACTTCACTTCACGCAGTTGGACGAACTCTATGAGACCGCCGCGGTCGCTCCCGAGAAGCGGCTCGCGCTGCTCGAACAGAATCACGCCGTAGTGACCCGCCGCGACGATTCACTCGCCCGCGAGATCACCCTCAAAGTGGTGATGGGCAAGTACGACGACGCCATCGGCCTGATGACTGGCCGTCGCTTCGCCGTGTGGGAGGGCGCAAACCTCAACGTCGCCGAGGATTGGACCTCGGCCCACCTGCTCCGCGGGCAGCAGCAACTCGCCGCGGGCCGCGCCCGCGAGGCGCTCGCGGACTTCCAGCGTGCCACGCAGATTCCCGACAATCTGCCGGCCGGCGGACGCGGAGGCGGCGATCGCTCCATCGAATCCGCCTATTGCAGCGGCGCGGCCTACGAAGCTCTGGGTGATGCTGGACACGCCAAGGAAGCCTGGACGCGCGCAGCGACCCCCGTGAATACCGGAGGACGCGGCGGAAGAGGTCCGCACGCCGCAGCCGTGAGCCCCGCGCCATCTTATTACCGCGCCCTCGCATTGCAAAAGCTGGGCCGCGCCGATGAGGCCCGCACCATCCTGCAGGATCTCGCCAGATCGTCCGCCCAAAACGGCGCTCGTGCGGCAACGGCCCACTACGCGGCAGGACTCGGCCACTTGGGACTGGGCGAGAAAGATCAGGCACGCCAGGAATTCGCCGAGGTGCTGAAAGTCAATCCCGCGCACATAGGCGCGCGCGCCGCATTGGCTGCCGCGGCACGCTGAAAACTACAGCAGGCCGATCGACGCGTCTTCTTTGAGGCTCACGCCGGAGAGCCGCCGCGTGCGTGAGGCTTCCATCAGGAAGTGCAGCTTATGCGCGGCCAGGTCATACCCGATGCCTTCCGCACGGACGTTGGAAATGCAATTCCGCTCCGCATCGCTGCGGCCCGGGCGCGGGTCCCAGGTGAGATAGATGCCGAGGCTGTCGGGCGAAGTCAGGCCGGGGCGCTCGCCGATCATCACCACTACCATTCGCGCGCCCAGCGCTTCCCCAACTTCGTCGCCGATGGCGACGCGCCCCTGTAGCACCACACTCAACGGAGCGAGACGCCAATCCGCCAGGCGCGGCAGCAGCGCATCCAGCAACCCCGCGGCATGGTGGTGGATCGCGGGAGCGGAGAGTCCGTCGGCGATTACGATGGCGGCGTCGTAATCGCCCCGTACCAGTTGCGCACGCGAATCGGGATGCAGCGTGCGTCCCAGGTCGGGCCGGCGCAGGTAAGTGGCGCGATCGCGCGCGGCACTGCGCAGTACAATATGCGGCAGGCTGATCGCACCGCTGTCGAGTTCGCAGTACACCGCGTCCCGCGCGCGGGCGTGATCGAGCTGGAAGCGCAGCAGCTCGCCCGTGGGCAGGCTGTGGCCGCTGCGGCCCAATGCCACGCGCGCGGGCGTAAACGATCTCAGGTCAATAGCCATTGCGCGGGGGAAAGCTCCGGTCGGCGCTCCAGCCACGCTTCGAATTCGGGCGCCGGCTTGAGGCCGAGGATGCGGCGCACATACAGCGCGTCGTGAAAACTCGTGCTCTGGTAGTGGAGCATCACGTCGTCGGCGCCGGGCACGCCCATGATGTAGTTGCATCCTGCCACGGCGAGCAGCGTCAGCAGCGCGTCCATATCGTCCTGGTCAGCTTCGGCGTGGTTCGTATAGCAGATGTCGCAGCCCATCGGCAGGCCCAGCAGTTTGCCACAGAAATGGTCCTCCAGCCCCGCGCGCTGAATCTGCTTGCCGTTGTAAAGATACTCCGGGCCGATGAACCCGACCACGGTATTCACCAGCAGCGGCCGGTATCGCCGCGCGACCGCGTAGGCGCGCGCCTCGCATGTCTGCTGATCGCAGCCGTGATGCGCGTTGGCGGAGAGCGCGCTTCCCTGCCCCGTTTCAAAATACATGACGTTGTCGCCGCGGCCCAGTTCGCGCGCCGCCTGGTGCGCTTCGTCCAGCATGCCGAGCGTGACGCCAAAGGAAGCGTTGGCGGCCTCGGTCCCCGCAATCGATTGGAACACCAGGTCGACAGGTGCGCCGCGCCGCAAAGCCTCCATCTGCGTCGTGACGTGCGCCAGGACGCAGCTCTGCGTCGGAATCTGGTAGCGCTCGCGTATGCGGTCCAGCAGGTGTAACAATGCTTCCACAACTGCGACATTGTCCGTAGCGGGATTGACGCCGATCACCGCGTCGCCGCTGCCATAGCTCAGGCCGTCTAGAATACTGGCGGCGATTCCCTTAAGGTCGTCCGTGGGGTGATTGGGCTGGAGCCTCGTAGACATGCGGCCGGGGAGTCCGATCGTGGAACGAAAGCGCGTCACCACGCGGCATTTCGCGGCCGCCGTGATCAGGTCCTGCAGTCGCATAATCTTGCTGACGGCCGCCGCCATCTCGGGCGTGAGTCCGGGCGCGAGTTCGGCGAGGGCGGCAGTGGTCGCCTGGTCGTCAAGCAGCCAGTCGCGGAACTCGCCGACCGTGAGGTGGGCAATCGGCGCGAACGCCGCCGCGTCGTGCGAATCGCAGATCAGCCGCGTAACGTCGTCCGTTTCGTAAGGGATCACCGGCTCGGCCAGGAAAGCTTTCAACGGGACGTCCGCCAGCTCCATCTGCGCGCGGGCGCGCTCCTCCGCGCTGCGAGCGGCGATCCCCGCCAGTTCGTCGCCGGACCGCGCGGGCGATGCCTTCGCGAGCAGCTCGCGCAGATTCATTCGCCGTGCTCCTTGCGATGATCCAGCGCGGACTGCTCTTCGGGCGCGAGCACCAGACGGTGGCGCGCCCAAACCGCATAGTAGACAATGCCGCACAAGAACCAGAAGGCTGCCCCGATCACTCCCTTGTTATAGTCCGGATTCAGAAAGAGAATTCCCAGCGTCACCGCCGCCACGCCGAGCGCCACCGCCGCTCCCGCAATGCCCGCCGGACTGCGGTACGGCCGCTCCATTCGCGGGAAGCGCAGCCGGAGTACGATGAAAGACACCATTTGCAGGATATACGCGATCACCGCGCCGAACACCGCCATATTCAGAAGCACCGCACCGACGGGGCTGCCTTGCGGCGTGAGGTGTATGGCCAGCGCCACCAGGAAGCCCAGCGCACTTCCCGAAAGCAGGGCTCGCTGCGGAGTCTCGCGCGTGCCATGCGTCACCGACAGCCAGGTGGGAAAATATCCGGCCCGCGAGAGCGAATAGATCTGCCGGCCATAAGCAAAAATGATCGTGTGGAAACTGGCGATCAGCCCGGCGCAGGCGATTAACGCCAGCGCGCGAGTCTTCATCCCCTGTCCGAAAATCGTCTGGAAGCCGAGAAACAGAGGCTCGTTGGAACTCGAGATTCCCGGCGGCGCCGGGTGCCATGCCGCTGCTCAGTATCACCGTGAGGAACGAGACCGACAATCAGAGTGACGAGCCCCAGCAGGATCCCGCGCGGCATATCGCGCTTCGGGTCGTGGCTCTCCTCAGCGGCGAGCGGCAGTTGTTCGATCCCGAGATACAGCCAGAGCGCAAACGGAAGTTGCACGATAGCGGACGACGCCTTGGAGCGGCCGCCCGGAAAGTACGGCGCCGCCCAGCGCTGAAGGTCGAAGTGCGGCACCGCGCCCACCCAGAACACAATCAGCACGGCGAGCGCGATCAGCGTCACCACGACGGACACGTGAAACGTCATCTCCACGCCCCAAACATTGAGCGCCACGAACACCCCGTACGCCACCAGCCACCAAAGCGGCTCCCATTCCCTCGGCGTCCCGAACACCGCCCCCAGATAGCCGCCGATACCCACCACGATCACCGCGGGCGTCAGAATGTACTCCATGTTCTCCGCGAGCCCCGTGATGTACCCCGCGGCCGGCCCCATCGAAGTGCGCGCAAATGAGTACGCGCCACCCGCGTGCGGAAGCGCGGGCGACATCTCGGCGATGGAGAAGCAGAGCCCGATGTACATCGCCGTCATGATCAGCACCGCGACGATCATGCCGCCAAACCCACCGGCAGCCAACCCGAAATTCCAACCGAAAAAATCCCCCGAGATGACGGCGCCCACTCCCATCGCCCACAGGTGCAAGACGCGGGCGTGCCGGCGAAGCCGGCGCCGGCCCAGGTACGCGGCATCGGCGGCCGTATAGGTGGTTTTCACGTCGAGTGCCCTGGCCCGATAGAATAGCATTGACATGGTGGAGACGGGCTCCAGCACTCAGCCAAAAGCGCGCGTGACTTGCGTCGATGCCCTGCGCGGCCTGGTCATGATCATCATGGCCCTCGATCACACCCGTGAGTTTTTTCATTCCGATGCGATGTTCTTCCAGCCCGACGACCTCACCCGTACCACCGCCGTCCTCTTCTTCACGCGCTGGGTCACGCACATTTGCGCCCCGGTCTTCATGTTCACCGCCGGCCTGGGAGCCTTCCTGTGGATGCGCCGCGGCCGCACCACCAGCCAACTGTCGCATTTCCTCTGGAAACGCGGCCTCTGGCTGGTGATCTTGGAACTCACGCTGCTCCGTCTCGCGTTCGATTTCAGCTACGTCACCGGCTTTGTCATACTTTCGATTCTCTGGGCGCTCGGCTGGTCGATGGTGGCCCTCGGCTTCCTCGTCCGTATCCCGGTTCGTGCCCTGGCCGTGCTCAGCATCGCCATGATCGCCCTGCACAATCTCACTGACCCCGTGTCGGCGCGTCAGTTCGGCAGCGCCGCCTGGGTCTGGAACATCCTGCATCAACCCGGCCTGTTCAGCGTAGCCGGCGTGCCCGTCCACGTTGCCTACCCGCTGGTGCCCTGGATCGCCGTGATGTCCGCCGGCTTCTGCTTCGGACCAATCCTCGCGCTGGACCCGCCACGGCGCCGCTGGTGGATGGCGCGCATCGGCATCGGCCTGACCCTCGCGTTTCTCGTCATCCGCGGAATCAACATCTACGGAGACCCCGTTCGCTGGTCCACACAAATACCGGGCATGACCGTGCTGTCTTTCCTGAAGTGCACCAAGTACCCGCCGTCGCTCGATTTCCTGCTCATGACCCTCGGCCCCGCCCTGCTGCTGATGGCATGGCTGGACCGCATCCCCTTGTCGAAGACGAACCCGTTGATCGTATTCGGCCGCGTGCCCCTGTTCTACTTCCTCGTCCACATGTTCGTCATTCACGGACTTACCATTCCATTCGCTCTGCTTCGGTACGGCCATGCAGGCTTCGCGCTGAATCCGATTCTGGGCGGCCCCGCGAACCTCAAGCCGTCCGACTACGGCTACCCGCTCTGGGTCGTATATTCGGTATGGCTTACCGTGGTCGCATGCTCTACCCGTTGTGTCTTTGGTTTTCGCGTCTGAAGGAGCGTAGACGCGATTGGTGGCTGAGCTATCTTTGAGCCTTTCCCGATCACGCCACTGTGATTTGGATCACATCTGGGTTATACTAAGCCCCACGGGAAGGAGGAGGGCCTTCCAATATGAGGGGATTCTGCGTAATTTCGCTCGCGGTGTCGCTGTCTGCCGCCGCCTGTGCCCAAACTACCGCCGATGAGCTGATTCAGGCCATCCGGCAAAACGATCTTGCGTCGCTGAAATCCAGCCTCGCCAAGGGCGCCGCCGTGGACACGCGCGACCAGCGCGGCACCACACTGCTCATGCACGCCGCCGCGGTCGGCAGCCCCGAGGCAGTCAGGTTCCTGCTCGACAAAGGCGCCGACGTCAATGCCCGGAACGAGCTGGAAGCCACGCCGCTGATCCTCGCCGCCGGGAGCGTCGAAAAAGCGCGAATGCTCATCGAAAAAGGCGCCGACGTGAATTCGCACAGCAAGCTCGGCCGCACGCCGCTGATCATCGCGGCTGGATGCGACGGCTGTGCGCCCACCGTAAAGTTACTACTCGACAAGGGTGCCGACCCGAATGCCAAGGACAAGCGGGGCAACATCGCTCTGGTCGCCGCCTCCGCGGTCGACAACTTAGACAGCGTCAAACTGCTGCTCGCGAAAGGTGCGGGCGCGGATGTTCCCGATAGCCAGGGTTACACGCCCCTCTCCTGGGCGGCGAGCAATTGCAACCTCGAAGCTATCAAGCTGTTTCTTTCGAAAGGCGCCAACGTCAACACACCAAACACGTCCAGCGGCGAAGTCAAGTTCGGTAAGATTCAACTCATCAAGCTGACGCCCCTGATGTTGGCCTCCACTTATTGCTCGCCGGAAGTTGTCAAGACCTTGCTCGACGCGGGCGCGAAGGTCAACGACGCCGATATTCGCGGTATGACGCCGATCCAGTTCGCCGTCTCCTCGGAAGCGCAGAGTCCGGCAGTCGCGAAGTTACTGCTGAAAGCGGGCGCGGACGTCAATGCCAAAAGTACCGTGGGCGAGACCGCTCTCGATTGGGCAAATAAGTTCGGCAGCAAAGATATCATCGCCGTCCTGACAGCCGCCGGAGCGCACGAGGGAGCGCCATACACCCCGCCGCAACTCAAACCAGCCGGCGAGCGAACCGTCACCCAGGCGGTGGAAAACGGCACCGCGATCTTGCAGCGCGGCGCCACCGAGTTCTTCAAGCAATCCGGCTGCGTAGGCTGTCATCACCAGCCTGTGGCCGCGGTGGCGGCCGCGGCGGCGCGCGGCGCCGGCATCCACGTGGACGAGGCCTCGGAGAAGAGCTTCGTGAAGATGATTGAAGGCGAGATGATGTTCTTCAATCAATTGCTGCTCGAGCGAGCCGACACCGGCGGCGCATCCGACGGCCCAACCGCGAAACTGATGGCGCTGGCCGGCGAGCGCTACCCCTCAACTCTGAACACGGACACTCTGGTCGCCTATCTAACCTACAACCAGCGGCATGACGGCTCCTGGTGGTTCGGCGGCGTTTCGCGCGCACCTCTCGAAGAAGGCCCCATCGCGCGGACCTCCCTCGCGATTCGCGACATGCAGGTCTTCGGCACTCCGGCCATGAAGGCGGATCTCGACCGCCGGATTGCGCGCGCCACCACCTACATGGCGAATGCAAAAGCCGTCACGAACGACGAAGCGGCCATGCAAATTCTGGGGCTCTACTGGGCCGGAGGAAATGCAGCCAAGGTAAGCACCATGGGGAAGGCATTGATCGCTGCTCAACACGCCGATGGCGGCTGGAGCCAGAATCGCAATCTGGCGAGCGATGCCTATGCCACTGGCCAGGCGCTCGCCGCACTGCGGGAGGCAGGCGCCCTGACCGCATCCGACGCCGCTTACCAGAAGGGCGTCAAGTTTCTGATGGACAAGCAATGCGAGGACGGCTCCTGGTACGTGCGCAGCCGCGCCCCCAAATTCCAGCCGTATTTTCAAAGCGGCTTTCCGCACGATCACGACCAGTGGATTTCTTCCGCCGCTACATCCTGGGCGGTGCGCGCGCTTGTTCCCGCTGTCGCGGGCGAAAAGCGAGCCTCCCGATGAAAAAGAAAAACACTGGGGTCGGGGAATGACATCCACGACATTATAAGGACCAGGCCGGTGCTGCTTCCCGGCTGTTTGTGGAGGTACAATCACCAGATGATCCAGGGTCTCCGTATCCCGGCAAGAATTGCCGCCCTGGTGCAACTCTGCGCCGCCGGCATTGCCTTTCAAGCACCCTCCGAGGTGCAAATTGTCCCTCGCGCCAGGCCCGCCGCGGCCGCTTCGGACCCGGTCGTGCGGGTCGATTCTTCGCTCGTGCTCATCCCGGTTCACGTAACCGCGGCCAGCGGCGCTGCGATAACCGGTCTGAAAAAAGAAGACTTTCGGTTGTTCGAGGATGGCGTCCTGCAAAGCATCACCCACTTTGCCCAAGACGACGCCCCCATTTCCGCCGGTGTGCTGCTGGACATCAGCGGCAGTATGAAGAACAAGATGCTGGTGGCGTCCGAGGCTGCCACGTCATTCTTTCAATTCGCCAATCCCGAGGACGAGTTCTTCCTGGTTGAATTCAACGCGCGCCCCAAACTCAAGATACCGTTTACCCACCAGTGGTCCGAGATTACCAAAGAAATCGCCAGAGCCAAGCCATCCGGTTGGACGGCAATGCTCGATGCCATCCACTTGGCCCTGGCGCAAATGAAAAATGCGCGGCACTCGCGCAAAGCGCTGGTCATCCTCTCCGACGGGGGTGATAACTTCAGCCGCCGCAACCTTGCCCAACTGAGAACCACCCTCATCGAAGCGGACGTGCAAGTCTATGCCATGGGCGTCTTCGACCATAATTATTCGATCAAGCATACGGCCGAAGAACGCAACGGCCCCAAGCTGTTAGACGAAGTCGCTCTGGACACCGGCGGACACGATTTTCCTATTGGCAGCGTCGACGACTTGCCCGCAATCGGCGTCCAGATCGCGCGCGAGTTGCGGAACCAGTACATTTTGGGCTACACACCGCCGGCACTAACCCCCGACGGCAAGTTTCATCGCGTCAACCTGCAACTGGTCCCGCACCACACCGAGAACGTTCGAACTTACTACCGGCGGGGATACTATGCCCCCACGCAATAAAGTTATCGCCGGAATCCGAAAGTAACCGGGATATAGTCGGTATGATAATTCCCCGTGAAGATACGGTTGTATCGCGCCTCAGCGAAGAACTTTCCTCCCCACTTACTGCCGAACGCAACACCTGCACCCACATCCACACCGGGCTTATTGATGGAATAGGAGCTGACCACGATGTTTGTGGCAAACGGCACCTGGTAAAAACCGAAGAACGGATTGAAGCCTGTGCCTATCGCTACCCCCGGCTGCGTGAAATCCTGGTTCTGCCGGTAATAGCCGCCGCCGCCCGTTACGTAAATATCAACCGGGCCTTTGGGTACCAGATGCACGATCGGATTGAGTGTGAGCGAAAAAACGCTCATACGCCCACCGCCGTACCCCAGGTTACTCAATACGCTGCTGCCCACGCCCATCGAATCGTAACCCGCTTCGAGCATGGCGCCCACATACTGTGAAAAATTGACACCGGCTCCGCCCCTGACGTTCCAACCGGTGTCGAGGTTGGCAGAGGTTGTTCCGACCGGAGTTGTGAACCCCGCCCCGCCCACAAATGCGAACCGCGGAACTTCTTGAGCGCACAGGACTCCGGTAAAGCCGGCCAACATACCAAACAGTGCTAGTTTTCTCATAACTTAACTGACCTCCATTTTTTATACGAGCCGATTGCTCGCTTATAGTGCCCCCAAGTAAGCAACCCGCCCGCCAAAACTTCGGTGGGTACCCGCCTGTGCGATAGCGTAGTATGCCCGTGCACGCTTGGTGGGGCAGGCTTCAGCCTGCCAATCCGAGCGAAGCTCGGACACCGACACCGCTGAGGCGGTGCCGAAACTTATCCGTCTCCTACCGCCGGTCCCAACTCAGGCGCATGCGGTCGCGGCCGTCAGTGGCTTCGAGCGTGACCGTATTTACCTGTTTCCGGTCGTCCACAGTGATCCACATGGGACCACGCAGCCGGTGATCATCGGAGATTACGTCGGCTTTCCATCGCCCGCCTTCGCTGGCCACGATCTGTCCCGTAAACGAGAGCGCCTGTCCCCGGCCCTCAGTGCGGAACCATGCTACCAGCTTGCCACCGCGGTCGATCTCGATAGTCACCTGACCCAGCCGCGTTTCGCCCTTGTCGTTGATGGTCGCCGTGCCCTGTCCATTGCCGCGGAAGCTCACGGTATTGTTCCAACTGAAGCCCTCGGCACCGGATGGCCGGTCGAAATCGTCGTCGCGGCGCGAAGGTGAACGATCCTTGCCGCCGCCGTTCATCGCCCAGCTCAGCCGGAAATGGTATCGTCCCTCGCCGCCGGCACTGTCGCGGATGTGTACGATGGCGCCGAATTTATTGCGGCGCGAAGGCGCGGCCACCAGGCGAATCTCGTTGCGGCTCTCAATCACCTGAAAATTGAAACCTGTGATGTCGCGATTGGGCAGCGCGGCGTTGCATTCGCTGCCGTCGTCGCGCGCATCGTGTCCGGAGATGGTCCGTATGTCCACCAGGTCGCCGCGCAACGTCACTTCGACCTCGTCGTCCACTTGCAGGCGGATGTCGCATTGTCCTTTGCCGGGCGGCACGTCGTCACGAGTCATCCGGCGCGCCTGAAAGTGAGTGTCGGCCAGCGCCGGAAGCCCAACCACGAGCAACAGGATCCCCACGTAGCCGGAGGCGGTATGTTTCATTACTTCCAGCATACCGCCCCAGCGTTAATCTCCTGACCAGCCTATAGGCCTTCCATCTGTACGCAGCCGTGGAGCGCTTGCGCGCCTCGGCGAGAGGGACGATTTGTGTGGCTCGGCCTGCGATTCCTTGTTCGCCGAACTGAGTCGCGTTTAAACGGTCCGTGATCGGCGTGAGCCTGTAGATACTGTCGAGTGAGGGTCACAGCCTAATGATGTAGAGCGCCCGGGTCGGGCCCACCCTTCGAGCGTCGATGGAACAGAGTGTACTTGTACGCGGATACCTAGAACGCGGAGCACTGACCTTGTTTTTGTGCGGCTGTGTTTCCGCCTCCTGTGATCGCCGGGGAGTTGTTCTGGCATTGCAGGTCGTGCTTGACGATGTTGTTGCGGACTTGCGTCGATGCGGTGTTGTTTTGAACCTGCACGTTGCCGCCAACGGTATTATTGAAGATCGCGATTGAGGCCGTGTTGTTTTGAACCTGTAGGTTGCCTCCGATCACATTGCCTGCGCACCAAGGGGCGGCCCAGCCAATCATCACAGGAGATCCATTGTTCTGAAATTGGAGGTCGCCTTTGACCGTGGAGCCGCAGACTTGGCTAGACGCCATTCCGGCCTGATCGTTTTGGATTTGCAGGTTGCCATTGATGACCGCGGCCGGACCGACCGAGAAAGGGCCGCCATGGACTTGCACATTTCCACTAATGGTGACATTGCCAATCCCGAGACTGCCTCCGTTCTGGGTGATATTGCCAGTGACGCCTCCGCCCACCAGGATGCACGTCTGATTGTTGGAAACATTCAAATTGCCGCGGAAGGCGCCGTAGTAAGTGCCATTGCAATTGTTGCCCGAGGTGAGGGCGGGTAAGTTCAGGGCTTGCAAAACGGTTCCGGCGAGCAGGTCCTGCCCGGCGAAAGTGGGATGAACATCGCAGCCGCCTGTGCTCAAGGGCACGAGAAGGCCGGCTTTGCAGGGGTCGCCACCGTAGGAAGCGGACGCTATTTGGAAGGCAGTGAAGCCGTCGGCTATTTTCACTCCGAAGTTCGCGCCTACCTCTTCAATCACATTATTCAGGGCCGAGACGGCTTCGATGAAAAGCGGATTGGTGTTGGGTGCGGAGTACAACACGAGAACGAGATTGCCGTGATAGACGGAGCGAATTTGATACAGAATCGTTCCGAGGTTTGCGGCGTAGGTCCCCAGGACCGAAGGTAAATCCTGCAGAACGCAACCCTCAAAGTTCGTAGGGGAGTTCGCTACGCAATACTCTTGCAATAGCAGAAGGTCGTCGCCGCCGATGCTTAAAGTCACCAGATTGATACTTGGATTCGATGCTAATTCCGTGAGGGCGAACATGGCTTGGGTCCCGGGGTAGTTGGTATGCAAACCGATGTTTGCTTTGAAACCCGTGGTACCCTCGCAATTGTTATCGGGGCCTCCGGACAGGAAACTCTGGCTGGTTTGGCCGGGACAGGAAGCGTTGACTACCGTGCCCGATTGGAAGGGGTTAAGAAGGGCGGCCACTATTTCCGGGTATCCGACGTATTGTGAGACAGGCGGCGGAACTACGTTGGGACTATAACCGAAGGAGATGGAATCGCCGAGGGCGAGGTAAGTCGTGGTTCCGGCGAGTGCTGGCGCAGCGATCAGCGATAACACGAGCAGATGCCTGAATATCGATTCAAGAATGATCATAAACCCCTATTCCGAGATGTCCTTGGCTTCGAACTCTTTGCAGTATACGGCAAGTCGCCTCGATTGCAACCAGGCTTTTGCGGCGCATGTAATCGCACGTACGCCCGAGTTAACGCCCTGGTTTTGTGGCGTCAGCTTCACTTTGGCGCTTTCACCGCCGCGGCTTCGCGCGTCGGCCGCGCCGGTATCCTCCGCCGTGGAGAAATAGACCTGGGTCTCGCCTCCTTCGTTGTGGATACGAAGAACATGAATCGCGTGGTCGGGGAGGCTGCTGGCGCCCTTGTGAGCAAGGTAAACTATTAAAAGCACACTCCCTATGACCAAACCCCAGGAGCGTCAACAGGCGCTCAAAGACAGCTTGGAACAACGTGTACTAGTCCTCGACGGGGCCATGGGCACCATGATTCATCAGGCGCCCCTTTCCATCGAGACCGACTACCTTGGGCGGGAGAACTGTCCCGAAATCCTCAACGTCACGCGCCCGGATGTCATCCAGGACATTCATCGCCAGTATCTCGAAGCCGGCGCCGACATCATCGAGACCAACACCTTCGGGGGCACGCGTATCGCGCTCGCCGACAACAAGCTGGAAGACCGCGCGTACGAGCTGAACTTCGCCGCCGCCAAACTGGCACGCGAAATCGCCGACCAATATTCCACCACCGTCAAACCGCGCTTCGTCGCCGGCTCCATCGGTCCCACCAATAAAGATCTCAACATCACCGGCACCACCACCTTCGCCGAACTGCGCGCCGATTACTACTTGCAGGCCAAAGGCCTCGTCGAGG
Source organism: uncultured Solibacteraceae bacterium (assembly GCA_963805775.1). Taxonomy (GTDB): domain Bacteria; phylum Acidobacteriota; class Terriglobia; order Bryobacterales; family Bryobacteraceae; genus Solibacter. The sequence goes on along the minus strand of CAWDWK010000052.1, from coordinate 43,096 downwards.
GCGGCGCCGACTATCTCCTTATCGAAACCTGCTTCGACACCGGCAGTCTCAAGGCGGGGCTCGTGGCCGTGGAACAACTGGAGCGCGATCTCGGAATCGAAATTCCGGTGGTCGCCAGCGTCACCATCGAACGCACCGGGACCATGCTCGGCGGCCAGCCCATCGACGCGCTCTACGCATCCATCGAGAATCACCGTCTGCTGGGCGTCGGAATGAACTGCGCCACCGGCCCGGACCTGATGACCGACCACATTCGGACGCTTAACGAGATGTCCGCCCACCGCATCTCCTGTTATCCGAATGCCGGCCTCCCCAACTCCGAAGGGAAATTCGGTGAGACGCCAGACTCGCTCGCGGCGCAACTCGAGAAATTCGCCAATCACGGCTGGTTGAATTTCGTGGGCGGATGTTGCGGCACCACGCCCGCCCACATCCGCGCCATCGCTCAGATGATCCAGGGCAAGACTCCCCGCGTCCTGCCGGGGCGCCCGCACCGCGCCTACTATTCCGGCATCGAACTCGTGGAAGCGGAAGAGAGCAACCGTCCGCTGCTCGTCGGCGAGCGCACCAACGTGATCGGCTCGCGCCTCTTCAAGAACCTGGTGGCCGCGGAGAAATGGGAGGAAGCTACCGACATCGCCCGCCGCCAGGTGCGCAACGGCGCGCACGTCATCGACGTCTGCCTGCAGAGCACGGACCGTGATGAGATCGAGGACATCCCGCCCTTCTACTCCAAGCTCGTCCGCAAGATCAAAGCGCCCATAATGATCGACACCACCGATCCTAAGGCGGTGGAACTCGCCCTCACCTGGTGCCAGGGCAAGAGCATCATCAACTCGGTCAACCTTGAGGACGGCGAGGAAAAATTCGAGCGCCTCTGCCCCATCGCCAAACGCTTCGGCGCGGCGCTGGTCGTGGGCTCCATCGATGAAGACAAACTCCAGGCGCAAGCCTTCACCCGCGAGCGCAAACTCGCGGTGGCACAGCGCAGCGTGCAACTGCTCACGGAAAAGTACGGGATTCCCGCGGAAGACATCATCATCGATCCGCTGGTATTCCCCTGCGCCACCGGCGATGTGAACTATATTGGCGGCGGGGTGGAGACCATCGAAGGCATACGCCTGGTGAAGGAAAACATCCCGTATGTGAAAACCGTCCTCGGTATCTCCAACATCAGCTTCGGCTTGCCCGCCTCCGCGCGCGAAGTGGTCAACTCCGTCTTCCTTTACCACTGCACCAAGGCGGGGCTGGACCTCGCCATCGTCAACGCGGAGAAGTTGGAACGCTTCGCCTCGCTGCCCGAGGAAGAGCGGCGTCTCGCCGAGCACTTGCTCTTCAACACGCCGCCCGCCGACGCGGAAGACGAATCCCTGCGCACCGCGCCCGAGGATTGGCGTGCCCAGTCGCCCGAACAGAAGGCGGCCATCAACCAGTACCACATCGCCCGCATCGCGGAGCATTTCCGCCAGACCGGCGCGCGCGTCAAACAGCACGCCGAGGATCTCCCGCTCGATCAGCGCCTGGCCAATTACATCATCGAAGGCACCAAAGACGGCCTCATCGCCGACCTCGATCGCAAGCGTGCCGAGGGCGCGACGCCCCTCGAAATCATCAACGGGCCGTTAATGAGCGGCATGAGCGAGGTCGGCCGCCTGTTCAACAACAACGAGTTGATTGTGGCCGAGGTGCTGCAGTCCGCCGAGGCGATGAAGGCCGCGGTCAACCACCTCGAGCAGTTCATGGAGAAGGCCGATACCGCTGCGCGCGGCAAGGTGATCCTGGCCACGGTCAAGGGCGACGTGCACGATATCGGCAAGAACCTGGTGGAGATCATCCTCGCCAACAACGGCTACGAGGTCATCAACCTCGGAATCAAGGTGCCTCCCGACGTCCTGATTCAGGCATGTCTCGAACACCACCCAGACGCTATCGGACTGTCCGGCCTGCTCGTCAAGAGCACGCAGCAGATGGTGATCACCGCGACGGACCTAAAGGCTGCCGGAATCCTCGCGCCCATGCTGGTGGGCGGCGCCGCGCTCTCGGAGCGATTCACGCGCACGCGGATCGCGCCCGCTTACGGCGAGGCCGTCTGCTACGCCAAGGATGCCATGACCGGGCTGAGCCTGATGAACCGGCTCATGGACCCGGCAGAGCGCAACGCCGTGCTCGCCGGTCACACGTTCACGGAAGCGCCCGCCGTCGTGGAAGCGCCCGCGGAACCGCTCGGCCCCGTCACCACGCGCCGCAGCCGCAAAGTCCGTACCGATCTGCCGATTCCGCCCGCGCCGTACCTTGATCGCCGCCTGCGCGACGTGCCCAACCTCGCCGAGGTGTGGAGCTACATCAATCCGTTCATGATCTACGGCCGGCACCTAGGGTACAAAGGCAATTTCGAAAAAGCCCTCGCGGAGCACGAAGAGAAGGCGCTCGAACTGTTCCACAACGTCGAAGAGGTCAAGCAGGAAGCTGCGCGCTTTATGAAGGTGCGCGCCGTTTGGCAGTTCTTCGAAGCCGAGCGAGACGGCAACGCCATCCATCTGTTCGCGCCGTCCGGCATCGAGCCCATTCACACCTTCCGCTTCGGCCGCCAGCGCCGCGAGGACGGGCTGTGCCTCAGCGATTACATCCTGGATGGCGACGGCAAGCGCGATCATCTCGCACTTATGGTGGTAACCGCCGGAGCGTGCATCCGAGAAAAGAGTGAGGAGTGGAAGAAAGCCGGCGCGTTCTTCAAGGCCCACGCCATACAGGCGCTGGCCATCGAAACCGCCGAGGCGACGGCCGAGTGGCTGCACCGCCGCATACGCGAGGATTGGGGCTTCCCGGACCCGCCCACCGTCACCATGCACGATCGCTTCACCTCCAAATATCACGGCAAGCGCTATAGCTTCGGCTACCCCGCCTGCCCCAATCTTGACGATCAGCAAGGCGTGTGGAAGCTGCTCCAGCCCGATGATATCGGCGTTCATTTAACTGAAGGCATGATGATGGAGCCCGAGGCCAGCGTCAGCGCCATCGTCTTTCACCATCCCGATTGCGCCTACTTTACGGCCGATGAAGGCGAGGCCGTCGTCGTCTGAACGATGCCCAGTTGGAAGCCCGAGCAATATCTGAAATTCGCCGCTGAGCGCACCCAACCATGTCGCGATCTGGCGGCGCGTGTAGCTGTCCAGAATCCGCGGCGCGTCATCGATCTCGGCTGCGGACCGGGGAATAGCACCGAGGTGCTGGCGGCACGCTGGCCACAGGCCGAACTGACCGGGCTGGATAGTTCCCCTGCCATGATCGCGAAGGCGCGAGGTGCGCATCCCGATTGGCGCTGGCTCGCCGGCGACATCGGGGAGTGGACCAACAGGGAGGACTGCTTCGACGTGGTCTTCTCCAATGCCGCGATGCAATGGGTGCCGGACCATCAGAGCGCCTTTCCAGGACTCCTGAAGCACGTGGCGCCCGGCGGCGCGCTGGCGGTCCAGATGCCGGCCAACTACGAAGCCGAGGCGCACACCCTGATGCGCGCTGTGGCATCGAAATTCCCGGCCACTAGAAGCGTCCGCGAATGGTTCATTCACGACACCGGCTTTTACTACGACTCGCTGGCGCCCCTAGCGGCACGCGTCGAGTTGTGGTCCACCGAATACATCCACGTGATGGAAAGCCCCGAAGGCATCGTCGAGTGGTACAGCGGCTCGGGGATGCGGCCTTTTCTGGACGCCCTCCCCACGGATGCGGAGCGGGAAGCCTTCACCGCCGAGTATCTGGCCGTGATTCGAGAGGCCTACCCCGCGCGCCCCGACGGCCGCCTGCTCTTTCCCTTCCGCCGCCTCTTCATCGTCGCGTATCGTTGAGACTGCGATGGGGCAGACCATCGCCCTGCGTGGTCTGTCGTACTGAACTGCGTATTCAGATGGGGACGGGCGTTTTCGTATGCCTCTGTCTGCGACTCGTCCCTGTGTTACCATTCAGATGGACCCGCCTGCGGTCTCGAGGCACGTCCTTTCCGAAGCGAATCACCCTTATTTCGATGAATTTACGCTCCTTGTTCAGCCTGTTTTCTTCGGACCTTGCGATTGACCTGGGAACGGCCAATACGCTGGTCTTCGCCAAAGGTAAGGGAATCGTTGTCAACGAACCTTCCATCGTCGCCATCAACAAGAACAATGGCGAGGTGGAAGCGGTTGGCAAAGAGGCGAAAGAGATGCTGGGCCGCACGCCCGGCAACATCGTCGCCATCAAACCAATGAAGGACGGCGTCATCGCCGACTTCAAAGTCACCGAGCGCATGCTGAATTATTTCATTCAGAAAGCGCACGGCCGCAAAATGCTGGTGCATCCGCGCATCGTCATCGGCGTGCCCAGCGAAATCACGCAGGTGGAAAAGCGCGCCGTCATGGATTCCGCCTACCGCGCCAAGGCCAGCGAAGTGCACCTGGTCGAACAGGCGATGGTAGCCGCCATCGGCGCCGGACTCCCCATCACCGAACCCTCCGGCAACATGGTCGTCGATATCGGCGGCGGCACCACCGACGTGGCCGTCATCTCGCTTTCCGGCATCGTTTACTCGCGCAGTGTACGCGTGGCCGGCAACGAAATGGACGACGCCGTCATGCAGTTCATGAAGCGTAAGTACAATCTGCTGATCGGCGAGCGCACCGCGGAAGCCATCAAAATGGAAGTCGGCTCCGCGTACCCCCTCGACAAGCCGCTCACCATGGAGATCAAGGGCCGCAACCTGATTGAAGGGGTGCCCCGCACCATTTCCGTCAACGACACGGAAATCCGCGAAGCGTTGGGAGAGTGCGTCGCCACTATCATCAACGCCATCCGTGTCGCCCTCGAACGCACACCTCCGGAATTAAGCGCCGATATCAGCGATCGCGGCATCGTCCTTACCGGGGGAGGCGCGCTGCTCAAGAATTTGGATAAACGCATTCGGGAAGAGACCGGACTACCGGTGTCGATTGCCGACGATCCGCTCGCATCTGTGGTCCTCGGCACCGGCCGCATGCTCAGCGATTTCCGCCTGCTGCGTAAGATTTCGATAGACTAAAGGCATAGAAGGCGTCCGTGGAGTCGCTGCTCAACCGGTACCGCAATATCACCGTACTGCTCCTCGTCATCATGGCGCAGTTGGTGCTGCTCGCGGTTTCCGCTAAGAACGAGCAGGACGTGCGCTTCATCCGCCTCTGGACTGTGACCGCCGTCACTCCCGTCGCCCGCGTCATCGAGGGTTTCCGCGGCGGCAGCATCGGCTTTCTGCAAAACTACATCCTGCTCCACGATACCCACGAGGAAAATCAGCGCCTCCACGCCGAACTCGACCGCATGAAGATGGAGAACATCTTCCTCAAGAACGAGTTGAACACGGCCGAACGCGCCAAGGCCCTGCAGGTCTTCCAGCAGCACACGCAGTCCAAGACGGTCGCCGCCACCATCATCGCCACCGGCGCCGGATCGAACTCCAAGGTCGTCTTCGTGGATCGCGGCACAGCGTCGGGCGTGCAGCGAGGTATGGCGGTGGTCACGCCCGACGGCATCGTGGGCAAGGTGATCGCCGCCTACCCTACCGCCAGTCAGGTTCTGCTGATTACCGACCCCGACTTCGCCGCCGGCGTAGTCTTCGAAAAATCGCAGGTGCACGGCACCCTCAAAGGCCAGGGTACACCGCAGTGCAAGGTGGATTACGTCGCCTTTGAAGAGAAAGTGGAGGCCGGTGAGTGGGTCTACACGTCCGGCGACGATCGCATTTTCCCACGCGGCTTCCGCGTAGGAATCGTCAAGGCCGTGAGGCCCGGGCAGCCATTCAAAGAGATCCTGGTGGATCCCAGCGGCATACAGCGCGGGCTGGATGATGTGCTGATTCTGATCGAAGGCGTGCACCAACGGATCCCCGACGCGCCGTCTGGGATGCAGCCCATCTACATCGCGCCCGCCCCACCGGGCAACGAATCGAAGCCCGCCGACGCGGCGCCGCAGGCGGCCCCTGGGACAGAGGCCGATCGACTCCGCACTCAATATCAAACGCTCGGCGAGGAACAGAAGCACACCTACGGGGAGAATCCGCCGGGCACCAAAGCTCCCGATTTCACCAAGCTGCCGACGCCCGGTGCTGCAGGGCAGACGCCAGCTGGCCAGGCCCCGGCCTCCGCCCCCGCGAATCGCACCACTTCGCCCGCCCCGCCGGCGTCCACGAAAACTGGCGTTCCACCCAGAGTCGCGCAGCCGAATCCCGAGGTCCGTAAGAACCCGTCCTCCCTGCCCGGCACATCTGCACCCAAGAACATCACGTCGCCCTCCTCGGCGCCGCCAAATGCCGGAACCGCAGGCCAGACGCCTGCAACCACGAAGACTGCCGCTCCACCCGCTGTCACGCAGCCAAATCCTGAGGTCAGGAAGAATCCGTCCTCCCTGCCTGGCACGACGCCTGCCGTGCCGTCCGTCGCGCCGCCGAAGACCCCTTCGAAGAACACCACGTCGCCCGCTCCGTCGCCCAATGCCGGGACGCCGGGCCAGGAATCTGTACCCAGGAAAAGCGCCGTTCCACCCACTGTCACCCAGCCGAATCCTGAGGGCCGAAAGAGCCCGGCTTCCCTCCCGGGCACATCACCAGGCACGACGCCTGTCGGGCCGTCCGCTACGCCGCCGAGGAACGGCCCCGCGGGTCAGCCTTCGGGCCCTGCCAAGAATCCGCCTACGCCCGGCGCTCCGCCGGCCAAGAACCCTCCCGACGCCGCGCGACGCGTGAACCAGGCCGCCGGCGTGCCGCCGGGAGGGCAACCCGACTGATGACCTACTCCGGAGAGCGGATCCTGCTCAACAGCCAGCGTGAAGGCCAGGTCTCCCGATTTCGAGCCTGGGTATTCCTGGCTGTCCCACTGCTCGCCATCCTGTTCCAGGTCTACGTCCCCATGTTTTTCCCGTTTCTGAGCTTTCTGGAGATGCCGCTCCTGGTGGTAGTGTATTTCGCCATCATGCGGCGCAACCAGATCAACGGGCTCTTGATCGGCGCCCTGGTCGGCCTCGCGCAGGATTCACTATCCAAGAACCCGTTGGGAATGTACGGCATCGTAAAAACGCTGGTTGGCTACTTCGCCGCTTCCGTGGGCGTGCGCCTCGACGTCGAACATGGATTGATCCGTCTCCTGCTCGGCTTCTTCTTCTACATCTTTCACCAATTTCTCTATTGGGTGATGTCTCGCGCCCTTCTCGGCCAGCAGATAGTCTTCGACTGGCAGCGCACCGCCGTGCTGGCAGGACTCAACGCGGTGGTCGGCGTTGCCCTCTTTCACCTCCTGGACAAGTTGAGGGAGCCCGCGTGACCAGTATTCCCTGCCCCATATGCAGATGCTGGATGGCGAACCGTAACCTCACTTTAACGGCATTTGTACTGGTAGATTGGTACTGCAAATACTAAATCTAAGTCATAGGGGTGAAAATAGGAATCTGGAGTAGACTTGCAATGTGCGTGAAATGGGTTACCGCCAACTTTTTGCAGGTCTTTCCTTAGCTTTGTTTCTTCTGGGGCTTCCCGCACTGGGATTCGGCCAATCGACAAACGACGTTCAATTCAGCTATCAAATCGGGAGTGGTGCGAGTGGCGTGCCGTGCCCGGCGCACTACAGCATTAACAGTCAATCACCTGTAACTCTCACTCTGAGCACAGACAGTGCAACTTGGGTGTCGGCTTCTCTGAGCAGTAACACTGCCTCTGCCACCGTTTCGCCCACTTTGACGATTACTGTGAGCCCCACCGGCCTCCAGGCTGGGACTTACCACAGCACCATTCAAATAAACTCCGGGGCTCTGATCTTCAATGTAACTCTGACCGTCGCGACGGCGCCTCTAAACTTAAGTTCCGCCTGCTTTGCGTTCAATGCCGTCGCCGGTGGAATCGCACCAGCCTCGCAAACCCTCACCGTGACGGCCCAGACCAGTACTAGTGCAAGCGTCCAGGTATCGCAGGGTACTTCTTGCATCAGCTGGCTGACCATTTCACCAACCGGTAACTTCACCGCTAGCACGTCGAACACCAACTTCACCATTTCGGTTAATCCATCCGGACTGACCGCGGGGACTACGTGTACCGGCACGATTTCCCTGAGCGTCGGGGGCGTGGTTACGCAATCCGTCGGCGTCACTCTGAATGTAACTGCCACGTCGGCGTCAGGCCTCACTTTGAGCTCTTCCGGGCTTACGTTCACCGGCGTTTCCGGTGGAGTCACTCCAGCCTCCCAGACCCTCACCGTGACGGCCCAGACAAGTACCAATGCGACTACCAAGGTATCGCCGGGTACTTGCAACAGCACCTGGCTGACCCTTTCACCAAACGGTAACTTCATCGCCAGTACGTCGAACACCACCTACACCGTCTCAGTCAATCAGTCCGGATTGACTGCGGGCACCACCTGTACCGGCACGATTTCAATGATCACGGTCTCCGGTACGGAATCCGCCACGATCATCCTGAACGTAACTGCCCCAACGGCGTCCGGTCTGACCTTGAGTTCCTCAGCCTTTACGTTCAACGCCGCGGCGGGGGGGACTACCCCAGCCTCGCAAACTCTGACCGTGACGGCACAGACCAATACCAGTGCAACCGCCCAGGCGTCGCAGGGTACTTCTTGCAACAGCACTTGGCTCACCCTTTCACCAACCGGTAGCTTTATTGCCGGCACTTCGAGCACTAATTTCACCATTTCGGTCAATCCATCCGGAATCGCCGGGGGCACCACGTGCACTGGTACCATCTCCATGAGCACCACCACCGGCACGGAAACCGCGACTGTCACTCTGACCGTGACCGGCGTGACCGTTACCAGCCTGACCGTGAGCACTTCGACACTTACGTTCAACGCCACTGCCGGCGGAGCCACTCCGCCTTCCCTGCCACTCACCGTGACAGCGCCCGCTTATACCAATGCAACGATACAGATAACGGAACAGACTTGCGCCAGTATCAACTGGCTCACCGTCTCACCATCGGGTACGTTCCTTGCGGGCCCAACTATCACGACCTTGGCGGTTTCGGTCAATCAGGCCGGGTTAAGCGTGAATAACGTCTGCACCGGCACGATTACCATCAGCGCGAGTTCCGGTACACAGACGGTGACTGTCACTCTAACTTTGATCAGTGTGCCGACATCGGTCCTGACGGTCAGCCCAACCTCGCTTACGTTTAACGTGCCTGCCAGCGGAGCGGCTCCGGCTTCACAGACGCTCGGCGTAACGGCGTACTTTGACACCAATGCGACAGCCCAACTTACGGAGCAGAGTTGCGCCAATTCGAACTGGCTGACCCTTTCCCCAACCGGCGCCTTCACGGCGACTGCCACTGCCACGAACTTCACGGTTTCGGTCAATCCATCTGGAATTGCGCCGGGCACAACCTGCACCGGCGCCATCGTCATAAACCCGGTTAGCGGTGTGCGCATGGTACCGGTCACGATGGTCGTAGCCCCTCTGGTTTCCGGCCCGCTCACCTTCAGCGCTTCAGCCCTGACCTTTAACGCAGTTATCGGCTCAGCGGGTCCGCCTTCCCAGACGCTCACGGTAACGGCTCAGAACAGTGCCACTGTCACCGCTCAGGTGTCGGAGCAGACCTGCACCAACGCCACCTGGCTGACCCTCACTCCGACCGGCAGCTTCACTGCCGGCCCGTCGAACGCGAACTTCACGGTTTCGGTCGATCCGTCTTCGTTCACCACGGCCACTACGTGCACCGGCACCATCGCCATGGTCTCGTCTTCCGGTACGCAAACGCTGGCTGTGACCATGGTCGTAAGCGCGCCTACAGTGATCGCCCCGGTCGTATCGGCGTCACCCACCGGCTTGTCGTTCACTTACGCCCTGGGAGATCCGAGCCCCGCGCCCCAGGTAGTCGCCGTCTCCGGCGGCGGAGCGGCGGCGCTTTTCTCCATTTCCACCTACAGTTCCGGCTGGCTCCAAGTTTCGCCGTCCTGCATCATTACGTCGCCCTGCGCCACGCCGAACACCGGCACTTTGAATCTGGCCGTGACCGTCGATCCGACCGGCGTGAACCCCGGCGGCCCCTATTTCGGTACCATCGTCCTCTCCGGCATCGGTCTGGCCAGCGGAACCACCATCGTCAACGTGTCGCTCACCGTGACCGCGCCGTCGCCAGTCATCGCCCTCGTCACCAACGCAGCCAGCTTCATCACCGGACCGGTTTCCCCGGGCGAGATGATCTCCCTGTTCGCCAACCCCTCCACTCCCATTGGCCCGGCCACCGCGGTTTCATTGAGCGCAACTACCTGCCCCGCTCCGTGCACGAATGTTCCCACCACCATCGGCGGAGTTCAGGTGATCTTCCAGCCGGGCGGGGTCGCCGCCCCCATCACTTACGCGAGTAGCACCCAGGTCAACTGCCTGGTGCCATATGAAATCCTCGGCGGCGGGTCAATCCAGATGCAAGTCAAATATCTCGGCCAAAATTCCAACGCCATGACGCTCCAATACGCTGCCAGCCAGCCCGGCATCTTTACGGCTACTGGCACTGGAACCGGGTTAGCCTCCGTCCAGCAGTACGACGCGCAGGGTAACTACCAGGGCCAGAATTCGAGTAGTAACCCAGCAAAAGCCGGGTGGTATCTTACCTTCTACGTGACCGGCGAAGGCATGATCCCGTCGCCCGCAGTCACCGGAAAAGTCACCAGCACCGCCGCTGTGATACCGCTGCTTGGCCCGCCCAATGTCCTGATAGACAACCTGCCATCCACTGTCACCTATTTTGCGGAAGCGAACGGCTTCGTCTCGGGGATCATGCAAGTCAACGCGATTGTGCCGGCCGGCGTCCGCACCGGTCAGTCGGTTCCCCTCGCCCTCTCGATGAATGGCACCAACACCCAGTCTGGCGTCGTCATCTACATAAACTAACCACGTTAGTAGGGCGTACTTGTGTGCGAACCCGCTGTCGCATCGCGTAAAGGTATAGAATTCCAGATACACCCAAATGAAAAGGAATTGGATTTTTCGATGCGCCATAAGAAGTTGACACATATTTGAGAGCGGCGAGCCGAAGGGCATATTTCCATAGACTCTTCGCACTGGCCGCTAGCGCCTGCCTCGCAATGCTGGTGTCCGTGATCTTCGTATCGGACTCTCGTCCGGTACAGGCACAGAATCGAATGAGCTTCTCGAAGGCCTCCGCGAACAGCGGGCACATCGCGCTGGGACTGGCGCTGCGTAAGCTCAGCGTCTCCGGCACCTTCCTGCAAGCGCCCGCGCACCCGGACGACGAAACCAACGCGCTCTTCACCCTCTTCGGCTACGGCATGGGACTACGTGTCATCGACGTCCAGAATAACCGGGGCGATGGCGGCCAGAACGAAATTGGTCCCGAGTTGTTCGGCGACATCGCTGTCCTGCGAACGTCTGAACTGGTCGCGGCGCACCGCGTCGATGGCGCCGAACAATATTTCACGAGGGCGATCGATTACGGCTATTCGTTCGACCCCGAAGAAGTAATCGGCAAATGGGGCCGCAAGGAGATCGTCGGGGACTACGTGCGGCTGTGGCGTACGCTTCGCCCCGACGTCATCGTGACCATGAACATCCAGGGCCGAGGCGGCGACCGCGCGCATGAAGCCACTACGGTGCTGGTACGCGAATCGTTCCGCGCGGCAGGTGATGCTTCGATGTACCCGGAGCAGTTGGAGGAAGGTTTGCGTCCGTGGCAGCCGAAGAAACTTTACTTCGCGGGCGCACCAGCAGGCGCAGGCGGCGGCAGGGGCGGACGCAGCGGTGCAGCGCCGGACGGAGTGAAACTCACGCCGGTCAACACGGATACGTACGACCGGTTACTCGGCCGCACCTACGCTGAAATTGGGTCGGACGCGCACAGCTACCACAAATGCCAGGGAGTGGGCGGACTCGGCGGCGGCCGGGGGGGTGCCCCGGGCGGGCGCGGCGGACGTGGTGCAGCCGCTGATGCCGTTGGGAGTGCGGTCGCGGCCGGCGCGGGTGCCGATACTGGTCGCGGTACTGCGCCTGCGGGACGTGGTGGCGGTCCCGGCGGCGGGCGCGGATACTCGCTGGTCGATACCATCCTCGCTGGCCAGGTGCAGAAACAGGAAGCCTCAGTCTTCGAAGGCATCGACACGAGCCTGACGTCGATTGCGCAGTACGCCGGGACGAAACCACCACGCGCTCTGACCCAGCAACTGGCCGGCATCCTCGCCGATGCGCAGGCCGCGCAGAAGGCGTTTGCCGAGGGCAATGATGCCGGGACGATGGCGCCGGTGGAAGCCGGCCTGACGGCAATTCGTACGCTGCGAGCGCAACTCAGCTCCATGGGACTCAGCGACGCGGCGCGATACGAAATCGATTTCCGCTTGAAGTTGAAGGATCGCGACTATCAGGACGCGGTCCTGGCGGCGCACGACATCACGTTCGATGCGCTGGCTGACGATGGCATGTTGGTCGCAGGACAACCGGTACAACTGACGTTGACTGCGATGAATCATGGCCCGTCGGAAGTGAGCGTGACCAGCATCGAGATCGCCGGCTTTGATAAACGTGGGAATTGCGCCGCGGGAACCGTAAAGAAGGACTCTACCTACACCTGCCCAACCGAGGTGAGCGTACCGAAGAATGCCAGGCTCACCACTCCGTACTTCACCGACAACTATTGGAAGCACCCGGAAAACCGGGCGATCCAGGTCTTCGACCCGCGGGTTCCGTTCGGCGTTCCGTTCGAGCCGTCGCCATTCCGCGTGACTTTCCATCTCAAGGCGGGCGACGTTGAAGTTACGAAGGAACTCCCCGTGGAATATCGCTATATGAAGGACGTTTACTTCGGCGATAAACGCATGGAGCTGAACGTTGTGCCCGAGTTATCGGTGCGAATCTCGCCGGCGCTTGCCGTGATTCCGGCGCCCGCGGGAATGGCAAGGGCCATCGATCGCGAGATTCACGTCGCGGTGACGAATGGCATGAAGGGCGCGGCCAAGGCGACGGTCGTGCTGGAACTGCCGGCGGGCTGGAAGTCGATACCGGCCACGGCGCAGATCGCCTTCGCGCACGAGGACGAGTCTCTCTCGGCGCGATTCGTAGTGTCGCCTCCGACGCAGGTCAAAACCGGCGACTACACGCTGCGCGCGGTAGTGACGTCGTCCGTAACCGGCGACGAAAAGTTCACCAACGGCTACCAGGAGATCGAATACCCTCACGTCCAGAGGCGGCAGGTGATCAAGGCCGCCGAGATCGCGCTCAAGGTGGTGGACGTGAAGACCGTGCCGAACCTGAGCGTGGGCTACATCGAAGGCGTGGGCGACCAAGTGCCCGCAGCCATACAGCAGCTCGGCGCCAGGCTGGCGTTCATCGATCCGGAGGAGATGGCCTGGGGCGACCTTTCCAAACACGACGTGATTGTGACCGGAGTCCGTGCTTACGAGCGCCGCGCCGATCTTCGCGCCTATAACCGCCGCTTGCTGGATTTTGCGGAACGCGGTGGAACGGTCATCGTGCAGTACAACAAGATGGAATTCAACCGCGAAGAATACGGACCGTATGCCGCAAAAGTGGGCGGAAACCGTGTCACGGATGAAACCGCGCCGGTCAAGGTGCTGGCACCGAACGATCCGGTGTTCAACTTCCCGAATAAGATCGGCCCCACGGCCTGGGCAGGCTGGGTGCAAGAGCGCGGCCTCTACTTCCTCGGCGAGAAAGACGCGAAGTACATCGACCTTATCTCTATGGTGGACCCGTTCAAGGATAATCCGGGAGAGAAGTTCGGCTCACTGGTCGAAGCCAAATACGGAAAGGGGCGCTGGCTCTACCTAGGGCTCGGCCTCTGGCGCCAACTGCCGGCCGGAACCACCGGCGCTTATCAGTTGCTGGCGAATTTGCTCAGCCTGACGAAGGCTCCCGCTGGTCAGCCCGGACCTGCGCGGAGAACCGCAAGTACGGCAGGCGCGGGCCGCTAGAGAACAGGCGGGTCCGGGGGGACCCGCGCGGACCTGGGCGCGCCGCGGGTGGATGGCCTGTGCGCGCGGTGGACGCGACGGTTATCAATGGGCCTGGGAAAAAGGCGGTACAGTGGCGTGCTCACGTTCAGATTGATCCGGCAACAGGCGGTTCCGCGCTGTAGAGTTGACGGACGATTCCGGTGGTGAGAAGTTAAGCCGCCACCATTTCCGGACAGGAGAGGTCATTTTGGGAGACCGAGCTTATGCCACCGCGCGAGGAGTCCATGCCGTCAGGCAGGCCGAGGCTCATGTGATCGTCCGCTTCAATCCTGGCAACCTACGTACCTGTGATGGACAGCGTAAGCGCCTCTATTTGGCTGAGAAGGAGGCGGAAATCCCCGCCGTGGGGGCTGTTGAATATAATATCGTCATACCAGTCCCCCCAAACCCAACCAAAAGCCATAAAATCTGGAGTTCGGCCAAAGCCATTGCTTGGATTCCCGCACGCGCTATCGCCGCGCGCACCCGTGCCGCGGAGGTGATCTGGATACTGAGGTCCGCCCCACCATTTGGGCACACTTATCCTGCGAAGGGTGTCGTAAGTTCGTTGCGGCGGCCGGGGGTTTCCGGGTGTTTGCCGGGCGTGGTCCGGCCGCCAGTGATTTGGCTGGAATCTACGAAGACGTAGGAACCGTGCTTATTACCTTGAGCACATCGAGCGTCCCCTCGTTTCGATTCTCAACCTCTGTATCCGGAGGGTCGGCGACAAACGCTATCCGAACATCCACCGGCGATTATCCGTTCGAACGGAAGATCTTCCCGCCGGTCTCCTCCACGTAGGGGAACCACCGTTAGGCTTTAAGGGCCTACAGGAAGTCACCACCACATAATGCAACGCATACTGGCCAGTATGAAAACTTGTTGCGGCCGCGCGGTGTGGTGCGCGCGACCTCTCACAACTCGAACTTAACATGGGGCAGTTAGGGCACTCCGCGAGGGATTTCGCAAGTGGTTGAGAAAATGGGAAATATAGAAATCAAGTTCGTGTCACATGCGATTACCGGGGTGTCACGTGGAATACAGGGCCGCCACTTCGTAATCCAGGACGCCTGGTATTGTGAACTCGATGGTGCCGGCGCCTCCGGTAAATGGGACGTTTTTTTCAGCGCGTAAGAGTTCGACCCGAGTAACACGGCGTCCCTGCGGAAGTAACATCCTGACCTTCTGAGCGCCGATGGGATAGAACTGGCGGAGCCAACCGCGGTGCATGGCGGGGTTGGTGTAATTGAGGACGTGAACGGCGAAGCCGGCTTGCGTCTCCCAGGCGAAGGTCTCGACTACGCCGTCGCCGGAGATGCTGACGGGTTGAGCGGCGCCAGAGACCCAGCGGATGGCGTTCTGCAGGAGGCGCGCCAGATCGGTATGGCCGCTGCGCCACATGGTGCGCTCGATATCGCCCGGGAAGTAGACCAGGCGGCTCTTGCCGGACTGGCGCACCACAATGGCGGGTTCATTGGTGTGGTCCTGGAGAGGATATGAGAGTTCCGGCGGGTACGCTACGAAGCCGGGCACGACGGTCAGGATCGGGCCATCGACGGAAGAGATGGGGATGCGATTTTCCGCCCCGGGGATCCAGTTGGTCCCGGCAAAGCCATTCAGGATTTCGTGCTGCTTCTCGATACGGGCAAGGTAGGCATTGCCCAATGTGCCCACGGCGTCGCCGGTCTTGCGAATACCAAATACATCGGCCAGGCCGAAATCGTTGCGCCGTTCGTTGCGTTCGTTGTACAGGCTGGTTTCGAACGTGGCGAGGAGTGAACCGCCGCGATCCACATAGGCGCGCAACAGGCGGCACTGCTCGTCGCTGAGCAGGGCGGTGTTGGGCAGCAGCAGGGCCGAATATTTCGCGAGGTCTTCGGGCGCAAATTTGTCCTCGTGGACGAAGTCGAAGAGGAAGCGGCCTTCGAGCAGGGCGAGATACGTGCCATCCATGTACTCGCGCATGAGAGTGCCGCGCGGCGTCTTGTAGAAAAGGTGGGTGCGCTGGCCCATCACGACGCCGATATTGGCGATGGAGCGCTTGTTGACGAAGTGCGTGTCGTGTTTGGCCATCCAGTCGAAATATTTGCGCGCCGGCTCCAGCCAGCGGCGATCTTCGCCCATTCCGTTCTCGCCGCCGATAATGTGGTGATACGGGACCATTCCGCTGGCGAGGGTCTCGTCGAACCACATCTGTTCTTCCTGCGGCGACTTATAAACATTTCGCCAGCGGGGAACGCCGGTGGACCATGCCGCGGTCACATTGGTCGCCATTTTCCCCTTTTGCACGGCATTGCATACGCGGCCTTGCAGGGCGCATCCCCAAATGGGCGTATCATCGCCGCCGCGGCCCTGATTGTCGCACTGGAACCATTCGCAGATCTCGCCAAGTTTCACGAGATCCGCGGTGCTGCGAATGCCGCCGCCGAGGTTGGCGAAATAGAAATTGGACGGTTTCCTCTCTTTGGCGATGGAATCGTACAGCTTCCACAAGTAGGTGGTGCGCTCGTTGAATTTGTCCCAGTAGGCGATGGAGCCCGCCGGCGGGAGGTTCTTGCACTGTTCGCAGTGACAGACAGGAAGCGACCCCAGGGGCGGCCAGGCGTTGGTGAAGAGGCCGTCAACGTCGTAGAGGGAGTTGATCTCTTTCATGATGGCCGGCATGTAGTCGGTCATGTAGGTGGTGAACATGCAGGTGCGGAACAGCCTGGGATCTTCGGTGTGGTGCAACGCGTTGCCCTGCGCGTCGCGCTGGAACCACTCTGGGTGGGCTTGCACCGCATCTTCCCAATTGAGGTCGGGACTCATGCGCGCGATTACGTGTATGCCGCGCTTTTTGGCGGCGGCACAACACTCGCCGAAGAAATCGCGATTGCCGAGGAATTTGCCTTTCCGGTGGAACGGGACTTTGGTCTGATAGAACGCCAGAATGCCGGTGACACTGACCATGACAGCATCGATCTTGAGGCTGGCCCAGTAGCCGGCCCATTGCTCGACGTCGAGCACGGCGGGGTCATGCTCGGTCATATTGGTCTGGCCGAGGCGGCGGATCTTGCGCTGCCAGGGAACCACGGGGTCGGCGGCGGATAACAGGTCGGTGGCGAGCAGGGCGGCGGGCGCCACGATGAAATCTCGTCGATTTAAGTTCATGATGGTTCCTCGGGCGTTTGCAGTGCGGCCATAAAGATGGTGCCGGCTTCGGGGGCGATGGCGCGCGTTTCGTCCGGCATGCCCTCGATGGCCGTGGTGAAAAACAGGCACGTGACGCCATCCAGTTCCCACACGGCGGGACAGGTCACGCGCGGCGACCCGGAGACAATGAACTCGGTGAGAACTTTGCCATCCGAGAGCCGGATCTCCTGCGCGATGCCATTGGGGACGCGGGCCGGGTTGTAGAATGCGACGACTACGCTCTGGCCGTCGGGCATGGGGCGGAGGCCGTCGGGAAGGGCGGGCAGCGAGTCGGGCGGCACGACGAGGCGCAGGCGGTGCAACTCGCCATCGTAGCGGTATTCGGTGATCGTCTTAGGCTGGGTGTCGATATCCACGAGCAGTCCGTCATGCAGGTATTTCCCGTTGGAACAGACCTGCCCGCCGAGCAACTCACGCACCTGGCGAGTGGCGTGGTCGTAGCGATAGAGCGCGGCGACCGGTTCGCGGAATTCGAGGTGCTTGGTGCCGAAGATGACCCCGCCCGGGACGGCGATGCCGTCGTTGATAATGACGCGCGGGTCTTCGGGGATGTGGGCGAGAGTCTCGGTGATGGTGCGGCGATTCAGGTCGTAGCGCACCAGGCGGCGCTCCATTCCGACCAGCAGGACCCCCGGGTCGGCGGTTTCGGTGAAGAATCCGGGACGACCGGGCAGCGGGTGGTGTACGTTTTCGCGGGTGAAGAGGTCCAGGACGTTGATGCCACCCTGCGGGCGGTCTTTAGCATACTGGATGGAAATCCAGAGGAGCGATTCGCCGATCACGAGAGGGCATTCGGGCAGATAACGCTGCTCTTCGAGCTCGGGGCGAAAAAAAGGTACGGCGTCCACTCGTTTCGGCACTGTTATTTATGATAGAACCAGTTGTGATGCGAAGACTGATTGTAATACTCGCGCTGCCGGTGATTTTCCTGGCACAGACACCGAGGAACAAAGCCAACCTGCTGCCCAACGAACAATGGGTGTCGCTGTTCAATGGCAAAGATCTCACGGGTTGGACCAATGTCGGTAACGAAAAGTGGACCGTCGAAGACGGCACGATCCACGGGCAGGGGGTGACCAAACAGTACGGCTACCTCATGACCGAAAAGGACTACAAGGACTTCTGGCTGTCGCTGCGCTTCAAGTGCGAGGACGATGGCAACAGCGGAATCTATTTTCACACGCGCTTCAAGCCCGGCACGGTGGATGTGGCGTCGGGCATGCAGTTCGAAATCGACCGCACCGAGAACCACCATACCGGCGGACTGTATGGCGACGACCGCGGCTGGATCGCGTGGCCTTCGCCGGAGTATGAGTACGTGATGCGCCCCAGGGATTGGAACGACATGCTGATGAAGGTGGAGGGCAATCACATGGTGTGCATCCTCAACGGGATCACGGTAATCGATTTCACCGACCCGAGGCCGAAATCGTTCGATGGGGGGATCGCACTGCAGCTGCACTCTGGCGGGGTAGGCAATATGCGGTTCAAGGATATTTCATTACGCGATCTTTCGCGGCGGTAGGGTTGACAAGATGACGGACGACGCAAGGAAGGAAGAGAAAAGGCTCTGTCCTACACTTTCCGATCGCCAAGAATTCCTGGGGGCTGGGGGATACACGCGAAGTGGAGCAGCAGCGGCTGCGCATGGAAATCGGCGTGGAGTACGATTCGTATCGCCGCATCTACCTGGCCGACGGACACGAGTGGTCGATTGTGGGACAAATCGCGCGCGAAGACGGCCAAAAATACTATATCCTGGAGTGCGTTGGTTAGATTCGGCTACTTTTTGCAAACTTTTCTGGCCGTGCGTCGTACTTATCTGTTAAGCCATGGCCCGATTTCTGTTTGACCTCAGATTTGCCCTGCGCAGCTTGCGGCGGAGTCCACTATTCACCCTGGTCGCCGTAGCGTCGCTTGCCCTCGGCATCGGCGCCAACACCGCCATCTTCACGCTGATCGACCAGTTGATGTTGCGCCTGCTGCCTGTCGCGCAGCCCGAGCAGCTAGTCATGATCTGGTCGACCGGGCCGCACATGGGTAGCAATCGCGGACCACGCATGGCGTCTTACCCGATGTATGAGGATTTCCAGAAGAAGGCGCAGGCGTTCTCCAGCGTGTTCTGCCGCTTCAGCACGGCGGTTTCGTTAAGCTTCAGCGGCCAGACCGAGCGCGTAGATGCGGAACTGGTGTCGGGCAACTACTTCCAGAGTCTGGGCGTGCGTCCGGCGGTGGGGCGCGTGTTCTCTCCTGAAGAGGACGATCGGGTGTACAAGGGCCATCCGTCGGTGGTGCTGAGTCACGAATATTGGGTGACACGCTTCGGCGCAGACCAGAGCGTCATAGGGCGGAAGCTCCTGGTGGACAACTATCCCATGACCATCGTGGGTGTCTCCGCCGCGGGCTTCACGGGGCTCGACCCGGCGCGCTCGCCGCAGATCCGCATTCCCATACAGATGAAGCCGCTGATGACGCCGGGGTGGGACGATATCGGCGACCGGCGCAGCCAGTGGATCCAGATTTTTGCGCGCATGAAGCCGCAGTTCACGGTGACGTCTTCCCAAGCGTCGTTGCAGCCGCTATTTATCCAGATTTTGCGCGAAGAGCTGGCGCAAAAAGAGCTGAAGGACATTTCGGCCTACAACCGGGACCGCTTCCTGAAAAGAAAGGTCCAGATGGAGCCGGCGGCGAACGGGTATTCGGAGATGCGGCGCAGCTACTCGACCGCCCTGACCGTGCTGATGTGCATGGTGGGGCTGGTGCTGTTGATCGCCTGCTTCAACGTGGCGAACCTGATGATTGCCCGCGCGATTTCGCGACAGAAGGAAGTGGCGGTGCGCCTGGCGGTGGGCGCCTCACGCTGGCAATTGCTGCGGCAGTTGCTGATCGAGAGCCTGGCGTTATCGCTGGGTGGCGGCGTGGTCGGGCTATTTCTCTCCGTGGCCATGATCCGCGGCCTGCTGCACTTCCTTCCCGGAGACAGCTCCACGCTGATGCTGCGCGCAGCGCCTGACCTGCGCATCCTGGCCTTCAACGGCGCGCTCGCGCTGCTCACCGGCGTGCTGTTCGGCTTGGCCCCGGCGCTGCAATCGCTCAAGGTGGATTTGTGGAACACGCTCAAGGACGTGGTGGGCGCGGTTAGCGGCGGCGGGGGTTCGGTGAAACTGCGGAAAACCCTGGTGACCGCGCAGGTGGCGTTTTCGTTTCTGCTGCTGGTGGGATCCGGACTGTTCGTGCGCACGCTGGCGAATCTGAAGCAGACCCATGCGGGCTTTCAATCCATGGACAACCTGGTGACCTTTCAAGTGGACCCGGCGCTGAGCGGTTACACACTGCCGCGCCTGCAATCCTTCTACCGGCAACTGCTGGACAATCTACGGGCAACCCCGGGTGTGAAATCGGCGGGGTTCGCCATGGTGCCGGTGCTGAGCGGCGGCGAGTGGGATTCGACCATGTCGGTGGAGGGCCACAAGAATCAGGACAATGAAGACAACCAGGCCTTCATGAACGGCATCTCGAGCGACTACTGGAAAACCATGGGCGTGCCGCTGATGGAGGGGCGCGATTTCAACGAACACGACAGCGGGAAAAAGCTGACTGTGGCGATTGTGAATCGCAAGTTCGCCACGCACTTCTTCGGCGACAAGAGCCCGCTGGGCCGTCACGTGGGCTTCGGCGATGGTCCCAAATCGAAACTGGATATGGAGATTGTGGGGGTGACGGAGGACTCGCTTTACGAGGGTCCGCGGGAGGGCGTACACCGCCAGGTCTTCGTGCCTTTCTCGCAGTCCGACTACCCGGCCGGGGTGGCGTTCTATGTACGGACGTCCATGGACTCGAAGAGCATGTTTGGGGTGCTGCGCAATAAGGTGAGGGAATTGGATAGCGGCATGCCGGTCTACGAGATGAAGACCCTGGCGCGGCAACTGGATGAGACGCTGAGCACGGAGCGCCTGATCGCGGTGCTTTCGGCGGCCTTCGGTCTGCTGGCGACCGTGCTGGCGGCGCTTGGGTTGTACGGCGTCATGGCGTTCATGGTGGCGCGCCGCACGAAGGAGATCGGGCTCCGCATGGCGCTGGGTGCGCCGCAGGCGCGGGTTGTCTGGATGGTGATGCGGGAGACGCTGGTGCTGGTGGCCGCGGGGCTGGCGATCGGGATTCCGGCGGCGATCGGGGTAAGTAAATATGTCTCGACACAGTTATACGGCGTCAAGGCTACCGATATCGCCTCGGCCGTGGCGGCGCTGGTAATTCTGGCGACAGTGGCGGCGGCGGCAGGCCTTCTGCCCGCGCGGCGCGCCAGCACAATCGATCCGATTCAGGCGTTGCGATACGAATAAAGGAGAGGCGCGATGAAGTATGTAGCAATTGCACTGTTGCTGGTGATACCGGCGCTGGCGGACTGGCGTTGGGAAGGACGTGAAGAAGCGCGCGAGGCGATGGCGGAGGCGCGGCGCGCGCGGTTGGAAGCGAGGCGCGAGGTAGCGCAGGCCCGCCGCGACGTGCGACGGGAACTGGACTCGGCCAATCGCGAATGGCGGAATGAGGCGCGCCAAGCGAGGTCTGAATTCGCTCGCGAGATGAGCAGATTCCGCCAGGAAATGCGCGAGGCGTCGCGAAGCTGGCGATACTAGAACGGCGGTTGGCAGGCGGAACGCCTGCCCCACCGAAAAGACTCGAGGGCTACGCCACCAGGCGCAAGGCTTTCCGCTTCCACGTGAAGACGCGTCTGGTGATGGCGTCAGTGCCCCTTGCAATGTCGTGCGCAGTCCTGTCGATGGACTTTGCCGCACGGCCGATTTGCCGCGACGTGCGTTTGGCGCGGTCGCGAACCTGTGCACGGCGCTGCTTTCCCCGGTCGGGGTCCAAAAGATACATCAAGCACGTGCCCACACCAATACCTGCCATGAGACCTACCATTTTGCTCTGCATTAGTTACCTCCAATAAGAATGTACCGACACACGGGAAAGTGATACCGACCTGTTCTCCCGCCCTGTAATGACTGGGATGCGGCAGACCTGAATATCGGCTCATTATCCATACGCGCAAGAAGGGCAATTCCCATACCAACCAGCGGATACCGGCGGAGGCAAGTGGCTGGATTCTCACTCTCCGTGTAGCGCTGCTACGGGATCGATCGGCGTCGCCCGCTTCGTTGGAGGTGGCGAGCAGCGCGGGCGAACGAGCGAGTGCGTGTAATCACCCTGAGTTGGAAGCGTCAGGCCGTTCGGTGACGTTCCGAATCGATTAAGTCCAAGGGCATAATGCATGCCTGAAGGGTCTTGGGGATCTTGAACTGGTTTGGAAGCAGGAAGGAAGAATTGCGCGGAGCAGTATTAGGCCTGCTCCGCGGGAGAAGGGTTTTGTGTTTAGCTCGCGCTCGTGTTAGCGGCGACAAGCTGACTGTTAGTGGTGGACCAGATGCCCTTAATGCTGCCGCCGGCGCCCAGGAAAAGAGCTGCGGAAGCCAAGGCGACGAAAGCCATCAGCAGGGTGTACTCGATAAGATCCTGTCCTTGTTCATCGTTCCAGAAGTTGTGCAGTGTGTTCACGTTTGTTCACCAATCCTTGAAATTTTGGCTTTGGTATTACCGAAGCCCTGTCAGATATGAAGAGGATTATTACGCGAGCCACCGCTAAATCATAGAGACCTTGGATATGAGAGGGGACCAGATTCGAGTACTGGAAGTACTGGGGTAGCGCGCATCGACAGCGCTTCTTGCCGGGATTGCGGGTTACAACCGTTATCATAGTGGAAGCGACCGGCCGGAAATGTCCGATTCAGAGCAACGTATCAAGGAGTTGGAGGAGCAACTAGCTCGCGAAGTGGCGGCACGCCATGAGTTAGAACAGGCGCTGCGCGAAAGCGACGCGCGTTTTCGCTCCATGGCCAGGAACCTTACTGAAATGGTGATTGCCTATGACATGGGCCGGCGTCTGACCTATGTCAACCCCGCGGTGCATACGCTCACCGGCTACTCGCTTTCCGATCTGGAGAGGGAACATTTCATCTGCTGGGTGCACCCTGAAGATCGCGACCGCATGCTCGGCTATTGGGACCGCCTGTTCGAGGGGCATTCCTTCCACGAGGAGGAATACCGCCTGATCACCAGGGACGGGCGCGTCAAATGGATGTCGGCTTCCTGGGGCCCGCTGCTGGACGATACCGGATGTCAGGTGGGAGTGCAGGGGCGGGAGCGTGAAGTCACGGAACGGCGCATGGCGGAGGAAATGCTGCGCGTTCGCGAAGAGCGCTATCGCACGTTGTTCGAGGACTCGCCGTTCCCCATGTGGGAGGAAGACTTTTCCAGCGTCAAGAAATTTATCGACGAGCTGACGGCACGCGGAGTGATCGACATCCACGCGCATCTGTCGAGCCATCGCGCCGATGCCGAGGAGTGCGTGCGCCGGATCCGCGTGCTCGACGTAAACCGCGCGGCGCGCGAATTCTACGGCGCGACCCGCGAGCAACTGGTGGGCGACTTGAACCGGATCTTCGACGACCCGGCATATGAGGTAGTTTGCCAGGAAATCGGTGCGCTCGCAACGCAGAACTCAATGTTCCGCACCGAATTCGACACCCAAACCTTCCGCGGCGAACGGCGCAGCGTCACCATGATCGTCTCGGTGGAGCCCTCGCCCGGCGATTGGTCACGGGTTATTGTTTCCTTCCTGGATATCACCGACCACAAGCGCCTTGAGGAGCAGTTACTGCAATCGCAGAAGCTGGAAAGCCTCGGGCGTCTGGCCGGTGGAATCGCCCACGACTTCAACAATCTGCTGATGATCATCACCGGTTACAGCGACCTACTGCTGGGGGATACGAAACTCGCTCCTGGGGTGCGATCCGGTTTGAGCGAGATCCGCAACGCAGGCGAGCGCGGCGCGGAGTTGACGCAGCAATTGCTGGCCTTCAGCCGCAGACAGATCGGACAGCCGCGTGCCATGAACCTGAATTCGCTGATCCGCGAATCGCAGGGCATGCTGCAGCGCGTAATCGGCGAAGACATCAAGCTCGGGGTTCGCCTGGATGCCGAAGCGTGGACCATTCGCGCCGACCGCGGTCAGATTCATCAGGTTTTGATGAATCTGGTGATCAATGCCCGCGAGGCCATGCCGCGGGGCGGCGAGTTGATCATCGAAACGCGCAATGCGCGCGAGGCCGAGGGCGACTTTTTGCGCTTGAGCGTGTCCGATACCGGCGTGGGTATGGACGACCGCACGCGCCAGCACGTGTTCGAGCCGTTCTTCACTACTAAGGGCGTGACCAAAGGGACCGGGCTTGGTCTGGCCACCGTCTTCGGCGTGGTCACGCAGGCCGGTGGGCACGTGACAGTGGCCAGCCAGCCGGGACACGGCTCGGCATTCAACTTGTACTTTCCCCGCATGAACGCGGTAGAGAGCCCCGATATCGAGGCCGGTGAGGAGCGCAGGATATCCCAGGTATCAGGCGCCGTGCTGCTGGTGGAAGACCAGGAGGATGTGCTTCGCTTGACCAGTACGATTTTAGGCAACATGGGATTCGATGTGCTGGAAGCGTCCGATGCCGGCCAGGCGATCGATGTGGCGCAGCGATTCGACGGGGAGATCCGCATGATGTTGACCGATGTGATCATGCCCGGTATGAACGGCAGGGAACTGGCGGAACACATGGCCCGGCTGCGGCCGCAAACCAAGGTGATATTCATGTCGGGCTACACCGACCGTATCATGAGCCGCGACGGGGTGTTGGACGAATCGGTGGAGTACCTTCAGAAGCCGTTCACCGCCGAACAGTTGAGCGCCATGGTACGCCGTGTATTGGGGTAGTACTGCCGGCAGTTTCGGTGGCTGTCTTTTCGCCGCGTTCGCGGACGATATGCGAGAATACATGCTTGATGACTGAGCCAACACTCGATACCATGCCCGTGGCCACAGGGCAGATTTTGGCCGAGAAAATCCGCACCAGGCGTGCGCGCGTTGGAATTGTCGGGTTGGGTTACGTAGGACTGCCGCTGGCGGTGGAGTTCGCAAAGGCCGGCTTCACGGTCACCGGCATCGATATCAGCGAGGAGAAGACGCGCCGCGTCAACGCGGGCGATTCCTATATCGGGGATATTCCCAGCGCCGTCCTGGCACCGCTGGTGGACTCGGGCAAATTGCGTGCCACCTCGGATTTTTCAGCAGTTCTCGAACTCGACACGATCAATATCTGCGTGCCCACACCGCTGCGCAAAACCAAAGATCCGGACATGAGCTTCATCGTGTCTTCGTGTGCTGAGATCGGACACTATTTTCATGCCGGGATGCTGATCATTCTGGAATCCACCACATACCCGGGGACTACGGACGAATTGGTCTTGCCGATCCTGGCCAAGAGCGGACTCGAAGTGGGCCGGGATTTTTACCTTTGTTTCTCGCCGGAGCGCGTGGATCCGGGCAATCCCAAGTACCAGACCGCCAATATTCCCAAAGTAGTGGGTGGTTGCACTCCGGAATGTACGGAAATGGGACGCTTGTTCTACGCGCAGGCGTTGGAACATGTAGTGCCGGTCAGTTCCACTCAGGTGGCCGAGATGGTCAAGCTGCTGGAAAATACTTTCCGCATGATCAACATCGGGTTGGCGAACGAAATCGCGCTGATGTGCGACCGCATGCGGATCAACGTCTGGGAAGTGATCGATGCCGCGGCCACCAAGCCATTCGGATTCATGCCGTTCTATCCGGGACCGGGACTGGGCGGGCATTGCATTCCGATCGATCCGTTTTATTTGTCCTGGAAGACCAAGCAGGCCGGCATCGAGGCGCGCTTTATCGAACTGGCGGGTTATATCAATGGGCAGATGCCGCATTTTGTCGCCGATAAGGTACAGAATGCGCTGAATGATGCCTCCAAACCAGTGAGGGGCGCGAAGATCCATGTTATGGGCGTGGCTTATAAGCGCGATATCGACGACATGCGGGAGTCACCCGCGCTGGACGTGATGATGTTGTTGCAGCGGCGCGGTGGCATCCTTACATACAGCGACCCGCACGTGTCGCGGCTGCAACTGGAAGGGCTGCACCTTGAGGCGTCGCCTGAATCCGTCGCAGCCGATGCCGATTGTGTGGTGATTATCACCGATCACGCTGCCTTTGACTATCCGGGACTGGTGGAGCGCTCCCGACTGATAGTGGACACGCGCAACGCTCTGAAGGGCGTCAACTCAACTAAGATCGTGCGCTTGTAACATTCTGTGGATTTGCACTGTAGCCCGAAAGATACACCTGTCCACTTGTTGACAACAGTCCCGAAAATCCTCACTCTAGAGATGTAGGATTAGCGAGGTGGTTATGAAGCCGGTCTGGAAAGCATCTCTCTTCGTGGCGGTCCTCGCGCTCGGTGCGATTTCCGCACTTGCGCAACCCGTGATTTCAGCGAAATCCGGAGTGGTCTCCTACGTCATCGGCAAGGTGATGGTAGGCGATCAGGTGGTGCAGCCGTCAGAAACTAAATTGACCGAGGTCAAGGAGAATGCAGTCCTGCGCACCGAAGACGGGCGAGCGGAGGTGCTGCTGACGTTGGGCACCATCCTGCGCACCGGCGACAATTCCAGCTTCAAAATGCTGACAAACCGCCTGATCGACACGCGAGTGGACCTGCTCAGCGGTACGCACATCGTGGAAGTTGCCGAAATCCAGAAGGATAATAACCTGACGCTGATGGCCAAGGATGCCACGGTGGTAATTACCAAGCGCGGCTTGTACCGCTTCGATATCGATCAGTCGCGCATCAAGGTGTTCGATGGCGTGTTGGGGGTAACCGTCAACGGCCAGAGCACGCTGGTGGGTGCGGGCAAGATGATCGATACCAACACGGCGTCTGTGGAGAAATTCGACAAGGAAGCGACGGACGCGATGGACAACTGGGCCAAGCGCCGGGCAGAACTGATCGCCATGGCGAATGCCTCCTCCGCCAAACAGGTACACGATTACGGATGCGCTCCGAACAGCTTTGTGCCGAGCGGCTTCGCGGCCATTAATGGCGTGGGTACCACGAATAGCCCCTGCATGAATCCGTGCAATAGCTGGCGCTACAACCCATGGTACGGCCTGGTTACCTACATCCCGTGCGGCGCCAATATCTACAGCCCTTACGGCTACCGTTATTGGAGTCCCTATAATGTGATGCGCGCCTTCTACGTGCCTCCGCCGATGTACAACAATGGCGGCGGCTTCGGCGGGGGCAATATCGGAGCGTACACGGGGATGTCGCAGACTTCAAGCGGCTATTCGGGCGCCATGTCCACGTCCACGAGTTCGGTTTCTTCCTCCACGGCGGCGGTTTCGTCGGGAACCAGCGCCTCTTCGTCGGCGGGCAGCGCCTCCAGCGGGCACGGCTCCGGCGGCGGCGGCGGTCACAAGTGATGCGCTGAGCGCCAGCGCTACACTTGGCGGGAAATGATCGGCCTGTCCCAACCGGGGCAGGCCGATAGTGTTTTAGGGGAACTGAAAACGGCGGGGCCGAAGGCTAGCTCGCGGTGCGCAGCGGGCGGTACCGGCGGCAGGCGCGGACGCCAATCAACTCAGCGACCTCTTCCAGCAGATTAGGGAGGTTTTCCGTATAGATGGAGAGGCTGTGACGGCCGGGAGCGGGCCGGCCCTTGCGGGAAGGTTCGTACGAAGTCACTTGCGCAGTTGCCGGACGATATTCTTTCACGCGGGCATACGCCAGGACATTGCGCGGCACCCGTGTGTCGCTAAGTACCAGGGAATAACGGCCTTCGTCCAATTTGGTAAGCGCTTCCGCCGGGGATGCGGCCACATCCACGGAGTATCCGCCGGCCTGCAAGATGGTCTGCAAAGCCAATCGCGGTGCAAGATCGCCATGCACCAGGAGCACTCGGGCTAGGTCGAGTGCCCGGCCGGAACCGCCGCCGCTGGGGAGCAAGCTGGGTACCTTTCGCATCGATGTCTAGATATACTTTAACCGAGAAAGGGTGATTTTGACCCTTTTTTTTCAGCGGATTGGTGGGATTTAGAGCATTGCCCGTGCAGGCACTGTTGATCCACGGTTATCTCCATATCGAGACAATCAGTGCTAGACTCAGCTTTGAGGACTCCTTTATGGACTCGACGGGTATTCACCTGTGGCTGGTACTATGGAAGGCCTACGAAGCGATTCGCTGTCACGCCGAACGACATATCCACTCCCTGGGACTGGGATTTTCGGATTTTGCCGTGCTGGAGACGCTGTTGCATAAGGGGCCGACACCGGTGAACGCTATCGGCGCACTAGTGCATCTCAGTAGCGGATCGATTACGGCAGCGATCGACCGGCTGCAGCGCAAGTCGCTGGTGGAGCGGTGCACTTCCGCATCGGACCGGCGTGCTCGGGTGGTACATCTGACAGAGGCCGGCAGGAAACTGATCGAGGGTGCGTTTCAGGATCACGTGGCCGCGATGGAGGCTGCCACCGACGGACTTACCGCGGCGGAGCGAGGCGAAGCAGTTGCGCTGCTCAAGAGACTGGGTCTGCGTGCGCGGGCTAAAGATATAAAGGAGCAATGACGATAGTTTTGGTATGCTGGGCCCAGTCCCCATGCCAAGTCGTCAGGCCCACGGAAAGGCGTTGCCCTCTTCCAGGTTGGCACCTCACCTTCTATTCGGATTGTTCGCTATCTTGACTGCGGCTATTGGCGGCGTGACCTGGCGATTTTACGTCACCCAAAAAGAGGCATTGGAGCGCGGCGTTCAGACCCAGTTGCTGACCATCGCCGACACCAAGGTCAGGCAGATCGCCGAGTCCCGTAAGGTGCGCATGGGTGAGGCGCGCGCGATCATGGCCGACACCTTCACGCTGGCCGGCCTGCAGCGTGCGATCGAGAGGAAGGCGACGAGCCTGGAGCGTGAGGCGGCAGCCGGCTACATGCGTTCGATCTGCACGAATTTGCGGTACGCCGGAGCTGTGCTCGTAGATCCCGCAGGTCAACCGGTGATTTGGGAAGGGCACAAGTTTGGTGATCCCGGTCACCTCAAAGCCCTTATGCAGAGAGTGACCGACGCGGGCGACATCGTGGAGCGCGACTTTGATGCTGCAGAATCACCGGGCGCCGCCCATCTGGGGCTCAACCTTCCGCTGCGTGCCGGCGCCGGGCGTCCGATATTCGGCGGATTGCTGCTCTCGATCGATCCCAAAGACTATCTGTATCCGATTGAGCGGTGGCCGGTGCCCTCGCGCAGCGGAGAGGTTCTCCTGGTGCGGCGGGAAGGCGATTCGGTGGTCTGCCTCAACTCGCTTCGCGGTCTGCCCGACACGATGCACCCGCGGATTCCTTTCAGCCGGAGCGAAGTGGCTGCGGTGATGGCGGTACAGGGTCGTGAGGGGAATGTAGAAGCGGTGGATTATGAGGGCATACCGATCTTTGCCGCGCTGCGTCCGGTGCCGGACACTGCGTGGTTTCTGATCGCCAAACTGGACGCCGACGAGGTGCGCGAGCCGATCCGGCGGAAGTTTATTTTACTGGGCGTGACAGCGATTTCGCTGATTCTGACGGCCGGCGCGCTGGTGCTCATCCTGTGGCGGCGCGAGCAGCTCAATCTGTACCGGGAGCGCTATGAATCCGAAATCGCTCATCGCGGACTGCTGGAACAGTATAACTATCTGAGCCGGTTTGCCAATGATGTAATCCTGCTGCTCGATGCCGACAGCAACATAGTGACGGCCAACGACCGGGCCGCCGACGTTTACGGCTATAGCCTCGAGCAACTCCAAGGTATGAATATCGCGCAATTGCGCGGGCCTTCGAGCCGGCAGGTTTTGGGCACCGAATGGGCGTTGGCTAGAGAACGCGGTTCACTGATCTTTGAGACCGTACACCTGCGGCGAGACGGCCGTGAGTTTGCCGTGGAAGTCAGCACGCGAAGCATCGAGGTTGAAGGCCGGATTCTCCAGCAGAGCATCATTCGCGATATCAGCGACCGGAAGCGCGCCGAACTGGAGCTTTCCGAGAGCGAGTCCCGCTTCCGCCAGTTGGTGGAGAGCGCGCCGTACGGCATCCTGGTGGCGGACGGAATGCTCATCACCTATGCCAACCCTGAGGCTGAGCGTATGTTTGGCGCGGCCACGCCCACCGATCTGGTAGGCCGTTCCCTGCTGGAACGCGTGTGTCCCGAGGAACGTGACAGCCTGCAGCAGCGCTGGGGAGATCTTGCCGCCGGCGGCCCTTCGCCGGTAGTGGAGCGGCGGTATATCCGGTTAAACGGCGAAGAGTTCTGGGCGGCCGTTTCTGCCGTGGGGATGGACATCGACCGGCGCCCGGCTGGGCTGCTGTTCTACCGTGATATCACCGCTGCCAAGCGGGCTGAAGAAGAGCATGCGCGGCTGGAAGAGCAATTGCGCCACGCCCAGAAGATGGAAAGCGTAGGCCTGCTGGCGGGCGGCGTAGCGCACGATTTTAACAATTACCTCACCGTGATCAATGGATATTGCGAGATGCTCCTGACCGCTCCCGACGCCAGCGCGGAGATTCGCGACAGCCTGGAAGAGATCCGCGCGGCGGGCGGACGGGCCGCAACAATCACGCAGCAATTGCTGGCGTTCAGCCGCAAGCAAATTGCGACGCCGCGAGTCCTCAGCCTCAATCAGGTGGTCACGGACGCGGAACAGTTGCTGCGGCGGTTGATCGGCGAAGATGTCGAGATCGTTACCCGTTTGCACGCGCGACCCGCTAACGTGATGGCGGACCCATCACAGATGGGCCAGGTCTTGATGAACCTGGTGATCAACGCGCGCGATGCCATGCCAGGCGGCGGCCAGATTGTGATCGAAACCGCCAGCCGGGAAATCGACAAGCCGGCAGCAGGGCGCCCCGAGGTCCGGCCGGGCCCCTATGGAGTACTTTCGGTCGCTGATAAGGGCGCTGGAATGAGCCCGGAGATCCAAAAAAGGATTTTCGAACCTTTCTTTACTACTAAAGGAGTGGGTATGGGCACCGGACTCGGGCTGAGCACTGCGTATGGCATCGTGCGCCAGGCGGGCGGTTGGATTGACCTGCAGAGTTCGCGGGGAAGCGGTTCGCGGTTCGAGATCTGGCTACCACTGACAGAAGAGGCGCCGGCCGACGTCCCAGTAACGCGGTATGACGGCGATGCCGAGCGCGGCGAGGAGACGCTGCTCATCGTCGAGGATCAGACCGATGTGCGGCGGATGGCACTCGCCATACTGAAAGCCAGCGGCTATCACTTACTCGAGGCCGCAAACGCGGAACAGGCATTGGAGCTTAGCGCCAATTACCGCGGCAAGATCGATCTGCTGGTAACGGATGTGATCATGCCGGGGCTGAATGGGCGCCAACTGGCGGACCGCCTGACGAAAGAGAGGCCCGCTCTGAAAGTTCTGTACACGTCCGGGTACACCGCCGATGTGATCACCCTTCAAGGGTCGCTCGAACCGGGAATGGAATACCTGCCCAAACCTTTTGGCGCGGCGCAGTTGTCCGCCAAAGTCAGACAGGTGCTTGGCTCGGGCGGGCCGCGGAGCCGGCTTCTGGTGATTGACGATGACCCGGCGGTCCGCGGATTTCTGCGCCGGATTCTGACCAGCGCAGGGTATCTTGTGACCGAGGCCGGAGACGGCAAGATCGGCATGCGAGAAATCGAGCGGCAGGCAATCGACCTGGTGATCACCGACCTGGTGATGCCGGAACGGGAAGGGCTCGAGACCCTGCAATGTCTGCGGGCTGAACGTCCCGCCTTGCCGGTGATCGTTATCTCCGGAGCCTTTGGCGGGTCGTTCCTGAAAACCGCGCGCCGCTTCGGTGCCGCCGCAACGCTGCCCAAACCCATCGATCCGGAAGCCCTGCTGCGTGCCGTGCGCGATGCGCTGGCTTCCCTTTGAGAAAGCGGATGTTGGCCAGGCAGTCCTCGCTATGATAAAGACATGACTCAATTGCGGGAACACTGGGAAGGTGTCTCCCTGCCCGGCGATTATCTTCTCGAACGGTGGACGAGCGGCGATGATACGGCCGGGTATTTTGAAGCTTCGTGCGCTGCCGACGGCCGCCGCGCCGCGGTCAAGCTGGTGCCCGAGTCCGCCGTGAATACCGATGCGCAACTCGCGATGTGGGAACGAACCCGCCGCTTGCAGCATCCGAATTTGCGCGCCCTGCTTGATTGCGGTCGCGCTGAGCTCGCGGGTGAAGGTGTACTATACGCGGTGTTCGAATATGCCGACGATTCGCTGGCCTCCGCGCTTGCCCAGTCGCCCCTGTCGGAAGCGGAAGCGCGCGAAGTGCTCGAAGCGGCGGCCGGCGCACTGGACTACCTGAAGAGCCAGGGCCTGGTGCATTGCGAACTCGACCCGGAGCACGTGGTAGCCGTGGGCGACCAGATCAAGCTCTCGACGGATGCACTTGGCGAAGCGGTGGGCGCTACCGGGAACCGCGAGGAACTGCGGACATTCTGGTTCAAGATTTCCCCCTGCACGATGGCGCGGAGCACTGACATTCTGGCGCAGGTTTTGGGTGCCCTTCCCCGCCCCGGCCACGCGGCAGAGCCGGTGGCTCCGGCCGAAATTCCGCCCCCACCGGAAGCGTTAACGCGGCCGCTAGCGCCGGACGACGCGCCCCCAACGCCGTTTGCGCCAGATGTCCCGCCTCCTCCGGCCAACCGTTTTCCCAAGTGGATTCCGCTGGGCGCAGCCGGTGTCGTCGCACTGATTCTCGGCCTGCACTTCTATTCCGCTTCCGATGTGCCGGCGCAACCGTCTCCCACGCCCTGGCGGTTTCGGCGGCGCCTCCCAAAGCGAGGCCTGCTGGAGAAGGGGTATCCACGCCACCAAGTCGCACCCAAGCCGGTGTCCCAGCCGGTCTCCAAGCTGGTGTCCAAGCCGGCCCGGGCGGCGTCCAAGCCCGCTCCGGCAAATGAAGGAATGTGGCGCGTGATCGTATTCACTTTCCGGACCCGCGCCGCCGCTGTCAAGAAAGTGGAGCAGATCAACCAGCGCCACCCGCGTCTCGAAGCCACGGTGTTTTCACCGAAAGAGAAGCAGGGCTACTACCTTGTCGCACTCGGTGGCCGCATGAGTCACGACGAGGCCGTTCGCATGGAAAAGAAGGCGCGCGCCGAGCACCTGTCGCGCGATCTGTACGTGCAAAACTACGTGGAGTAGCATCGTGCGCCCCACGGTTCGAAACCGTGCCTTACGGGAGCAGATCCGGTCGCAGCCTTTCGGTCTTCTCCCTCGCGATCTTCCTGCGGAATTTGCGGATCTCGTCGTGATTGCCGCCAAGCAGCACTTCCGGGGCTTTCCAGCCGCGGAACTCGGCGGGTCGCGTCCAATGCGGGCAGTCCAGCAAGCCTTCGCCATGGCCCGTATCCTGGAAAGATTCGAAGGCCGACGACGCCTCGTTGCCGAGCACCCCCGGCAACAAGCGCGCCACCGTGTCGACCACTACCGCCGCCGCCAGTTCTCCGCCGCTGAGGACGTAGTTGCCGATCGAGATCTCTTCGTCCGCCAGGTGCTCGGCCACACGCTCGTCCACGCCCTCATAGCGTCCGCAAACCAGCAGCAACTCCGAACTCTCCTTCAGTAGGCGATTGGCGAGAGATTGATCGAACAAGCGTCCCTGTGCGGAAAGCAGCACGATCTTCTGCCCGGTATTGCGTTCCGGCCAGATGGATTCCACGGCGTCGAAGATGGGTTCGCACTTGAGCACCATGCCTTCGGCGCCGCCGAAGGGACGGTCGTCCACCGTGCGGTGGCGATCGTGGGTCCAGTCTCGCAGGTTGTGTATGCGGATATCCAGCAGCCCGGCGTCTTTGCCGCGCTTGACCACGCCATACGCGAACGGTCCCTCGAAGAACTCGGGGAAGATCGTCAGCACATGGAAAATCACGGGCGGTTCAGGTCCTTCAGTCCTTCAGGTAATTCTACGACGATCCGTTTGGCAGCCGGATCGATCTCCACACAGATGGATCGCGCGAACGGAACCAGCAGATCGTCGTTCACGATCAGCAAACCCGAGCCGCCGCCATCGTCCCAGCCCGTCACCCGGCCGATGGATTCACCGGTCCGCCGGTCCACGACCTCGCAGCCGATCAGATCGGATTGGAAATATTCGCCCTCATCCAGCGTGACACGCTGGGTGGCAGGGATACGCACTTCGCGGCCGTATAAACGCTCGGCATCGGAAATGCTATCGACACCGCGGAACTTAAACACCAGGGTGGCGATGTGAAACCAAGTAGATTCCACTTCGTATTTTTCGCCCCCGGCGGGACCGTCGGGGGCGAAGAGGAAGACTTCTTTCAGTGCCTGATATCGTTCCGGCTTGTTGCTGAGCGCGACCGCCGTCACTTCGCCCCGGTTGCCCCGCGTCTTGCCGAGCTGGGCGATTGCGACCCATTCGGTCTCTGCATCGTTACTCAAGGATTTCCAAAGTGAACCGGCGATTCAACTTCATTCCCGCTGCCCCCAGAATGGTACGGATGGAGCGCGCAGTCCGACCCTGTTTGCCAATTACCTTCCCAAGATCGCTGGCGGCCACGCGTAATTCCAAGACCGTGACCTGTTCGCCCGCAACCTCGCGGACCACGACCTCTTCGGGGATGTCGACGAGAGCTTTCGCGATATCTTCAACCAACTGTTTCATTTCACCCCGCCTCCACAAACTTCATGGTAACCGAACCCGGCTATGCACCTGGGTGCTAGAACCAGGGTGGGGGTTCGATTCCTTACGCTTGACGCCCGGTTTAGACCAGCGGTTGCGCGGGAACGGGAGGGTTCTTTTCCACCAGGCGCTTCACGGTGTCGGAAAGCTGTGCCCCGTTCCTGGTCCAGTGCTCGACGCGATCATGTTTCAACATGACCAGGGGCGGCGTGGTGAGCGGGTTGTAATGTCCCACCACTTCCAGATTGCGGCCGTTGCGGGCGCGCTCTTTCTCGATTACCACCACACGATAAAACGGCTTCTTCTTAGCGCCAAATCGCGCCAGGCGAATCATCAGCATGAATACTCCAATATGGGCCGGTCATCCTTATCAAACTCCGAACGACCTGCCCGAACCTTTCTCAAATTTAAGAAGGCAGATTGCCGAATGGAAACCCGCCGGGCAACTTCATCTTACCGAGCTTTTTGCCCATGAAGCCACCCGAGAAAGTCTTCATCATTTTCTTGGCCTGCCCGTACTGCTTCAACAACTGGTTGACTTCTTGCACGGAAGTGCCGCTGCCCTTGGCGATCCGCCGCCGCCGGCTTCCGTTGATGATCATATGATTGTCGCGTTCGCGAAACGTCATCGAATCGATGATCGCCACCACACGATTTATTTCGTTCTCGTCAACCTTGACGTCCTTGAGCTCCTTCAGGATCCCTACCTTGGGCATCATGCCGAGGAGCGATTCCAGCGGACCCAGTTTACGAATTTGCTTGAGCTGATTGCGAAAGTCCTCGAGGGTGAAATCGTTCTCGATGAGCTTTCGCTGCATTTCCACGGCCTGCTTCTTGTCGATGGCTTCCTCGGCCTTCTCGATAAAGCTGAGGATGTCGCCCATGCCGAGGATCCGGTTGGCCGCGCGGTCGGGATAGAACGGTTCCAGCGCGTCGAGCTTCTCGCCCACGCCTACGAATTTAAGGGGCTGACCCGTCACGTGACGGATCGAAATAGCGCCGCCGCCGCGCGCGTCGCCGTCCATCTTGGTCAGGATTACGCCAGTGATCCCGAGGCGCTTGTGGAATTCGTCAGCCGACTTGACCGCGTCCTGTCCGGTCATGGCATCGGCCACGAACAGAATCTCCACCGGGTTGAGTTGTTCCTTGAGTTGCTGCAACTCCACCATCAGGTCGTCATCGATATGCAGGCGGCCGGCTGTGTCCACCAGCAGAACGTCGCGTCCCCGATTGACGCTTTCCCGCCGGGCCGAGCGTGCCAGGTCCAGCGGCGCCGTCTCTCCGGGCACGCCCTCATAAATGGGCTGACCGACATCGCGGGCGACTACCTTTAACTGCTCACGGGCCGCCGGGCGGTACACGTCCACCGACACCATCATCGGCGTGTGGCCGTTCCTGGAAAGCCATCGCGCCAGTTTGCCGGTCGACGTGGTCTTACCGGAGCCCTGCAAACCGACGATCAGGAAGACGCTGGGCGGCTCGTTGGCGTAGCGCAGCTTGGATTCATGGCTGCCCAGGATCTTGATCAGCTCTTCATGAACGATCTTGACGACCTGCTGGGAGGGCGAGAGGGCGTTGAGCACTTCCTCGCCGACAGCCTTCTGTTTGATGTTCTCGATTAGCTGTTTGACAACTTTGAAGTTGACGTCGGCTTCGAGCAGCGCCATGCGAATTTCTCGCAGGGCACTCTCCATGTTTTCGGCCGAGAGTTTACCTTCGCCGCGCAGGTTCTTGAAAACCCGCTGCAGTTTATCTGATAAGTTGTCGAACATGAGGATAGACCAACCCCGCAAGGGTATCCGTGCGATGGACCTTGTGGAGTCTTCCTATTATAGCTGTTATTCCGCGGCCGCTGCAGGAGCGGCGGGCGGCGGGATCCGCAGGCTGCTTGCCGCCATCTTCCCGGTGCGGTCCATGCCCAGTTCGTAGAGCACCCGCGTGCCGGGGCGGAGGTCTGTGGCCAAGCCCTCCGACAGGCGTGAGACGTGAAAAAAGATGTCCCTTCCCCCGTCGTCAGGGCGCAGGAACCCGAAGCCCTTGGCTTCGAAGTAGGTCACCACGCTTCCGCTCTGTTCGCCGGAGGGGGCTTCGCCCGTGGCATCTCCGGTGGCGGCAGCCGGAGTCACCGGCCTGCTGGTTTTATCGCCGACTCCCTGCTTCACCAACTGCAGGTCGGCTTCCGACCAATTCGCGGGCGGCTTGGTCTCGGATGGCATCTTGAGGTCCGGATTGCGCTTGCGGGCCTCTTCAAATAACCGTTTCTGGCTTGCGTTCAACGAAAATATCCTCTGAAATCCTGCGTGCTACGCCGTAACGGGCACGACAGCCTTTTTCTTGCGGGTGCCCTTCTTTTCGACAGGTGCCGCCCGATCGCTCTTTTTTAAACTGCCCATCACCAGGGTGGTGACAAATTTCTTTTCGCCATGATCGTCAAACTTGATCACGATGCGTTCTTCACTGCTGGACAGGACCGTTCCCAATCCGAACTTCAGATGCTCGACTTGGGCGCCCTGGGAATACGTGTTAGAAGCCATAGAGTTCCCTAGGTTTACTCCTCGGATATAGTGCTGCGGGTATGACGTGCCGGCGTGGAATGTATGGTGTGTTCGGGCAGTTGTACCACAATGATTTTAACATCTTAGCAAATCCGGGGCGGCTTGTCGAGCGCGCTTGTGTTTTGCGGGGTTTAGCGGCTCCCGGTTGTCGGCGATAGTCCCCGCATCGCGGGGCAGATGTCCGACGACCGGCGTGGTCGCCCCCACAGCCATCCTGATACAATTCAATTCAAAAGATGCCCAACGAAACCTACGCTGCGTTCGATACGACCGAAGGCAAGTTCAAGGTCAAGCTCTTCGCCGACAAAGTGCCCAATACCGTCGCCAACTTTGTTTCTCTTGCCGATGGTTCCAAAACCGGGAAGCCGTTCTACGACGGCACGGTTTTTCATCGTGTCATTCCGGATTTCATGATCCAGGGCGGCGACCCCGAAGGCACGGGTCGTGGCGGTCCCGGCTACAAATTCGCCGACGAGTTCCATCCGACCCTGAAGCACAGCAAGGCTGGCTTCCTTTCCATGGCTAACGCCGGACCAAACACCAACGGCAGCCAGTTCTTCGTGACCGTCGCAGCCACCCCGTGGCTCGACAATAAGCACAGCATCTTTGGCGAAGTCATTGAAGGCTACGACGTGGTTGAAAAGATCTCCAAGGTTCCGCGCGGCGGCGCCGATCGTCCCGTGAAGGAAGTTCGCATCAATTCAGTCAAGATCGAGAAGACCTAGTGCAGCCGGGGGCCGTTGGGCAAAGTGAGGGCTTGCTCACTCCTTGAAACTTGCGATCTTCGGCGGCACCTTCGATCCCATCCACGAGGGACATCTTGCCCTGGCGCGCGAAGCCGCCGCGCGCTTCAACCTCGACAAGGTGCTCTTCGTCCCGGCCGCCCACCCGCCTCACAAGGACGGCGTGACACACGCCCCGTACGACGATCGGGTACGTATGGCCGAACTCGCCTGCTCGGGCAATCCGCGCTTCGAAGTCTCGCGCCTCGAAGAGGGGACCGAACGCAGTTACTCCATCGACACCATCGAAAAATTGCGCACCCGCCTCTCCCCCGCCGATGAGTTGTACTTCCTCATCGGCGCCGACGCCTTTGCCGAGATCCGCACATGGCATCGCTGGCGGGACGTCGCTCGCGGCGTTCGATTTCTAGTAGTCAGCCGGCCCGGACACCACTACCAATCACCTCAGGGTGTGGAGTTCGATCGCATTGACGATATCGAGGTCCCGATCTCTTCCTCTGACATACGGTGCGCCCTTGCGTCCCGCGAAAGCCCTTCCGGGCTTCCCCCCGCGGTTCTGAATTATGCAGTGTCCCACGGCTTGTATGGCGCTTAAAATCGTGGCCGCGTGTCACAGCGGCTGTGTCGCTGTGGACCGATCGCAGCCGGCTTAAGATCGCGCAATCACCTCCCTCGCTCCGCGGCTAACTCTCGGAGGCTATTGAATAAAAAACATTTTTGGTCCATTATGTTTTTGTGTGCGTTTGTGAGGAATGCCACATGGCCAGAGCCGTGCTAAGTAAGTCTGCGCCGCGGCGTTCTCCCGTCCGAACTGCCCGCCCTTTGGAGGATCCACCCTTGAAGATGAAGAGAGTTCTATCGATTACCTGCCTGATGCTGACCCTGCTTGCGCTTTCTTCCGCGCACCGCCTGAGCGCTCAAACTCTAGTCGTCGATAAAACCACGTTGACCTTTTCGGGTCAGGTTGGCGGCGCCGCCGTCAGCCAGACCGTAAATGTCACCAGCAGTACCGGAGCTGCCGTTCCTTTCGCCCTGATCGTGCCTTCGGGCAACACTTGGCTGAAAGTGGGCGGACTGCCTATTTTTAGCGGGGTCACCCCAGCCGCGGTCACCATCACCGCCGACCCCACCGGACTCGCCGCGGGAACCTATCCGGCCAGTCCACCGGCATTGATCTCGGTTCAAGGCGGCGCATCCACCAGTAATGCCCCCATCGCGGTGACCTTTAACGTGAGCACCATCGGTGTGAGTCCCCAATCACTGACATTTACTTACACCTTGAACAGCAACAATTTCCCCGTTCCCCAGAACATTGCCCTCAACAGCACCGCGGCCACCCAATGCACGGCCACCGCCGCCACCACCGGCGGCAACTGGGTTGGGCCCCTACAGAATCCGTGTGTTTCGCCCGGCAACGTGACGGTCCAACTGAACAGTTCCGTAGTTACCGGTCTGGCGGCCGGCACTTACACGGGCACGGTTACTATCGCGCCCTCCGCCGGGCAGGGCCCCGCCGCGGTCGTGCCAATCACCCTGACCGTGCTGCCCACCCCCCCGGTGACCGTCAACCCGCAGTCCCTGGTCTTGAATTGGCAGACCGGTATCGCTGCACCCAACCCCAGCCAGACTTTTACCATCACCACTACCGCCAACCAACAACTGGGATTCAGCTTCATCCAGAGCGGCAGCTTGACGAACATATCCACAATCAGCCCGGCCAGCGGCAGCACCAGTGCCACTACCGGGACCGCTCTAATTACATACACGGTAAACCCTGCGAGTCTTGCTGTGGGGACTTACACCGGCAAAATCACGCTCTTCACGTTTGGTGGCAGTCCTCCGCAGCAGGACATCGCGGTCACTCTCAACGTCTCCAACACCGCCCTGCTCAACGTGCCCAGTAACACGCTGAATTTCTCTTATCAGTCCGGCACCACCGCGCCGGCCGCGCAAACGGTGAACATCACCGCAACCAGCGGAGCCCTATCCTATTCGGTCACGCAGAGCGCCAACTCGTCCTGGCTGGTTGTGCCCAACGCCGGTACCACCGCAGGACCGCTAAGTGTGTCCGTGAATCCGGCGGGGCTGGCGCCCGGAACCTATACCGCTACTATCAACATCCTCTCCGCCACACCTGGCAGCACTGTCCAGCAGATTCCTGTTGTTTTGAAGGTCACTAACGACCCCCTGATTGCCGCCAGCGTCAACGCACTGAGTTTTCCCTATCAGATCGGGCAATTGACTCCCGCCGCGCAAAGCTTCCAGATCACCAGCAGCACGGGCGCACCGCTCAATTACACTGCCTCCCTGGCCACCACCACTTGCGGATCAGGCTGGCTCCTGGCGGCAAATGCCAATAACTCTTTGACCGGCGTGACGAATGATACGCTCACCGTGACGGCGGCTACTGCCGGGCTGACCGCCGGAACCTGCAATGGCACGATCACGATCAATGCCACCAACCCCGCTACGGGCGCGGTTGCGGTCAACAGCCCGATTGCCGTTCCGGTGACCCTGTTCGTCTCCACCACCGCCCAGCTCGTACTTACGCCGGCTAACCCTGTTGCGTTTACTTCGACCGTGGGCTCACAATTTCCAGCGCCACAGAACATCACGCTAAGCAGCACCAGCACTGACGTCCTGAACTACACTGTCACCTTCCAGAGCAATAACGGGAACTGGCTGTTCGCCGGGCCGCAGAGTGGCTCGACGGTGGTCAATAACGTCCTGACTCTCTCGGTAATTCCTACCGGGCTTGCCGCGGGCACCTACACCGGCACCGTGACGATTACCGCCACCGGACCCGGCGGCGCGGCCGTCGCCGACAGCCCGGTCACTCTTCTGGTCACGCTCAATGTGACCGGTGTGACCAATGGATCGCTCACACTAAGTGCCTCCGATGTCACCTTCCCCGACCAGGTCCTCGGCGGGCCCGCTCCAGCGCCGCAGACCGTCACCATCGGCAGCAGCGGCCAAGCTCTAAACTACACGGCCGTGGCCAACAGTAATACCTCGGTGACGTGGCTTTCGGTCTCGCCTGCCAGCGGCAATACTTCCTCCAGCGGAGCCCTCACCATTAGTGTCGACGGATCCAAGCTAACCGCGGGAAGTTACAACGGCAGCATCGTGGTGACTTCGCCCGGAGCAGGAAACAGTCCTGCCACCATCAACGTACATTTCAAGGTCGATCCCGGGACGATCTCCGCTCCCACCACGACACTGACGTTTACCCAGTTGGCAGGTGGCGCGATTCCGGCGACTCAGACCATCGCCGTCGCCGGCAGCCCCGCGCCTTTGAATTTCACCGCCGCCGCGACCACCCAGACCGGCGCGAGTTGGCTCAGCGTCACACCGGCCTCCGGCACAACACCGGCGAGTGTGCAGGTTGTGGCGAACGGCACGGCGCTCCCGGTCGGTCAGTACACGGGCACCGTCACCATCACTTCCACGGGCGCGGGCGGAAGTCCCATCGCCGTACCCGTGGTCCTGAACGTGGTGACTCCGGGAACCATCGCCGCCACACCCACTTCGCTTTCTTTCGCTTACGCTATCGGCCAGCAGGCACCTCCTGCTCAGAATCTGCAGGTGTCCGGCACCAACAGCATGCCGTTCACCACGCAGTTGCAGTTCGACGGTACCGCCAACCAGTGGCTGACTGTCAGCCCGGCGAGCGGGAATACGCCCGCCACTCTGGCCGTTTCGGTGACGCCTACGGGTTTTGCCGCCGGCACCTACACTGGCCGTATCGTCATCAGTTCGCCTAACGCCAACGCGTCCGTGACGGTGCCGGTCACACTCGTGGTAAGTGCGATTCCCAATCCGGTGATCAGCGCGGTGGCCAACGCCGCCAATTACGCCACCGGCGCGGTGTCGCCGGGCGAGAACATCGTGATCTTCGGCACCGGCGTCGGCCCCGCCACGCTTGCCAACGGAGTCGTCGCCAATAACGCGTTCACCACGGGGGTCGGCAACACCCGCGTGTTGTTCGATAATGTCGCGGCGCCCATCCTCTACGCCTCTAGCGGGCAGACTAGCGTGATGGTTCCCTACGGCGTCTCGGGACACACCACCACCACCATCATGGTCGAGTACTCGGGCGTGCAGTCTTCCGGCCTCACCTACAATGTGGTGTCGGCCTCACCCGGCATCTACACGCAAAACTCACAGGGCACGGGTCCGGGCGCGATCCTCAATCAGAACGGCTCTATCAATGCTGCAAACGCACCCGAGAAGCGCGGCAACGTCATCACCGTTTACATGACCGGGGAGGGCATGACGAATCCTCAAGGCACTGACGGCACAATCATTCCGTCCGACGGTTCCGGTCTCAAGAAGCCCCTCCTCGGCGTGACGGCCACGATTGGTGGAGTCACGGCCGCCGTCCAGTACGCCGGTTCGGCCCCGGGCATCGTCTCCGGCGTCATGCAGGTGAATCTACTTATCCCGGCGGGCGCGCCGGTTGGCAGCGCCGTCCCAATTGTGGTCAACGTGGGTACGGCGACCTCGGCCAGCTTCGGGGCTCCCACCGTGGCCATTCAGTAGTCTGGTCGCCGTACCAATGGGCGGATTGTCGTGATGATGATTCGCCCTTGGCACTGAAATAAGTTCCAAATGTCGGCCTTAGTGGTCGACAGCCGCGCGAGGATGCTGCCGGTTCTCAGGATTCGCGGGAGGCCAGCAGCATATCCAGCAGGGCCTCGGTGGCCCGGTTGAACTTCTTTCGCCGGCGGTGAACGATTCCCAGGGGACGCGCGAGGCCGGGAGCATTCAATTTCACGGCTACCAGGCGTCCCTGTTCGATTTCCGCCTGCATGGTGCGCGCCGGAAGAATGCTGATTCCCTGCCCCAAGGCGACCGCTTCCTTGATCATCTGGATGTTATCGAAGTGCATGGCGAAATTGACTTCGATGCCCTGGGCGCGCAGGAAGCGATCCAACTCGCGGCGGATACGCAGGTCTTCATCGAACCCGATGAAGGCGTGGCCGTTGAGATCGGCCGGGTAAACCTCCGTGCG
>CAWDWK010000051.1:0-257177 GCA_963805775.1 uncultured Solibacteraceae bacterium | reverse complement strand
TTCTGTTCCTTCACGACATTCAGCGAGGGGGAAAGGGGTGGTGTAGGCGGATATCCCTCCTTGAGCCGATTGGCTGAATCCTGCGCGGAAACAGCCCGGCCAGTGAGCACGGCGGTCGCGCTGATCAGCGCGCTTCGCATCAAAAAGGCTCGTCGATCGACGCCGTGAGGAGCCTCTCGCGAGGCTAAGTCCGCGACAGACCCAAGCGGATCGTTCGGGTCGATTTGACCTGGTTGATTTGGCAATTTAGCACGATCATCAGACACTTGAATTCTCCTTTTCTCCTGATGCCTCGAAACGTCCTGAATACCTTGAAAAGAGCCGATTATCAGTTTGGGTACTTGTTGATGTAATAAGTCACGCTTGCCTGTATACGAGGCGCAACCCACTTGAATCCGTCTTTCCGTTCGAGTGATCCGTAAATATACTCCGCGCCAAACAGATATCGGACCGACGGCTGAACGATGAGGTTCCCTGTAGCGTAATTGCTGACATGATAAGTCGTACCCGGATCGAAGACCGGGCTGTTGATCTGTAAATATCCATAACTCACAGTGCTGCGGAGAACTTTTGTCCAATAGTGCGTATATCCGAAGGATCCGGATCCCGTGGGGGTCGCTATAAGGTGTCTGTCCGCCGCGAAGCCGACATCCGTTCCGAGGCCAAAGTTGTCATTGTAATAATTGGAGATTCCCTTTCCAAAGACCAACTGAAATACCAGGTTGTCCTTCTTGTTGCTGCCAAAAGGGATTCCCCATGCACCGGAAAGCGAGGCGCCGTAAGCGCCTGTGTGGCGCGCGAGGTTGAACACCTCTTCATTTGGCACGATTCCGCCGACATTCCGAAATAGAACGGCTGCGTGTATGTGGCCGTGATTGTTCTCGTAACGGTAGAAGCCGATCAAATCCGGAAACTTCGAGGTGCCGATGGGCACTCCGAATTGGGTGCTGAATGGAGTATCCGTGCCGGATTTCTCGATGGAAACTCCGACCCAATTGTGCTTGTTCAGCGGTTGGGTGTATCGGAACTGAGGAGACCGCGCCGCGATCATGCCGGGCGGACCTTCAAACTCCAGCGTGTCGGGAAAGGCATCCGGATCGGAGAAAGCGCTCCAGGCCTGACCGACCAGGAAATTTTTGTACTGTCCATAAAACTGCCGCAACCGTATAGAATTCCGGTCGTAGTTACTCAAGAAATCAAACTCGAAGTAGGTCTTTACCTCGTTGCCACTGTTGTCCAAGTTTCCCGATCGGGTTTCCCAGCTGAACCTGGTCGGCCGCATGGAGACGGTCGAATTTTCCGAATGCGGCGTGGTTGTCGATGGGAAACTCGAGGGAACATAGGCGCCATAATATGTTCCAGCGTAGTTGAGGTCATAGAAGAGGTCCGTTTTGACAAAGCCGCCGAATTTCATGTAGGTGCTGGTGCCTGGAAGGTGAAAGAACCCGCGCAATTTCGGGTCCAACGGCTCATTGTTGATACGGGGCGCGCCGATCTCGTTTTCGCCTGCCGTGTCCCTGGTTCGGGTTTCGGTGCCATAGTAGTCCACCGGAAAATGTACTACTGGAACTTCGGACGTCTGGGGAGCAACCGGGGCGGGCGGCACAACA
Organism: uncultured Solibacteraceae bacterium; assembly: GCA_963805775.1. GTDB lineage: Bacteria > Acidobacteriota > Terriglobia > Bryobacterales > Bryobacteraceae > Solibacter. Next base: position 255,567 of record CAWDWK010000051.1, on the reverse strand, counting down.
GCCGGGGATTTCTGGCCTTGTTGCAGGGCGGCTATCTGGGCCTTCATCTCTGCTATTGTCTTTTGTGTAGATTCTTCGAATTGCAGAAGCTTGTTCTGCAGGTCCTGGAGATTCGGGGTCTGGGCAAGAGCCGTCGCGGCGCTAACCATGCATATGAACACACATCGCCGCGTTGTGTTAACGATCATTCTTGTATCCCTACGAAGATGCGATGCAGGCGGCTTTCCGCAGACTTAAAATAATGCGGAGCTCTCAAAGAGTGTTTGCCAGTTGCTCCCAAAAGCAAACAGAAGACGGTTGCAGAGCGGAGAGGTGCGCCTCCATCAGCCAGCGCACCTTCCCTCTACTTGTGTCGTGCAGCTCTGGTCTTCCAGAAGGAACAGCCCCTAAGCGCCTGCGACCCTTTGCTCGATGTGTTCGCGGATCATACGCTTCGTTCTCTCCACGAACGCGAGTTTGTCCGCCAGGCAGCTTTCGAGAAGCACACCGACACCGGGATGCCCCATCGTATCGGCTGCCGCGATCAGAGCGATGTAACTCCCGACCTGCAAGTGCACCAAGTGGCTGGCCTTGGCCAAAACGAACATTTTGCGGGCGAGCGGCAACTGGATCTCACTGAGTTCCTTACGGAAATCTTCGATGAACACGTCGTGCAGCCGCTGATTCACCTTAGCGGGCTTCTCCCCAATGAGTTTGAAGCATTCGTCCAGTCTGGTCGACACTTGAGAGGAGATCAACCCACGCGCGGTCAGCGCCTCTTTGATCTCAGGGTTTTGGGCCGCTTCGCCCAATTCCTGGTAAATTTTTTGGCTTCGTTCCGTTCCGTGCCGCAGCTCGCTCAGCATGGAGACGAAAAGTTCTTTCGCGGTTGTGATTGGCATTATCTTACTTAACTCCTGTTCTAACGGGTTGGATGAGCGCCGGGACTTTCCTATGCGTCTGCGCTCGCCGCGATCTCTGATTCTCCGAGCCGCGCTTTGGATTTATTTCTTCCAAGCACTCCTGGTTTTGGAGCGGTTGCGAGTGTCATTAGCGTAATGAAAATGCAACGTCACGGGGAGACGTGTAATGGTGGGTGACTCTTAGCAAAGTAACGTCACTTTAGGCCTAGCGACGGTATCCGGCTCTCTTGCATAGCGGCGACGAGTTCCCTGGAGCCCGATCCCCAGCGCGTGATTACCTTAATCGCTTGCGTGAACGGAACATTTACCGGATGGACTCTTGCGGCGGTGAGAATATAGATCGCGCCGGCCAGCGGGGTTGGGACAGAGGGAACGAACACGGTAAAGCGTCCGTCGTCAAGTTCTTCAACGATGAAAGCGGGAACGAGGGCGTCCTCGATCTCAGCCAAGGCTGGCTTCCACGCGTTCTCCCCGCTATCTCCCGCCATTTGGCGGGTCATACTCCTAAACACCCCGTACCCTGGGATTTTCTGTAGCAGTGAGTTCTCGATTCCGGTCCGTGCGGCCCGGCCCAATGATGTACGAAGGGCCATCCCAACCAGGAGGCAAACAACCAACACGAGCAGAAATGAAAGCAGGTTTTCGGCTGGGAACGATTCCGGCAGTATGCCGGTCAACGGCTTGACTAGGCCGCCAAGCGACTTCGCTGCCTTTAGTAGCAGCAGAATTGCAAGGTAAACGGGAAGAATAAAAAGTACGCCCGCAATGAGCGACTGCGTGATAGTTTTACAGAACTGTTTCACGGCCTACCCACTTTCTATGTAAGATGCCGAAACTTGCTGGCCCTCGCCCTGCCGGCCTGGATCGCCCGGCGGAGCGGTAGAAACCGCCTCCGCCGTACTGGCGGTCGCTAACAGTCAAAGGCGAGGACCCGTTTGCGCGTAATCGCCTACCTCTTGGCCCTCCTCTCCTCGCGACGGCTATGACCTGCTCCGATGACCGCACCCTTGGCTGCGTTCCCGCCCATAGCTCCGATTGCGGCACCCTTTGCCGCGCCGCTAGCCTTAGGGTGGGCGGGCGGCGGGGGTGGGGTCTTTGGCGCGGGTTGCGTCGCAGCTGGCGGCGTTCCGGTAGTTGCGGGCGGCGTTTGCGCTAACGATTGGGGCACCATCGCCGTCATTACGGAGAATGCAATTACGAGTGCTGAATATCTCACGTGGCCTCCTTTAGGCCCCTCTATGCCCCGTCAGCAATATCCGTCGTGTGTGCGCCCGGCTAGGGCGCTGCCTATATTTTTACTCTGATTAATATGATGCCCTGCCTGCCGTGCAGATTTTTTTGATTCGATTTCACATGCTGATCGGAAGCGTTTCGTTCTTCCATCACATCGCCATTAGCGAGGAACGGTTTATCGATCACCTGCGCCACAAGGCTGGTGCGCAAAGTGAGGTAGTCAATGAGATTCGACAGGACGGCTTCATTGCTCAGATCTCGGGTGGCGATTTTGTGTACGATCATTCTCGTGTCAGGGGACACCCTGGCGTATGCATGGCAATCGCCGGCAGCACCGGCGCGCCCGCCAAATTCTCAGGTTGTCAAAGTTTCGTCTGATCAACTGGACTCTCTCGTCGCCCCAATCGCGCTTTATCCGGATCCGTTGCTGGCTCAGGTACTGGCCGCATCCACGTACCCCCTGGAAATTGTGCTTCTGCAGCGGTGGCTGGAGACGAATAAGAACTTGAAGGATAAACAGCTTGCGGATGCCGTGGCAAAACAACCTTGGGATCCAAGCGTACAGGCCCTGGCTCCCCTGCCAGAAGTCGTGAAACTACTCGGAGACAACGTACAGTGGACTACGGATCTCGGCAACGCCTTTCTCGCGCAACAGAGCGAGATGATGGATGCCGTTCAACGCATGCGCAGGAAGGCGCAGGATAAGGGCGCATTGCACACCACACAACAGCAGACAGTGGAAACGAGAGTAATCGAAAACAAGAGCGTGGTTGTGATCGAGCCAGCCAATCCGGAAGTTGTGTACACGCCTGCGTATGAGCCGGCGGCAGTATACGGTCCGGCGGAATATCCATATCCGCCTCTCTACTATCCGCCAGGCTACGCCGCGGCAGGTGCCGCGATCGCTTTCGGCACGGGAGTCCTGATGGGAGCGTGGTGGGGCGGTGGTTGGGGCTGGGGTTGCGGCTGGGGCGGTGGCAATGTCTATGTCAACCACTTCAACAGCTTCAATCGCAACAACATCTCCGGCGGCTTGGGAGGTGTGGGTAGGCCGGGTGGTGTGGGCGGCGTAGGTGGTGTGGGCCGGCCCGGGGGAGTTGGTGGTGTCGGCGGTGTAGGTGGCGCGGGTAGGCCCGGTGGAGTCGGTGGTGTTGGTGGCGCCGGCGGTGTGGGTAGACCGGGTGGCGTAGGCGGCGTCGGCAGTAATCGGCCTTCGACTCTACCAGCTCGGGGCGGCCTTGGGCAAAACGGACTCAGCAACTGGGCGCACAATCCAGTACATCGCGGTGGCACACCTTATCCAGACCGGGCTACGGCAGATCGGTTTGGGGGCAGCGCTCGCGGTGATTCACTTGCGCAACGCCAAGCCGGCGCCCGGCAACAAATTGCTCGTCAGGGTGGAAAGCTCACCAGTAAGCCTGCCGCCGGTGGTGGTTTAAGCAGATCTGCGGGGAATGCAGGTCTCGGCAACCGTGGCGGAGGCGTTGGTAGCGCGAGTCGCGCCGGTGGCGCCGGTCGTGGTGCGGGCGGGGCCGATCGCATTGGCGGTCGTGATCTTTCGCGCGGCGGTGCAGGTGACGGGAATGCGTTCGGTGGTGGTTCCAGGGGATTCAATGGATCCAACGCACGCAGCAACAGCAATCGCGGCTTCTCCAGCATGCGGCCTGGCGGCGGAGGCTTATCGAGTGGCGGCGGAGGCTTTCGAAGTGGCGGAGGAGGCTTTCGAGGTGGTGGTGGAGGCTTCCGAGGCGGTGGTGGAGGCTTCCGAGGTGGTGGTGGAGGCCGACGTGGCGGCGGTGGAGGCCGACGTGGCGGCGGTCGCCGGAGGTAGGCGCTGCGAATCGTAGTACGAAAATCACAGGAGCAGGGATATGAAATCGATACTCGCGAACGCAAAATCCTGGAGGCAGGTTTCCATTTTGTGTGCGGTGGCGTGCGCGTGCGTGTCCGCGACGTTCCTCTCTTCCGCTCAGCGATCGACGGCGAAAGCGGTTCCGCGGACTCCTGCTACGTCATCCGCAGGCGCCAAGCTCTTCGACACTCCGCAACAGGCTGCCGATGCGCTTGTAAATGCGGCGGAAAGGTTCGACGTTGCCGCGCTCACGGAAATCTTCGGTCCGGATGGTGACGACGTCGTCTTCAGTGGTGAATTCGGGCAGGACCGAAAGCGTGCAGCCGATTTCGCCGCCGAGGCTCGCGAAAAGACAAAGGTTTCCGTGAACCAACAGAGCGGGAATCGCGCATTCGTGCTCGTCGGAAATGAGAGTTGGCCTTTCCCCGTACCGCTGGTGAAAAGTGGCGAGAAATGGTTCTTCGACAGCAAGGCCGGCCGGCAGGAACTGCTCTATCGCCGTATCGGCGCGAACGAGCGGGATGCAATTGATATTTGCAGCGGATACGTGGAAGCGCAAGATGAATATGCTCTTCAGCCGCGCACGGGGTACGAGGTAAACCAATATGCCCAACGGATCGTCAGTACTCCCGGGAAGCAGGATGGTCTTGCGTGGCAAAACCCCGATGGCACGTGGGGTGGTCCGATCGGTGAAAACATCGCCCGGGCGATTGAGCAGGGCTATACCACTGGCGGCGAGCCTTACCATGGGTATTTTTTCAAGATTCTGAAAGGCCAGGGCCCGGCGAGCCCGCCCGGCGAAATGGACTTTGTGGTGAACGGAGTCATGATCGGCGGTTTTGCACTGGTCGCAGCGCCGGCGGAATACAAAGTAACAGGTGTGCGGACCTTCATGGTCAGTCACGACGGCGTGGTTTACGAGAAGGACCTTGGACCCAAGACCCTGGACGAATTCAAAAAGATGGAACGCTTCAACCCCGATGCATCCTGGATGCCAGTTTCGAAGGAAGAGGACTAGAGACCTGGCGCCACCGTCATACCTGCACTTCACGGATCATTTTGATCTCCTGCCGGGCATCGGAGCAGTGCGCTACGATGATCCTCGACGCGGCGTGTAAGGTCGTCAGCGACCCGCGGTGCGGCGAGCGCCTTCTCCGGAAGGAAATCGCTCAGGAGGATTGAAATGTTCCGACTATTAATTTTGCCCGCGATTGTACTGCAGTTGGCGGCGGCTTCGCTGCCTACGGCCAGGCCCGAAGAGGTCGGGCTGTCAACGGAGCGGCTGCAGCGAATCCACGAGATGGTGATGCGCCACGTGGAGGCGCGCGACATCTCGGGCGCGGTTACGATGGTGGCGCGGCGCGGGCGCGTAGTCCACTTCGAAGCTCACGGGCTGATGGACATCGAAGCGAAGAAACCGATGACCAAAGACGCGCTGTTCCGCCTGGCGTCGTCAAGCAAACCGATCACCGCCGCCGCCATCCTCATGCTGATGGAAGAGGGCAAGCTGAAGCTGACCGACCCGGTGGCCAAGTACATTCCGGAGTTCAAGAACTCCAAGGTCGCGCTGGAAGCTGTGCGCGGCGACGTCCCGATGTCCGACGGGGCGCCCGGCGGCGGCGACCGCTATTACGTGGTCCCGGCGAATCACGATATCACCATCATCGATTTGCTGACGCACACGTCCGGCCTGGCTACGGGCGGTGTCGCCAACGCGGATTTCCAGGGCTTGCTGAAGGCGAGGAAGCCGACGGACACGCTGGCCGGCTTCATCCCACGCTTGGGCGCGCTGCCGCTCGATTTCCAGCCGGGCACGCAATGGCGGTACAGCGGACTGGCCGGGTTCGACACGCTGGGCCGGATTGTCGAGATCGCTTCCGGGTTGACGTTCGACCAGTTTCTGCGGCAGCGGCTATTCGAGCCCCTGGCGATGAACAACACATGGTTCAATATTCCCGAGAAGGATGCCGCGCGCGTGGCGAACATCTATCGGAAAACGCCCAATGGATTGGAGAAAAGCGGCCAGCTCGCGATCGGCACGCCGGTGTACTTTTCCGGCGCGGGTGGGCTTACCTGCACGGCTGAGGACTACCTGCAGTTCGCGCAGATGCTGGCCAACGGCGGACAACTGAACGGCAAACGCATCCTGAGCCCGTGGACGGTCGGTACGATGTTGAGCAACAACGTCGGCGATCTGTTTAACGGACAGATCGGGCGCCCGCCGAAAGGGGTGGGGTTCGGGCTCGGCGGCGAGGTAGTGGTGAGCGCGGTGGAGGCACGGCTCCGCAAGCCGGACGGCAGCTACGGCTGGGATGGCGCGTACGGCACGTACTGGTGGGTGAACCGCAAGGAGCAGATGGTGGCGGTCATGTTTGTGCAGACGCCCGGCAGGTCGCTGCAATACGACTTCGACAATGCAGTTTCGCAAGCGGTGATCGAATAAAAAGAGGCAAGGCGGGCTGACGCCCGCCTTGCCTCTATAACCGCAGGGTTTTAGAGAAGGATGACAGACCACCAAAGGCGATGGTCTGTCGTACTGGTTTAGAAGTAGATTCGCGCGATCAGCTGCATGGTGCGGAAGCGGTTCGCGGTGGCAGTGATGGTGCCGAAGCCGCTGGCGTTGGCCTGCGTATTCGGGGCTGCAAATACCGGGTGATTGGGCAGATTGTAGGCTTCAAAGCGCAGTTCGAAGCGGCGGTGCTCGCCGAGGGCGAAGCGCTTGACGACGTTGGCATCCAACTGGTTAATGCCATCGGCGCGCAGGTTGTTGAAGGTGGTCGGGAAGGTACGCAGGTGGTAGTTGAACGCGTCGGCGGCCTTGGTGTCGAAGGCCGTGGTATCGAACGCGGTGCCGTTGACCTGGCGGTTGTTAAGGTTGAGCGGCGCGCCGAAGATAGACGTAATCGCCGGGGCTGGTAGTACTGCCGTTCACGAACGTGATCGGAGCGCCGGTTTGATATTGGTACATCGTGGTGAGCACCCAGTCGCCGATCAGCGTGTTGGCGAGTCGCGATTGGAAGTGCAGCTTCTTGCCCTGACCGACGGGCAGTGCATAGGTGACCGCCGTGACGAAGCGATTGGGGCGGTCGGTAGGCGAGACGCGCTTTTCGGGACGCGGATCGCTCGAGTTGAGCCAGGAATCGTTTTCGATGAGGCGGGAGCGGATGTAGTTCGCGGTCAGGTTGAGGCCGCCGGAAACGCGCTTCTGCAGGCGGACGTTGAGGCTGTGGAAGTAGGAGCTGCCCACGTTGAGGTTCTGCTCCATCACGCCGCTGCTGCCGCTCCAGCCGGTGGCACTGTCGCCTACCGGGAATTCGGGGTAGCGCGCCAGAAGCTGCGCGATGGTGGTGGTTGCGGTGTTCTGACTGGTGGTCAGGCCCGAGAAGGGATTGGCCACCGTGGGGGACGTGAGATAGCCTGTCGCGGGATCGCGAACGGCCAGCGTGCTGAGGTCCTTTTGCGGCATGCCGTTGAGCTGGGTGACTGCCACGGGCAGGTGCAGGGAGTGGTTGCCGATGTAGAGGACTTCGAGCATAGTGTTGGACGAAAGCGCATGCTGGATGTCGAAGTTCCAGCGCATCGAGTAGGGGCTCAGCATGTCCGGATTGAGGAACGAAACCGCCTGTCCGGCGAAGGTGGCCAGACCGGCCGAGGAACCGGCGGAGCCGGGTGAAGCCGGACGGGAAGGGATTGCTCAGCGTGCTCTGCGCGGCTGCGGGATTCACCAGGCCGCTGCTGGGAACGGAGATGGCGGTGGACTGGCTGAAGCCCTGCTGATTGATTTCCGGGTTGGTGGAGTAGGTGCCGGTGATGGCCAGGTTGGCAATGGTCACTGGCGCGACGAAGACGCCGAAGGCTCCGCGGAATACGGTCTTGCCTTTGAAGACGTCAGGCGTCCAGGCGAAGCCCGCGCGCGGGCTGACGATGTGGGAATTGTTCTGATAGACGGCGTTGTTGCCCGGGTTGGCGAAGGAGAGGCCGCCGAGCACGTTGAACGCGCCCACCGGAATCTGGGGAATCGGCGACTTGGCGTAGGCTGCCGTGGCGGCGGCCGAGAGCGGATTCGGCGTGGTGGTGTCGAAGCCGTCGACCGTGCGTCCCCACTTCTCGTGGTACGGCGCGTCGTGATCGAAGCGCATGCCGAGGTTGATGGTCAGGTTCGGCTTGACGCGCCAATCGTCCTGCACGAAGCCGGAGCCGTAGTAGGAATACCAGGAACCGTAGGTATTCAGGTCGTAGGTGCTGCTATAGGGCAGGCCCAGGAGGAAGGAGGCAAAATCCTGGCCCATCACCACGGTGGATGAGGAGCCGCTGCCCGCGCGTACCCAGCTATTGCCGGAGAAACTGAAAGTGCCGGTGGAGCTGCCGACCGTGAAGGTATTCAGGCGATACTGGCGGAGATCCGCGCCAACCTTCAGAATGTGGTTGCCCTTGATCTTCATGTAAGTGGTGAAGAGCTGGAAGGATTGAGAGGGCAGACTGTTGCTGGTGCTGGTGCTCAGGTTCTGGAAGTTGGTATTGCTGTTGAATGATATCACCGGCATCTGTAAATACAGCGAGTTCGCCGCCAGATAGGATGGGAAGCCCAATGCCGTGGGATCGTAGCCTGTGCCCGGCGAAGCATGCGATTCGGCCATGCGTGTGAAGTTGGCGCGGAATATCCAACACGTTGGAAGAGTTGAAGGTGTAGACTTCGTCGAGCGAGCCGCCCCAGTTGTTGCGGTAGAGTACGGAGCCTTCAGAGGCGTTCTCGAAGTAATTGTTCTTGACCTGGCTATAGCCGGTCCGCCGGATGTTCATGTAGAGGCGGCTTTTGTCGGACATGTTGTAATCCACGCGGCCCAACTGGTTGTTGTAGTCGTCGTTGGTGGTGGCGCTGTTGCCGAAGTTCTGGTAATCGTCGGGGCGAACCGGGACGGCCAGGTTGGGGGCGGGGTAGAACTGCAGGTAGTTGAGGGCGATCGGGTTCAACTGGGTGGTGGGAATCTTGTTGCCTGCATACGGCGTGCGCGAGATGGTGGACCCGCTTTGCGTGCCGCTATAGGGATCGTAGAGCTGCGTGGAGGCGCCGTCCACGGTCAGCAGCTTGCTGAAATCGCCGGTACGTTCGGCTGCTGTGGGGACCGTAGTAAAAGTGGGGTTCGGCTGGCCGTCTTTCATGGCCTCGTAGGCGAAGAACCAGAAGAGCTTGTTGCGTCCGTTGAGGACTTTGGGGACGTAGATCGGGCCGCCGGCCGTAACTCCGTACTGATTGAGGTGGCTGACGGGGCGCGCCACGCCCTTGGCGTTATTGAAAAAATCGTTAGCGGTAAGAGTATTGGGCTGGTTTTGTTCCCACAAGGTGCCGCGCAGATCGTTGGTGCCGGTTTTGAGCACCTGGTTGAAGGTACCGCCGCCGGAGTGGCCGTTGGCGGCGTCGGAATCGAAAGCTTTGACGCGCAATTCCTGCACCGCGTCCTTGGGCACGCTAAAGGCAAGGCGGCCGTCCCAGGTCGCGTTGGGCGAACCATCCACCTGCAATTCGCTGGTTTGAGCATATCCGCCGGCCACGCTGAATCCGGCGGCGGCGCCGCTATCGAAGGGATGGATCAGGCCGGGCTGACCGGTGCCGATCACGCCCAGCGACAACGTCGCGAGCGCCATCGGCGTGCCGCCGTTGAGCGGGAGCTCTTCGACTTCCTTGGTGGTGATCGATTGACCGGCGGACGCGTTTTCTGTATTCAACTGCGGAGCATCGGCTGTCACTTCCATGGTCTGCGTGACCTCGCCGACATCGAGGCGGATATCGATCACCGGGTGATCGCCCGCGCCTACGTGGACGCCTTTGCGGATGAACTCTTTGAATCCCTGCACCTGTGCCGCGATATCGTAATCGCCGGGCAACAGAAATGGCGCCGTGTATTGGCCGCCGGAATTAGTGAGCGATTCATTCTTGGTGCCGGTGTGGGTCTCGGTGACGGTGACCTTGGCTCCGGCGACGGACGTACCTGTCGGGTCTGTGACGGTGCCGCTGAGAGTGCCGCGGAATTCCTGCGCGAAAAGCCCGAACGGAAGGAGACTTACAACTACGGCAGCTGCCAATCTGAACTTCATTTCCTAACCTCGTTTACAACGTAAAATGCCCGTAACTCGGGCCAACCCCCGTACCACTGGTGGACTCCACTATATTCAGTGGCATGGTATAGGTCAATGCATCGTAAGTTAACAGACCTTTTAGTCCTGTTAAAGAGTCTGGCTGGGAATTTGCGGTTTTGGAGGATGCCCGGGCGTCGAGTGAGACTCGACGCGGCACGCAGGAGTGCGTGCGCCACGGTGGCAGCCTGACAGGCAGATACTTAGTTGATTTCTACTACAGTCTGGAACATCTGCGTGGGCAGGGTGATGCCGCAGGTCTTCAGGCGATCGTAGAACTTCGGCCGAATGCCAGTGGCGCGAAAACGTCCGCGCACCCTGCCGTTTTCCATGATGCCCGTCTTCTCGAAGAGGAAAATATCCTGCAGCGTGATGATGTCCTGCTCCATGCCCACGACTTCCGTGATATGCGTGATGCGGCGCGTTCCATCGCTGAAACGCGAGGTCTGAATGAAGAGATCGACCGCGCTCGCAATCTGCTGGCGGATGGAACGGATGCCCATGTTCGCGTTGGCCATACCCACCATCACCTCCAGGCGGCCGAGGCCGTCGCGCGGGGTGTTGGCGTGCAGCGTGGTGAGGGAGCCATCGTGACCCGTGTTCATGGCCTGCAACATATCGAGGGCTTCCTCGGAACGGACTTCTCCGACGATGATGCGGTCGGGGCGCATGCGGAGCGCGTTGATGACGAGCTGGCGGATGTGAATCGCGCCGGTGCCTTCCACGTTGGGCGGGCGGGTTTCCATACGCGCCACGTGGGTCTGCTGCAGGCGCAATTCCGCGGCGTCTTCAATGGTGACGATGCGCTCGTCTTCCGGAATATAAGAAGAGACGGCGTTGAGCAGGGTGGTTTTACCGGAGCCGGTACCGCCGCAGATGAGGATGTTGAGACGCGCTTTGACGCAGCCCTTCAAGAGCTCCAGCATGCCGGCGGTGAGGGCCAGCTTCGCCACCAGATCTTCACCCTTGAGGGCATAGCGTCCGAAACGGCGGATGGAGAGCAGCGGGCCATCCACGGCGACGGGCGGAATCACGGCGTTGACGCGCGAGCCATCGGGCAGGCGCGCGTCCACCATCGGCGACGATTCGTCGATGCGGCGGCCCACGCGGGAGACGATTTTTTCGATGATGCGCAGCAGGTGGGCGTCATCCTTGAACTCCACCGGGGTGCGGTACAACTTGCCGGCTTTTTCCACGTAGACGTACTTCGGCGTGGTCACGAGAATGTCGCTGATGGCGGGGTCCTGGAGCAGTGGTTCGAGCGGACCGAGGCCGAAGACCTCATCCAGAATCTCCTCGATGACGCGGTCTTTTTCCACCAGGCTGAGCGGAGTCTTCTCGTCTTCCACGAGCCGGGCGACGGCGGTGCGCACTTCGGTGCGGACGCGTTCGCCGGACATGGAGGAGAGCGCCTCGAGGTTAATCCGGTCCAGCAGCTTGCGGTGCAGCGTGAACTTCAACTCCTGGTATTCCGGAGTTGATCCCTCGCTGGTGAACAGACGATTTACCCAACCGGTTTCCCCGGTTCTCAATGCTGTGTGCGGCGCGGAGGCCATAGTCTTCTTCCTTATTGTTTAGGGACGTTTCGCGGAGATGGACCGATTAGGGAGGGGAACAATGCGCGCTGTCAAAACGGTGAGCGCGGCGTGGAGCAGGACGAAGACTCGGCGCCGGCGGGGCGGGACATGACTCACGCTATGCTGGAATGGATAGGGAGCGCAAGTCCACTTCGGTGAACAAAGGGGGCGGCGCAAATCTTTTTGACGGGGGAGCAAGACTGCGTGGCCAGCCTGCATTTACAGTGATTTTGGAGCGCCTGGAGGGTGGCGAACCTACGTAGGAGTACGCACCCTACTTGTAACGCGCGACAGAACCTCGTATAGTTAGATGGCTCTTATGGTCCCCGGTCAGGCCCCGGTCGAGGGGCTGGAGGTTGTCGGGGCTGGAACGCGCGTAACGGCTGCGTTGCCAAATCTTGAAAAAACCATCGTAAGATGGAGTAGAGGAAACATGAAAGAAACAGGTACAGTGAAGTGGTTTAACGCCGCAAAAGGCTTCGGATTTATCCAGCGCGAGAATGGCGAGGACGTTTTCGTGCATTTCTCGGCTATCGAAGCCAGCGGATATCGTTCGCTTGATGAAGGCGCGCGTGTATCATTTGTGGTGAAAAAAGGCCCGAAGGGTTTGCAGGCGGAAGACGTCAGTCTCGCATAGGATTTTCCACAACATCTTCTATTAAAACTCGGCGATACTGCCGAATCCTCAACAAGCTGGCAACCGGCCAGCATTCCGTGGGATACCTTTTCTGATGCGCCGATTTGTTTCGTAGCTTTGGAAAGGGATTGGTGTATTCCTGGAACTGCTGGAAGGTTTCTTTGAGCAGGTCCGCTCGGCCGGTTGGCAGCTTACATCGTTTGGACGCTTGTGGCGGCGGTGCTACCAGCGGATCTGCTCGTTCCCGGTTAATACCAGACTGAGTATGTCCGGCTTGGAGCGGTCGAACTCCAGCGCGACGGGTTTGCCCGCCCACAACTTGGTGATTGCCAAGGTGGGTAGAACTTTGTCTTCGCTCTGCCGCATGGTCCGGATCAAACTTCGCACGTCGGAGTTGATTGCCACCGCGACCGGGCTCCCGTTCACACTTACTAACATATAAGGATTCACTCCGATGTTGCGCGGAATCGCCAGGCAAACGGTTCCGCCCGGACGATCGCAAGTTTCCGAATCGGTGGGGAGCGCTGCGCGCGTAGTCGCCGCGGCCAGGACTTCGCTCCGATCCGCCTTATAAAACAGGCGGTAGAAAGCTATCTCTGGAGCGAACTGGAAGTAATTCCTGGCCGGCGCGGGCTGGCTTTCCACCTTGCCCTTGATATTGGTTTCGGCGGACGATGCCACGATGGTGAACCCGCTTCCGGCGGTCTTCGGGCGAAGGTCGTACGAGGCGGTCTCGAATCCAATCACATCGGGGCTCGATTTCAAGTCCACCGTCAAAGTGTTACCTCCTCCGGAAACTTTATCTATGCCGAATTGTGGAGCATCGGAACTTACTCCGGTGCGCAGAATAGGACTGACCGCCTGCAGGCGCATGCCTGCGCCGATTTCAACGAAATTCGGTGGGCCGTCCACGCGCAGCAGGCGAAGGTCGGCGCCGCTGGGGAGCGCAATCGATTCGACAATGCGTGCGGCGAGGATTGCGCCCTGGCCGGGTGCAAGGCAGCCCTCGGTTTCCGCGTGTTCGGTCCACGTGGTGAGCCAACCGCGCGGCTGTTTGATGAGTGCATCGCGGCGCACGGTGACCCGGAGGCGCGACCCGCGCGGCTCTACGGTGATGGCATCGCTCTCGGGGCAACGCGATTTTCCCTTGATGGGGGCGGTGAAGGTGCGCTGCGACGCGTCGGCGGCCACTCCGGGAGGCGTCAGACTGCGGCCGGAGAGACGCCACGTGGCCGGCTGACGCACGGCGCACCCGGTGAGGAGAAGGAATGGCAGGACGTGCTGTATTTTCCTCATGCTGCTAAAAATCTAGCACAAATGGGCGGAGAGGTGAAGAATGACGCGGAGAAGACCAGAGAAAACAGTCCGAGCTGCGCTCGGATTGGACAGGCCGGAGGCCTATCCTACTTGAGTTGCAATTGTACTAGCGGGGCGGTGTGGCTTGGTCCTACGGGCGAGACCGGCAGGTTTTGGGGATCGCGCCAGTCGTCGATGGCTCCGGTCTGGTGCGCGCAGGCGACGGTGCAGCGCGGGGCGCAATCCTTGGCGGTGCGGTACTCACGGCGGATGTCGTCGATGGTGTACTGGAGCAGCGGTTTGCCGGGATAGCCGCGCTGCTGCGAACAGTAGTGCACGAGGCCATCCTCGCAGACGTAGAGATAGCGGGCGCCGGCACGGCAGCGCCAGTTGTTTTCGCGGCCGTGGGCGATATTGTCCTGGAAAGCGTTGATGCGGGCGTAGCTGGATTTTTCCATGGCGCGCATGGTGAGGTAGACTTCGCGCTCCTCGTCCCGCAGCGGCTGAAGCTGTCCGTCGCCATCGTGAATGATGCCGACGGTAGACGTGAAACCCAGGGCCAGCGCCCGGCGGCCGATCACGAGGGCATCCTGGGGAGTGTGAATGCCGCCGCCGACCACGCTGTTGATGTTCACGTGGAAATCGGCGTGTTCGGCCAGGAGGAGCAGTTTCCGGTCGAGCACCTTGAGGCTCTTCTTGGAGACTGCGTCCGGCATGACGTTGTCGATGGAGATCTGCAGATGCTCCAGGCCGGCGCGATTGAGGCGGTGGATGCGCTCGGCGGTCAGCAGGTAACCGTTGGTGATCATACCGGCGATCATGCCGTGGCTGCGGACGCGCGCGATCAGGAGGTCGAGATCGGGGTGGAGCAGGGGTTCGCCGCCGGAGATGGTGATGATGGTGGTGCCGAGCGACGCCAGGTGATCCAGGCGCTGATACATTTCGTCCACTGGGACGGGCTTGGAGAAATCGTCAAACTCATTGCAGTAGGTGCAGGCCAGGTTGCAGCGGCGCATGGGAATGACGTGGGCCAGGATGGGGTGGCCGGTAGAGGTCAACCCCTTGGCAATCATCTGGAGTTCGCGTGCGCGCCGGTGTGCGGCAAGGAACGCGCGACGCAACTGTTTGACCTGGACCATGCGGCGAAGACCTTTGATTACATCACATGCGGGGAAAATTGACGAGAGTTTCGGAGTGATCGGGGCTTAACGGGGGTTGAACGGTAGCGGGGGCGAATCCAGTGCATCCGCCCCCGTCGGGCGGCTCAGCGGGTCATGAGGCCGACCCGGTCCCAGCCAGCACCGCGGGCGAGGTCGATGATCCGCGCTACGGCCTGGAAGTCCAGGTTGCGATCGCCGCGTACGAAGACGTGGTCGTTGATGTGACGGCGGTAGAGTTCGGCCAGCCGGTCGGGGAGCGCCGCCGGCTCGACGGGTTGCTGGTTAATCTCGATGGTGCCATCCTTCGCCACGGAGATTACGATGTCCCTGGGGACGAGCCCGGGAGGCGGGGGTGTATCGGCCTGGGGAGGCACGAGGGCCTGGAGGCCGCGCGGCGCAATGGGAGTGATCACCATGAAGATGATGATCAGCACCAGGAGCACATCGATCATCGGCGTGACGTTGATCTGCGCATTTTGTCCTTTACCGCCTGTATTCATGCTCATAATGCTGGATTGGACCTCGGGGGCGTGGGAAAAGTTCCCGCTCGGCCCGCCGGCACGGACACGAGTAAATTCAGTTCACGCGCTTCCGTGCAGAGACCAAACACATGCGCGGTGCGAGCGCCAGAACATTGGGGTTGCCGACAGCACTCTCCATTTCAATAATTGTGTGCTGTAGCTGTTCCAGGGTGATCAAACCGGCCTCGACGAAAGCTGAGCCGGCTTCCTCCACACTCCATTTCAATAGCAGGCCGCTCAACCCGGCTCGCTCGGCCGGCTGATGAATTTTCAGGTTTGTGATGGAGAAGCCCGCATCTGCTACCAGGGGCAAGAGGCGATTGGCCAGAGAATAGTCCACGCCGCGGATGGAGCCCAGCCGAGTGAACAGATCCGCAAATGCGTCGAGAGCCGTCGGTGGAACGCTGCCGGCAGACGCGAGGTCTCCGTCCTCCGCAACCAGAATTCCTCCGGGTTTAAGCACTCTGAACATTTCTCGCAAGCACGAGGCGGGGTCCACAAGATGAAGCAGCAGAAACCGACAATATACGAGATCGAAGCGATTTTGTGGAAGTCCGGTCACACACGCGTCGGCTCTGACAAACTTCGTATTGTCCAGACCATCCATTGCGCAGAGATGCCTCGCTTGTTCGAGTTGGGCCGAATGCAAATCGATCCCCGTGACGCTTCCCGAAGGCCCGACCAGGGATGCAATCATCCGAGTCATTATGCCCGGACCGCAACCGAAGTCCGCAACCCTCATGCCCACGGTGAGCCCCGCTGCGAGAAGCGCCTCGCGACCCGCCGGGGAATATATCTTGTGAAGTACGTTGAGACGGCCGACAGCATCCGCACCCGTTGCGAGCGCGTATTTGCCCGACCGGGCTATCGCATTTGACACCTTACACCCTCCAATTCTGTTCTCATCTGGTAACGCGTAAAAAGAACGGTGAATTGTTGGAGGTGTGGGGATGTGGGTCCCAAAGTTTTCAATTGTGAGCTTGGAGCGGGAATTGAGAGGGCCGATGGTCAGCGGTATTCAGATCGACACGCTTCACGCTGCGGGGAGCACGAAGGTCTCGCGGATCACGGAGGCGCCTTCCAGGGACTCCTCAGACATCGCGCGATTCGCGTCTAGAACCAGAGCGACCGCTTCATGGAGATTTTCCCTCGCCTCATCCAGAGTCGATCCCTGAGTATTGGCGCCATGCAGTTCCTCTATGAACGCCACATAGCCCTCTGGCACTTTCATGAATATGGCGGTCAGCTTCATCGACGTCATCGACATTATCTCACCAATTTGCGTCGCACACCGGTGTGAGTGGCGTTCCGGCGGACGGCGGGCTGTTGCACAATTTGACACCCGTCCCCGCAAGTGATAAGTGTAGGAGTCTTAATTAAGGAATAGAGATGGCTGACGAGCAGAAGCCTGGGGGTTCCGAGGCGGCCCCTCCCCCCGGGAGCGAGGCCGCGAAACAACCGGCGCAACCAGCCGCCGAGGTACCGAAAGCGGCGCCTCCGAAGCCCGCCGCAGCACCTCCGAAGCCGGCCGCGCCGCCCCCTCCGAAAGCTCCCGCCGTCATGGCGGCGACCCCGTGGGATAGCGAACTGGCCCGGGAGCTGAAGGAGCGGTTCGGCGAGGGCATCGTTGAAACTTCCACGTATCTCGGTCAGAATTTTATTGTGGCCAAGGCTGGGTCGGCGATTCCGATTCTGGAGTACCTGAAGCTCGAGTCGGATTTCGACTACCTGGTGGACATCACGGCGGTGGATTGGCCGAAACGCGCCGACCGCTTCGATGTGGTCTACATTTTATATAGCTTCTCGCGCAACGAACGCGTGCGGGTCAAGATAAACATCCCCGACGGGTACCAGCCGGAGACGTCGGTGGGCGTCCACCTGACCGCGAACTGGCTGGAACGCGAAGTTTACGATATGTTCGGAATCGAATTTGCGGGACACCCCGACATGCGGCGCATTCTGATGCCCGACGAGTGGCAGGGCTATCCGCTGCGCAAAGATTACGGAATTCTCCAGCAGGACCAACGCTGGGTGCAGGAAAACCTGGGAATCGAAAGCGGCCAGTGATCTCGGTATGCCTGACTCAACTTTTTTAGACTCCACCGAATTAGTTCTCAACATGGGCCCGCAGCACCCCTCCACGCACGGGGTGCTGCGCGTCATTCTCAAGCTGGATGGCGAGAAGGTTCTGGGAACCGAGTGCGTCATTGGCTACCTGCATCGCGGCGTGGAGAAGATTGCGGAGAACCGTACCTACGCGCAGTTCAACCCCTACGTGGACCGCATGGACTACGTGGCGGCGGTCTCTAACGGACTGGGCTATTGCCTGGCGGTGGAGAAGGTGCTGAATGTGGAAGCTCCACCGCGCGCGCAATGCGTCCGCGTGATTCTCACGGAGTTAAACCGGATCGCGAGCCACCTGTTGTGGCTGGGCACGCACGCTCTCGATATCGGCGCCATCACGCCGGTGTTCTACTGCCTGCGCGAGCGTGAAGAAGCGCTCAAGATTTTCGAAAAATATTGCGGAGCGCGCCTGACGACGCATGCGTTCCGCATCGGCGGCCTGCTCTACGAGACGTACGACGGCTTCGAACAGGACATACGCGATTTCTGCACGATGTTCCTGCCCAAGGTGGATGAGTACGAGGAGCTGCTGACCAACAATCGCATCTGGAAGGGGCGTTTGGTGGATGTGGGCATTCTGAGCGCCGATGAGTGCAAGGAATACGGCGTGACGGGCCCGGTGCTGCGCGCTTCCGGTGTGAAATGGGACCTGCGCAAGGCGCAGCCCTACTCGGGCTACGAGAAGTACGACTTCGATATCCCCACGCGGCAGAACGGCGACACCTACGACCGGTATATGGTGCGCATGGAAGAGATGCGCCAATCGGTGCGCATCATGCAGCAGGCGGTGGCGGCAATCCCCGAAGGTCCGATCATGGGCAAGGTGGGGAAGGTGATCAAGCCTCCGGTAGGCGAGGCGTACGTTTCCATCGAAGCGCCCAAGGGCGAACTGGGTTATTACGTGGTGAGCGACGGATCCACGCAGCCGTATCGCGTGCGGGTGCGGCCGCCATCGTTTGTGAATTTGCAGGCGCTGGACCGGATGATCCGCGGCGGACTGGTGGCGGATGTGGTGGCGGTGATCGGGACGCTGGATATTGTGTTGGGCGAGATCGATCGGTAGGGGAATCAGATTATGGTCGGGCTCTTAAGAAAAATCTTCCTGGTGGACCTGTTCGAAGGGCTTTGCGTCACGTTCCGGAACCAGCATCCGAAGTACATCTACACGGAGCAGTATCCGGCGGAACGGCCGAAGGTGGCGGAGCGCTACCGCGGAGCGCCGCGGCTCAACATCAATCCCGATAATGGCGAGACGCTTTGCATTTCGTGCAATCTGTGCGCGCTGGCCTGTCCGGAGACGCTGATCGTGGTGACGAGCGAGCGCAACGAGGTCACCAAGCGCAAGGATCTGACCACCTTCACCTACGACACCTCGCGCTGCATGTTCTGCGGCTTGTGCGAGGACGCTTGCCCGGTAGACGCCCTGGAATTGACGCAGGATTTCGAAATGGCGACCTACACGCGGGAAGGCCAGATCTGGGACCGGCAGATGCTGGAAGAGGGGCCCAAGCCTACTCAATACAAATGCTGACCGACACGATTCTGTTTTACCTGTTCGCGCTGCTGGTGCTGGGCGGAGGGATTCTGACAATCACGCGGCACAGCGCGATGCACGCGGCCATCTCCCTGATTGTTTCCCTGCTCGGCGTGGCCGGGCTGTACCTGATGCAGCAGGCGGAGTTCCTGTTCGCGGTGCAGATTATTTTGTACGTGGGCGGCATCATGCTGCTGTTCCTGTTCGTCATTATGCTGGTGAATCTGGACGAGGCGGCCAAGCAGCGGCAATTCAACCGGCAGTGGCTGGTCGCGCTGGTGGCGGTGGCGGCGGTGGGCGCGCAGGTGGCCTATTTCATTTACCGCGGCAAGGATTCGTTCCACTTCGCAGCGCCGCTGGTAGCGGGAGTGCCATCGGGGCTGGGGAATACGGAACAGATCGCCGATTCGTTATTCGGGGAGTACCTGCTGCCGTTTGAAATCGCGTCGGTCCTGCTGCTGGTGGCGGTGGTGGGTTCGGTGGTGATGGCTAAGAAGAGGATCTGACGATGCACCCGATTACAACGGTTCATTACCTGGCGTTGAGCGCGGCCCTGCTGCTCATCGGGACCGTGGGCGTGCTGACGCGCCGCAATGTTGTGATCATCCTGATGTCGATCGAGCTGATTCTCAACGCGGTGAACATCAATCTGATCGCGTTTTCGCACGCGCTGCAAAGTGTCAACGGGCAGGTATTCGCCATCTTCGTGATCACCGACGCGGTGGCTGAAGCGGCGGTGGGGCTGGGCATCCTGATCGCGCTGTTCCGCAATAAGGAAACGGTGCAGGCGGATGAAATCGACTTGCTGAAGTGGTAGGAACAACGTGAATTTTCTCGAAACGATCTGGCTGATTCCCCTGTTCCCGCTCCTTGGAGCGGCGCTGATGCTGGCATTCGGCAAGATACTGGACCCGCAGCCCAAGAGTGATGTTGCGGTGGCCCCCGGCGTGGAGCCCATATTTGAACACGGGCATGGCCACGCGCACGATCATGGGCATACGCACGATCATGAGCATGGACACACGCACGATCACGATCATGATCACGGGCACATTCATGAGCATGGGCATCATGCCCACTCGCCTTTGAAGTTCCTCGTCAATGTGATCTGCCCCGGAATGGTGCTGCTCTCGTTCATCTTCTCCGCGGGTGCGGTGTGGCAGCTTTCGCAGCAGGCGCACAGGGTGCACGAAGTAGTCAACTTCACCTGGATCGCGGGTCTGCCGTTCCACATGTCGAACGGGCAGCTGGCCTCGTTCACGATGGACTGGGGATTTCTACTGGACCCATTGAGCTCGGTGATGATCCTGGTGGTCACGGGTATCGGTTTCCTGATTCACGTTTACTCCACCGGCTACATGGCCCACGATAACGGCTACTACCGTTTCTTCGGCTACCTCAATCTGTTCGTCTTCTTCATGCTGATGCTGGTGCTGGCGAACAACTACGCACTGCTGTTCGTGGGGTGGGAAGGCGTGGGATTGTGCAGCTACCTGCTGATTGGTTTCTACTTCCAGAAGAAGTCGGCGGGCGACGCGGGCAAGAAGGCATTCGTGGTCAATCGGGTTGGCGACGCCGGCTTCATTATCGGCATGCTGATGCTATTGAGCACGGTGGGCACGCTGCGTTTCACGGACGTCAATGCGGTGCTGCGCACGGCGGCTTTCACACCGGAGACGGCCGGTATCGGCACGCTGACCATCATCACGTTGTGCATGTTCTTCGGGGCGACCGGCAAATCGGCGCAATTCCCGCTTTATGTCTGGCTGCCGGATGCGATGGAAGGGCCCACGCCGGTGTCCGCGTTGATCCACGCGGCCACGATGGTGACGGCGGGCGTATATATGGTTGCGCGGTCCTCGGCGCTGTTCGAACTGACACCGATCACGTCCACGGTAGTCGCGTCCATCGGCGCATTCACGGCGATTCTGGCCGCGAGCATCGCGCTGGTGCAGACCGATATCAAACGCGTACTGGCGTACTCCACGGTCAGCCAGCTCGGCTACATGTTCCTGGCACTTGGGGTGGGCGCCTACTGGGTCGCGATCTTCCACCTGATGACGCACGCCTTCTTCAAGGCGCTGCTCTTCCTCGGTTCGGGCTCCGTGATCCACGCCATGAGCGGCCAGCAGGACATGCGGTGCATGGGCGGGCTCAAGGACAAGATCCCCGTCACGTTCCGCACGATGTGGATCGGCAGCGTGGCCATCGCGGGCATTCCCGGCCTGGCGGGATTCTTCTCCAAGGACGAGATTTTGTGGCAGGCGTATAGTTCGCCGAAAGGCGCCACCATTTTGTGGGCTGTGGGCCTCACTACCGCCCTCATGACCGCCTTCTACATGTGGCGCATGATGTATCTCACGTTCTACGGCGAGACGCGCGCGACTCCGGAAGTGGCCTCCCACATCCATGAGTCTCCGGTCTCGATGACCGGGCCGCTCACGGTGCTCGCCATCGGCAGCGTGTTCGCGGGCTGGCTGGGCGTGCCCAAGCTGTGGACCGTGTTCGGCGAAAATTTCCGCGGTTTCGAGCACTGGCTGGAACCGGTCTTTGCCACGGCGGCCGTGGAGGCGGCGAAGGAAGGTCAACATTCGGCCTCCATCGAGTGGACGCTGATGTTCACTTCCATCGGCATTGCGGCGGCAGGCATTCTGATCGCCCGCTACTTCTACCTGGTGAAACCCGACATTCCCAGGCGGATCGGCGCCAGGTTCCCGGGCTGCCATCGCGTCCTCTCGAATAAGTGGTACCTGGACGAAATCTACGATTTTCTGTTCGTCAACGGGTTGTGCAAGGGCGGCGGATTGCTGCTGGGCTCGTTCGACCGCAACGTGGTGGATGGCGGCGTGAACGGCGCCGGATGGTTCACGCGCTTCATGGCGACGCTATCGGGCTGGTGGGACACCTGGGTCATCGATGGCGCGGTGCGGTTGGGATCGTTCCTGGTGAAGATGCTCTCCTACCCGATGTGCATTCTGCAAACCGGGCGCGTACAGGCGTACGCCTTCTTCGTGGTGATCGGGGTCCTGGTGTTCTTCGGCTATTACATCGTGCGCTAACCATATGGACCAGCACTTACTAAGTATCATTCTACTGACGCCGCTGGCCGGGCTCGCGGTCCTGCTATTCATACCTGGCAAAAGCAAGGACCTGATCCGCGTGTGGGCGAACCTGGTTGGCTTTGCCGGGTTTCTGATTTCGCTGCCGCTGGTCTCGCGGTTCCAGTTGGGCCATCCTGGGTATCAGTTCGAGGAGAGCGCGACGTGGATTCCCGCGCTGGGCGCGAATTACCACATCGGCATCGACGGCATCAGCCTGCTGCTGATCATGCTCACCACGCTGATGGGCTTCATCGCGATATTGTGCAGCTGGAACGCCATCCAGGACCGCGTGAAGGAATACTACGCGATGTTCCTGCTTTTGCAGGCGGGGATGATCGGCGTATTTCTCTGCGCTGGATTTCTTCCTGTTCTACGTGTTCTGGGAACTGGTGCTGGTGCCGATGTACTTCATCATCGGCGTATGGGGCGGGCCAAGGAAGCTCTACGCGGCGATCAAGTTTTTCCTGTACACGCTGGCGGGCTCCGTGCTGATGCTGCTGGGCATCCTGACGCTGTATTTCGCGCACTTCAACCAGTTCGGAACTTATACCTTTGAAATTGCCGAGCTGATGAAACTGAACCTGCCGCTGGGCACGCAGCAGTGGGTTTTCTGGGCATTCTTCATAGGGTTCGCCATCAAGGTGCCGATGTTCCCATTCCATACCTGGCTGCCGGACGCGCACGTGGAGGCGCCCACGGCGGGTTCGGTGATTCTGGCCGCGGTGCTGCTGAAGATGGGGACGTACGGGTTCCTGCGCTTCTCCCTGCCGCTGTTGCCCAAGGCGTCGATGGATCAGAAGATCGTGCAGATTCTGGCGATCCTCTCGATTGTGGGCATCATTTATGGAGCGCTGGTCAGCCTGATGCAGGCGGACTGGAAGAAGCTGGTAGCGTATTCCTCAGTGAGCCACCTGGGCTTCTGCACGCTGGGTATCTTTTCGATGAACCCCAACGGGATCGCGGGCTCTGTACTGCAACAGGTGAACCACGGGATTTCCACCGGTATGCTCTTCCTGGTGATCGGCATCATTTACGAGCGCCGGCACACGCGCGAGATCAAGGAGTATGGCGGGCTGGCGCACGTGATGCCCAAGTTCGCCATCATCTTCGCGATCGCCATGCTGAGTTCGGCGGGGTTGCCGCTGTTGAATGGGTTCGTGGGCGAATTCACGATCATGCAGGGCGCGTTCGAGGCCAACCGCATTTGGGCGGTCTTCGCGGTGACGGGCGTGATTCTGGGCGCGGCATACCTGCTGTGGTTGTACCAGCGGACCATGCTAGGCCAGGTGACCAACGGCAAGAATCTGACTATCCCGGACATGACGGCGCGCGAGGTGGCGCTGTTTGTTCCGCTGATTGCGTGGTCGATCTGGATCGGGATTTATCCGAAGCCTTACTTCGATATTTTGCGGCAACCGGTGGCCGAGATCGTGCAGCGTGTGCGGCCCGGCTACTTCGGAGGCGCCGTGCAGAACGCTGGTGTACCCGTGCCGCCACCCGCGCCGCCCGGCGTTCCTTCACGCACGGTCGCCGGAGGCGGCCAATGACCGATATGAGCCAGTTCTACACGACGGCGGACCACTTCTCGATCATCCCGGCGGTGATGCTGGCGCTCTTCGCTTGCGCCATCCTGCTGTTCGATTTTCTGATTTTTCCCGATCCGCGGCAGCGCAAGTACCTGCTGATTTTCGTAGTGCTGGCGGAACTTTTCACCGGTTTTGGTCTCTACAAGCAGCAGGTTTGGCTGGCGGCCAATAGCGCGCCCGAGTTGAGCGGCTTCAACGGCACGATCACGGTGGATGGTTTTGCGATCTTCTTCAACTGGATCTTCCTGGTGGCCGCCATCGTAGTCGCGGTGGCGTCGTACAAGTACCTGGAAAATGCGGGCGAGCATCACGGCGAATACTACGCGCTGATGCTGTTCGCGCAGTGCGGCATGTATTTCCTGGCCGCCGGCACGGACCTGATCACGCTTTTCATCGGCCTGGAGTTGATGGCGCTGTGCTTCTACGTGATGGTGGGGTTCCTGCGGACCGACAGGAGGTCCAATGAGGCCGCGCTGAAATACCTGATTCTCGGCGCGTTCTCCAGCGGGTTTCTGGTCTACGGATTTTCGGTGATGTACGGCATGGCGGGTTCCACCAAGCTGGCATACATCACGAGCGCGATTCAGCAGCGTCCGGCGTGGGACCCGATGGTTTTCCTGGCACTGACCACGACTTCCGTCGGCCTGCTCTTCAAGATCTCGGCGGTGCCGTTCCACATGTGGGCTCCGGACGCTTACGAAGGCGCTCCGACCACGGTGACGGCGTACCTTTCGGTGGGGTCCACGGCAGCCTCGATGGCCTTCCTACTGCGCATTTTCCTGGGGCCGCTGGCCTCGGCGCGCGACGTCTGGGAGCCGCTGCTCTCGGTGATCGCGGTGCTGACCCTGACGGTGGGCAACCTGGCGGCAATCAACCAGACCAATATCAAGCGCCTGCTGGCGTACAGCTCGATTTCGCACGCGGGCTACATGCTGCTCGGCCTGATCGCCGGCAACGACACCGGGATCAACGGCGTGGCGGTCTACATCATGGTGTACACCTTCATGAACCTGGGAGCGCTGCTGGTGGTGGTGGCGATGCGCCGTGCGAATATCATCGGCGAGGACCTCGACGACATGGCGGGCCTGGTCCACAAGAACCCCTGGTACGCGTTCCTGATGCTGATTTTCCTGTTGTCGCTGGCCGGCATTCCGCCGACAGCGGGCTTCCTCGGCAAGTACTATATTTTCCTGGCGCTGATTCAAACCAAACACTACGCCCTGGCGGTATTTGCCACGCTCTACGTGGCGGTGGCGATCTATTACTACTTCAAGATTGTGCGTAGCATGTTCAATCGCGACGCCGACGAGCGGGCTCCGGTGCTGGCCGGGAGCTTCGGCCTGCGTTTCGCGCTGGCCGTGAGCGGGGTGGCGACGCTCGGTATCGGGCTCTACCCAGAGCCGTTTCTGAAGCTCGCGCAGAATTCGCTGTTCCGGTAAACGATTATGCAGACGGTCATCAACCATCCGCTGTTCATGCCCATCCTGGTGACGCTGGTCATCATCGCGGCGTTCCCGCTGGTCGCCGGCTACATCGTGCTGGTGGAGCGCAAGGTACTGGCGGATTTCCAGGTGCGCCTCGGCCCCATGCGTGTGGGCCCGCACGGACTGCTGCAGCCGATCGCCGACGCTTTGAAGCTGCTGTTAAAGGAAGACATTATTCCGGAGGGTTCGGACAAGGCGATCTTCTGGTTCGCGCCGTGCATTTCGACAATCACTGCGCTGACAGCTTTCGCAGTAATCCCGTTCGGCAAGGCGATCTACGTGGCCGATGTGAATGTCGGCCTGCTGGTGATCTCGGCGATGTCGGCGGTGGGCATTCTGGGCATCATCCTGGGCGGCTGGTCATCGAACAGCCACTATCCTCTGCTGGGCGCGCTGCGCTCCGCGGCGCAATTGGTGAGCTATGAAGTGGCGCTGGCGTTCGCGCTGGTGAGCGGCGTGATGGTGGCCGGTACGCTCAGTATGCAGGGCATCGTGCAGTCGCAACTGCAACGCGGTGTGTGGGGAGTTTTCGCCAACTACGGATTCATGATTGTGCCGTTCGGGCTGTACATCATCGCGGCCACGGCGGAGACCAATCGCGCGCCGTTCGATCTGCCGGAAGCGGAATCGGAGCTGGTGGCGGGGTTCCACACGGAGTACAGCGGCTTCCGCTGGGCACTCTACTTTCTGGCGGAGTATGCCAACATCTTCGTGGTTTCGAGCGTGGCTGTGGCGCTATTCTGGGGCGGCTGGCTGCGTCCCTTCCCGAGCGTGACGTGGCTTGCCGCGCCGTTGAACTACGGCACGCCGGTGCTGTTGTTCGTAGGCTCGGGGCTGGCAACTTTCCCGCTGATCAAGAAGCTCAAGGATCCGATACAGCAGAAAGTGCTGCTGCTGGTGGTGGTGCTGCTGGTGGCGATTGGCGGCATCATGGCGATTCCGCTGGTGAACAACGCGATCATCGGGCTCTTCTGGTTCCTGGTAAAGGTGTCGGTGATCGTCTACATGATGATCTGGTTCCGCGGGACGTTTCCGCGCTACCGGTACGATCAGTTGATGAACATCGGGTGGAAGATCGCGATTCCGATCGGCATGGCGTCTGTGCTGGTGAATGCGGTGCTGGGGATGCTGGGGAGTCACCAGAGCTAGGGGCGAGAAGGCACCCTGGCGGCTGAGGATGGCAAAGACGTATGATCGAAGAAGATATGGCGCAGCTGCACATGACCGAGGCCGAACTCGCGCGCAACCTGCATGCTGTCCTGGAGAAAGTGCGGCAAGGCGTAGAAGTGGTCGTTGAGCAGGACCGCCAGGCGGTGGCCGTTCTACGCGCCAGTGATCCGCCGCGTCGCCGGGTTTCCGAAGTGCTGGCGCTCATGCCGAGGGACTCCACCGCGATCATGGACGCCGGCTTCGCGCGCGATATTCAAGCTGCCATCGATAGCCACCGCGAGCCGTTGGATCCGCCGTCGTGGGACTGATTCTCGATTCCTCTGTGATCATCGCCGCGGAGCGCCAGGGCCGGACAGCCTACGAGATGCTGGAGGCGATCGGCGCGCAGGCTGCTGACCCGGAGATCGCGGTTTCGGTGATGACCGTGCTGGAACTGGCGCATGGCATCGCGCGGGCGAACACCGGGGCACAGCGTGCCGCCCGGCAGAAGTTTCTCGACGATCTGTTGATCGGGATGCCGGTACATCCCGTGACCGTGCCAGTGGCGTTGCGCGCCGGCCAGATCGACGGACAATTGCAGGCTGCAGGTATGCGCGTCGCATTGGCGGACCTGCTGATCGGAACGACGGCCCCGGTGCTCGGCCACGCGGTCGCAACCGGCAACACGCGCCACTTCGAGATGATTCCCGGGCTTGTAGTTCGACCCTTCTGAGGTATTTCATTCGGCTGTACTCTGCGAAGCGTACCTGCCCCATTCCCGATATACTGATATCGATCTGAGGAGGGTGCTTGGTCGATCACCGGAATCGCGCCGCGGGCATGGGGACCGCCGGCGGAGTGCTGGCATTCTGTATGGCGCGCCTTCTGCTCGCGCAGACTGCACCGGCGGTGGATTTCCAGCGGGAGATACGCCCCATCCTTTCCGACAATTGCTTCCAGTGCCATGGTCCGGACGGCGCGGCGCGGCAGGCCGGACTGCGGCTCGACCGCCGGGAATCGGCGCTGGAGGCTCGCCCCAACGGCGCCCCCATCGTGCCCGGCAAATCGGCGGATAGTCTGCTCTACCAGCGCATCAGCGATCCGGATCCCAACCTCCGCATGCCTCCGCCCGATTCGCACAAGCGGCTCACGGCCGCGCAAATCGCGCTCTTCAAGCGCTGGATTGACGGCGGCGCGCCGTGGAAGGAACATTGGGCCTTCCAGTCTCCCGTCAAACCCAAGCCGCCCGCTGTTAAAGACGCCGCGTGGGTGCGCAACCCGATCGACCGCTTCATCCTGGCGAAGCTCGAAGAGAAGGGGGTCGCTCCCGCGCCGGTCGAAAATCGCCGCGCCCTGATTCGCCGCGTGGCGCTCGACACCACCGGCCTGCCGCCCAAGCCCGCTGAAGTCGAGACCTTTGTCCAGGATGCCTCTCCCAATGCCTACGAGCGCATGGTGGACCGCTATCTGGCATCCCCGCACTACGGCGAACATCGCGCCCGCTACTGGCTGGACGCTGCGCGCTATGGCGACACGCACGGTATCCATGTGGACAACTACCGTGAGATCTGGCCTTATCGCGATTGGGTGATCGCCGCGTTCAACCGTAACCTTCCTTTCGACCAGTTCACCATCGAGCAACTGGCCGGCGACCTCTTGCCAAACCCCACGCTCGACCAGCGCATCGCCACCGGGTTCCAGCGGTGCAATGTGACCACCAACGAAGTCGGCATCATCGATGATGAGTACGCCGAGATCTACGCCAAGGATCGCGCCGACACGGTGGGCGCGGTCTGGCTCGGCATGACGGTGGGCTGCGCCACGTGCCACGATCACAAGTTCGATCCGATTTCGCAGAAGGATTTCTACGCGCTCGGCGCCTTCTTCCGCAACACCACGCAGAAAGTGATGGACGGCAACATCTCCGACACGCCGCCCATTCTGTTGGTGCCGCGTGCCGGCGACCGGACTGCCTGGGAGCAGAAGAACGCGCGCCTTTCCGCCATTCGCACGGAGATGGCACAGGCACGCGACACGGCGACCGGAGACTTCGAGCAGTGGCTCCGCGAGCGCCGGCCTGAAGCAAAGCCGCAACCGCTGGAAAACGCCGAAGACGCCTTCGCGGCCGACCTCGCCCAACCGCTCGAGTTCGAAAAGGCCGAAGGCCGGACGCTCGAAAAGAGTCCCAGGGCGGACGCCGAGAAACCATTCTCCATCAGCATACGCTTCCTGTATCCGCAGAAGGACCAGAACTACGCCATCGCCGGCCAGCAGAACTCGCGCGATCGCAATCGAGGGTGGGTGGCCGACGTTGCGGCGCGGCAGATCGGCTTCCGGCTGATCGGAGACAACGGCGTTGCCATTGAAGCCCGCGCCGCCGACGCCGATCTGCTCAAGCCCGGCACCTGGAATGTCTTCGTGGCCACGTACGACGGCTCGCGCAATCAATCCGGGATTATGCTCTACGTCAACGGCCGGTTGGTGGTGCCGCAGGGGCTCGGCGCCCGCAATGCACGCCTGAGTGGCGGGATTGAGATCGAGGATCAAATCGTCCTGGGTCGTTCGTTTGCCGGTGGCGCGATCTCCGACTGCCGGATCTTCCACCGTGTCGTTACCGAAGCCGAAGCGCGCGTGCTCAGCGCTTGGAACGCGACCTCCGCCGCGCTCGCTCAACCCAGTGGAGATCTCAGCCCCGCTGCGCGCCAGAGCCTGCTCGACTGGTTCCTCCTGCGTTCGTACGAACCTTATCGCAAACTCGCCAGCGAGCAGCACCGCCTCAATCTCGACCTCCGCGAAATCGCCCGGCGGGGTTCCACGACGCTCGTGATGGAGGAGCGTGCGGACCAGAAGCCATTCGCCTACACTCTTTACCGCGGGGCCTACGATCAGAAGCGCGACCGCGTGGAAGCCGCGACACCGGCGGTTCTGCCGCCGATGGCCTCCGCCCTGCCGCGCAATCGCCTGGGCTTCGCGCGCTGGCTTTTCACCGAAGACCACCCGCTTACCGCACGCGTGGCGGTCAACCGCATGTGGCAGGAGATTTTCGGTGTGGGCCTGGTCAAGACCGCCGACGATTTCGGCAGCCAGGGCGAACCGCCTTCGCACGCACAACTGCTCGACTGGCTGGCGGTCGATTTCCGCGAGAGCGGATGGGACGTCAAGCGCTTCTATCGCCAGGTGCTGAACTGCGCGACCTATCGGCAGATGGCCCTCGCGACTCCCGACAAACTCGCCAAGGATCCCGAAAATCGCCTGCTCAGCCGCGGCCCACGCTTTCGCATGGATGCCGAGATGCTTCGCGACTACGCGCTTGCCGCCAGCGGCCTGCTGGCGCCGCAGGTCGGCGGTGCCAGCGTCAAGCCCTACCAACCCGAGGGTATCTGGGAAGCCGTCGCCATGGACGGTTCCAACACGCGCTTCTATAAGCCCGACAGCGGGAGCGGGCTCTATCGCCGCTCGCTGTACACCTTCTGGAAACGCAGCGCTCCGCCCGCATCGATGGACGTGTTCAACGCCCCTACGCGCGAATCGTGCGTGGTGCGGCGAGAGCGCACCAATACTCCGCTGCAGGCGCTGGCCACGATGAACGACGTGCAGTTCGTAGAGGCGGCGCGCGTGCTTGCAGAGGCTGCAATCGAGAACACAAATGGCTTCGACGCCCGCCTCGATTACATTTCCGCTCGCGTGCTGGCGCGTCCGCTGGCTGCCAACGAGCGGCAGATAGCTCGACGAGCCTACAGCGATTTCGAGCACTATTACAGCGCGCATCTTGAGGACGCACGCAAGTTTCTGGACGATGGCGAGCGCAAGCCCGACCCCTCGCTTGCCCCCGGCGAACACGCCGCCCTCACCATGCTGGTTAGCCAGTTGCTGAATCTCGACGAGGTGCTTAATAAATGACCGGTCCCCGCTCCATCCCTTCGGCAGCCGCAGTGATTTCGTTGGCGGGAAGCGGGTCCAGGGGGACCCGCGCGGACCAGGGGGTCCGTCCCACCCTGGCAGATTTGGGAAACCTATGTGGCATTGAGGTGCTTAATAAATGACCGGTCCTCGCTCCATCCTGCTTCCCGACGATGACGGCCACTATCGCCGCGAGGCACTGCGGCTGGACCGCGAGTCGCATCGCGCCGCGCCCCTTGGGCGGCACGCGCTGGACCCAGTGGCGCACGCAATGGCCGTCGAGGAGACACGCCGCCGTTTCTTCTCGCGCACCGCGCAAGGCATCGGCGCCCTGGCCCTCGCGTCGCTTCTGCCGCGCGAGGGGCGCGCCGCTGCAGCCGTCGGCGGACTCCCCGGCCTGCCCCATTTCGCGCCCAAGGCGAAACGCTGCATCTACCTCCACCTGGTGGGCGCGCCCCCGCAGATGGAGACCTTCGATTACAAACCGAAGATGAAGGAACTGTTCGACAAGGACCTTCCCGAATCGATTCGCAATGGCCAGCGACTAACCACGATGACGAGCGGGCAGACGCGCTTCCCTATCGCGCCCTCTATTTTCCAGTTCGCGCAGCACGGTAAATCGGGCGCCTGGGTCTCCGAACTTCTGCCCTACACCGCGCGCATGGTGGACGACATCGCCATCATCCGCAGCATGCATACCGAGGCCATCAACCACGAACCGGCCATCACTTTCTTCCAGACCGGCCTCATGGTGGCGGGGCGGCCCTGCATCGGAAGTTGGCTTAGCTACGGCTTGGGCAGCATGAACCAGAACCTGCCCACGTTCGTCGTTCTGCAGGCCAAACACAACCATCCCAAAGCCAATGTGCAGGCGATCTCCGCGCGCCTGTGGAGCGCCGGATTCCTTTCCGGACAATATTCGGGGGTGAGCCTGCGCAGCGCGGGCGACCCGGTGCTCTTCATCAACAACCCCGAGGGGGTGCCGGTGGAAGTGCGCCGGCGCATGCTGGACGGGCTTTCCGAAATGAACCGGCTTCAGTTGGAACGCCTGGGCGACCCCGAGACTCGCACGCGCATCGCGCAATACGAGATGGCGTTCCACATGCAAGCTTCCGTGCCCGAACTGACCGACACGAGCAAGGAACCCGAGAGCACCTGGAAGATGTACGGCGAGGACGCGCACAACCCCGGATCGTTCGCCCAGACGTGCCTCATGGCGCGCCGCATGGCGGAGCGCGACGTGCGCTTCGTCCAGGTGTACCACCGCGGGTGGGACGTCCACGGCAACCTGCCGGAGGTGCTGCCGAGCCAGTGCAAGGAAATCGACCAGGCCTGCTGGGCGCTGGTGCAGGACCTCAAACAGCGCAACATGCTGGACGACACGCTGGTGATTCTAGCTGGCGAATTCGGCCGCACGATCTACTGCCAGGGCAAACTCACCACCAGCGATTACGGGCGCGATCACCACCCGCGCTGCTTCTCCCTATGGATGGCCGGCGGCGGCATCAAGGGCGGCGTGGTGCACGGCGAGACGGACGATTTCAGCTACAACATCACGCGCGATCCGGTCCACGTGCGCGATTTCCACGCCACGATTATGCGCCTGTTCGGCATCGACCACGAGCGCTTCACTTATAGATACCAGGGCCTGGACATGCGCCTCAGCGGAGTCGAAAAAGCCGAAGTGGTGAAGGCGCTGCTGGTGTGAACCGCCCGCCGATGTGCGGTATCGCTCACATTCCTTGTCAACTAAACGGCACCTTTGTGCGTCAAATGGGGTGTTAAACTGATCGCGGAGGTATGGCGGAATGATGAAACGCATGCTTCTGGCGGCGGCCGTCGCAACGCTTGCCGCAAACGGCGCTTCGCAGGAGGGGAACCCGGCCGCGCGGTTCGACGTGAAGCTCTCGCCCGAACAGAGAATCCGGCAGGCGCTCAACCGCCTGACTTTTGGCGCGCGTCCCGGCGATCTCGAAGCGGTGCGGAGGATGGGAGTCGAGAAGTGGATCGAACTCCAGTTGCACCCCGAGCGGATTGCCGAAAACCCGGCGCTCGCAGCCAGATTGAAGCCGCTCGCGACCATCGACATGGAGACTGCCGATATTCTCACGAAGTATTTCCCGCAGTTCCCGCCGGGAGTTGTTCCGGCCAACCGTGTGAACCTGAACGAACTGCTGCCGGGAGAGCAGTTCCGCAAGGTCTTCAACGGCACGGCGGAAGAGCGCCGTGCAGCCATCATGGCGCTCGATCCGGAAAAACGCATGAAGGTGCTCACAATGGTGCCACCCAACGTGGTGGAGGGACTGCAGGACCTTCAGAAAGAACAGGCCGCCGCGCGCCGGAAGCAGCAGGACGAACGGCAGATGGAAATGCGGCGGTTGCGTCCGCCGCTCAACGAACTGCTCGAACCACGGCAGATCCAGGTGGCGCTGCACGGAACGCCGGAGCAGCGCGCCGTCCTTTTCTCCTCCCTGGATACCGAAAAGCTAACCAAGGTTGCCGCGTCCCTCCCGCCGGATGCACTTGCCGCCCAGCCCGATTTACGCCGCATGGGCGCGATGTCGCGCTCGCCGCAGCAAGTGGTCATTGCCGACTTGCGGGAGGCCAAGCTCTACCGCGCGCTCTATTCCAACCGGCAGTTGGAAGAGGTGCTGGCAGACTTCTGGTTTAACCACTTCAACGTCTTCGAAGGCAAGGACCGCGTGCGCGCCACGCTGGCGAGCTACGAGCGGGACGCCATACGGCCGCACGTGCTGGGTAAATTCAAGGACCTTCTGCTGGCCACCGCGCGGCATCCAGCCATGCTCTATTACCTGGACAACTGGCAATCGATGTCGCCCGACGTATTCCAGATTGGACCGTTTGCGCCTGGGCCATTCGTTCCGGCACAGCAGTTGGCGCGACAGGCGCACGGTTTGAACGAGAACTACGGTCGCGAGGTGTTGGAACTGCACACGCTGGGCGTGAATGGCGGCTACACGCAGCAGGACGTGATCGCCGTGGCGCGCTGCTTCACGGGGTGGACCATTCGCCAGCCCAGCCAGAAGCCGGAATTCACGTACGCCGCGTTCATGCACGATACCGGGGAGAAGGTGGTGCTCGGCCACAGGGTCCCCGCGGGCGGCGGCGAACAGGACGGTTTGCAGGTGATCGAGATTCTGGCGCATCACCCTTCGACGGCCCGCTTCATCTCCACCAAGTTGGCGCGCCGTTTCGTAGCGGACAACCCGCCGACGGCGCTGATCGACCGTATGGCGAAGACGTTCACGAAGACCGATGGGGACCTGCGGGCAGTTTTGGAAACCATGTTCACTTCACGCGAGTTTTTCTCCGAAGGCGCACTGCAATCGAAGATCAAGTCGCCGCTGGAGATGGTGGTGAGCGCCGCGCGCGCCCTGGACGCCAAGCCCACCGACAGTTTCACGCTGGTGCAGAAAGTGGCGGACATGGGCGAGCCGCTGTACGCCAAGGAATCGCCAAACGGATACAAGGATGCCGGCGAGAGCTGGCTCAGCACCGCCAGCGTGATGGCGCGCATCGAGTTTGCCAGTGCGCTGGTAAACGGGCAGATTCCCGGCGTGCCCGTGGACAGCTCGCGATTCACCGGGAAAGATGCCGCCGCCATTTCCCGCGAGCTGCTGGAGGGCGACCCTTCCGTGCAGACGCTGTCGGCGATTGAACAGGGGTTGCGGGGCAGGCAGGCAACACCCGGACTGGTCGCGGGCCTGGTAATCAGCTCGCCTGAATTTCAGAGGAGGTAGAGGATGCTGACGAGGCGTACATTCCTGCGCGGATCGGCAGTGGTGATGGCCGGAGCGGGTTCGGTTCCGTTCTGGCTGGGCCGCGCCGCCGCAACCACCCAGGGCAGACGCAAAATCCTGGTAGTGATTTTTCAGCGCGGCGCCGCCGACGGCTTGAACATGGTCGTGCCGTTCGCCGAGAAGCGTTACTACGAGCTTCGTCCGACGATCGCGGTTCCCGCGCCCGTGGCTTCGAATGGCGGAAATCCGGCCATCGATCTCGACGGCCGCTTCGCACTGCATCCCGCGCTGCAACCGCTGAAGGCGCTGTGGGACCGGCAGATGCTGGCGATCGTGGAGGCCACCGGATCGCCGGACCCGTCCCGCTCGCACTTTGACGCGCAGGATTATATGGAATCCGGCACGCCGGGGTTGAAGGGCGACGGATGGTTGAATCGCGCGCTGCCGCCGGCGGGTCCGGACAGTTCGCCGCTGCGCGCCATCGCCATGGGCGCCACGCTGCCGCGCACGCTGCGTGGCGACCACTCGGCGATCGCTGTGCGGGACTTGCAGCAGTTCCGCGCCGGCGGGGACACCGCGTCCATTCTGGAGAACATGTACGCCAACTCACCCGACAAGCAACTAGGGACCGCGGGCAAGGACGCTTTCGCCGCGATGAAGCTGATCGAGTCGCTGAACCGCACGCCGTACAATCCCTCCGGCGGCGCGCAATATGGTCCAAGCGGAGAACTCGGACGCAGCCTGCAGCAGATCGCGCGGCTGATCAAGGCCGACGCGGGCGTGGAAGCTGCTTTTGCCGAGATCGGCGGCTGGGACCATCATCAGAACGAGCCGGGGCAGTTGTTCAACGTGGCGCGCCAGTTCGGCAGCGCGCTGGCCGCGTTCTGTACCGATATGGGCGATCGCATGGAGGATATCGTGCTGGCGACGATGTCCGAGTTTGGACGGACGGCGCAGGAGAATGGCAACAACGGCACCGATCACGGTCACGGCGACGTGATGTTCGTACTCGGGGGGCCGGTGCGTGGAGGGAAGGTTTACGGTAAGTGGCCGGGCCTGGAAAAAGAGCAGCTCTACGAGGGCCGCGATCTTGCCGTGACCACCGACTTTCGCGCGGTGCTCAGCGAACTCGTGACCGGACACTTGGGGACGCCGGACATCGCGCAGGTCTTCCCTGGCTTCAAGTCCGGCGTCCCGATGGGATTACTGAGGGTGGCGAACAGCGCGTGAGGGTCAGAGCAGGCGGAAGTTGACTTCGACTTCGGCGACAACCCTGACGGGCTTGCCATCTTTGTAGCCGGGGCGGAACTTCCATTTCCTGACGGCGTCCATCGCTTTCTCGTCCAAGCCCAGCCCCAGACTGTGGAGCACGCGGATGTTCTGTGCGCGGCCGCCAGCGTCCACCTCCACGTAGAGTAGGACGACGCCTTGATATTTGGCCTTGCGCGCCTCTTCGGAGTATTCGGGTTCCACTTTGAAGAGCAGGGAAGGGGCGGTCACTCCGCCGCCCACGCGGAAGACGCCACCGCCAACGCCGCCGCCTTCGCCGGGACCAAAACCCGCGCCCTTGCCGGACCCCACACCTCCACCCGCGCCGGATCCTATGCCAGCCCCCGAACCCGGTCCATTCGAGAGCGGGCCCATCTTCGCCAGGGGGTCGCCATATTGCGCCATGTTCACGTCCGGAAGCCGGACGTCCGGTGGCGCGATGATGCTCGGCTCCATCGCGAGCTTAGGGTCCATATTGCGGACCACCGCCATCGGCGGAGTAAACTGCCTCAGCGCGGCCTTCGGAAGGCGGCCTTTCGAGGCCGGCAGGGGCGAGTGATCGCCGCCGCCTCCTCCACCCGCCATCGTGTCCCGGGCGTGCGGCTGCTTCGGCTCATAGGCAGCTAAATTCGGATCCAGCAGGGGTATGAAGTGGGCCACCTTCTGTTGCACCGTCCTGTTGGAAGCGGCGGTGAATAGCAGCAGCACTGCCGCCGATTGCAGCGCCATCGACATCACCCACGATTTCTTCTGCGGGCCGTACTGATTCCAGATGCTGCTCACCAGGACCGGTTTTGACGTGACGTCCAGAGGTGGAAGCGGTCTGAAGGTGTCGTGAATGCCGCTCCACAGGGAGCGATACCACGGTGTGTCGAGCGACATGGGCAGCAGCATGCGCTCCAGATGATCCGAAGCCGGGATCACCGTCCAGCGCAGTTCCGCCGCGCGATCCTTCGTACTCGCGCGATCGCTCCAGTTCCGGACCGCTCCGCGGAAATACGAGAGCGGTGCGGCGAGCTTCGCTATTTGGTTTTGGCACGCCGCACAATCCTCGGCGTGTTGGCGTTCTTCAAGAGTGGCGTCACCGATGAGGTACATAGATACTCCTTGTTCGGACAGATGTTTGCTCATTGTTTTCCCTCCAGCCTGGCGCGCACCGACTGGAGCGCCCGAAAGAGGTGTGCCTTGACCGTCCCTTCCTTCATCCCGGTAATTTCGGCGATTTCGAGAAGGTCCATTTCTTCCACAAACCGCAAAAGAAACACGGTTCGCTGCCGCGCCGGCAGACTCGCGGCGGCCGTCCAGATTGCCTGCACCTGCTCCTGAATCAGGGCCAGGGTTTCCGGCGAGTGCTGCCGGTCCGGAATGGAGCTGCCGATATCCGCGACGTCCGGGCTGGTGTGCAGCGTGCGTCTCCAGAACTTCAGGCGGCTGCTGGATTCGTGATCCCGCACCAGGTTGGCCGCGATCTGCAGGAACCACGTCAGGATGCTGGAAGCGCCTCGAAACCGGTCGCGCGCCTGATAGGCTTTCACGAAGCAGTCTTGCGTCAGGTTCTCGGCGGTTTCCCGGTCGCGCAGGGAAGCCAATATGAATCGAAAAATCCGCGGCCGGTGAAGCCGGACCAGCGAATCGAAATCTTCCGGCCCACCTGTGCGGTTTTCGCCCGCCAGTGACGCCAGTCCGGTTGGCCTAACTCGTTCCATTCGAATGTGTAGACCGAATTTCGCCCGCTCGGGTTTACAGACGGCCGGAAGAAAAATGCCGTGCCCGGCAATGTGCGGTATAGTGCAACGCTTGCGAAAAATATTTTGAACCTTCCCGCGATAAATCGGAATCGGGGTTTCGTTACGGTATCTGAATGGCCCACCCGCGTGGGTTGGCCCGCATGGAAAGAGGTATCTGGAATGACCAATGCCGGAGACTTGATGCCCGAAGGCGATGCGTCAACAGGTAGCGGCCAACACCGTCCCGAACACCAGTTTTGGCTGACGATGCAGGGCGCTCACGCTCATTGGACGGACGCCACGGAGGCGCTCCACTACCTGATTGCCGCCACGTCGCACGACAGCCCTTCCCCGGACGAACGCCTTGGAATCGCCAGGGCGGCCGAGGAACAGCGGGTCCGATTCGAAGAATACATTGAAGCCAGGCTGGCATTTTCCGAATTTCAGTCAGCCCAGTTTCAGGCCGTCCAGCTCCAGTCTGCGCGAGACCGGGCAGCCGTGGCGGAGGCCGCCGGCGAGGACGATTCGCAACGGGGCTTTCACGAGATTGCCCTGGGTCCGTGGACTTTGAGGGCGACTTCCAAATTCGCCCTGGCGACGCTCGGGATTGCGCTCCTGTGCCCCGCTGTCTTTGGCCTCACCTATGTGATGCACGAGCGGAAACACGTGCGCGATCTGGACGCGGCTCGCAATGAGATGAGCGCCCTGCTGACTCAGGCTCGCAGCCAGACTCAGGTCGCCGTGCAGCAGGCCCGCAGCGTTCCGGTTCCTGTCGCGCCGGAGCGTCACGCGAGCGCCCCTGCGCCGAAGCCACCGGTGAAAGCGCTGGCGGCCGGCGGGCGCTGGAGGCGAGTCGGAACGCCGCGCCCGCCGGAGAAAAAGGCGCTGGTTCCGGCGAGCAAGGGTACGCAACACAAGAGCCTGGAATTCACACTCACGCCCTCCCTGCGTTACTCGCGCGTAGGACCTATCCGCGTGTCCCTGCACAATCTGGATCGCCAGCACGACTGTTTCGACCTCTCCGTGATGCTGGGCGATTTCAGACTCGACCGGAAACATGTGAAGCGTTATGAGGCGGTCTGGATCAACCTCGGCGGCAGCGCGACCCCGGTCCGATTCGTTGCCGACCGCATCGACAGGAACGACGTACACGGGTATCTCACCACTCCCGAGCCGAAGGCGCCGGCCACCCCGGCACGGCGGGTCACCAGTGCCGGATCCCTCACGAGCGGCAAGAGCCTGGCGGAGTAGCGCCGCTCACTCGTAACGCAGCGCCGAGGCCGGGTCGACTTGCAATGCTCGCCGCGCGGGCGCGATGGAGGCCACAAACGCGACCGCCGCGAAGAGCAACAGGCCCGCGCCAAAGCTTACCAGTTCGAAGGGGATGAAGCCGAAGAGAAGGTTGCGCACCAATTTGGCGGCCGCGGCGGCCAATGCGACGCCGAGGAGCGCGCCGATTCCAAACGGGAGCGCGTACTGGCCCAACACGGAATGCAAAACATCCCAGCCGCGCGCGCCCAGTGCCATGCGTACGCCGATTTCGCGCGTCCTCTGCGCGACCGTAAATGCCAGCAGCCCGAAGATGCCGAGCAGGGCCAGCAGGCTGGCGATGGCTCCCAACGAGACTATAACCATCACCATCTTCCGCATGGTGTCCAGTTGCGTGTCGATGATGCTCTCAAAAGTGAAGACTAAGGGGACGATGCCGGGCAGCGTGGCGGCCGAGCGCAGCGCTCCCGACAGCAGCGCGGGATTGCGTGTCGCATGAACCAGGACCGTGGCGATGGTGGCGTTCTTGTCGTCGATCGGCGTGTAGGCCTCCACGGATTCCGGATGACTCATGAGGTTCGTGCCGCTATCCTTCACCACGCCGGTAACCGTGCGGGAACGTTGCGCGATGAGGCAGCTCTTCCCGAGCGGCGATTCGTTCGGCCACAGTTTGCGCGCCGCGGATTCGCTGACCACCACAGCGTCCGGTTCCGCCGGCCCGAATATCCGCCCCTGCAAGAGCGGGAGGTGCATCATCGGGAAGAAGGATGGGTCGACGGCATTCATGTAGAGCTGCTGGGCCGCGATGCGCTCGATCCAGGAACGCCTGAGCGGTATAACAGTGGCGACCGAGGCTGCATCGATGCCGGGCACCTGCCGCAGGCGCACGGCAATGTCGAGCGCCATCTGCCGGGCCTGCGCCGGCTTGTAGTTGTGAAGATAAAAGGCGGGGTCCACCACCGCCATCCCCGAGTAGTCGAAGGTAACTTCGGTGTGAAAGGCCTGTTGCATCGCACGCGTAAA
Source organism: uncultured Solibacteraceae bacterium (assembly GCA_963805775.1). GTDB lineage: Bacteria > Acidobacteriota > Terriglobia > Bryobacterales > Bryobacteraceae > Solibacter. The sequence continues at coordinate 216,330 of CAWDWK010000051.1, read as the reverse complement.
AAAGCTGCTCAAGATCAGCAGGACGCAGCTCACGGCCACTTGAAGCGAGACCAGAATCTTGCGTGCGCGCGTGGCCTTGGGCCCACGCTGTACGACTTGGAACGCCGGTGCAAGCCCGAACGCGACTGTCGCCCCCAGCCCGAGCGCCGCGGCTGCCAGCACGATTCTCCAGTCTGTTACCACCTGCATGCTGGCGGGCGCATCGGTGATCCGCATCAGAATATTCGCGGCCAGCTTTCCGACGAACAGAGCCGCAATCGAAGCCAGCGCCGCCAGCAAAAGATTCTCTGTCATCAACTGCCGGATCAGCCGCCAGCGGCCGGCGCCGAGCGCAAGCCGGATTTCGATTTCGTGCTGTCGGGCGAACCCTCGCGCAAGCAGCATGTTTCCCAGGTTGGCGCACGCCGCGAACAGCACCAGCAGCACCAGCAGAATGCAGGTGGTCATCACCAATACCACGGCGGGCGAAGAGTTCGGCGGAATCTCGGGGGGCTGGACCTTCAGCCATTCGCTCCGGTCGATGTACTGCGGCTGCAGATTTCGCAACTCGGCGGTCAGTGAGCGGAATTGCGCTTGTGCCGCTTCGCGGGAGACCCCGGGCTTGAGCCGCCCGACCATGGAGGTCCGCGGCGTTCCGAAATCCTGCAGCAGGCGGCCGTCTCCCGTCAGATAGGGGTATTGTGCGGCCGGCATCCAGATGTTGGTTTGCCGGACGAGTCCGCCGAATTGAAGCGGCGCAATGCCCACCACCTGCACTGGTTTGTCATTCAGCCGGACGGTCTTCATGACCAACGCGGGATCTCCGCCGAAGCGGCTTTGCCAGTAACCGTAGCTGAGCACGACCACCGGCGGCGAGCCTGTCCGGTCGTCCTGCTCATTCAGCATGCGGCCGTACAGGGGCGCGATTCCCAAATCGCCGAAAAAGTTGCCGCTCACCAGGCTGCACCGCAAGTCCGTCGAATCCTGCGCATGATATACGCCCGGCACGTCGGTTTCGGCGATCACCGCGGAAAGCACCGTGTTGTGTCGCCGGTAGAACTCGATCTCCGGGATCGAAAATCCGGTCGTCGTCCGTTCCCTGGTCATCCGGTAGAACCAGCAGAGCGAATCGACGTCGCGAACGTGCAGGTGATGAAGGTGCGCGTTGAACACGTGGATCTCCGCGAGATTCACGCCGATGCCGAGCGATAAGACCGCGATTGCGGTCAGCGCGAAACCCGGCGATCGGGCCAGCGACCGGCCCGCGTAGACCACGTCCTGGCGGAGATGGTCGAGCCACGTCCAGCCCCACTGGTCGCCGGCCTCTTCCTGCAATCGCAGTGTGCTGCCGAAGTTGCGCCGACGGTCGGCAGGCATCATCTCGCGATGCGCGGCCATCTCTTCCTCCAGTTCCAGTTGCAGTCTGCGGCGATGAATCATGGCGGAGATGCGACGCATGAATTTGCGCATGTCAGGCAGTCCTCAGGATGGCTTGGATGGCCGCGGTGGCCTGTTCGTAGTCCGCTATCTCGCGTTTGAGCTGTTTCGCTCCTCCGCGGGTGAGCGTGTAGAGGCGGACGCGCCGGCCGGTTTCGGAAACGCCCGCTTCGGCGGTCACCCAACCTTCCAGCAGCATGCGCTGCAGCGTCGGATAGAGAGACCCTTCCTCGGCCTCCAGCACGGAATCGGATAAGGCGCGTATGCGCTGGGCGATGGCGTAGCCGTGCATGGGCCCGCTTTGGAGCACTCGCAGCACCAGCATGGCGAGTGCTCCCGGAGGCATTGGCAGCCTAGGCATTGTCTACTTATATATGGAACAGGCGGTTCTGTCAACTGCCCGGGCCATCTGATATAACAACACCCATGGGAAACTTCACCCGCCGTGAGATCCTGGGCGCCGTAGCGTCGGCCGGCGCAATAATCGCCGCCGCGGCGCCGGCGACGATCGAGAGCCACGTTCACCTCTTCGACCCCGAGCGCGTCCCCTACGCGCCCGGCGCGCCTTACAAGCCGGCCGCCTATACATTGGAAGATCACGCGAAGCTGGTGGAGTCCGCCGGCCTGGCGCACTCGATTATCGTGCACCCGGAGCCTTACCAGGATGACCACCGCTATCTGGAATACTGCCTCGCCCACGAACCGAAGCCCGGCTATTTCAGGGCGACGTGCCTGTTCGATCCACTCCGCGAGGATACGCCCCTCCGCATGCGCGCCCTGTCGGAGCGCTGGCCCAAGCGTATCGTAGCCTTGCGGATTCACGAAATGTCGATGACGCCCGAGGCCACCGGACCGATTCGCAACCGCGATATGAAGGATCCGCGCATGCTGGCCTGCTGGCAGGCCGTCGCGTCGCTGGGGATGGCCGTGCAGATGCACTTCATACCTGCGCAGGCGCCCAACATTCGCACACTGGCGGCGAAGTTCCCGCAAACTATCGTGATCCTGGATCACATGGGCCGTCCGGGACAGGGTACGGAGAAGGAATACGAGGAGGTGCTGAAGCTTGCGGAACTGCCGCGCATCATCTTGAAGTTCTCAAATTGGGGGGAATACAAAGGCGACCTCGGCCGGCTGACCAAAAGGCTCTACGACACCTTTGGTCCGGAGCGCATGATCTGGGGCACGCTCGGCAATACCCTGGCGGATTACCGAAAACAGTCGGCGCGCTTCGACGAGTTGCTGGCGTTTGCTCCGGAAGCCGACCGGGCGCGCATACGCGGCGGCAACGCGCAGCGGCTGTTCTTCCAGTGAACGCCTGCGACCTTATTTCATGGGCAGGCGCTTGTCCGCGCCGTAGATGGTCAAGAGCGGATGTTTCACGTAGGCGCGATATTCGTAGACTCCCTCGGGATTCAGGTCCGATAGTTTCAACGTAAAATCGCCCGGAGCGGCAAGTGTTGTCGAAGGTCCCTGTTGCCAGGGAATCGAGCGGTCGCTGGCATCCAAACCGACGATGCTGCGGTACTCGAATCCGACTTCCAGGGAGGGCGCCTTCCCCAGGTCCCGCAGTGTGCCGGTGAGCGAAGCGGCCTTGGTTGCGGCGTCGAATCTGCCGCTCTTCGTCTCCAGTTTCGGCGGTGTGAAGGCCGGCTTCACGTTCGTGATCTTCAGGACGATCGCATTGGGCCACTTACTATTGTCCTGAAGCCGGTGAGTAAACATCGCGTGAATGTGCAGCCCGTCGGCCTCCTGCTTCAGCGTGGGTTGGGGATTGACCTCGGGCCGGTATTCCAACACGCGGCCGTTCTGCCCCAACACGCTCACCACGGATTGCGGCGTGGCTTGCACGCTCTTCAAGACGAAGTCGCGCCACTGGCCGCGCACCCAGCGCGGCTGCTGCTTCACGATGGCATACAGCGTGTCCTCGCTCTTCGCTTTCGTGTACCAGATGTTCTGTTCGTTGGTGATCACCCAGGGGCGCACGTTGTAGATGCACTCCTGGTTAACTTGCATCCACAACGCCACCTCGCGCAGGCGTTCTTCCTGCTCGATGGGCAGTTCCCCGTTGGGCTTCGGCCCGATGTTCAACAGCAGATTGCCGCCCTTGGCGCGGGTCTCGACCAGGATGTCGATCACCTGCCCGCCGGTCTTGTACAGTTCGTTCTGCGGCTGGTACTGCCACGCCGTACCCATGGTGAAATTGGCTTCCCATGCGCCTTCCAGCGGGATGCCGGGCACATACAGTTCGGGAGTTTGAATCGCCCCGCGGGTCACCACGGTCTTCGGCTGCATCTTCCACGCAAGATCGCGCAGGCCCTCCGGTTCGCCATCAAAGAACACTACGTCGATGGGGCCGTAGTTGCCCATCAACTCGCGGACCTGGTCCAGGTCGAGCTTCATCAGGCCCGGATTATTGCGCGGCTGCACGCCCGGAATACCTCGCTGTATGTCGATCTTGTTCCTCCACAGCCACGAGAAATCGTCCGGCGAAAAGTAGATTCCAGGCGCGATACCCTGCGCGCGGAAGGCGTCCAGAATTTCGCGTGTCAGGTCGTGTTTGTAGGGCGTGTGCATGATGCCGAAGTCCGTGGTCCTGGTGTCCCACATGGCAAATCCGGAATGGTGTTTGGTGGTCAGGACGACGTACCGGATGCCGGCGAGCTTCGCCAGCGCGGCCCAATCGTTCGGCTCGAATTTGTGCGGATTAAATGTCTTGGGCAGCTCTTCGAAAAACCGCTTCGTGTAGGCTTCGTCGGCACCGGCCAGCGAATGCGAAATCACCACGCCAGTCTGGCTGTCCACAGACCAATGAATGAACATGCCGAATCCCTGGTCGCGAAACCATTCCAACCGCTCGGGCTGGTTCAACGATCCGGGCGGGATATCGCGCTGCGCAAGCAAGGGGGCAGCGGAAAGCAAGACACAAAACATCAGGCGTCGCATCACGTCCATTGTAGGACGCGGGTTAAGTTGCCGGGTGCATCACGCGTGTCCCGTGAGAGAGTTTGCGATTGTCCGCGGGCCAATCGGTGCGGCGGGCACAGCGGACATCGGTCGCGCTGCCACCGGGCGTGCCGCCCCACGCACCACCGCGGATCACCCGGTTTGGTCCGTGGGGAGGGGTGAAGGGATCGGTGAGCGGCGCATGACGGTAGGCGTTCGCGTCGTAGCCGTCCGCCACCCATTCCCAGACATTGCCGGCCATGTCGTCGGCGCCGCACCAACTACGCCCGGCCGAGTAACTCCCCACCGGACGCGTGCAATGCAGATCGAGCCGGTCCATGTTAGCGGCGCTCTCCAGGAATTTGTCGCCCCAAGGGTAGCGCCGCGAATCGGGGCCGCGCGCCGCCCACTCCCACTGCGCCTCCGTCGGGAGCTTGCCGCCGCGCCAGGCAGCGTAGGCCTCCGCCTCGTACCACGTGATCTTGACGCGCGGTTGTCGAGGTTCGTCGTACGACGCCAGCATCGGGTACGGCTCGCGCCGGCCCTCGTGCGCCTGCCAGCCCTCTTCGCTCCAATAGCAGCGCTCCTTAAAACCACCATCGGCGGCAAATTGCCGAAAACTCTCGTTGGTTACCTCGAACTGATCCAGCCAGAAGCCGGCGCTGATGCAGACCGTGTGTCGCGGCGTCTCGTTGGCAAAGGCGTGCAAGTCTTCGAGGGGATTCGACCCCATCTCGAAGCATCCGGGCGGCACCCAGACCTGCGCGACGCCTTTGGAATCGATGCGGCTCTTATGCTCCCAGGTCCTCTCCTGGTTGAGGCCGGCGGCGCGAGCGTCTTGTTGCGGCCTGTAGCTGTGTGCCTTCCACGCGACGAGCAGAAGTACCACGAGTACACCGATTGCGAATAGCTTCTTGAGCGTAACGCCCACATTTGTCTCCAGATATTGGACCCCGCAGAGGCAGGCGTTGTTCCCCATTCGCAGATTTTGGAAAATCGACAGGCGCGTGCGGAAGTCTGTAATATAGCAGCTGTGGATTCTATTCTCTCTTTTGCGCGCGCGCACGAGGCGGAAATGGCGGCGACTATACGTCGCTTCGTGGAGTGCGAATCGCCGAGCGACGATGCGGCGGCGGTGAGCCGGTTCGTGGAGCTGGTATCTGACACGGCGGCCCCTTATGCCAAGGTCAAGACGTATCCGGGAGGCAAGTTCGGACGGTTGATGGTGGCGGAGATGCAACTGCCGGGGCGCCGTAAGAACGGCCAGGTCTTGGCCCTGGGACATTCGGATACGGTATGGCCCATCGGAACGCTGCGCAGCATGCCGTTCCGCCACGCGGACGGCCGGTTGTGGGGGCCGGGTGTGCTGGATATGAAGGCGGGCATCGTGTTCTTCCTGTTCGCCGTACGTGCGCTGCGCGAACTGGATATCGCGGCCGGCTCTAAAGTGCTGCTGCAACTCAATCCGGACGAGGAGGTGGGCAGCGAAGTTTCGCGCGCGCTGACAGAGAAGAACGCGGCGCGCAGCAAGGCGGTGCTGGTGCTGGAACCGGGCACCGGACTGACGGGCAAGTTGAAGACGGCGCGCAAAGGGGTGGGCGATTTCAGCGTGGTAGTGAAGGGTCGCGCGTCGCATGCCGGCGTTGATTTCGAAGCGGGCGCCAGCGCTGTGCTGGAACTGACGCGGCAGATCGAGCGGATTGCGGGCTTCACCGAATTGAAGCGCGGCATTACGGTGAATCCGGGCGTGATTTCCGGCGGAACGCGCAGTAATGTAGTGGCTGCCGAGGCGCGGGCGGAGGTGGACATACGTGTGTTGCGCTTGCGGGATGCGCCGGCGCTGGAGAAGAAATTCCGGTCGCTCAAACCATTCGACCGGCGGTGCACTATTGAGGTGACGGGCGGGTTGAATCGTCCACCGATGGAGCGGTCGGCGGGGATTGTGGCGTTATTCCGGAAGGCGCAAGAGTTGGGCCGGCAGATCGACGTGGAACTGGAGGAATCGCTCACGGGAGGCGGGTCGGACGGGAATTTCACGGCGGCGCTGGGGATACCGACGTTGGATGGTCTGGGCGCGGTGGGCGAAGGGGCGCACGCGGCGAATGAGAGCTTGCTGGTGGATCGCATGGCGGACCGGACGGCTTTGTTAGGGAAATTGCTGGCGGCGGTGTAGGAGAGCCGTGTAGAGAAGAGCTTGACAGACCACGCAAGGCGATGGTCTGTCCTACTTTGCTCTACGCCAGGGGAAGGTTGGCGTGGGCGCCGATATCGAGGGCGGAGAAATCGCCGCGCTCCAGTTTGGGGAAAGCGGCGGCGGCGATCATAGCGGCGTTATCGGTGGAGAGGCCGGCGGACGGGAAGTGCACCGGGTAGGGAAGGTTGGCAGCGCGGGCCGCGGCTCGCAGTCCCGCATTGCAGGCGACTCCGCCGGAAACGATCAGGCCGCGCGCTCCGATGGATTCGGCCGCGGCGGCAGCCCGGGTGAGCAGTTCGTGGATCACCGCATGCTGAAACGAAGCCAATAGATCTAATGTCTGCTTGGGAGTGACTGCGAGCCACTGCTCCAGGGACGGGTTCGGATGATCGCGCAGCATGACTTTGCGGGCGGCGATTTCATCCTCAATATGGTGTGCCTCCACCCAGCGAAGCACCGCGGTTTTGTGTCCGCTGAAACTGAAATCGAGGGCGTTGCCTTTCATTCTGGCGAAGGTGAAGTGGACGGCGAGCGGGTCTCCGTGCGGAGCGAGGCGGTCGATCACGGGGCCGCCGGGATAGCCTAGGCCGAGGAGTTTGCCGACCTTGTCGAAGGCTTCGCCGGCGGCATCGTCGCGGGTCTTGCCGAGCAGCCGGTAGGCGCCATCCTCGCGCACCTCGAACAGATGGGTGTGGCCGCCGCTGGCGACCAGGGCGAGGGCGGGGAACTCGACCGGCGCGCCGTCGCGGCGCGATTCCAATATGACGGCGTGGATGTGCCCCTCGATGTGGTTGACCCCGATGAGGGGCACACCGGTGGCGAACGCGAGGCTCTTGGCGTAGGTGAGCCCGACGAGAAGCGACCCGACAAGTCCAGGACCCACGGTGACGGCGATAGCCGAAAGGTCCTGCAGACGGGTGTCGGAGCGATGCAGGGCTTCGCGAACTACCGGAACGATCGCGCGCAGGTGTTCGCGCGAGGCGAGTTCGGGGACGACGCCGCCGTACTTGCCATGCATAGCGATCTGCGAGGCGACCACGCTTGAAAGCACGGCATCGCCGCTGGCCACCACGGCGGCGGCGGTTTCATCGCACGAGGATTCGATGCCGAGAATGCGCACTCCTTTTACCTTAGCGCGGGTTCCTGGGATTCCAGAATGAGACGCTCCATGGGTACGTTGACTGGCCGGGTGCCGCGTCGTGCGCCGTAGTTCAACAGGCCGGAAGTTTTCCAGACGCAGCGCTGGGCGGCACGCTGCAGATCGAGCAGAAGAGGGCGGGCGGGATGTCCGGGTTCCAGGGTTTCCAGGGAGTGTGACGTGGTATTGACGATAATGGTCAATTCGTCATTGAGGTCGTGCGCGGCGGCGGCGGCAACGGCGCAGGCGCGATCGGCGTGAGTCAGTCTTTCCACACCCGGATGTTAGCTGGCGAGCACGAGGGCTTCGGCGGGGTGGATGTCGAAGCACTTTTGGAATCAACGAAAAATAAAAAAATGTTTGCGTGATGGTCTTGCAAAACTCGGCGCAAAAGTGGCTCAGAGCCTCCTCGCGGGGGTTGATTGCCCGTATTTTTGGAGAGCAAATTGCCCTACGGGCCTCGGTTGTGGCTCTCGCTTAACTGCATACTATATATTGGGGCCCTAAAATCGACACTTTTCGCACTTATCCTTGTCATTGTAAAGTACTCTGCATTTTCTAGCGCTATCCCACCAGTTTGAGAAGCTGATCCACCGTCAGCGCCAGCACTCCAAACATCAGATGCGCCATGACCTTACCGGCGCCCCTCACCCGAATCTCCCGGCCTCCAAATTCATCCTTTAATCGCCCATACACGCGCTCCACCATCGTGCGTTCCCGAAAGCGCTCCTCCTCCGCCCAACTCATCGCTCGCGTTGCCTGGTAGCCCGTCTCTTTACGCCCACGTTTCACCGGCCTGACGATCGGTACGTGCCCCAGACTGCGGCTGTGATCCAGAATTTCCGTGGCGTCATAGGCCGCGTCCATCACGTCGTACAAATTGGTGACGCGCTGTGCCGTCATGGTGGCTAACGGGATCGCCACCTGCGAATCGTGCAGTGAGGCCGCCGTCAAGATACCGCTGATCGGGATCTGCCCGTCGGCCACGTCAAGATGCAGTTTGTACCCGCTCCAGTATTGCTGATTGCCATCACGGGTCTTCACCCCCAGACTGCAATCGCGCGGCAGTTCCTCCAGCATCTCCGTCAACTTCATACTGCGTTGTCGGTGGATCCGCGTATCGTCCTTAGGCGTGTATTTCGGTTTGCCACCTTTATGCCGCTTGTGGGGTCCGCGCCGTCCCGGCTTGGGCCCTCTCTTGGCTTTCGTCTTCGCCGCCTTGGCCGCCGCCTGCTGCCGCGTCTCGGGAAATCGTTCCCGCGCTTCAATGGCCGTCGAATCGCGGGCGATGTGACCGATCAGGCGGTCCTTCTGCGTCTCCCGGATCAGGGCCTCGTGCACGAACTGCGGCAGTTCCATGCGCGCGAATTCCTCAAAGGCGCGCGAAAAGGTGGCTTCATGCGGTACCTGCCGTGACTCTTTCCAGCCGCAAATCCGCCGCAGTTGTGCGTCGCTGTCAAGACACTCCAGCAACTGCCTGGTGGTACTGAACCCGTACACGGCTTTGGCCACGAAGGCACTGGCGATCGCCAACCGGTCCTTCGATGGTCGGCCGACCCAGCCGCGGCTGCTCGGCACAAAGCGGGCTAGCGGGATCATCTCCAACGTCGCCACCAGGCGTTTGGCGGGCGCGGTCAATTCCCCCAGTTCCTCATGCAACACCGGGAACAGTCCCGTCTGTAGCACCTGGGCGAATTGCGTGATCTGCTGCCGAAGTGTAAGCTTCATAGGGGCTCCCGAGGCTCTGCTTTGTTTGGCAACAACAGATTACTTCGTGTGAGCCCCCTTCTCCAAACAAAATCTGGCGGTTTTGTTCTTTTTCAGTCGCTTATCTTAATTTTGCAAGTCCCTCGCGTGACTGGTGCCTAGACGATCACCATTTTGCCGACGCCGTCGGCGTAGTGTTCGGTGAGGGTAAAAGCATCGGCGATGGCATGGAGGGGACGGGTGTGGGTCACCAGGGGGGCGAACCAGGCCATGCGGGCTGTCAGCAGGGCGAGCGCGTCGTGCGATTCGTGGTTGGAGCGGCGCACGTTGAAGATGGCGAGTTCCTTGCGGCGCATGGGGGAGACTTCGAAGGGCACCATAGAGGCGGAGTGAATGCCGGTGAGGACAACGCGGCCGCCGTTTCGCGCGGCGCGGATCGCGGCGTTGATGGTGTCCTCTTTGGCGGCGCAATCGATGGCACAATCCACGCCCCGGTTGGCGGTATCGGCGAGGATCTGGCGGGCGTCATCGATCTGTGAGGGGTCGAGAGTCGCGTGCGCGCCCATGTGGCGGGCGAGTTCGCGGCGATGGGCTACAGGCTCGATGGCCCAGATGCGGCCGGCGCCGGCGACTTTGAGGCAGGCAATGGTGAGCAGACCGATGGGGCCGGCGCCGAAGACGGCGACGGTTTCGCCGGGTTGGACGCGCGCGAACTGCAGGGAGTGCATGGCGACGGCGAGCGGTTCGACGATGGTGGCCAGTTCCAGAGACAGGTCGGGCGGGATGGCGATGAGGCTCGCGAGCGGCAGATTGACGAACTCGCGGAAAAATCCGGGATGGCCCGGAGTGCTCAGGAAGCGGATGTTGGCGCAGATGTTGTGATGGCCGCTGCGGCAGAACTCGCAGTGGTAGCAGTAGAGGGCAGGTTCGAGCGCGGCGCGATCCCCGGGCTGCCAGCCGGTGACGCCGGTCCCGGTCTTAACAACGGTTCCGGCCGGTTCGTGGCCGAGCACCATGGGGAACTGGCAAGGTGTGTCGCCGACGCCGCCTTCGGAGTAGGAGTGGATATCGCTGCCGCAGATACCGACGGCATTGACCCGCACCTGGACTTCGCCGGGGCCTGGGTCTTCGATCGAACTTTCGGTCAAATGGAATTCGCGTTGCGCGATGAGTTCGGCTACAAGCACTGTGGGTTTCCTACAGCCATTGTAAACTGGGTATGCATGCAGAATTTTCGCCAGTTCGAAGCGGGACCGGATCCGTTTGGCCGCAAGTTCCAGGTGCTGTTCAAGTGGATGCAGACGGCGATCTCGCTGCGCCACGCCGACACCGTGGATGTCAAGTTCATCCTGGTGGATGAAAACGGCGGACGCACGGAGAAGACGATCGCGCTGCCGCTGGCCGATCTGTTGCGCGTGGCTAAAGAAGCAGGACGGCAGATGGATGACCCGTGGTGTTCCCGGCTGGGTGCGATGCACCTGCAGCGTCTTGTGGAAACGGGCGAGGACATGGAGAAGGATCTGGTCACAGTATCCTCCCCGGATTTGAAGAACTACGCCGCGAATCTGGCGGATGCGGAGAAATCTGCAGTGCGCGCAACGTAGTACAGAACTTCCAGTACTGACGGGACTTGTACGGAAAGTGTTGGAAGATTCTTCTTGTCTCGCTGGTTGAGGTGCTGTAGCCTGAATTCAATCGGTTCCTGAAACCCCAAATTTGGCTTGTCATCAGGATCGAAATACCAATGTCTGCGGCTACATCCCATACACTACCGGAATTCTACACGTGGGGCTTTTCCGGCGCGCCGATTCAGATCCAACTGAATCTCGATGTAGTGCGCGGAATCAGGAAGCAGATTCAGGACTCCGAAAAAGCGCCGGGATTGCTTTCGGCATACGGACTGCTGACTGGAAATACGTCTAAGCCGGGGATCACCAAGATTCTGGAATTCAAGTCCCTGAAGACACTGGATGCCGCGTCGATAGAGGCGGCGAGCAGTAACGCGTCAGGGGAAGTGCTCGGGTTCTACCGTACGACCGCGATTGGCAGCGTATCGATGCCGGAGGAGGACAGGGCTTTGGCCATGAGCTTGTTCTGTCAGCCCAAGTCCGTGTTCCTGATAGTGGAAACCGGGCACTCCAGCATCGGCGAAGCGCGTTTTTGTTTCTGGGGGGAGGGCGAGCTCTTCGATTGGCCGGTGATGCCGTTCCCCTTCGATGCGGAGGAGTTGGCGATTCACGAGCGGCGGCGATTGTCGCGCTTTGTCCGGAAGGCGCCCCAAAGCACCCATGCCGGTCTCGCCCCGGTAGCGTCCTTATTGGATGAGACGGCCGACCTTGCTCTCGAGGCTGAGCCCGTCACGGCACAAGCCGGGACACAACCTGTGGCAGCGGCGTCAGAGCCGGCCGACAAACAGCGAAAGAGAGCTGGCATGGGGTGGCTGGTGGCCGCGCTCGCGACGTTGTTGGCGGGCTCCGTGATATCGGGCGCGTTCCTGTACTACCGCAACGGCAAGGTGCCGGCGTCGTCGTCAGGGGCACCGGCGCGGGCCGAAGTGAAATCCTCGATCGGGCTGGCGGTGGAGAGGCGCGGCAATGACCTTGTGGTGTCGTGGAATCGCAACGCGGCGATGATCGCGAAAGCCGACTTCGGGATGCTGCTGATTCGCGGCAACGAGGTGAGCCGCGACATTCCGCTGACCGCCGAGGAACTGCGCGGCGGCAGCGTGGTCTACGCATCGACCGCGGAACAGGTACGATTTCAGTTGAATGTAGTTGCCGGCGAACAGGTGGCGCGCGAGTTCCTTGCGCTGGTCCTGCCGCAGACCGCGGAGCGAGTGCCGGAACGCCCGGCGACCGTGATGAGTTCACCGGGCGGCAACGCCAAGGTGGCTGCGCCGCAGCGTCCTGTAGCCTTGAACGTGCCGGCGCCCGCCGCGGAACTCAGGCAATTCAAACCGGTGGAGAGTCCGCGGGCCGCCACGGTAACGCCTCCGCGCATGGATGAGCCACCGCCGGTAGCGAGTGTGTCCCCGGTGAATGGTGAGACGCTTCCTTTGCTGGCCCGGCCGGTATTGACTATGGCTGCGCCGGTTGAAATTCCGGTAACGCAGAAGAATCCGTCGGAGGAAACGCCGGCTATCGCCACCGCGGCGCATCCACCGGTGCCAACGCACCAGACGGTCCCGGCCCTACCCACCGCTCTGCGGGGAGCGATCTGGAAGGCCACGGTAGTCGATGTCAACGTGTCCGTGGATTTAACCGGCAACGTGGTGAAGGCTGAAGCGGTGGCGAAGGCGGGCTTGAACCCGCTGTTGCGCGACGCGGCTGTTCAGGCCGCGCGCCGATGGAAATTCCAACCGGCGCAGTTCGACGGCCACGCGGTGCCGGCCAACATTGTCGTGCAATTTAATTTTGCCGGCAGCAGGTAATTCTCGGAACCCCGCGCGGAAGAACTGATTGGGCCGCCGATGAACGCCGATAAGCATTCTTGGTCTTATCGGCGTTCATCGGCGTTTATCGGCGGCCATATTTCTTTTAGAAAAGCATGGGCCACGCGGTACGCTTTGCTTAGTGGCGACAGGACTGTTTCTTTCTCGAGATCCCCGGATTGCGATGGTGGTGCGGCGGATGCCTCCAATGGCCGGGAATCCGGTGCGGGTGGATGTGGTGCGGGGGTTGCGGGACCGGAGGGGCGCGGTGCATGCAGGATCGTTTCTGCGCGAACGGCGGATCGCCCTGGATTGCACGCGCGCGGAGTTTCCGCGGATTCTCGTTCACGAGGTGGCGCACTTCATCTGGCCGCGGCTGGGTAACGCAACGCGATTTCATTATGAGGAGATCGTGCGCGCGGAAATCGCCGCACGGGCTCGCGGAGAACTGGGGTGGAGCGCGGAGTGGCGCAAGAATGCGCTGCGCGCCAGAGACGTCGCCGGGCGGACGCGGCGCTGGCGGGAGTATTGCTGCGAGAGCTTTTGTGACACGGCGGCGTGGTCATATTCCGGAGTGGCGCGGCACGAGGAGTTCACGCTGGGGGCTCGCTGGCGGCGTGGACGGCGTGCCTGGTTTGCGGACGTCCTGGAGCGGCGCACTTTGTCGATATAATCGAAGCAGGGATTAATCTGTGTACGCACCGCGCTTCCTCACTATTTTCGCTGCCGCGCTTGTGGCTGCGTGCTTTCTGACCGGCTGCTCTTCGGGGCCACACTCGGTGAAAGCGGCGTCCACGGTCAAGCCGGACAAGGACCGTCATCCGGCGCCGGAGTTCGCGCTGAAGGATGCCGACGGCAAGGTTGTGCGCCTGGAAGACTACAAAGGAAAAGTCGTGCTGCTGGACTTTTTCGCGACGTGGTGCGGGCCATGCAAGATCGAAATTCCCTGGTTCATGGAACTGGAGCGCAAGAACAAGGACAGGGGATTTTCGGTCCTTGGGGTTTCGATGGACGATGAGGGGTGGGAAGTAGTCAAACCTTTCCTCGCCGATTTGGGAGTGAATTACCGCGTGGTGATCGGCAACGATTCCACCGCGCAGCTTTACGGCGGCGTGGACGCGCTGCCGACGACGTTCCTGATCGACCGGAACACAAGAATCGCGGCGGTCCACATTGGGCTAGCGAGCAGGAAGGTTTTCGAAGATGGCATCGAACAGCTACTATCAGCTCCCGGCGGGATTATCAAAGATAACGCTGACGCTTCTCGCGGCATGTATTTGCCTGCCTTTGCTCCGCGCGCAAAGTAGCGGATACCTGAGCGTGGGCGAGCCGCAGAAGGTTGCGGGCAAGCGCAACGCGGCGGTCCAGGTGAAGATACCGGTGACGGTGAAGGAAGGCTATCACGTCAACAGCAATAAGCCGAGCGAGGAATACCTGATCCCGCTCAAGTTGACGTGGACGCAGACCGGGGCGCTGGAAGGCGGCACGGTGACGTACCCCAAACCCGCGCTCGAGAAATACGAGTTTTCGGAGACGCCGCTTTCGGTGTACACCGGTGCGTTCGATCTGGTGGCGAACTTCAAGGTGGCGGCGAACGCTCCGGCGGGCCCGGGAGCGGCTACCGGGAAACTGCACTACCAGGCTTGCAGCAATCGGGCCTGCTACCCGCCGAAGACAGTGGATGTCACGGTGAGTTATCAGGTGCAGTGACGGTGTCTCAGGCCGCACTCATACAGGCGAAATATCCGCGGAATAGCACTTCCCGGTGCGCGCCGTTCCAGACAGGTGCGAGCGTCTCGACGCACCACGATCGGATTTCCGACTGAGGCACACCGCTGCGCACGGCGGCTGCAACGTTCGTCTCTGTCATTACGTAGTCCACATAGAACTTAGGCGCGAGCGTGATGCCGATTTCGAATTGGCGGTGCGCATCTACGTGAAATCCGGAACTGAGTTCCGCCAATATGGCGGGGCTAAGTTCTCGCGCCTCATTCGCCGGCGGCGGATAGCGTTGATGGAAGTTGGAAAACCAGCCGTCCAGGCTGGCTGCATTTCGGAAACTCCTTCCCGCCGAAAAATCGTAGACCAACAATACTCCGTGCGGCATCAGCACGCGCGCGGCCTCGGGAAAGAACAGGTCCAGATTGGCATAGTTGAGTGATCCTGCCGCAGTGATGAGGTCGACGGCACGGTTGCAGAGCGGAATGGCTTCGGCGCTGCCCACGACAAAGTCCGCGGATGGCGCGATCGGCGGAGCCCATTTCAGCATGGCCTCGGACGGCTCCAGCCCGATGTAACTGCCGGCAAACTCGATGAGCGCTTTGGTGGACACGCCCGCGCCGCAGCCGATATCGAGCGCGCGCTGAAAAGGCTTGGAGCGGCCTGATTGGTGGAAAGCCTGTTCGATCACGCGGCGATGAACCGGAGGGCGGGATGTCGCATAACCGGCGGCCATGTCATCGGTCCAGAAGGGATTGGGCATACCTAGCCAGTTTCGCAGACCGTAGTTCCGGGCACAGGTGGGACAGACCATCGCCTTTTGCGGTCTGCCGTGCTTGGCTAAAGCAGGCAAAGCCGAGCTAGTTGACAGACGACATAAGGCGATCGTCTGTACCACGAGTGGGCAGACGCTTTCGCGACTACTGGATGGTGAGGTAACCGCCGGTGGGACTTTGGGCGCCGCCCACCTGGATCACCATGGACTGATTGCCGGACGGGATGCTATCGGGCACTCGCAGATTGACCTGATAGAGGCCGATGTAAGATGGGCTGACCCCAACATAGAAGATGTCCGAAGCCGCCAGCGGCACGCCGCCGATGGTGATGTTGACCGGCAACGTGACCGACCCGATTCCGGGAGCTGGTACGCCCACTGCCTGCGCGGGGTCGGTGGCGCCCAGGCCGAGCGCATAGACGACCAGGATGTCACCGGCTTTGGCGGGGCGAAGGTTGGCGCCCGGAATGGAACCGGGCAAGCCGATGAACCCTCCGTCCGTCGTCACGGCTGCGACGGGGTTTTTGCCGTCGGCGGCCGCGGACAGGTAGAGGAACTCGGGCGACGCGGGCGCAGCGGTGGCGTTCACAGTGTTGCTCTTGAGCTCGTTCGCCATGCCGCAATTGCGCACTACCTGGACAGGTACATTTACGGCAGACACTGTCGGCACTTCGACAGTGATCTGCGTGATGGCAACCGCAAAGATCGGGGCCTTGACGCCTCCGAAGGTGACGCACACGCCCGCGAAAGCGGTGGCGAGCGAGCCGGCGGAGACCGCATTGACCTGGGGAGTGCTGCCCGCCGCCATGAAATTCGAACCGTAGATGGTGGTGATGGCGCCGGTGGAAATCGTCTGCACGGGTGGCACGCTAAACCCGTTCTGTCCGATCCCGCCCGGCGAAATCACCGGCAGATCGGCCGGCGGCGGAGGAGGCTGTACAATCGCATCCTGGATCGTGGCGGTGAAGACGGCGCTGAAGGTGCCGGCCGTGGCGGTGATGGTAAGAGTGCCGGCCTTGGTTCCAGTCGCCGAGATACCGGCTTGCCCGCTGCCGTCGGTGGAAGTGGTGCTCGCCGAAAGGGTAGCGGAACCGGCGGTGACCGCAAACGCGACGGGCACGCCGGCGGCCGGGAGCCCGGTTTTACCGGTCAGTTTCACGATTAAGGCATTGAGTGCGGTTCCGGTGGTGCCGGTCTGATTGTTACCGCTCACGATGTCCATGCGTGTGGCGTCGTTGGGCTGCAGTTTGCGGATGCGGCTGTTGTGCGTATCGGCGATCAAGATTTCACCGGCCGGGTTGAGCGCGATACCGGTGGGAAGGTTGTACAAGGTATTGGCGTTGGCTGCGAGATCGTCGCCGGCGAAGCCGAAGTCGCTGCCGCCGGAGATCCGGTTGATACTTCCGTCGCGAGCGATGTAGCGGACGCCGAGCGGGTCCGTAATCCAGAGGCCGCCATTGGCGTCGGCGATCATGCCGAGGGGCTCCACCTGGGCGGCGGTAGCTTTGGCGCCATCGCCCGCGTAGCAGCACTTGCCGGTGCCCGCGATGGTGGTGATGGTGCCGGCAGAAGCATCCACGCGGCGGATCCGGTAGTTCAGTGTGTCCGAGATGTAGAGGTTGCCTGCGGGATCGACTGCGAGCGGTCCGGGGTAGGCGAAGACGGCCTGTCCGGCGGACTGTCCGTCGCCACCGAAGCCGAAACCGCTGGCGCTGCCGCAGTTGCTACCCGAGGAACCGGCGTAGGTGGAGAGCCCTCCGGCGGGGGTGATTTTCTTAATCCGGTTGGCGACCTGTTCGGAGATGAAGATATTTCCGGTGGAATCCGCGGCGATGCCGGTGATGTAGGCGAAGCCGGACGATAGCGCGCCTGAGCCATCGATGGAGTAGGCCAGGTTGCCGTTGCCTGCGACCGTGCTGATGACGCCGGCAGGAGTGATCTTGCGTACCCGCACCTGGTTCTGGTCCACGAAGAGCAGATTTCCTGCGGAGTCGATGGTGAGGGAATCCGGGAAGTAGAGGACGGCCTGTGCGGCGGGGCCGCCATCGCCGCCGAAACCGGGATTGCCGGTGCCGGCAATGGTGGAGATCTTGCCATCGGTACCGATTTTGCGGATGCGGTGATTCACGGTGTCCGTGAAGTAGATGGATCCGTCGGCGGCCGAGACGACGCCTTGCGGGCGATGCAGCAGGGCGGCCGTCGCCGCGGCGCCATCGCCGGCGAAGTGGCCGCTACCGGCGACGGTGGTAATACCGCCGCCGGGAGATACCACGCGGATTCGCTCGTTGTTGGCGTCGGCGATATAGAGGTTGTTCTGGGAGTCGGTGGACAATCCGGCGACGCCCGAGAAGCGCGCCAGGCCGGCACTGTCACCGTCGCCGGCGAAGCCTTCGTGGCCGTCGCCCGCGTAAGATTGCAGGATTCCGTCAGGTCTGACGCGGCGGACGCGGTTAGTCACGAAATCGAAGACATAGACGTTGCCGGTGGGATCGGTGGTCACCGGTCCCGTGACAAGATAGGCGGCGGTGGCGAGGCCGCCATCGGGGGAACTGCAGCAGACCCCGCTCCCGGCGATGGTCTTGATGGTGCCATCTGCCGCCGAAATCTTACGAATCCGGTTGTTATTGTAATCGTTGATATAGATGTTGCCTTGGGAATCCAATGCAATATTCCGCGGCAAGTTGAAGAGCGCGCTGGTTGCCGGTCCGTTATCGCCGGCGATACCTGGGCCGCCTCCGGCGATGGTCTGCACGATGCCATCGGGGGTAACTTTGCGAATCCGGTTATTGTGGGCATCGCAGATATAGATGTTATTGGCGCTATCGATTGCGATTCCATAGATGCCACTGAATCCCGCGCTGGTGGCGGGCCCTCCGTCGCCGGTAAATGTTGTAGTGCTGCCGTTTCCGGCGACAATGGAAAGTTTTCCGGTGGGAGTCAGTTTATAGGCATAGTTGCCGGCGGCGATGTAGAGGTTGCCGGAGCCATCGAGCTTGAGATCGTAGATGTAACCGGAGTAACCGACAACCGAGGAGATGGTCCCCCTGGATACTTTGCGGATGAGGCCATTGCCGGCATCGGCAATATACAAAGTACCGCTGGAATCCGCGGCGACGGCCTGTGGCAATTCGAGCAGGGCGGAACTGGCTGGGCCGCCATCTCCCAGCGGGAAAGTCCCGGCTACGGTTCGAGACACGTAAGAGCTGGCGTTCTGGGCTTGTACCGTCAGCGCAGACAAGGTGACGGCGAGGAGGAGCGTAGGAGCTTTGCGCATTTATCTGTACGGACTAAGCAAGTCGTATGTATGAGACATCCAGTACTACTGGATACCATAATTTCGGACCGATTAGTCTTACAGGAATGGCAAGAGCCGGTTCTTGTGTTGTGGTGGAATTCAGCAGGTGACGTCTCAATCGATCCGATGCTCGTGCGCCGGATCGATTGAGACGCCGGAGGTTTGTCAGAAGGTCAACTTAGCGCCGAGTTCGACGGTTCTGGCCTGGTTTTGCTGCGAGCCAGTGACGCGGCCGAAGGTCGCATCACCGGGGTTGGTGTCCGGTGCGCCGAAGCGCGGATGGTTGAAGAGGTTGAACACGTCAAAGCGAAGCTGCAGCCGTTTGGCTTCGGTGAACCTGAAGTTCTTATAGAGACCGGCATTGGCTTCGTTGACGCGGCTGGCGCGGACGTCGTTCCAGCGGGTGGGGAACGTCTGGATGTTCGCCGCGAAGTCCTGGTACACGCCGTTCTTTATGCTGTCCGAAGCGGCGGGTACATAACTGTAACCCGGCAGATTCTGAATGCCGGTCCACGCCGGATACGATTGCAGTGTCGCGAGGGACGTGCTCTTCGAGGGGAACGGATAGAACTGCGTAGTATCGAACCACTGGTTGAGGCTCTGCTTACCGCCCGGGAGGGAGAAGTTCTGGCCGCTGAAGAAGGCGGGCGTGCTGAACACCACCGGGACACCCGACTGAATGTTGTAGTTCCCAGACATTTCCCAGCCGCCTAGAATCGCGTCGGCCCATACCGGCATTCCAGTGCCGAAATGCTGCTTGCGGCCGACCGGAATGTCCCAGATGGGCGCAATGTTCAGATGGAAGGGACGGTCTTCACCGCCCAGTTTGTGTTCAACTTTGCCTTGCGAGGCAAGCTGGCTGCCGCCATAGAACGCGGTGTCTTCGAACAGTTTCGACCAGGTGAAGGAAGCGATGATGCTGAAGCCCTTCTTGAACCTGCGTTCGATCTTGCCCAGGCCGGCATCGAACCGGTTCTGGCCGGTGGGATTGTTCTCGGTGATGCCGCCGAAGAGCGGATTCGGGTTGAGTAACTGGTTCAGTGCAATCGTGGTGTTGGTGTAGATCGAATTGCTCGCGCTCACGCCGGCGAGGTGGTAGAAGGGGTTCGGCACCTGCAGATTCCAGTTCAGCGTATCAACCGGCCGACCGGCGACAAACGTAGGCGTGTTGTACTTCTGCCAGTTGGCAAAGCTGGGTTCGTTCTCATTCCAGCCCCACGAAATATCGTAGGTCTTGTTGTGCGAGTACCCAAGTTCGAACAGCCAGCCGTTCCATTCGTGCTGGACGTGCAGGCTGTATTCCCAGGAGTAGAAGCGATTCAGATCTGGATTGTCCCAGGTCCACGACGAGCCTAGATTCGTAAGCGCTCCCAGCGACGAGCCGGTAGGCGCGAGGATTCCGTTTTGGAACGGGTGGGCCATGGTATCGAAAGAGGTGAGATAGTTATCGGTGGTGGCCGTCAGGGAGGTGGAGCGGCTGTACCCGAACTGGGCTCCGGTGTTGTAATCCGCCTGTGTGAAGCGGCCGAAACCGCCGCGGACAACCGTATTGTGGCCCAGATTGTAAGCGAAGCCTACGCGCGGCTGCCATTCATGCAGATCGGTATTGTAAGTGGTGCGTGGCACGCCGTTGACGCCGGCGAACTGCACGATCCCATTGACCTGAAACTGGCTGGAGGGCAGGAGCTGCTGCAGGAGTTGTACGCCGGCGTTGGAGGCATTGGCCGGATTCGCCAGAATGGAGGCATATGCGGCTTGCGCCGAGCCGCTGATCGGGTTCGGCGTATTAGGGTCGTAGCGGTCCTCGATGCGATTGAAGCGCTCTTCCACGGGACGCTCGTAGTCCCAATGCATTCCCAGATTAACGGTCAATCTGGATGTGACGCGCCAGTCATCCTGGAAGAAGCCGGCGGTGTAGTGCTGCGAGTAGAACGCGCTGGCATTGCGCGGCACGCTGCCGCCGGACGGCATGTCCAGCAGGAAAGTGGCAAAGGTGGAGCCCACGCCCGTACCACCGGCGTTGGCATTGTTCTGCCGCGTGAAGTTACTGTTGAAATCGAATTCGCCGGCGTTACCGTTGCCGAAATTGGAGTCTTGCAGCACCCAGAACTCACCGCCATAGCGGAAAGTATGGTTGCCGTGCACCTGCGTGAAGGTGGCGCCTAAGGTGTGATAGGTGGTGGCGTGAAAACTCTGGGTTTGGGTGGTTCCGAAGTTGCCGGCGACACCGGTGATGTAAGGGAAGCCTGCCCGCGGCAACTGGCCTACAAAGCTGGCGGGAATCCCGAGGGATGTTTCGTTAAAGCCCGCGCCCGCGTCATAACCCGGTTCTTCGTAACGGGTCAGGCTGTAGCGTAGGTTGAGGACCCTGGTGGGACTCATGGTCCACACATGATCCAGGCCGATGCCCTTATTGACGCGCTCGGTGAAACTTCCGGCGGCAATATTATCCAAGCCGAACGTGTCGCCCGTGTGCTCAATCAGGTGGTGCCACCGAAGGGTTGCAAAGGTGCGCTGGCTGTTGCTCCAGTTCTGATCCAGGCGGATGGACACCAGCGGGAAGGTGTCGAGCCGCACCGAAGGCGGAGCGTAATCATTGGAAGTGTTGCTGGTCCCGTCGCTCGGCGTATTCGGCAAGGGAACGAATTTCAGGATGTTCTGCGCGATGGCGCTCAGCCGGTTGGTGGGGATCTGGTTGTTCGGGAACAAAGTACGGTTGCCCGTGGCGGTATTCACGGTCAGGGGATCGTAAACCTGAATCGGGTACCTGGTCAATTGGCCGCCTACGGTCTGCGTGGTGAAGCTCTGGCTGAAATCGCCCGTCCGTTCCAACGCGGTCGGCACGGAGATCGAGCCGGAGCCCAGCGGATTCATGTTGTGGGTGTCGTCGTAGGAAACGAAGAAGAATGTCTTATCCTTTCCGTGATAAAGCTTCGGAAGGTATACCGGGCCGCCGAAGGTGCCGCCCCACTCGTTGAAGTGGACCGGCGCGACAGCGCCTCCGATGAGGTTGGTCTGGAACAGGTTCGCGTTCATCGCGCTGTTCTGGTTGAATTCGTAAAGCACGCCGTGATAGCTCTTGCCGCCGCTGCGTGTCTGCATGTTGACCGTGGCGCCAGCCTGGCGGCCGATAGAGGCATCGTAGGCGTTGGTGGAGACGCGAAATTCCTGCACCGAATCCATCGGCGGAATAAATGCGACGTCTCCGCCGGCCTTCATATCCGGGGAGCCGTCGAGCTGAAAGGTATTCGACCAGACGTTGTTCCGGCCGCCATCGGATGTGAACTGGGAAGCCGCGTTGTAGGACCACAGGTGCGCGATGTTATTGTTCTGATCCTGCGCCACTACGCCCGGAGAAAAAGTAGCCAGCAGCGTCACCACGTGCGACGAGGAGGGCATCTCAGCGATTTCCTCGTGCGAGATGACGGTGCCGCTGGTGGCGGCTGTAGTGTCGATAAGCGCAGCGTCGGCGGTGACGTCAACCGTCTGCGACGAGGCACCGACTTGCAGTGCGGTATCGATCTGCTTCACATCGCCCGCAGAGAGCGTAATGCCCTTGTGGTCTTCAGTCTTGAAGCCCGCGGCGGAAATCGTGAAACCGTAATGGCCGGGCAGCAAAAACTCCGCCACCCAAACGCCCTGGTTGTTGGTTTTTGTTTCCTGCCGGACGTTATTGTCGTCGTTCACCACCACGACGGTGGCATTTGGCACCAGGGCGCCTTGCGGATCCATCACACGTCCGGTGATAGTCGCTCGAACTTCCTGTGCGCGGGCACTCCCGCCCAAAGCGCAAAGTGCAAACAAGCAGAAAAGAGTGGTTCTCAGCGTACGAACTAAGTTCATTTAAACTCCCGATGACCTTACGTTAACACTATTAGCTGTTTCAGGCCTCAATACCTAAAAATTCAACGAAGGAACGCAGAGGGCGCAGAGAAGCAGTTAAAGAATTTCGCCGCGGACCAGGTCCTGATACTGTTCGCGCTGGCGAATGATGCGCCAGGTGGCACCCTCTACGAGTACTTCCGGGGCGCGGGGGCGGGAATTGTAATTCGAACTCAGGACGAAGCCGTAGGCTCCGGCGGTGGAGACGGCGAGGAAATCGCCCGGCATGGCATTGGCCATCGAGCGATCGCGCGCCAGGAAATCGCCGGTCTCGCAGACGGGTCCCACCACATCCATGGTGACGGGCGGCAGGCCGTTTTTGCGTAACGGAACTATCTCGTGGTGCGCGCGATAGAGCGACGGGCGGATCAAGTCGTTCATGGCGGCATCGACGATCAGGAATTCCTTTTCGCCATTGCGCTTGCGGTAGAGCACGCGGGTGAGCAGCACGCCGGCGGGTCCGACGATGCTGCGGCCGGGTTCGATCATCACGCTGAGTCTGCTGGCCCGGAGGCGGCTGGTCAGCGTCTCCACGAAGGCGCGGATCTCGGGCGACTTCTCTCCCGTGTGGTAAGCCACGCCGAGGCCGCCGCCGAGATCGACGTGGCGGATCGGATGCCCCTGGGCACGCAGGGCGTTGGCGAGACAGAGCACTTTATCCACGGCTTCGAGAATCGGGCTGGGATCGAGGATCTGCGACCCGATGTGACAGCTCACACCCTCCGCCGCCAGGTTGCGGAACTGCCGCGAGCGTTCGTAGACGCCGGCCGCGCAGGCGATAGCAATGCCGAATTTGTGCTGGCTGAGTCCGGTGGAGATGTAGGGATGAGTGACGGCGTCCACGTCCGGATTGACGCGGATGGAGAAGCCAGCCGTTTTGCCGAGGCGCGCGGCCTTGGCGTCGATCAGGGCGAGTTCCGCCTCCGATTCGCAGTTGAAGCTGTGTATGCCGCTTTCCAGCGCGTATTCCACTTCGGAAGCAGTTTTGCCGACGCCCGAGAAGACGATCTTCGCGGGCTCTCCGCCTGCCTGAAGAACGCGGTAGAGCTCTCCGCCGGAGACGATGTCGAACCCCGCGCCGGCCTTGGAGAGGAGCGCCAGCACGGCCAGCGAGGAATTGGCCTTCACCGCATAGCAAACGGTGTGCGGCAAAGCGCCGAAAGCCTGCGCGTATGCGGCATAATTCTGCAGGATTGCCCGGCTGGAATAGACGTAGGCCGGGGTGCCGGCCTGGTGCGCGAGGTCGGCCAGCGGGACCTGCTCACAGTAGTAGTCGTTTTGCGAATAGGCGAACATTACCGGGTAATTTTGGGGCTGAATTTCCAGTATGGCACAGGGCGCTACTCGGACCCGGGTGTGACGCGTATTTTGTCGCGGAGATGGTCGCGCAGGTTCCCCAGGGCGGACACGGTCTGGCTCCAGTCTTTCGCCGATCGTTTGGTAGCGTATGGGAGTTCGAGATCGCGGTAGAAATCGAGGACGTTCTGTAGCAGCGCGGCGTCGACCGCGGCAGCATCCATTTGCGCGAGATGGCGCGCGAGCTTGGCGTAAGTGTCGTCGGCCAGGCGGTACTCGCACGGACGGGTGGGCTGGCCGGTATCGAAATCACGGTCTTCGAGGGCGAGGTGGTGGGCGTTTTCATCAGCCAGAAGGCGTCGATACTCGTTGAGCGTGCGGTCGAAGCTGGTCTCGAAGAGCGCGGTGGTTCTTGGCGTCGGCGCTTGGAACGATAGTGCTTTGAGAGGCCCGACCTTAGGCACGATGCGAATGAAGAACGAAAGAATCCGCGTGCCGATCCCAGGCTTCTGGAATTTTTCGTTCCACTGCTTGCGGTAACTCGCACGCGAGAGATTGTAGACGAACTTGCGCTTGGAAACGCCGGGATCGGCCTTGGCGAGTTCGTCTTTTTTCAGATTCCAGGCAACACGTGTCAGTTCGGGAATCACGGCGCCGACCGCGTGCCGGTAGGTGGCGAGCGCGAGATCCAGGTCGCCGAATACATCCTTCAGGTCCATGGCGTAAGTGTCGTGAAAGGCGCGCTCCAGCACGCCCTTCTCCACCTGGAAGCCGATAAAATCGCGGTACGCCGGCGGGGCATAGTGGCCTCTGGCGACCTGCGACACGTCGAAGCTGAACTCGACTCTGAGGTGTGAGGTCTTGTCGTCGCCATAGGTCACGATCTCGCCGTACTTTTTGGCCAGTTTGGGATATTGCAGGGGCACGGACCGGTTTACCGCCACGCTGTGGCCTTGAATATCGGCGGCGTAATGCGCCAGCGCGCCCAGTGCGAAAGCAAGTTCATTCAGCGTCTGCGCTTCGCGAATCAGGTTCCCGACGAAATCGCCGGTTCGCACGTAATGCAGCAGATCGCTGAAGAAGATGCTGCCGAACGGGTAGTAGCCCATGTCCTGGATGATGCAACCGCCGTAGGCCGTGGCGTGGGCTTTGATGA
Source organism: uncultured Solibacteraceae bacterium (assembly GCA_963805775.1). GTDB lineage: Bacteria > Acidobacteriota > Terriglobia > Bryobacterales > Bryobacteraceae > Solibacter. The sequence continues at coordinate 191,376 of CAWDWK010000051.1, read as the reverse complement.
GATCTTCGCGAGTGGACTGTGGATAGCGCTGCAGGAGAAGTGGCTTGATATCGCGATCCCAAGCCGAATCGATGATGGCCTCATGAGTGAGAACTCCATAGGCCTGGAGTCCTGTGGCGACGAGCAGGAACGCAGCCAAGCGGGCGATCACCAGACACACTCGATCATCCTAGCAATCCGATAGCCGTTCGAATGTGCTCCGCATCACTGCCTGTTGGCCACGTGATGCGGAACACTGGTTGTTCCCGCTAATCGGAAGCGAGGGTTGAAAGTTGCGCGTCCAGATCCGCCAGGGCCTTGCTCAAAACGGCCCTATAGCGGGGATTCTGTGCGTTCTCCAGGTCCCGGACCACGCGGGTGCGGGACATTAGGATACTCTCTTTCTTGCGAAGCAAATCGAGCGAAACCTGGGAGAGGACTTTAGCACGAGCAACAGCGCTACGGTCCTCGGCCATGTCGATCTGTGTCTCGATCGACTTACTTTCCCAACCTCTGGCCATGATTTCATTCTACTCCCGTGGAGGCGAAATTGGAAGGAGCCGTACAGTTTTCGGAGTCTTTATGCCACTCTATCTATATGATTCGTGGTATCGCTTTCATGCTGCTTGGCCTGTCTGGCGCAGCGGCGCAGATGCGTCCGCCGGCGGTTCCGCTGGTGGCGCACGACCCTTACTTCAGCATCTGGTCGATGGCCGATCGTCTCAATGGCGACGGGACGAAACACTGGACGGGCAAACCGAATACGCTTACAGCCTATGCGCGCATCGATGGCAAGAGCTTTCGCATCATGGGTCGCGAACGGCAGGCGGGCAACGAACTGGCGCAGACGCGGCTCGAAGTGCTGCCGACTCGCACCATCTATGAGTTCGCCGGCGCCGGGGTAACGGTGGGGCTGACCTTTTTCACTCCCGCGCTGCCCGACGATCTCGACGTGCTTTCGCGCCCGCTCACCTACATTCAGTGGAGCGCCTCTTCGAGCGACGGCCGCGAGCACGACGTGCAGATCTATTTCGACGCCGCTAGCGACCTGGTGGTCAATACTCCCGACCAGCCCGTGCTGGCCGCGCGCTATCAGCTCGACGGACTGCCCCTCCTGCGCATGGGCTCGCGCGAGCAACCCGTGCTGGCCAAGCGCGGCGACGATCTGCGTATCGATTGGGGATACCTCTACCTTGCGGCGGATAAGGCCGACGGGGTCACGGCATTTGCCGGCGATCGCATGCAGGCGCGCGCGGCTTTCGATTCCGGCGGCCGGCTGCCCGATTCCGACGAGCTGGGCGACGTGCGGCGCGGCGGTCCGGTCCTGGCGTACGGCATTGCGCTCGGCAAGGTGAATGCGAGCCCGGTATCGCGCTATCTGATGCTGGCGTACGACGATCTTTTTTCCATCGAGTACTTCGAGCGCCGCGAACGCGCCTGGTGGCGTCGCAACGGTGCGACGGCCGCGGACCTGCTGCGCAGCGCGCGCCGCGAACACGATGCGCTGCTGGAACGCTCCATACGCTTCGACACGGAACTAATGGCCGACCTGCGCAAGGCGGGCGGCGCGCAGTACGCGCAACTCGCCGTCCTGGCCTACCGTCAGACGCTGGCCGCGCACAAGCTGGTGGCCGATGCGGATGGTACCGCGCTTTTTTTCCCCAAGGAGAACTTCAGCAACGGCTGTATCGCCACCGTGGACGTGATCTACCCCAGTGCGCCATTCGCGCTGCTCTTCAGCCCGCGCCTGATGAAGGCGCAGCTTCAGCCCGTGATGGATTACGCGCGCATGGATCGCTGGCGCTTCCCCTTCGCGCCGCACGACCTGGGCACATACCCGCAGGCCAACGGCCAGGTCTACGGCGGCGGCGAGCGCACCGAGGAGAACCAGATGCCGGTGGAAGAGAGCGGCAATATGCTGATCCTGCTGGCGGCGCTGGCGCGCGTAGAAGGCAACGCCGATTACACCGCGCGCTACTGGCCGCAGGTGACGAAGTGGGCCGAGTACCTGAGCGAGAAGGGACTCGACCCGGAGAACCAGCTCTCCACGGACGATTTCGCCGGGCACCTGGCGCACAATGCGAATCTCTCGATCAAGGCCATCCTGGCGCTGGGAGCGTACGCCCAACTGGCCGGCATGACGGGCCACCCGCAGGACGCCGGGCGGTATCGCAAGATCGCGGAGGAGTTCGCCGGGAAGTGGTCCGGCCTGGCCGCCGAGGGCGACCACTACAAGCTGGCCTTCGACAAGCCCGGCACCTGGAGCCAGAAGTACAACCTGGTGTGGGATCGACTGCTCGGCTTGAAGCTGTTCCCCGCCGAGATCGCGCGCAAGGAGATTGCGTTCTACCTGACGAAACAGAATCAGTACGGCCTGCCGCTGGACAATCGGAAGGACTACACCAAGCTCGATTGGGTGGTGTGGACTGCGACGCTCGCCGGGAGCGGCGGCGATTTCGAGAAGATCGTAGCGCCGGCGTGGCAGTTCGCCAACGAGTCGGCGAGCCGTGTGCCGCTGACCGATTGGTACGACACGAAGACGGCGAAGCAGCAGGGATTTCAAGCGAGGTCGGTGGTGGGCGGGCTGTTTATCAAGATGCTGGCGGACCCGGCGATGTGGAAGAAATACAGCGCACGCTGAGGGCGGAGTTTCACAATCACCACGGCGGAGCCGAAGTGTGTTTCAATCGGGTTTTAGCGCTCTATATGTCCTTTATCCACGAAGATTTTCTGCTCAGCACGAAGACCGCGCGGCGGCTCTATCATCAGTTCGCCGAGGACCAGCCGATTCTGGACTACCATTGCCACCTGCCGCCGAAAGATGTGGCGGAAAACCGGCATTTTCAGAATCTTTTCGAGATCTGGCTGGAGGGCGACCATTACAAATGGCGCGCCATGCGGGCCAACGGAGTGCCGGAAAGCCACTGCACCGGCAACGCTTCGGCGTACGAAAAATACCTCGCCTGGGCGCGGACCGTGCCGGCCACGCTGCGCAATCCGTTGTACCACTGGACGCACCTGGAATTGAAACGCTACTTCGGCATCGACGAACTGCTGGATGAGCGCAGCGCGCCGCGCGTGTGGGAGCAGGCAAACGCGCTGCTGGCCACCGATGACTTGAGCGCACACGGCATTCTGGCCAGGTTCCGCGTGAAGGCGGTCTGCACCACCGACGATCCGACCGACGACCTGCAGTGGCACCGTGCGATTGCGAATTCGCCGCTGGGAACCAAAGTGTTCCCCACGTTCCGCCCGGATAAGGCGCTCAATGTGCACATCCCGGAATTGCTGAATCAATGGGTGGACCGGTTGGCGGAAGTGTGCAATACGCAGATTTGCACGTTGAACGATTTCGTGGACGCGATCCGCAAACGCCACGATTATTTCCACGCCCTGGGCGGCCGCATGAGCGATCACGGGCTGAATCACGCGTTCGGCACTTTTCCGACGGAGCATGAAGCGGCGGCGATTTTCGGGCGCGCGCGCGGCGGTCATGCCGCGACTCATGAAGAGCACTGCAAATTCGCTTCCCACATGATGCTGGTTTTCGGACGGCTGGATGCGGAGAAGGGCTGGACCAAGCAGCTCCACCTTGGCGCGCGGCGCAACAACAACGGGCGACGTTTTAAGGAGATGGGGCCGGATACCGGGTGGGATTCCATCGGCGACTGGCCGCAGGGCGACGCACTGGGCGGCTATCTGGACCGTCTGGATCAGGAGAATGCGCTGCCAAAGGTGGTGATTTACAATCTGAATCCGGCCGACAACTACGTGATTGCCACCATGATCGGCAACTTCCAAGACGGCATCACGGCGGGCAAGATTCAGTTCGGCAGCGGCTGGTGGTTCCTGGATCAGAAAGAGGCCATGCAGTGGCAGATGAACGCCCTGTCGAACTGCGGCTTGATTTCCCGCTTTCTGGGGATGCTGACCGATTCGCGGTCTTTCATGAGCTACCCGCGGCACGAATACTTCCGGCGAGTACTATGCGACATGTTCGGGCGGGACATGGAGAACGGTGAACTGCCGGACAACGATGATCTGGTAGGACCCGTGGTGCGGGATATCTGTTACGGGAATGTGCACCGCTTCCTGGGATTGAACGTGGCGTAAAGCAGCAGGTCAGTGGGCGGGGGTGCTGGCGGTAGCGTCGCCGGCGGATGTAGTGGTGGAAACAGCGGCATTGCCGGCCGTTAACGAGGTATTGGCTCCAGTCCAGAGCGCCTGCACCCCGCCCGAGGCATGGATGATAAACGCCAGTGCGACCAGGGCAACCAAGGCCGTGAGCAGGCAATACTCTGCAAGATCCTGCCCACGGTCCTCGGAATGCAAAGCCCTCAGAAAGTGCCGCAAACTACTCATTACCAAACCCAAAACCAGTGTAGTACGGGGGGCGCAGTATCACCATGATCTCTTTCGTTATGGACCTGAGGGACCAATCCCTAGTCCGTCCCATAAAGTTCCGGGAGGCACATCCGATATGAGAGAGTGAGAGATAAATGTCACCGGCGATAACCATGTTAGGGACGGCGGTTTGGGATTTGCCGCCGCTCATCCTGCACCCGTTCAACGAGCGGATCGCGCCTTCGACTTTGCTGGAAAGTTCCAAGGCCGCGCTTATGCTTTCGGGACTGATGCCTCATGAAGGGGCGAATCCGGACGAGCTGAAACGGCGCTTGTTGAGTGGCCGGTATGCGGAAATGCGCATGCTTTTTTTCCTGGGCAAAGACGTATTCCGCTGGATCGACCAGTGCGTGGAATGGGCGGAACGGGTGCCTGAACTCGGCGAGATGGAGATTCGCCGCCAGAGTTTTGCGAGTCTGTTGACGAAAGACCCGCCCGAACAGGTCAGGCAAAAACTGGTTGGTTGGGGCGTAGCGGACTACGCGTCGATCTTTTCGCGGGCTATCGGGATGAATGCGGTGTTTGTCCAGCCGCCTGCGATGGAAATGCTCAACGAAGATTTCCTGCAAAATTACCATCGGTACCCGGATTTCCTGTACCGCTGTTACATGGAGTCGGAGCCCTACCAGAGCCTGCCGCCAGCAAATTTCCGCTTTTCGCTATACGCTTCGGCGGAATACTCGCGCATGTTGGAAGCCGAGTGGGGAGGCGACGCCGCGGAATGAGGAATATGGGCCGCCGATGAACGCCGATGAACGCAGATAAGCAAACACAAACCGTTCTTGTTTTATCGGCGTTCATCGGCGTTCATTGGCGGCCTATATTCCTTTTCAGGATCAGCGACTTGCGGCGGCGAGCGCTTCGCTGAAGGCGCGCCAATTTTCTTCGAGGTGATCAGGCGACTTCGTGCCGCTCAGGATCACGCCCTCGAAGCGTTTTTCTAAAATAAAACCGAAGGCGCCGGCTTTCGTGAGTTCGCGATTTTCATACAACATCCGCCCCATGCCGAACGGGCGGTTGATCGCGATCTTCATACCGCGCGCCGCGGCCCGCTCCAGCACGTCCGCAAATGTCTGTTGGGCGACGTTGTAAGGGAATTGCAGAATGCGGTACGCCGCGCTGGCAATGGCAATGTCCGCCGACGCCAGGTCGCTCACGCTGGCGCCAATGGTACTGATGCCGAGCGTGCCGGCGTATTCCCAGGCGCGTGCCAAGTCGCGTGAACCGAGCACCTCGGGAGTAGTTTTGTGCAGTTGGAGAAAATCGATGCGTCCCAGTCGCGCCAAAGAGCAGACCAGGCTGCGTCGCAGCGCATCGAACGAATGGTCGACGAACGGTTCGGCTTTCGCCGTGTCCCAGTGCTCGCCAAACTTGGTGGCGATCCGAACCTGGGACAGTTGGCCGGGTATCAGCCCCGCCAGGTACCGGCCGAGGCGTTCTTCACTGACTCCGTAGGAGGGCGCGGTATCGCAATAGCGCACGCCCAGCGCGAAAGCCCGCTCCAGCAGCGTGAGCGCCTGGCGTTCGTCCGGGACCTCGGGATTGGCGAAGCCCCAGGGCTTGCCGATGCCGATCGTTCCCAGCCCGAATTCCACGCGCCGGCGGCCTTCCGCGATCATCGGTTCTTGCGATACCACTCGAGCGTGATCCGCATTCCGTCTTCGAACGAATAGCGCGGGGCGTGGCCCAGATCGCGTACCGCGAGCGTGGTATCGGCCTGCGAATCGCGTACGTCTCCCGCGCGCGATGGTCCGTAGATGGGAGCGATGTCGACGCCTTCCAGTTTCTGCAGCAGCGCCCACGCCTGGTTGATCGTGATCCGGCCGCCGTTGCCGCCGTTGTACATGTTGCCCGAGACGCCTTTGGCACGCGCCGCCTTGAGATTGAGTTCCGCCACGTCTTCGACGAAGGTGAAGTCCCGCGACTGCTCGCCGTCTCCGAAGATTTTGGGTACTTTTCGGTCCAGCACGGCGGTCATGAAGAGCGAAAGCACGCCGGAATAGGCGCTCGACGGATCCTGCCGTGGACCATACACGTTGAAGTACCGCAGCGACACCGTCTCCAGACCGTATACGCCGGAGAAAATCGAGCTGTAGTATTCCCCGATCAGTTTTTGCAGGGCGTAAGGCGATTTGGGCCGCGGCGTCATGTTCTCCACCTTCGGCAGCACTTCGGTGTCGCCATAGGCGGAGCTGGAGGCGGCGTAGACCACGCGCCCGGCCTGCCCGTCCTTGGCGGCGCGCAGCACGTTGAACGTGCCGTTCGCGTTGACATCGTGCGAAGGCACCGGGTCGTCGATGGACCGCGGCACGGAGGGAATCGCGGCCTGGTGGAAGACCACGCTGGCGCCCCGGATGAGCGGCGCGATTTCCTCGTAATTGCGGATATCGGCGCGCTGTAAATCGATCCGCGAGCGGATCTCTTCCAGGTTGCGCTCCTTCCCGGTCAGCAGATTATCGATGACGACGATGCGGCCTGCGCCTTCGTCCAGCAGCTTGCGTACAATGGCGGAGCCGATGAAACCGGCCCCTCCCGTGACAATGTAGTGGCTCATGATGGCAGTTGGTTGATCTGGTTTTCGAGATGGCGCAGGGATTCGTTGGCGAGGCGTTCCGGGCCGGGCGTGAAGTCGAAAGCTTCGAGCGAAATCCAGCCCGCATACCCGCGGCGCTGGAGGACTGCGAGCACCGGCTTGAAATCGTAGCTGCCCGCGCCGCAGTGCCGGCCGTCCAGTTCGTTCACGTGCACGTGGTGGATGAAGTCGAAGTAGCGGTCCACCAGCGCCGCGTGCGATTCCCGCTCATCGATGGCGTTGTGCACGTCGAACATGGTGCGGATCGCCGGGCTGCCGATTTCTTGCACGATGGCGACGGCTTCGGACAGAGTTTGCACCACGTCGGATTGCGCCAGGGGCAACGCCTCCACCAACACCTTGACGCCGCGATCTTCCGCGTGCGGCGCAACCCCGGCCAGGCCATCGACGTAATTCCGTGTGGCCTGCTCGCGGGTCAGGCCGCCGGTGGTGGCGCGTTGATTGGGCGAGCCGAAGACCATGACACCGTCCGGTCCGAGGTCGGCGCAAAGATCGATCAGGGCGCTTATGTGTTCCCAACTGCGGCAGCGCAGGGCGGCATCGGGGCCGGTGACGTGCAACCCCTTGGGGCTGACCATCAGCCAGTGGAGTCCGGCGAATGTCAGTCCTTCGGAGCGGATAATGTCGCGGTATGCAGCGCGTTGGGCCGCGGTAATCTCGCGGGGCGCCGGGGCAAGGGTGAACGGCGCAATCTCGATGCCCGTATACCCGGCTTGGCGAATGGCCTTGCACGCGTCGGCGAAAGGCCACTGCTCGAAAGCTTCGTTGCAGATAGAATGCCGGAACACCATGAACTATCAGTGTACAAGCAACATTGTTCCGGGCGCGGCGACAATTCGCCAGGATGCCCCCACGCTACTCGCCGCGCAGGGCCAGCGCCGGATCCACCCGCGATGCGCGTAGCGCGGGAATCAGCGCCGCCAGTAACGCCGCCCCGCCCAGCAGCAGCACGGCGCCGCCAATCGCGAGCGGGTCCCGCAACCGGACCCCGTACAGCATCGACTCAATCAAACGGCCCGCCGCCAAGGCGACGGCCAGTCCGCACGCCAGGCCGATCGCGGCCAGCTTCGCTCCGCTCCCCACCAGGATCGACACGATATCGCTGCCCGTCGCGCCCAGCGCGACACGCACACCCATCTCCGCCTGGCGCTGCGCGGCCACGTAGCTCATGACGCCATAGACTCCCGCCGTGGCGAGCGCGGCGGCCACGCCCGCAAAGACGATCAACAGCAACGTGCGGAAGCGCGGCAGCGCAACCGCGTCGCTGTGGAATTGTTCCAGCGTACTGACCTTCAGGGGGATGCCGGGGTCGATCCGGGCAATCGTCCTGCGCGCGGCGGCGGAGATGTCTGCTTGCGCGCGCACCACGATGTGCAGATCGTTCGCGTGATACGGGTGCTGGCGATAGGCCATATAGAGTTCGGGGCCGGCGGGCGTCGCCGGACCGTCGTTGCGCATATCTCCCACCACGCCCACCACGCGCATCCACACATCGCGATCAAGACCGCACTTGATGCGGCGTCCCAAGGGACTCTGGCCTTCGAAAACCTGCCGCGCGAGGGTCGCGCTGACGATGGCCACCGGCTCGGCTTCGTACGTGTCGCGCTCACTGAAGTCGCGGCCGGCCACCAGCGGAACGCCCAGCGCCGCGAAATATCCGGTGCTGGCGAGCCGGAATCCGGCGTGCGGGAGCTTATCGAACTGGCCGCTGCGGAAGTCGTGTATGCCCTCAACGGCATAGAGTCCATCGGAGCCGTACGGTCCGCTCGGCAGTCCCATGACGCCCGCCGCCGCAGTGACGCCCGGCAGCTCGCGCAGCGCTGCGAAGATGCGTTCGAAGGTTGCGCCGGCCTGCAGATGCTGCGCCTCGGTTTTGGCCGGAATGCTGGCGGTCAACACCATGCGGCCCTCTGTGCGGTATCCCAGGTCGACCGAATTCAGGGCGAGAAAGCTGCGGAAGAGCAGCCCTGCGCCGAGCGTCAGCACCAGCGCCAGCGCCACCTCGGCCGCGACCAGAGCTCCGCGGACCCACTCGCTGCGGCCGCCGCCGAACACGCCCCGCGTGCCGCCCTGCTTCAGCGCGTCGTGCAGGTCAACGCGCGTGGCGCGCAGCGCCGGCCACAGCCCGAACAACGCGGCCGCACCCAGCGAGACCGACAGGTTGAAGAGCAATGCCGCCATATCGACGTGGATCTCTTCGACTCGCGGCAGATTCGGGGGCGCCATACGCAGCAGTGCGCCCACGCCGGCGAATGCAAGCACGAGTCCGGCGGCGCCGCCCGCCAGGCCCAACAGCACGGCCTCGATCAGCAACTGGCCCACTAGGCGCCGCCGTCCCGCTCCCAGTGCCGCGCGCAGCGCCATCTCCCGAGACCGCGCCGTAGCGCGGGCCAGAAGCAGGTTCGCCACGTTGGCGCACGCCACCAGCAGCACCAGGCCCACCGCTCCCATCAGTACCCAGAGCGTCATCCGGCTGCGCTCCAGGAAAAGGTCTTTGAGTGCGGTCACGGTAAACGATTTGTTCTTGTGAGTCGAGGGAAATGCCTGCTGCAGACGCTCTCCGACCGCGGAAAGGTGGGCGCGCGCCGCCTCCGCCGTCACACCCGGCTTGAGCAGGGCCACAGCGCGATAGTTGCCCGCCGTGCGGCTCGTGTTCTCCCACGTGATGGGAGACCACAATTCCGCCTTGAGCGGAAAATGGAATGCCGCGGGCAGCACGCCCACGATCATCATCGCGCTCTCTTCCATGCGCACCACCTGGCCGATCGCGCGATTCGCCTCGCCGAAGTGCCGCACCGCGAAGCCTTCGCCCACCACCGCCACCGTGGCCTTCGTCCGGAACTCGTCTGGAGTGATCAGCCGCCCCGCGACGGGCTTTAGTTGGAAGACGTCGGCGAACCCGGCATCTGTGCCGTAGGCCGCCGCGAACTCGGCCTGGCCGCCGGCCTCGACCGGCAACTCGCCCCCGTTGTAGCGTGTGGTAGCAGCGAAGGGCGAAGGTTCGGCGACAAGATCCGGGTAGTCTCCGCCGGAGACGTTTCCGGCGCGATTGGTTTTGGTCCACAGCGTCTGTACGGCCACGATCCGTCCGGGCTCCCTGTAGGCCAGCGGCTCGAGCAGAACAGACTTTACGACGCTGAAGATGGCCGTGTTGGCGCCTATGCCGAGCGCCAGCGTCAGCACGGCGACAGCGAGAAACACCGGCTGGCGTGTCAAGACACGAAAGGCAAAGCGAACGTCCTGCAGAATCATATTGGTATATACGCTACCAGAGTTTTCAACCTGGAACGATCTGACCTATTTTCGAAGATTCATTCCCTTAGTCCAGCTTTTCGATATTGTGATCCACGATAAAGTGGTGTTAAACTCTTTTTGTGGGCCGACCAGCCCAAGATGTAAAGAGAAGATATAAAGAGAACCTACCGGTTCAGGAGAACCTTTCATGTTGAAGAGATTCGTACTGGCATTCGCCATCCTCGGGCTCGCCGTGGCAAGCGCCGAGAACTATCGTGTCACCTTTTCCCAACCTTCCAAGGTAGAGGGCAAGCAGTTGAAGGCCGGTGAGTATCGGCTCAACGTCGAGAATTCGAAACTCACCATCGTCCAGGGCAAGGAATCGGTGGAAGTTCCCGTAAAGGTAACCACCGGGGGCACGAAGTTTGACAGCACGGCAATCCGCTACGTCGGGACCGGTGACAAAGTGTCGATCAAGGAAATTCGCATCGGCGGGACCAAGACCACGTTGGTCTTTGAAGAGCAAACCGGCCTATAATCGGGACCTGAGAATTGTTCGGCCACGGCCGAGCCAACCGCTCCTTTATCGTCGCGACTCCGAATCGGAGCCGTGACCGTGAGGGAGCGGTTTCTGTTTTTTGGAAGCTCGACCACCGAAGAATCCAGCGATCATCCAAAGATTGCGAATCTGCCGGTAGCCGAGATTCTCCGGAATCGCGGCCAGGAACAGGGCGGCGAGACGACCCGGCGCCATCCCGCTGGGTTCGGCAAGTTCACGCAGGACGACTGCCGCCATCGAGATCGTGATTCCTGTACCGGCAGCCGTCACCAGCACCAACGCAGCCAAAGCCGGGGGGACCAGTCCGCTGATCCAACCGGCGGCAGCCAGGATATAGGCGGCGGTTTCCAATAGTGGGCGCAATGCGCGCAGGCAAAACAAGCCGAAGAATTCGCGGCCGCCGCCGGCGCCCGTTCGCCCGAGGGCTGCGGCCAGTTGCCGCTGATCGCGGAGCACCTGGCGGCGCATGTCGTTCCACGTGCGCGCTGCAGTTCGGCAACTGACCGGCGACGCGAGGAAGGCGACGCGCGCAGGCGAGGCCGTGGCACGGGCGGCGGCATGTAGATCCAGAAAGAGATCCAGCGGACCCACGTGAAATCCGCCAACCGAACAGGCCGCCTCGCGTTTGACCAACATGCAGGCGCCGGGAACGGGCAGCAGCCGGTTCCACGCGCTGAACGCGGCACAGCGCGCCAGCCACAGGCGCAGCGATTCGATGGCGTCGATACACCCCGCGAGGCCGCGCGCCGGGGGCGGAGGAGCCACGCCGCAAACCGCGACCGTGCCTTCCCAATCTCCCAACATGGGACGAATTAAACGCAGCAGCAGCTCCGGGATGAAATCGGCCTCGGGATCCACCAGTCCGATCACGGGATATTGCGCGAAATTGAGGCCCGCGTTGAGCGCGTCGGCCGTGCCGCCCGCCTGTTTGTCCACCACCAGCAGCCGGATCGGGTCGCGCGACAGGTAGCACCCGCGGATGGCCGCGGTGGACAGGCCTTCCGGCACCACGCGCTCCTGTGTATAGAGGTGGAACTCCTGCACCCAGCACTCGAGTTCCGTTATCGGAGGGACCGTCGAGCACAAGTACGAGTTCGTGCCGGCCGAAGTGCAGGTCCAGCAGCCGTCGTACCAGCGCGCGGGATTCGGGCGACGCATCATTGGCCGCCCAAACCACCGAAACCCCGGGCACGATCGGGGACTTGAGCAGTACGCTGTCGAAACCCTGTGAGACGGACCGCAAGTTGCGCCGCAATTCAAAACACCCCTGCAGCAGGGCCTTAAGGGCGGCGCCCGCAAGAATCGCCAGCGCGATGGCCAGCATCACGAGCACGCCGCAAAGCGCCACCGAAAGCCACTCCACTAAGCGCCTGTCCTGACGCGCGCCAAGGCTTCGCCGGCGGCCAGCGCGGCGGCTGGGTTCGCGCTCGCGCTCAGTTCTTCGAGGATTCGCCGGCCCTCGGGCGGCATGGCAGCCAGGGCGGCGGCGGCATGGCGCGCCTCTTCCAGGCCTTCACGCTGCACACAGAGCGCCAGTTCGGGTATGGCTTCGACCATCTTCTGCCTCCCTATCGCGATGAGGGCGAGACCGCGAACGCCGGCGTCCCGGTCTTCCAGCGAACGCATCAGTGCCAGGCGGCTGTCGGAATCCACCGTAACGAAGGAGGCCATGCGCAAAGCCAGCACTCGGATCTCGCGATCCCGGCTATCCAGGAATTCGCGTAAGTCTTCGAGCGGGATCGCGCGCTCCCACGCTACCAGGATCTGCAGCGTCGCGCGGACCCGGCGCGCATCGCCGGAGTGCAGCACATCCCGAACCGGTCCCGCGGCCAGCGTCAGGGCGTGAAGGCGCAACTCTTCCGTCAGCACCATGCGGGTCAGCAGGTTGGGCCGGACGGCCAGCTCGAACAGGTCCTCGATCTCGGCTTTGCCTCCCGCCAGCGCCAGCCCGCGGCAGGCGGACAGGCGCACTTCTTCATCGCCGTCGTTCAAAGCTTCTATGAGCAGGTCGCCGGCCTGGCGGCGGCAGGGCTCGTAGGCGAACATGAAGGCGAGGTTGGCGAAAGCGCCGCGGCGGCGGACCACATCTCGAGATGCGGCCTCAGCGCACCACCGCCGGACCAGTCCGAGATCCAGGGCGAGCGCGCATAGGCGGTCGCGAGCGCTGCCCCCCACCGTGGTTTGAAACTGCAGAATGGACGCCGCGATATCGGCGGGGTGGGTACCAATGTTGCGGCGCAAGAGAGAATCGTCCGTGCCGCCCGCCAGAAATTCCACCAGGGCGGCTCGCAGTGCCGGACGGACCTCGGATGAAGCGGCCCTGCGTGCGCGCAGCGACCCCGTGCGGCGCATTGCCGCCAGCAGCAGCACCAGCAGAAACACGATGCACGCGCCCACCACGGCCACTGTCGCGTACAACACCAGGGACGCCGGCGGCCAACTCATCGCAGGGCGAGCCGTTTGACGCGCGCCACCAGTTCCAGCGGGCTGAAGGGCTTCACCATGTAATCGTCGGCTCCCAGGGTGAAACCGCGGATCACGTCATTTTCCTGTTGGCGCGCGGTCAGCAGCATCACAGGTACGGGGAGATTCTCCCCGCGAATCGCCGCCAGCACCTCATAGCCATCCATGCCGGGCATATTCACGTCGAGTATCGCCGCCTGCGGCCGCAAACGGCGCGTAGCATCGAGCGCCTTGGGTCCGTCGGCGGCCAGATGACACTCCATACCGAAATTCTCCAGCGCGGTGCTTACCAGGTCTCGCACAATGGAATCGTCATCGGCCACCAGGACGCGAATGCGCCCGTCGGCTGCCGGTTTGGCATGTTGAATCTTGCGGTAGTTGCTACGTCCCAGGGCCAGGCAGAGACGCACCAGCGCTTCCTCGGGCTGCCAGCTGTCCATCAGGAATTCGGTCGCCTTGGCCTGCACCGCGGGGGCGAGCGCCAGCAGGTCATCGCGGTGGCCCACAAATATGGAGGGGCGCGCGGCGACGATGGACGACGGGTCGAGCCACGCCGAACCGCCTCCGCCCGGATCCACATAGGTGACCACCAGGTCGCATTGCGCCAGGGAAGGGGAATCGGGCGGGCTGGCCAATTCGAAAGCCACGGCTCGCGCCCGCGCGCGTTCCAGGGCCACGCAGAGACGTTCGGTTTCCGGCGCGGGCAGCCCCACGATGCCGACGCACTTTCCAGCGAGAGTCTGCACGATCACGTCGGGGACGGGGTTTTCCATGGCCTCGCCAGGCGTGTTGAAAGCCAGCAGCAGATTGGTGAGCGATTCGCGCACCTGGGAAGCATCTACCGGGCGATCCAGGAGTAAAGTCTGCACCTCGCGCGCATGGCGGGCGAGAGCCGCATAGCCGAGCAGCCCACCGGTTCCCGCAAATTGGTGCATTGCACGGGCGGCCTCGTTAGCGTCGAACCTGTCGTCCAGGTCCAGCAGTAACCGATGCGCCCGTTCCCGGCCTTCGTGGAGGAAACGGCGCCGCAGCGCCTGCATTTCGGCGGGGGGCACGCCTTCATGCCCCGGTAGCAGGTCCGCAGCCGGAGCCTCGGAGTCGCGCGGCACCAGCAATTGGCGGATACGGCCGCCCAGCGTACGCGTGTCGATAGGCTTGGTGATGTAGCCGTCGCAGCCCGCGTCGATGGCCTTCTGCTCGTCGCCCTTCATGGCGAAAGCGGTCAGAGCGACCACCGCGATATCGCGCGTCCGTTCATCCTTCTTAATGCGCCGCGTCATCTCCAGTCCGTCGATGCCCGGAAGTTGGATGTCGGCCAGAATCAGCCGCGGGTGGAAACTGCGCAGCAATTCCAAGGCCTCTTCGGCGCTGGCCGCGGTCAGCACGGTGTAACCCTCATTCACCAACAGAATGCGGGTGAGCTTGAGATTAACTGGTGTGTCGTCGACGATGAGAATCGGCTCGCCGGCCATAGGCAAACACAAGTGTACCGTAGTGTACCATCGGGCAAGTGTTACACGAAGGCGCGAATGGCACTCTCCAGCGGTAACGTCGCTGAGAATATGCTGCCGTGCCCCGGTTCACTGCGCACGGCGACGGTGCCGCCCTGCGCCTCCACGATATGGCGCGTGAGGGCGAGGCCTAACCCGGTCCCCTGGTCTGCCTGCCGGCTATTGGGCAGTTGGGAAAACTCCTGGAACAGCCGCGGCACCTCGTCGGCGCCGATGCCGATTCCGGTGTCTTCCACCTCCAGGCGAAACGCCTTATCGCCTTCCGGAGCGATGCGCAGGATTACGCTGCCTCCCTGGGGCGTGAACTTTACGGCGTTCGAGAGATAGTTATACAGCACTTGCTTGAAGCGGCCCGGATCGATGTATGCCGTCAGGGCGGGCGTAACCTCCATCGCGAGATGCAATGCCTTCTTATCGGCCAGGGCGCGGACCACATCGCGAACCTCGTGCGCGAGCCTGTCCACGCGGCAATGCTCGGGGTGGAACTCCATGCGCCCCGCCTCCACCTTGGAAAGGTCGAGCACGTCGTTGATCAGTTGCAGAAGATGGCGCGAGCTGTTGAGGATATCCCCGAGCACATCCACCTGGTCTTCGGTCACCGGTCCGAGTTTGCGATCGTGCAGCAGCTCGCTGAATCCGATGATGCCGTTTAGCGGGGTGCGCAGCTCGTGGGAGACGCTGGCCAGAAAGCGGCTTTTGGCCACGGTGGCGGAGCGTGCGGCTTCCAGCGCGTGTCCCAACTGCTCGTTCTTGTTACGCAGCTCCATCGCATACTGCTCCACCTTGCGGGCGGCCACGGCGGCCAGGTTGCGCTCCGTGACATCCAGCAGCGAGCGTATGCTGCCCGTGATTTCGCCGCGATCGTTACGGATCAGGTTTTCCCGAATTTCGACGGTAAGGTGGGTACCGTCATCGAGCACATATTCGCACTCGAAGGGGCCCGCCTCGTGGCCGTCCCGCATGCGCCGCATCATAGCCGCGCGCGCCTCCTCCTGGCGCTCCGGCGACATGAAATCCCACGCCCGGCGGCCGATCATTTGCTCCGGAGAACAACGCAAGAGGGTGCAGACCGCCTGGTTGAAGCGGCTCACCACACCCTCCAGGTCGGTCTCTTCGTAGGGGATGGGTGCACGGTCGAACAGGTCGCGGTATCGGCGCTCGCTGACGCTCAGTTCGCGTTCCCGTTCGCGCAGCAGAAAGGCGGCATCTTCCAGTTGATTGCCGAGCGCATCGATCTCATCCGACCCAGGCGGCAGCGCCTCCAGTGGCAAACCGTGGGCCAGGCGGCGCGCATTCTCCTCCACCGCATGCAGGCGCCGCACCAGGCGGCCGGCCAGCAGGAGGTATATGAAGAGCGCGCCCATCGGCCCGAGGATGCCGCACACAAGTACCGCGCGGAACAGACGCACGCGCGCCCGGTCGCGCTGATCGCGGGATTGCGTGAATAGGCGTTCCTGGGACTCGCTGAGCTGCGCCACGCTGGACTGAAGGTCGGCCATCGTCGTACTCTCACGAGTTTTCAGCGCCTCCGTCTGAGCGCCCCGCGGACCCTGGTCGCGCAACTCGTCCAGGATTCGCGCCTCGTCGGCCGTGAGGCGTTCGATGCCGTCGAGCCCACGGATATTTGAAAGGGTCTGGTCGATGTCCCTGCGGGACGCATCGTAAAGCGTGAGAAAGCGCTTCTCGCCGGTGGCAAGGTAGCCCGAAATAGCAGTGTGGGCGTCCAGCAGCGAACTGCGCAGCCCGACCAGCTCGGCGCGCAGGGTATAGGCGCGAACCGCCGTCAGGTCGGCATCTTGGACATCGCCTTCTACCCAGTAGATCGAAAAAAGGGCCGCGAACAGGGCGGCTATTGGTACCGCGAGAACCGCCACGCCCTTGGCGCGCAGGGAAACCCGCCACCAGCGGGTCGCAAAATCTCCGGGTTTGCCGTCACGCTGATCGGCCATATCGAAGATTCATTCTAGTATGCGGCGGCACGGTGTTCGCAAAGCCGTAGGATAATGAGATCCATTATGAAGACGCTGTCTGGCGCACTCCTGTTCGCGGTTGCCGCAATTGCCCAACCACCCGTCAAGCCGGTCCCGGCGGCCGGCATCGAGGTCCCTGCCGCAGATCGCACCGAACTTCAGGCGGGACTGGCGCATCTGGGCGCATCGATCGATAAATTGAAAAACGGCCCGTTCCTGCCCGATGTGCTGATCTATCACGAGGCCGTCCGCTACGCTCTCCATTACAACGAATTCTTCAAACCTGCCGAGATCGCCGCCGCCAAGCTCTTGCTCCAACAAGGCGAGGAACGTGCCGCCCAACTGGCCGCCGGGCAGGCGCCGTGGACCACGGCCACCGGCTTGGTAGTCCGCGGCTACGTCTCGAAGATCGACAAAAGCATACAGCCCTACGGCCTCGTCGTGCCGCCTTCCTACTCGCCCGCTGCGCCTCATCGCTGGCGCGTGGACGCCTGGTTCCACGGCCGCGACGAAGCCCTCAGCGAGGTCAATTTTCTCACGGCCCGCCAGAAGTCCCCGGGCGAATTCACGCCACGTGACACTATCGTGCTGCACCTCTACGGCCGCTTCTGCAACGCCAACAAATTCGCCGGCGAAGTGGATCTCTTCGAGGCCCTCGACGCCGTCAAGCGCAACTATCCGGTGGATGACAATCGCATCCTGGTCCGCGGCTTCAGCATGGGCGGCGCCTCCACCTGGCAGTTCGGCGCGCACTATGCCGGACTCTGGGCCGCGGTCGCGCCCGGCGCCGGCTTCAGCGAAACCCCGCAGTTCCTGCACCTCAACCTCACCGGTCCCAACGCCCCGCCCGCCTGGGAGCAAAAACTCTGGCATCTCTACGATCCCATCGATTACGCCGTCAACCTGTACAACGTCCCCACCATCGAATACCACGGCGAAATCGATCCGCAGAAGCAGGCCGGCGACATGATGGCGCGCGCCATGGCGGAGGAAGGCATGCGCCTGGTCCGCATCGAAGGCCCCCAAACCCCGCACCGTTACCATCCCGATTCCAAGGTGGAACTCGACCGCATGCTCGACAAAATCGCCGAGCGCGGGCGCGATCCGTACCCGCGCAAAGTCAAATTCACCACCTGGACCCTGGCCTACAACCGCATGGACTGGCTGGTCGTCGACGGGCTCGGTCATCACTGGGAACGCGCCCGCCTCGATGCCGAAATCTCCGGCGAGTCAGCGGTGACCGTGACCACGTCCAACGTCACCGCCTTCACCCTGGATATGGGTCCCGGCGGCTGCCCGCTCGACGCCGGGCACGCTCCCGCCGTCACCATCGACGGCCAGAAGTTGACCGCGCCCGTTCCCGGCAGCGACCGCTCCTGGCTAGCGCGCTTCCGTAGATCCGGCGCGCAGTGGAGCCTCGCCGATAACGCCGCGCCTGCCGGCCTGCACAAAGTCCACGGCCTGCAAGGTCCCATAGACGACGCTTTTATGGACAGCTTTGTCTTCGTCACTCCCACCGGCACACCGCTGGCCCCGTCCGTGGCGCCCTGGGTAGCCGCTGAACAGAAACGCGCCATCGCCGAGTGGCGGCGCCACTTCCGCGGCGAAGCGCAGGTGCGCGAGGACAAGGACGTGAGCGACGCCGATATCGCCGCCAGCAATCTGGTGCTGTGGGGAGACCCCGGCAGCAACCACATTCTCGCGCGTATCGCCGATCGCTTACCGGTGAAGTGGACCGCGCAAGGCATCGTCGCCGGAGCCAATCATTACCCCGCCGATACGCACGCGCCGATCCTGATCTATCCCAATCCGCTGAATCCGAAAAAGTATGTAGTGATCAACAGCGGCTTCACCTTCCGTGAATTCGATTATCTGAATAACGCGCGCCAGACGCCGAAACTTCCCGACTACGCGGTGATCGACACGACCACGCCGCCCGGCCCGCGCTACCCCGGTAAGATCGTCCTGGCTGGATTCTTCGATGAAGATTGGAACCTATCCGAGCCGCGACCGTAAGGGAGCGTTCTTCCCACCCGATGAGTACCATATGCCACTGAAACTAATTCTCTGCGTCACTCTCGCCCTTTCCCTGATGGGGCAACCCGCCGTCAAACGCATTCCAGCCGACGGCATCGCCATCTCCGCCGCCGATCGCGCCGAACTTCAATCCAGCCTCGCGCATCTGCAAGCCTCCATCGCGGGCCTGAAGCCCGGACCGCTGCTGCCCGACGTATTGATCTACTCCGAAGCCGTCCGCTTCTCGCTCGAGTACAACGAATTCTTCAAGCCTGCCGAGATCGCCGCGGCCAAAGTCCTCCTCCAGCAGGGCGAAGAGCGCGCCACCCAACTCGCCGCCGGACAGGCGCCCTGGACTACCGCCACCGGACTCGTGGTGCGCGGCTACATCTCGAAGATCGATAAGAGCGTCCAGCCCTACGGCCTCGTCGTGCCGCCTTCCTATTCGCCCAACGCGCCCCATCGCTGGCGCCTCGACACCTGGTTCCACGGCCGCGATGAAGCGCTCACCCAGGTCAACTTCATCACCGCGCGCCAGAAGTCCGCGGGCGAGTTCACGCCGCGCGACACCATCGTGCTGCACCTCTACGGGCGCTACTGCAACGCCAGCAAATTTGCCGGCGAAGTGGACCTCTTCGAAGCGCTCGACGCCGTCCGGCGCAACTACCCCATCGACGAAAACCGCCTGCTGGTCCGCGGCTTCAGTATGGGCGGCGCTTCGGTCTGGCACCTGGCCGCGCACTACCCGGGCATGTGGGCCGCCGCGTCCCCCGGCGCGGGCTTCGCCGAATCGGCCCAATATCTCAAGATCAAAACCACCGGCGACGCCGCGCCGCCCTGGTGGGAGCAGAAACTCTGGCACTACTACGACGCGGTGGATTACGCCGCCAACCTCTTCAACCTGCCCACCGTCGAATACCACGGCGAGATCGATCCGCAACAGCAGGCCGGCGACCTGATGGCGAGCGCCATGGCAGAGGAAGGCATGCGCCTGGTCCGCATAGTGGGCCCCCAGACCGCGCACAAATTCCACCCCGATTCCAAAATCGAGTTGGAGCGTATGCTGGATGAGATCGCCGCGCGCGGCCGCGACGCTACCCCGCGGAAGGTCCGCTTCGTCACTTACACGCTTGCGTACAACAACTCCGGTTGGGTGACCGTGGACGCCTTAGGCAAACACTGGGAGCGCGCTCGCGTGGATGCCGAACTGACCGGCGATTCCACCGTGAGCGTGTCCACCTCCAACGTCGCAGCCGTTACCCTCGCCATGGAACCGGGCGCGTGCCCGCTCGATGTGGCGCGCCCCGCGGTGGTCACCATCGACGGGCAAAAGGTGACTGCCCCGGTCCCCGGCTCCGACCGTTCCTGGGCCGCGCACTTCCGCAAGTCCGGCGCACAGTGGGCGGTGGTCGAAACCGCCGCCATCCCCGGCCTGCAAAAGCGCCACGGATTGCAGGGGCCTATCGACGACGCGTTTCTGGACAGCTTCATTTTTGTCACTCCCACCGGCACGCCGCTCGCTCCCAAGGTAGGCGAGTGGGCCGCATCCGAAGAGAAGCGCGCCATCGCCGAATGGCACCGGCAGTTTCGCGGAGACGCCCAAGTGCGCGACGATAAAGATATCACCGACCGAGACATAGCGAATAGCAATCTGGTCCTCTGGGGCGACCCGGGCAGCAACCGCATTCTTGCGCGCATCTCTGCCAGCCTCCCCGTGAAGTGGACCGCCGAGGGCGTCGTGCTCGGCGCCACGCGCTACGCCGCGGCCACGCACGCGCCCATCCTGATTTTTCCCAACCCGCTCAACCCGAAAAAATACGTAGTGCTGAATAGCGGCTTCACCTTCCGCGAAGCCGACTATCTCTCCAACGCCCGCCAGACGCCCAAGCTGCCGGACTACGCCATCGTGGATATCACGGTGCCCCCCGACGCCCGCTTCCCCGGAAAGATCGTGCAGGCCGGCTTTTTCAACGAAGACTGGTCGATGTAGTGCTCCTCGAATTCCTCCAAGCCTTGAAAGCCGGCGAGAAGACACCCCTCGATCTGCTGGCGATCTGTCTGCGCCGCATCGAAATCGGCGAACCGGAAATCCACGCCTGGGTGGAAGTCGCTCCGCAAGACGCCCTCGGCGATGGCCTCCTCAATGGCATTCCATTCGGCGTGAAGGACATCTTCGAGACCCGCGGACTCGCCACCGAATACGGCTCGTCGCTCTACGAAGGCCGCAAGGGCGGTGTGGATGCGCACGTAGTCGCCGGCCTGCGCCGCAGCGGCGCCGTGCTGCTCGGCAAGACGCGGACCACGGCCTTTGCCTCGTTCGATCCGGCGGCGACGTGCAATCCGCGCCTGCCCGGCCACACTCCCGGAGGAAGCTCCTCGGGCTCCGCGGCCGCCGTGGCCGCCGGCATGGTCCCCTTCGCGCTGGGTTCGCAAACCCTGGGCTCGGTGCTGCGGCCGGCCTCCTTCTGCGGCGTCTGCGGCTTCAAGCCCAGCTTCGGGTTGGTCCCGTTCGAAGGAGCGATGCCCTTTGCGCCCTCCCTGGACACGGTGGGCTTCTTCACCGCGACCGCCGCCGATATGGCGGAACTCTGGTCGCGTGGCTTCGGCGGCCGCTTCGACGCCGACCTGCATCTTGCCGCCTGGATGCGCATCCCCGCCGAAGAACCTATGCAGCAGGCCCTGGCCGCCGCCGTGGAGCGCCTGCGCGCGCGCGGAGTGACCATCGACGAAATCGATCCGCCCGGCGGGTGGGCCCACTTGCAATCCGCCGCGCGTACCATCAATCAATACGAAGGTGCCCGCTCGCAGCGTGCGCGCTTCGAAGAGTTCGGCGACCGCATCGGGGAAAAGCTCGCCAGCCTGGTACGAGTAGGACTGGAACTCGCGCAGGCCGAATATGACGACGCGCGCGCTCATGTGGAGTCGATGAAGGTAGAGCTCTCCTCCATTCTCTGGGACTATCCGGCGATTTTGACGCCGGCCGCGGCCGGCGCGGCGCCCGCGGGGCTAGCCGGTACCGGAGACCCTTCGCCCAACGCTCCCTGGACGGCCCTCGGCGTCCCCGCGATCTCCGTTCCGCTACCCGTGGAAGGCGCCCCACTAGGCGTTCAGATGGCCGCGGGCTGGGGCCGTGACGACGCTCTGATAGCGGTAGCTGCACAACTGGAAACCCAAATCTCGGGCCGCCGATGAACGCCGATAAACGCCGATAAGCATTCTTGTTTTCTTATCGGCGTTCATCGGCGTTTATCGGCGGCCCAATCTGCTTTTTTCAGCCAACCTGTTAGCCTGGAAGTTCGATGATTTCTTTTTCCGGTCTCCACAAGCAATACGGCAAGCAGTTGATCTTCGTCGACGCTTCCTTTCAGTTGAACCCTGGCGAGAAGGTGGGGTTGGTCGGGCCCAACGGCTCCGGCAAGACCACCCTCTTCCGCATGGTGGTAGGCGAGGAAGTCCCCGACGAAGGCGACGTCTCCGTTCCCAAAAAGCTCACCATCGGCTATTTCCGCCAGGACGTGGAAGAGATGACGGGGCGCTCTGTGCTCGACGAAGCCATCGCAGGCAGCGGGCGCGTCGGCGACCTCCACCATGAGCTCGAAGGCCTGCAGCGCGCCATGGAAGATCCCGATCGCGCCGGTGACATGGACAGCATCCTCGAACGCTTCGGAGAGGTGCAGGAGGCGTACGAACATCTCGGCGGCTACACGCTCGAAGCGCAGGCTCGCGAGGTGCTTCACGGCCTCGGCTTCAAGGACGACCAGATCGATGGCGACGTGGGCGCGCTCTCCGGCGGCTGGAAGATGCGCGTCGCCCTGGCGCGCGTCCTGCTAGGGCGGCCCGATGTGCTGCTCATGGACGAGCCCACCAACCACCTCGATCTGGAGAGCATCATCTGGCTGGAGCAATTCCTCAAGGGCTATCCCGGCGCGCTGCTGATGACGTCCCACGATCGCGAGTTCATGAACCGCATCGTCACCAAGATCGCCGAGATCGATGGTGGCGAGATCATCGCCTACACCGGCGACTACGATTTCTACGAGCGCGAGCGCACCATTCGCGAGAACAATCAGCAGGCGGCCTTCGCGCGGCAGCAGTCCATGCTGGCCAAGGAGCAGCGCTTCATCGAGCGCTTCAAGACCCACGCCGCCAAGGCCGCGCAGGTGCAGAGCCGCATCAAGGCGCTCGACAAAATCGAGAAGATCGAACTGCCCAAAACACGCAAGGTGGTGAAGTTCGAATTCCGCGTGCCGCCGCGCTCCGGCGACCAGGTGGCCGTCATTGAAGATCTGCACAAGCGTTACGGCGCGCGCGTGATTTACGACGGCTTCAACCTCACCATCCGGCGCGGCGAACGTTGGGCCGTGATGGGGAGGAACGGGGCGGGGAAGACCACCCTGCTCAAAATGATCGCCGGCGCGTCGGCGCCCGATTCGGGCAGCGTGCGCCTGGGCGCGAGCCTGTACATGGGGTACTTCGCGCAGCAATCGCTGGAGGTTCTCAATGGAGACCTGACGATTATTGAACAGCTCCAGCAGGATTTTTCGCAGGACGGCATCGGCTCGCTGCGCACGCTGGCCGGAGCCTTCCAGTTTTCGGGCGACGACGTGGACAAGAAGATCCGCGCGCTCTCCGGAGGCGAAAAATCGCGCCTCGCCATGGCCCGCATGCTCTACAACCCGCCCAACTTTCTGGTGCTCGACGAGCCTACGAATCACCTGGACCTGGCGACCAAGGAGATGCTCGTCGAAGCGCTGAGGGGTTTCGAAGGGACCATGATTTTCGTCTCGCACGACCGCATGTTCCTGCGCGGACTGGGGTCGCGCGTCCTGGAACTGGGAGGGGAGAGCGGCACGGAGCGCGAGCCCGTCGTCTACCCGGGCTCTTACGTGGAATACGTGCAAAGGCTGGGGCACGAAGCTCCCGGCATCTACTCCTGACCATGCGTTGGATCGTGATCATGCTCGGTGTGCTGCTTGCGGCGTGTGCCCCGGCGCCAACTCCCGCTCCGGCAGCGAAGGCGGCGGACCCGGTCTCGGAAGAGTGGTACTCTCCGGCTACCGCCGAACTGGCGGCGATGAATCGCCAGGCGGAAGGGCTGCTGCGGGAAGGGAAGAACGACCAGGCCGCGGCCCTGATTACCAAAGGGCAGGCCCTGGCGGAACGCTTGTTGGCGGCGCCGCGTCCCACGCTGGCAGCAATGGAGGCGGCCTCGGACCTCGATCAGCTGTACGCTGGGATGCTGCTGGCGAATCGGAATTATGGCTGGGCCCGCCTCGCCTTTCAGAAGAATGTGAGCCGCTGGAAGAACTGGCGGCCGCAGACCGATGAGACGGCACGCCGCCTGAAAGTAGCACGCGACGGGATCGCGGAGTGCGACCGGTGGATCGGCCAGTAAGCTGGACTTAAGGGTTCCCCGAAGCCGGCGCGTTAAACCCGAATCGTGCCGGATTCCGCCCGATAATGATCGCCGCGAATACCTTGGGAACGTACTCGCGCGTCTCGGCCGGCAGCGCCCGTGTCCGGTACAAATACCAGAAATTCCGCTGCTTGATAGGGTCCTGCACCACCTTCGTGACTGCCTGCTTCACCCGGGTCGGCCCCAGATTGTATGCCGCCAGCGCGAGCATCACCGAACTGCCGCTGCCAAAGTCGAGAATCAGGTTGCGCAGATACCGGCACCCCGCGCGGGTCGCCTTCCGCAGGTCCAGGCGCTCGTCCACCGCCCCGTCCACGCGCAGGCCCAGAATCCGGGCCGTAGGCGAGGTAAGCTGCCAGGGACCGGCCGCTCCGGCGGCGCTCACCTGCTGCGGCCCCAGCGCGCTCTCCACCAGCGGTATGAACGCCAGGTCCGGCGGCAAATTCTCAGTTTGCAGAATCGTGCGGATTTCCGTCAGCTTGCTGCTGGCATTATTGAGCGCCCGTTCCATCAACGGGCGGTCGCTCCCGCGGTACTGCTCGATGTATTGCGTTACGCCTTGTTCGAACTCGGGCGGGACACTATAAGTCTCCGCTCCAAATTCGGCCATGATGGCGCGAATTTCGTTGGTCACGAAGTTCTGCTGCTGCCGTACCGCGTACCGGTAGAGGACATTGCGCTCCAGCGTACGCGCCTCGTCCTGGTACGTCGAGAGTTCGGTAATCAGGCGCTCCGCCTCCTCCGGCGTCTCGTCCTTTTCCAGTCGAATCTCGATCTGCCGTATGCGGTCGTCGATGGCGACCTTCTCGCGCTTCAACGACGTAAGCTTCCAGAAGCTGAACCCCACCGTCCCCAGCAGCGCGGCCACCAGAATCCCGATCGTTAGCCGGAAACGGCTGCTGTTGCGCTGCAACGCGTGCGAGAGCACGCTGCGCATCAGCATCATCGTCTGGTCGCCTTTGCCTTCCGCCCGCGCCTGTCTCGCCTGCTGCACGGCCTCGCTAAGCAGGGCTTCGTGCTCGCCGGCCGGTGCCGCGGGCGCCGCTGCGGGCAGCTGAATACCAGCGGGAATCACCAGCGTTTGGCCCAGGTCGGATGTCTCCGCTTGTTCCGTGGTCAGCGCAAATTCCGGACCGTTGCTGCCCAGCCGGATTACCGAGGGCGGATGCACCTCGGCATCGCTGACCTGCTCTCCGTCGATGTAAGTTCCGTTCGTGCTTCCGACGTCGCGCACACGGTACCGTCCGCCCTCGCCCGAGATCTCGAGGTGATAAAGCGACACCGTCGCGCTCTGCTGCCCCTGGGTTACGATATCGTTGTCCGGCGCGCGCCCGATGCGCAGCACGCCTTCATGCAACTGATACCGCGTACCAGCGAGCGGGCCAGAACGCAGCACGAGCCATGTCTTGGCAAGCTGCGGCGCTATGGAATCTTCTGCCAACTAATCCCGATCATTCCATCGCCGGCCGCCATCCGCAATGTGGAAACGGTCAAACCGTACGAAGTTTCACAAATGGCCGCCCGCCGGGACTACAGGGACGCTGTTTTCTCGAACCGCCCGCTAGCTTCGTCATGAGCCGTCACCGTACCCGAACCGATGTGATAGACCCAGCCATGCAGGGCAAGACCGCCCTGTTCCAGTCGAGCTGCAACCGTGGGATGTGAGCGTAAGTTTTTCAGTTGTGCGACTACGTTTTCTTCAGTCAGCGCGAGAAGCGATTCGGCGCTCGGTTCCGCTTCGCGGCGCTCCACGTTCGCATAGCGCAGCCAGGCCGCCACGGCGGGGTAAGCGTCAAGCGCGCCGGGATTGAGCGCGCCTCTCATCACGCCACAATCCGTGTGGCCGCAGACGATCACCTCCGGCACCTGCAGTATGCCCACCGCATATTCGATCGTGGCCGAAACGCCGCCAATCGCATCCGGGTAAGGCGGTACAACATTGCCGATCACGCGGCAAATGAACAGTTCGCCTGGTTTGGTTTGGGTAATCAGGCAAGGGTCTATTCGGGAATCCGCGCACGTGATGAACAATGCCTCAGGGCGCTGGCCCATAGCCAGCCTTTCAAACAAGTCCTGATGTTTCGGATAAACATCCTTTTGGAATCGGGAGATGCCCCCCAGGAATTTTTCGACAGGCACATTTCCAAAGTAACAGCCCCAGGGGACTGACCCTGTCCCCGGGTTTTCCCTGGTCTGTCCCCGGCTTGACAAAATATCACATTAGACATAATCTAGATTCAAATGGACGCCGAGGCGATCAAGAGGTCCTTGATAGGCAGCGGGCTGCGGTGCACTCCGCAGCGCTACGCCGTGATGGCCTTCTTGATGGAACATGCCGGCCATCCCACGGCCGCGGAGGTCTTCGAAGCCGTCAATCGCCTGGACCCGCGCTCGTCAAGGGCCACGACTTATAACAATCTGCGAGACTTGGTGCAGGCGGGTCTGGTACGTGAAGTGGCCGTCGAGGGTCGCGCCGCGCGATTCGATGTGAAAGGCATGCGGCATCACCACTTCATCTGCGACCGCTGCGGAAATGTTGAGGACATGGAGTGGTATAACGTGCCAAGGCCCGCCTCGGGCTCCCTCGGTAAGCGGATTCTCCGCGAATGCGAACTCATTTTCCGGGGGCTCTGCGCGAAATGCGCGCCACGACACGCTTCCGGTTCAGTGACGTAGGTTCGTAACAGTTTTTTGACTAATTCGAAAGAAGACGAACACATGGAAAAGGAAAAACAATTCACCACAGCAGTGGGGGAGCCTGTCCCCGATCAGCAGCAAACCCAATCTAAGTGCCCGGTAACGGCCGGCGGTCGCAGACACACGGCTGGCCCCGCGGCAAACGCGGGCTGGTGGCCGGATCAGTTGAACCTGAAGATCCTGCACCAGCACTCGCCACTGTCCAGCCCTATGGACAAGGAGTTTAATTACGCCGAAGCATTCAAGAGCCTCGACCTCGATGCCGTGATCAAAGACCTCCATGCCTTGATGACGACATCGCAGGACTGGTGGCCCGCGGACTACGGCCACTACGGCCCGTTCTTCATCCGTATGGCCTGGCACAGCGCAGGCTCGTACCGTATTTCCGATGGCCGGGGCGGCGCGGGTTCCGGCGCACAGCGATTTGCGCCCCTCAACAGCTGGCCGGACAACGTCAGCCTCGATAAGGCGCGCCGGTTGCTCTGGCCGACCAAGCAGAAGTATGGCCGGAAAATTTCCTGGGCCGACCTCATGATTCTCGCCGGTAACGTCGCGTTGGAGTCGATGGGCTTCAAGACCTTCGGGTTCGGCGGCGGGCGCGAGGACGTATGGGAACCCCTCGAGGACATCTACTGGGGACCTGAGGGCAAGTGGCTGGCGGACGAGCGCTACAGCGGCGATCGTCAGCTCGAGAATCCCCTGGCCGCCGTTCAGATGGGCCTGATTTACGTGAATCCGGAAGGGCCCAATGGAAAGCCGGATTCAGTCGCCGCGGCACGGGATATCCGGGAGACCTTCGCCCGCATGGCGATGAATGACGAAGAGACCGTAGCCCTCATCGCCGGCGGACACACGTTCGGTAAAGCCCATGGCGCTGCCGAACCGGATAAGTATGTCGGCCCCGAACCCGAGGCCGCCGACATCGAAGAGCAAGGCTTCGGCTGGAAGAACAGCTTTGGCACCGGCAAAGGCGCCGACACGATCTCCAGCGGATTGGAGGGCGCATGGACCACCGACCCCGTTAAGTGGGACAACAACTACTTCGACAACCTGTTCAGTTATGAATGGGAACTCACCAAGAGTCCCGCCGGCGCCCAACAATGGACCCCCAAGAACGGAGCAGCGACGGGCACCGTGCCGGATGCCCACGATCGGTCGAAGAAGCACGCCCCGATTATGTTCACGACGGACCTTGCACTGAAGGTGGACCCGAGCTACGCGAAAATTTCGAAGCGGTTCCACGAAAATCCGCAGGAGTTCGCCGATGCGTTCTCCAAAGCCTGGTACAAGCTGACGCACCGCGACATGGGGCCGCTGCCCCGTTATCTTGGCCCGCTCGTTCCCGCGGAGCCGCTTCTGTGGCAGGACCCCGTTCCCGCGGTGGATCATGAACTGATCGGCGAGCAGGACATTGCTGCCCTGAAGGCTAAGATCCTCGCATCCGAACTCTCCATCTCCCAACTGGTCTCGACTGCCTGGGCGTCGGCGGCCACATTCCGCGGCGGCGACAAGCGCGGCGGAGCCAACGGGGCGCGTATTCGCCTCGCGCCACAGAAGGACTGGGAAGTGAATAAACCGGCCGAATTGGCTAAGGTCCTTCCGAAGCTGGAGGCGATCCAGAAGGAGTTCAACAGCTCGCAGTCCGGCGGGAAGAAGGTCTCCCTCGCCGATCTGATTGTTCTGGGCGGCTGCGCAGCCGTCGAAGCGGCCGCAAAAAAGGCTGGCCACGATGTCAACGTTCCCTTCTCCCCGGGGCGCACGGATGCCGCGCAGGAACAGACCGATGTGCACTCATTCGCCGTACTGGAGCCAACTGCGGACGGGTTCCGTAATTACCTCCGGAACGGACACAGAAGCTCGGCGGAAGAGCTGCTGGTGGATCGGGCGCAATTGCTGACCTTGACCGCCCCCGAGATGACGGTTCTCGTCGGTGGCATGCGCGCCCTGAGTCCTGACTCGCAATCCAAACACGGCGTCCTCACCAACCGGCCCGAAACCCTGACGAACGATTTCTTCGTCAACCTACTCGACATGAAGACGAAGTGGCAGTCATCCCCTTCATCCGAAGGTGTGTTCGAAGGGCGCGATCGCGCGACCGGCGAAATCAAGTGGACCGGCACCCGTGTCGACCTTGTCTTCGGTTCGAACTCCCAACTCCGGGCAATCGCGGAAGTCTATGCAAGTGACGACTCCAAGGAGACGTTTGTGAAAGACTTCGTGGCTGCGTGGAATAAGGTGATGAACCTCGATCGCTTCGACCTCGCCTGAGACTGGTTGTGTGTTCGCAGTGGTGAGGCAGGCGGTTCCGCCTGCCTCGCTCGCATGCGCGCTACCTTCCAATCCGCGCACCCATCAGAGAAGCCGCGACCTTGAGGGAGCGGTTGCCTGGACAGACTACGCCCCCAGCACTTTCTTTCTTATGCCTTTCAGAAGTCTCTCCGTCCATGCGCCAAAAGGCTGGTCGGTCGTAAGATATGTCCACACCGCGCCGCGGTCACCCAGGTCGACGCCGCCGGCTTCCGCTTCGGCCAGCCGCCGCGCGATTTCCTCCGGTATCGCTGCTTCCAATTTCGGGAACCACTCGTCAATCTGTCGCAGAAACGCGAAATGCGGGTCGCGCCAGTCGGTACCGACGAAAAAGCCGGGAACCCCGGCGAAGGATTGCCAGGGAATTCCCGCGCGAAAATCCTCCAGTCGAGCCAGATAGTCAGCCCACAGGTCGTCCACGACGCGCAGGGTGATCTGCCGCTCCAACTCGGACCGGCACGTAACTCTGCCATCGAGTACCGCCTGGCGATAGGAATGAATCTTGTTGCGCTGGCCTTCGACGGGCAGATCATAGCGGTGCAGGAACTCGCGTTGATCCAGGTGCTGGCCCTCCACAAGTCGCTGTATGGAAGCCGGATCGTTGCGGTACCGTACGTCGAGATCGCCATACTTCACCATCAATGGATCTTCAAGTGAAATAAAGAAACGCGAGCACCCCGGATCGCCCTGCCGGCCCGCGCGGCCGCGCAGTTGGTTGTCGATGCGCCGGCTCTCGTGCCGGTTCGTGCCGATCACGTACAACCCCCCGAGCATAGCCACTCCCTCGCCGAGGCGAATGTCCGTGCCGCGTCCCGCCATATTAGTGGAAACGGTGACGGCGCCGCGTTGACCCGCCTGAGCGACGATCGCCGCCTCCGCTTCGTCGTTGCGCGCGTTCAACACACAGTGCGGCACGTCCGCCAACATTCGGCTCAGCCTCTCAGATTCCTCCACACTCGCGGTCCCCACAAGAATCGGCTGTCCGGTCGGGTGGACGCGCCGGATTTCGTCGGCCACCGCCTGTTCCTTTTCAGCCTTCGTCGGGAACAACTTGTCGGTATGATCGACCCGGATGACTGGCCGGTTCGTGCGTACGGTCTCCACGTGCAGGCCGTACACGGTCTGAAATTCCATCGCCTGGGTAGCAGCGGTTCCGGTCATGCCACAGACCCGCGGATAGAGTGCTGCCAGGTGTTGGATCGTCGTGGACCCGAGAACCATTCCCTGGGACTTCGCAGCCACGCCTTCCTTAGCTTCGACCGCGGCATGCAGCGACGCCGGCCAGCGCCGGTTCAGGGCGATCCTGCCTTTGAATTCATCCACCATCTCGATGGTGCCGCTCTTAACCAGGTAATCCACGTCGCGATGGAGAAGCGCGTGGGCTTCGAGAGCGTCCTGCACGGCGGTGTGAAGCCGCAGATTGCGTTCCTCGAAGAGATTGCCGCAGCCGAATGCGTCTTCCACCGCTCGAATTCCGGCATCCGTGAGTGCGGCGTTGTGTCCGCCGGCGTCGACGGTGTAGTGCTCCAGCGCCCGTAGGCGGCGCACTACCTGATCGGCCACATAGGCGAGAGCACTGTCGCCCGTATCTCCGCCGGCGATGATGAGCGGAATGCGCGCCTCATCGATCAGAATGGAATCCACCTCGTCGATGACGGCCGCGCAGAACGAACGATGCACCTGCTGATCGAGACCGAGCGCCAGCCGGTCGCGCAGCACGTCGAAGCCGATCTCGTTGGCCGTCGCATACGTGATGTCGCAAGCGTAGGCTGCGCGGCGCTCGGCGGGCGTCATGCCCTGCTGCACATAGCTTACGGAGAGGCTCAGAAAACGATAAATATCCCCCATCCAGCCTGCGTCGCGGCGCGCGAGATAATCGTTAACGGTCATTACGTGAACGCCCTTCCCTTCTCGGGCGAGCCACGCGATTGCCGGAACAGCGGCCAGTGTCTTACCCTCGCCCGTCTGCATCTCCGCGATGCTGCCGCGGACCAGCGCTAGCGCGCCGCGAAGCTGCACGTCATACATTTCCTGCCCCAGGATCCGCGCCGCCGCCGCCGCTGCGGCCGCCATGAATGGAAGTGGGTCGTTCGTCACAGCGGCCAACGCGCGGAGTTCATCATCGCTCATACGGGCGAATTCCAACCGCATGGCGTCGATCCGTTGTATGGCGGACCCATCGCGATCCAGACCCGAAAGTAGAGAACGTAGAAATTGCCGCACGCCGCCCTCCTCATTTCCCTTCCTAAACACCAGGACGCGTGACCGTCTGGACTTCTTAGCCGCCTGACATCCGGCATCCGGTCTTGCGCATCCAGTCTTCGGCCGCCCTCTACTCTTGGCGCGGGCGATCCGAATGCGCACAGGGACGCACGTTGGCAAGCGGAGCCTCCGCCGTTTTTCCGTGAAGGTCGAGCCCTTTCATTTTGCGGAACCCGGCCCAACGTTTCTCGATGGTCTTCACCTCGTCGGCTGATGCGAAACCGAACCGGCCAAGCGACAGGATCACGGCCCGGACACTCACATCAGGTTCGGCGGCTTCCCCAACATGCCCGCACCTCGTGCATCTGATGACAGGAGGCCGGATATGCCGCTCTGCCCGAATTCGGTGCAGCATTGCATCCAGTCGATCCCGCAATACAATCACCTCTTCAAACGGCAGACCGGCGCGCCAGCATGTCCGAAGCGTTTCTACCATTTCAGGAAACCAGGTCCTCTGTGCGTCACCGGCGGGCATACCTGTCTGATTCTATCCCCGTTCAGCGAGCAAGGTTGTCAAGTTTCCGATATCGCCATTTAAACCGGCCAATGTTTTGAGTGGGGGCTCGCGGCCGCCAGCGCAAAGCAGTATTCTTCTTTCGTTCGAAACTGATTTTGCCGGAGGGTGAAGGCCCGGCCAGCAGATCGGAACTTTAGCAAGGGAACGGTCAGCGGCGGGCCTTCACGCCAGCCGTGATTCTTTTTATCGCACTGCCAGAAGCAAAAGACAACAGCGACCCGGGGTGATCCCCTTGGACCGCCTGCCGAGGCGGTGTCCGTTGTGCCTCGATCATACGATCATCGGCCATGGACTGCGCTCCCGACAATCCCACGACGATCGCCACGAACGTATCTGGGTGCGACGCGGACTCTGTCACCTTTGCAACAAGACCTTCACCATCCTGCCCGATTGGCTGGCTCCTTCGGGGCATTTCAGCTTGCGGTGCCGACAACAGGCCTGTGACCGCATCGCCGCCGGTGATTCCGTGGAGCAATCAGCGCCGCACTGCAAGGATCCGTCGCGCTCACCCGACCCCTCCACCCTGCGCCGATGGGCACACCGGCGGCTGCTCAGCGTGTGCTGCTGGGTGAAGGCGGGAGCCATCGGCGCGCGCTTTTTACGGGCACCCACCATCGTTGCCTGGGATCTCGCCACGCTCTGCCGTATTCTGCCCATCGAGGTAAGAAGTCCGTGAATCGCCAAGCTCTCGACGACTTGAAACAGCAGATTCCCCTGATGGGCTATCTGCAGGCGCATGATTGGCATCCGGCGCGGCCACTCAGCCGTGGCCGATGGATGGGGCTATGCCCTTTGCATGGGGACCACAAACCAAGCTTTCTGGTGGACCCAAACAAAGACCTCTTCTATTGCTATGGCTGTGGCCGCGGCGGAGACGTAATTCGCTTCGCCGAGATCTATCACCAGGTGAGGTTCTCGCAAGCCCTGGCGTTGCTGCGCCAATGGCGCGGTGCCGAGCCTGTGTTGCAGGAAGCGGCACGCTTCTACCGCATTCAGTTACACCGCCACAGTGAGGCGGTGGCCTATCTGTACCAACGCGGCGTCCGCTCCCTGGAGTTGATCGAGCATATGCGAATCGGTTATGCCCCCGGCGGATGCCTGCGGGGTTGGCTGACACACTTGGGCCACTGTTTGCCGACACTGCATCAAGCCGGCCTGATCACGGGTGGAGGTTTCGACGCCTACGTGCGTCGGATCGTCTTTCCGCTGGAAGGCAATCTCTATGGCCGGAGCCTTTCGGCGGCAGCGCCGCCTCACCGGTTTTTGCCCGGCGCCAAGGGAGGCTTGTATTCATGGGCGCAAGTCCAATCCTATCCGGAAGTCATTCTCGTCGAGGGTCTGTTCGACTACGCCGCGTTGTGGCAGGCCGGCTTTCACAACGTCACCTGTTCGCTGGGAACCCAGCTCAATGCGCGCCAGTTCCGGCAACTGTGCGACGGTTCCCGAACCGTCTACCTGGCCTTTGATGCCGACTCCAACGGCAGCGGCTCACGAGCATCCCAGTGCCTCTCACGAAGTCTCCGCGAACGAGGTATCCCTACTCGCCTGGTCTCCCTGCCCGAGGGCCACGATCCCAACAGCTTCTTCGTGCAAGGCGGCGACGCGCATCAGTTTCAGTCGCTGCTGGAGGCCGCCCGCCCATGAAATTCCGTGTCGTTCACCAACCCACCGCTAATCACGCACGCAGCTCCTATCGGATCATCGAGCAGACCAAGGGTCGCGAGGTCGATTGGATCAATCGCTATTTGGATCACGAATGCCTCCGCCGCGTGGCCGACCTCACGCTCCGAAGCTATGCACAGCACTTGCTGCACTTTCTCCGCTGGTGGGAAAGTGTTCATCACACCGATGTCATTACCCAAGATGCGCTCACCGAGTCCACTCTGCTGGACTACGTGCGATTCCAGTCCGGCCAACAACCCGAGCTCTGCGGATCCACGATCAATCAACGCGTCGCCGTCGCCGATCGCGCCTTGCGCGCCCTCTTCCCTGGCGCTCCCCATCAGATTGCTCCCGAGCTTCAGGTAAGCTACTGGCGGCGCGCGCCCATGGGTCTCGGCAGACCGCATCCCGCAGTGAGTCGCTTGCGGGTGAGGGAACCCAAGCGGACCATCGTGCCACTGTCGGTAGACGAGGTGGCGCGATTCTGGTCCAGTTTCCGGACCTCGCGTGACCTAGCCATCGTGGGCCTGATGTTGTTGCAGGGCTTGCGGTCCCAGGAAGTGAGGGATCTGAACCACGAGGATCTGCTGTTGCCGGAGGCCCAGATCCGCGTGCCCGGCAAGGGGAACAAGCCCCGCCTTCTACCCCTGGCTCCCGAAGCCGTCCAACTGCTCGACCACTATCTGCGGCTGGAGCGGCCCCATCCTTCGACGGCCGCCCTGTTTGTCTCTCTCAAAGGTCGCGCACGCGGAGCTCGAATGACCGCGGCGGGATTACGATCCCTGTTCCGCTACCATCGTCGGACCACCGGCGTGAAGCTCGCCAACCCACACCGGTTCCGGCACACCTTTGCCTCCGATATGGTGCGTGCCGGCGTCAGCCTGCCGGCCCTCATGCGGTTGATGGGACACGCCCACATTCAAACCACGCTCATCTATGTGCAGGTTACCCCGCTTGAGGTCTACCAGCAGTATGCGCGCGCCGTGGCCCAACACATTCGGCCCGTCCCGGTGACCCCATCGTGAACCGTTCACGCCGGGCTCCCCTTCAGCATCCCTTGGCCGACTTGTTCGGACGGGCTGTGGACTCTCTCGGTGCCGCTCTTGCTCCCGACTCGACCCGTCAATACCGTGGCACGGCACGCAACTTCCTGACCTATCTCGGCGCTGACCATCCCGGGGTAACTTCTCTCCAGCAGTTACGCCGGGATCCACACATCCTCGGCTGGATGACCAAACTGCGGGCGCAGATCCCAGTCCTGGCGCCAACCACCTACATCATTCGGCTTATCTTTCTCCGCGGCATTCTCCAGGAACTGGCTTGGAGCGCACACCTTCCCGAACTAGCCCAACTGCTCCGTCGACAAGACATTCCCCGCGTTCCTCGACGCTTGCCCCGCGCACTCTCCCTGCAGCAGGATCAACTCCTCCAGCAGGAACTGCTGCGCCGCAATGATCTCGGCGCCAACGTATTCATGTTGCTTCGCCACACGGGCATGCGCATCGGCGAAGCCGCCGATCTGTCCTTCGATTGTCTCCACACCTCCGGCTCGGATCAATGGACGATCCACGTGCCGCTTGGCAAATTGAAGACCGAACGGATGGTCCCGGTTGATTCGTTCGTTTGTCAACTGGTCCAACGGCTTCGCTTCTTCCGCTCCTTCGATCCGTTGCCCGCCGATGGCCGACTGCTGGCCCGCCCGCGCACCAAGCAAACCTTGCTGCGCTACCTCCGCGCATACCTGCACGAGGTGTCCGCTGCAGCCGGCATTACCCAACGCATCGTTCCTCACCAGCTCAGACACACCTATGCCAGTGAGATGCTTCGCTCCGGAGTGGATTTCCCCGCCATCATGAAACTGCTCGGTCACGCCTCGCCCGACATGACCATGTTGTATCTCGATATCGCCCTCACCGACTTGCAACGCGAGCTTCACCTGGCCCGCTCCCAACCTCGCTACTTGGCGCCGCAGCCCAAAACGCAACTCGCCTCCCGCGCCGGCTTGGAGGGCGTGGTTGACGCTCTACTGACCGCTCTACACGTAACGGAGATGTACCGGCGCAACTTGCCCGATGGCGCTTCGCGCCGCTGCCTGGACCGCCTCTCCAACCGACTTACCAAAATCCTCTCGGTAGCCCGCAAACTCGACGCACCCGAAAAATAGGCAGAGATTGGCCGGATATCGCCACATTTCAGCCACCATGGCGTTGGCGGCGGCGCTATGATGCACTCAGAGCAATTGGACGGCATATAGGAGGTGGATCTTGAGTGGAACGCTCTCCAAAGCCTGGTGGCTGCTGGCATTGTGCGGCATCTTTGATGCGATGCACGCGAGCATTAACCTTCTGATGATGAAACTGCCTCTGACTTACCGCATATTCGGCTCGAATTTGAGTGCGGTTTCGGACATGGGCTTACTCGCACTGGCGGCGGGAGCCTGTACGATTGCAGCGGGCATCTGGAGCGGCGGAAAGGATCATTCCTGGCTCTTGTCGCTTAATGGCCTCGCGATGGCTACCTTTGGAACAATCATTGTTTCCCCACTGGTCAAAGGCCCACTGAGCTTTCGTCCGATATCTCTGTTGTTTACGGTGATGGCCGCGAGTCTCGGAGCATTTGCGTTGGAAACCGCGAAAACGCAGCGGCGCACTAGTCAAGGAAGACGGTTTCTGCTCGCGGTGGGAGCGGCTTTGATAGGCTTCGCGGTCTCATTTATTGTCGTTGGCGGCTTTCGGATCAGGCTGGAACCGCAGCAGACCTTCTTCATTTGGATGAGTTCTTATTTCGGCTTCTGCGCGTTGTTCATGCTGTGGCTGGCGTTCCGCGTCCACAGCCGGGGTCTTTCCGTATCCGGCCAGCCGGAACCCTTGTCACCTCTGCCAAGCCCGCGACACGCACATTAAAGCAGCCCGGCGGTTCTGAGCATGCCCTGCAGGGGCGTTTGCATCAGCGCAGTAAAACGGCGATTTCGGTAACTATACCGCGCCGGTCCACTTCGGCGGCACTCCTTCGATAACGCCACCGCGACACCACTGCCCGGAAACTGCGCCAGTCCTGCATCTCCCTCTGCAAGTAAGTCAGTTCCCAAGCCACGCGAGTCTCGGCATCACGATCCAACCACCTCCAGCCATGGCCCCGTGTCAATGAAACGTCAGCTTCGAATCTGTCGAGAACTTGCGGTAATCTCGAAACTCCACAATATTGCGGTAGCGGACGCCCCGGCGGGCGGTGGCCGCGTCGTTTCTGCTGAGACGCTTGAGCACCTCTTCGCTCGGCAGTTCGAACATGCGCACCTCGGCACGTACCGGCAGCAGATACTGCTCCTCGCCGATCGCGCGGAAGTCGTAGTCGATGGTCGTGGCCGCCTGTCGGATGGGGAAATCCGGCGGCGGATCTACCTCCGTCGTCAGCCGTAGCACTCGGCTGGTGGAGGGATCGATATATACCGAGCCGTGGTAGGCACTCAGGATCCGGTGGCTGCCGTATTCCAACTCATAGCGCGAGTTTGCAAGGCGCACCGCGTACCCGTATGTAGCAACCGCCCGGCCCCCGATTCGTTTCGGTCTCTGCGGTTCGAAAACAGCGGCCGACCCGGCGTCGAAGACGAGCCGGAGCGCGCTCCCGAATTCCCCTCTTGTGATCGAGCCGTTGAGCGACTCGACTCGCTGATGCGATGGCCTCTGATTGCGAGCGACGAGTTCGTACGCCTCTCTTTGGCGGTAAAACGAAACCCGAAATGTGAGCGTGTCGGTTTGGAAATCCGATCCTGTCCAGTTTTGATATCGGTGGATGAACTCCGTGCAAACGAAGTCCGGCAGCGTCTGCGAGTACCGCAGCGCCCAACGACGTGCCGCTTCTACCACCGGCTCGCTCTTGATGGGGCCGACCGCTGTTTCTTGTGGTCGGCCAACCGCCAAGCCGACCGCCCCCACCACCGCCCATAGCGCTACCGTCCTCACACTTTATTCATAACCCTTTTTCGCCCTCGAAGAAAAAGCCGGTGAGGGGATACACGGCCACGATGCATGTTCGCTCGCCTCGTTCCGCTCCGAAGAAAGCTAAAGGCCATGTCAATTCCGGGCGAACGGCGTCGTCGTCCATTGACTCACCCGGTGGGATTGCCGCCCGCAAGGGGAAACTCACGCAGCTTATCCTAGATTGCCGTGCCGCGCCCCCACACTCGCCCCGAGCGACTTGGGCTGGAACTGGTGAGATACTACCTGTGGTGGTTTGTATGCGATTCGCTCCCCTCGTGGCATTATTTCTGTTCTACATCGCTCATCCCTTATCGAATGGACAGACGCCTTTTCCCAGACCGGGGTCCGGCGACCAGGGCGCACCGGTCCCGCCCCTCGTGATCGTTGGCCCCGGGACTCCAGCCCCGAATCTCGAGACCAATCACAAACGATTACTAGCCGACGTTCAGGAACTTATCGCCGAAGCCCAAACGCTTCAGCAGGATCTCAAAGCCTCCCCCGCCAGCACCATATCGGCGCAGTCCTACAAACGCTCGCAGAAGATAGAAAGCCTGTCTAAGAGAATACGGAAGACACTGAAGGCGAATTGATCTGCATTCCGGGCACCTGTCTCCCACGCTGAGAGTGGCTCCGGACGCCTACTGCCACCGCAGCGCCTGATTCGGATCGATGTGCGTCGCACGCAACGCCGGCACGTAGCTCGCCGCCAGCGCAACCGCCGCCAGAAATAGCGCCGCCCCGCCGAAGATCAGTGGATCGGTCGCGCTGACATTCACCAGCAGCCCCGCGACCACCCGGGTGACCGCCGCGGCCGCCACCACTCCCACCAGCAACCCCGCCGCCGTCAGCACCATCCCCTGCCGCACCACCAGCCTCAGCACATCGCTCGAAGTCGCGCCCAGCGCCACGCGGATTCCGATCTCGTGCGTGCGCTGCGTGATCGAATACGCCATCACGCTGTAAAGCCCGACAGCCGCCAGCACCAGTGCCACCACGCCCAGCACCCCCAGCAGCGCAGCCGCGATCTTCTGCACGAAGAGCGACGCGCCGATGAACTCCGTGAACGGCATGGCATCGTACACACTCACATTCGGATCCATCGACCGGACCTCGCGCCGCAGCGTCCCCAGCGCCTGCTTCGGATCGCCCGCCGTGCGCACGTAAACCGCAACCCGCAGGTCGGCCCGGTACACTTGCTTGAACGGCACGTAGAAATAGGGCTGCGGGGCCTCATTCGGCGTGTGATATTTGCTGTCCTTCACCACGCCCACCACTGTAAACCACTCGCCCCACCCGTGCACCTTCCGGCCGATCGGATACCCACCGCCGAAGTAGCGGCGCGCGAACGTCTGGTTGACGATCATCACGCGCTTCACCGGTTTCGACAGGTCGTCCTGCTCGGTGAAGTCGCGGCCCGTCAGCAGCGGAATTCCCAGCACCTGGAAGTACCCCGGCGCCACCACGTTGCGGTAGATCTGCATGTTTTCGCTGCGGCCCTTTTCATAGCCTTCAATGTCCAGTTCCTCCCACGGGCCGCTGTCGAACCCCAGCGGAATGTAGTCCGCGTAAGTAACGCCTACGATGCCGGGCTGTGCCTCCAGCCGCTCCCGCAGCCGGAAACAGAACTGTTTCCGGTCCGGGACCGAGTACCCTGCCGGCGAGAGCGACAGGTTGGAAACCAGCGTGTGACTTGGGTCGAAGCCCGGATGGATCTCCCTGGCAAGTTGAAAACTTCGCGCGAACAACCCCGCGCCGATGATCGCCACCAGGGCGAGCGCCACTTCCGACACTACCAGTAGGCCCCGCAGGTGCCGCGAACTCTGCAATCCGGAGCCGCTGCGTCCCCCCGCCTTGAGAGTGTCGTTCAGGTCGGCGCGCGCCGTGTGCAGCGCAGGCGCCATCCCGGACACCACGCAGGCCACCACGCACAGCAGCATCGTGAACGCGAAGATGTCTCCGTTCATCTGCAGATCCATCGAAATCGGAATATCCGTCGACGGCACCAGGTATCCCAGCGACTGCACCATCCACATCGTCAATGGCGCTCCGGCCAGCGCACCCATGAAAGCCAGCAGCAGGCTCTCCGTCAGAAGTTGCCGCACCAGTCGGCCGCGCCCCGCGCCCAGCGCCAGGCGTACTCCGAACTCCTTGTGCCTCGCCGTGGCGCGCGCCAGCAGCAGGTTGGCCACATTCGCGCACACAATCAACAGCACCACGCCGCACACCGCCATCAGAATCTCCAGCGGCGCCAGCAGCAGCGCTTGCGCGCCCGAGTGTGCCTTCCAGATAGGCAGCAGCGTGGCACCCACACCTGCGCTGGTGTCCGGATGCTCCCTGGCGAGTTGCTGCGCCAGGGCCGAGACTTCGGCATTCGCCTGCTGCACGGTCACTCCCGGCTTCGGCCGCGCCAGCCCCAGCAGGTTGCGCGTATGGCGATCCTGCTGCATCCAGTCCGGCATAGTGTTGAGTTGCGGCGCCATCACCAGGGGGACCCACGTTTCGAACGCCAGCCCCGGAACGCTGCCGTGAAACTCCGGTGGGGCCACGCCGATCACCGTCAGTTGCTGCCGGTTCACGCGCAGTGTGCTGCCGATCGCGCCCGGGTCGCCGCTGAATCGCCGCTTCCAAAGGCTGTAGCTGATCACCGCCACCGGATACCCGCCCTGCTTATCGCCGTACTCCTCAGGCACGAAGAACCGCCCCGCGGCCGGCTTAACGCCCAGCACCGCAAAGTAGTTTCCGGTTACCAGTTCGCCCCAGATCCGTTCGGCCCGCTCCTCATCGCCGATACTCAGCGGATTGGGCGTTGCCATGGCCACGCCGGACAGCAGTTTCAGGTGGTCGCGGTAATCCTGGTAATCGGGGTAAGAACTGGTCATGAACTCGCCGTTGGGCGTCAGGCTCTCTAACGACAACAGCTCATGCCCGTTCGCGACCCCTGGAATCGGCCGCACCAGCACCATGTCGATCCAGCTGAAAACCGTCGTGCTGGCCGCGATGCCTACCGCCAGCGCCAGCACCGCGACCAGCGTGAACCCCGGGCTCTTCAGAAACATCCGAAGTCCGAAACGCAGATCTCGCACCAGTGTCCACATGAGCCACCGCCCTGCAATCGCCATGCCAGCTCTTACCTCAACGCCGTGTTTCCGCACCGGCCGCAGGCGGAAGGAAAACTGTTCGAACCTGGGACGCCCCGCGCTAAAGTGGGACACCATCGCCGTGTGTGGTCTGTCATTCCAGTGCCCTTCCTCCATCGAAAAATCACGAAAAAAGCCGTGTCGCACGCACGCTCT
Organism: uncultured Solibacteraceae bacterium; assembly: GCA_963805775.1. GTDB lineage: Bacteria > Acidobacteriota > Terriglobia > Bryobacterales > Bryobacteraceae > Solibacter. The sequence continues at coordinate 150,516 of CAWDWK010000051.1, read as the reverse complement.
TGCGTGCCGCGTCGACACTCATTTCGACGCTCGCTATCCTGGGAACCCGTGCAAGCTGACCGAGCAGAGTCGGTAGAATCGACCGCGGGCTAAATTTAGCCCGCCTCCCCTCGTCAGAGGACTAAACCGCGTACTCCGCCGGGAACTTCGCGCGCAATGCCTCGCTCACCCATGTCACCGGATCGCCCAAGTCCGCCCCCGCCGCTTCCAGCGCCTTGCTCGTCCGGTTTCCATGCACTCCGTCGATCCTCCCCGGGTCGAACCCCAGCCGGATCAGCCCCGCCTGCAGAAACGCCACGTTCTGCGCCGGCACTGTCTCCAGCTTCACCCCGATCGCCAGAATCGCGCTCTGCGCCATCTGCGTATAGGGCGCCAGCATCGTCCCCGCCTTCCCAGTGTGCACGTAGTCGTACACCGCACCGTGACTCCCCCTGAAATCGAAGTGCCACGATTCCGACCGGTGAGGGTCAGGCACATCGATAATCGGGCTGAACCCGTGCGCCCTGGCGATTTCCCAAAACTGCGGCAGCGGCACCCCGATCGAACTCAGGTCGATATCCATCGCGCGTCCCGCCTCGTGCAGACTCTCGCCCGGCGGCGGACTGAACGCCTTCTTCCGCCCCTCCACGAAATCGGCGTGCGATTGCGCCTGCATCTCGTGCGACCGGAACAGATCGCTTAGCCGGATTCCGAACCCCATCGCCGCCAGGTCGCGCGCCACCGCCTCGATCGCCGCCTTCGTATCCGGCGTACACTGCGCCAGCCGGTGCGGCAGCTGACCCTGATAGATCGAGGCGATGTGGATCGGTACCAGGGGCGTATAAGTGAGCGGCATGGCCGCAGTATGCGCCTCCGCCCGCGTCCGGTCAAGCACTCGGTTTGACTTCCACCCCGCGTTTTCCATACCATCGTCCTAACCTATGAAACCGGCAACAAAAGTACCGATTTTGCTCGTCCTCTCCGCTCTGTTCCTCTCCGGCGCAGAGCCCTACCGGAAGCCGCCGAAAGCGGTTCTCGACGTCCTCAACTCACCCCTCACGCCCACGTTGGCTATCAGCCCTACTCGCCATTTCGCGATGCAGGGTCAACCCGTCCGTTATCCCCCGATTGCTGAGCTGGCGCAGCCCATGTTGCGCATCGCCGGTATGCGCATCAATCCCAAAACCAACGGACTCCACAACACCGTCTTCAACAGCTCCCTGATCCCTCCGCAAGATTCCCGAGGGCACCGAGATCAAAGTGGACCTTCCGCCCAACGCCAAGCTCAGCCTGGGCCGTTGGAGCCCCGATGCCACCCACTTCACCTTCACCAACACCACCGAGCACGGCATCGAACTCTGGCTCGGCGACACCACCGGCAAAACGCGCAAGATCGAAGGCGTGCGCATCAACGCCATCATGGGCGGCGGACCTGGCCCGGGCGGTGGCGGCGGACGCGGCGGCGGCGGCGCGGCCCCGGCCCCTCCGACGTGCAGTGGATGCCCGACGGCAAAACCCTCCTCGTCCAGATGGTGAAGCCCAACCGCGGCCCCGCCCCTGCCGAATCCCTCGTGCCTGTCGGACCCCACGTCCAGGAAAGCCTCGGCGGCGCATCTCCCGTGGTCACCCATGAGGACATGCTCCAGACGCCGCACGACGAAGATCTCTTCGAGTATTACGCCACCTCGCAGCTCGCCCTCGTCGATGTCGCCACGGGCAAAGCCACCCCCATCGGCAAGGCCGGCGTCATCGAATCCGCGCGCATCTCGCCCGATGGCAAAGACATCCTCGTCACCACTATCCACCGCCCCTTCTCCTACCTGCATGCCGCGCGCGACTTCCCCAAGGACATCGAAGTCTGGGATCGCACCGGCAAGGTGCTTCACAAGGTTGCCAGCCTGCCGCTCGAAGATCGCGTCCCCATCAACGGCGTCATCGTCGGACCGCGCGAACATCCAGTGGCGGCCCACCGACTCCGCCACCCTCATGTGGGTCGAAGCCCTCGATAAGGGCGACCTCAAAAACAAAGTCCCCAATCGCGACCGCCTGCTCGCCCTCAAAGCGCCCTTCGCCGGCGAGGCGCGCGAGATCGTCAAGACCGAGCAGCGCTTCATGGGCATCCAGTTCTTCGAAAAGGGCGGCCGCGCCTTCATCGAAGATTCCGAACGCCAGACCCGCCGCGTGCGCACCTTCCAGATCGAAGTTGACGACCCCGGCCAGACGCCCAAGCTCGTCTGGAGCCGCAACGCCCAGGACCGCTACAAAGACCCCGGCACGCCCATGCTCAAGCGCCTTCCCTCCGGCGGTGCCGTCATCCTCCAGGATGGCGACAGCATCTTCCTCACGGGACTCGGCGCCGGCCCCAAGGGCGACCACCCCTTCCTCGACCGCTACAATATCGTCACCGGCAAAACCGAGCGTCTCTTCCAGTGCGACGACGATCACTACGAAGTGGTCGACGCCCTGCTAGACGACCATGGCACCAAGTTCCTCACGCGCCGCGAGAGTCCCACCGAGCCGCCCAACTATTACGTGCGCACCGCCGATGGCAAAATGACCGCTATGACCAGCTTCCCCGATCCGCAGCCCATCTTCCGCAAGATCAAAAAGCAGTTGGTCACTTACAAGCGCGCCGACGGCGTGCCGCTGTCCTTCGAGCTCTACCTGCCGCCTGATTACAAGCCCGGCACGCGCCTGCCCACCCTCATCTGGGCCTATCCGCGCGAGTTCAACGACGCCGATACCGCCGGCCAGGTCTCCGGCTCCTCCAAGCGCTTCACCGAAGTCACCGGCTACTCGCAGCTCTTCCACGTGCTCGATGGTTTCGCCGTGCTCGATAACGCCGCCATGCCCGTGGTCGGCGATCCCGACACCGTCAACGACACCTACGTCAAGCAGATCGTCGACGATGCCAAAGCCGCTATCGATAAGGCCGCCGAGATGGGCGTGACCGATCCCGCGCGCGTCGGCGTGGGCGGCCACAGCTACGGCGCGTTCATGACCGCCAACCTGCTGGCGCACTGCGATCTCTTCAAGGCCGGGATCGCCGAGAGCGGCGCGCACAATCGCACGCTGACCCCGTTCGGATTCCAGAGCGAGCGCCGCACCATCTGGCAGGCGCCCGACGTCTACCTGAAAATGTCGCCCTTCATGTACGCCGATAAGATCAAGACGCCCATTCTGTTGATCCACGGCGAAGCCGACGATAACGACGGCACCTTCCCCATACAGAGCGACCGCATGTACCAGGCCATCCGCGGCAACGGCGGCGTGGTGCGCCTCGTCTTCCTCCCCTTCGAAGCCCACGGCTATCGCGGCAAGGAGACCATCGAACACGTCCTCTGGGAAAAAATGACCTGGCTCGACAAGTACGTCAAAAACGCCGGAACCTCAACCAACAACTAGCGAGGCTCTGCCTCAGACCGACGAGGTATATGTCCGTCGCGCCTGAGGATGCAGCATAATCCGAGAGATGGCTCCGGTCGACAGTGGAGAACTGCAAGCAGTTCTCGCCAACGATTTAGGCCGCCGAAGCGGCAGTCGATCCCGAAGGATCGGAGTCGTACCGGAGCCGAAATGAGCGTATCACGAAGTGTTGCCGAAGTGCTCGCCGATCACGTCACCCTGGAGGTGGAAGGAATCGATCGGATGTACTTGAACGTTTATGTTCCAGGCTTGCAGCGGGAAGAAGGGGTGGCCTGCTTCTTTCGATTTCACCGCGGCAACCAGTTCGCCTCCAGCGCCTTGATGGACCCGATCAGCAAAACATTCGTTGCCGCCTTGGAGGCATTCGCCCGGCAAGAGAAGATCCCCGTGATCGCGTTCCGCAAGGGTCAACGCAAGGATGACGTGGCCGCCGAGCAGAGAAAGAAGTTCCGGAAGACGGAAGGCGTGGTGTTCATCGGCAAGGCGCAGGAGAAGACGCCGGTGTTTCGAACCGAGCGTCGCCGCAATGAAAAGACCGGCGGGACTTATCCGTGGTTGGTGCGCTCAACCGCCATGGTGAACCACTTCTATATCTACTGCGTGGACCGCGACTTTGGGCCCTTCTTCCTGAAGTTCAGCACATACTTTCCCTACAACGCCAAGCTCTGCATAAATGGGCATGAGTACGCGAAACGGCAACTGGCGCAGAAAGGAATCGGGTTTGAAGCTCTCGACAATGGCGTTCTGAGGTGCGACGATCCCAAGCGGCTGCAAAGTGTCTGTGATGGGCTGAGCGCGGAGAAGATCGACGCCTTATTGCGGAAGTGGTTGCGATTGCTGCCGCATCCGTATGAGGCCAGAGATCGCAAAGCCGGCTATCGTTACCAGATTTCGATTTTGCAGGCGGAATTTTCATTGACCCAGGTGCTGGACCGACCCGTCACCGGCCGCGTCTTCTTCGAAGAGGTGATCCGCGAAAACCTGGATATCGGCAGACCCAGTCAGGTGCAATTGATCTTTGACCGCCGCGTGAACAAGACCACGCCCGGTCGCTTCCGCACCCGAGTCATTACGGAGGGAGTCATTCCCTCCCTGCATGTCGACTACAAGAACACTCGAATCAAGCAGTATCACAAGGAAGGGCGCGCGCTTCGCACCGAGACCACCATCAACAACACGCGCGACTTCGGTATAGGCAAGCTACTCAAGAACCTGCCGGCCCTGCGGCAGATCGGCTTTCAAGCCAACCGGCGTCTCCTCGACGTCCAAAAGATTTCCCACGATTGTTCGATTGGCGAGGATGCCTTCGATCGGGTTGTGCGGCCCGCCGAGGTCGATGGTCAAAGAGCTTCGGCCTTGCGGTTCGGTGACAAACGCGTCCAAGCCTTGTTTACCGTGCTGGTCGTGTTCAGTTTTCAACTTCGCGGGTTTAACAATTCAGAAATGCGCGTCTTGCTGGCGCAACTGCTGGGCTTCGATCCAGCCAATTACCCCGCCGGAAAACTGACGTACGACCTTCGCCGCCTCCGGCTCCACGGCATCATCGAGCGCATTCCTCACAGCCATCGTTATCAACTCACAGCGGATGGACTCCGCATTGCCCTATTCTTTTCTCGAACCTACGCCCGGCTGCTCCGGCCCAAACTCGCCCAGATCATGCCGGCCGCGCCGCCATGTCCATCAGCATTACGCGCCGCATTCGACCGCCTGGAATCGGAAATCCACGCCTGCTGCGAAGAGGAGCGCCTTGCTGCCTAAACTTGACGCATTCGAATTACACCCGTGGCGGACCCCCCTGGACCCGCTCTTCGAGCCGGGGAGTCCGCCCGCCATTCATACCCATGAAGTCGGTCGTCCTCCTAACTCTTCCCGCCCTCCTGCTCGCGCAACCCCCGCAGCCCGCCGCCCCAGGACCCGGCCAAAGCCCGCCTCGAAGGCCAGGTCCTCAACGCCGTGACCAGTGAACCCCTGCGCAAGACCCGTCTCACCCTGCGCATGAACGCAGCCGCCGTCAACATCCCCACCTATACCGTCACCTCCGACGCCGCGGGCAAATTCGAATTCCCCAACGTCGATCCCGGCGATTACCAGCTCACCATCCGCCGCGATGGCTTCGCCAACCTCGTCCTCGGCGCCAAAAATGCCGCGCATAAGACCGACCCCATCCTGCTCAACGCCGGAGATCGCAAGGCCGATTTCCTGGTGCGCCTCGTCCCCTACGGTTCCATCTCCGGCAGCATCCTCGACGAAGACGGCGACCCCATCCGCGGGATGGCCGTCCTCGCCATGACCTGGCGATACACCACCAACGGCCGCCAATTGCAGGAAGTCCGCGGGTCTTCCACCAACGACCTCGGCGAGTACCGCATCTTCGATGTCCCCGCCGGCAAGTACTTCCTCAAGGTAGGCCAGCGCACGGCCCAACTCAATTCCGACCCGGAAAGCGCCGACGCCTACGCCAGCGTCTACTACCCCGGTCTCCCCCAAGTCTCCGGCGCCATCGGGCAGGAAGTCACTCCCGGAGCGCAATTGCGCAATCTCAATTTCAATCTGCGAAAGGTTCGCTACGCCACCATCCGAGGCCGGGTCGCGGCCCCGCCCAACGCAAGCAGCGTCGATGCCGGCATGATGATCGTCTCCGACAACAGCAGCAACAGCACGTCCACCAACACCACGGGCAAGGACTTCCACTTCGAATTCTTCGGCGTCGCCCCCGGCCCGCTCTACCTGACCGCCAGCTACATCCTCAACGGCCAGCGCCACAGCACCAACCTCCCCATCGAAGTCGCCGGGACCGATATCGACGGCATCGAGTTGCGCCCCCTCGCTCCCATGGAACTTAGCGGCCAGTTGCGCATCGTGGGCGAGACCACGGTCCAGATCTCCGAACTCGGCCTCACCCTGGAGGCACGCGGGCAGGGCGATTCGGACGCCGCCATCAAGGACGACGGCACTTTTGTCTTTCGCGACGTCGCGGCCGAAAACTATCGCGTGAAATTCAGCCGCATGCCGAACAGCCTCTACATCAAGTCGATTCACTGGGGCACCACCGAGATCACCGATACCACCTTGGACCTCACCAACGGAGTCCCCCCGCGCACCGAACTTTCCATCGTGATCGGCGCCGACGGGGGACAACTCGAAGGCGTCGTCACCAATGACAAGTCGGAGCCCTGCGATTCCGTCGCGGTGACACTGATCCCCACCGGCGCCCACCGCTCGCGCCCGTTCTACAAATTCCGCACCACCGATGGGAGCGGCAAATTCACCATTACTGGAATCGCACCCGGCACCTACAAACTCCTCGCCTGGGACAAGGTCGATAACAACGCCGTAATGTACGATCCCGATTTTCTTCGCCCCTACGAATCCGCGGCGCAAACGGTCGAAGTCCTCGCCGGCACCAAGAAGACCCTCGACCTCAAACTCACCCTGAATAAGGAGTAGGACAGGTTTCCCGGCCTGTCTATCCGAGCGCAGCTCGGAAGCGCCGGAGGCAAACCGCGGCCAGACCCAGTCCGAGCAGCGTAAATGTGCCGGGCTCGGGCACTCCGGGAGCGGCGGCGTTCACTGCCACCTGGATTCCCGTCTCGGTCACGTTGCCAAGTTGGTTCAGATCTGAGTCCAGCAGGATGGTGTTGAGAGGCGACAGGAAAGTTGCCGAAGCGGGCGCCAGAGCCAGGAACTCCACTTGTGCCAGCAAACCTGAACCGCTGACGCCGGGCGCATCGCCCGAAAGTGCATTGGAGATTCCCGTAATTGCCCCGTCGCCTGGCGTATAGGGAGCCCACACCAGCGTAGCGAAAGCCAGGTCGGCGACCGGCAGAAACGTTCCGTCCTTGGCATCGACGAATTGCAGTACCGCCGGGTCGAACAGGATGTCGAACTGGTATGCCCAGATGTTCTCGCCGCTGTCCGTTGCCACATTCACATTCAGGAAAAACGAACTGCCCGCAGTGACCGGGCCGGCGGGGCCCTCGAGAGAAATCGTAGCCGCAGATGCGCCGGACGGAAGTGCGAACGCCGCGATCGTCAAAATAGTTGCGAGTCTCATTGTTGGGACCTCCCTGATCAATTGCACTTCGCCCCGCGCGCCAGGAACTTGGTAACGGCCGCCAGGTCGAAAACGTTCACTACGTTGTCGCGGTTGTAATCCGCACGAGGGTCGAAGCCCGGATCGCTGGAACGCTTGCCCCAGGAGTTCCTGATAATGAGGATGTCCGCGCAGTTCACCACGTTATCGCCGTTTAGGTCCCCGGGCCGGGTGGGGGGAATGAGCCCGACCACGGTCGAGAACGACGCGATGCCTGTGAAGGTGGCGGTGAAGCCCGATGCGTCGACCGTCCCCGTGACCAGTCCGCCGCTCACGCTCGGGGCGGGATTGAGGTGGCCGCTCACCGGGTCGATGCGGTAGAGCACCAGCGACGAACCCGGTGTCCTGCCGGTATCGAGTGGAAGCACCAGCGTCAGGCCCGGCGCTGGGATTGGGCCGCTGGGCTTGGGATTCAAATCGATGTTGAGGAAACGTGTGCCAACCGAAAAACCTTGTGGCGCAGACACGGCGGGCGGTTGCACGAGCACGTCGATGGCTACGGTTGTGTTGGTGGCGAAGGCTCCCGGTGGCACGGTCAGGCTGGCGGCGCTGCCCTGATCCTGCACGGTACCGCCCGCGGGACCCACCGTCCCGTCGACGGTTTCCGACGGCTGGATTACAATCAGGTTGACCGGGAAGTGCTTCGACAGCGCGTCGGCCAGGCTCAGGTTGACCACGTTATTGGCAAGGTCCGTACACGAAATAATGTTCAGCGACCACGTCCCGATCTCCGAATAGCGCTGCATGATCATCGTACCTGTCACAACGGCGCTGGTGGCAGTGCTGCTGGAGTCCGCCATCATACTGCCTGAGAAGCGATATTGTTGTCCGGATGGGCTCGCGAAATAGACGTAGCAATTCACGTAGGGAAATTGGCTGGGAACGAATAACCCCGAGAGATTGTCCGTCACCGCCAGCGTCAAATTCACCGTCTGATCGTCGAGCGTAGTATTGACCAGGGCGGGCGAGAAACTGAAGCCGTTGACGCTGGGCGGCGCGGTGTCGGATGGACTGGAAACTACCGTGAAGCTGATCGTCGGAACTGTACCGAAACCGGCCTGCGCAAAGAGCCCGTTACCAGCCAGATCGTAAATCCCGACGAATCCAATCTTCCAGGCACCGGGTTCGCTGTATTGGGGAATCGTGACCTGCGTTTGCCAGACTCCATCGTTGACGGTGCCGGAGATCAGGCTCAGGCCGCCGAAATATACGTAGATATTTTGGAGCCCGGAGGGGCTGGCGAAACCAAGATAAGACCGGCCCGAAGTCATGTCCACTCCCGAGAGGTCGTCGGTGGCGTGGATCGTCACGGTCGCAGTCTGCGGTCCGCCGGAAACGTTCACCGAAGCGGGTGTAAGGACCACACTCTTTATTACCGGAGGGGTGGTATCCGGGACGGACACTACGGTAACGGTGGAGGGCGTTCCCGCCGGGTAGATCGAGTTAGGATTGCCGACTCTGTCGGTGAGGAACACCAACAGAGTCCACATACCGGCTTCGGCGCCGCCGGGAATGGTCAAAGATGCTACGTAAATGCCGCTAAGCGCGTTACCCTGCGTGCGGGTCCAGTCGGGGATGTACGCATATTGAGACTGGAGGCCCGTCGGACTATAAAGATAGACGTAGCCATACTGGAAGCCGGACAAATCGTCGGTAACGTTCAGGAACACGTTGACGGTTTGTGAGCCCGTACGAACATCGATGGTGTAGGAAGAAAGGCAGAGTCCGACCAGGGTCGGCGGTGTAGTGTCGGCTATGCCGCCGGGCCCGCCCCCGGGGCCTAACGGAGGCAGCGTACACAACGGGCTTGGCCCCGGTCCCGAGTTGACACCCAGCGTTGTAGTAATGCCTAGTCCGAGCAAGGTCGGCGGATCATAGAAAAATGTAAATGGCGACCGGTTTGATTCCAGTGCCAAAAAAGGGCTGTAAGTTCCAGGTGGGGAAAAACCCTGAGGAACCAGGATGTCATAGCTGAAATTGGCGCATACGAATCCCGCTGCCGGGGCACTACAGGCGACCGGCGCTGAAACCAGGGGCACGCCGCTGAGGGAATTGAGACCCGACGGATTGTTGAAAAACAGATTGCTGAGCCCCACCGGTACATCGTCCGTGCTCAAATACTTAACCCGCACGGTTGCCTGGACATGCTGGGCTGAAGCGGTCACATCGACCGAGGCCGGAGTAACTGTCATCGCCTCCGGAACGGGCGGATTCTGCGCGAATGCGACAGCGCGAAACCAGATCAGGACAGCGTAAAACGCAATCCAGCGATGTTTCCCGGAATTGGACACGAGTGTCACCTCCAGAGGGAGAACCGGATCCCCAACTTCCAGTACCGCTTGTTACATTAGTGTACTATCGGCTGAATTGGAAGTACTAATTAAGTACTAATAAAGTACTAATCGGGGACTAGGAGCGGGGAAGTGAGTATGAGTAACTGTAGAGAGCGCGGCTCGTCGTGGCGAGCCGCGCTCGGGGACATACCCATTGGAACTTAGAAATTCAATCGTAAGCTGAACTCAATGATGCGCCCGCCGGGATCGTTGGTGTTCGACAGATCGCGGTAGGCGCCGGACGTCTGGCCAAAGCCGGTGCCGTTCACGCCCAGCGTGGTGGTGATGCCGTTGCCGGGAACGAACAGCAGGAAGTTCGTCAGATTGAACGCATTCAGCGCCTGCATGCGGAATTCGACGTTGGCGTGCTCTCCGATATTCGTCTTCTTCGCCAGGCTGAAATCCCATTTCTGTTGCGCGGGTCCGTACAGCATGATGCGCTCGCCGAGCTGGCCGGGCTGGTCCGCCGGTCCGATGTAGGGCGCGTTGGGATCCAGGTTGGCCAGCGTCTTCCCGTTGACCTCGAACGCCGCGTTGGTGTTGTCGATCAGCGATTGCGGCAGATACTCCACCGCGCCGATCGGACCGCTGGTGGCGGTAGCGGGCAGCGTCACCTTGCGGATCGACATCATGCCCTGCAACTGGCTCATCGTCATGTTGTGCAGGATCACGCCGGAATCGTTCTGGTTGACCGTCATGCGCCCGCTGGTCAGGCGGATCGGCGACCCGGTCTGCCAGCGCGCCGACCGACGCCAGTTGCCAGCCTTCCACAACCTTGCGCGCCACTCCGCTGACGTGGCCCAGGAAATAATGTTTGGGGCCGATCGGCAGTTCGTACACCCAGTTCATTTTCACCGCCTGGCGAATGTCGAACGGCGACGCCGATTTGTCGTAGCCCACGTCGCGCAGCGAAGTGTAGCTGCCGCCGATGCCCTGGCTCTGCTCGTTCGAAATCGAATGGCTCCACACGTAGCTGCCCTGGAACAGCAGGCCCTTGGACATGCGGCGCTTCACTTCCACCTGAAGGCCGTGATAGTTGGTGTTGCCGCCGTTGACTTCGAGGTTGGCGGCGCCGGTGGTCAAGGTGGGGTTGACCTGGAACAGGTTGATGGGGCTGCCGGCCGCGGTCAATCGCGCCATGCGAGTGGCGTTGGTGGCAATCGCGTTGGCCAGCGCGCCGGCCTGTCCCTGCTCGATCTGCAGGGCGCTGGTGGCATCGTTGTTCGCGGCCAGCGCGGTGAATATCAGGGGCAGCGGCTGCTGGCCCGGCAGGCCGAAGTACTGGTTGGACCGGTTGCGGTTGGCGGACATGCAGACCGGGTCCGGTGATGCACAACCGCGCGCAATAGCCAGGTTGTTTTGCGCGGTCTTGAACTCGTTCACGAAGCCGTTCTCAAAAACATTGATCTCGTTGATATTGACCTGCCGCCAAAGATCCGTTCCGTGATTGCCCACGTAGCGGACTTCGAGCACCGTGTCGCGCGTCAATTCGCGCTGTATGCCGATATCCCAGCTCTGCACGTAGCCCGTCTTAAGGTTGGGGCTGAAATCGTTGACGCTGTTGGTTGCCGAGACCGCCAGCGGATAACTGGGCGTAGCCGGCGCCGGGCGCGACGGCAGCACCGGGTTGCGGAACAGCACGCTTCCCGGAGCGCCGAACTGCGCCGGGAAATTCGTGGGGTCCACATTGAGCGCGAGAGTGCGGCCCTGGTTGTTGGCCCAGATGGCGAGCGTGCTGCCGTCTTCGCGAATCGTGTTGATGGCGTACCCGGCGCGAATCACGCTGCCCTTGCCGAAGAACCAACCCATCGGACCGTCGGCGTTCGGGACCTGCCACGCCAGCCCGACGGAAGGTGAGAACTGCTTGTTGCGGGTCGCGTATCCCGCTTCGCCGGGTGCGGCGGCATTGAACACCGGAGCCTGGCCGGCGAGAACGCCCGGCTTGAACAAATTGCCCACGCCGGAAACGCCCCACACGCCGGCATAGCCAGTACGGGTATAGGTGCCGTTATCATTGACCGGCGGATTCTGCCGGTCCCAGCGCACGCCGTAGTTGAAAGTGAGACGCGGATGTAACCTCCAGGAATCCTGCACGTAGAGCCCGACTTCGCGCTGATGGTTGCGCACAATCGGCTGAAACGCGCCGTACTGTTTGCTGCTCTCGTCCGCAACTACGCTGCGGCTGATGGCGGCAACGCGGCCGGTCAGCAGCGCGTAAAGCGCCGGAGCATTGGTCTGCATGTCGGTAGCGTTGGCGCCGGGGAAATTCGCCGCCGTAAACATATTGGTGGAGCCGGTGATGATCGGGTCGCCGGTGGCCACGCCGAAGGCCACCGTCGGGATGATCTGCGTGCCGTTCACCGAAGTGGTCCAGGTATTGAGCTGCGTAAAGCTGCCGCCGAAATTGAGTAAGTGCGCTTCCTTCGAGTAAGTCAGGTTGACGTTGCCCTGCTGCAGCGGCGTGTTGCGGCGGGTCTGTCCCGTGGTGCGGTAGGGGCAGGTGACGAACGCCGTGCCGGCGTTGCAGTTGGTCGTGCTGAAGATGGGCGCATAGCCGCGCCACTGGTCGAAATCGCTGGGGTTGATTCCGTTGTTGAAAATCACCGTGCCGCCGGTGAGGCCAAAGCGAATCTCGCTGACCAGGTGCGGAGTCAGCGTAGAGCGCAGCGCCCCGACCGCGGAGAACGCGATGCCTCCCTGATTGCCGAACTCGGTCCCGTTGAGCACGTTGCCGGTGCCGGGGAAGACCGGGCTGGCGGTGCCGATGTTGACTCCGTCCGGCCGCCGGATGTTGGTCTGATAGTTGTAGACGAACTCCAGGTGATGTTTCTCGGTGAGGTTGTAATCCAGCCGCGTGGTGGGGAAGCGGCGGTAGTTGCCGCCCTTGCTCTGGAAATCCAGGTTATTGCGGTTGTAATCGGTATTGGTGGCGATGCGGCTCTTCAATCCCGCGGCGCCGTCGGTCAGCCCCGCGATCTGCGAGAGCGTCTTGGCGATCATCGGGTCCGGCGTAGACGGGAAGCCGTTGGCCGCGGCAAGCTGGTAGAGGTTGACGGAGCGCACCGCCCCGGTGGTGTCGCGGTAGCGGAAGATGCCGCTGACGGCTTCCGGCGTGAGCACGGTGCCGGTGGGCTCGGTGTAGGTCTGCGGAAGCTGGAAGGCTTCCATGTGGACGAAGAAGAAAAGCTTGTTGCGCTTGATGGGCCCGCCGATCAGGCCGCCGAATTGATTGAACACCAGGTGGTCGCGCGGCGCGGTGCCGTTCAGGTTATTGAAATACGCGTTGGCGTTCAGCGACTGGTTGCGGTGCTGTTCGAACAGCCCGCCGTGCCAGGAATTGGAGCCGCGAGCGCGTGACCATCTTGACCTGCATCGCGCCCTCGGCGTTGCTGTCGGCGCCGGCCGCGGCGGAGGTGACCGTCATCTCTTCGATGGAATCGGCGCGCGGGAAAATCGCGTTGAAGAAACCGTCGCTGCTCTTGTTGGAGTTGTCCTGAATGTTGATGCCGTCCAGCGTGACGTTCAGCGCGCTCTGCGGCAGGCCGTAGACCGAGGTGCTGCGCGGCACGCCGGGAGTGGCGCTGCCCGGCTGCGTGACGATGAGTTCGGTCAGGTTGCGGCTGGTGAAGGGCAGTTCGTGAAGCTGGCGGCCAACAAGCGTAGACGTGACGGTGGCCACCTGCGTCTGCAGTACGTCGGCGCCGCCCGCGACCTCGACGGTTTCGGCCAGCGAGCCGACCTCAAGCACGGCGTTGGCCGTGGACGGAACGCCCGCATCGATCTTCACGTTCTCGATGGTCAAGGTCTTGAAGCCGGGCTGGCTGACAGTGACGGTATAGAGGGCGGTCGCCAGCGATGGCAGAGCCCAAAAGCCCTTATCGTCGGTGACAAGATTAAAGTTCTGGCCGGTCTGGATATTGACTACTTTGACCGCCGCGCGCGGGCACGGCCGAGCCCTGTGGATCGGTCACCGTCCCTTCCAAACGGCCGGTAGTCACCTGCCCGATGGCAGCGAAAGCGAATGCCGCCAGAAAAAAACACTTCAAGCCAAGTTGTTTCACGCTACACCCCTCTAGATGGATCTCACCAACAGTCCCCGAATGCGTATTGGGGACTATATTACTGTCCTGAGAGGGGTGGAATCAACGTTTTACCCCATCAATTCTTTTTGTCGGGCCAAAAAGTTTACATGCGCGGCGGTGCGGCCAGGGGAAATAATGTTCGCCGGAGAAGAACGCTCCCTTACGGAGCGTTGTGGGGCAGGCGCTTTCGCCTGCCAACCAATTCCTTCACGGCTTCTTACGGTCGTAGTTCGGATGGGTGCGCCACGGTTTGGACGATGATCTGCACCTTGTCGTTGACGCGGAGCATCAGCGTGCTGGGATTCTTCATGCCCCATTTCACGTAGGGCACCTCAAACGTGACGGTCACGTTGTACCGGCCGTCCGCGGCGCCTATCGTCGCGGGCACCAGCATTTCGTGCTCTACGCCGTGGATCGCGAACATGCCGTGTACCTGCACTTCCGACCTGCCTTCGGGCGCCACCTTGCCATCCACGCGATCGGGACGGAAGACGATCTCGGGATATTTGGCGCTCTCCAGAATGCTGGCGTGCATCCGCTTATCGCGAGCCGGACTGCCGCTCTCGCCGCTGGCGGCATCCACCACCAATTCGCCCGATACCTTACCGGACTGCCCGTCGAAGCGCAGCGCACCGCGCTTCAGCCGGAAGTCTCCATGCACCGTATGCAGCAGGCTCCCGAGAGTGAACTCGACTTTGGTCTGCGCGGGGTCGATCGCGAACGACTTCGCCTGCGTCGGGAGGGTCTCGCCCGCCGCCAGCAGGGCGGCAAACACACAAAGAGGAACGAACAGACGCATCAGTTTCATCATAAAGTAAGCATTCGCCAGCCGAGGGCTAGCCCATTCGTGAGGAAATCCGCGGTGGATTGTTCGCCGACGTGCATGGCGAGCATTCCGGCGAAGAGTTGCGGCCGTCCGGCAAAAGCGCGAATGGCGCGCGAACGCAGGCCGCGGCGACGGTCGAGCAGCAGCATCAGGTCGGCCATCCATTCGGGGCGGCGGCCGATGCGCCGGTGCTCCGCCTGGTAAAGCGAGAGATCGCCGGCTTCGAGCGCCGCGGCCGAGCGCCACGGATTGCTGGAACAGCAGGCAGAGCCCTTCCCCCGTGATGGCGTCGACGGAGCCGGAAGCATCGCCCACCAGCGCCACGTTGCCGCGGCACACCGCTTTGAGGCGGCGCGACGCGGTGACTCCGCCGCGCTCGAGATTGGTCGGACCGGCGGCCGCCAGGCGGCGCTCCACTTCGGGGAATTGGGGCAGCGCATCTTCCAGGCGCAGGCGATGGTCGCGCGAGATCAGCACCACGCAGACTTCTTCCGAGGCGATGGGCGTGATGTAAAGCTGGCAGCCGTCGCCCCAGTGGATCTCCATGTACTCGCTCCACGGGGCCGCGCGGTAATGGCGGCGAAATCCGAAGCGGCGGGTCTGGTGGTGGCTGGCGTCGAGTCCAGCCCAGCGGCGCACGGGCGAGTGGCCGCCATCGGCGCCGGCGATCCAGCGGGCGCGCACCAGGCGGTCATCCGCGAGCACGCCCTCCGCGGTGATACCGGAAACGCGCACGCCCCACGCCAGGCGGACGCCGGCGTCGAGCGCCTGGTCCACCATCAACCGGTGCAACTCGGTGCGGCGCAATCCGAGTCCGTGCCCCTGCGGGAAAGCGGCCTCGACATTGGAATCGCGGTCGCGGAAGCGAATGCCGCGAAACGGGTGGCCTCCCGCGGCGTGCAGGTCGAGGCCTAGCGAGCGAGCGGCGGCCAGGCCATCCGGCATGATGCCTTCACCGCAGGCCTTATCGATGGGCGGCACGGAGCAATCGGCCAGCGTGACATCCAGACCGCGGCGGCGCGCGGCGAGAGCAGCGGCGAGACCGGCCGGGCCGCCGCCAATCACGAAGAGATCGGTAGAACGCGGTAGGGACGTCATGGGCTAGACATTCACCACGCGGCGCACCATGCCGAGTGCCTCGCTCCAGAACGTGCTGGAATGATGCATGAGATCCACCACGTCGCGCACGG
The DNA here is from genome assembly GCA_963805775.1 of uncultured Solibacteraceae bacterium. Taxonomy (GTDB): domain Bacteria; phylum Acidobacteriota; class Terriglobia; order Bryobacterales; family Bryobacteraceae; genus Solibacter. The sequence continues at coordinate 134,587 of CAWDWK010000051.1, read as the reverse complement.
CATCGACAAACTCCTGCAATTGCGTTTCGGTCACTACCAGGGGCGGCGCCACTTTCAGCACCATGAAGTTGTTCCCGCAGATCTGCGTGAGAATGCCCTTATCGCGAAACAGCCGCATCACCAGAATCTGGCCGAACATCGCTGGGTGTATGCGGCGGAAACTTTCGAATGCGACCCGCAGGCGAAGCTGCCGCGGCGCCGTAAATTCGATGCCGCTGAGCATGCCGAGACCGCGGACCGCGCTCACCATCTCGTAAGGGGCGAGGGCCTCGGCCAGCTGTTGACGCAGGCGCGCGCCCATACGGGAGCCGCGTTCGCCCAGCCCTTCCTGCTCCAACACGTCGAGTGTGGCCAGGCCCGCGCGCATCGAGAGACCGTTCTCCCCAAACGTGGAAGCGTGAACGATAGCGCGCTTGAGTGAGCTGAAAACGGAGTCGCTGACGGCCTCGCTCATGAGCACCGCGCCCACCGGCAGCAGGCCGCCGGAGAGCGCCTTGGCCAGAATCACCATGTCGGGTTCCACCTGAAAGCGATGCGCGGCCAGGAACGGGCCGGTGCGATACATGCCGGTCTGCACTTCGTCCAGAACGAACAGCGTGCCGTGCCGGCGGCAGAGCTCCTGCGCGGCCAGAAGATAGCTTCCGTCGGGAACGCGGATGCCGCCTTCGGACTGCACCGGCTCCACGATGAACGCCGCAAATTTGTGCGATGCCAGGTGCCGCTCCAGCTCGATGATATCGCCGAACGGTACACCCTGTGTGCCAGGAAGCATGGGGCCGAAGCCCGCGCTCCAGAACGGGTCGCTCATCAGCGAGAGCGCGCCGCAAGTCAGGCCGTGGAATGCACCCTCGGCATAAAGCAGTCCGTCGCGCCGCGTGTGGGCGCGCGAGAACTTGATGGCCGTCTCCACTCCTTCACTGCCGGAGTTGGTGAAATAGACGCGCTGGAGTTTGCCGCCGGCGAGTTGCACCAGCCGCTGCGCGAGCTGGGCGGCGAGTTGCGGAACGTGGCTCTGCAACATGGCCGGGCCGGAGCGGTCGAGTTCTTCCTTCAGCGCGGCGATGATGGCAGGGTGGTTGTGTCCGGCATTGTGAACGCAATAGCCGGAGAGGAAATCGAGAAAGCGGCGGCCGTCCGCGGTAAAAAGTTCGGAGGCAGTGCAGCGCTCGTATTGCACATTCATCTGAAGAATGTTGAGCAGCTTGACCCACTGCGGGTTGACGTGATCGGAGTAGAGGCCGTCGAGCGACGGGACAGAGGTCGCCGCTGTGACAGCTCTCTGGGGCTTTGGCATGTTGGTGTGACGTGTGCAATCGGACAGCCGTTCCGGGGGAGTACGTAAGTTGTTGATGGGCCGTGGCCGTGACAGGTGGGCAGTGGCGAAATGCCGCCCGGCGGGGACTGCATGTGGGACAGACGATCGCCTTTTGTCGTCTGTCAACTCCGTGCCTTATCGCGTGGATTCGCGCGGGACCAGTATGGGGTTGATCAGAACCGTCTTCGCGGGACGTTTGCGCTTGGAGCCGATAGATTTAATCAGCATATCAGCGGCCTTCTGGCCGATGGCGCTGCTGCTCTGGTCGATCGTAGAGAGCGGCACGCGCAGCAGGTCGGAATAATGGACGTTGCCGACGCCCATCACTTTGACCTCCTCGGGAATGGCGATGCCGGCTTCGAGAATCGCCTTCATGGCACCGGCGGCGGTGGGGTCGTTGTAGCCGAAGATGGCATCGGGACGGGGCTCGAGCGCGAGCAACCGGCGAGCCGCGAGATATCCGCTGGCATCATCGGTGGCATGCACGACATAGGACTCGGGAAGCGCAATCCCGGCGGCGGCAAGGGCCTCCTGATAACCTTTCAAGCGGCCGACTCCGGGAGTTAGCGGCGGTCCGGCGATGTGCGCGATCCGGCGGCACCCCCGCTCGATCAGGTGGCGCGTGGCGAGAAGGCCGATGGCTTCATCGTCGGCGCCCACATAGGATGCATGGGATTCGGCGAAGTGACGGTCGATCAGGACGTACGGAACGCCGCGCGCTTCGATGCGCTCGAAAAGGCCGAGCGAAGACGGCGCCTGCGCGGAGGCGAGCAGCAGGCCATCCACCTGGCGAGCCAGCAGGCGGTCGACTTCGCTGGACTCCACTTCGCTATCCTCTTCCGAATTGCAGATCACCACGTCGTAGCCGAACGGCCGTATGGTGGCCGACACGCCCTTGGCGATCTCGGCGAAGAACGAGTGCATCAAGTCGGGCACGATCAGCCCGATCATGAACGTGCGGCGCGCGGCGAGACTGCGTGCGATCCAGTTAGGCTGGTAGTTGAGTTCCTTGATGCGGGCCAGCACGCGGGTGCGCGTTTCGGCGCCCACATCGGCGCATCCGCGCACCACCTTGGAGACGGTCATCACACTGACATTGAGTTCCTGTGCAATGTCCTTCAGGCGTACGGGAGTAGAGGGAGCGTTAGACATGTCGATACGAGCGCCGGACCGCGCCGGAAGATGCTCTGCCACTCGTCAGAACGCGAGTATACCAAGTTGCGGCGGGTACCGGCGCGGCGGCCCAAGTTCCGTGCCGCAGGGCGCGCCAGTCGCTTGCTAGAATGGGCATCTGTGGCGGGATGGTGAAACTGGTATACACAGAGGCCTTAAAAGCCTCTTCACCGCAAGGTGAGTGTGGGTTCGACTCCCACTCCCGCTACCACTCCAAAAGCACGGCCATATTACGCTGCTTCGGATCTCGGTCGCACGGAGCGCTCGATGTCCTTCTGTTTCGCCTGTTGGGCTACGCGGAGATCGTATTCGAGCTGGAGGCCTAGCCAGAAGTCGGGTGACGTGCCGAGGTATCGCGCCAGGCGCAGTGCCGTGTCGGCAGTGATGCCGCGCTTGCCGCGCACGATCTCATTGAGGCGCGCAGCGGTGATGCCCAGCGCCTTGGCGAGTCGGTTCACGCTCATGTCGAGCGGTTTCAGGATGTCTTCCAGTATCGTTTCTCCTGGATGGGGAGGCGGTATCAAGTGAGGCATCAGTCTCTCCTAGTGGTAATCGGTAATCTCAACGTCAAAGGCATCTCCATCAAGCCAGCGAAAACAGATGCGGTACTGATCGTTGATGCGGATGCTGTGTTGCCCTTTGCGGTCGCCTCTCAAGGCTTCGAGCTGGTCGCCCGGGATCGCCGCTAAATCGCGCAGCGCGACTGCCCGGTTCAATTGGATGAGTTTGCGGAGCGCGATCTTTTCGACGGACTGAAACTTTTTCGAGAACTGCTGCCGGAAGATCTTTTCGGCTTCAGTGTCCCGAAAACTTCGAATCATGAATTGATTGTATATCGATACCCGATAAATAGCAAATGCAAACCCCCGGGGTCGAGGGCATCGAGCTTCAATCGTACTTTTTCTAAGCCTTACTGACGCGCTCCAGGTGCAGCGTATCGCGCAGTTGATCCAGGAAGCTCTGCTCGCCGGCGCTCACGCGCTTTCCGCCGAAACCGAGGAAGCCTCCCTCGGTAGCGGCATTCGCCACCGTCTCCGCCAGTCCGTAGAGCAGCTTGGAATAAGCATCCGACTCTTCCTTGCTCGCCTTGCCATTCAGTATCGACATCGACGCGCGAACCTGTTCCAGAGCGGTTTGCTGCAGAGCGCCCTTCTCCGGTTTGGCCTCAGTCGCGCCGAAGCGCTGCCTCAGGCTGCCCTGCGCCGCCTGCATTTCCACTTTACTCGTCATGTCGCGAATGAACGCAAAACCGCTCGACTGGTTTTCCATGATGCCCTGGGCCAGCGCGATCGATTCCTTGATCGTACCGAACCCGCTGGGTTCAGCTATCAATGTCGCCAAACCAACCATGTACTGTGTATCCCTCAGGGTGTTCCAATCCGCGGCCGTGAAATCGTTCTTCGTAAGCATTCCGTCTCGATTCCCCATCTAAAAGAGGGATTCATTTTCTCTTTTCCGGCGTTCTGTAATTGGTCTTACGAATCGGAAGCCTTGTTTACACTTTGTCCATCGACACGTCCACAACCTAGGGTTATGCTAAAACCCTATCCACGGAGGTTGAGAATGTTTCGACTTGCGGCGATGGCACTCTGTTCGGCCTCAGCGGTCATAGCAGCTCAGATCGGATTCGTACAAACCAACCTGGCTTCCGACGTACCCGGTCTCGCGCAGTTTACAGACCCCGACCTTGTCAATGCCTGGGGCATGGCCGCCAACGCCACCTCGCCGGTATGGATCGGCGCCAACGGCACCGGGCTCTCGGTGCTTTACAGCGGCGCGGGCGTCAAGCAGGGCCTGGTGGTGTCTATTCCAGGCGATGGGTCCGTAACCGGCGTCTCCTTCAGTAATCTCGCGGGATCCTTCAACGGCAACACATTCCTGTTCGACAACGAAGACGGCACGGTGTCCGGCTGGAGAGCCGCGCTGGGAACTACCGCCGAAACCCTGGTCCCCGGCAGCGACGCCAACGTTTACAAAGGTCTCACCGACGCCACCATCGGCGGCATCGAGTACGCGTACCTCGCGAATTTCCGCAGCGGCGCGATCGACGTATTGAAAGGAAACGCGGCAGCTCCGCCCTTGACCGGAAATTTCACGGACCCGAATCTGCCCGCGGGATATGCGCCTTTCGACGTGCAAAACCTGAACGGGGTTCTGTACGTGACGTACGCCGTTCAGGACGGGGCGAAACACGACGATGTGGCTGGTCCGGGCAACGGCATCGTGGACGCATTCGACCTGCAGGGCAACCTGATCAGCCGCCTGGTCACCAACGGCGCCTTGAATTCGCCCTGGGGGCTGGCCCTGGCGCCGGCCGGTTTCGGAGACGTCGGCGGAGACCTGCTGGTGGGCAATTTCGGCAACGGCATGATTAATGCCTACAACGCCACCACCGGAACTTTCGTTGAAACCCTGACGTACCCGAACGGCAGTCCGGTGTTGATCGACGGGCTATGGGCGCTGCGCTTCGGCAACGGGGGAACGTTCGGAAGTCCGAATACCTTGTTCTTCACGGCAGGTCCCGATGGCGAATCTCACGGCCTTTTCGGAGCGCTGAACCAGGCGACTCCGGAGCCTGCCACGTGGGGCGTGGCCGGCATCAGCCTGCTCGCGCTGGCGCTACGCCGCGGCGCGCGGAAATCGCGATAGCCGGCGCTTCAATTTAGTCCGACGCGCCGTGCCAGGTCCGTGAAGCGCGCGTCTTGACGCACGGTGTCGAAGAGCGGATCCACCTTCAAGTAGACCAGCCACGCGGAGCGGTCGTCATAGGCCTTCTGGATCCAGTCGAACGCCTGGTCCTGGTCGCCTAGCGCGATGTAAATCACGGCCAGCCACATGGGCTGCACGTAAGTCTGCTGTGAACGCTCCTTTAATTGATCGAGAATCTTGCGCGCCTCCGCCCCCTGGTGCGATGAGGCCAGTCCCAATCCGAGTGCAGCCAGTTCGTTGGTGTCGCCGTCGGAAAGCTGCAACGCCTTGCGGAACTCCGCGACGGCCTCCGGATACGACGCATTTTGCAGGTACGCGCGGCCCAGGTACACATGCGCCGCGAGAAGGCCGTTGTCCATCGCCAGCGTCTTCTGGCACTGTTCGATGGCATCCGGATACTGGCGCGCGTAGTAGAAGCGGTAGCCCAGCGCCAGGTTGATCACGGGCGACACCGGGCTCAGTTCGTTGGCCCGATTCATTTCCGCGCGCGCCTCATCGAAGCGTCCCCACGCCATCAGATACTCCCCGTACCACGCATGTGCCGTCGGATAGTTGGCATTCAATTCGATAGCTCGCTTGAATTCCTTCTCCGCGCCGGCCCAGTCCCACTCGTGGAATTTGGCGTAGGCCAGCGACGTGTGCGCCTCCCCCAGCGTGTCGTCGAGTTCCAGCGCCTTCGACGCGGCGGCTTTCACCTTCGGCGTGACTTCACGCGCCGGCAGCACGTTGAGATCGCCCAGCAGGGCGTAGGCGTCGGCCTGGCCGGCATAGGCCAGCGCGTATTTCGAATCCTTCTGAATCGCCTGCTGGAAGAAGTCGATGCTCTGCTGCACGCCTTCCAGGGTGCGCTTATTCCAGTAGTAGCGGCCCTGAAGGTACATCTGGTAGGCTTCCGTATCTTCGGTGGCGTGGCGCGTCATGCGCTGCTTCTGTTCTCCGCTGAGGCGCAGTTGCAGCTTCTCGGAGATCTCGCGCGAAATCTGTTCCTGAATAGCCATGATGTCGGCCACCTTGCGGGTATACTGGCTGCCCCAGATCTGGCGGTCGTTGCGCACGTCGATCAACTCCGCGCTGATGGCGAACTCGTCGCCGCGCTTCACCAGCCTGCCCGTGAGGACCACCGGCACTTTGAGCGCTTTGCCCGCGGCCACCGGACTGATGTCCTTGCCCTTGTATCGCGAGACCGAGCTGAACGAACGCACGGAGAGCTTGGGCAATTGCGAGAGGTTGTTGATGATGCTCTCGCTGATCCCGTCGCTGAGATATTCGATGCCCGGGTCGGCGCCCACATTCACGAACGGCAGCACGGCCAGCGAGTCCAGCGCCGAATCCCGGCTCAGGAAGAAGATGATCGCCGCCGCTACCAGCACCAGGACGACTAGCGCCAGTTCCATGGTGCGCCGATTGCGGCGAATCCGGGTGACAACGTACTCGGCACTCGAAATCGGAGCCGACGGCTGCTGCACAACCTGCGCCGCCGGTTGGCTCGCACCCGCCTGTCGCTCCGGCGCCACGACGGGTGCCGGCCCTTGTGTCGCCACCGGGGCGACACTGGGCAGCGTGGTGGGCGCCATGGCGGGCATGGCGGCGAGCGCCGCCGACCGGCTATCGATGCCGCTCGCGACCGGCGAGATCCGGCTAGAATCCGAATCGCGCCGCAGGCGCCTCAGATCCGCCCGCATCTCCGCGGCCGACTGGTATCGCAGGTCGCGGTTCTTCTCCAGCGCCTTCAGAATGATCCGTTCCATCTCCGCAGGGAGGTCCGGCCGCAATTGCGACGGCCGCACGGGACTCTGGTGCAGTATGGCGACGAACGTCAACGCCACCGTGTTCCCCTGGAATGGCGACCGCGCGGTCGCCATCTCATACAGCACCACGCCGAAGGAAAACAGGTCCGTGCGCAAGTCCAGATCTTCGCCGCGCGCCTGTTCCGGCGACATGTATGCCACCGTGCCCACCGTGGACCCGGGACTGGTGAGCAGCGCATCGATCACCGCTGTCGGCGCCTCCGAGGGGTTGCCGGTGTCGCTTCCCATCGGAGCATACGAAACCTTCGCCAGTCCGAAATCCATGATCTTGATCTGGCCGCGCGTCGTGACGAAGATGTTGGCCGGCTTGATGTCGCGGTGCACTACGCCCTTGGTATGCGCGGCATCCAGCGCATCCGCCATCTGTATGGCGAGATCCAATAATTCGTCGAGGGCGAGGGGCGTTCCGACAATCCGGTCGCGGAGCGTCTTGCCTTCCAGGTGCTCCATCACCAGGAACGGCCGGCCCTCGTCGCGGTCGATATCGTAGAGCGTGCAGATATTCGGATGGTTCAATGCGGAGACGGCGCGCGCCTCGCGCTGGAACCGCTCCACCGCGGCCCGGTCCGCCGCCAGCGACTCCGGCAGAAATTTCACCGCCACCGTGCGCCCCAGTCGCGAATCTTCGGCCTGATAGACAACACCCATCCCGCCGCTACCCAGCATGGAGAGGATCCGGTAATGGGAAATCGTCTTACCGATCATGAGTGCACCCAGAGATGGCTCTTAGCTTATCGTCCCCGGGGCGCGTACATCAACTTTTTCTCATCGCAGGGGATAGCTTTTATCCCCTGGAAGCGCGCCGTTGATCTTCAGGACCTTGAGCCCCTTGGGCACCTGCGCCGCCTCCACGAACGCTACCGCACCCGGGATGGCGGAGGTCAGCTCCGCCGCGGTTTCATTTGAGTAGACGATTCTGGGTCCGCTGGCTGCTTCGGCGCGGAAAACCTTGGCGATCCAGTACTGCCGGAACTGCGCCTCCGACATCTGATAAATCGTCTTCAGCACCACTTCGCGTTCGCGCGCGCCGGGAGCGCGCACCAGCAGGGTCACCTTGAGGTTGGAAGTCCAGAACTGGCGGTCGCCCAGCATCAACCTGCGCAACTCGGCGAAGCTCAGGTTGTCCACCGGCACGTCGGGCCGCACCACGATCGCGATATCGCCTTCCGCCACGGGCGGAGCCCCCGCAAGCCCCAGCGCACAGACGGCCGCCGCCAGCATCACGCTTCGCAAATACGATTTCGTGAAGTTCCTCATGGCTCGCCTAGAACGTAAAGCTGGTCTGGACGAACGCCCCGTTGATGGACGGGAGATTGCGCCGGATATAGTGGCGATATTCAAACTTGAACGCCGCGAAGGTGGTGATGTCGTAGCGCATGCCCATCGTGGAGGCTTGAAAACTCGGCACGCCGCGGAAGATGGCATCCGCCTGAGGGATGTGCATGTACTCGAAACGGTAATACGGTTTCCACGCCTTCGCGTCCCCAGGCAGGCGGTACGCCGTCTGCACATAGAACGCCTGGCTGTGAATCGGCGGGCTGCCTGCCCACCGGCTGGTGCGTCACGTTGGCAAACTCGGCGATCACTTCCGGCGATTCCTTCATCCAGACCGCGTGCGCCGATTGAATCCACTCGTGCGCCGCCGGGACTCCCAGTGGATCGAGCATGTCGCGATACACCGAGCCGCCGAGCTGCAGCCCGTATAGGCCGCTCGGTTTGATGAACGCGTTGACCAGCCAGGCGCGGTTGTTGTTGATGTCGCCGATGTCACCGCTGCGGCTGATCACCTGGCCGCGGCCATTGCCCAGGCCGAAATTGTAATTCAGGTTCAATCCACCCGCCGGCACCGCGCCTTCCACCAGCATGCCGACGAAGTGTACCGGAATAAAGCTGCCGCCGAATTGCGTCATCTCCGGACGGCTGATGCTGGTTTGCAGCCACGCCCCATGATGGTAGGCCGTGTTCCAGTAATTGATGGGCGTGTGGTAGCGCCCGAAGGAAACCTTAAGGTAATCGTTCACATCGTACCGGATGATCAGGCGCTCCAATTCGATATTGAAGCCCGTTGCGGGGGGCGTCCCTGTGCCCGCATCCGCTCGCGCCGTCATGCTGAGTTCCCCGAACGCGCTCACTTTGGATGAGAGGGCAGAGCTCATGTGCAGCACGAACTGGCCTTCCTGAAATCCGGTATGCGGACCCAGCATCGTCTGCGTGCCGAATCCGCCGGAGGGCCCTTTCAGGTCGGTGGCGGCGAAATTGAAATCGCTGAAGCCGGCGACTTTGAGCGTGGGATATTCGGGCTGGTCCACATCCGGCGGCGGCGGTGTATCGTGCTCGTGGGCGGTTTGCGCGGGCGCGGCAGCGAGAGGCGGAGCCGGGGCCGGAGTCGCCGGCGCAACGGCTTGCGTTTTCGAATTCTCCAGTTGCGCCACGCGTTTTTCCAGCGTGTCGATGCGCGAAAGCAGGCGTTCGATGAGTTCCTTCGTAGCCGGATCCGTGGTCTGCGCCCCCGCCCACGGTGTCAGTGCCAGAACCCACCCCATGATCAATCGTCTGCCGCGCATACCCCTCCCTCAGGGCTCGAAAGATGATTGAGAAAGAGTAGCACAGTAGGACAGACCATCGCCTTGCGTGGTCTGTCATGCGTTTTTCTACACAACCGTAGTGGCGATCCCGCGAAAATACGCAACCGTCTCGCGCAGTCCGTCTTCCAGCGACACGCGCGGAGCCCATCCCAGCAGCGCCGTGGCCTTGCCGATGTCGGGCTTGCGCTGCTTCGGATCGTCCTCGGGCAGCGGTTCGAACACGATCTCCGACTTAGTGCCCGTCATGCGCCGGATATGTTCGGCGAATTCGAGAATCGTCATCTCGACCGGATTTCCCAGATTCACCGGATACCGCTCTTCAGACAGCATCAGGCGATAGAGTCCGTCCACCAGGTCGCTGACGTAACAGAAACTGCGGGTCTGCGAGCCCGAGCCGAACACGGTCATCGGTTCGCCGCGCAAGGCCTGATCGAGGAAGGCCGGCACCACGCGGCCATCGTTCAACTTCATCCGCGGGCCGTACGTATTAAAGATACGGGCGATATTGGTGCGCACGCCGTGTTTGCGGTGGTAGGCCATGGTCAGCGCCTCGGCGAAGCGTTTGCTTTCGTCATAGCAGGAGCGCGGGCCCACCGGGTTCACGTTGCCCCAATACGTCTCCACCTGTGGATGCACCAGCGGGTCGCCGTAGCATTCGCTGGTAGAGGTCACCAGGAAGCGCGCATTTTTTTCGAGCGCCAGTTCTAACATACGGCGCGTGCCGAGCGATCCCACGTCGAGAGTTTCGATGGGGTGCTCCAGGTAATCCTTAGGACTCGCGGGCGACGCCATGTTGACCACGCAATCCACCGCGCCATCCACCGTGAAGGGCGCCGTGATGTCCTGGGAAACGAATGTGAAGCCGGAGTGACCTTGAACATGGGCGAGGTTGGAGCGCGCGCCGGTCAGAAAGTTATCCAGCGCGACCACCGTGTGGCCTTCCGCCAGAAGACGGTCGCACATATGCGACCCGACAAACCCGGCGGCGCCGGAAACGACTATTCGCAATGTCCCTCCATAAGGTTCCATTCTAACGAAGCCCGGGTGGGCTTCACATGCTACATTCAAATCGGACTGTATATGACCGACGCATCCTTGCTGGAACGGGCAGTACTTGTCGTAATTCTCCTCACTTCGGTATCCCTCTTCTGGTGGCGTTTTCACAAGGTCCTGAACGTGATTCGCGGTTCGCGCGCCACGTCGGATTTCGAGCTGTCGCCGCTCGGGCCGAGGATCAAACAGTTCTTATGGGAAGTCATGCTGCAGGGGAAGGTGATCGAACAGCGCCCGCTCCCCGGACTGGCGCACGCCTTTGTTTATTGGGGATTTCTGGCCTTCGCGCTGGTGACCATCAATCACATCGCGACGCCGTTCGGCGGGCGATTCCTCTCGCAGGATTCGGGCTTCGGCAGCTTCTATTTGAGTTTCGTCGCGGTGTGGGCGGTCGCGGTGGCGGTCTCCATTGCCGGGCTGTTCGTGCGCCGCTTCGTCGTGCGGCCGGTGTGGCTGGGCAAAGTGGCGCCCGAATCGGGCTTCATCGCCTTCCTGATCTTCACGCTGATGGCGACTTATCTGGCAGGGCTCATGTTGGACGAAGAATCGCTGGCCGGACAGGGCGTGTGGTGGCTGCACACCGCGTCGCTATTGGTCTTCCTGCCGTTGATTCCCCACACGAAACATCTGCACCTGGTGCTGAGTCCGGTGACCGTGTTCCTCAAGCGCCAGGGCTTCAGCCGCATTCCGCCGCTCTCCGGCGATGAGGATTTCGGCCTGGATACCGGCAAAGACGTCACGCGGATCGACGCCCTGCAGGCCTTCTCGTGCGTGGAGTGCGGGCGCTGCACCGAGCACTGTCCGGCCTCCAATACGGGAAAGGTGCTCAACCCGAAAGAAATCATTCTGGGGATGCGCGGTTACCTCAATGAATTCGGGCCTGGCAACGAAGCGCCGCTGTTGGGCAAGCACATCAGCGAAGAGGCGGCCTTCCAGTGCACCACGTGCGGCAGTTGCGAATTCCAGTGTCCCGTGGGCATACAGCATCTGCCCATCATCATCGGCTTGCGCCGCGGCGCGGTGAACACCGGCAAGTGGGAAGACGATTACGGCACCAAGCTCTTCCTGAACCTGGAACGCAACGGCAACGCCATGGGGTTTGCCGCGAGCGAACGTCAGAAGTTCATCGAGAAGAACGGCCTGCCCCTCTACGATGGCAGCCAGGAATACTGCCTGTGGCTGGGCTGCATGGGGGCGTACGATCCGCAGGGCCGCGAGATCGTGCTCGCGCTGGTGCGCGTGCTGCGCCACGCCGGCGTGACGTTCGGCGTCCTGCGCAAGGAGAAGTGCACGGGCGATCCGGCGCGCCGCTTGGGCAACGACCTGGCATTCACGCAGGTGGCGGAGAGCAACATCGAGACCTTGCGGGCGGTCAACGTTAAAAAGATGGTGTCGATCTGCCCGCATTGCGTGCGCACCATCGGCACGGATTGGCGCGAAGCGGGCGCCACCTTCGATATCGAGCATCACAGCGAATTGCTGGCCCGGCTGAAAGATCGCCTGCCCGCCGCAGCGGCCGGAACCGCGCGCGAGACTGTGGCATACCACGATCCCTGCTATCTGGGCCGGTATCGCGAGATATACGAGGAGCCGCGAGCGGTGATCGCGCAAACCGCGAGTGTCGTGGAAGCGGGGCGTTCGCGCGAGCGCTCGTTCTGCTGCGGCGCGGGCGGCGGTCAGATGTTCCTCGGCGAAGAGAAGGGCAAGCGCGTGAATATCGAGCGCGCCGAAGAGTTGGTGAGGACCGGCGCGCAGGTAATCGGCACGGCCTGCCCGTTCTGCCAGACAATGTTCCGCGACGCGCTGGGAACGGTGACGCAGACGCCGCCAAAATTGCTGGACATCGTGCAGATTGCGGCCGCATCGCTGCCGGAATCTGTCGTGGCGGAGTGACAACGGCGCGGGAGATGTTATACTGATTTTTGGCGAGGCGAGAGTCGCGCCAGCTTCACAGATTCCCTAGCGGGCGCGTAGCTCAATTGGCAGAGCAACTGACTCTTAATCAGTAGGTTGTAGGTTCGATTCCTACCGCGCTCACCACACAAAATAAAGAATTTAGAATTTCAGACAGAGACCTCTGGATCATTTTTGTCAGCAGTTTTGTCAGCAGACGGCTCCGCTGCTCATCAGTCGGCACAGTCGATTTGTGAATCTTGTCAGCAGTTTTGTCAGCAGCGTGGGAACGGAACCGCACGGGCATGCGGCGGAGAAAAAATCCGGCTACTTTACGCGCTGCAGAAACGTGTTGTATGCCTCGTGCGAGCCGATCCAGAACCAATGAAAATCATTGCCCCTGCGATAGGCGATGGCGCGGTACGATCGACCCGCGTCGGCCGTCCAGACTCCGCCCTTCTGCTTAAGCGCTAACGATGGGTGAAACGGATTTGAGTTGAAGAGCGAGAACTTCTGGTCGGCAAGAGTTTGAACCCTTGTTGGGAGCGCTTCGTAGCACTTCCAGAACTCCGGCAGTGCCAACGAACGGAAACTCAACGCCGGTTCCGGCCTTCGTGCATTGGCGCGGAGTGGCCTTGTTCGACCTGGCTCTTGACGCGGTCCAACAACTCCATGCCAGCGCCGCCCTCGGAGAAGTCTTCCTCGATCTGGGTATCCCAGCGCTGCAGGTCGCGCTCCGCAAGCCAGTCGAGCAGGGTCCGCTGTTGATCGGTCGGCAGGCCCTCAATCGCGATCTGGATCTCTCGGATGTCCATGCTCATATGATATCCCGTGCGGTCATGCCTTCCTACGGGTGGCCGAGAATGGCACGACCTTCTCGGACACCGGCGGAGCGGCTTGATCGCGCCCGCCGAAGAGCTTCTGCATTCGTTCGGCCGATTCCTTGTCGGAGCCCTCGAACAGGTGGCCGTATAGATCCATGGTCAATTTGATGGACGCTTGGCCGAGGCGCTCAGCGATCTTTTTCGGGTGCACACCTTCGGCGATCAGTAGAGAAGCGTGCGTATGGCGGAGGTCGTAGAACCGCATTTTTGCGAGACCCGCATTTTCCAAAATCTGGTGGAACCGGTGCAGGACGTTGGTGGTATCGACCGGCGTGCCAACTCGGGTGGTGAAGACCAGCTTCTGCTCCTGCCAGGAGGTGTCAGCCAGCAAGCGCTGCATCTTCTGTTTCGCGCCGTGCTCGCGCAACGCTTCGACGGTGACTGGCGGAATATCCAGAGTGCGGCGGCTGCCAGTTGTCTTTGGGTGCCGGAATTGGAACCAGGGTAGGTTGTCCTCAGGATCGCGGCGGCGTTTGGTCCGGTGCAGAGAACGAAAGATTGTAAGTTTGCCGGCGTCGAGATCGAGATCGGGCCACTGCAAGCCGAGGAGTTCGCCCTGCCGCATGCCGGTAGTAATCGCTAGCAGCCCGTGGTAGTAGTCAGTTTTTTCAGGCGGCGGTGCTGCTTCGGACCGGCAGAATTAAAGTGACGAATTCGGCTACTTTGTGCCATAAAGTTGCCTGCGGCTGAGTCCGGCAGCCCCGAATCTTGCCGAGCCGCGCAAATGCGCGCGCTAAGAGCGTAAAAAGCTGGAAACAAAGCCCCTGTAACCGCCGGGGCTTCCCAACTCCCATGATCTTCCGCAGGATCAGTGATAGATTGAACGCGGCTCCGTGCACCAGCAGTCGCTTCAGGATGTTCTGGCGGCCTTGTAGGTGGACCCGCCTCATCCCGCCGGTCTCGTACAGGTGCGCGAAGGTTCTCTCCGTCAGTTCGCTCCGCAGTTTCTGTAACCGCTTGTTGCGGTCTCCTCGCACACGCCGCCGATTCTCGTACGTCCTTTTCTGCTCTTCCGCCTTCCCCTCGCCCTGCCAGTTCCGCCGCCCTCGCTCCGGTTCGGGAATGTAACTCCGGATTTCTTGTTCGTGCACTTCCGTCAGCACCGCCCCACTGTGATAGCCCTTGTCGGCCACCACCTCTTCCACTCCCGCCTCATTGATTTCACGCGCCACTGTCTGCGCCTCTTCCAGCGTTTTGTGAATCGTGGTCGTATCCCCTTGATCGGCCGGTTGCAGGGTCAGCGCCAGTAGCGCTCCGCTGGTTAGATCCACCGCATGCTCGGCCTTGTGCGCCAAGTGGGTGCGCCCATCCTTCATCTTGGTGATCCGCGCGTCCGGATCGCTGGGGCTCATCCACTCCTCGTTCGATCCCTTCTTCTTGCGCTTCCGATCCAGCCGCGCCAACTGTTCCCTCGTCGGGTTCTCGATTCCGGCCGCATGGGCCAGTTCCTTCAAATAGTCGTTGTAGCTTTGACCGTTGTCCCGCCGCACGATGCTCTTCATCGCCGCATTCGCTTCCAGGGTTGTGGCATCGATCGAGACCGTCCGCCCACTGACCAACCCCTCTTCATCGAGGATCTTCAGCACCCAGCGGAAAATAGCCTTGTGCGTCTCCAGCCAATACAAGCGGCGCGTGCGTGAAATCGTGGAATGGTCCGGCGTCGCCTCGTCCAGCGCGTATCCCAGGAACTTCCGCAGCGAAAGCGAGTCGGCCGTCCGCCACGCGATTCCTCGCTCCGAATCCAAGCCCTCGAAGTAGCCGATCAACAGAGAGCGAAAGTAGACGCCCGGAGCCATGCTGGGCCGACCGTAGGGGCTCTTCTTGTAGAACTTCGAGCACAACCGCTCCACCTTCGCGTCGAACTTATGCTCGTCCAGGATCTGGTTCAGTCGGTCGTAGAACGCATTCGCCGGAGTCTCCACCACATCCTTGGTCGCGATCCACAGATCCTGCTGCCGCTCCCGTTTTCGGGTTCCCATCGCCATGTCATATAGACGCTCAGAACATTTCCGAGGTCACATGTTTTGGCGGGAAATCTGACTATTACCACGGGCTGCTAGGACATAGAGGGCCTCGTAGCGGTCGCCACGGACGGCCTTCAGGAACGTGCGCGATTCGGTAGGAGTGAGGAAACGGATCTTCGAGAGCTCTCTCACCTGGTGGCGCTTGGCGGCGCGCATGCGGGACGACGCCGGGTTGGCGGGGATGTACTTCCAATCCACCGCGAATTGCGGGGCCCTTCGCAACACCGAATAAGAATACTGCGAGGTTCGGGGTGCAGGCCTTTCTCGTGAGCGCGTGGGTGAAGGCGTCCACTCTGCGCGGATCGAGATCGGCGAGAGTGACGGTGCCCAGAAGCGGCACGATGTGCGATTCGATGTGATAGTGATAGTCCTGGTAGGTCGATGGCGCCACCCCGCCATCTCGTTTGTAGTAAGCGAGAAATTCCGAGAGGTACTGGGCGAGAGTTTTGTTCTTGGCGTTGCGATCGAGTCCACGCTCCCAGCGCGCAAACTCTTGCTCGGCTTTTTGGATCGCTTCGGCCCGCGTTTTGCCCATCACGGAGTGGCGTTTGCCGTCCGGACAAACCCGCTGCGGCAACTCGACCCGGTAGTAAGTTTCCGAACGGCGCTTTACCTTGAATGCTTTCATAGACTCCTCTGGCCCGATGCTACCAGGCGGTGTCAGCGTGGAATCAGTAGGTGACGCGCTGGCCCGGGAGTGTGTTCTCTTGGATCCATTTGAAAAGCGCCTTTCTGGGCACGCGCACCGAGCCGCCGATGCGGACGGTCGGGAGAATATTGTGCTGCATCAACCGGTAAACCTTGGCTCTGCTCATGCCGAGCTGTGCCTGGACGTCAGCGGCGCGGAGCAACGGTCGTCGAGTGGATCTTCGATCTGCTGCGAAGTAGATTCGTTCATCATGGCCCCCTCGAACCGCTAACCTTTCCACGCCACCAACGGCGAGATTGTCGCCATAAACCACATTGGCGACGGTGGTCGCATTTGTTTGAAGGACGGCCGGGTAGTGCCACTCGACTACACTCATCTGGCGCATGGATACGCCGTGACGGCACATCGAAGCCAGGGCAAGTCGGTGGATGAAGTGATCGTGTCGGCCGACGGAATGGGGCGAGAGTTGTTTTACGTGGCGGCGTCGCGCGGGCGGGTGCGGGTGACGGTGATCACTAGCGACCCAGAAACGCTTAGGGAGTCGGTGGGACGTAGTTCGGCGCGGCAGTCCGCGACCGAGTTGGCGCGCAGGGCCCTGGTCCGCACAGCGCGAGGGGTTCGACGGGGAGTTGCTGCAGCCGGCGCACTGGTGAGGTTGGCCTCCCGGTCCGGGACGCCGCCGACAGTGCCGGTTCTAATCGAGCGCGGAACCAAGGGGAGGGAAAGACGTGAGCACAGTCTCGGCAGATAACCATCGCGGGTGGCGGAATGGTAGGGAGCAGAGTCAAGTCGCTCTGGAAGTTGTGCTGCTTGGCAGAACGTATCTGTCGCCATGGACGCAGTTTTTATGTGCGGAGGGCGGGGACGATGAGGTCCGGCTCGTGTTCGCGACGCATGACGTCGTCGCGAGAGGCTTCGGGCTCGGCGCTCTATTGGCGGATCTGGCGGCGCAGCGGTTGATTGGGATGGAAGAACCGAGCCGCGCGGAGAAGTTCGGCGGGCACGGCGAACGTCGCGTGCTTGAGCTAACGGTCCGGAAAGTCGAGTCCTAGTTGGATGGGTCCATGAGCGACATGATTCGGCAGATCCTGGAAACACTCCCCAACCGCGAAGGACGATCATCTCTGGACTCTTACTGCGAGTTGATCCTCGAGATGCGGCGGCGGGGGTATTCGTATCGCGAGACGGCGCGGCTGCTGGCAGATCGATGTGGTGTAAAGATTAGCCATGCCGCTGTTCACAATTTCGTGACCCGGCACGGCCGCACACCAGCTGGGGAGCCGCCTCAAAGCCGACCCGAAATCAGGATGGGCCAGCGGCGTAAAACCAGCGGCGCGGACTCCGGAGATGAGGTTCGCGACCGAATCGCCGCGCTGAAAAGACGCGCCACAACTTCTGCGGCTATGAGCCAACCGGACTTCCGGTTTGACCCTGATCAGCCTTAAGATTCGATGGTGAGCAGTCCGGAACCAGCGTGAACCCATCCGGCGGCATGTTCCAGCCAAATGAGTCAGGGGCCGTTGAAGGAGTGTGGCGTGGCTGCATGCCTTCGCCTCTATCCAACCGCACGGAACTCGGCTTTTGGATGGAAGGTTGAGGGTGCGGAACAGTCCCGTACGTGTCAAGTGAACGTCAAGTTGACGTCAAGTGAACGTTCAGCTGACAGCGGGCCAAAAGGGAGCCGACGAGAGCGGATGCGGCCGCAAGGCGGCCGGGCTAGTAGCAAAGACACCATCCCTAAGCCTTCGGCTTAGGGATGCGCTGCGCCGCTAACGACGAGCATTCGAATCAAGCGAACGTCAAGCATTCATCAAGTTACTTGTCAAGTGATTGTGCGGTGTCTCTTAAGGTACAGTGAAATCGCTACTCCTTTGAGGCTCTTTCATCCTCAACTCCATGCCGGTTACCCAGCACCTCCACACAGATCCGTACGAGCGGAATTACCGTATACGGCTCCAGCCTCGCATGGTAGCGCGTGCCGCCCCCTGGCGGCCGACGCATTGCTCGTGGCACGCGGAAACGTGGGATCCGGCTCTGAGTCAGGCACGCGCGCACACACTTGCAATTCTCCTTGGCGTCCGCCCTTCCCTCGATCACCTCCGCGGCGCTGGCTATAATTGAGCTTCGCACGTTGTTCGGCGACTTCATTGGTACTCCGGCAGACTCCGACCCCTCAAGATCGTACGCGCGGGTCGTGCGGCCATGGCCTTCACCCGCCGGACTATTCGCTGGCTCATAGCCAATCTCGAGGTCTCCCGGTTCTCGTACATGGAATTTGTGGACGTGCGTGGGGTCTACGACTACGCAGGGCTGACCAGTTGCTCGCATTAGCGCTGCTGGTCATGTGGCCTTCCGCCGTGGTGGACCACAGCGTCGACGCCCTGATTGCAAATTTTCGAAGCTCAATACCCCAGCCCACCCATCCCCCTGTTTACGCTTCACTGGACACCTCACAGTGCCCAACGCAAAACTCGGGGCCGAGTGGATCGCTACTCCTTTCTCGTAAGGCTCTTGCCTCTATTCCATGCCGGTTTATCCCGGTGCCACCACATTTTTTTCCGAAACGGCTTGAGGTCGTGGTGGAGAAGTAGAACGCGGATGGTTTCTCTGCCTACTCGTGGAACCAGTCGCCGCTGGACGGCTTCTTCCACCATGCGACATGCTAAATCTCGACATCTCGAGCTCCGAATAACCCAGCGGCCACGGCCAATATCGCCAAACAATGACCTCCGGTTGAATGGCGGTTTCGATTGTTCGGCTCCCCCGCGATAATCCAGTCGGAATTGCGACCGTCACGCCTCGATATTTTGCAGCTTGCCGGCCCGGTGAACTGGCGGGCGGGCATTTAGCCGAGGCCTAACGACACCGGATGTGGGGCGGCGGTGGGGCACAACCAATTGTTGACGCTGCCGAGTGGCGCTGGTGGTGATCGGAGGGGGTGGAGCAGGAAGCGCACCTTCTGTGCGTCTCCGTTTGCGCCACCACGGTAGAGGCTGGCACAGCCTCAGCGACCGGCGGGAAACTGTATGTGCGTGTCAGCGAGCAGGCACAGTACGGAGCAGTTGCGAGTGTCCCACGATCACCTGCGCCGGCTTGCCGCGGGCGTCGAGTGCGCTCGTGAGGAGAATCGTGCGCACATTACACGGGAAGTCCACGACGAGTTCGACCAGACTAGATGCTCTGTGCTGAAACTCGATTTGGAAACCCTGGCTTCTCAGCATTCGCCTCGGCAGCACCGAGGCGCGCGATGAGATCGAGCCCTAGCGGTGGAACCATAGTATTGGTCCGCCCCCCAAAGGATCAATGGCATCAGGTCGTCACGTAGTGATCACACGCGCTTTCAGACCGCTGAGTCTCCTGAAGAGTGTGGACATTCACAACAGAAATAATTTTGAAGTCTTCGAATTCTCGGAAGTTGCAGGTACGGCCCGGGGACTTCGGCTGGTGGAAGTTCGCTTCAATCCGTCTGATTTCGCTTTCTTTCTGTAATACTCGCGCGTATAATTCCTCCGGAGCAATGGGTTTCCAGCGCGGCGTCGAATCGGCACAGCGGCTCAGGTTGTAACCTTGATTGCCGCGTTGATAGTCCGCCGATCCTAATGCCGCGTTGCGCTCTGGCAGACCCAAGGGATGCAATCCGCCCTTGAGGAGTTATTATGCAACAGGCGCACCAGCTATCGATCCTGATCGTCGACGAGCAGTGGCTCATCCGTCTGGGGCTGAAGCGATTACTTGGCCACGAGTACCGAGACGTCGTTTTTGGCGAGGCGGGAACCGTCGAAGAAGCTCTGGTTCAAATCAAGGTACGGCACTGGCGTCTCGTGATTCTAGATATCAGTCTTCCCGATGGTGACGGTCTCTCTGTCCTACGAGAGATCTGCGCCCGTCGTCCGCGGACCGCGGTGCTCATATTGAGCCTGCGCGCGGATTTAATGCACGCTGCCCTCTCCCGGCAACTCGGCGCTGCGGGTTACGTCTCACAGAGCTCCGGCGCTTCCAATCTGCTGAACGCTGTCAAGAGTGTCCTCGCTGGCAAGAAGCATTTCACTGAATCGGTTCGCCAGGAAGGGGACAACACGAAATCCGCTACCCGCCGCGCGAGTTTGTCGGCCCAAGAATGCAGGGTCTTACTCGAAATTGCGGCAGGCAGGCGTATCGGTGAGATCGCAGCCGAATTGAATCTGAGCGCGAAGACAGTCAGCACCTACAAGCGTCGCACACTCAATAAACTGGGCTTCAAATCGACAGCCGAGCTCGTTCGCTATGTGATTGACCACAAGCTGTCTTGATCGCCCTTCCAACCTAATTCACGACTTTCAGTGACACATGATCGAGCCACACTTCCCCTGATATTGTTGTCGAACTTCCGTGACGGCATGCGGCAAACCTGAACAAGGATCAGACGTGTAGCCGCTCGAATCCGCCACCCCTTCTCCGGTCGTATCCAATCTGAGTTCGCTCATCTAATTTGGCCCACTTTGATCATCTAATTTGGCCCACCTGTACAAACCCGGATGGCAAACTTCCGGGATGGACAGGAGGACGAAAGTGGAACTATTCGAAGAGATCCGGCAGGGCTATGCGGCCGGAGGGACGATTCACGGGCTGGCCAGGGAGCACGGAGTGCTTCGGCGCATGGTGCGCCAGGCGCTCGCCAGCGCGATTCCGCCAGAGCGAAAGAAGCACCAAAGAGAACAACCGCGGCTGGACATGGTGAAAGAAGCGATCGACCGAATGCTGGTGAGCGACCGGCAGGCGCCTCGAAAACAGCGGCACACGGCGCATCGGATCTGGACGCGACTGCGTGAGGAACATCCCGACCACCCGGTCGCTGAGGCAACGGTACGCCGCTACGTGCAGCGGCGGAAACTGGAGCTCGGGCTTGGCGGCCGCGAAGTGTTCGTGCCGCAGAGCTACGACTGGGGCCAGGAGGCGCAGGTCGACTGGTTCGAGGCGGTGGTGAAACTGGATGGGGAGCCGCGCAAGCTGCAGTTCTTCGCGATGCGCAGCATGGCGTCGGGCGACGCCTTCCATCGAGCGTATACCAACGCCACGCAGCAAGCCTTGCTGGAAGGTCACGAGCTCGCGTTCAACTATTTCGGCGGTGTATTCCGCACCCTGCGCTATGACAATATGACGTCCCTGGTGAAGAAGATCCTCCGCGGCCGGCAGCGAGTGGAGACCGACCGGATCATCGCGTTCCGTTCGCACTGGGGCTTTCAGAGCGAGTACTGCAACCCGGCCAAGGGCAACGAAAAGGGCGGCGTGGAAGGAGAGTTGGGCTGGTACCGGCGCAACTGTCTGGTGCCGGTGCCGGAGGCCAAAGATCTGGCGACTTTGAACGAGCAGTTGTTAGCGGCGTGTGTGGCGAGCCGCGACCGAACAATCCAGGGCAAGAGCATGACGGTCGGCGAAGGCAGCCACTATGAAAGAGCGTTCTTATTGCCGCGGGCCGCGGAAGGATTTCCTTCGAGGAGGTCCTGTTTCCGTTGGTGGTCGACGGCCATGGCCGGGTGAAGGTGAAGGCCAACTGGTATTCGGCGCCCCTGTCCCCCGGATGGCGTGCCGCCGCGGTGGTGGGACCATGGGAGATCGAGATTCGGTACGACAACCGATGCGCGGCCCGCCACCCGCGATGTTACGGGCGGGGTCATCAGATCCTGAATCTGGAACATTACTTAGATGTGCTGGAGAAGAAGCCGGGTGCGATGGCGGGTTCCACGCCCCTGCAACAGTGGCGGCAGGCGGGCCGCTGGCCCGCGTGTCTGGATCGGATCTGGGGTCAACTGGAACAGCGTCTAGGTAAGAGCGCCGGGACGCGAGAGATGATCACGCTGGTGCGGGTTGGCAGCGTGTCGGGATGGGGCCGGCTGATCGCGGCCGTGGAAGAGGCGTTACGCCTGGGCGTGACGGATGCGGCCGCCGTGTTGCACATTATGAACATGCCGGATCCGGAGGAACGGCGCTGTTATGCCCTCGCTCTGGCGGAGGAACTGGCGGCATTCGAGCGTCCGATGCCGGTGATGGATGAATACGATCTGCTGTTGAAGGGCACACCCGGAGGCATCCAATGAAGAATCAGACGGAGAGCCTGGAACACGCCAGCGTGCGGCAGTACTGCAAAGCCGTGCGTATGCCTGCCATCGGCGCCAACTTTCTATCTTTGGCGGAGCAGGCCGTGAAGGAAAATCACAGTCATATCCGATACCTGGAAGCGTTGCTGGCGATCGAATGCGAAGAGCGGGACCGCCACGCCATCAGCAACCGGATTCGCGATGCGCAGCTACCTCGCATGAAGACGTTGGAGGAGTTTGATTTTACCCAAGCCCCGCAGATTTCGGCAGCGCGGATCCGGGAGTTGGCCGAAGGCGGCTACGTCGACCGCAGTGAACCGATCGTCCTAATTGGCGAAGCTGGAACTGGAAAGAGCCACTTGACAACGGGACTCTGCGTGGCCGCCTGCCGGCAGAAACGGCGCGTTCGATTCACGACAGCGGCGGCGTTGGTGAACGAGTTAGTGGAGGCAAAACAAAACAACCAGGTGCGGGGGCTGATGAGCCGATGGCAGAAGTACGAACTGATCGCCCTGGACGAAGTGGGCTACGTGCCCCTGGCCGACATCGGCGCCGAGTTCCTGTTTCAGGTGATCTCGGATCGGGCCGAACGTGCGGCAATAATTGTCACCACCAACTTGCCATTTTCCGAGTGGACCACGGTATTTCCGAACCCGCGATTGTGCAAGGCTCTGCTGGACCGCATTACGGACCGGGCACACATCATCGAGACGGGAACGGAGTCGTTTCGATTCCGCCGCACGGTGGAAAAGAGGAAAAAACACTGAGAAGGAAACACAGTGGTGGAGGGGTTGCGCGCCTTTGCTCCAAGCACAGTTCCGCCGAGGCGATCAAACCAATGCTGGTGAAATGAGGCAGAATATCAATATCCAGGTGGGCCAAATCTAGCGATCAAAGTGGGCCAAGCCGCAGTTTCGAACTCACAATCGTTCGTCCAACTCAACCGCGCCGTATAGAGGTCGAACCGCACGCTCGACTCCGGATAGAAGATGTGGAAGCAGACCCCCTCGTCTGTGGTGAGATTTCTCGTTCGCTCATAAGCCTGGAACACATATTCCCTGGTGCGCGCGCAAACCGTCTGGGCCGTATGCGCCGGTAATTGAGGTTTTCCGATCCCTGCAACCAAACATGCAATGACTACTGGCCGCTGCAGGCGCCGCGCCGGTCGGTGGGTTCTCGAAAATCGCCATTGAACAAAATATTGGGATCCGGGTAGTCGCCCCTGCGCCCACAGGCAGGAAGCCCAGACTTGAAACGCGCGATCGGTTATCCGCTGCTTGAGAATTAGGTCGAGGTGCTCAGGGGCCAGCCCGTCACCAGCAAACGGCCGCTCCCGCAGCCATTCCCACGCTGTTCTGGCCGATCCCGTCGCCACCGATCCCAAAAGATGGCGAAGGCACGATTGTCCGGCGCGCCGTTTGTCCCCGAGAAGCGGCAGCACCTCCTCCACGCTTGGCACCAGGCGGTCGCAGTAATTGAAGATCACCTGATCCGCAGTCCGGCACGGTCTTCAGCACTCTCGCGGAGCCGGATAGCCGATTCGGTCTCCTCCATCTGAAAATGAAAAGAAGGTGGGCCGCATCCAGACAGGAGGATGATTCGGCGCCAGCTTCTGAGTCTGTTGGAAGCAGTAGCGTTCCTTTTCCTTCTGCCCGTCCTCCAGCAGCGCTTCACCAAGGTCGCACCAGCGATATGGCAAAGCCGCCTCTTGCCGGAGCGCTGACACTTCCCTCCGCCTTGATTTTCACCATGCTTCCCGAGCAGCGATATCATGGCGGGTCGGTACCAGTGCCACTGCGATGCAGGTCGCTGCCGGGAAGAGAATATCCTTCCGCATCGAGCCCACAGACCAGCCCCTCGGAACACCAGAGGCGGCGTAATGGAAGTGGCGGTACTATCCGTGTCAGGAGCTGCCTACATCTCTAATACTGGATCGCTTCCTGGAAAGTATGATACGGTACCCTGTATCACAATGTCCTAAGGTGATTTAGCGGCTTTTCCGCACACTCCCGCACATTCCCACTACCTGTGTGAGTACTTCCCCTACTAGTTTTTTTCTTTACTTTATGATTCGTGACCCATAATATGTCGTTGGCCTGGGTCATCTGGCATTTGACATACGATCGGATTCGGGCTGCAGGCTGCATCTGATCCCGCAGGAATAGGTCCCGCCACTGGGACTCCAGTGGCGGCAGCTTATCCAAAACACTTCGATGCGTGAAAAGTCATGTTGCCCTCGGCTGAGCGCATCGGAACCTCCGGAGCAAACATGATCGAGCGCCCGATCCTATCGCGGCCGGACCACTTGTCTTGGTACGCCATTCAAATCCAATCCAGATTGGGTGGCGTCGCCTCCGCCACCCTGCGCGGCAAGGGCTACGAAGAGTTCTTTCCGCTCTATCGCTCCAGACGGCGGTGGTCAGACCGGATCAAACAACTGGAACTCCCTCTCTTCCCCGGCTATCTGTTCTGCCGCTTCGACGTGAGCGATCGCCTGATGCCCATCCTGACCACGCCCGGCGTGATCCGTATCGTCGGTGCCGGTAAGACCCCAGTCCCCGTTGATGGCGAAGAGATCGAGGCCATTAGGACGATCCTTCGTTCCGAGCTTCCAGCGCAACCGTGGTCGTTTCACCGCGTTGGCTCTAAGGTGTACATCGAGGACGGCCCTTTGGCAGGGTTGGAAGGTATCATCACTAATACAGATAAGGTTTATCGATTGATAGTCTCGGTCAACCTGCTTCAACGCTCCGTCGCCGTCGAAATCGACCGCGAGTGGGCCCGCCCCATCGCCGATGGCATGGGCCCTCGCGCCGTGCCCCTGTCCGAACGTACCTGCCCTTTGGCACGACTCGGCTAAGATGTGGCGCAGGATGGCATCCTGCGGCGGGTTGGCAACCCGCATCGAGCGCTGGTAGCAGCGGTACTCTCCGGATCGCGCAGCAGAACAAGCTAACACAAAGCGACGCATTCTCAAGTCGCAGTCCTGCCTCCCCCGTTGGACTACCTCCGTGCTTGATCCCGCCCACGGAAAGAAGGTGATCATCCCCCGCCTCTCCGAGGAGGAGTACGGACTGCCCAAGCCGAGCTATCACACCTACGGCGCCCGCAACATTCTCGGAACTCGCCGGCCTGGCTGAGGGTCGCGCTCTGGGTGTTCAGGATGGTGCCGGCGATGGCGGCTTGAAAGGAATCTGCTCGAATGGTCCTCCAACTGCTTGGTTCGGAAGGAGGGGAGATGCGCGCCAGCGCGAAACAGGTCGAATTCTTTCTGAAGCACGGATCGGAACTCGTCGGCCTCGTCGATGCGGCCAGCGGCATCCGTTACCTCAGCCCGTCATGCGAACGCGTCCTCGGCTATGACCCTGACTCTCTGATTGGCTGCAACCCGCTCGACTATGTCCACCCGGACGACATCCCTGTACTGTCGCGTCACATCAAAAGAATCTCGCGGTCGGCCGGAGCTACCAGCACGACGACGCACCGCATCCGCGACAGCGGTGGCGGGTGGCGCACAATCGCGACTACTCTTACCAATGCTCTTGACATCGAGGACGTGCATGGCATCGTTTTCAACGCCTACGATGTCACGGGGCAGATACTCTCGGAGCGGCAGCTTCTCGAATCGCGCAGTCAGTTGCGGGATTTAGCCGCTCACGTTGAATCAGCTCGTGAACAAGAGAGAATCCGTATCGCTCGCGAGATCCACGACGAGCTTGGGCAATTGTTGTTCGCCTTGAAGCTTGACCTCGAAGCTTTGACCTTCAAATATCGCGCCGGAGAGTTCACTTTTCGGAAGCAGCTCACAGAAGAGATCGCATCTCTGGTCGCAAAAGTTAAGCTCACAATCAACACGGTCCGTCGAATCTCGTCGGAACTCCGACCCGCGGTTCTCGACAATTTAGGTCTTGCGACCGCGCTCGAATGTGAAATCCGGGAGTTTGAAGCGCGCGCCGGTATCCGATGCCGGTACAGCGGCTTTCGCCACAATCTTGTCCTCAGCCCCGAGCAATCCACGGCGGTCTTCCGCATTTTCCAGGAGATCCTCACAAATGTGGCACGGCATGCTCACGCCCCCGCAGTTGAGATTAAACTCGAAACGAACCCAGATTGGCTCACGTTGCACGTGGTTGATACTGGAATAGGCATCGATCCCAAGCATTTGACGGACCCGCGTTCTTTGGGGCTCCTTGGAATGCGCGAGCGCGCCATGATCCTTGGAGGCACCGTGCGGTTCTCGCAGCCCCCTACAGGCGGCACGGCCGTTACCTTACGTATCCCGACATGAGCCGTCCCCGCTCGGGATGTTAGCGGCGGTTTTAAATGAGTGTGCACGCATTTCTGCCGGCGGTTCCTGCAAATTCAGATCTGGCTGATACAGTGGAAGTTGCACATCCTCCGTCAATTTCCGCCGACAGCCGTTGTATCGGCATTGCTCGCGTCCACACCGTCTGTTTTTCGAACACGAGCGGCATAGCAGCTTGAGATCCTGGCTCTCCGCCATCAACTTGGCGTGATGCAACGCTCGACCAAGAAGCCAAAACTGAACCGGTTCGACCGGCTCCTGTGGGCTTGGCTTTGTGGGGCCTGGGCCGGATGGCGTACGGCTCTGTGCATCGCCAAACCGGGAACTGTGTGGTAACTTGGCACCGCAAAGGATTCCGATTGTTCTGGACTTGGAAGGTCCACCGCGGCCAACCGGCCGCCCGCCGGTGCCTTTGCGGCTGGCTGTGGGCAGTGCCTCGACGACCTCCTCAGGCGTTTCACTGCGTCCTCATCCCGCGCAACCCGTTGATGGGCCAGATCCCGGCGCTGGGTGCAGCGCTGGATGGAGCAAGTTGTTTTGTCAGAATATACCTACAACGGGATTTGTCTTGTCAGAATCTGCCTACAACGGGAAGATTGTCGTACAGGGCGCCACTGAATGGCTATGTATATGCAATAACGGCGTTTAACAACGGCCAACACCATTGGAGTAGTACGCAGTACTTTAAGATATTCTTGATCTCTGCGACACGTAATCCGTATCCTCAGCATGCTTCACTTGATTTCGGAGGAATCTCTGGAATAACCAATTTGGGACCCTCAATGCGACAGCTTTGCTCAATCAGAACTAATATACAATTCGTCGCGCCGGTCTCTTCCATGAATTTACGTAAAAGTACATTGACTGGATTTGTTAAATTTTGCAAGAATTTCAAGGCCCTGCTGGGAGTATCGAATCTCGCTATTGAGCCGCGGAGATTAACGTGCTTCCCTGATCAGCTGACAAGCTTATGTTGTCGATTCTGATTATTGACGATCATCTAATCGTACGCCGGGGGCTGACACAGATTCTCCAGGAAGAGTTGCGTGGCGTCACCTTTAGTGAAGCCGCTACTGCGACTGAAGCTCTTCTCTTGGTCCAGAAGCGGCCTTGGCACCTCGTTATTCTTGACATTAATCTTCCGGGAAAAGACGGCTTGCAATTGCTTCAAGAGATCCGCCAAACGCGCGCTGATGCCCGCGTTCTCATATTGAGCATGCACCCTGAGTATCAATATGCTACCCGGAGCCAGCAATTCGGCGCCTTTGGTTACATCTGCAAGGATGAATCCCGCGCCAAATTGGTTATGGCCATCCGAAACGTGCTCGCAGGGAAAAAGTATTTTCCCAAGCCGCTCTCGTGCACGCTTGGCGCCACCAGCGCTGTGCCGGTATGCGCCGGGCACAACGAGCTTTCTGCTCGTGAGCGCAACGTTCTACGGATGCTCGCAGCCGGCCGCCGGCCGAGTGACATTGCGACAGATTTGAAATTAAGCATTAAAACCGTTAGCACGTATAAAAGTAGAATTCTCAACAAAATGCACTGGACGTCTACGGTGGACATGGTGCATTACGTCGATCAGACTCTCATAGCGAGGTCCCCCTACCCAGGTGGAGCAAGTCTAGAGAAGGTCAAAGACGCCACGGACTGACGTGCGAACGGAAGATCACTGAAGCGCACATCTATACGGCGCGGGCCGGAAACACAGGGTAAAGAGAGTGGGACGAGAAGCAGCCCAGGAGCCACAATCATGCACGCGTCAAGAGTACCGTCCGCGACTAACGGCAACCCGCCGCTGCAGAACTGCAGGTGGTATGCCATACACGTCCTGGCTAAGTATGAAAGCTTGGTCTCTACGCTGTTACGCAATAAGGGTTACGAAGAGTTTTTGCCCGTTTACCGTTGCCGCCGCCATTGGTCAGACCGGATAAAAGAGCTCGAAGTTCCGCTATTTCCGGGTTATCTCTTCTGCCGTTTTGATCTGAATGACCGACGGGTGCCGATTTTGACCACTCCGGGTGTCCTTAGGATTGTGGGTGCTGGAATGGTGCCGACACCGGTTGGCGACGACGAGATCGGAGCTATCCAGGCGATCATCCACTCCGGTGTCCCCCTCCAACCGTGGCCGTACCTCAAGGCAGGGTGCCGGGTGTTGATTCAACACGGTGCTCTGGCTGGCGTTGAGGGAATTGTCTTGAGCGCGGCCAAGACGTGTAGGCTGGTCGTATCGGTGCCTCTGCTTCAACGTTCCGTCGCGGTAGAAATCGATCGTGACTGGGTCCGTCCCGTTGTGCCGTGCCATGAAATAGTTTGCGGAGGCCGGTCGTAGGGCGCTCCCTCAGGCGACAAAGTGGGTGTGATCCCGTGCAGCAAGTTAGAGAAATAACGGCCGATGAAGTACCTGCGGAGGAGTCTTCGCCTGCCTTTTCGGCTCTATCCATTGTGAGGGCATTGTGGAAGAGACGCTTTTGCATAGCGGCTGTTTGGCTTGTCGCCAGCATCTGTGCCGTGGCCATCATACGGCGGTTACCTCTGGTTTACATAGCGGAAGCCGTGATCTTAGTGGATTCCCAAGCGATTCCGGAGAAGTTTGTCTCTGCAACGGTAGGAAATGACGTTCTGGATCGGATGGCAAGGATTCAGCAAGAGATTCTGAGCAGTGGAAATTTACGACGCATCATCGACGAGTTCGGCCTGTACCGGGAGGAGCGGAAAACACGTTCTGCCGACAGAGTTCTGGAACTGATGCGTAAGGACATCAGCATCACGGCCGACAAGCTGGATAGCGTCGGGAGCTCGAAGCAGCCAGCCGCGTTCCGCATCGGCTATCAGGGATCAGATCCACAACTAGTCGCTCAAGTCGCCAATCGTCTGACGTCTCTCTACATCGAACAGGATTTGAGGATACGATCAGTACAAGCGGAGGGCACGTCGGAGTTTCTCGACGGGCAACTTCAGGACGCCAAGAAGACGCTCGAGGTGCTAGAGGCAGCAGTCAGCTCCTATAAACTGAAACATAACGGCGAGCTGCCACAGCAGTACGACACTTTGGTAAACACGCTTTCACGCCTCCAGGTGGAGCTGGAGTCCAATCGCGATGCCGTTAACCGGGCTCAGCAGACCAAGGTCATTCTCACAAGCACCTTGAATATCGCGGAGACCAACCTCGCAGGGCAGATCCGCGCGGCGCAAACGGCAACCCTCACGGGGACAATCAATGCGCCGACACTGCAGAAGAGAATGGAGGACCTACAGGAGCAACTCGACGCATTGCGGATACGCAAGCGCGATGATCATCCTGATGTGATCCGGCTGCGCGCCGAGATAGAAACTCTAAAGCGGGCGGAGGAGAGAGAACGAGCAGCAATGGCCGGGCTTACAGAAAACGATACTCTCGCGACGTCATCCCTGCAAGCCGTTGAATCGATTGAATCGATTCGCGTCCGGCAGCAGGTTACGGCGTTGAAGGCGCAGATCGAGGGCACGGACCGAGAGTTGGCTGATCGAAGGGCCGAACAACTGCGAATTCTAGGCGATATCGATAATTGTCAAAACCGGATGGAGCGGCTGCCCGTGCGCGAACAGGAAATGGCCCAGATTACACGCGACTACGAGATCTCCAGAGAACATTACAAATCGCTCTTAGAGAAGAAAACGGCAGCGGACATGGCGTTGGAAATGGAGAGGCGGCAGAAGTCCGAAAGGCTCACCGTGCTCGATCGCGCCAGAGTTCCAGACAAGCCGATTAAACCGAAGCGTTCGCTGTTATACCCTGTCGGAACGCTTCTTAGCCTGGCCCTCGCTCTAATTGTGGGTTTCAGCGTCGAGGTTAATCAGAATGTCTTTCTGGGTGAATGGGAACTGCCAGCCGAAACGCCAGTACTCGCGCGTGTGCCCCACATCGAGGTTCCGTTCACCGATCCTGATCACGCGGATCAGGGGTGGGAAAGTACCCGCACCAAACGGCTCGCGTGTGTTTCAGCTCTCCTTTCCGTACTGGGTGTAACCGCGGGAACGATGTATCTCGCGTTCTGCTATTTCAGATGATACTGCTGACTGCGCTCCCATGACGCCCCCTACTAGCTAAGCGCCATTCATGGTTTTAAAGTGCCTACGTACAAGCGTGACGTGGCGTCTCTGGCTTGTGTGAGGCGGAACGAGAAGCCGTGCCGCCGAGCCCGTCTCCCTGAGTAAGTGAAGAAATGAGTAAGCTCTTCGAGGCATTAAAGAAAAGTGAGAGAGAGAATGCGGATTTCCTTCTCCCTCTTTTGAAGGCTCAGGACCCGTCAACCGCCGCCGTAGCATCCAAGCCCGATAGTGATGCTGGCGGACCGCATCTAGAGGAAGCCGGCAGCCGCATGGCGGGACGCGTGGTGGACAACGCCGTGGCGCCGGCGCAGATCCGGACGCTCTCAGTGAATCCGGCCAGCTGCTCACCTGTTCTTCCATTCGATGGCGACCAGTCACAAGCAACCGATCAGTACCGGATTCTACGCACGAAGATCACTCAACATCCGACGCAGCCGCGTTTCATTCTCGTCTCGAGTCCTGCGAGCGGCGATGGCAAGAGTGTCAGCGCGGTGAATATAGCGAGTGTGCTGTCGTTAAATAGCGATGCCAAAGTACTTCTTGTCGATGCGGATTTTCGCAGGTCCACGATCCACACCCATCTCGGGCTGCCTGTTGCACCTGGATTGGCGGAGGTGCTCGCCGGCGTCTGCGGCGTGCATCAGGCCGTCATCAACGCAAAGGAGTTGCCAAACTTGTACGTACTACCGGCCGGCAATTCGCCGTCGAGCCCCGCCGAGTTGCTGGCGGGGGCGAAATGGCCAGCCCTATGTTCCTGGTTGCGAACCTCGTTTCGGCATGTCATCGTGGACTCGCCGCCAGTTGAGGCAGTAGCTGACTACGCTCTGATTCAAGCAGCCTGCGATGGAGTCATTTTGGTAATCCGCTCCGACCACACCAAGCGTCGACGGTATCAAGAGGCGCTCAGGGCGGTTCCAAAGGCTAAGTTTCTGGGCGTTTTATTGAATTGTGTCCCAGCTTGGTCGTTGAAAAGATATACCCATGCCGAATATTACTCCGGGGCGCCTATACTTGGCCGGCCGGTAATCTGAAGCCAGTCTTCTTCGAAGATGCCCAGACCGTCTCAGCAGCAGAGATGCCGGCCTGATCCGCGCTGACGTAAAACCCTATTCCGGCTGCTTGCCCCGGGCCAAGAGAAAACTGTAGTTAGCGCATTCCATCCGGGTAGTCGCCTGCAAGCGAAAGAATGGACGCTCGGCAGTAGGTATGTACAGACGCTTTTTTCATCTCGACAAACGGCCCTTCAGTTTGACGGCTGATCCTCATCTGCTATTTCTTACGCCCGAGTACCGTGAGGCACTGGCAGCGCTGAGTTATGTCGTACTTGCGCGCAGGGGCTTCGCTGTTCTTGTGAGTGATGCGGGAATGGGGAAGAGCACGCTGCTTGCGACTCTGCGTCAAGAACTTTCGGCCACGGCTGTGCAGATTAGCGCCATTTTGAACCCGTTACTGAGCCCTGCCGAGTTTCTGGAGATGGCACTCATGGAGTTCGGGCACACAATCATACCTGCGAGCAAAGCCCAAAGGGTCAGCATCTTCCATCAAACACTGCTGAGGAACCACGCTGCAGGAAAGATTTCCGTGCTACTGGTCGATGAAGCGCAGAAACTCAGTCCGGAAGTTCTAGAAGAAATCCGGCTCCTTAGTAACTTTGAACAATCCGGGCGGAAGCTACTGCAGATTGTGCTGGCCGGACAAAAAGAGCTGGAGGAAACGCTGGATCGTGCCGACTTATGGCAGCTGAAACAGCGTATCTCGTTTTGGATTTCGATCCAGCCGCTGACATCCGTGGAAGTTCAAGAGTATATTCAGCATCGCTGGGAACGTGCTGGTGGCAAGGAGAGACATCCTTTCGAGCCGAATGCTCTTAGCGGGATAGCCAACATTTCAGGCGGCATTCCACGCCTCATCAACAGCATTTGCGATACCTCACTGATACTGGCATTCGCGGACGCAAAACGCCGGGTTGGCCTCCAGCACGTGATGGTTGCATCTAGAGACCTTCGTCTCCATACGGGAGCCAACGCGAAAGCGCTGCCTCCCACGCCGCGGCAGGCGGCCGAACATGTTCCGGGATCTGCGGCATGTCCCGCGGCCTCTACATCATCCGCAACGCCTCTTGTTCAACCGGAGGGACCGGTGGTTCTGACCCCTCGAAATCTCAAGCGACAACAAGCAGCAGGCGATAAGCGGTCATTCTGGGCAACTATATTCCAACGACTGACGAATCGCGATTCAGTCCAAAAAGTATACAATGCAAACAGTTTGACGCCCTCTACGGACCATAGCGAAAGCTAGGTAGCTGCATGTCTTCCAACACGCGCACCAAGCGTGCCGACTACTAGGTAACAACACTTCCGGTGGCGCTCTTCACGCCAACAGTTAAGAATGAACTGGTGTCTGTACCGTTTGAAACGGCAGGTAGTCAACAAAGAGGTAACTGCGATCAAAGATATCGCCGTTCTCGGGTTGATCAATGTTCCCAGTTCCAAAACCGCCGACGCCATACTGGATGCGCTCATACGTTCTGGAGAGTCTATTAAGGCAGACATGTTTCTCGACGAAGAGGATGGCTGGCCCGATAACGTCCGCCGCCGATGGAAGTCTCTCAAGAACAAGCTAGAATGGAACGACCTCATGGTAACCATCGCGA
This sequence comes from uncultured Solibacteraceae bacterium, assembly GCA_963805775.1. Classification (GTDB taxonomy): domain Bacteria; phylum Acidobacteriota; class Terriglobia; order Bryobacterales; family Bryobacteraceae; genus Solibacter. The sequence continues at coordinate 101,372 of CAWDWK010000051.1, read as the reverse complement.
AGCGGAGTAGCGGCGGTCAATATGGCGGATCGCGGCTTGTAGGCGGGTAACTCCGGTGCGTTGCATGGGAGGCGTCAGTTATGCTGCCAGAAGAAAGCACTCGGCCCCGTGCTGAAGTCGCCGGCTTCTTTCTGCCACTTGCCTGGACAAGCGCCAGGAAACATGCCGCGCACGTAGCGCGCTCTTGAACGGAGATTATTCTCGACCAGTTCCGCGTTCTAAGGAAACATCCAAAGGAAGTCTGATCAGGGTAACGTCCAAGCAGGACGTCCGGTTGGTTCGGCGAATCTTCCAAAACCATCCGTCGCCGGGACGATTGACACTGGCAGGCCCGACGCGGGCCGTGCGATGTCTATGCAACTCAGGCGTGTAATCGCCAATTCCCCTTCCTGTGCAGTCCTCGATCGACGCCGGACATCTAGTTCGGAACTCACCGCGCGGACGTGCCGGTTGCTAACCGGCACGAAACAGTACTGGAAGACAATCGCGAGAGGGTGCAAACCGTGTTGAAAAATATGCTGGGCCTCAAGGAACGTTCTCGATCGCAATCCCCGCTCTCGACCGCCACCGAGGGGTCTTCACGCCTCGGGATGCTTCCCCAGGGATTCTTTATCCGCACGCTAAGCGTGGAGCGTAAGCGCATGGAGCGCTCGGGCAGACATTTTGTGCTGATGCTGCTCGACCTTGGTGGTTTGCGCGCCAGCGAGCACGTCGACACGACGCTAATACCCGCGGTTATGCGATCCACCCGAACTACGGACATCCTGGGCTGGTACGAAGACGGTAAAATTCTCGGTGTCATCTTCACAGAGATAGGAGCAACTGAAGAGAAATTTGTCGTCAATGCAATTTCCAGGAAGGTGACAAACGCGCTCTATAGCGTCCTCAGTATCCAGGATGTCAACGAAATCCGCCTTTCATTTCACGTCTTCCCCGAGGACTGGGGTGACGATGGTCTGAGCGGCCCAGCCTCTTCAACTTTACAGCTAGCCTTAGCGCTCGAAAGCGCTCGGCAAGAGGACTCGTTGGGGAAGCGGTTGATGGACATGATCGGGAGCGGGGCAGCGATCATCCTGTTCTTTCCGCTGTTTCTGGCGATCGCGATCGCGGTGAAGTTAACGTCAGATGGTCCTGTACTCTTTCGGCAGGTGAGGTTAGGACGGTGCGGTAGAAGGTTTACGTTCTTAAAATTCAGGTCGATGTACGTCAATAACGATCACACGATTCACAAGGAATACGTGGAGCGTTTCATAGCAGGGGCTTCCGGCCCCGATCAGGCCCTCGGAAGTGACCAGAAAGTCTATAAACTGACTGCGGACCCGCGGATCACGCCGTTGGGACGTTTTCTGCGAAAGACCAGCCTGGATGAACTACCACAGTTCTTCAATGTGTTGAAAGGGGATATGTCTTTAGTCGGACCCCGTCCGCCCGTCAGCTATGAAGTCGAACATTATGACCTTTGGCACCGGCAGCGTCTGGCGGCCGTCAAGCCGGGGATTACGGGGTTATGGCAAGTCGAGGGCAGGAGTCGGGTAAAGTTCGACGATATGGTTCGCCTTGACCTGAGATACGCCCGATCGTGGTCGATTTGGCTCGACATCAAAATACTTGTCCGAACCCCACGGGCAGTGTTGATGGGAGAAGGCGCGTATTGAGCGTGTAATCGGGTTCCCATCGTGCCATTCCGACAGACGACCGCTGTACCGCAAAAATCGCTCTGCCCCCGCCATGTTAACGATATTTGGTACTTTCGCAGCGCACCGAGAACGAAAGGACGAAAATGATCAGAGTGGGTCTTATCGGTTACGGCTACTGGGGCCCGCGCGTAGCCAGGAATTTCAACAGCGTCCCCGACTGTCGACTCGTGGCGATCTGCGACAGATCTTTGGAGTTGCAGGGACGCGCCAAGTTGGCGTATCCGAGCATTCACACCACTTCCGACCCATGCGAACTTATAACCTCGCCGAACATCGACGCGATCGCCGTAGTTACACCCGTCTGGACTCATTTCGATCTGGCGAAAGCAGCGATCGCCAATGGCAAACACGTCTTCGTTGAAAAACCGTTTACATCGACCGTTGAGCAAGCCGAGCAATTGATTGAACTCGCTGCCCGAAAGAACGTCAAGATCATGGTCGACCATACCTTCCTTTTTACGGGAGCGGTTAAAAAGCTTCGACAGTTGGTCGACGAGGGAGCGCTGGGAAAGCTTTATTACTATGACTCGACGCGCGTCAATCTAGGCCTCTTCCAGCATGATGTGAACGTCATATGGGATCTGGCGCCTCACGATTTGTCCATTATGGACTATTTGATAAAGGACAAGCCGGTGACCGTGATTGCTACCGGTGAAAAACACCTCAACGGACATGAGGATGTTGCGTATATAACCATCTACTGTGCCGGCGGTATGATCGCGCATCTCAATGTCAATTGGCTCTCGCCAGTGAAAGTCAGAACGACACTGCTAGGCGGCGAGAAAAAGATGGTGGTGTGGAATGACCTTGAGGCGGACGAGAAGGTGAAGGTCTACGACCGGGGCGTAAACATTACCAGTGGACAGAACGTTCACGATCTGCTGGTCAGCTATCGGTCCGGCGACATGTGGGCGCCCAAGGTCGATCAGGTGGAAGCCTTATCGGCGGAAGCGAAGCACTTTGTTAACTGCATACAGAATGACGAACTTCCGCTGAATGATGGTGAAGCCGGTTTGCGAGTCGTAAGACTCCTGGAGGCGTCGGATCGGTCATTGCGAGAGAGGGGCACCCCAATTACCTTATGAACAACTATCTCTGCATTGCTGATGACGTGAAGCTTGGGCCAAATGTCAGACTCTCTAAATTTCTCAACCTGTACGGTTGTGAGATTGGTGAGAACACAAAAATCGGCGCCTTCGTTGAGATACAGAAGAACGCGTCTGTCGGCAGAAATTGCAAGATTTCAAGCCATACATTCATCTGCGAAGGGGTCACGATCGAAGACGGGGTGTTCATTGGACATGGCGTGACGTTCATCAATGATCTGTACCCACAGGCCACCACCAACGAGGGGGAACTCCAGACAGAGGCGGACTGGAGAGCCGAGACAACGTTTGTAAGAAAAGGCGCTTCGATCGGATCTGGCGCCACTATTCTGGCGGGACTGACGATTGGCGAGAAGGCTATGATCGGAGCCGGTAGTGTGGTGACGAAGAGTGTCCCCGCGTATGGGGTAGTAGCCGGAAATCCGGCTCGGGTATTGCGGATTCAGGAAGACGGTTCAGGAGTAAAAAGATGAGCGCAATGAGTGGAATTCCATTCTTGAATCTCGTAACTCCCCATGAGGAACTGAAGGACGAGCTAATTACTGTCTTTGAGTCCGCACTAAAGACCGCAGGCTTCGTCGGCGGCCCGGTGGTCGAGGGCTTTGAGCGAGACTTCGCGGCAACTTGCAATACTCAGTATTGCATAGGCGTTGGTAGCGGCACCGATGCGTTGCGGTTCATTCTGATCGCGGCAGGCATCAAGAAAGGTGACATCGTAATCACCGCGCCAAATACGTTCATTGCCACGACAGAGGCAATCTCCCAGGCCGGCGGCCGACCGGAGTTTGTAGATGTTTGCGAGCAGACGTACAATCTCGATCCAGCAAGGCTGCAGGAATATTTTGAGACGAAGTGCTACGTCGATCAGAAAAATGGCCAGATTATGAATCGGTATCATGGAAAGCGGGTTGCTGCTGTGCTTCCGGTGCACCTCTATGGGCAGACCGCCGAGATGGACCCGATCCTGGAAATCGCGAACCGCTATAACGTGCCTGTTTTTGAAGACGCGTGCCAAGCGCACGGCGCAGAGTATTTCTCAGCGAAAGAGAGGCGCTGGATGCACGCCGGATCGATCGGAGCGGCCGCGGCATTCAGCTTTTATCCTGGCAAGAATCTTGGTGCGTGCGGCGAAGCTGGCGCGGTCACTACCAATGATTCGATTCTGGCGCAGAAGATTCGGATGCTTCGTGATCATGGCCAGGCTCAGAAGTACTATCACGATGTCGAGGGCTACAACGGCCGATTGGACGCAATTCAGGCTGGCATCTTACAGGTAAAACTACGGCATTTAGCCCACTGGAATGCGGAGCGCCGTGAGGCCGCCGACCGCTATCAGGAGTTGCTGAGGCCGGCTGGGGCCAGCATTAAACTTCCGTTTGAGCCCACATGGGCCAAAGCGGCATACCACCTATACGTGGTCGGCGTGGAAAACCGAGATGCGCTTCAGAAGCACCTCGCCAAAGCGAAAATCGGCACCGGAATCCATTATCCCATTCCGCTCCATTTACAAAAAGCGTACCGTGGGCTCGGTTTCCGAGGCGGCGAGTTTCCCGTCGCCGAGAGTTGTGCCGCAAAGATCCTCTCCTTACCAATGTTCCCGGGGCTTGGTGCGGAGCAACAGAGCGAAGTCGCACGGCAGGCAATGGCGTTCGTTGAGCCCAAGCCGGTGCGCGTCTTTTGCAGCGGCGGCACAATCTCTCTGATTGATTAAGACGGAAGCTCTCTCGGGTGTCGGCGATAGGATGAATTCAGAATCAGCGAGTGTTACGGATACCGGACTCAGGTATGTCGCAGCGACCTTCGGCGGCCGTGAGACACGCAGTGACCCGGAATGGGAGCTTGCGTTTGCAGCGTTTCTCATAGGATCGTACCCACGGGAAGAGTTACTGGCTCTCTTTGCGCGTTTCGGAGCCGGAGAGAGTTCGTTCGATTCCCTGATGCGTCGCGTTCTGATGCGTGCGTTATGCAAGCGTGTCGGCAACGATCTTCAAGTGGGACCGAACGTCGTCCTGAAGCACCCGGAAACAATGGAGTTCGGCGATTGTGTCTTGATAGGGGCGCAGGCCATGATCCAGGGACGATTCGATGGAACCTGCAAGATCGGCAATCACGTTTGGATAGGACCACAGGCCTACCTGGATGCGCGAAACTTGGTATTGGAAGATTACGTCGGGTGGGGGCCGGGCGCCAAGGTCCTGGGTTCCGCTCACACGGGCGTACCGGCTGGCGTTCCGATCATCACCACCAGCCTGGTGATCAAGCCTGTTACGGTCGGCTATGGCGCCGATATCGGGATGAACGCGAGCATCCTGCCGGGCGTGTATGTCGGTGCACACTCGATTGTGGGCGCCGGTGCGGTTGTCACACACGATGTTCCGGAGTACGCCATTGCTGCAGGTGTGCCAGCCCGCGTTACTCGGGACCGCAGGGAAGCAATAGACATCCAGGAGGAAAAATGAACGGCCTGGCAGGGACGTGTTGCCTGGTGACCGGTGGCGCCGGTTTTATCGGAAGTACCATTGTTGATCAGCTCCTCGATTCGGGAGCCTCGGAAGTCCGGGTGATCGATAACTTTGTCCGCGGTAGCTGGAACAATCTGGACGCCGCTCTGAAGCGGGGCCACGTCCATGTCATCGAAGGGGACATACGGGATGCCTCTCTGGTTGACCGCAGCACGGAGGGCGTAGACTACATTTTCCACCAGGCCGCACTGCGCATCACTAGGTGCGCCGAATTTCCCCGTGAGGCCGTCGAAGTTCTGGTCGATGGCACTTTCAACGTGCTCGAAGCGGCCCAGAAGTACAAGGTCAAGAGAGTGATTGCGGCATCGTCCGCTTCTGTTTACGGCGAGCCTTCCTATCTGCCCATCGATGAGGCGCACCCCTTCAACAACCGGACCATGTATGGGGCCGGAAAGATCGCCACCGAACAGATGCTGCGAGCCTTCCATGAAACCTACGGTTTGAACTATGTCGCATTCCGGCCGTTCAACGTATACGGTCCCCGAATGGACATGGCCGGCGTCTATACAGAGGTGCTCATTCGCTGGTTCGACGCGGTCGAAGCCGGCAAGGCCCCGCTGATCTTTGGTGACGGCACTCAATCAATGGACTTCGTCTATGTCGGAGACGTAGCCCGGGCGAACCTGTTGGCGGCACAAAGTGACATCACCGATGACGCCTTTAATATCGGTACTGGCGTCCAAACCAGCCTCACCGATCTCTGCAAACTCGTTCTACGTCTCACTGGTTCGTCGCTCCAGCCCGAATATCGCGAAGCCCGCCGTGTCGGAAACGTACAGAGGCGTCGTGCAGCCGTGGGGAAGGCCGAGAGCATGCTGGGCTTTAGGGCCTTGGTTTCTTTGGAGCACGGTCTTCGAGAGCTGATTCGCTGGCGGCAGGCCGCCAAACAGACGGCGGTGGCTGTCGTGGAGGTTCAATGAGCAGCGTCGCAACGAAGACCATCCCGGTCGCGCGGCCCTCGTTCGGCGCGGATGAAGAAAAGGCGTTGCTCGAAGCGCTCCGCAGCGGTTGGGTGAGCCAGGGGCCGCGAGTTGCGGAATTCGAGCGCAAATTCGCCGAGTATGTGGGCGCACCCTATGCTGTGGCGGTGTCATCCTGCACGACCGCCCTACACGTCGCTCTAATGACAGCCGGCATCAAATCTGGTGATGAAGTGATCTGCCCCAGCCTTTCTTTTATCGCTACTGCCAATGCGATCGTCTACGCTGGCGCTACTCCGGTCTTTGCAGACATCGACGAGTCCACGTACAACATGGACCCGGCCGCGATCGAGCGCGCTATTACGCCCCGGACGAAAGCTATTCTGGTGGTTCACCAAATCGGGTTGCCTTCGGCGCTGGATGAAATCGCTGAGATTGCGAGACGCCATGGTCTGTTGGTGATTGAAGATGCTGCCTGTGCCATTGGTGCCGCGTACAAAGGTCGGCGGATCGGGCTGCCGCACACCTTGATGGCTTGCTTCAGCTTTCATCCTCGCAAGATCCTGACGACGGGCGAGGGCGGAATGATTACGACCGCGAATGAAGAGGGGGCGGCGCGGCTGCGCAGGCTGCGACAACACGCGATGACGGTATCGGATCTGACGCGAGACCGCGCCAGCACGGTGATGAGTGAAAGCTATGACGAAGTCGGCTACAACTATCGGATGACCGACTTGCAGGCTGCTATAGGACTGGTACAGTTGCAACGTCTCGACGACATGCTTGCCCGGCGGCGGGCTCTGGCCCTGCGCTACTCGACATGTCTGAGTTCAATTCCGTGGCTGGTTGTGCCACAGGAACCCGCATACGCTCGCCACAACTTTCAGTCTTATATGGTACGCCTCCAGTCGGATGCGCCCATAAGCCGGGATCACCTGATGCAGGAACTTCTCGATCGTGGAATCGCCTCGCGCCGGGGAATTATGGCAATTCACAGGGAGGTGCCCTATCGTAATGAGACGTGGGATGCCGGTTTGCCGGTCACAAACCTGGTCACGGACACCGCCTTAGTGTTGCCGCTGTTCAGTGGAATGGGCGACGAAGAGCAGGACTACGTCGTCGAGAGTATCAGAGAGATCGGTTGTCAAGCCAGGGTATAGCGCATTTAGATAGACCAACGCAGTACTATGTCCTCTACCCGTGGCAGCACACCGTCCGCAGATAATGCGGTCGAAGTATTACATCAGCCGTCACAGGCGGCGGATCCGGCGAAACACACCTATGGTCACATTCTGAAGTCGTCAGCACTGATCGGGGGCTCCTCAGTGCTGAACATCGGAATCGGAATCGTTCGCACTAAGACCATAGCCTTGCTGCTTGGTCCGGCAGGAGTCGGGTTGTTTGGCCTTTACGGATCAATCGCCAGTCTTACCCAGAGTGTCGCCGGCATGGGCATCAATAGCAGCGGCGTGCGCCAGATTGCCGAGGCCGTAGGCAGCGGCGATGCCCGCAGGATCGCGCAAACTACCGTCGTGCTGCGGCGCATAGCCGTCCTCCTCGGACTGTTGGGCGGCGCCCTGCTCGTTATTCTCGCGAGGCAGATCTCCGCCTACACTTTCGGCACTGACCGACGTTCCACTGCGGTTTCCCTGCTCTCCGTCGCGGTGTTTTTTACCCTGGTTTCCGACGGGCAGGGCGCGTTGATACAGGGACTCCGTCGCATCGCGGATCTTGCCAGAATACGCGTATTAAGTGCTCTTTTCGGTACGTTAGTCACCATCCCTGTGGTGTTTGTCCTCCGCGAAAAAGGTGTCGTGCCGTCACTATTGGGTGTAGCCGTAACGGGCTGTATCACTTCATGGTGGTATAGCCGCACAGTAGTCGTGCAAACTGTTCCGATGACGGCCGCGGAGTTGGGGCGCGAGACAGCCGCGCTGTTGAAGCTGGGATTGGCATTCATGGCGAGTGGTCTGATGACGATGGGGATTGCCTTAGTAGTTCGAATCGCCGTCCTACATAGAGTGGGGGTTGAAGGAGCGGGCCTGTACCAATCGGCGTGGGCGCTAGGAGGGCTATATGTTGGAATCATTCTTCAGGCCATGGGGGCCGACTTTTATCCGCGCTTGACGGCGTGCGCGAGCGACGATACCGCCTGCAACCGTATGGTGAACGAACAAGCGCGAGTCGGCCTGCTGCTGGCAGGTCCCGGCGTTATCGCAACCCTCACATTTGCGCCCGTGGTGATCGAGGTGTTGTATAGCGCGAGATTCGACGCAGCGGTTGCGCTTCTCCGGTGGATATGCTTGGGTGCGACGCTGCAAGTAGTCTCCTGGCCGATGGGTTTTATTATCCTGGCAAAAGGCAAGCGGGCGATCTTCTTTTGGAGTGAATTCGCCTGGACCGTCGTCAGCCTCGCTCTCGCGTGGATCTGTGTCGCTACATTCGGCCTGAACGGTGCCGGCATCGCATTCTTCGCTTCGTATATTTTTCACGGACTTATGATCTATCCGCTTGTGCGCGGCCTTAGCGACTTCCGTTGGTCGCCCGAGAACAGGCGAACGGGGATGCTATTTCTGTGTTTGATTGCCGTAGCGTATGGCTGCATTACCATCGCGCCGAAGGCTCCCGGTACCTGCTTCGGTGCGCTCATCACCCTTGTTACTACGGGGTACTCAATGAAGGCCCTAACGACGCTCGTGCCAGTGGATCAACTTCCCCGGTCCCTAAGAGCCCTTATTCGCCAGGTCCGCGCGCTTGGCCTAGCCACGAGTTAGCGGCAACTCTGGCGTGTAACAGTGGATACGAACCTACTGAACAACTCTCCGGCAACAGTACAGCGCGATATGCAAGAACCGAAATGCAAGCCGCGTCTCATATTTTTTCAGAATCAGTACGATGACAGAATACCGCCATTCCTTTTAGCGCATAAGCGGGAACACGTCAAATGCCTCGCCCAGTTCTTCGATGTGACGGTCATCAATGAGGATGCCGATTACCGGCAAATCTGCGAGAGATTCGCACCGGATCTGACACTGTTCGAGAGTGGTGTACCGTTTGCGTCCTGCCGAAGACCGAAGCTGATTAATACGGATGCTCATGCCCATGTTCCCAAAGTAGGATTCCTTAACGCCGATGCGTTCTGCTGTGGTCGCTCCGGATTCCTGTCTGATATGGACCACTGGGGCATCGAGACGTTCTTTGCCATTGCCACGGCCGCGGCTGAAAACATGCCTTCAATCGCCGCAAACCTGTTTGTGATGCCGAACTTTGTCGATGACGAGATCTACCACGATTACGGGCAGTGGAAGAATGTTCCGGTGCTCTTTACGGGAAACAAAGCCGCACTGTATCCTTGGCGGAAGGCGGTTCTCCACCGCGTATCTGGGATAATTCCGTCGCTCATCTGTCCGCATTTCGGCTACGCCCCGCAGAAGGCCGCCCGGCAGGTGAGCGTCGGCGAGGAGTACGCGCGTCTGTTGAATGCGTCTTGGTTTGTGCCGGCATGCGGCACGGTGGTTAGAGAAGTAGTCCGCAAACATTTTGAAGTGCCGGCTTGCAAAGCATGTCTGGTTACCGAGAGAACGCCGATGCTCGAGGCCGCGGGCTTCGCAGATATGGTCAACTGCGTATTTGCGGAGCCTGACAACGTTCTAGACAAACTGGACTCCCTGTTTCGGAACCCCGATCAATTGCGCGAGATCATTGATGCGGGCCATGACCTGGTGCATTCCCGTCATACCTTAAGGCATCGGGACCAACTGCTGCAATGGTTTCTCCTGCGCCAAAAACTCGCACCTGGCCAGCGAATCGTGCAACCCAGCCCGTTTGGGCCGATGCGCATCGCAGGCGACAGTTCGAAGAGGGATGGCGCGGGCATAACCTCTGGTGCACTTCATTTGCGACTGCTCCGTGAAGGCGATGGATGTTTGTGGCGTGGCAAATATGACGAAGCCGAACGCCTGTATTTGAAGTGTACACACTTTATTCCCTACATGCCCGAACCGCAGTTGCGGCTCGCGCTTTGTAACCTCTACAAGGGCAACGCGAAACTCGCCCTCTCTTTTGTGGTTAAGCCGCTGGAATTTACACTCGCCGAATATCATGCCGTTGATCCGGATCCTGTCGAGTGGGCGTATATGATTCTCGCGCTGATATGTCTCGGCCGAGTGGACGAGTCGGTAGAACGCGGCCGGGCCTTCGAATGGCTCCGGCATTCCGAGTTGGATCGTGCGAGATGGGTTGCCAAGGTATTGCAGAATCGCGAGTCAAACCCGACCGTCTGCGAGGAGGCCGGCCCTGGCGGCCGCGCCAGCCTTCATCAATTGCCCGCCCGAACCCTACTCGAATGGGTCCGGGAAGTGTGTGTAATGCTTTGTGCGTGTGGCCGGCCTGAATGGGCGCAGGTTCTAATTTGGGCTCTGTCCCGCAGATCTCCAATCGGCCCGAATAGGGATGCCTGCGATGCGACCAAGAACTCTCCTCGCAGTCGCGCGCGCCACACCAAGGTTGCCCGGAAAAGCGCCGATGTACAGATATTCAGGCGGCGTCTCGCCTTCACAAAGCTGCGCGGGGCAGTACGGTCGTGGCTGCGACAAACGCTACATCGTTGCGAAGCGAGGTTCGGCTATTTTCTGCCCTATCGCATCTCGGAAAGAAGGAACGACGAGTACTTCGGGCTGGTCCAAGAGCTGCTTCGAGAGGAGAGAATTACAACAGCACTGATTGCGGGCGCGCGGCAAGGTGAGGCGTGCACCGACGCGGCATTGGCGGGGCTAGCGGAGAACGGCGACCAACCGTCTGTCTTTTGCCTGAGTGCGTCAAGGCGATGGCGTCTGAAGACGGGGAAGGTTGGGGCGGACTCAGGCCGCCGGGGATGGTTTGAACTGGCGCCACCAGGCCGGGCAGACGCTGCCGATACTTTACGGCGCACGATTCGTACCATCAAGGAAGCTAATCACGTCGAGGCATTTGACGCCGTGGTGATCGACGCCTCGGAACTAAGCCTGGAAATCGATATCTCCGGTTCACTGTACGAGGAAATCTGCGCGGCGCGGTTCGTGATATTAGAGGATATTAATACACCTGAAGCACATAACGCCTATAGTTCGCTTCTAACGAACACTGCGTATGTGCTTCTGGACCATAACCCGGACCTGCGAAAAGGCTACGCTATTTTCGCTAAAGACGATGGAGCCGCGAATAGTTTCGAAACTCCCGCTGGTGCGGAGTGGGTCGGCAAGACTGCGGGACTAATCGATTAATCCACAGCGCGGGGTCGGGAGCGCGAGCGGAGGGTCCTGGTAGGTATTGATCGAACCCATAGAGACGTGCAAATAATGAAGCAAACCTCAGACAAGACCATTTGGATAGACCTCGATAACTCCCCACATGTGCCTTTTTTTGTGCCCATCATCGAGGAGCTTCAAGGCCGCGGGTTTTCGATACTGATCACCGCCCGGGAATGCTTTCAGGTTCGTGGACTAGCCAGTCTACTGAATCTGGAATGCCGGTGGATCGGGCGCCATTACGGTAAATCGCGGACTCTCAAAGTGGCGGGGCTGTGTATGCGGGCGACGCAGCTAGCGCCGGTAGTGTTGCGGAGCAAACCGGATCTAGCGGTCTCGCACGGCTCGCGCTCGCAGATGCTGCTAGCGATGCTTCTGCGCATTCCATCCATCGTGATATTCGATTACGAATTCGTTGGAGGCCTCGGGATCTTTCACCCGAAATGGTTGATGGCGCCGGACGTGATCGGCGACAGCGCGATCAAGATGAACGGAACAGTTATGAGGTACCCGGGCATCAAAGAGGATGTCTATGTTCCACGGTTTCGGCCGGACGCTTCCATTCTGTCCGAACTCGGCATTCGCGATAGCGATTTTGTGGTCACATTGCGGCCTCCTGCCAACGAAGCGCACTACCACAATCCCGAGAGTGAAGAGCTGCTGGCGTCCGTCTTCAGAGTATTGGGCGAGCGGCCGGACATCAAGGTAATTCTGTTGCCACGGAATCAGAGGCAGGAAGCGTCAATTCGGGGGACGTGGAGCGATCTGTTTGTGACGGGCAAGGTCGTGGTTCCCGCGCGGACGGTGGATGGGCTGAATCTCATCTGGCACTCGGAGTTGGTCATTAGCGGCGGCGGCACAATGAACCGCGAAGCCGCCGCACTGAGTGTGCCGGTCTACAGCATTTTTCGCGGTCATATCGGAGCGGTCGATCGATATCTGGCAGACCAGGGCCGGCTGATATTGCTGGAGAGCACGGAGGATGTGAAGAACAAACTGATCTTGGAGCGAAGGGTGCGACGCGCCTGCTTCGATGGCGGCAATAACGAGACTCTGAGGCGAATTGTGGAGAATGTCATATCGGTTGTGGAGAACTAATGCAGAATCCATTATTGGGCCCACCGGCAAGTCCAGTTGCCGGTGCCGCGGCGGATGAAGCTGGCATCGGGAAACTCAGGGAACTGGCGATGGCCGGTGTGCTTCGGATGTTCAATCGGGAAGCGCAACTTTTCTGCCATCGACTTCGGCGCAGCGCGTCCGGGATAGTGCAGGAGGGAATATCGCACCGCTACACCATGATGACCCTGATGGGACTCCACCGGTGCGAAGAGAGCGGCATGGAGCCGCCGGTCGACGTCAGACAGGTGCTCGGCGGCATACTGGAAGACACGCGCTGGATCGACAACATCGGCGACTTAGGATTGCTTTTGTGGGTTTGTGCTTTGGTGTCGCCTGAACGTCTGAGGGATCTTGAAAGACGCGAGGACATTACCGGTGCGTTGAGCCGCTATCGGGAAGCGGTCGAGGGGCGAACAACCGAACTGGCCTGGTTTCTGTCCGGATTGTCGCACGCCAGTACCGCTGGCGGAGACCGTGCTGGCCTGAAAGAGAGTTCGGTTCAGGCTTATCAACTTCTGAAGAAGAATCAGGGAGACCAAGGCTTCTTCGGACATATGGCGAGAAATGGCTGTCTCGCCGGCATATTGCGGGGCCATATCGGCAGCTTCGCCGACCAGGTGTATCCGATTTACGCACTGACAGAATTCGGCAAGGCATACGGAGCGACGGCGGCGATTGAGGCGGCCCGCTCTTGTGCTGAGGCGATATGCCGGGCGCAGGGATCACGAGGGCAGTGGTGGTGGCATTACGATGCCAGAAACGGCCGTATCGTTGAAAGATACCCGGTCTATTCGGTACATCAACACGGTATGGCGCCGATGGCGTTGTTTGCGGTGGGCGAAGCCACGCAAGCAGACTTTACACGATGGATCTATGCCGGACTAAGGTGGATCTCGGAAACAAATGAAGTGGGCCGGGATTTAAGAGAGCAGGCGGATAAGCTGATTTGGCGGAGTGTCTATCCCGCATCGGTATCTAAACGGTATCTAAACCGGGCTCGGACCCTGCTCGAATCCGGATATGAGGAAGAAGCCACCGAAAAACCGGGTATCAAATGGGAATGCCGCCCCTACGAACTCGGATGGCTGCTATACGCCTTTGCGGGCCATAGAGCCGAAATGGTTTGGGAGGGGCCCAAATGAAAATAATGTCCGTAGTGGGAGCGCGCCCGAATTTCATGAAGGTGGCCCCGATCGTGGACGCCATTCGTGAGCACAATCGACGCGGCGGGCCGCTCTGTATTCAGCACGTCCTTGTGCATACGGGCCAGCATTACGATCCGGCCATGTCCGGTTCGTTCTTTGAGGATCTCGGCTTGCCATGTCCAAATGCCCACCTGGGCGTGGGTTCGGGATCGCACGCGACACAGACTGCTGAGATCATGAAGAAATTCGAGGGAGTTCTGGCGAAGGAGAAGCCGGATGCCCTGGTGGTAGTGGGCGATGTCAATTCGACCGTTGCGTGCGCGTTAGTCGCAGCCAAGATCTCCTTCGACGAATATGGAAGCCGGCCTCTCATCGCTCACGTGGAAGCCGGCCTGAGGTCTTTTGACCGGACTATGCCGGAAGAAGTAAACCGGGTTCTCACGGATCAGTTGGCGGATCTGCTATTTGTCACCGAAAGGAGTGCCCTGGGCAACCTGGCGCGGGAGGGAGTAGCGGCGGAAAAGGTCCATTTTGTGGGGAACACCATGATCGACTCGCTCCTCCGATTCCTCGGCAAGGCGGAGGATTCAAAGATGATCGAGGAGCTTGACCTTCGCGATCACGCGAGTGGGACAATCCGGCTATATGTCCTGCTTACCCTGCACCGGCCCGCCAATGTCGATTGCAGAGAGGCGTTTTCAAACATTCTGGAGGGCCTTCAGGGGCTGGCCGGAGAGTATGCGATCGTTTTTCCTACCCACCCGCGAACACAGAAGAGTATCCAGGCACTGGGCTTGGAGCACTACTTTGAAGCGCCGCAGGGTCCAGACAAACTCCCAGTCTCACGTGCCGGAGATGGAAATGGAAAATTGATTCGAATGATCCGGCCGCTCTCGTATCTTGACTTTGTATGTCTGATGAAGAGCGCGCAGCTGGTAGTAACAGACTCCGGCGGCGTTCAGGAGGAAACTACTTGTTTGGGAGTTCCTTGTGTGACGGTGCGGGAGAACACGGAGCGGCCGGTCACCATCGAGCATGGAACGAATGTTTTGGCGGGAGTCACCGAGGGTGGGATCCGCCGGGCCGTGCAGCGCCAACTCGCCGCGCAATCTCGCGGCAGCATACCCGAAAAGTGGGACGGACAAAGTGCCGTGCGCATCCTCGAGGTGCTTACGCAGGAATTGCAAACGCGGATCTCCGCCCGGGCCGGCTCGCCTTCCAGCCGGTTGCCGACACAGGCCGCTGTTTTGCCCTGCGCGAACGCTGCACCATAGGCGCATCTTATGTACGAAGTGGAAACGAATCGCGCTGTTGAGCCGATCCAACTCCCGCCTGATATCGTGGTGCGGTTTCGCGAGTTGCGGGAGAAGGTGGCCGCCAGGACCGTACTGCCTTGGGGGGAGCACTGCACGGAATGCGTCTGGCCAACCTGTTATAGAAGTTGCGATCTATACAATCCCCGCGAGGATGGGCGGTGCCGCCGGTTCATCGATGGAATGGTCCGCGTAGATTGTGCCGGTTCGGTGAATTCTTATCTGTTGAAGATACGGTTCAAACGATGGGGAAAACTGTGGTCGCCGGGCAATATCCGCTTGGTTTCGCTGGACGAAGCGGACCGGATTGAAGAACGCGATCGGAGAATCGGCTCTGTTCTCAACCAATTACCCGTTCCCCGTGCGGCCCGCAACTTCATCGTAACGAAGCGCTATACTTTGAAGAAAAGAACGGCACTTAACGGGAGGACTTCGACGCAGAAGCCGGACCTATTCGTGATCGAGTGCTATAACCCGGGCAGACAGACAGTGCACCTCTCGCTAACGGTTCGCTCGGCCGGGGGCCCCGGGGCCTTCCCTTATCAGCGGCTCATTCCTGTAAGTCCGGGCTTTCACCGCGAAGGGATTCCCGTGGAAGACATCACCCGGATAGTGGATCTGCAGGCACCGTTCGGCGTGGATCTTATCCCGAACGACATTCCAGACGATACTGCCCTGTTTTTTGGACTGCTTGACTTTGTCACGAGCAAGGAAAAGCTGCTTTCGAAAACCGAGCCGCAGTCTGTTGTCAAATGCGTCGTATGGGACCTGGACAACACGCTTTGGGATGGCGTTCTCGTGGAGGATGGTCCGCAAGCGCTAAGGTTGAAACCGGGAGTTATTGAGGTCATACAAGAGCTCGACCGCCGTGGCATCCTTCACTCGATCGCGAGCAAGAACAACTTCGATGACGCAATGCGAGTGCTTAAGTCCCATTCGCTGGATGACTACTTCCTTTATCCGCAGATCTCCTGGGATTTAAAGAGCGATGGGATGAAGACCATCGCCCATAGCCTGAATATCGCTACCAGTGCGCTGCTCTTCATAGACGATTCGGCGTTTGAGCTTACGCAGGTGCAATCGGCATGTTCCGAAATACGGGTTCTCCCCGCTGCCCGTTATAGGGAGCTTCTTCTGCTGCCGGAATGCCAGACGCAGCCAACCGAAGAAAGTGGCCAACGACGCAAGATGTACCAGCAACAGGTGGAACGACAGGCCGTGGCGAAGGGATTCACTGGCGACTATTTAGACTTTCTGCGCGACTGTAGGATCGAATTGAGGATCGCATCCCTCTCGGCTTCGAACCTGGAGCGTGTCCACGAACTCACTCAGCGCACGAACCAGATGAACTTCTCGGGTAATCGTTACGAGCGGACGCTCCTCCAGCAGATAGAGGCTACCCCCAACCTCGATACATATGTTATTGAGTGCCGCGACCGCTTTGGAAGCTACGGGATTGTTGGTTTTTCCATAGTCGACTCCCGGACGCCTAAAATGATCGACCTCATGTTCAGTTGTCGCGTCCAGGGTAAACGTGTGGAACACGCCGTCATTAGTTATCTCCTGCACAAATACGCGGCCGCTGGCACTGAATTCTGGGCCGACTATCGCAAGACCGAGCGGAATGCCTTGTCCGGCCGGGTTTTCTTGGATCTTGGAATGGAAGAGCGCGCCGTGAACGCCGGAGTTACGTCGATGGTTTTTCCAGAGGGTCGCCCTATCCTCGATGATGGCATCGTGCAAATCGTCGAATGCATCCCGTGCGCTTAGGCATTCTTCATGGTCCTCCGCAAATTTCTGGGCCAGCTTCGCCAGCAGGCGGTTCTCGCGGTTCATCGGCGTATGCTTTGCTTGGTCAATCCCATGCCGACCGTGTCATTCACTTTTGACGATTTTCCCCAATCGGCTCTGTCTGTTGGAGGTGCCATACTCAGGAGTTACGGAATCCGGGGGACATATTATGCCGCAATGGGGTTAATGGCACGGGTGAATGAACTCGGTCCGCAGTTTTGTGCTGACGATCTGGAGACCTTGCTTCGCGACGGACATGAGCTGGGCAGCCACACCTTCGGTCACGTTTCGTCCCGAATTTCCCGCTTGTGCGAATTCGAGGCGGACGTGCAGCGAGGAAGAGTGGCGGTCGAACGGATTACGGGTACTCGCTCACCTCATCATTTCTCTTATCCCTATGGCCACGCTACCCGCCGGGCTAAAATGCGGATCGGCGCTCAGGTCTCGAGCTGCCGGGGCATCGCTCCCGGCGTGAATGCATCTCCAGTCGACTTGAATCTCCTCCGCGCCAACAGTTTGTACAGCCAATCCTTCGATCTGAAGGCCTTGGATCGCCTTTTTGCCAAGAACGCGGAGCACAGGGGATGGCTTATATTTTATACCCATGATCTATCGTCCAGCCCATCAGCATATGGATGTACTCCGTCAGAGTTTGAGAGCGTCGTCAAACTCGCGGTCGGGAGGAGTGCCGCCGTACTTCCGGTAGGGCAGGTCATAGCCGGATATTCAGTGGTGTGCCACCCCAGAGTGCAACACTAGAGCGGCGCTGGAGACAAGCGGTTCCGGGTTGCTCCGGTGCGTAAGGCGAACTCCTTCACCACGTCGAGCGACAATGCTGTCATATACGTCAACGAATGTTCAGTTCCGGACTGTCTGGCAGGACATCCGTGCTAAGTACCGGCTAGTGTCGGGTTATGAGACGGCCGTGTCCGACAAAGTGGTGGATATGCAAAGGATCGAGTTGTGTATCCGGCAGGCGACGAATGTGGAGTTGGTAGGCAAATCAGTTCTTGAGATTGGTCCGGGTCAACAACGCCTGCAGATGGCATATCTTTCCCTTCGTAACACGATTGTCGGCGTCGACCTGGATGTTATCGCAGCCGGCCCTCTTTCGTATCTGAAGATGTGGTGGTGGAATGGATCAGTTCGGACTGCGAAAACCATTGGGCGGAAGTTGTTGGGAATCGACCGGAGAATCCGGCGGGAATTCTGCCAGCATATCGGGGTCAAGAACTTCCCGGATCTTGCCGTGAAACAGATGGATGTCCGTAACCTGACATTCGCGGGGGATTCATTTGATTTCGTATACTGCCGTTCAGTTCTCCAGCATGTTCCGGAACCCGGGACGGCGTTGCGCCAGATCGCGAGGGTGCTCCGCGATGACGGTGTTTTTTTCGCGTCGATCCATCTGTATACCAGCCAGACGGGTCACCTCGACGGCCGCATCTGGGATTCCAGCAAGCACGCTGACGTGCTCGGATGGCAGCATCTGCGGCCTGCACTTGCCGACATGATTCGCCCTACGGCATACGTGAATCGGCTGCGCCTGGCTGAGTGGAAAGGCATCATCGAACGCGAGATGCCAGGAGCCCAGTTGCAGCTCAACGGACCCAAAAATATAGATGAAATCGGCCGTCAGGCCGCCGCGCTCCAGGCTCGAGGAGAGCTGCTGGAGTATTCGCTCGAGGAATTGATCCATTTCGAGCTTGTGGCGATGTGGCAGAAGCCATCCAGTTTAGGTTTAACTGGCGCGCGAGCACGGGAACGGTGAAGGGATTCGTTAACGCACCCCACGAAGGTTAACATCCCGAAAGTAACGTTCGTCGGGCTTGATCCGAGGTGGCTCGAAAGCATACCATGCCGTTATGCGGTTTCCAGCCCTAGTCCTCACTGTCGCACCCCTGATGCTGTGTTGTAATGTTCTGGCGGCCACGTACTACATTGACTTTTCGAGCGGTAGCGATACCAGCACCGGCACTTCGAAGACGGCCGCATGGCGGCTGGCCCCGGGAATGCCGGGGTGTTCGGGAAGTTGTGCGGGCCACACCCCTGTGCCGGGCGATCAGTTTATTTTCAAGGGCGGCGTGACATGGGACAATACGGCGCTTCCTCTGACGCTTGCTTCGAACGGCTCGGCTGGAAATGTCATCTACTATGGCGTCGACCAAACCTGGTTTACCGGAACGTCCTGGACGCGGCCGATCTTCGACGGGGGATATGTAGACGCGAATGCGATAGTGGTCGGTAGCCATTCCTACATCACCATCGATAACCTGGAACTAAAACGCGTCACATCCGCATCAAACTTCGGATATGGCCTGATTTCAGGAACCTCCCCGTCGTTTTTGAACATCACAGACTGTTACCTGCACGGCTGGAACACGAGCAGTTCTACCGACGATGCTCATGGCGGCGTGATTTTCACAGCGTACAATGCCAATGTGGATACGATCGTCATTGACAACTGCGAAATCGAGAACTCCGAGAACCAGGCCCATTGGAACGGAGTTATGTTCCGGTTCGTCGGCACGATAAGGAACAGCCGGCTCCACGACAACTCGAGCGCCGTGCTATTCGCTCTCAATTTCGACCATAACACCATATATAACATCTGCTATCCTCAATCGGGGTTCGATGGCAACTACCATTGGAACGGAGTATATCTTGACGCTGAAACTCTTGGCAAGACCGTAGGTTATATCCGCAACTCCATCTTTCACGACATCAGCAGCGGTGCCAATATGTCGTATTTAAACGGCCGCCATGCCACATTGTACAACTACAACAATGTCTATTATGGACAGATCAGTGCGCAACGCGCGGTCGAGATCGAGCCGTACGATTATGGCGATAATCAAACCAGCGGTACCTACTACATTTACAACAATACAGCATTCATACCGGCCAGTACTCCATTCGTTCACATCGTAAATCGCAATGGCGTCCCGCAGCCGGCTTCTATCGTTATCAGGAACAACCACGTAATCGGCACGAGCGTGTCCACCGATGATAGTGGGCCGGCAGCGAGCTATACACGATCTAATAACCTGGTTCAGACCCCCACTGCGGCTACTGCTCAGGGATACACCCAGACGAATCTTTGGGCTCCTACCGGCGCCAGTGTCGGCACGGTGGACACCGGATTCGACGGGAGTGCGTTATTCACTACGGATATCAATGGACTGTCAAGGCCCCAGGGAACCGCTTGGGATATCGGAGCGTACGAGTATAGCAGCGGTTCGGGACCGGGCGCACCCCTTCCGCCTTCAGGCCTGACCACGGTGGTACGCTGAAATCCACCTCGCGGAACTTCCTCTAGCATCTGTATGAGGCCATCCCGGTATCGGTACGGGAAACCAGGGGTGGCCCCCGCGGCCGATGGATTGGGCAAAGGGCAGCGGGCCCTGTTCAAAGAACCACCTTCGCGGAGCCGGGACCTTACGGCCGTTACCGAAGAAGTTAGACCCAAACAGATCTATACAGCGATCATCCTTTTCTTTGTACCATACCAAATGGTCCTGAGCGCCACTCCTCGCGTATCCGCCTGAATCCAAGCAGTTCTCGTTTGCACACTTACTCCGCTGCCTTCCGAAGGCTGCGGATCCCTGAGGTCGCCGGCGCTCACAACGCGACCGCCCGTAAAATCCACCGAGGAATATAACATGAGGTTGTTCGTAGGCATAGCCAGCTACGGAACAAACAACGACCAATTCTTGTCGCGGCTCATACGCGAATACCAGTCGATGCGATATTCCGTCGATGTAGTCGTGTTTTCGAACATTTCAAAACCCGTCGAGGGTGGTGTGGAGGTAATCGTGGGTTTGCCCGGCAAAAATCCGCGGTCGCTGCCTTTCGCGCATAAACAAGTCTTCGCCGACCGGCTCCACGACTACGACTTGTTTATTTACTCAGAGGATGACATTCTCATCACAGAGAATAATATTGAGGCATTTTTGAGGGTGACCAGCGAGCTGAGGGATGACGAGATTACCGGGTTTCTCCGCTCGGAGACGGACAGGGACGGCGCCGAATATTTCTGTGACGTGCACGGGCCGTACCATTGGGACCCCACGTCGGTTGCACGACGCGGTAATTACACGCTCGCGTACTTCACGAACGAGCATTCGGCATGTTATCTCGTCACACGTCGGCAGCTTCAACGGGCGATCGAATCAAGGGGATTTCTCGTTGGGCCGCATGAGGGCAAATACGATTTGCAAGAGACGGCAGCGACAGATCCTTATACACAATGCGGCTTAAAGAAATTCATCCCAATCTCCCATCTCGATGAGTTCATCGTCCCTCATCTCCCCAACAAATATATCGGGAGGCTCGGCCTTGACGGGCGCCGCTTCCGGATGCAGATACAGACTCTGTTGGCGGTTGCAGATTATGCGTTGGCGCCGTATTCCCTGTTCGAGAGCGAGACTAAGCTTCATGGTATTGCGTATTCCAAGAATTACTATGAGGCCGTCAGTCAGGATGTGATTTCCGCTATACCCCGTGACGCGCGCACGATTCTGTCGATTGGATGCGGCTGGGGAGCCCTCGAGGTGTGCCTGGCCACAAAGGGCTTGCGTGTGGTTGCGGTTCCCGTCGATATGGTCATCGGTAGTGGTATGCAAGAGCTTGGGGTCAGGATCGTTGGTGGTGATTTTCAATCGGTGCGACGGCAACTGGAGGGAGAGCGGTTTGATTGTGTCTTAATGACGAACGTGCTTCAATTCGTCAAAAATCCCGCTCACACGCTGGCGTCTTTCGCGGGACTCCTCGGACGCGACTCGGTGGCTGTTGTGGTGGTGCCCAACCTCATCTGTCTCTCGAATGTCAAAAGGAGTCTTCTGAATGTGGGCTGGTTCAAGGTGTTCAGGGGATATGAAGCGAGCGCCGTGCACCCGACCTCGTCTTTCATGGTCCGAAAGTGGTTCAGGGAGTCAGGATTGAAACTCGACCGGATGATCAATGTCCTGTCCGGGCGGGCGGAAACAGCGGCGCGAATCACGCTGGGTGCCGCCAACCCCTTGTTGGCTTCGGAATTCATTGCTGTTGCGCGTAGGTCTGACGCTCTCGGCGAGGCGGGTTGATTGGGAGAGAATTACCGATTTGGCGGAGGGAGTGCCGAAACGACGCTAAGCCTTGTGGTTTTGGTGGGCATGGTTGTTGGGGTTATTCTCATTCTGCTGCTGCCCCGTAAACGGGTCATCGTTCCCTTCCTTTTGCTGGGCTTTCTAGTCCCTAGCAGCCAGACGCTGGTTCTGGGCGGTGTCCACCTTTTCGTTGTGCGAATTCTGATTCTGGCCGGGTGTGGGCGGCTCGTCGCGGCGAAGTTGTCCGGCAAATCAAGCGCGTTTGGGGGTGGGTTCAACACCATCGACAAGGTGTTTTTTTCCTGGGCGCTGGTACGTGCTTCTTCAAGCATGCTGCTTTACGGCGATTCCGGTGCCGTAATAAATCAAATCGGCTTCCTGTGGGATAGCCTGGGTGGTTACTGTTTTTTGCGCTTTGCCATCCACGACGAAGAAGAGATCCATAAAGCTGCCAGGGTTTTTGCAATAATTACGATCATCGCGGCGACCTCCATGGTCGTCGAGCAGCGGTCCATGACGAATGTGTTCGGTTTCATTGGGGGCCAGCCTTCGCCGGATGTACGGGAAGGCAAGGCACGCAGTCAGGGGCCCTTCTCTCACGCCATCCTGGCGGGGGCCTTCGGCGCATCGGTTACGCCGTTATTCTTGTGGCTCTGGTCTTTCAGGAAAGACAGGGCCGTCGCGGCGATGGCCATGGTTGGAGCCGCAACGATGGTGGTGACTTCGGCTTCCAGTACTTCCTTCGGGGCATTTGCCGGCGGCATCGTGGGAGCATGTTTTTGGCCGGTCCGGAGACACCTGCGGACCGTTCGTTGGTGCATCGTGCTCACGATATGCCTGCTGGCTTTAATCATGAAGGCGCCAGTCTGGTTTCTCCTTGCTCGTGTCGATCTGGTGGGAGGTTCCTCGGGCTACCATCGAGCCCTGTTGATTGATCAGTGTATCCATCGATTTGGCGACTGGTGGCTTGTGGGGACCAACAACAACCAGAACTGGGGCTGGGATATGTGGGATGTCCAGAATGAATTCGTTGCGGAGGGGCTGAAGGGCGGGCTTGCAGCTCTTGTGCTTTTCCTGATGTTGATGTCGCGCAGCTTCACGCGGCTCGGCATCGCCCGAAAGGCTCAGACTTCCGACAAGCGTCGAGCGCGACTCACATGGCTCCTTGGTGCAGTAATATTGGCGCACATCTTCGCCTTCTTTGGCGCGGATTACTTCGATCAAACGAGATTCTGGTGGTATGCGTCGCTGGCGATGGTAAGTGCGGCGACGGCACCACTGCTGACGAAGCCCGAAAAACCGGCCGGGGAGGTTGTCAGTTGTGCTACTGGTTGGGAAGAGAGTTCGGGCGCCACGCTATCCGAAGCCACGCAGCACTGAGGCTTTGCAGTCTGGCTGCAATGCAACACTCTATCCGGCCCACCCTGCAGGGAAAAGGTGTTGCTACGAGCCTGATCCTGATCGGATCGAGGGAACATTGAAGATGTCAAACACGGTGGTCTGTGAGACCGAATCCCAGCGATTGGCTTTTGGAGTGTGTCCCGTCTGCGGCGGTCATACAGCGGCGCCGCTCTTGCTGGCCCCCGACCGTTTCCATGGGAGAAAGGACCTGTACCGGTTGGTCCGCTGTGGTGATTGCAGCTTGGTGCGGCTGGTCAATCCACCAAGTCCCGAAGAGATGGTATTTCATTATGGCCAAAACTACCACAAGGCCATCGAGAATGCCGGTGAAAAGGAACTTCTCCGCCGCTGGAGGAGACACCGCAAGACGGTCCTCGGTTTTCATCGTGGAGGAGCGCTTCTGGATCTCGGCTGTGGTACTGGCGCCTTCCTGAGAACGCTGGCGGGCGGCAGTTGGCAATTGCATGGTGTCGAGATTTCGGAACCCGAAGCCAATCGGGCCCGTGTTTGGACCGGAGCCCAGATTTTCGTCGGCGACCCTCGCGATGCGCCCTTTGGGGCGGAAACCTTCGACGTGATTACCTGCTTTCACCTATTGGAACACGTTTACCATCCTCTCGAATTGCTGAAACGGGTCCGGACCTGGCTAAAGCCAAACGGGATCTTATATGTAATCGTTCCCAACATCGACTCCTGGGAGGCGCGCAGCTTCGGATCCTACTGGTACGGATTGGAGCTGCCAAGACACCTTTTTCATTTTTCCCCTACGTCACTGGAGCGGGTAGCCAACACAGCAGGACTGCAGACCATCCGCTTGCATACCCTGCTGGAAGACAGCTTTTCGGAACATAGCTTCCACTACATATTCGAGGACCTGCTTGCCGCAGCGGGGGTAACGAAAGAGTCCCTGGCCGCCTGCCTGCCGACATCTTTGCCGGTAAAGATAGTCCGCAAGTTGTTCCGGCTGTCGATCGAATCGATGCTCCGCATCGCCGCAAGCGCCGCTGGCCGTGGGGCTTCGATCGAAGCAGTGTTCCGCAAAGAGCGCTGAGTTGCACCATCTTCTGCGTTGACGGAGTTCCACCTCCGGAGAGGCATACCGTGATTGAACTGTCGGTCATCGTTGTGAGCTGGAACGCGAGGAAATGTGTCCATGAGTGCCTCACCTCGCTTTGCCGCCAGCGCCTTAGCGTGCCCGTCGAAATCTTTCTGGTTGACAATGCTTCGACCGATGGCACTCCGGAAATGGTCCGGGAGCAGTTTCCGCAGGTCACCTTTGTCCGCAATACTGACAATCTGGGCTTTGCCAAAGCCAACAACATCGGCATGCGAGCCTGCCAGAGGCCGCTATCTGGCGCTGATTAATTCGGACGTGAATGTTCCACCCGAATGCCTGCAGACCATCTACCAGTTCATGAAGGAGAACCCGACCATCGGCATCGCCGGACCCCAAATGTTGGGTACCGACGATCGGATCGGGCGTTCTTACATGCGGTTTCCCGGAGTCTGGAACTGTTTCTGCCGCGCTCTGTTCCTGGATGTGATCTTCACGCGCAGCCGTTTGCTACGAGGCGTCTTGATGACTGATTTCGATAACGGAAAGACAGCGGACGTAGATGTCCTCAATGGCTGGTTCCTCGTGGTCAGGCGGGAGGCGCTGGAGCGGGTGGGCCTCCTCGACGAGAACTTCTTCATGTATGGCGAAGACATCGATTGGTCGTACCGGTTTCACACTGCCGGCTGGAGGCGGGTCTATTTTGCGGGCGCGCGCGCTCTTCATTACGGCGGAGCCAGCTCCGCCCAGTCATCCACCAGATTCTATGTCCAGATGCACAAAGCCAATCTGCAGTATTGGCGAAAACACCACGGCTGGCCGGGAGTGCTGGGGTATTGGCTGACTATACTGATCCACCACACGTTGCGCGTGGGGGCGTATTCCGTGCTCTGCGTCTGTAAGCGCGGGTCACAGATCGAAGCTTCTTACAAGGTCAGGCGAAGCGCGGCTTGTATCGCGTGGCTTATAGGGTCGCCCAGGGCTCAGACATAGGATATGATGAAGGCCAATGAAAATCGTGCCCCGTACGTCCTGGTGACTGCCGCTTACAACGAAGAAGGTTACATCGAGAACGCGATAAAGGCGATCGTTGCGCAGACACACAAGCCACTGTGTTGGCTGATTGTTAGTGACGGATCCACCGACCGTACGGATGAGATTGTAAGATACTACGGGAAGTGTTACAGCTTTATCCAGCTTCACCACATTTCTGAGGACCACCCGCGGAATTTCGTCGCGCAGGTGCATGCGATCAACACCGGAATCGCTCGGTTGATGGCGTATGATTTCGATTTCATCGGTAATCTGGACGCCGACATCACGCTCGAGCCACACATACTTTGCCAAAGTGCTGGTGCGATTTGAAAAAGATCCGCGTTTGGGCCTGGCCGGAGGCTATATTTCGGAGTTGGACAAGGATGGGACATTCCAGTTTCGGAAGACGAACAGTCCGCTATCCATCGCCCACGCGATCCAGATCTTTCGGCGTGAGTGTCTGGAGCAGATCGGCGGTGCTTACGTCCCAATGCCGTACGGCGGACCCGACTGGCAAGCCGAAGTGAACGCCCGTTTGCATGGTTGGAAGGCCCAGGCGTTTACGGATTTGAAGGTATACCATCACCGCCCCACGGGCAGCGCTGCCGGACTCTTGAATACGTGCTACCGCGAAGGATTGATGGACTATTCCGTTGGAAGCCACCCGTGCTTTGAACTCTTCAGGGTGGCCCGGAGGTTATCTCAAAAGCCATATGTGGTCGGCGCGGCAGTCCGTCTGTGGGCATTTATAGCGGCCTCGTTGCACTGTCCGGAACGGCCCGTTTCTAAGGATTTTGTTGAGTTCTTGCGAAAGCAGGAATTGGCTCGCTTGAAAAGGTTGTGGGCTTCGGTTTGGACTGCCCTCTAGACTCATGTCGGAGGGGCCGGGCGAGTGAAGTAAGGTTCCGCAACCGATGTGGGAGAGTGTCACCGAGTCTAGTTGAAGGTTGGTTAGGCGGCGGTTGGCGCCGATTCGATAGAACCCGATTGCCAAACGCGGAAAGAACCGAACGGAGCCCTAACTGCCGTGAAGAAACCTTTACCACATCGTGACCCGCGCGGCGCGCGCGAGTGTCGCCTTTATCGAGCCGTTCTGCCAAACCAATGGACAGATCCTGCTCCCGATCGTCAACCTGATTCACAACGCCAGTCAGGTGGTGAAGACCGTGATCTATGAAATCGGGCATCAGATGTTAGAACAGAGCCTGGTGCTGAGCGCCGACCAAGTGGCCGGCGTGCGTACACCGGCCAGATTCAGCGGCGCAATCCGTTACCACGGATCGCAGCCCGGATGTGTGCACCTGGCCGACCGAAAATGAAAGTGAAGCGGGCCCCGGCTTCGACACAAGACCGCAGGCGAAGTGCACATTCCCGCTTATGAAATGCTGCGCAAGGATTGGGGGCTCGGCCAGTAAATGCTGGGCGCGCTGCAGCGCGGTTGTCTCGACGCGGGAGTATCAGGGGGTTTTGCCGCAGATGGCACAGACCGTTGGGGTGACGCGCAGCGCCATCAGCAGCAAGGCCATCGAAGCGAGCACCGAACAACTCCAACAAGTACAAGAACGGCGCTGGGAAAACGAAGGCAATAAGCACATTCTTGGAATCGAGCCAGTAACGACGGAAAACGCCTCCAGTGTCAAGCGGTTACTCGTCCACCTGCGGGATCACGGACTGCCGACTGACCGCAAATATCTGTTCGTGATCGACGGGGCTAAAGCGTTGCGCGCGGGTATTGAGGGGGTATTCGCAGCTTATAATTGCGACAACGCTGTATCGGTTGTTGCTGGCGTTACTGGATGAGCTGCCCAAAGAGCGAGTACGGCCAAGCGCGCAGCACCGCAAGCCGATACTCATCATTCCTGATGTTCTACACTTCGTGGGCATAGGTCAAGTGTAAGGGCTTAAGCGCCTCAACCACTATGAGTCTTAATCTCGAGAGGATATGCGTATTGCCCGGGCTCCTGATTTCGCGGCGTACTCTCTGCTGGCTGGTTACGCTCGTGTGGGCGGCCCAGATTTATCACTTCTCGACAGCTCGCTATAGCTCGGAAACATCCTGGTCGCTCCTGGAGCAGCTCCTTCAGAAGCTTCACGCGACAGTGTCGTCATCTACCATATCCGCTCTTAACATGATCGTTCGTAAGCTGGCCCATCTGATCGAGTACAGCGTGTTGACACTTCTTCTCTATCGATCGCTCGCCCGGGAGCAGCCGCTGCGCTGGCGACCCCACCTGGCGTTCTTGTCCCTGGGGATCGCGGGCCTATACGCCCTGGGCGATGAGTTTCACCAACTGTTCGTGCCCGGCCGTCGCGCCTCAGTGTTGGATTGGGGAATTGACCTCGTAGGCGCTGCGTTCGCCATGCTCGTGCTGTACGGATGTTTTCGGTTTTTCTGTCCAAAGGCGGTAGCCACGCCGCCTTTGATCGAGACCACTACAATTTGATCTCGAAGCACACCATCACCGCTGATTGTATACGCAGGCGCTGAATGAGGGAGACCCTGTGTAACGGGACTCTGATCAGTGGTTGAAAGCATCTGTCCTTACAAACGATCTGACGTCTCCGAACTACGTGAACGTCGATCAGCCGGGAACCGCCGTCTCATGAAACTCGGTCCCGGCGTCGTAGCAACCAATACCGAACCCTTGGCAGGTATGACATGAGCCCAACTCGCCCAAGATATCACGAATGCCTATTCGGCGAGCCAAAGCACGAGCAAGAACGGCAAATGGGGAGCGCCTGGCGCCATGCCCCTCCCGACGCCAGGAGCCCTGATCGATGGACCGCCCAGCAGGCGGTGAGTTCATTCCTATATGACAGACTTCTTGGAGCCGTAACACCGCAAATAGTCAAGCACGACCTCAGAAGCTGGCTGACGAGCGGTCAAGATGCATCGGGAGCAGTGTGTTACGAGAAGTCTGGGGTTGGGCAGAGCAAGTTCGTCAACGCAGGCGAGTGGGCTACTACCGGCTATGATGTTCGCAGGTTACGATGTTCCCTATGCACAGGTCGATGCACTCCTGGGCCGCCTGAATCTAACCCGGCCGTCGAATGCGAATAACGTCTGGCACGGAAATTTCGGCCATCCCTACGCGATGTGGACGGTTGTACTCCTGATGCTTGAACGGACGCGCCCTTCATCTGCCGCCTGAAAGCCGGCGCGGTCTCCCCCGCGAGCTCATTATGATCACTGAATCTGTACAGACGGACACGGCCCCGCCGCAACGCCCTGCTCTGCGTAACAGGCGCAAGCTTGCCGAGATGGTTGTCGTTCTCCTCATCATTGTTGTGGGGGTTGCGGCGCGAACGCTGTACCTCGATGAACGCCCGTTCTGGGTTGATGAAGCTGAGTCGTCGATTAACGCGCTCACAATTCTGCAACATGGCTATCCGACAGATTCCTATCTGGGCAATCCGATCTATGAGAACACGCATCTGTGGTTCTGGCCCGAAAACCCGGAGTACGAGTTCCGTGATGTAAGTTACTCCGAGAATCATTTCGCCGTCTACCACGGTTGGCTTCCGCTTTACGCCATCGCCGCATCGTTCGCGCTTCACGGTATCCAACCTGACCAAACCGAAGAGACGAGATCGACAAGGCACGACATCGCAGAGCAAAAGCGTCGGACCAGGGCGGCTCGTTTGCCTGCCGTGCTATTTGGGGCCATATTTCTGGTGGTCGTGTTTCTCGGTGGAAACATTCTTCACGGACGTGAAGCTGGATGGGCAGCGCTGACGGTCGCCGCCATCCACCCACACCAAATCCAGATCTCCGAACAGGCGCGCTACTACTCTGCCCAGGTCACAATGACAACGGCCTGCTGCGTCTTGCTCTGGCTGGTAACGAAAGAGTGCAAGTGGAAACACGTTGGTTTGGCTGCTGCTGCATTCGTTCTCCTGTTTCACACGCACCTGGTGAGCTTTTTCACTGCTGCAGTGATGGCCGCACTCAGTATGCCGGTGATCATCCATCGCCATAGTGACTGGTTCAGAAAGATGGCTCTGTTCGCGGCGATTGTCGCGGCCGGAACCCTGCCCTGGATTATTGTGACCGGGTTCTACCGCCACCAGAGCCGGATCCCCCGTGCCTGGCCATTTCTGCAGTTTCCTTCTGATCTATTGCGCTACCCGCCTTTCAACTTGTGGAATGCCGTGGTGGGCCTCGTGATATTGACAGTCGTGCTTGGTGTTTATCTGTCCACGCGGCGCGTGTCTCGCGACTTAAGCACTACTGCGATGCGACTGGGTCCTCTTCTCTTGTTCCTGTGCGGATGGGCTCTAGTTGGATATGCGACCTTTCTGTTGTGCATCCCCGCGGTGAGC
Organism: uncultured Solibacteraceae bacterium; assembly: GCA_963805775.1. Taxonomy (GTDB): domain Bacteria; phylum Acidobacteriota; class Terriglobia; order Bryobacterales; family Bryobacteraceae; genus Solibacter. The sequence continues at coordinate 71,574 of CAWDWK010000051.1, read as the reverse complement.
TTCACTGAAGACCGCTTGAACCTGAGCTATTGGGGCCCTTTGTTTTTGCTGGCGTCGATCATGAGCGCAACCCTCGTGCGTATGCTGGCTCCACGAGTTTCGCAGCGCTCCTCTCCAGTAGTCGTCTCACTTTTGATGCTGCTGATTTTCTTTGCTACGGGGCATTCGCTGGATTTCCATCACAGTCCCGGAGATGGCACGTGGAGGGTATACGCAGATGTTTTCCAAGAGCTCGACTCCATGCGCCTGGATTCAGCAACCAGACTTTATGCTGCTCCGAATAGTCACCTTGTTCTGACTTTCTACTCAGGACTGCCGATCCAGGACATTACTCCGGTGAGGAAATCCTATCTGGATTCATATCGTGGAGACATTGTTTACATTGATACCGAGGTGACGATGGCGACTGGCATTCTGAATGCTGAACGAGTTCGAGAAGCTGCCTTGCGAAGCGGTTACATGCTTTCGTCCGGTGGCGCTGAAGAGACCTCAGTGCGGCTCCGCACCCGAGATTATCGCGAATCGATGATGGACACACTGATGCCCGGCCTGCCCTCCAATCTTGAACCGATACCTGCGTTTGCGCGTGAGATTCTGGCTGCTAACCGCGCGCAGGTTGCATTCGCTTTCACAAACTTCGGGTATGAGTTGGTGACTAAGGGCTTCGAAGTCCGCGATTGGTCCGACTGGTGTACCGTACTGAAGTACCGGTTCGTTGATCCGCAGGCGCGCCGGGGAATTCATGCAAACTACGCCGAAAGGCTCCGAGGAGCAGACGCGATGATTATTGCAAGGTCAGAACCTTTTGCAATTTACCATTCCCGGTGGCATCCGCCGCATTCAACCGAGTCTCTCACCTTCAGATTTGTGCGATGAACGATAAAGGAAAATGGCGTTGAAGAGACCTCAATGCGGACTCCGCACCCGGATCTTATCGCGAGTCGATGGAGCTATAAGAGCGAGATGGCGATCCAATTGAAAGACAAGGTCGTAATGATTACCGGCGCAAGGGAAGGAATTGGCGCTGCCTGCGCAGAGGAATTCCTGCACCGGGGGGCCCGGTTGTCACTCATCGATGTCTCCTCGGAAAAGCCGGAATATGACGATGGCGGCGCGTTGTGGACCATCGGCGACATCACCGATGAAGAGATCTGCCGCGAGGCGGTTTCTGCCACCACGGCACACTTCGGCGGGATCGACATTCTGATCAACAATGCCGGTGTCGGATTGTTCGCCACCGCGTCGGAGAGTTCCCTCCAATGCGCCGGTCGTGTGTTCGAAGTCAACCTTTGGGCTCCCATTGCGCTTACCTGCCTGGTGCTTCCGCAGATGCGCGAGAGGGGGTCCGGGGCTGTAATCAACATCGAATCGATTGGCTCTTGGGTGAGCCTGCCGTGGTCCGCGATGTACTGCGCGTCCAAGCACGCGCTGCACGCCTACACGCGATCGCTCCACCACGAGGTTTGCCGCGAGGGGATTCACGTCATGTCCGTGGTTCCCGGAATCGTGGAGACGGGGTTCCGTGCGCACGTGATCGGCGGTCATGCTCCGGAAGGCGTGACCCGCATCAAGCGCACGATTTCTCCGCAAAGTCTGGCGGCGTCCATAGCTGACGGTCTGGTGAAAGGCAAGCATACGGTAGTGAAGCCCCGAATCGGATGGGCGTTCTGGGCGGTGGAAGTCTTCTTCCCGCAGGTGATGCACTGGTATGTGTGCCGCCGCTGGACCGATTCCGCGCCCGCCAGCAGCACAAGGGTATGCGCAGTTCCAGGCTGCTGGACCGGCGCGGCAGCGGGTCCTGAGCCAGTTTGCGCTACGATGCGACTGCCTCCCGATGTGAACCCTGCTCGCCACTCGGGGGATCCCCTTTGATTGCCGATGCCACGAAGGAAGATAGACTGAATCGGATCGACATCGTCTAAAACGAAGTAGTCGACAGGAACGGCGGCGAGTAGTCGTACGGCTGCCGAAACGCCGGCACCGAAGGGGACCATTACGGCTTTCCGTCCGGTTCGTAGAAACAGCCAGTACGGCATGGATGCGGCGATGATATCGGTGGGAAACGGGCGGGCTTCTCGCTCCTTGTTAGCACCGTAACGTCCCACGTGCTGATTGCGATAGCGCAGGTAAAGGCCGATCTCCTGCTGAATCAAGACCGAGCCGATTGCGATTCGCGGCAGGATTGCAGTTATTCTTGGCGGGGGGCGACCTTCTCTTCTTCGGTGTAATGCTTTCGTGGTTTCTTCACGCGTTCTCTTCGTTATCTTAACGGCAGAACGCTCCCTCCACTTCCAGCTGAGGCGGGACAAGCCAGGAACCGCGGCCTGATGAGGTGACTTTATGAAACGATCCGCAACGCCAGGTATTTGCACACTCTTAATGGCATTTTCTGCTTGGACCCCCTCGGCATCGGCCGCTACAGATGCGGAGAAGCAAGCGGCTATCCGGAGCGGCCTCGCCTACCTCTACAATACTCAGCAAGCTGGGGGATCCTGGAGTTATCCAGGATATGAACACGCTGCGACGGGTGCGGCGTCATTCGCTCTACTCAGTCAGCAGGACAAATGGAACACTGAGGCCGCACTGTATCAGGCGGCGGTCGACAAGGCAATCGCCTATCTCCTGAAGGATGCGCATCTCGCGGATGTGAGCACCCGGGACGACGGGGTCAACATATGCCCGGACACGGAGGCATCATGCAAAGCGATTTCCTGGTACGACAGTGCGGATGCAATCTATACGACGGGCTTTGTTGCGCCAGTGATCGCCGCTTACGGCCTCAAGATGGGTTCCGGCTCCATAGCCACAAACACCGGTCCCCTCGCAGGCATGACTTGGGCCCAAATTGCCCAAGCCATCACCAACGCCTATGCGGCGAGCCAGAGCACCAGCAAAAGTGGCCAGCCGGGCGGCGCGTGGCGCCAGGCCGCTCCCGGCTCCACTCGCCCGGATCGATGGACGACTCAGCCCGCGGTCATTTCATTTGTGTATGACGAACTCCTTGGAGCCGTTACTCCTCAGGCAGTGAAGGACGGGCTCAATAGCTGGCTGGCCAGCGTTCAGGATGCATCGGGAGCAGTATGTTACGAGAAGTCGAGCACAGCCGGTTGTGACCTCGTCAACGCAGGAGAGTGGCTGCTTGCTGTGACCTTCACGAACGTTGATATTCCTGATGCACAGATCGATGCGGTCCTGCAGAAGTTGAATGCAACCTGGCCTGCAAATGCGAGCAATCTCTGGCAAGGGAATTTCGGCAATCCTTACGCGATGTGGACGATCTATGCGGGATTGGCAAGCGCGATCGCGCTGAATGATAGCAGTCACATCGTCAACTTCCGGACCGATTGCGGCGCTGCCGCGAACGAGCGTCCGACAAGCCTGCCGGGAAACGCGGCCTGCACTTGGGCCGAAGACTATAACCATTGGCTGGTAAAAGCGCAAGAGTCGGACGGAAGTTGGGTCGGAAACTCCTACTGGACTGGTCCCATGGCAACTGCTTTTCATGTTAGTATCCTCGGCTCCGTTGACATCCCGAAAGGTACGTATAAATGCCCGTTACGGCAGGCGTTCTGGCTGTCCCCACGCACTAGCTGGCCCATCGATTCCCTCAGCCTTGGCGGCCAGGCGTATAACAAAAAGGACCTCTTAGCGATCCTGAGCGCTCCCCTCGACTCGGGCAATTCAAGCGACGCGAGCCTGCTTCTGGCGGACGAATTGATTACCGCTAAGCTCAACCTGGCGCAGGGATCCGAGAAGAGCCTCATCGCCAGGATCATTGCGGACGCCGACACATTACTGCGCAGCTTCAACAGCAAGCTGCCTTATCACGTGGAGCCGGCGTCCACAACCGGGCAGACGATGACAGAACTGGCGAATCTGCTGGACCGATACAACAGCGGAACAATGACGCCCGCGTGCACTAGCACTGAAGCCCGCAACCTCCCCATCCGAAATCGCAAGCAGCCGGATTCTCAAACCCAACAATCCGCGTTCGCGTCCGGGAGCAGCAGCGGCGCCGGCGCGCGCGCCGCGGTCGACAATGCCCACAAGTCACAGCAGGCTTCCCAGAAGGTCCGGCCTGCCAACAAGAAGGGCGTCACCTCAATATCAGCGAGCTCGAACGGGGACTCTTTGGCAACTGCAAGCACAGACAATAGCATTCGTATCTTTAGCCTGACGGCGGGTACCCAGCTCCTTGTTATTCCGGGCGCCGCCAACGTTCCCACCAGCCTCACCTTCAGTCCGGATGGCAAAAAGCTCGATGGTGTTGCAAGGGACAGCCTTGTCCATGTGTGGGACGCCGTCATCGGAAACGAGCTTGCGAAGCTCACCGGCCATGAGGCCGCTCTGCGAGCTGTCGCCGCCTCTCCGGACAGCCGTTTCTTAGCCAGCGCCGGCGAAGATACGCGAATTTTCCTGTGGGACGCTGCCAGCAACAAGTTAAGCAACATACTTTACGGTTCAGCCGACTTCTCAAACGACCTCTCTTTCAGCCCGGACGGTACACTCCTGGCCAGCGCAGGTGAGGATGCACGAGTCCTCGTTTTTGATGTCGCGAGCGGAAAGGTCCGCTTTACGCTGCTGGGGCATTCCGGACCAATCAACGCGGTCTCTTTCAGCCCGGATGGGGGCACGTTGGCTAGCGGAAGTGACGACTCGGTCATTCACGTGTGGAACGCCGTGACGGGATTCCAGCGGCTGGCATTGGCGGGACATGAGGCTCCTGTCCGGGCACTCGCTTTTAGCAACGACGGCCAATTACTTGCTAGTGGCGGTGAAGATTCCCAAATCATTTTGTGGGACGCTGACACCGGGAAGATCAACAAGACTCTCACCGGATCGGCGGGTACGGTGACTGCGCTGGTCTTTCAGCCTAAGGGTCCGTTTCTAATCAGTGCAACTGACACGGGCGAAATCAGCGTTTGGAATGTAGCCGCGGGAAAGAGAATGTCTGTCTTCTACATACCAATCTGAGCATGATGGCTGCATCAGCAGCCATCGACGCCACGTTAAATAGCTGCGCCGCTTGACACATCTCTTACTGGCCGTGTGGGCGGCGAATGCAAAAGCCATCTTAAGTAATGAGTACTTTGGGGGGACCATGAAGCGTGCAACTTTGGCATTCACCATTATGGTGTTATTGGGCATAACGGGCTTCGAGCGCTGCGCCAGCGCTGTGCCGGCCGATCCCAACCAGGGACCCGGCGGCCCGATACTCGTCATTACTTCGCCGTCCTCTATCTTTGGCAAGTATTACGCCGAGATCTTGCGGACCGAAGGACTGAATGAATTTGCTGTTGCCGATATTGGAACAGTAACCTCGACGACGCTGAACGCCTATGACGTCGTCGTTCTTGCTCCCGCGACGTTGACGGCGGCACAGGTCACAATGTTCACCAATTGGGTGAACGCGGGAGGCAACTTGATTGCGATGGCGCCCGATTCGCAGCTCAACAGCCTGCTCGGGCTGACCTCCGCCGGGTCTCCATTGTCCAACGCCTACCTCGTCGTCGATCACAACCACAGCCGCGGGCAACGGCATTGTAAGCCGGCCCATGCAGTTTCACGGCGCGGCCAACACGTATACTCTTAGCGGCGCCTCGGCGATCGCAACTCTGTATACCAATCCCACAACCGCTACGCCCAATCCAGCCGTAACGCTCCGTTCCGTCGGTACAAACGGCGGTGACGCAGTGGCGTTCGCCTATGATCTTGCGACCTCCATTGTTTATACCCGGCAGGGAGATCCGGCCTGGGCTGCGCAGGAGCGCGATGGTTTGACGCCGATTCGCTCTGACGACAAGTTCTTTGGCGCCGCGACCGGCGATCCGCAGCCCGATTGGGTGGATTTGATCAACGAGGTACCGATTCCGGAAGCCGACGAACAGGTGCACCTATTGGCGAATCTCATCCTGCAGACGAACCTCGCGAAGAGGCCGTTGCCACGCTTTTGGTATTTCCCGCGCGGAAAGAAAGCGGTCGTAGTCATGACGGGTGATGACCACGCGAACGGCGGAACAGCCGGCCGTTTCGACCAGCAGCTCGCCGCAAGCCCTCCGGGTTGCAATGTGGCGAACTGGGAGTGCGTTCGCTCGACTTCATATATTTACGTGGAGCCTGCGAACCTATCCAATGCCCAGGCGGTTAGTTACACAGCGCAGGGCTTCGAGGTAGGGCTGCATATCAACACCAATTGTGCCGACTTCACGCCGGCTTCGCTGGATACCTTTTATAGCCAGCAGCTCTCCGGCTTCGCAACCACTTATCCCGGGATTCCAGCACCAATCACGCAACGTCACCACTGCATTGTCTGGAGCGACTGGATCACAGGCGCAAAAGAGCAACTAAAAAACGGCATGCGGTTCGACGTCAGTTACTATTTCTGGCCGCCGGCCTGGGTGCAGGACCGTCCCGGCCACTTCACCGGATCGGCCATGCCCATGCGCTTTGCGGATCTGGACGGAACGCTCCTCGATGTTTACAACGCGCCCAGCCAGATGACGGACGAGTCAGGGCAGACGTATCCGCTCACGAGCGACACCTTATTGAGCGCGGCCGTCGGCCCACAGGCCTATTACGGAGCGTATACGGTCAACGCCCATACCGATAACGCAAGTAACCCGGTCGCCGATGCGGTACTCTCGTCGGCGCAGTCTCGCGGGATACCGATTGTATCGAGCCTTCAGATGTTGAACTGGCTTGACGCCCGCAACGGTTCCGCGTTCTCCGGGCTGACGTGGAATGGCAGTACCCTGACCTTCAGCATCAGTCCTGGGACCGGTGCGACCGGCCTGCAGGGCATGCTGCCCACGCACTCCGGCACCAGGGTGCTGACGGGCCTCGCAGGTCCTGGTGGCCCTGTGGCGCTCACCATTGACACGATAAAGGGCGTCGAATATGGGTTCTTCTCCGCCGGCACGGGAGCGTATACAGCAACCTACAGTGGGAATACCACGCGACCGACGGTGACCTCGACGACGCCCGCGGCCGGCGCCACAGGCGCCAGTCAGGGTACGACTGCTAGCGCCACCTTCAGCGAAGCAATGGACCCGACCACGATCAATAGTAGCAGCTTCGTACTGCGCGATCCAAGCAGCACGGTGGTGCCAGCCGCAGTAACTTATACGGCGGCCACACATACGGCAATACTCACGCCAAACAATTCGCTTGCGGCGGGGACGACCTATACCGCCACCATCACCACCGGGGTCAAGGATCTCTCCGGCAATGCCCTTCTCGCCAACTTCACATGGTCATTCACTACTGCGGGTGCTCCGTCGTGCCCCTGCACGGCGTGGAGCAGTTCAACCACACCAGGCACCGCCTCAGTTAATGATCCCAATGCCGTGGAGCTCGGGGTTAAGTTCAGGGTTGACCTCAATGGCTTCATCACTGGGATTCGGTTTTACAAGGGAGCTACGAACACGGGTACTCATGTGGGCAACCTGTGGACCAGCGCCGGTCAACCGCTTGCTACGGCGACTTTTGCAAGCGAGACCGCCACGGGTTGGCAGCAGGTCACGTTCCCCAACCCTGTAGCGGTGACGGCGAATACGATCTATGTCGCGTCCTATCATACGAATGCTGGTAACTACGCCGCCAATGGCCCGTCATTCGCCAGCTCGGGCGTCGATAACTCGCCTGTGCATTTGCTGCAAGACGGAGTGAGTGGGGGCGACGGGGTTTACGCATACGGCGCCAGCAGCATCTTCCCCACGAACACCTACCAATCGACGAACTACTGGGTCGACGTGGTCTTCAATACGAGCACTGGTCCCACGGGCCTGAGCGTCACTTCCACAACGCCCACAAACGGTGCGACGGGGGTGAGTACAGGCACTGCGGTGACTGCTACCTTCAACAACTCTCTCAATTCGACCACTGTCAGCTCCTCAACTTTCACCTTAAAAAATGCCAGCAATACGCTGGTGCCCGCGTCTTATAGTGTAAACGGCAATACCGCGACGCTGACGCCGAGTAGTGCGCTCGCAGGCTCCACGATCTACACGGCCACTCTTACCACAAGCATTAAAGACATCAATGGCAATGCGCTCGCTACCAACTTCATTTGGTCCTTCACGACCGCATCGACGACCTGCAGTTCCCCACCGAATTCTATCGTGGCCGAGAACTGTCTCCCCGGAAATCCGGCCTCTGAATGGGACATTTCGGGCGCGGGCGATTCGACAATCCAGGGCTTCGCGTCAGACATCAGCGTGAACCAAGGCGGCACGGTCAACTTCAAGGTCAGCACCACAGCCGCGGCGTACCGCCTCGATATTTATCGCATGGGCTATTACAGTGGAAATGGCGCGCGGAAAGTGACCAGCATCAATGTCTCGGGGCCGCAGAATCAGATCGCTTGTTTGACAGACTCGACAACAGGCCTTATGGACTGCGGCAACTGGAGCATATCAGCCTCGTGGACCGTACCCGCAAACGCGGTCTCCGGCATTTATTTCGCGAGAGCCGTGCGCACGGATAATGGCGGAGCCAGCCACATCTTCTTCATCGTCCGAAACGATGCGAGCCATTCCGACATCCTGTTTCAGACTTCTGACACATCGTGGCAGGCGTATAACGACTATGGTGGCAAAAACCTGTACGGCTGCAACGGGGCTTTCGACCTGACCTGCCGGGCCTTCAAGGTGAGCTACAATCGCCCGTTCCACACACGAGTTTTTGAACCGGAGACCTGGGTCTTCAACGCGGAGTACCCAATGGTGCGCTGGTTAGAAGCCAATGGCTACGATGTCAGCTACTTCAGTGAGGTGGATACCGAGCGCAATGCCGCGCTGATTCGCAATCACAAGGTGTGGACGTCGAACGGTCATGACGAGTATTGGTCCGCGGGACAGCGTTCCAGCGTGCAGGCGGCACGTGACGCGGGTATCCACCTGGCGTTCTTCAGCGGCAATACCACGTTCTGGAAGACGCGTTGGGAGAACTCGATTGATGGGTCCAACACGTCTTTCCGGACGCTGGTCTGTTATAAGGAAACCCACGCTAACGCAGTGATTGACCCGGCTGACCCGCCTACCTGGACGGGCACGTGGCGCGACCCGCGCTTCAGCCCGCCGGCGGATGGCGGTAAGCCGGAAAATGCGCTGGTGGGAACTATCTTCCGCATGAACGGCGGTCAAAACGGCACCATCACTGTTCCTCAGGCGGATGGTCGGATGCGCTTCTGGCGTAATACCTCGGTCGCCACGTTGGGAACTGGTCAAGTTGCAACGCTCGCACCGGGAACCATCGGCGCCGAATTTGATGACGATGAAGATAACGGCTTCCGCCCCGCAGGTCTCTTCGAGTTGTCGAGCACCTCGATAACGGATTCGGCGAACTACCTGCTCGATTTTGGAACCACCTACGGCGCGGGCACGGCCATTCATAAAGTGACGCTGTACAGGGCGCCGAGCAAGGCCTGGGTGTTCGCTACGGGAACTTATCAATGGTCCTGGGGCCTCGACGCGAACCACGACCGCAGCAATTTGGGTGCGACCACCGATGTCCGGATGCAACAGGCAACGGTTAACCTTTTTGCGGACATGGGCGTACAGCCCGCGACTCTACAAGGGGGCCTGACCGCAGCAACCGCGTCAACCGATACAAGCGCGCCAAGCTCTACGATTACGGCGCCGGCGAGTGGCTCGAATCTCCAACCGGGGACAGCCGTGTCGATTACCGGTACGGCGGCCGATACAGGTGGTGGAGTCGTCGCAGGTGTTGAAGTCTCAGTCGATGGCGGGACAACGTGGCATCCGGCCACCGGCCAGGCGAATTGGAGTTTTTCATGGACCCCGGCTGGCTCGGGTTCTGCGATGATCAAGAGCAGAGCTGCGGATGACAGCGGCAACCTTGAAAGTCCGACTGGCGGCGTCACAGTTACGGTCGGCTGGACCATTTCTGGTACGATCCCGAACACAACCGGGGCCACCGTTTCGTTGAGCGGGCCGGCAACTGCGACCGCGACTACCGACTCATCCGGAAATTACAGCTTCCCCGGGCTCCAGAACGGCAGCTACACCGTAACGCCGACGAAGGCCGGATTCACGTTTAGTCCAGCGAATCGGGTGGTAGCCGTTAACGGTGCGAACGTTAGCGGCGTCAACTTTGCGGCCACGACGACATCGAGCTGGAGCATTTCTGGAACGATTACTGGCACAACCGGCGTAACGGTTGCGCTCAGCGGGGCGGCAACTGCGTCGACAACCACCGACTCATCCGGCAATTACAGTTTCTCCAGCCTGCAAAACGGCAGCTACACGGTAACGCCGACGAAGACCGGATTCACCTTCAGCCCCTCCAATGCGGCGGTAACGGTGAACGGTGCGAATGGCGCAGCCAACTTCGTGGCCACAGCGGTACCCACCTGGACCATTTCCGGGACGATTACTGGCACAACCGGCGTAACGGTTGCGCTCAGTGCGGCGGCAACTGCGTCGACAACCACCGACTCATCCGGCAATTACAGTTTCTCCAGCCTGCAAAACGGCAGCTACACGGTAACGCCGACGAAGACCGGATTCACCTTCAGCCCCGCCAATGCGGCGGTAACGGTGAACGGTGCGAATGGCGCAGCCAACTTCGTGGCCACAGCGGTACCCACCTGGAGCATTTCTGGGACGATCAACTGGCACAACCGGCGTAACGGTTGCGCTCAGTGGGGCGGCGACGGGCACAACGACCACAGATGCATCCGGAGCCTATAGTTTTGCCGGTCTGGTGAATGGCACATATGTCGTGACTCCAGGCAAGACAGGCTTCAATTTCACTCCGGCGAATCAAACTGTTCCTGTCAATGGCGCTAACATCACGGGCGTGAGCTTTGGGGCGAAGCCGGCGATTGCGATTGATGCAAAAGTGTTCGCTGACCAGGGAACCGCGAGCACGACGGTCAAAACGTCACCGTTTTCAACAACTGCTGGTAATGAGCTCTTGCTGGCGTTTGTCTCGACGGACTGGAAGTCCGCGAACACGGCGGTATCCAGTGTTACAGGGGCGGGCTTGACTTGGACACTCGTGCGCAGGACGAACACGCAAAGAGGAACAGCGGAAATTTGGCGAGCCTTTTCAGCCTCCCAATTGAACGCTGTAACCGTCACTGCGACTTTGTCGCAGAGTGTCGCCTCGTCCATGACGGTCATGAGTTTTACGGGCGTGGATACGTCGGGGACCAATGGATCCGGAGCAATAGGGGCCACGGGAAGCGGAAACGCATCTTCCGGGGCGCCGACCGCCAGTCTTGTGACGACCCGAAACAACTCCTGGGTGTTCGGAGTGGGCAACGACTTTGATAACGCGATCGCACGAACACCAGGACCCGGACAAAGTCTTATCCATCAGTACTTGGCGCCGGTCGGTGATACATACTGGGTTCAGATGCTGACCACTCCAACTCCCGCTAGTGGTACGACTGTCAGAATCAATGACACGGCGCCCGCAACCGATCGTTACAACCTGACCATCTGCGAGGTCCTGGCCGCTCCATAGCTCGGTTGTCAGAGCGCCCTTCAGTGAGAGCCAAGTACCGTGTTCGGCGCCAGCATCGCCTTTAAAACAACCTCTCGCATACCTGCTCGAATTGGATAACTGCAGCCACCAGAAACTCGCGAAGGCGTGTAGGCCTGCCGCACCGAGGTGCAGATTTACTGCGTGGAAAAACAACGACGCCCGAACCCTTGGAGTTAGGGCGGCTGATCCAATTCCACTCCAGCTTGCTTTGATCTAGGCGACGTATTTGTCGTGCTGCTCCGCCATGTGAGTCAGTGCCCAAACTGCAAGCTCGTGAGCAATTTCTTTGTTCAATTTGGCTTGTGAGACGAGGCCCACAACCTGTCTTTCCCTAAAGCTGAGCCTCGGACTGAGCCGTTTTCTCCCACGCATTGGAGTTCTACAGCTGGCATAGATCCTGTTCCCCCCCTCACGTCGGAATGTTGCTCCACACCGGAAGCAACTCCGGAACATCCCTCCCGGTCTCAATACAACGGTGCTTACAGACAAAACACTTCGCTCCTTTCCTAAAGTTCCAGGTCGAATTCCACAGGTTTGAATTGTTTGGATTAGCACGTCCATTGCCACGAGACTCGACCTTGGCTAATCATGGAATCTCCAAGTTTTGGAGAAACAAACTAACTGGAGCAAGATAAATCTCTCGTGCTTAACGGGCTTTGGCGACTAGGGCTGTGAGGAAGGAAATGAACTCGGCGCTCGTGTGCCGCTTGGCTGGATGGACAACACGCGAGGGAGGAAAGGCTCATTAAAGACATTTGTATAGGAGTGGCCGTTTCATGAAACTCAGGTACGTCTTAGGGCTGTGCTGCATTCTCGCCGCAACAAATATGGGCTTAGCCGCGATATCCGTGGACGCGAGCGTTTCCGTAGACCAGGCAAGTGCAAACACGACAGTTGCAACCTCCACATTCTCCACAACCTCAGGCAATGAGCTGTTATTGGCCTTCATTTCGACGGATTGGCTGTCAGGCCCAAACACCACCGTTACGGGCATCACGGGCGGAGGCTTAACCTGGACTTTGGTCGTAAGGGCCAATGGACAACGCGGCACGTCAGAGGTCTGGCGTGCATTTGCCTCAGGGGCACTGAGCGGAGTATCCGTCGCAGCGACACTGTCGCGGGCGGTCGTCTCCTCCATGACAGTGATAAGCTTTGCGGGCGCGGATCCCTCAGGAACTAACGGATCAGGAGCGATCGGCGCTACGGCCAGCAAAAGTGCGTCATCTGGAGCGCCCGCGGCCACTCTTGTAACGACTAGAAACAATTCGTGGGTCTTCGGGGTTGGTAACGACTTTGACAATGCGATAGCACGAGCGCTCGGAGCCAATCAGACAATGGTTCATCAGTATCTCGCATCAGTCGACGATACCTACTGGGTCCAGCGCCAAAACTTTCCCATTCAAACCAGCGGCACGACCGTGACGATTGACGATATCGCACCGACGACAGATCGTTACAATCTCGCAATCGTCGAGGTGCTCCCCGTTGCTGCTACGGGCGCGACGTACACCATATCCGGCTCCGTAACACCGGCCGCGAACGGGACCGGCACAAGCGTCACACTCACCCAAAATGGGAGCGTGATCGCCAATGCCACTGCAAATTCTTCCGGCGATTATGCATTCCCTGGGGTAGGGAACGGAACCTATACGATTACCCCGAGCAAGCCGGGTTTCACCTTCACGCCCACCTCTCAGAACATGACTATCAGTGGTGCGAACCAGACGGCCCCGGCCTTTACAGCTACGCCTTTGACCTGGACGATCTCGGGGACAGTCGGTCCGGCCACTGCGGGAGTTGGCACGCTATTGACGCTCAGCGGGGCCGCTGCCGCAACTGCCACGGCGGACGCATCTGGCAGCTACACCTTCGTTGGGTTACCGAATGGAAATTATGTGGCAACCCCCAGCAAATCTGGCTACACCTTCACTCCCACGAGCATCCCCGTCACTATCAGCGGTACTAATATGGCTGGCGTGAACTTCACAGCGACAGCCGTGCCGGTGTGGAGCATATCAGGCATAGTTAGCCCAGCCTCGCTTGGAGCGGGAACTCTATTGACCCTGAGTGGGACTCCGAGTGGCACGACGACGGCCGATGCCTCCGGCAGCTATTTGTTTGCCGGACTTCCGAATGGCGCCTACATCATAACTCCAAGTAAAACTGGGTATACCTTCAGCCCGACGGCTTTGCAGGTGAATGTGAGTGGAGGAGACGTTACGGGCGTTAGCTTTATGGCGCAGGCCGCATCCCCGCCGCCTCTGAACTACCCAGATCTGAGCGACATTATACCGGCGACGCAGATTTCCATTGTGGGCAGCGGGTCCACCCGAATGTTTCAGTACACCCATGACACGTTCAACGGCGGCAGTGGGCCTCTTGTGATTCAGCCCGAATACAACCAGGCATCTGGGAACTATCAGGGAACCCAGTACGTTTATGCATTTGGCGCTGGTAAGTGGACGTTGGCAAAGCAAATTCCTGTTGCCGGAGCGTTCGTCTTCGATGCGGCTCACGGCCATTTTCATTTCCCGTTCGCTACCTATGGATTGTACGCGGTGAATCCCGATGGAAGCATCGGCGGTTCCGTCGCTCTCAGTACGAAGACCGGCTTCTGTATTGGCGACTCTTTTATCTACGACCCGTCACTGCCCAACGCCGGCGCGCTCGGAAATCTCGGGTCGTGCACAGATCCGGCTTCTCTCCGCGGCCTGGATATCGGGGCTGTCGACGAGTACGATCAAACCGACGAAGGGCAGTCCATCTCTATCGCCGGCGTTCCCGATGGCACATACTGGCTGCGTGCGATCGTGGATCCCTACAATTACCTCGCTGAGAGCGATAAAAGTAACAACGAAACCGACGTGAAACTCACGATTCAAGGGAGCTTCGTCCAGGTACTTCAAACGGTCACTCCAGTTCTAGACCCCCCTCCGGCCATTGCCCTGACATCTCCGGCGGGCGGAAGCACACTCGCGGGGACCATTACTTTGACCGCGACTACAGCTGCGAGCACAGGGGTCCAGTTTCTGGTGGACGGCTTACCAATGGGAGCACCAGTGAATGCCAAGCCGTACACCTTGGCCTGGAATACAACCCTCGTTCCGGATGGAACGCATTGGCTTGCCGTCCAGACTACAAGTTCGGGCGGCCGGATAGGCTCGTCGGCAGTTGTTACAGTGACCGTCGCCAATGGCACTTCGATTCCGCCGATCGTCCAGGTCACAGACCCGGAATCGGGTGCGACGGTTTCGGCAAGTGTAGCGCTCGTCGCCACGGCGGCGGACGCCACCAGCATCACCAGCGTGCAGTTCTATGTCGATGGTCTGGCTTTGGGAGCGCCCTTGACCGCGCCTCCGTACATCGTTTACTGGAATACGCTGACCGTGTCCGGCGGCCAGCACGTGATCACGGCATCAGCAACGGATGCTGTGGCCCTCATTGGCACGTCCGCACCGGTGACTGTTACGGTCGATAATTCTCGTGCTCCCAATACGCTTGGCAAAGATGTCACTGTCTCTGTGGACGGTACGAATGTCATGCAGACGCCGGCATTCTCTACAACAGCAGCAGGAGAGCTTTTGGTGGCGTTTGTCGCTTATGACGGTCCTGGAGGATTGCCGCAGACTGCGACGGTGAACGGAGCAGGGTTAATCTGGACACTGTTAAAGCGGAGTAATGTTCAGAGTGGCACGGCGGAGATATGGGTCGCGAAATCTATCGACCCTCTCAAGAACGTGACGGTCATTTCCCAGCCGGGCATCGGAACGAGCTACCACGGATCGCTGACGGTCATCGCATTCACGAACGCCTCCGGTCCTGGCGTCGTGGGACAGTCCAGCGCCCCGTCCGGAGCACCCGACATCTACCTGCCGGGGGTGTCCGCCGGAGACTGGGTCTTTGCCGTGGGCAACGACTGGGACAACGCCATTACCAGAACGCCCGTCACTGGGCAGGTCCTCGTCCACCAACGGATCGATATACAGGTTGGAGACACGTATTGGGTACAGTCGACTGCCGCGCCATCGACGGCCTACGCCCTGGTTGACATTCATGATACATCGCCGACCGCTGACCAGTGGAACTACGCCGCCGTCGAGATCGTTGCAACCCGGCAATGAGCGGCGCGCGTGAGCGACGCTGCATTACGCTTAGGTTCCTCTATTAAGGGCAATAATTAGCGTGGCTGACCAAATTAATAGGGTGTTTAGCGTGGTCAGTCAAGTTAGTTATTGCCCTATTAAGACAGGAATGGATCCTGCGCCTGGGACTGAAAGGGAAGAAAGGGTTGCAAGCGAAAGAAACCGCACGTTTCGTTCCCTCGGAACCGCGGAGCAACGCTGTCGAGGTTCCGCACTTATGGGCCAGGCGCCGACGCCCGCACGGGCTAAACTGTCCTTCAAAATTTCAAATATTTTTGGCTTAGGATTTAGGAAGAGCCTTGTCGTACGTCTAAGAGAAGACTTGAGACCAGATGCGACCGGCGGGACCGTGGGTAGATGAACTGTTGTCGTCAATAACCGACGTGCGACGCTAGTTATATGCATGATTATGCCTTAAGTCGGAATTGGTCACCTATGATCATTGAGTTAGTCCACTTACATACATTTAAGACACCCGGCCAATGCGAATTGAATTGACTTTCTGTCCGACCGACGGGCAAAATAATCTCACGATAGGACAAGCGCGCCCAATTCAACGCCACGATCAACCCCTGATAACCGTCGACCTCGCTTAGCAGGGACCTCTGTTCGCGGCTACAGTATGGACGCGCAGGGTGCCCGCTAGATTCGCGAGGCCAGAGCTCAAGCCGGTGCGATTCGCGGGATGAAGGGGGTGTCATGATCAATCGAAGACGTTTTTCTGCAGGCAAGCGCCGCGGCAGCTGCGCTTCTGGCTGCACGACGAAATGCGTACGCGTTTTATCAGAGTTCCGGGCTTGGTCTGACGTTGTTCAGCCAGCCTTTGCGTGGCAGCGATGCTGTATCGCTGGCGACTCAGATTGGCATCGCGGCGCCCGACGCGGCGCCCGCACCCGTTACCGGCGTGACGCACTACACGCTCGGTATTCGGCAATTCACCGACACGTTGCACCCGGCGCTTGGTCCGACCACGTTATGGGGATACGTGCCGACGAGTTACCTCGTTGCCGGGCCAGCCACACCAAGACACCTGGGCGGTATCGTTGTGGCGCAGAAAGGGGTTCCGCTGCAGTTTACCTTCAGGAACACTTTGCCGTCCCTACACCCGATCCCGGTAGACACGACAATTCCCGGGGCCGCGCAGGCAGTCAACCGTACCGCTGTCCATCTTCACGGCGGCCTCGTGCCATGGGTCAGCGACGGCGGTCCGTTTACCTGGTTCCAGCCAGATGGGACGCACGGCGTGAGCTTCCTCAACAATACGGTTCTTAACCCAGGCGCGGCGAACAACGAAGCCGAATACTACTATCCAAACGACCAGAGCGCGCGGTTCGTGTGGTATCACGACCACGCCGTCGGGATCACCCGTATTAACGCTTATGCCGGCATCGCGTCCGGTTACATCATCCGAGACAACTTCGAGTTGGGCTTGGGTCTGCCAAGAATCGAAGCGGCTGTCACTGGCGCTCCAGTGCCGACCGCGGAGATTCCGATCGTCGTGCAGGACAAGATTTTCGTGAACGCGGCGAACATTGGCCTACTGGATCCGACCTGGCCGGGGTCGACAACGACGGGCAGCCTCTGGTACGCACACGTCTATGAGAAAGCCCGCTGGAAAATGAACGGCAACGGGCTCAAGGGCCCAACTGGCCCGCCGGATCCCTCGGTGATCCCCGAGTTCTTCGGCGACACTATGCTGGTCAACGGCACCGTTTATCCGAAGGTCGCCGTGGAGCCTAAGAGATACCGCATCCGGTTCCTGAATGCGTGTAACGC
This sequence comes from uncultured Solibacteraceae bacterium, assembly GCA_963805775.1. Taxonomy (GTDB): domain Bacteria; phylum Acidobacteriota; class Terriglobia; order Bryobacterales; family Bryobacteraceae; genus Solibacter. Next base: position 54,142 of record CAWDWK010000051.1, on the reverse strand, counting down.
CCGTTTCCTGAACCTGCAACTCTACGTGGCCGATGGCTCGGCGAACGGCATCACCCTGAACGCTGCAACTGGCAATCCGACCAATGCTCCTGGCCCGAACTTCCGAGTGCTCGGCACGGAAGGCGGCTTCCTGCAGAATCCGGTCGACGTGCCATCCAATGTTCCATTCAATCCGGTTACCTTGGCAGGCAGCCTGATCACCGGCCTTGCCGAGCGTTGGGACATGCTCATCGACTTCAGCGCCTTTGCCGGCAAGAGCCTGACCCTTTACAACGATGCTCCGGCGCCGTTTCCGATCGGCGACCCGCGGAACGATTACTTCCCCCTATTCAACGTCAAGGGGAACCCGGTGAATGCGGCAACGTTGCCGGGACAGGGCCCGAACACGCGGGAGATCATGCGGTTCGATGTCGGTATGGCGGTAACGTCCCCCGGTGCGCCGGATATCCCGGTCACCACCGATCTCCGGCCGGGCATCGATCCATTCCTCGCACCTGTTATCGGCGGTATTCCAACTCCACCGGGAGGTGTTCCGACGAGGCAACTCACGCTGAACGAGACCTTCGACCCGTTCGGGCGGCTGATCCAGTTGGAAGGCACCAACGTCCCCGGGCTGGTGAAGAATTCGTTCGGCAGAGCGTACGAGGACGCTCCCACTGAAACACCGCGCGCCGGCGCAATCGAGATTTGGGAAATCGCCAATCTGACCGGCGATACACACCCTATTCATTTCCACTTGGTTAACGTGCAGATCCTCAACCGGCAGCCATTCAAGATCAACCAGTACAATGGGGCGCCGACCTTCCTCGGCCCGCCGGTGCCCCCGGCTCCGTACGAGTTGGGCTGGAAGGAGACGGTGAAGATGAATCCAGGCGAAGTAACCAGGGTCATCATGCAGTTCAATCTGCCCTCGGTACCGTTCATGGTTCCGGCCAGCCCGCGCACGGGCGGGAACGAGTACGTATGGCACTGCCATATACTCGAGCACGAGGAGCACGACATGATGCGGCCGTTAGTGGTCACGTAACCAGGAGTGACGCACCTGCTATCGGTTGTCCCGGCGCTGTGGGCGCCGGGGAAAGCTCATTGAGCTTTGGCGGCGGTGGCCAGGTGGGAGAAAGTGACGGTCGCGCTCTTGGATAAAGGTCGAAAGGTCGTCAGTTACGAACCAATTGCGCCCCTTCAGTTAACACGAGAAGCCTCACCGGTGTGCGCATAATCCAGGTATTAGCCAACCGCGTACGATGCAGTTGGCCAGTCCCGTAATTCGCTGAAGGAAGTGTCTATGGTATCGGGATGACCGCTGTAGCTTGAGTTGAATGCGCGCTTTCTTTGTTGCGACTATCCAGAGCCGCCACAATATAAAAATAGGTCTGCCCGGAGGAAACGTCGGTGTCCACGTACAACGTTCCACCTACGAAACCGATTTGCACGTACGGGCCTCCCGGAGTGCTCCCACGGTACACGTTGTATCCGACAATATTCGAAGACTTGCTCGCGGTCCAGTCTAGAGTAACGCTGTGCGACACCGGAACTGGTACCGGCGCGGCCGTGAAGTTCACTCCTGTAATAGCGGCTCCCTTTACCATCACTGAGGCTGTCGATGGCGTGAATGCGTATCCCGATTGACTAGCTGCGATGACATACGATCCGTTCGCCAGGCCAGAAAACGTGTACTTTCCTATTGCATCGGTAGTGGTCGATTTAGTAGCAGCCCCAGAGAGGGTCAGCGTCGCGGCGGATCCGCTGACTGATCCCGAAATTGTAGATAACACTGAGGAGCCGGACGAAGTGCTCGGAGCGAATACGAGATCAACCCAATAGTTGCTCCCGTTCCACGTGCCAGTCGGAAACGAGCTCGCTGAGCCATACGCGAAGACTCCCGGCGCGGCGCCCGATACATGCAACGGTGCAGCGCTTAAAGCTGCCCATGAATAGTTTGGGTCCCATGCATAATATCCCTTCGGAGCAAGGTACGAGATCACGTACGTGGTGTTCGCTGCGATACTGACTGGAGATGAGAAGTTCGCCTGCTGCCACCCAGACGCTGTCTCTCCTGAGAATGTTACAGTCGCAAGTCTGGTTCCCGTGCTCGACCACAGATTGCCCACGTGCTTGCCAGTATTGTGCGGGCCTTTATAAAAGCGAATTCCCGTAACAGCCCCGGGCACATCCGAAGAGAATTTTAGGCCAACGATAACACCGGCCGTGTCGGTAGTCTCCGGCGTGCCAGGAACGCTCGAATCTGTCCAGAACGATGTCTGCCCAAACTGGACCGATGTGGCACCCAGGTTGGATTGCTCCTCCACATCGTTCGGCTCCGCTTCCAGATAAGCCCGATACTCCTCGATCACCGCGGCGATCTCCGCGTTCCAATGCAGTTGAATTATGCGCTGCAGGTGCTGGACGGAAACTCCGGCCGGCACGATACACGCCACGAGCCAGAGACTAAGTATCATTATCGATTATAAGCGCGATGCGGTGCCAGGGTGCGCGCCGCATTTGGCGATGTGTACGAAACCGCTCAGAAGAAGGACTTAACCACCAGATTCACGATCTGTTAGCCCGACTCCACGCTGGTAATACCGAAGGGCTGGATTGGTCATCTGGCCTTGCGGCATTGAACCGCAGCGTCAGGTCGTTCGCCGCCGGTAACCGTCCAGAGCGGGTGATTCAGGAAGTTGTACGCCAATGCGCGGAACTCCAGCCGCCTCCGCTCCGTGAACGCGAAAGACTTAAAAACAGCCAGGTCGCTCGTGATCAACCGGGGCCCCTGCAGGTTCGAAAAAGACGAACTCACCCGTTGGCGCATGGAATGGGCAGCGCAAAGCAACTGCCGTTCACGTGCCGATTGCTGCCGAGCCCTCGCGTGGGATTGCAGACTACACGCGGCTGCAACGTGACGTCCGGGTGCCCAAATATGCCGTGCTGCTGAACGGCAGTGTCGAATTCGCCACCGAGGCGTTGGAATTCACGCGCCGGCAAGGGACTACCGGGGTGGAGCATCTATTCACGCTGAAGCAATCATTCGCCGCCCATCGGCACTACCAGAAGCTGCTTCCAGCCTCCGATCGGAAGATCGAGCAGCAACTCAAGCGATTTGAAGCCCGCGTAGACGAAAATGCGCAGCCGCTCGCCCCACCCGACCTACGCAACAAGAAGGCGTTCAGCAACGAGGTCGAGTTCAACTTGCAAAAGACATTCCTGCGCATCTTGGGGGTGGACCTGACGCTCGATAGTCTCCGTCCGCCTTGCTCAGCGCCGCCTTATCACCACGGGAATCCCGCTCACCTCGCGCAAAGAGTAAACGACTTGTTCGGGGCGCGATAGTCCGCACAGATATCCGTAGATGACCGTGCCGTCGAAGCAGTGGTAGACACCAGCAAGGTGGAAAACAGCTTCGCGAAAAGCTCCCTTCGGTCGCCGGTCCTCCGATCTTGTATTTTGACGACTCGATCATCGGATACGTTCTGAGTACCGTCGACTACAGTGCCATTAACGGCCGATTCGCTGGTCGGCATTCACGATTCATCTCCGACCACTGACCAATAGAACTATCCCTCCGTCGAGATCGTTGCAACCGGCAATCAACGGAACGCGTGAATCGTAGCCAGGGCGTCAGCTCTCTTCTCTAAGAAGCATTCTTTTCTGGGCTGAGACCTTACTGGCCAACTGCAAACGATGCAGTTGGCCAGTCTTGTAATTCAATAACGCTTCTACGGTATCGGGATGACCGCTGTAGCTTGAGTCGAATACGCGCTTTCCTGGTTGCTACCGTCCACCGCCCTCGCAACATAAAAATACGTCTGCCCCGAGGAAACGTTGGTATCCACGTACGACGTTCCACCTACAAAACCGATCTGCGCATACGGGCCTCCCGAGGTGCTCCCACGGTATAAGTTATATCCGACAATATTCGAGGACGTGCTCGCGGTCCAACTTAAAGTAACATTGTGCGGAACTGCTACTGCCGTGGCGGTGAAGGTCACTCCTGTAATAGCGGCCCCGTTTACCGTCACGGAGGCTGTCGATGGCGTGAACACGTATCCCGATTGGCTGGCCGCGACTACATACGATCCGTTCGCCAAGCCAGAAAATGTGTACTTTCCTGTTGCATCGGTAGTGGTCGATTTAGTAGCAGCCCCAGAGAGGGTCAGCGTCGCGGGGGATCCGCTGACTGATCCCGAAATTGTATATAACACTGAGGAACCGGACGAGGTGCTCGGAGCGAATACGAGATCAACCCAATAGTTGCTCCCGTTCCACGTGCCAGTCGGAAACGTGCTCGCTGAGCCATACGCGTAGACCCCAGGCCCGGCACCCGAGACATGCAACGGTGTGGCGCTTAAGGTTGCCCATGAATAGTTTTGGTCGCAGGTGTAATATCCCTTTGGAGCAAGGTACGAGATCACGTATGTAGTGTTCGCTGCGATGTTGACTGGAGATGAGAAGTTCGCCTGTTGCCACCCAGACGCTGTCTCTCCTGAAAACGTAATTTCCGCAAGCTTTGTTCCCGTGCTTGACCACAGAGTCCCCATATGGGCTCCCGTGTTGTCCGGCCCTTTATAGAAGCGGATGCCACTTACCGATCCGGGTACGTCGGAATAGAACTTTAACCCAAGAGTCACCGACGCTGTGTCGTTCGTAACTTCCGGCGTGCCTGGAGTTGTCGAGTTCGTCCAAAACATCGTAGATGGACTGGAGGATGTCGGCTGACCGGCTGCAACGAACACCGGAGCGACCCAGTAGTTGCTTGCGTTCCAGCTGCCTGTAGGAAATACAGTGTTGGAGCCGTAGCCGTACACACCCGGCGATGACCCGGATACGTGCAGGGGCGTCGCAGTGAGCGTCGACCAGGCATAGTTTTGGTCGTCTGCATACCTTCCATGCGGCGCAAGGTATGAGATGACGTACGTCGTGTTCGCTGCGATGCTGACCGGAGACGAGAAGGCAGCCTGCTGCCACCCGGATCCCGTCTCTCCCGAAAAGGTCACTTCGGCGAGCTTCGTACCCGTGCTCGACCACAAATCGCCAATGTGTGTGCCTGTATTATCCGGGCCTTTATAAAAACGCAGGCCCGTCACAGACCCGGGGACATCCGAACTGAATTTTAGGCCAAGCGTAACAGAAGCTGTGTCGTTCGTCTCCAGCGTGGTAGGAACGGTGGATGTTGTCCAAAATGATGTCTGGCCAACTGCAATGGCCTGGGCGTACAGAGCAAAGATGAAGGTCCCGGCTATATTACGAATACTCATTAATCACCTTTTGAAAAGCATCGCGCAGGACGGAAAAAACACCGCCGACGCCTTTAAGAAGTTAATAGGCACACAGGTCTCGTATGAACGATTCCGCGGGCCTTGTGCCAGCAGTGCGTCCAAACGCAGTGCCGGAAGTTAACGGCGTCGCGGGGCGTTAGGCGGGTGTCGGCCTTTCTCCCCAGAACCGCCCTGCTCGCAATTGATCGGCTGCTCGATTCAGTACGTCACGATTGTAATAAAGGTACCGAGCATTGTGTAGTTGTCCTTAGTAGACAACACGGTAAACAACATTAGTACAGTGGTCTGCGATGCGTCGCGGGGAGCGCGGGCGGGTCGTGCGTCAGACAGATCGAATTCCATATCGGGCCGAGGTTGGTCTAGACCCGACGAGAAGAGGTCAGAGTAATAGCCATGCGGCGCAAGGTAGGAGGCTACATACGTCGTGTTCGCTGCGATTCTTACGCGAGACGAGAAGGTTGTCTGCTGCCAACAATTCCGGCGACCTTGTGCCGGCAATGCGTTTCGAACGCAGTGCAGGAGTTAACGGGGTTGCGGACGTTAGGCGGGTCGGCCTTTCTCCCAGAACTGCTTCGTTCGCAACTGATTGGATGCACGATCCAGTAAGTCACAATTGTAATAAAGGTAGCAATCATTGTTTAGGTCTTTAGTAAGCACAATTAGTACGATGGTTAACTCTGCGGGATCCGGAGATAGGGCATGCCGCGGTTATCGCGGATTCTCGCTCGGGCACAAGCAAAGCCACGGGGCTGATAACGTCGCGAAGACTGCGGCTTGTGGTGGCCACCGATGCGTGACCGAGATAATCTCGTATCACCGAAACATCGATACCCGCCTGCAGAAGCGCAACCAGACAGCTGTAGCGCATGACGTGTGGAGTGACGCGGCGTTTTCATCGAAGCGAGCCGGGGGAAGTTGAAGGACATGATGGAAAGTCGGCTGGACAAAATCCGGTTTTGCCGCTTTGCTGATTGATGCGACGCCGTTCGAAGGCCAGCAGATGGTGGCCGCGTTGGGAATCGGCCAGGACGGGCGAAAAACGATTTTGGGCATTCGTCAAGGCGCTAAGGAAAACGCCAGAGTCGTCGGTGAATTGCTCGGCGCCCTAGTGAGTCGCGGACTCGATTTTGCCGAGCCGCGCCTCTACGTTCTGGACGGTGGCAAGGCACTGACCGCGGCCCTGCAGCTTCCGCTGCTCCTCGACATGCTGCAAGCATCGCCGCAAAAAATCGACCTCTACCGCCTGACGGCCCACTCTGCGCTCCAGTTCGGCGAACCCGCCGTCCTCCACGCGCCGCTGCCGTTTCCGGCAAAAGCCTTGGCCCCGTAGTCCCGCAGTTCGCGCCGCCAGTGGTGCAGCATGTTGGTGCACCTCGCAGGCGCGGGCTACGTCGGCCAGGGAGGCCCCAATTCCAGGCGCCTGACGGCCTCTTCCTTAAACTGTTTCGTGAACTTCCGTCGTGAAAATCCCATGACTCAATTCTCCATTTAATGAAAAACGATTCTTAACCGTCCGTCTCAATTCAGGGCAAGTCCTTGAAGTACGGATAGCTCTCTCCTTACGGATATCAGGGTAATGCCGGATACCGCCAGGGCTTGGGGCACGCCATGCTTTTGCATAGTTAGATTATGCCTAAAGCCAAACGTAGTACAGCTTTGCCTAAGCTTCCTTTGGTAGTAAATCCAGACGGCGTCAGAAGTGTGTATTGCAACCACATGGCAGCGGCTATGGGATCCATGGACACCCGACTCACCTTTAACGAGATTATCGCCGACCAAGACGAATTTTCTATCGAGCGACGGGCACACGTTGTTATGTCCAACAAGCATTTCTATGATATGGTGGCGGTTTTATCGGACTATGCGGCGAAGGCGCAGGCACAACTGGATGCTGCGGAAAAGCCCGCTGAACCCAAGAAGCCGTGAGCAAAAAGCGCCATCAGGAGCCGCTTGTATTTCAGCACGACAGACGTTGAGTTCCGTTGCGAACTTTGGAGCCGGCATCCTGATAGGGTAGAAATTCATGCCGATCAACCTGCACAATCCGTTCCAAGGGCACCGGTACCCGGGAGAAGTGATCGTTCTGCGTGCGTTGGTATCTCCGGTATCCGCTCTCCTACGAGCACGTCGCCGAACAGGTGGCCGAAGATGGTGTCGAGGCGGATGCCAGCTGTATTTGGCGCTGGTGCAGGCGTATGCACGCGAACTGAACAGACTGTCTATCGGAAATATCGAACTGAATGAGAACAGGGAGTTTGTGTCTCCTCCGTCAACTCTTCGGTCTAGCGCTCAGCGCACTTCACATGTTGGCCACCGCGCCGCTCAACTGCCTTCAAATCTCGAGCCACACTCCATCTGGAGAATCTCGCCCTTCGGCACCAGTTCTCAGTGCTGCGTCGCTCGGTGGAGCGGCCTAAACTGACGGCCGCCGACCGATTCCTTTGGGCATGGCTGTGCGAGGTTTGGATCGACTGGCGATCTTCCTTGGTCATTGTCAAACTGGAAACCGTCATCGGCTGGCACCGCAAGGGGCTTCCAGCTGTTCTGGACATGGAAAGTCGTTCATAGCAAACCCGGGCGCCCAACGGTGTCGAAAAAGATTCGCCAACTGATTCGGAAGATGAGCCGCGAGAATCCGCTTTGGGGCGCGCCCCGCATCCACGCCGAATTGCTCAAACGTAAGCGTCTGACGAACCCGTATTGAAGGAGGGACGAAGGCTGCTGAGATGGCGGCATGTGACGGCGACGGACAGCGCAGGAGATCGAGGAGTTGCTGGAGAGCTACCGGGGCAGCGGGATGACACGGACTGCCAGCAGGTGGGGATCGCACTCAGCACACTTGGTCGGTATCTTCGGCAACGGAGCGGCAGGCAGCGACTGGTAAGAGTAAAGCTGGGTGCGGCGATGGAACCACGGCCATCATTCGTGCTTGTGCTGAACAACGGGCGGCGGATCGAGAGCGGCTGGCCGCCGGCACTCCTAGATTCAGCCATGAAGAACTTGTAGGCGTGTAGTGAAGTTGAAAGCGCCGGTGCCTTTTCAGCCACCGGCTCACCGCATCGTGCTTGTGCGCCTAGTAGTGCCGTGTCGCTTGTAGTCGTGTGTCGTAGTGCCGCAACGGCCCTTCTTCATGGGCAGGCCTGGTTGTGTTCGGTCTAGCCTCGATTTCCACGCCCTATAATTCAGTTAACAGGAATGGCGTGTTTTGGGAGGGTGGGTCACGGGCTCAGGCGAACTGGATGATCAGCTTCTTGCCGCCGAACCAAGGCATCGATGTGGGCTAGTCGGCCAGACCAGAGGCGACCAGATAGGGATTGTGCGCGCGCTTGTCCAGGGTCACAACGACTGAGTTGGCCGTGACCTCCGCTTTGCCGGACAGATCCAACAAATTGCGAAAGACGGTCTTAGCCTGGGAGTGGGTATACTCTCTACCGATGCGCTGGGCCATTAGGCGATATAGTGAACTGGGCAAGGTGGACTTCGGCCAATTGGGCACAATCGGCACGCAGGCAGCCAGACCCAGCGAGATTTCTCCGCGATGCAGCAGGTAACGGAAAAAGGATCGGAGGGCCGTCACCAGCAGTTTGGCCCGTCCCGGGCTTAGCCGATGGGCGTGACGCTGCACAAACCCGGTGATGTCGGCGGCACGAAGCATGGAGAAGTTTAGCCTCTTGTTTCGAAATCGCTCAGAGAGGAATTGATCAATGAAGGGTACGTAGTTTTGTAACGTCGCCGTCGACAACCCACGTTCCTGTAACAGGTAACGCCGGAATTTGATGGGCCACGTTCTGCCGCGGGCCCTTTACCGCCGCTTCTCCGTGTTGTGCCACAGCTCCCGTTTGGCCAAGCCAGGCCAGGAATCTGCTCAATATACCAGCATCGCCGCGGCGGACTCCATTGTGCGGTTTGTGATGCTGTAAGAATCGATCCACCACCTTGCCATCCAGATTTTGGAGCCGGATATGTTTGTGCTGAAGCCATCGACTGAGATCGGCGATCACCACGACTTGATTTCGGATCGAGTGCCGTACAAAGCCTTGTTGGGCTAAAGCGGCAGCGTAAGCGTCAAGGTGCACGTTCAAAAGGCCCCTGGCGCAGCCGTTCGATCGTGCTTGGAAGAGTAAAGAGTTGGTTTATCACTCTCCCAGGATGCCGACCACACAGCGAAAACTATGCCTCATGATCCTGGGCCGAAGTCCCGCAGGAAGCGGTTGACACGCCGTGAGGAGGCATAGTCCGGGATGGTGCAATGTCTGCTATGCCGCATGCGGCATAGCAGACACACCTATGCCAGTGAGATGCTTCGCTCCGGGGTGGATTTCCCCGCCATCATGAAACTGCTCGGACACGCCTCGCCCGACATGACCATGCGGTATCTCGATATCGCCCTCACTGACTTGCAACGCGAGCTTCACCTGGCCCGCTCTCAACCTCGGCACTTGGCGCCGCAGCCCAAAACGCAGCTCGCCTCCCGCGCCGGCTTGGAGGGCGTGATTGATTCTCTGCTGACCGCTCTACACGTAACGGAGATGTACCGGCGCAACTTGCCCGATGGCGCTTCGCGCCGCTGCCTGGACCGTCTCTCCAACCGCCTTACCAAAATCCTCTCCGAGACCGCCGAACTCGACACACCCGAAAAATAGGCAGAGATTGGCCGGATATCGCCATTTCCTGTCCACAACCTTGTTCTCCGATGGCGTCCCCTGCCGTGACGTGTTGCCTGCTTGATGCCCGAAAGAGAGGAACTCACCGGCTCATCATCAATCGGCGAAATAGCCGATCTTGATACTGCACCCACGCGGCGAGCCGCGACACACCATGCTCGATCTGCTCTCGTTGATTCGTAATCACATTGACTCGCTCTTCCCCGTCTCGCGATAGATCGTACATCTCGTACCGATTTCGGCTTGCGTTGTACAGGAATTTCATCTTTCCATCGCGATATCCGAATAGGTAGTCGGACCACGGGGAAAAGAAATACGTACGCCCGGTACGGCGACTACTGAAAAGCGACCGCCCTTGCCACTGCTGCGGCGGAGGCATGCCGAGTATTTCCATGATTGTCGGCGCGATGTCGATGAGCCCTCCCACGGTCGCATATCGCTGACCGTTGAACAGTCTGGAGTTGATTAGCATCAGTGGGACATGACAGTTCTCTTCGTAGATTCCCCTCGCATGCGTCAATTGATGATGGCGTCCAAAAGCTTCACCGTGATCGCCGACCACCACCACGAGCGTCTCGTCGGCAATACCTGCCTGCTCCAGTGATTTCATGAGGGTCGAGAAAGCTGCGTCCCCGGCGTGTAGCGCGTTCAGATACCGATTCAGCAGATTCTCATCCGTACCGAATGGAAGGAGAATCGAATCCGTGAAGTACGGATAGTGTGTCATATTCGTCCAAAGCATGCCGAAAACCGGCGACGCTGTTCGACGCTCTTGCACAAACCAATCGGCCATCGATTCCGCTGTGGAGATGTCGTCCGAGCCATTGAGGAAGGGCCATTTTTCGCTGCGGTAGATCGTCCGGCTGCTCTTTCTTTGCGTGTAGTCCTCCAGATATCCGAAGCCTCTTGCCCCCAGAAACTCGCGAGCGCGTTGAAACTTCAGGTCACCACTGGCGAAGAAGCCGGTTGCATAGCCGTGCTCCCGCAATTCGCTTACGACCGAGGGGAGAGAGATGTCGGGCTTTTCCTCCGATTCCGACTTGTAGGAGATCCAAGGATATATGGAACAAAGGATGGAAAACAAGGATTTGTTGGTCGCCGGAGCATGTGCATAGATGTTCTCGAACACCGCCGCCCGCCTCGCCCATCGATCCAGAGTGGGCGTCACGCCCAGGGTCGAACCATAAGCGCCCAAGAACTCGGCTGGCGTTGATTCGAGCACGAACAGCACCACGTGCTTCACGGCCGAGTGCGCCGCCGGAAGGGGGCCCGTGTAATCTGCTGACCCAAACTCGGCTTCAGACAGTGTCGTCCTCATCGTAAAGAGCGCCGGCTGTCGGCGCACCGTTATCCAGGATTGCGTGAACTCATAGATTGGGTTCGCCAGAGTGGCGTATGGCCAATCGTGCGCCTCCGCCTGCGCCCCGCCAAGTGTGGACCATGTTAGCAGGGCGCCAAGAAGCGCGCTGGTAAAGGCCCAGTCGGGAATTCGAAGCGCCCCTACCCGAGCTTCGATCAACTTTCCCAGATAAATACTGGCAAGCAGATAGGCCAGTGCACCGATAAGAATCGGTGGAACCATGCGCCATTGAAAGGACGCTAATAAGACCTCATGCGCATCCACGCTCTGCAAGAAATCGGAATAGTATAGCCATCGGTAATTGAAAGGCCGACCCAGCAGGGCCATTACCCTGATGTGCACGACAGCAATGACGAAACACATCGAGCTCGCCAACAGGAAAAAGCCGTAGATGAACCGGGCCAATTGTCCCTTCCGGCGGAACAGGATCAGGAGGACCAGGAATCCTGTTGCAAGTCCCGCGACGAATCCCGTGTCATGACTGCCTGCCACACAGAGTTTCAGAAAATCGCGGATGGGATTCATCGCGGGCCAGTGAGCGAACTCGGACCTGTGGAGGATCCAGCCCCGCGGCACGAGCAGAGCCGATCCCAGCACTACCGCCGCAACACATAGCCGTATGCCCCAAGGAATTGATCCTGCCAACGGGGATTGCTTGTAGGCGGACATGGTTGCAAACCGAAGCCTCGGCACATTGTACCGCTAGCGTCTACTACTCAACTACCCCCGCATCCTGTGACTTATCCCTTTGAAGTGGCGATATTAAAAAAGTGCCCTGCGGGTCGCAACGGCGACGGCCAAGTATTCCGGCTCCTGTGCGTCTAGCTTCCACGGGACTTCGGTATAGAAATCAAGCCTGACGCAGGCCGACGCCGGTGATGCAAAACCGGCCTGCATTCGGCCAGCGGGCGCGCGGCGTCGCGGAATTCGTTCCAGCCATCGGCCTGGTATGCTTCGCGCCGAGGATCAGTCATCGTCATGATCTCCAGGCTACCGCCGGTGCGGCAACGGCGAAGTACGAGTGGCCGGAAGCAACCGCGCCGCTTTTTCCCGCAGCCTCACTTTACCCGCGCCAGCTGCACCGGCTCCGCCGGCTCCGTCGGGGCGCGAAACCACAACGGCCCTGTGCGTTCCGGCCTGGGCACGCTCCACAACTCTACGTGGCGATCCGCAAAGACCAATAGCGAGGGGTTGCGTTTCACGAGCACCGTGCGCCGCGCCAGGATTTCCTCGATGGAGTGCTGTGCGCCGTTGCTCCTTTAGCCAGTCCAGACGCCATTGCCAGGACTCGGCCGCCAGGTACGGATTGTCCTCCAGGTCGATCCGGATGAAGCCGTCGATCGCGTGCCGGAGATGCGCGAGCAGGAGCACCGCCTCCTCTTCGTCAGCGGAGCGCGGCTCCGGCCGGAAGAGTATGTCCCAGCGGGCGAGCAGGCTGGCCAGCGCTGCATGCTGGGCGCGCGTCAACCGTGCCTGGGATAACGGAAATTCCACGAACATCTTGCTCCTCAATAATATTTCCTCGCGCGCCGCGGCTTCCATTCGTCATCCTCTTCGTCGCTCGCAATGCGGATCAGTTCGCGGTCTTCGCGGATGCACAACAGGCCCCAGACGGCGGCATCGTGCAGGTCGTCGAATTAACCGTGCGGAAAGCTGGCCATTTCCTCGACGACCTGCTGGGCAAAGCGGTGGCCGAGGGATGCCCATATCACGCCCGAACGCAAGAGATCACTCACCGCGTTGGTGCGGGCGACCTTATCGCGGCTCCGCGAAGGATTCGGCTCGCGGGCGAAGACGCCGACGCGGCGCAACTCCTGGATCAGTGGGCCGCCGCTGGCCTTCTTTTCGACCACGAGCGAGCTGGGCCTCCAACGGTCATACATCTCACGGGCTTTTTGTTTCAACTCGGGGAAGTCGACCCTTCCGGCCCAGGCATCGAGCAGGATGATGCCGGTGACGAGCTTGCGGGGGTCGCTGCGCTCGTCCCAGGCCCGGAACACGCCCCAGGTGATGCAGGCTAGGCGTGTCCCATGCGGCGGTGTTCGGTTCGGTCGCGCGGGGAGAGGCCAGAGCGGACAGCGACATCGACGTACTCGTGGAACTCGACCAGGATCGGTCTCTCGGGATCTTCGAGTACGCCAGGCTGAAGCTTTACATCAACGAGCTCCTCGACGGCGCCAGCGACGTGGTCAACCGCAGAACGCTTAAGCCGCTGCTCCGCGACAGCATCCTGCGCGACGCCGTCCAGGTCTTCTAAGAATCCGGCGCAACGCCTGCGCGACATCGCGGACAACATCGACGCCATCGAGACGTTCACTGCCGGAATGGAATTCGAAGCGTTCGCCGTGGATCGGAAGACCCCGTATGCAGTCATCCGCGCCCTGGAGATCGTATCGGAGGCGTCGCGAAGGTTGCCTGCGGAACTGAAGGACCGGCATCCCGAAATCGATTGGATCGCTGTGGCCGCTGCGGGGAACGTATACCGCCACGAATACGGGGGCGTCGATGAGCGGCTCATCTGGCGCACAGTGCGCCACGATCTCGACGACCTGCGTGACGTGGCGTTGGTCGAGTTGGACCACGTTCGCGACGCGTAGTGACGGCGCACCCCTCTTGCTTAAAATGCGACCTCGCGACAGAATCTGACATGGTGTCCCCGGGAGGACTCGTATGAAACGTTCGACGCTGGCGGTGTCTACTCTGGGCGTGGTCACAGTTGCGATTACATGCCTGGTGGCAGCGCGACCCGCCGAAAGGATGCCCGCACTAGCCGCACGCAGCGCGGTCGCCTTCGATACCTCCGCGCCATTGGAGTCGATGGAGCAGTTCATCCCCGATAAGGTGGTCGTCATTCATCCCGCGGTGGAGAGTCAGCCGGAACGGCAAGGTGCAACGAAAGGACCGGGCACGGGTTTGGGCACGACTCCGCCGACACCGACGGCAGCGCGGAACTCCGTGGGCCGCGCGGGACGGGCGGGTGGACCTCCGCCGATTCCGCCTCCGCCACCCGAGCCCGAGATCAACCCCGCCGGCGCCGCCATCGAGCAGACGGCGCAGGGCACGCGTGCTCCGATTGAGGCAGCCGCGAGCTTTGACGGCTTGGGCGAGGGCTTTACCAGCCGCGAGTTCCCCGGCGCGGCCATCGCAGCAGGTGCCGGCGGAGGCGGACGCGGCGGCATAGACATCAGCCTCGCGGTCGGTCCCGACCACATCTTCGAGATCCTCGACGGCAACATGGCCGTCTTCACCAAGAAGGGCAGGAAGTACGACACCACCGGCAAGCTGATCTACGGCCCCGTGCCCAACAAGACCGTCTTTGCAGGCTTCGGCACCCGCTGCGCCGTGAGCAACAACAGCGACTCCGTCGTCCGCTACGACCAGTTGGCCGGCCGCTGGCTGATCGTGGTTCCGGTCTTCACGCGGCCGCCGGACAATCCGCAGGGCCCCTATGCCATGTGCTATGCCGTGAGCGCGACGGCCGACCCGCTGGGGCCGTACTACCGTTATGAGTTCCAGCGGCCCCTGTTTCCCGACTATCCCCGTCCGGCGGTCTGGCCCGATGGCTACTACAACCCCACCAGCACGAGCGATAACCTGCTGCCGGATGTGATCACGCAGAAACACGATTGCATCGCCGACCGCAACCGGATGCTGAAGGGTCTGCCCGCGACCGAGCAGTGCGTGGTGATTGACGGCGGCGTCTTCATGTTAAACACCGACGTGGATGGCAAACGTCCGCCGCCCGCGGGCGCGCCCAACATCATGATGTCCACGGGCGGCACGCAGCTCATGAAGATCTTCGACGACGACGGCATGTACTTTTACAAAGTGCACGTCGATTGGAGCGACGCCTCCAAGACCACCGTCTCGACGCCGCAAAAGATCGCGGTCGCGCCCTATCACTATCTCTGCGACGGCCAATTGAGCAACTGCGTCGCACAGCCGGGCACCGGCCGCCGCCTCGATTCGCAAGGCGACAAGCTAATCCAGCGGCTCGTGTACCGCAACTTCGGCGATCATGAGTCCATTCTGGCGGAGCACTCCGTCGCTACGGCAGCGCACGGCGGCGGCGTGCGCTGGTACGAGTTCCGCCTCAACAAACAGCGCGACCCCGTGTTGTATCAGCAGTCGACATATGCACCCGGCGGATTTTATCGTTGGCTGGGAAGCATGGCCATGGACCGCAAAGGCGGCATCGGTATCGGCTATTCGTTCGGCGGCGATCCCAACTATCCCGGTCAGCGTTTCGCGGCGCGCATGGCGAATGACCCGAAAGGCCAACTTACCTTCCACGAGTCGGTGCTCGCCGAAGGCCAAGCCTCGCAAACCGGCAGCTTGCGCTGGGAGGACTACACCAACATCATGGTCGATCCTTCCGACGACTGCACCTTTTGGTTCGTTGGAAACTACCTCAAAAGCCAGGCTGCCTCCTCGACTACGCGAATCGGCTCGTTCGTGATGCCCGGCTGCAGGTGATGCGAAGCAGGTTCGGGACACCAGCCTCCCCTTCGTAATATGATGGCTACACGCACTGGAGGAACATGCGAGGGAAAGTCCTTGCAATCATACAGCTGTTGGTAGCCGGAAGCTTCGTTCTTACGCGATTGAACGCCGCCGACCCCGCCAATTCCGCTCTGGAACGTACACTTTCGCAGAGCTGTCCGCCCCTTTCTCACCAGCTATTGTGTCGGATGCCACGGTGGTGCTGCCCCAGCCGCCCAATTCGATCTCGGGTCGTACTCCGCAATGGCTGCCGTGATCCGCGACTATCCCCGCTGGAATCTGGTGCTGGAGAAGCTGACGGCGAGGGAAATGCCTCCGAAGCCCGCGCCGCAGCCTCCGGATGCGGCCCGTCAAGCGGTGATCGACTGGGTCCAGTCCGTGCGCATGAACGAGGCGCGGAAGAATGCCGGCGATCCCGGACCCGTGCTTGTGCGCCGCCTCAGCAACGCCGAATACAACAACACCATCCGCGACCTTACCGGCGTGGACATCCGTCCCACCCGCGAATTTCCGCGTAGATCCCGCCAATACCGCCGGCTTCGACAACTCCGGCGAGTCGCTCGCCATGTCGCCCGCCCTGCTCAACAAATACCTGCAGGCCGCGCGCGAAGTTGGCGATCACATGGTGCTCACGCCGGACGGCTTCGATTTCGCGCCCCATCCGATGCTGGTGGAAACGGATCGCGACCGCTACGCGATCCAGCGCATCGTCGGCTTCTATGAACGCCAGCCTACCGATTACGCCGATTACTTTCAGGCCGCGTGGCGGTTCAAATACCGCACCGCCCTGGGAACGCCCGGCGCCACGCTGGTGGGCATCGCGGCGCAATCGAAGGTGAGTGCGAAGTATCTGCCGCTGGTCTGGGGCATCCTCGAGGAAACGCCCGAAGCCGCGGCGCAAGAGGTTGGCCCCATCGCCAAACTTCAAGCGATGTGGCACGCCTTGCCGCGTCCGCACGGCAGGCAAATCGACCCGAAGCTACGCACCGCCTGCATCGAGATGCGCGACTTCGTAATCCGCATTCGCCAGCACACCGCCATGGAATTCGCCGCCCCCATCGTGCGCGGATTGCCCGCCGGATCGCAGCCCTTGCTCAACTGGAAGCTGCGCGCGTTCAACTCGCACCGCCGCGATTCCGACCCCAAGGCACTGCGCAACGATACCGACCCGCCCCCGGTGCTGCCCGAAATTCCCAAATATCCCGGCCTGCACCAGGAAGCGGCGTACCACTGGGCAGCCCTCACCGCGAGGGCTCGCGCGGGCGATCCCGATCTCGTGGTTCCCGCATCCGAGCGCGCCCGCTATCAAACCTCCTTCGAGCGCTTCGCTTCCGTCTTCCCGGACGCGTTCTACGTCAAGGAGCGCGGCCGCTACTTTCCGGACGATTCACAGGATAAGGGCCGACTCCTCAGCGCCGGCTATCACAACGTGATGGGCTACTGGCGCGACGATACCCCTTTGATGGAACTGATCCTCGACGCCCAGGGACAAAAGGAGCTCGACAGTCTCTGGGATCAGTTCGATTTCATCGCCGCTCACACGGCGCGGACTTGGGATCAGTATTATTTCAACCAGAGTGGCGAGGTACAAGGCAAAGGCGCCGAGTCCGGCACCCTGCGTCCCGAGGATAAAGCCGTCAGTTCCGAAGCCGTCATTTTCGGACTGCGCGACGCCTATCTCGCCAAAGCCAAAGCCGTCGACAACCCCATTGCGATGGAGGCCATCCGCTATCACTTCCAGTGGGTCAACGACACGCTGCGGCGAATGGAACGCATGCACGCCGAATCCGAACCGCGCCAGCTCGACGCCCTGCTCCAATTCACCGCACGCGCCTATCGCAGGCCGCTGTCGCCTGCGGAGCACGATGAGGTGCTGTCCTTCTATCGCACCCTCCGCGAGAAGAGCGCATTGACTCACGAAGAGGCCGTGCGCGATTCCATCGTCCGCGTGCTCATGTCTCCGAAGTTCGGTTATCGCGTGGATCTGCTGGACGATTCCGCCAAAGACACCCCGGCGCCGGTCACCCCGCTCTCCCCCTACGCCCTCGCCAGCCGTCTAAGCTACTTCCTGTGGTCCAGCATGCCCGATGAGCAGCTCCTGGACCGCGCACAGGCCGGCGATTTGCAGAAGCCCGAAGTGCTGGCCGCCCAGGCCCGCCGCATGTTGCAGGATGACCGCGCCAGCGGACTGGCCCTCGAGTTTGCCGGCAACTGGCTCGATTTCCGCCGCTTTGAAGAACACAACGCGGTGGATCGCGAACGCTTCCCGAGCTTCACCAACGATCTGCGTGAGGCCATGTTCCAGGAGCCGGTCCGGTTCTTCGAGGACGTGATCCGCAACAACCGTTCCGTGCTCGACATGCTGTACGGCAACTACACGTTTGTCAATCCGCTCCTGGCCGAGCATTACGGGATGCCCGAAGTCACCGGCGGCCCCGATCATTGGGTGCGCGTGGACGATGCGCGTCTCTACGGCCGCGGCGGCCTGCTGCCCATGTCCGTATTCCTGACCCAGAATGCGCCCGGCCTGCGCACCAGCCCTGTGAAGCGAGGCTACTGGGTGGTTCGCCGCGTGCTCGGCGAGACCATCCCGTCGCCGCCACCGAACGTGCCCGAACTGCCTCAGGATGAGGCCAAACTCGATCTGCCCCTGCGCGACGTGCTGGCCCAACATCGCGCCAACCCGGCCTGCGCCGCCTGTCACGCGCGTTTCGATTCCGTAGGACTGGCCTTTGAATCTTACGGCCCCATCGGCGAGAAGCGCTCCAGGGATCTGGCCGGACATCCCGTGGATACCCACGCGGTTTTCCCCGGCGGCATGAACGGTGACGGTTTGGAAGGCGTTCTCGCCTACATCCGCGAACATCGCCAGAAAGACTTCACCGGCAATCTCAGCCGCAAATTGTTGGCCTTCGCTCTCGGCCGCTCGCTCCAACTATCCGATGAACCCCTGATTGAGCAGATGCAAACCAGGTTGGCCGCGGATGGCTACCGTTTTAATCCATTAGTGGAAATGATTGTTACCAGCCCGCAGTTCCTGAACAAGCGGCGAACGGATACTCCCGTTCAGACAGCCCGGAAAGGGGAATGAAATGACCAATCGAAAGCCGAAATCCAGCAAAGGTATTTCCCGCCGTACGGTTCTTCGCGGCGCGGGCGTCACCATGGCTTTGCCGTGGCTGGAGTCTCTGCCGGTCTTTGCCGGTACCACCACGCCGGATGCCTTTCCGAAGCGATTCGCGGTTCTGTTCATGGGTAACGGCGTGAACGAAGTCCACTGGGACGCCCAGGGGTCGGGCGATGCGATGACGCTCAGCAAAACACTGGCGCCCCTCGAACCCCTGAAGCACAAGATCAACGTCATTCACGGCCTCTACCACAAGCGCGCCGTAGGTCACGGCATTCACCCCGCGCAGACCGGCTGTCTGCTTTCCGGCGCCGACATTCAGAAAGGCGCCATCATTCACGCCGGCATCACGGTCGACCAGATGCTCGCCAACCGCATCGGCCAGGATACCGCGCAGTCCAGCATCATTCTGGCTTGCGAACAGCCCATGACCGGCTACCACGAGACGAATTACTCGATGGCCTACAGTTCGCACATTTCGTGGCAGAGTCCGGACTCGCCGGTCCCTAACGAAGTCTACCCGTCGCTGGCCTGGGATAACCTCTTTGAGAATCGCGGCAGCCTTCGCAATATGAGCATTCTCGACCGCGTGCGCGATGACGCGGAAAACCTCGAACGGAAAATCAGCGGCAACGACAAAACCAAATTGGACGAGTACCTCACCAGCGTGCGCGAAGTGGAGAAGCGCGTCGATGGCATGCGGAAGAACAAAGACAAGGCCGACGATCTTGCCAAACAGCGCAACAAGCCGGTCTTCACCATGGACCGGCCGGCCAATGGCTTGCCGGAAGATTTCCGCGAGCACACGCGCCTGATGTGCGACATCATCGCCATCGCCTTCCAGACCGACAAAACCCGCGTAGCCACCCTGCTGTTGGCCCGCGACCTTTCCGCGCTCTACTATCCGTTCCTGGAGGTCCGCGAAGGCCACCATTCGGCGTCCCACAACAACTCGTCCGATGGTTACGAACGCATCGCACGTTTCCATCTGAGTCAATTGGCCTATCTCGCCACTAAGCTCGACAGTATGCCGGAGGGTGATGGCACGGTGCTCGATAACTCATGCCTGATGTGGCTCTCGAACATGTGGATCGGCCGCAAGCACGACAACACCAGGTTGCCGCTCGTGATGGCCGGCGGGCTCGGCGGGACCCTACAGACCGGGCGCACCCTGAGCTATCTGGAGGCCGGCGACGACAATCGCAAGATGTCCAGTTTGTACCTTTCCATCATGGATCGTATGGGCGTCAAGCTCGAGAAGTTCGGCGACGCCGAGACACGCCTCGAAGGGTTGTAAGCGTTGAACCCTTAGGTTATTGCTGGTTCGAGGGTGGCGGAGCGGCATCCAGCGTCTGCAGCGCGCGTTCGGCCTGCTCGTCACGCCCTTTGATGTGCGAGAGGTAGAGGCGCAACATGCGGCGCGCCGAATCTCTCACCTGGTTGCGAAGCCAGTAATCAGCGAGCGTCCGCGCGCACAAAGGGGTGTCCGGAGAGTTCTCGATATATGCCACGCACTCCCGGTCCATGTGCCGGAGCACGCGGCCGAGTTTGTTGGAAAGCACGGGTGTCCCGGGTGGCGGCCTGCGCAGGAAGACCACCGCCTGCGAGTCGTCGTAAACCAGTTCCCATTCCGTGCCGATCGGGTTGGCAAGGGCGATCGCCAGCGGATATAGCGCCCCCGATACGTAATCCATCGTGTTCATCACCACCACCTGTACGCCGTAGCGGTTCAGCAGTTCCTCGCGCGGCCCAGCCACCTGGTCCGCATACGAGCCTTTATTGAACAGGATCTGGTTGTAGTCCCGGTAAACGGTCTCGCTGAGTGAGCGGCCGTCGATAAACACGCGCTCCTGCGGCCACGCTCTCCAGATCAGGTACCCGCCCTGCTCGTACGTGTTGAACATAGGGCCGGTGACATGGTGTTCCAGCAGGTAGTTCGCCGCCCCCGCGGGAATCGTCCACTCCGCCACGCCGAGTTGTGGAACGCCGCCCTTTGCGAACGCCACTGCCACTCCGGCCGCCGCCAGAATGGGGGCCGCCCACGCCAGACTCCGCGGCACTTTGAAGCCGAAGGGAAAGTATGCGGCAATTAGCACCGGCGCCAGAAAGCCGATGAGCGGAGTATTGCGGAAGGCCGTCAGGGATGCCGCCGCAAAAGCCGCGAACAGCATCCAGTGTGCCGGCCGCACTTTTCTCCAAGAGAGAACCAGCACCAGCGCCGCGGCGTACAGCAGAATATCGAAACCATAAGGCGGGCCCCAAAGGCTCGGCCGCTGCCATTCGATCAGGTTCGCCGTCATCGGGCTCCGCCGATAAGCGAATACCGTGGACACCACTCCGAACCCGTTGGGATTGATCCCGGAAGCAGCAATAGCACAGGCTGTCACCAGCCAAAGCCGCCGGCTGTCCGGCGCCCATATCGCGCGCGGCCGTAAGGGCAGCGTCTCGGCGCAGTAGGCCAGCAGCACCACCCATCCCAAAAGGAACCCGCCGTGGCAGTTCGCCCACAGCAGCGCCAGCGGAGGGAGTGCCCACCAGCCGCGCCGCAGTTCCAGCAGGGTCACAAAGACGGCCACGCCAAGGAAGCTGACGATTCCGGGACGGTCCGCCGCGAATGCCGTAAGCACCGGCGCCGCGGCACACGCCGCCGCGATTCCCGCATAGAAGTTCGACGACAACCGGGCAGCCAGGAAACCGGCTAGCCCGCACAGGCTGGCGAGCAGAAAGGCCCGGGCCAAAACGATGCCGGGGAATCCGCCCACCGCGTAAACCATGTACATCAGCACCTGGCTCAACCACTCGTGCGTCAGGTTGAAATGCCGTACCTGCCCTTCTCCCGGGTATGCGGCCGCGACCGAGCTCGTAAAAGCGAATGGATCCGGAACCGGCAGGGAGTGGTGTTCCACGATGTATTGCCCGGTTTTCAGGTGCCACCAGAAATCCGTGTCCGCGATTTCCGTCGAGAACAGGCCCAACAGGAACACGCCCGTGAGCAATAGCGTAGCGGTCTTCAGCCAGTGGGCCGGCGAAGCCGTAGGAGTTGCGTGCGTCGGGTCTGGCAATCGCTGGCGATTCTGTCGCTGCCGTCCGGTGCTCATGTCTCAAGGGAAGCCATAAGCTCTAGCTTAACCCGCCCCCGTTGTGGGGCAGGTTGGTTAACCTGCGGCCGATTGCCAATCCCTACGTAGTTAGGTTCTTGTCGAACTTGGCAGAATTTCTTCTCCGTGGTGGGACAGGCTTCAGCCTGTCAATCCGAGCGCAGCTCGGACTGTTCTTCTTCTCTGCGTCTTCCTCTGCGCTCTCGGCGTCTCTGCCTTTAAGCAGTCTTCTTGTTTGTTTCCGGCTATGCCGGGTTAGGAAGCGGTACTTGAGCGCGCGCGCCCTTCCCACCAAGCTCACCGCTCGCGAAACGGCTGATCCGCTTCGTACAGCGCGATCCGAGTTCCGATCTCATCCGCCAGCGCGGGCTGATTTTCCTGCGATGCCTGTGCCTGCGCCCGCCGCGCGGTCAGTGCCGCGTTGGCAAACTGTCCCTTCTCGGCGTATGCGGCCGCCAATGTGTCCAAAACTCGCGCATCCTTTCCACCTGAGAGCTGAACCGCCCGTACCGCGAATGCCAGCGCCTCGACGCCGCTGCGGATTGTCGAATCGCGCGACGTTGCCAGTACCCAGGCTGCCCGCCGCAGCGTCCCGGCGTCGTTCGGTTGCAGCCGGATACCGTCGCGCCACTGGACCAATGCCTCCGCCGTCCGCCCTTGCGCATCCAGCTCGTCTCCCAACCGGTAGTGGGCTTCCGCATAATTCGGGTCAAGCTCCAGGGCGCTACGCCATTCCCGAATGGCTCCGTGCGCATCCCCCCGCCGGCTCAAAACCAGCCCCAGCGTGTAGTGCGCGGGTGCATACCTCGCGTCCGACACCAGCGCCTGGCGCAGTTCAACGAGCGCCTCGTCGAGCCTTCCTGCCTTCATCAGCGCGCTGCCAAGGTTCGTGCGCGCCGCCGCGAAATCCGGCTTCAATTCGACCGCTTTCTCGAATTGAGCAAGGGATTCCTCCAGCCGGTCCGTCTGCACCAGCAGCACGCCAAGATCGTTGAATCCCCGCGCCGACGTGGGATCGGCCTCCAGCGCCGCGCGCAGCTTGATCTCCGCCGCTTTCCGAAAATGAGCCGCCGATTCTTCCCGGTGGCCGGTCATGATCAACACCGTTCCCAGGTTGCGATGCGCGGCTTCGTCGTCGGGACTCAGTTCCAGGACCTGTCTCCATTTCGTGGCGGACGCCTCAAACGATCTCGTCCTCTGCAGATACGCCGCGCTGTTGAACAAGCGGTAATAATCGATGACCGGTCCGCCGATCTGCCGCAAGCCTTCCGGCCCGACGTTCACAAACTCCGGAATATTCGCCGCACGATTAGCGGCGGTGGTGTTTTCAATCAGGATGGGCGGGCTGTCGTTGCCCTCACGGTCGATATGCGTGAGGTACAACTGCGTGTAGGGCGACCTGCTCTTCGACGAAAACACCAGCCAGCGGCCATTGGGCGAAAAGCTGTGCCACGAGTTCATCCCGGACATGTTGCACCGCATACGCCGCGCCCGCCCCCCACCCGCCGGAACGATGTACAACTGGCTGTCGGGACGCATGAGCTCCCCGTTACGGCATTGCACGAACACGATCCATCGTCCATCCGGCGACACCTTGGGAAACGTGTTGCTCACGCCGTTGCCGGATGCGCCGGCGATCGGCTCCGGCGTGCCTCCCTGACCGTCGTGGAAAGGAACCCGGTAGAGGTCGTACTTCATTTGGAGTTCGTTCGGGTCGTTGGCGAATTGCGCCAGAGGGACACCCGGCGGATTGGGGTCCGTGGCTTGCGTGCGGGCAAATACCAGGTACTGGCCGTCGGGACTCCACACCGCGCCCATCTGCACGAACCGCGGGTCATCGGCGCCGGGCAGCGGTTGCAGCACTCCTGTTTTGCCGCTGTACCAGCCCAGAATCCCGCGCGTCGGATAGAACACCTGGAGGAACCGGTAGTCTTTGAAATTGGCCACGTAGTAGTTGCTGGGAGGCTCTTGCGAAGTGGCAGCCATCGCGGCCGGATTGATCGTGGTGACCACGTACCGCCCGTCCGGCGAGACCTGCGACATGAAGCCGACCCGGACGCTCCCCTTCAGCTTTCCTTCCGGCGAACTCCACTGAATCAAGTCTTGCTTGCGTATCGCCATTTCGGGTGCAACCTGTGCCAGGATGTACATTCCCCGGTTGCCCTGCAAGCCATCCAGATCCATTCCCATCGTCTTGCCGTCCGCGGAGAACGAATGGCAGTTGGCGCACAGCGGCAGGTTTTCCATTACCGCGCGGCTGCGGGTTTCGCCCACGTTGCGAACTCTCCAGGCCACCAGCGGGATCGCCTCCGCGGCCAGCGGTTTGATCACGCCTTTCTCCAGCTCCGAAGGCATCAGCGGCACGTCGCGATAGAAGATGGGAGCGCCCACCGGGTCGCTTGAAGTGTGTATGCCGCCCTTTCCGCGGGAGACGGCTTGCTCCGCGGCCGCGCCGCGAAAACCCGTGATCGTCACCGTCGCCGCGCCCGAGATCGAATGCCGCTTCACCGTCTGCCACGTGAGTGGGTCCGGTCTCCAGGAATGCGCCGCCGCTAACCGGGGTGTCAGTTTGGGCGGCTCATTCGTGCCGGCAACGCAATCCGGATCGATCCTGCCGGTGCGCAGTCGCTCGCCCTTGGAGGTCGCGTGAATCGACGCCTGCCCATCGCCGAACGAGATGTCGATCCGCCAGGAGGTGACGCCTGTTCCGCCATCGCGCCAAAGAAACGTCGGGGCCGTGATTTCGGGCGGAAAAATCGATCCATCCGCCGGATAATCTATCTTGATCGCCGCCAGGTTCTCCCGCGCTTCCACGCTATCCGACCCGGCCGCCAGTGCCAGCAGAAGGCACGGCAAGAGAATCGCCTTTGGCGACATGCCAACCATTACTCGAGTCTCACCTCAAGCTCAGCTTAACGCCCTTGCGGGCCCACCCATCCGAGCCACGCCCGTGAGAAGCTGTGAAGAAAATACTGATGGGCCGCCGATGAACGCCGATGGGCATCTTGTTTTCATCGGCGTTCATCGGCGTTCATCGGCGGCCATTTGATCTTTTCTCGCCTCCCGAGCGGCGCAGTGTAGGGAGGTTGCTACACGAGCCAAGCGAGGGCCGTCGCGTGGTGTACGCCGAATCCCTCTGGCAGGAACCGCAAGCCCTCGAGCTTCTCGGCACCCACCTGCTCGACGGCAGCGTCGGCGACGCATTCTTCGGCGATTACATGCGCATGCATCGCGACTTACTGGGCGACGCAGCCGGCTAGTACCTGCCTCGCCTGCTGCCTGAATAAGTGGTAAGTCGCCTCTTTATTTTTAACCCCGAGTCAACAACGGAGCGCAAGACTCCATGTCGCTCACGGGTTGGCCGAACGCTACCTTCGGGTAGGTGTTTGTGAAGGTGTCGATCATAACTTGTAATAGCTGCGGCCGTTCCGGATTTCGCCAGAGCCATTGCAGTGCGACTTCAACGTCCTCAGCCTCGGCCACCGTGAGGCTCTCAATTCCGTACGCCGACGACACCTTACTGAAGTCGGGCGCGGAATAACCCAAATACGTCGACTGATATCTCCCGCCGAAGTAACTCTCCTGGAACTGGCGAACCATTCCGTGACACTGGTTATTCGCTATCACGATCTTTACTGGTAAGTTCAAACGCGCAACGGTTTGTAACTCCTGTATGTTGCACTGGAAACCCCCGTCGCCGGCGATCACCGTCACTGGCCGCCCGTGCATGCACAGCGACGTCCCGATTGCCGCCGGTAACGCGAACCCCATCGAGCCCATACCCCCGGAGGAGAGCAAGCGCTGGTCCGGCCCCAATTCCAGCGACTGCGCCGCCCACATCTGGTGCTGGCCCACATCCACCACGTAAGCGCCCGCGTCGCGCGACTGGCGGGAAAGCTGATGCATGAATACGTTGGGATTGATTCCCGGCAGATTCTGCAACTCCTCCGTGTCCGGGTGTACCTGCCGAAGCTCCGCGATTCTCGACAGCCATGGCGCGTATCGTCCTGCCGTGCCGGTGCTCGCACACGCCACCACCATCTGCTCCAGAAAGGGGCCGATCTCAGACACCAGGCCGTGACAGTTTTTCACCCGGTTGTTGATTTCGCCGGTTTCGCAATCGACGTGAAACACCATCCGGCCTCGTGCAAAAGCCTCCGTTCGGGATCCGGTTTGCCGTACGTCCAGCCGGCTCCCCAGGACAATTAGAAGATCGCTGTTGATCATCGCCAGGTTCGCCCAGCGGTTTCCGTATGTTCCGATCATTCCTATCCTGCTGGGATGTGCGTAGGGCAGTACGTCCGCGCCCATCAGGGAATGTACGACCGGAATGCCCAGAATATCGACCAGGCGGCGAAACATAGCCACAGCTCTTCCTGCGCGCAAACCGCCTCCCGCCAAAATGAGCGGGCGTTGCGATGCGGCGATCGCGGCCAGCAACGGACCGATATCTACCGGGGGCGAATCCTGCGCCGCTGTCTGGCCCGGCACGCGGTCCTCAATGATGCCCCGCTGGACGTCCATTGGGATGTCGAGCAAGACCGGGCCGGGGCGTCCGGACGTGGCCTCGGTAAACGCCCGTTCCAGCGCGTCGGGAACCTCTTCGGGAGTCTGTATGCCTACCGCCCGCTTGGTGACGGGCTTGGCCATCGAAACGATGTCCGTCTCCTGAAAACCAAGCTGCCGGATTGCCCGGTCCCCCTTCTGCTCGCTGCGATTCACCTGGCCCGTAATGAACACGGATGGGCTGGAATCAAAGTAACAGCTTCCGATTCCGGTAAGAAGATTCGTGGCCCCGGGGCCGCTGGTCGCCATCGCGATTCCGGGTATTCCCGTCATCCGGCCGCACGCGTCGGCCGCGAAAGCGGCTGACTGTTCATGGTGAACGCTGATCGCCTGCACCCGGTTCTGCACACAGAGAGAATCAAGAAGGTGGGTGATCATTCCGCCTGAAAGCTCAAAGACGTGCTTCACGCCCTTGCGGTCAAGAAAGCCGACAATGTAATCCGTAACTTTGATCTTCGGCATTTCCGGCCGCGCCAAATCTTTGTAATTAATATCACATATGTTGTAAGTAAGTTTTCGAGGTCTTTTAGGGGGGAGATGACTACCTTCAAATGAGGGTAGCAGCTCGATCTGAGCCGCCACCGTCAGAGAGCGGTTGCTTCCAGCAATGAGATACAATGTATCTCAGAGGCAATCATGTCGACCACGATGGTCCACGTTCGCGTGGATGAGAAGACCAAGCAGAGGGCCGCGAAAACACTGGCCGGGATGGGGATCTCCCTGTCCGACGCCGTGCGCATGCTGCTGGTCCGTGTGGCGGCGGAGAAGGCACTCCCGTTCGAGGTGAGGGTTCCGAACGCGACGACCGTGAAAGCGATGCGCGCCGCCGACAAGGGTAAGCGAAAGCGGCTGACCTCCGCAGACGCGCTCTTCAAGGGCCTGGGAATCTGATTCGGTGCGGAACCCGGTACCGGGAGCGCAGTTCCGCTGCGATGTGAAACTCGCGCAAAGGCGCGGCAAAGACATGGCGAAGTTGCGCGAAGTGATCCTATTGCTAATCGAGGGGACTCCCTTGCCGCCACGCTGCAAGGATCATCCGCTTGGCGGCGATTGGAAGCACTTCCGTGACTGCCATATCGAACCGGATTGGCTGCTGATCTACAAGATCGACGGCAACGACCTGCATCTCGTCCGCACCGGAACGCATTCGGATCTCTTCTGAATTCACCTCCGCCGCGAAAAACGATAGCCAACTTTAGAATCGCAGCCGCCGCGACTATGGCAGGCGGATCGCCTTGTGGCGCCGCCTGCCTCACTGCTCGAAGCTTTACTGAAATGCGACCGAAGCGCCGACTCCGACGAAGCTCGAGAAGATGCTGCCGATGTTCGAGTCGTCCGCCTTCAAGGGCGCCGTAAACGCCGTGGGGCTGGTGCCGGACGCCACTTCGAGGGTGCCAGTCTGCGTTGGTCGGCAACTGGCTGAGAACCGAAACCGGCACGGTAAACGTCTTCTGTCCCGCCGTCGTGAGACAGAGGAACGTCGGTCGTGGTGGTGACTGCGCTGGCGCCCGATACCCGAAGTGGTCGAGGAAGACGCCGACGATCTCCACCAGATCGGAGGAATTGCCGCCGGTCCAGTTGAGAGTCAGTGCCGCACTCGTCGTGACCGTAGCGGGCAAGCCGCCCGTGACGGTAAGCGGAGAGCCCAGACTCAGTTGGACGTTGCTGAAAGATCCCACGTCGGTGCCGCCCGCCCCGTTCAATGTGTAAGTTCCTGCCGGAAGCGTGAAGCTTGCCTGTCCCGGCAAGGAAAGGCCTTCGGTCGTCGAGTAAGAGTAAAGATTCTTAGTCTTAGTCAGTGCCTGGTTAGTCAGGCTGGAACCAGCCGGCCCGTTGATTGTAACTGTACCGGCGTCGAGGTAAGTCAGGCTTCCCCCAGACGAGGCCGAACCGCTGCCACTGGTGATTGTAATCTACCTGGCAGCTTCCGGATTGGATGACGTTCACGTTCGCTTGTGCGGCGGACGCCAATTGGAAGCCGTTGAGCTGGCTGAAGCCTCCGCTGACGGAATCGAACTTCGCGTTACCGACCGGCGGAACGTTAATCGAGAACTGCGTGATCGAAAAACCGCCCGCGGTGATTGTTCCGCCATTGTCGAGTTTCTGTAACTGCGCGGTAGTATAACCGGGGAAGACGCAGGCGCTCGAATTGGCATCGGGCGCGATGGAGATAGACGTGGGTGCACTCAACTTGCCGTTCACCGAAATCTGCAGGCTAACAGCGCAGCCGGTCGGAATGTTGGCAGGCAACGTGAAGTTGATCTGGTCTTCACCGGCGTAGCCCGCGCGGCCCGCGTAATCCACCGGGATGTTGACGCCGCCGACCACCGCCACAATGGTTTCGGTGGATCGGAAGTCAAATGCGGGCGAAGCCGTGTTATCACCCGCGGCATAGGCGCCGAGGCCGGTACCGTAGGCGATCACGGGTTGTCCCGGTTTGGCGGGAGAAATGGTCACGCCGCCAACCGAGCCGGTGGTCAGGCGATTCAAATCGACCACCCCAGCGGAAATATAGTTCTGAACCGAAGCCAGGCCGCCGCCGGTGGAATCCTGGGTGAAGAGGCCGACCTTGTTGGCCACCACCTGTGCGACAACCGGAGCGCTGACCGTGCCGTTGGTGACCGTCACGTTGTAGTTGCCAACGGCAACGGTGGAAGGCAGTATGCAGGCGATCTGGTTCACGCCACTTTGGTTGTAGAGGTAGACCAGATACGCGTCTGTCCCGGCGCCGCCCGCGACGGGCGTGAAGGTGACCTTGACGCCGCTGGAAACGGTAGGACGCGGCGGGCTGAACGGAGTGTATCCGCTCGCGGAGAGGTTCGTCCCCTTGACGATGAAGATGCTGCCCTGCGCGATGTTCGGCGTGTTGCTGGCCGCATCCTGCACCGCAGTAATGGTGGGTCTGGTCGCGGGCGGAGGGGCTGTTCCGCCAGTGACGATCGTGCCGGAGCCGGTGAAGCTCGTGAGAGTGAAGCCGGTCTGCGATCGAACCCGAAACGCTGCCGGTGAGCGTGAACGTTCCTGTCGCGCCGGCGTAGGTTCCGGTGCCGCCGGTGATGGCCAACGTGACGCTACCGCTGTTCGTGGTGCCCGAGATCAGAGACTGCGGAACCGAAAGGTTCCCGGTCAAAGTACCGCCGCTCGCCAGAGTGATCGTAAAGGTCGTCTTCACGGGGTCCGAGCCAATTGCCGTGATGGGGACCGACGCCGCTATGGTGCCGTTTCCGATACCGTTCGTAAAGTTTGCCTGGCCAGTGATCCCGAAGCCTGTTGCGGAGATCGTCGTAGTGGCGTTCACCGTCAAAGTAGTACTGATGGTTGCCGCCGGTGCCGCCGCGCATACCAGCAGCGCCAAAGCTAAATTCGAAAAAGTCCGTCTCATAGGTCCGTCAGAGTCCTCCACTCTTGAAACGCAGGAATTCGGGGACCCCGGCTTATATAGCATCCTGCCGGTCCCCATCCGGCGGGCTAGCCCTTCCGGCTAACCTTAAAGAGTTTACCGAAGGAGTGGGCGTTCGTCTAGCGATTACGAGCCTATCTTTGGCTTAATCCGCCATCCACCGCCAGGATTTGACCTGTAATGAAATTCGACGCTTTCAGGAAGTACACCACCGCGTCGGCGACTTCGGCCGGTGTCCCGCCGCGCTGCGCGGGCGTATTCTCGATCATCCGTTTGCCGCGCTCATCGATGTCCTCGAAGGGTATCACACCCGGAGCCACCGAGTTCACCGTGATCTCGGGAGCGAAGGCCTTGGAGAGCGCCCGGGTGAGCATGATCACGCCGGCTTTGGACGCGCAGTAGTGCGCGTGCTCCGCCCACGGACGGATCCCGCCCAGCGAACTGATGTTGACGATGCGTCCGCCGCCCTGCCGCTTCATCAGGCGCGCGGCCTGCTGGCAGCAGAAGAAGACCGCCTTCAAATTCACGGCATGGATGAAGTCCCAATCCTTCTCCGTGATGTCGAGCGGGTCGAAGCGGGTAAAGCGGGCGGCGTTGTTGACCAGGCCGTCCAGGCGTCCCAGTCGCTGCTCCACCTCGCCGAACATGCGCTGGATCTCCGGCACGGATTCCAGGTTGGCGCGGAAGAGTTCGGCCCCGCCGCACTCCGCCGCGGTGCGCCGCGCCTCGGCCTCGGAGCGCTGATAATGTATGGCAACGCGAGCCCCTTCTTCCGCGAGACGCAGCGCAATCCCGCGCCCGATGCGTTTGGCCGCCCCGGTGACGAGAATCGTCTTCCCGGCAAGGCCTGCATCCTTCTTATCCGTGTTCATCCGTGTTCATCCGTGGCCCAATCTGCTTTCTTCGCCTTACACCGTCGGCTCGCCATGGACTTCGATCTCGTCCGGCTCCACGCCTTCGAGCGCCGGTTCGGGCAGACGGCCAGTGACATGGGCCCAGCCCCAGAATATCGCGGTGGTGGAACTCAGCGCGCCCGCGATGGCGCCGATGGTGCGCGGGTCCCAGTACTGGCTGGCGATTCCGGCCAGGGTCATCGACACCATCATCACGCTCCACTGCACGGATTCGATGGTGGCGAAAACGCGTCCGCGATACCCGTCGGCCACGTGACGCAAAAGCTGCATCATATTTAAGGTGGAGCTCACCCCGACCGCCGCGCGGGAAATCGCGATGAAGACCAGCGCCCACGCGAAATTGCGCATCTGGCTGAACAGGATGTACGAGCCGCCGTGACAGATATAGCAGACCACGATGGTGCGCTTGTAATTTTCGAAACTCAGGCGCGGCCCAACTTTGTAGGCAACGGCGCCGCCCACCACCAGGCCCACTCCGGCGCAGCCCCAGATGGTCCCGATCCCGGCGGGACCGCGATTGAAGACGATCTCTCCGAAAATGCTGAACAGAATCTGCGCCGCGCCGCCGCCGGTGGCCCAGCCCAGCGCGATCATGCCGATCCCCAGAATCAGCGGCCGGCTGCGCATGTAGCGCAGCCCTTCCATATATTCGTGCCACGGGCGCACCACTTCGGATTCGGTGACCGAAGCGCGCGGCGGGCGAAATCCGCGGCCCGGCAGGAACAGCCGCGAGATGCAGAACGCGGACACCAGGAACGAGAGCGAATTGACCACGAAGGCAAACTGGAAACCGAACTGGGTCACGCACGGCGCCGCCCAGAAACGCGCCGAGGGAGAGCGTGGTCCACTGCGTGGTCTGGGTCAGCGAATTGGCGGTGTGCAGTTCCTCTTTGGTGGCGATGGAGGGCAGAATCGCGGCGCGCCCGCTGGTGAAGAACGGCGAGGCCAGCATCAGCAGTCCGCTGAGCAGGTAGACCAGCCAGGTATTCGTGCGGTGGACCGTGAGGATGAAGCCGAGCGCCACCACGGCGCGCACCAGGTCGCTCGCGATCATCATGCGCTGGCGGTCGAAGCGGTCGAGCAGGACGCCCGCCAGCGGTCCGGCCAGAATCGCCGGGATGGCGCGCGCCAGCATCACGCCGGTCACCACCATGCCGCTATGGGTTTGGGCCAGCACCAGGCCGAAGACGGCGACGTTGTTGAAGTGATCGCCGATCTCGCTCACCACCTGCCCGATCCACGTATTGCGGTAGTTGTGGTTCTGGCGCAGCAGTGAGAAAAACGGATTCATTGGAGGCTCAGGGTTGGCCCTTCAACTCAAGACCTCTTCCCTCACCGTGATGCTGCGAATGAAATCGAGATCGAGGGCGTAGCCGAAGCCGGGGTCGTCGCGCAGCGCGATGGTGCCTTGCGGCGTGGTCTCCACGGCCGGCTGGATGATGTCCTGCTTCCAGTAGCGCTTGCTGGCGGAGACGTCGCCGGGCAGCACGAAGTTGGGCAGGCTGGCCAGCGCCACGTTGTGAGCGCGCCCGATGCCGGCCTCCAGCATGCCGCCGCACCACACCGGGATGTTGGCGGCCTGGGCGATATCGTGGATCCGTTTCGCCTGGCCGAATCCGGCCACCCGCCCGAGCTTTATATTAATGATGCCGCAGGCGTGCGCCGTGATGGCCTGCTCGGCGTGATGCGCGGTGCGAATGCACTCGTCGAGGCAGATGGGGGTTTCCAGCTTGGCCTGCAAGACGGCGTGATCGATGATGTCGGCGTGATCCAGCGGTTGCTCGATCATCATCAGGTAAAACTCGTCCAGCTTGCGCAAGTGCTCGATGTCGGCCAGGGTGTACGCGGAGTTGGCGTCCACCATCAGCTTGATGGCGGGGAACCGTTCGCGGACCTGGCGGACCACGTCCACGTCCCAGCCGGGCTTGATCTTCATCTTGATGCGCTGATAGCCCGCGGCCAGTTCCACTTCGATTTTTTCGAGCAACTGCTCCACCGAATCCTGTATGCCGATTGAGACGCCGCAGGGAATCTCGCGGCGCGCGCCGGCGCCGATCTGCTGCCACAGCGGGACACAGTTCCTGCGCGCTTCCAGGTCCCAGACGGCGGCTTCCAATCCGCCGCGCGCCATGTTGTGGCCGCGGATGTGGGCGGTCAGCGGGAAAACGTCCTCGGCCGAATTCAGCTCCTGGCCGAGCACGCGCGGCGCCACGTAATCGTGGAGGATCAGCCAGGCGGAGTCGGTCCACTCCTCGTTATAAAAGGGGTTCTCACCGGCGGTGACTTCGCCCCACCCGGTGGCGCCGTCGCCGGTGACTTCCACCAGAATGATGTCGCGGCTGTAGGTGCGGGAAAAGCTGGTTTCGAAGAAATGCACCAGAGGCATGCGGATCTGGCGGAGGGTAATTCGGTCGAGTTTCATTGCCATGGTTCCAGAAGGTAGGCGCCTTCGGTTTCGGTGCGCTCAAAGCCGGTGACGGCAAGCCCGCGAGAGAAGGCGTCGAGGAAGAGGCGGGCGTTGGCCTGTTGGATTTCGCGCGCGCGGGCGGCGTCTTTCTCGCGGATGACGGCGATATCGGTAGGATAGGAGATCCGTGTAGGACAGGCCTCCTGGCCTGTCCCCTTGGGCGTGCCTGTGCCGCCGAGAACGGCGTGGACGCGAGGCGAATCGATCCACCATTCGGCAGTGCAGCGGTCGGTGGGCAGTCCGCCATGCAAGGGGCTGGTGGTGGTGCCGTACTGATTTTCCTTGTAGCGGCGCACGATGGCGCCCAGCTTTTCGATATTGAGGAAGGCGTTCTTGAGTTCCAGCGGATCGAAGGTCCATTCGATCAGGGCGATGCCGCGCGCCAGGGCATCGTCGCGCTGGCGGAGTTTGAGGCGGCGGCCGATCTGCGCGTTGCGATACTCGGGCAGTACGCCCAGCATGTGGCTGTGCAGGTAAGGGCGCCCGTCCGCCTTGATGCCGGGGATGGCGAAACAGAAGCCGATCATGCGCGGGCCGTCGTAAGCGGCAAACACGTGGCCGCCCACCTTGCTCACCACCACCAGAAAACGCAGGGGGAGCAGTTCGGCGTCGGCAAAGCTCCAGATGGTTTTTTGTAAGGCGACCACGTCGTCGAATTCCTCCAGGTCGAACAACTGGCGAATTTCAACCGGCGCTACTTCCGCTTGGCTTCCTGCCACAAGGCCTCCATTTCATCGATGCTTGCGTCTTCCGGTTTGCGGCCCTGTTCGCCCAGGCGGGCCTCGATATGGCTCCAGCGCTCGCGGAATTTCGCGTTGGTGCGGCGCAGGGCCTGCTCGGGATCCACTTTGACGAAGCGCGCCAGGTTCACCAGGACGAACAGCATGTCGCCGAGCTCGTCTTCCAGTTCGTCCTGCGCGGCGTTGCGGCGCGCCTGGGCGAACTCGGCCAATTCCTCGTGGAGCTTCTCCAGCACCTGGTCGGGATTTTCCCAATCGAAGCCCACGCCGGCGGCTTTGGAAGCGATCTGCTGGGCTTCCACCAGGGCAGGCAGCGCGCGCGGCACCCCGCCAAGCAGGCCGGTGGCTTTCTTCCGCTCGGCCTTGGGTTCCGCGCCCTTGACGCGTCCCCAGATGGAAAGCACCTCGTCGGCCGACGCCGCCGATTCCTCGCCGAACACGTGCGGATGGCGGCGCACCAGTTTCTGGTTGATGGCATCGAGCGCGTCCTCGATGCGGAACAACTGCTGCTCGCTCGCCATCTGGGCGTAGAACACCGCCTGGAGCATGAAGTCGCCCAGTTCCTGGGTGAGTTCCGTCCAATCGCGATGGTCGATGGCGTCCAGCACTTCATAGGTCTCTTCGAGGGTGAAGGGCTTGATGCTGTCGAAGGTCTGTTCGCGGTCCCACGGGCAGCCGCCCGGGCCGCGCAGGCGGGCCATGATCGCGACCAGTTGTTGAAACTTCTCGCCGGCAGTTTCTTGACTCATTCTGTTTGGGGGAGCGATTTCCCCCAATGTAACATATCAAGTATGCCTGACCTTCTTATCGCCAAACCGCACGCTTCGGAACACGCTCCTTATTACAGCCGCTACGTAGACCTGGTGGCGCCCGGCGATATTCTGGGGACGCTCGCCGCCCAGATCGGCGGCACGCTGGCGGAACTCCGCAAGGTTTCTGAAGAAGGCTCGCTCAAGCGGTATGCGGCCGGGAAGTGGAGCATGCGGGAGGTGCTGGGGCACCTGATCGATACCGAGCGCATTTTCGCCTACCGGGCGCTGCGCTTTGCGCGCGGCGACCGCACGGATCTGCCGGGCTTCGAGCAGGACGACTACGTTGCCGCGGCGCAATTCGACCGGCGGCCGTGGGCCGGCCTGCTGGACGAGTTCGAGGCGGTCCGGAGGAGCAACTTGTTGATGTTCCGAGGTCTCGGCGACGAGGCCTGGTCCCGGCAGGGTGTGGCCAACGGAAACGCCATGAGCGTGCGCGCCGCGGCGTACGTCATCGCGGGTCACGAACTGCACCATCTCCGCGTGCTCCGCGAACACTACGGGCTGTAAAGTGGGACCGGCGGGTCTGAAATTAACTTCTGACAACAGGTGAAATTGGTAATGCAATCGTCACCTGCTTTCCTGTAGACTAGATTCAACAATTTTGGTGGGTTAGCTGTAAGTGTTTCAGGGGGGTACTATGTCGTCTTCTTGGAAACCGGTGGCCCCGATGGCCGCCTTCGCCGCTTCACCAAGCTGGAACTCCCCCTTTAATTTGCAGGATCAATCGCCCGTATACGCGGAATATGTGCGGGTGTATACTGATCACGATATTGGGGTCTGAAATGTGACGATTTCTACGTAGAGTGACTTGATAGAGGAGTATCAACTATGTCTCGCATGACAACGCTTCTTGCGCTGGTCCTATTATCGGCCTGCGCGGTCTTTGGACAAGCCGTTGCTATCGGCAGCGTCAGCGGTTCCGTGACAGATCAGAGCGGCAGTTTTGTTCCTGGCGCGGCCGTGCGCATGATTGACACGGAGAGAGGTACCGTCCACACCGGTAACACGAACACGGAAGGCCGGTACACATTTAACAACTTGCCGGTGGGGTCGTATCGCCTGGAGGTCCAGGCGAACGGCTTCAAGAATTACGCGCAGACCGGCATCACTCTGCAGGTGGCGGAAAACCTCACCCAGAACGTCGCCTTGCAGGTAGGCGCGTTGACCGAGACGGTAGAGGTGCAAGCCGGCGCCAGCATGGTGGAGACCAGGGATTCGTCGATCTCCGCGGTCATCCAACAGCAGCAGATCGTGGATCTGCCGCTCAATGGCCGCAACCTCACATCCTTGCTTACCGTCTCCGGTATCGCCACTTCCGACATGACTCTGAATGGCGGCGATCTGACGGGCAGCAAGAACATGCAGGGACCCAGCGGCGGTTCGGTCCAGGTTTCGGTTGCCGGCGGCGCGGCCAACGGCGTGAACTTCCTGCTGGATGGCGGCGATAATAACGATGCCTTCAGCAACGTGAACCTGCCCATTCCGTTTCCGGACGCGGTGCAGGAATTCAGCGTGCAGACCAACGGACTGCCCGCGCAATACGGGTTGCATCCCGGCGGCGTGGTCAACATCGTGACCAAATCGGGAGCCAACGCCTTCCACGGCGATGCGTTCGAGTTTCTGCGCAATGGCGATCTCAACGCCCGCCAGGAAGGAACGCTGGTGCGCGATACCTTGAAGCGCAACCAGTTCGGCGGCACGGCCGGCGGCCGTATCATCAAGGACAAGCTGTTCTTCTTCGGCGGCTATCAGGGCACCCGGCAGCGCAGCGATCCGGCGGCCAATAAGGCCTACACCCCCACCGCGGCAACGCTGAAGGGCGACTTTAGCGTGGTGGATGGATCCAACAAAACCGGCGGCTGTCTCGCCACGGCGAGA
Source organism: uncultured Solibacteraceae bacterium (assembly GCA_963805775.1). Taxonomy (GTDB): domain Bacteria; phylum Acidobacteriota; class Terriglobia; order Bryobacterales; family Bryobacteraceae; genus Solibacter. The sequence goes on along the minus strand of CAWDWK010000051.1, from coordinate 17,337 downwards.
ACGTTGAAGGACCCCAGCGGCAATCCGTACCCCGGCAACCAGATTCCGGTTTCCACATTCGATCCCGCCGGCTTCAAACTGGCATCCACATACATCCCGCTTTCCACCGACCCTTGCGGGTTGACTTACTTCGGCTATCTCGCGAACAACCCCGACGACCAGTGGATCGGCCGCATCGACTACAACGTCAGCGCGAAACAGCAGTTCTATGGGCGGTACTTCATTTACGATTACCTGGCCCAGTCGCTATTCGATGGCCACAACGCCCTGACCACGGGATCACCCGGCAACCTGGACCGCTCGCAAACCATGACGATCGGCGACAATTACACCTTCAGCCCGACGGCCATCAACTCGTTCCACGCCACCTTCGACCGGCGCCGCGACAACCGGGCCTCGGCAGCCAACCTGTTCAGCCCCAAAGATCTGGGCGTCAACATGTTCATCAATGTCCCGAACTACACGCAGCTCAGCGTGAGCGGCTATTCGGGCAGCGGATTCAACGTGGGCTGCGGCACCTGCGCCCTGGCGAATTTCGACATCAACACCTACCAGTTGGCGGACGATTTCACCCTCATCCGCGGCAAGCACCAGATCGCTTTCGGCTTCGACGGCCGCAAGGACCAGTTCAACTCCTATAACAACCAGCAGTCCAACGGTCAGTTCACATTCAACGGAGGCATCAGCGGCGATGGGTTGGCGGACCTTCTGATCGGCCGCTTTGACGGCTCGCCCGGCTTGACGGACGGTAATGTGATTTCCGATTACCTGCGCCAAACCGTCATCGCCGGTTACGTGCAGGATGCCTTCCGGCCCACTTCCCATTTGAGCATCAACCTCGGTGTTCGCTGGGAGCCTTCTGTGCCTGCCTACGATAAGTATGGGCGCGGCAACCAGTTCAGTTATCCTCTCTTCCTCCAGAACTGGCATAGTTCCGAGTATCCCCTCGCGCCGGCAGGCCTGATCTTCTCCGGCGATAAGGCACAGGACCCGTATGGCAACTCGTTCACCAAGTCGCACTGGGCTACCTTCTCACCCCGGCTTGGCATCGTTTGGGATCCCAACGGGGACGGCAAACAGACGATCCGCGCCTCGTTCGGCCTGCTGCACGACACCACCGAGCTTTTCTATCCCGAACGTTGGACCACCAATGCACCATATGTTTCTTCGACTCAGGTTGACCACCGGAAGTTTCTCCAATCCTTTCGCGAGTTACCGCGGGCGGCGACCCGTTCCCGGGCGTCCCGGGCTCGGTGTTCCCCGTCGGGGGAGCTTACATCAGCGTCCCACCCAACATGAAGGTCACTTATATGATGCAGTGGAACCTGAGTTATCAGCGGCAGATGGCCAAGGATTGGATGGTAACGGTGAATTATCTGGGCAATGTCTCCAGGCACATCTGGGGCTCCACCGACATCAACTATTCGATCTATACGGGAGCGGCGGCCACCACGGGCAACGCCAATCAGCGCCGCATCACCTATCTGCTGAATCCGACCCAGGGTCAATACTACGGTGATATCCAGCAGACCGACGACGGCGGCAACGCCGAATACAACGGCCTCCTGTTCAAGGCGGAACACCGCATGGCGCACCACTTCACGCTCTCTGCCACTTACACCTGGAGCCACTGCATCAGCACGTGGGATTTCGCCGGCGAACTGGCGGGTACGGTTTACCAGAACCCTCTCAACCGAGCCACTGGTGAACGCGGCAATTGCGGTTTCGACCACCGGCAGAACTTCAACACGTCGCTGGTCTACCTCAGCCCCGGTATCGGCGGCAGTTTCGCCAGGGCGATCACCAAGGACTGGCAGGTATCTCCGCTCGCCAGCCTGTACACCGGCAACCCCATACAGCTTACTTCCGGCAAGGATGTCTCGCTCAGCACCCAAGGATTGGACCGCCCCACGGTGATCCTGCCGGACCAGGTGTATCCCACGCAACAGAGTCCCTCGGAATTCTTCAACCCGAACGCGTTTACGTGCGCCGGTCCCGGCACCGGAACCCAGGGAGGTGTCTCGGGGGTCAACACGGCCTGCGCGGGAACTGGCATGTTCGGCAATCTCGGACGCAACTCCGTCTACGGACCGAGCAAGGTCAATTTCGACATGGCCCTCAGCCGGAATTTCAAACTCACTGAGCGGTTGAAGACGGAGTTTCGTGCCGATTTCTTCAACATCCTGAATCACGGCAACTGGCAGACCGTCGGGACCAGCGTCTCGAGCGGCGCGACGTTCGGCCAAGTTACAGCCTTCGGCTCGCCGAGGCTGATCCAGATGGCCCTCAAGTTGTACTTCTAGAACGTCTCGAAAAGAGTTGTTTCTCAAACGCTCCCGGCCCAACAGGGTCGGGAGCGTTTCTTTTATGCCACACTGGAAGTTACACCTCATATGGCTGAATCCCCAATCACCGCACGCGCGCAGGACTTTGCCGCCTGGTATCAGGATGTCGTACTGCAAGGCGACATGGCCGAACCGGCTGAGATTGTCAAAGGCTGCATGGTCATCAAACCCAACGGTTATGCCGTGTGGGAAGTGCTGCAACGCGAACTCGACCAGCGCTTCAAGGCTACCAATCACCAGAACGTTTATTTCCCGCTGCTCATCCCGCAGAGTTTTCTGCGCAAGGAAGCCGAGCACGTGGAAGGTTTCTCGCCGGAACTGGCGGTGGTCACGATCGCGGGCGGGAAGGAACTCGAAGAGCCGTACGTGATCCGGCCGACTTCGGAGACCATCATCGGGCACTTCTTCGGCAAGTGGATTCATAGCTGGCGCGATCTGCCGATGCTGCTCAATCAGTGGGCCAATGTGGTGCGCTGGGAACTGCGCACCCGCATGTTTCTGCGCACGACGGAGTTTCTCTGGCAGGAAGGGCACACGGCGCACTCCAACCATCCGGAAGCGCTGGAGGAAGTGCTGCGGATTCTGGATCTGTACGCCGAGGTGGCCGAGGACATCATGGCGATGCCGGTGATCAAAGGCGTGAAGACGCGCGCGGAGAAGTTCGCGGGCGCGCTGCGCAGCTACTCGGTGGAGGCCATGATGCAGAGCGGCCTGGCACTGCAGGCGGGCACGAGTCACGACCTGGGGCAGAATTTCGGCAAGGCGTTCGACGTGCAGTTCCAGAGTAAGGAAGGGCAGCTGGAGTACGTGTGGCAGACCAGTTGGGGAGTCAGCACGCGGCTGATCGGCGGGCTGGTGATGACGCATTCCGACGATAAGGGGCTCGTGCTGCCGCCGAAGCTTGCGCCTATCCCGACGGTGCTGGTGCCGATTTACCGCAAGGACGAAGAGCGGGCGCAGGTGCTGGAAGCGGCGCACCGGATCGCGAAGGAAGTGGGCGCGAAGGTGGACGATCGCGACGGGCAATCGCCGGGCGCGAAGTTCTTTTACTGGGAGCGGCGCGGGGTTCCGACGGTGCTGGAACTGGGTCCGCGCGACCTGGCCAGCGGCAAGATCGTGCTCAAGCGGCGCGATACGGGAACGAAGGAGCCGATCGACCAGGCGGCGCTGGCCGGCAAACTCACCGAGACCCTGGCGGAAATACAGACCAGCCTGTTCACGCGCGCCAAGGAGCGCATGAAGGCCAACACGGTGCTGGCCAATTCGATTGAGGAAGTGGAATCGATCTTGAAGGACGCCACGGCGGAAAAGGGCGGCGGCAAGTTCGTCATGGCGCACATTAAGGACGACCCGATTTGCGACGCGCGGTTGAAGGAGTTCAAGACCACGGTGCGCAACATTCCGCTGGTGGACGAGTACGACGGGCCGGGCAAGTGCATCGTGACGGGAGAGACAGTGGCGCAGCGGGCGGTAATCGCCAAGGCGTATTAGCGGGGCCTGCGCGTTATAAAATAAAGTCGATGAGCGACGAAGTGACGAACGAATCACGCGGGGAATCCGAGCCGGGAACCGAGCAGGAAATCCAGCAGGAGGCGCCGCGCATGCAACTGCCTCCGGCATCTTTCCTTTTCCTGACGCTCTCCCTGCGGGCGCAGTGCGAGATCCAGCTTGGACTGATGCACTATGGCGAAGGCGAGAAGCCGGAGCCCGACCTGGACCTGGCACGGCACACGATCGACCTGATGGGCGTGCTGCACGAGAAGACGAAGGGCAATCTCACGCTGGAAGAGCAGCGCATGCTGGAGAATTCCCTTACCGAACTGCGTTTCCGCTTTGTACAGGTGTCCGACGAGGTGGCGAAGGCCGCGGCACAGAAAGCCTGAATGCCATCGCCAGCCTGCAAGATCACGGTGCTGGGCTCGGGGACGAGCGTGGGCATTCCGACCATCGGGTGTCACTGCGACGTGTGCACTTCGACCGACCCGCGGGACAACCGGCTGCGGCCCTCGATTCTGGTGAGTTACGAGGGGCGGAATGTGCTGATCGACACGACGCCGGATTTCCGCACGCAGGCGCTGCGGGCGCGCATCGATCATTTGGACGCGGTGCTGTTCACGCACGCCCACGCGGATCACCTGATGGGGCTGGACGATGTGCGTCCGTTCAACTACCGGCAGAAGGGGCAGATTCCGATCTACGCGGCGCCGGAGACGATGGCGGCGATCCAACGCTGTTTCCAGTACATTTTCGAAGGCGGCCGGAAGGAATCGAACGTTCCGAAACTGGAGGCGCGGGTGATGACGGGCGCGCCGTTCGAACTCTTCGGCATGGAGTTTCAGCCGTTGCCGGTTCTGCACGGCAGCCAGATGATCTACGGTTTTCGCTTCGGCGGCGCGGCCTACCTGACGGATCACAGCGACATCCCGGAAAGCTCCCTCGAGATGCTGGGCGGGCTCGACGTGCTGTTTCTGGATGCGCTGCGCTACAAGCCGCACCCTACGCATTCCACGGTGGAGCGCTCGACGCGCACGGTGGAGCGGGTGGGAGCGCGGCGGGCGTACTTTACGCACATCTGCCACGACCTGGGGCACGAGCGCGCGGAGAGCATGCTGCCGCCGCACATACGGCTGGCCTACGACGGCCTGGAAATCCAGGTGGCGGGAGTGAAGTAGGCATGCAGGTCTATCGCAGCCTCGAAGAGGTTCCGCCCGATTTCGGACCGAGCGCGGTGACCATCGGCAATTTCGACGGAGTGCATTTCGGGCACCGGCGAATTCTGCGGCGGGTGAAAGAGATCGCGGCGGAGCACGGGTGGAAGCCCTCGGTGCTGACGTTCGATCCGCACCCGACGCGGGTAGTGGCGCCCGATCGCACGCCGCCCTTATTGACTTCGCCCGAGCGGCGCGCGGCGCTGATGCGCGAGGAAGGCATTGCGCAGATACTGATTCTGCCGTTCACGCGCGAGCTGGCGATGCTGACTCCGGAGGAGTTCGTGGAGCGGCTGCTGGTGAAGGCGCTGGGCGCGCGGGCGGTGCTGGTGGGCGACAACTTCCATTTCGGACACCGGCAGGCGGGCAATGTGGCGGTGCTGGCCGAACTGGGACGCAAGTTCGGCTTCGAAACCGAGATTGTGAAAGCGGTGGCCTGGCGCGGGCGGGTGGTGAGCAGCAGCGGCATACGCGAGCTGATCCGCACGGGGAAGGTGGGGCTGGCGGCGCGGCTGCTGCAACACGCGTACGGCGTTGAGGGCGAGGTGGTGAGCGGGCGCGGCGTGGGAAGCAAGCAGACGGTGCCGACGCTGAACCTGGCGACGCGGGCGGAAGTGATTCCGGCGAACGGCGTCTACATCACGCGCACGCGGGACCTGGCGGACGGACGCGAGTGGAACTCGGTCACCAATGTCGGGTACCGGCCGACGTTCGGCGCGAGCGACCAGTTGACGATCGAGACGTTCCTGCTGGATCCACTGGCGGGCGAGGCGCCGAAGCGCATCCGCGTGGAGTTTCTGCGGCGGATCCGCGAGGAGCGCAAGTTCGAGAGTCCGGAGGCGCTGCGCGAACAGATTCTCAAGGACGTGCGTACGGCAAACGCCTACTTCCGGCGCGCCCAGGCGTGGGCGGGGCGGTCATGCATTTCCTGCTGAGCGGGCTTTCGCTGGTCCTGATCGATCTACTGCTGGCTGGGGACAATGCGCTGGTGATCGCGCTGGCGGTGCGGTCCCTGCCGAAGAACGAACGGCGCGTCGGCATCATCGGCGGGGCGAGCGGCGCGGTGGTGCTGCGCGTGGCGCTGACGGCGGTAGCGGCGCGATTGCTGACGATCGAGTTTCTGCAGATTGCGGGCGGCCTGCTGATACTGTGGATCGCGCTCAAGGTGCTGATCGACGCGAGTACGCCGCCGGATGCAGCGCCGGCGCCGAGGCGGTTCTGGCAGGCGATCTGGTACATCGTGGTGGCGGACCTGACGATGTCGACGGACAATGTGCTGGCGATCGCGGGGGCGTCGAAGGGGAATTTCTGGCTGATCGCGTTCGGGCTGGCGGTGAGCATTCCGTTCATCGTGATGTCGAGCAATCTGCTGTCGAAACTGATGGACCGGTTCCCGGCGTTGATTTATCTGGGCGCGGGCATTCTGGGTAAAGTGGGCGGGGAGATGATTCTGACCGATCCCGTTCGTGGTGCGCACGTGGCACCCGGGGAACGTGTTCCGGTGGGCGGTGGAGGCGGGGCTGGTGATTGCGGTGATCGTGGCGGGGCGGATCATCTGCGCGCGATGCACGCCGCAAGTCGAGTGAGTAAGGTTGGGGAGATGTGGATTCAACGCAGAGGCGCTGAGACGCGGAGATAAGCGCAGCGACCGAGAAAAGAGTCCGAGCTGCGCTCGGATTGACAGGCTGAAGCCTGCTCCACCAGGGTTAGTCGAGGCCGAGTTGCATCAGGGCCATGCGGAGTTGGGTGGCGGACTCCTGGATGAGGTCGCGGTCGGATGCGGAGCGGGAGGCGTTGTAGAGGGTCGAGGAGTTGGGCGGCGATGGCGTGTCCATGGCGGGTGAGATCGGCGACTCGGGTGCGCAGCGTCTCTGGCGGGGCAGCGGGGCGGTGGTGCGGCGGGATTCGCAGAGGAGTTGACCTACGGCTTCGAGGACCTTCGGCGCGTTCTCCGGTATGAGGCTGACGGCTTCGCCATTGACGAGGAGTTTGTGTTCGCGGATGGCGGGTTCGATGGAGAGGTATTGGCGCGGCGAGATGCCGATGAGTTGGGAGACTTCGAAATAGACGGGTCCGAAGCGATTGAGCATGGCGATGAGGCGGTCGGCGTGGCGGCGGGTGATGGCGAGGTAGGTGTCGCAAAAGGCGCGCCAGGACGGGGCGATGTGGAGGTAGAGTTTTTCGTCGCGGATGCGGCGGAGGAGTTGGGCGTGGGCGGCGGAACAGCGTCCGCCGATGGCGGCAAAGGCGCGCCGCTGGCCGAGCAGGCGGCCGAGGTCGAGGATATCGAGGGAATCGGCGGATGCGGGCGGGACATGCATGTCCCTCTGCGACTGATTCGTTGTAGTCATAAGTAAAAGAGTTATACGGTACGAAAACGGAAAAAGCGGGACACGTTGGTCCCGCTTGCTATGTCATCTCCGGCGAGGGTTCTCCCTCCTGATTCCATGCTACGACCGGAGTGTACGGAATTCGGGGTGCGACGGAAGAGGCTTTGGCGGTAAGTAACTTCGGCGAAATGTGTTACGGGGATGAAAAAATAATAAAATGTTGGTGTGACCGACGGCGGGACCTACTTCAGGCCGGCCTGGGTTTTCCTGGGAAGTTTGGCGAAGACGAGGTCGTAGGCGTGGCGCAGGAGGCGTTTGAGTTCAGGCCTGCGGGATGGCGTCCTCGGTTTGGAGCGCGACCCACTGGGCGCGGGCCAGATAGGGGGCGGGGATGACGCCTTCGCGCTCGCAGAGGTCGGCGAAATCCTCGGGGGAGCACTTGAACGAGAGCCAGGTATCGGCGGGTTCCAGGGCGGCGATCACATATATCTTGCCGGCGATTTTGAAAACGAGGCTTTCCCACTGAAGGTGTTCGGTGGTGTGAGGCAGGGCCATGCAATAACGGCGCAACCATTCGATATCCATTCAAAAGGGTAACTTGTGACGGGGGCCGCGTGCGAGCCTTTCATTGTTGAGTTAGGCTTATGAAGAAACGGAGGCAGGACGAATGGCGGACAACAAAACCCAGCCCACGAAATTGAGTGTGGCGGCGTTTATCGACGGGCTCACGGACCAGACGAGGAAGGCGGACGCGAAGGCGCTGGTCAAGTTGATGCAGGGCGCGACCGGCGAAAAGCCGACGATGTGGGGGCCTTCGATTATCGGCTTCGGCAGCCGCCATTATAAGTACGACAGCGGGCGCGAGGGCGATACGCCGGTGGTGGGTTTTTCGCCGCGCAAGGCGGCCAGTGTACTTTATGGCGTGACGGGGTTCGGCGGGTCGGAGGCGTTGCTGGCCAAGCTCGGCAAACATACTACGGGCAAGGGCTGCCTGTACGTCAAGAAGCTCGCCGATGTGGACCGGAAGGTGTTGGAGGAGATGGTGGCCCAGTCCGTCGCCGCCAGCCGGGCGCGGCACGCGGGCTGAGGGGGGATGTGGTGATGTTGCGAGTCAAAGGCTAAACGCATATTGGCCACGGATGAACACGGATGAACACGGATAAAACACGTTCGATTATTTGGCCTCGTATTTAGAGCGACTGCCTTACGGTCGCGGCTCGGATTGGGGGCTCCGGCTTTCACTGCGTTGCTTGAGGCCCTTGGCCTCCAGCGCCAGGTAGCGATCGTTCAGCCCGCGCGTGATGTGCGCAAATAATCCGGCGAGGACTCCCGAGAAGCGCAGCGAAAGTGTTGCGCGACTGCCATGCGCCGCGGGCTTCGACCCACGCTGCCGGGCGATCACCCGCAGTCCAGGCACGCTCGGGAGATCCAGGTGAAGGTTCGATGGGTTTCGTCCAGTTCGGTGGAAACGCCATAGCCATCTATCCGTGCCTGGCGGCAGCTTCGGCTGCCGGATGATGGCGCGGGTGCCGACGGTGAGCGGTCCGCCGATCCAAGAGACCCCCGGAATGCTCCGGATTAGAGCAGTGGCGAGTCCACTCGGGCCATGCGCTTCCCACATCGCGCATGATCTCCCACACAGAGCGGCGGCGGGGCCTGAACTTGCTCGACCTGGCAGGTCGAGCTACCCCACCACAGATCGTTCGATCGAGCAGTCGACGTTGTCATCTATGAGCCCACTATGCGGAGGCGTATGCTGAAGGTGTGGCCGTGAAGGGGGAGATGTTTCGGCAGGGATCCAAGCCGGGGCGCCTGTTCATACTCGCGGCGCAGAGTGTGGTCCTGGTTGCAGGCTGGGCGATCTGGGGTTCGGCGGGGTTGGGACAAGTTCGGCTGGCAATGTTCTACGTCCTGTCGATGTGGGTGGCGGTTGGAGGGATCACCCTCGGCAGGTACGTCGCGTTTTCGCTGGCGCCGCTGCCGGATCTGCTGGCGGAAGCATGGCGGGCTTCGGCGAACGCGATGTGGCTGGTCCCGGGGACGTTGTTGCTGGCTGACCGTTCGCCGGTCGCGGTGGCGGCGGGGGTGGCGGTGGTGATCCACAGCACGCATCTGCTGGTATTGAGCCGGGCTCCGAAAGGCGATGCGATTGTTGCGAGGCGTCGTGCCGCCAGAGAATCGGAGCCGAGGCTCTTCGGTTATCAAACGGCGCAGCCGGTGCTTTTCTCCCGGGAGAGGCTTCCGGTCCTGTTGGGCGCGCTGGCGCTGGAGACCGGGGCTTTTGCGCTGGCCGGACCGTATCCGCTGCTGGCTGCCGTTTCTTTCGCGACTGTCACCGCTATCTGGGTTGGGATTTCGGTCGCGCGGGGTGCGCTCGAGACGAGAGTCGAGGGCAGAGTGCCGTACGCGCGGCCAGCGTTCTTTTGACACTGCTGTGCACGGTCACGCTGACGGCCGTGTTGCTGCATGTGGAAATCGTGGAGGAGAACGCGGTAGCAAGTGCGCCGGCGATCGATATAGGTACTCCGATCGAAACGCCCGGAGTGACGAGGCGGGTGCTGCAGCGCCTGGCGCACGGGCCGCCCGCGCTTTCGAAGATCGAGGGGCAGGGGGCTAAATCGGTGGTGACGCGGGTGGTGGATCCGGGTCCCGCGATCGGGGCGAAGGCGCAGAACGGCGTTCCCGGGGTTGTGCTGCGCCCCGGTCCGATGCGGAGGCTGCGGCCCGCGTTGATATCTGCCCGGGACGCGCCTTCAGATTTCGCCCGGACAACCGCTGGCGATTCCGTTTACGGGGGAGTACGAGCTGTTCCGGACGAGTTCGAGGAGTTTGCCCAAGGGATCGATCATAGAGACGGGGACGCCGCTGGACAGTTTGTACGGGACGACCAACGGGGGCCCGATGGAGACGATCGCGGTGCAGGCGTTCGAGCCGCCGATCGACCTGATGCATTGCGGCAAGGTGTTGGTGAGGTTGACGAGCGCGGAGACGATGCCGCTACTGGCATCGATGCAACTGGTGGCGGAGCGAAGCGTGGAAGACGGCGGGACGGAACTGATGGGGATGAAGCCGGCCCGGGAAGAGACGCTGGAGTTCCGGGTTCCGTTCCGGTTGAGACCGATCCTGGTGCATGCGATCCGGATCGTGTTTCAGAGTCCGGATGGCAAGCGGAGTAAGAATGCGCGGGTGGCGGTGGAGGGGTTCACGCTGGTGCCGCGATGAGGGCTCCCGGGCGAGCGCGGCTCCCAGGCCCCAAATAAAACCTCCGTCCTGGAGTTAGCTTGTATTCCTGGGGAATTGCTTTCGAAGACCGGCGATTTCTTCACTGGATGGAGTCCAGTCCGTGTCGCAGGTATTGCAGTGGAACACCAACGTGTCGGACTTTAACGCTGCTTCGAATTCGTCCCTGCTAAATGTGATTGTCTGGTTGTGATTGTTCGGACAGACAGTGTCAAACTCCAGGCGGTCGCTCATGAGTCCTCCGGTTGCTTGCCCTGATGGTAGCGCAAACCCGCGTCTTGCAGCGACGTAGCTATTGTTCGCGGAGCAGCTTTGCCGGGTCGATGTGCAGGGCGCGTCTCACGGGACCGGCGACCGAGAGCGATCCGGTGAGCACCATCGTGAATGCCACCGCCGCCAGCACGAACGGATCCTGCGCGGAGGCCTGGTAGACGATGGCGGAGAGCAGTCGGCTGGCCGCGACGCCCAGCACGATCCCAACCACCGAGCCGGTGCCCAGCAGGATCAGCATACGGCCGAGCGCGGCCGAGAGAATCTGCTTGGCCTGCGCGCCGAGCGCGACACGGAGACTCAGCTCGCGCAGCCGCTTGCTGACCGTGTAGGAGGCGAGACCGAAGGTGCCGGCGATGGAGAGCAGGAGTCCAAAAGCGCCGAAGAGGCCGAGGGCGACTGTTGCCACCTGGGACGGAAAGAAGTTCAGCGCAAGCTGGCTATTCCAGACGCTGGATTCCCGGATAGGAATGCTGGGGTCGAGATCGCGGACCACTTTGCGAATGGTGGCTGCCATATCGGCCGTGTCGCCGCGGGGCCGGACGACGAGCGTTGTCAGCGGTGTCTTGCGTTTCTGCGAGATGGGGAAGAAGGCCGCCGCTTGCGGATCTTCCGTGAGCGACAGGTATTTTCCATCGGCCACGATGCCCACGATCTGGACCGGGAGGCCGGAGCGGGTCTTGAAATAGCGGCCGACGGCATCGTCCGGAGGAAAGCCGCCGGGCGAACTCCTGTTCACGATGGCGACGGCTGGGGTCTTCGCGGTGTCGGTGAAGCTGACGTCGCGTCCCGGCGAGCAACGGTGTTCCGGCGGCGGCGAAATATCCAGGCGACACGTTAAAGACATAAGTACTGAATGCTTTGTTGGAGGGCCTGAAGTCGGCAGTTTGCTGCGAGAAGACATCGTGACCGTGGCGCTCCTGGTAGAGGGGCGTGGCATTGGAATAGCCTGCGGCGCTTCACTCCCGGGAGATGCGAGACCCTTTCCAGGAGCTGGCGCTGGAAGCGGGCGGCAGATCGCTGGAATAGCCGGCCTGACTCAGATCGAACTTCGTCACGCACGGCATTCCGCGGCTGGAAACCGAGGTCCATGGTGAGTGCTTTGCCCAGGCCGCGCAGCGAGACAAAGGCGGCCGTGACGGTGACGCAGCAGAGCGCGATCTGCGCCGCGAGCAGGCAATCGCGAAGCGCCCAGCGGCGTCCCGCGAAGGGTTGGCCTCGCCGCCCTTCATGGCGTCGTTCGGATCGGTCTTGAATATCTGCCGCAGCGGCATCACGCCGAACACCATGCCGGCGAGCACCGAGATCAGCAACGCGATCAGGATCAACGATGGCTGCGGCATGACGGAGAACTTGATCGGGTATTCGGTGGGCGGATGCCAGTTCAGCCAGGCCGGTGAGCGCCATCCACGCCAGGCCGCAGGCGCAGGCGCCGCCAAGAATCGAAATCACGGAGGCCTCCACCAGGACCTGGCGAAGGATGCGCCAGCGGCTGGATCCGATGGCCATGCGGATGGCAATCTCGCGGGCGCGGTCTGCGGTGCGCGCCGCGAACAGGCTGCCCAGGTTGGCGCAGGCGGCGAGCAGCACGATGCCGGCCAGCGCCATCACTCCGGCCAGAAAGCGCGCGCGCCGGCCCGCCGATGTGTCGCCGAACAGGCCGGGACGGGCCAGCTTGAATCCCAGTCCCTCTTCATCTTCGGGATACTGCCGGGACGCGGGCAGCGATCGCGTTCAGTTCCGCCTGCGCCTGGGGAAGGGTCACTCCGTCCTTGAGGCGGACGATGGAAAAGGCATGCTGTCGCGGCCGCTGTTCGAGCCAGTTGACCCCTTCCAGCGACGCTTCGTTTGCCATGGGAACGAAAATGTCGGGCTGCGCAGAATTTTTCGGTGCCGTTGAAGCCTTCCGGGGTAACGCCGACGATGGTGTACGGATGCTTGTTGATGCGGACCGTAGTGCCCACGATGTCGGGGTCGGCGCCGAAATCGTTCTTCCAGGCCGGCCAGGAAATCACCGCGGCCTCCGAAGCACCGGGATGGTCGTCATCGGAGCGCTCCAGCAGGCGGCCGAGGAACGGCTTGATGCCGACGACCTCGAAGTATTGACCGCTCACTTCGGCATCCCCAGACGGGCCGGGTGACCCCTCTGGCTTCCACGCCGAAATTCTGATGGATGCAGGCGGCGACCGCCGAAAACACGGTATTGCCGTCGCGCACGTCGCGCACTTCCGGCTAGGAAATAAATGGAAAGGCGGAAGCGCTGTGGGCGAGCGTCATCACGCGCTCACCGTTGGGCACGTTGAGGGGCCGCAGGATCATGGCCTGCAGGACGCCGAAGACGATCACGTTGGCGGCGATGCCCAGCGCCAGGGTCAGGACCGCGGTGAGCGGCAAAGCCGGGAGAACGGCGCATCTGGCGAAAGGCGAAGACAAGGTCCTGCCGGATACCCGCATCCATGACCACCGGCGCTCGTCGCGGCATCTTTCTTTCACCTGGTCGGCGCCGCCGAACTCACGCCGTGCCATGCGGATCGCATCCGGTGGGAGTGGCCCCGGCGCTCATACTCGGCGGTCAATTCGTGCAGGTGGTGTGCCACTTCACGATTGAGGTCAGCCTCCAAACGGTTCCAGGGGAAGCGCATTTCGCCCTCCTCGCTAAGACTCCAGCACCAGCGCCACCGCGCCCGCATAGCGCTGCCACTGCGCCTGTTCTTCCTGCAAATATTTCCGCCCCGCGGCGGTCAACGCATAGTATTTCGCCATTGGTCCGGAACCCGATTCCTGCCATTCGGTCTTGAGCAGGCCCTTCCTCTGCAAGCGGTGCAGGGCGGGGTAGAGAGAGCCCTGCTGCACCTGCAAGTCCCTTTCGAGGTCAAGAGGATTCGCTGGGCGATTCCATAGCCGTGGATCGGCTCGTGCGCCACGGTCTTCAAGATCAATAGATCCAACGTGCCTTGGATGAGTTCGGTCTTCTTTTCAGCCATGTCTAGCTAGCATGATACTCTATGTAGGTAGATTGTCAAGGTAGCTGACGCCGTTGGGGGCGAGGTTGCATAACGCGCTTGGAGAGGGTACATTAAAAGCATTGGTCAACCACGTGCGCCCGTAGCTCAGCTGGATAGAGCGTCTGGCTACGAACCAGAAGGTCGGCAGTTCGACTCTGTCCGGGCGCACCATAAAATCAATCACTTAGAGGCTGTTGACGGAAAAACAGCCCACCCATTTACCCACCCACTTCAAATTTGCCGGATGAGCCGCGACAGTGTACAGTTCGGTCATGGCGAGTTGGGCCAAACCCGAAGTCCGGACCCCACCGAACACAAGGGGCCCACCCTCGTCCCGCCGATCGATTCGAGATTCGGAGTGTCGGGCCAGGCTTGCCGCGAGTCGAAGCGCCGGAGGGCTGGGTCAAAAAGATCGAGCGCGCCCGCGAGGGAAAAGTCTGGGTCGGCTACTTCCATGTCTGGGAGACCACGCCGGACGGGCACAGCGTGCGCCGCAAAAAGGAGAAGACCCTCGGCGCCGCGTACGAAGCCGAGGCATGAAGCGATCCAGCAGCTTGCCGAATACATCGCGGAGCACACGGGCAAGCTGGCGAAACAAGGCGAATCGATTTCAACATTCGCCGAGCTTTGGACAGCGTTCTGCGCGGTAAAGTCCGGCCAGTGGTCGAAAAAGACCAAGGAGAATCTGGCATGCCTCTTCGCCAAGCACGTCATTCCTCAGATCGGAAGCCAGGGAATGCGCGATGTGACGTTGACGTCGCTGCAATTGCTCCTGAACAAATTGGCGGAGGACGGATTCAGCAAATCGGCAGTGGGCCAAATCCGCACGTATATGAAGTCGTGCTTTGAGTACGCAGTCGATGAAGATCTCATTCCAAAGAGTCCGGCACGTAAACTCGTGATGCCGAAGATCCGCAAGAAACCCTGTGAACGATTCCTAAGTGTGGAGGAATTCCGTGCTCTGCTGTCTGTTGCTCCTCCCCGTGAGCATGTCATATTGCGGATTCTCGGGGTGTGCGGATTGAGGCCTGCAGAGGTTCTGGTCCTGCGCATTGAAGATTTCGAGGGTTCCCAACTCCGAATCGATGAAGCTCTCAAGGAGCGTCAGGCCGGAGAGGATCGGATTGGTGACACGAAAACGGATGAGAGCGACAACTTCGTTCCGGTGCCTCCTGACCTGCAACGCGAGATCGAGGCATGGATTGCCGGGCTTCCGGACTGGGATGATCGCCGCGCGTTCCTGTTTCCGAGCTCGTCCGGAACCGCGTTCAGTGTCGGGAACTATCTGAAGCGGCATTTGAAGCCGTTGGCTGAAAAGGCCGGCGTCCGCGGCGTGACCCACCAGGCATTCCGGCGCACGTCTTCGACACATATTCAGAACCACGCCAGCGTGAAGGATATGCAGCGCCACCTCCGGCATACCGATCCTCAAACCACGCTGAGGCACTATACGAAAGTCATCCCCGAGAGCTTACGCGCGGCTGTCGCGGCGCTGGACGAGAAGATTACGGGTGTGCCCCAGCTCCCAAGTAACGGCGCAACACACTCCCCACCGATGCTTGGGCGGGCGGCCAATCACAGAAGCCCCGCGGTCCAGTGCCAGACATCGACGTATGGACTCATGTCACGATCCGACCGAGTCGGCCCCGAGTTCGGGTATGATCGCAAAGACCATCGGCTTCCCCAGTTTTGTCGCGAGACAGCGAAGCGCCGAAGCCAGATCTTTGACATGTGCCCGCGGTTTGCCGTATATAGAGTTCAGGTCTAGCTGTCAGTAGGAGCGAGGGAGTCATGCAATATCTAAACGGAAGTGACCTCGGAAGCCGTTTGCAGGTCGCCGGGGTAGAATCAAGGACAATACGCCAGCTTGTCAGAGCGAAAGATGTAGCAACTAAATTGGGAGTCAGTGTTTCGTGGGTCATCCAGCACGCTTCTGGCAAGCGCAGGCCCTACCTCCCGGCGGTCAAGATGGGACCGGGCAGAAGCCCGTTGCGGTTCGATCCCACTGATGTCGAAAAGTTTATCGATGATTGTCGGAATGTATCAGGGCAACGGGTCAAGAGATCTTGAGGCGACAGTGGGTTGGTGAGTGTATTAACGGGCTGTGGCAACCTTCGCAGCCCACCTAAGGGAGGCGTAAATGTCAAAGCGCTACCGAATCGAAATCGATGTCCGCGTTGACGATGGATTCGACATCGGAGATCATCGATGTCGCCAAAAACCGAATATCAGTCCCAACATCAGGCTTGGCAATGTAGCAGGGGGTCCCAGTGGGTGAGGACGAATTCATCCAGGACATCGAGAGCGCCTTGCTTGAATTGATCGAAGCAGGCTTCCGGGAAGCAGTCCCGCATGCGGAGCCCCACGCGTTTAAGTGTGCCTTGATCTCGGACGGTGACGGCTATCCGGCCGAGCAGTAGCCTGCCTCGACAATGCGGCCAAACAATGTCCGGGCCATCATTATGATGAATGATGAAGTTTGGATGGATGAATCCCGCAATCAGCAGATCGGGGTAATCCCCATGCGCCCAAGGGAGACGAGTGATTTCCAATGGCGCCATCGGCTTTCGCAATGTCCCTGCAATTACAACAATCTGGGGAATCTGCTTTCGCTCAATAAGCAAACTCCTTGGTTGGAATAGATGCCCTCCGGACACAGTTTTGGCACAGACGAAAAGCAGGGGGTTAATCCCTTCTAGGTTGCCTCCCAACGATTGCGACTAGCATACCAGCGGTCTCTTCGCCGTCCTCACATCTGCGATTGCTTGCTGGGGGAGGCGAACTTTCTCGGAATTTACTAAACACGGTTGAAAAGTATGGCTTCGAAAAGTGATGCCATCGCGCAACCCGTCACAAGATGAAAATCCGATGTGAGTGCCGCGCTGTCTTGGGCGCAGGGGGTCGGGCGTTCGAATCGCCCCGCCCCGACCATATCTCTCGCTGATTCCAAGCGAGTTATTCGATCCGCGGTCCATCGCTTTCACCTTTCCTTTGCCTCAACTATGCCGAACCTTTGCCAAAACCCGGCTCCGGTTGGCCTTTTTCCCCTGTGACAGACCCAGGCCGGTTTCGATGGCTGGCGGTTGGGTTCCGCGAGCGCTCTTCACCCTTCGTTCTGAAGCTTCATCTGCAGTATTTTTTGAATACCTTGATGGCCCTGCCGGAGCGACTAGTGACCACTCGTCCGCGACGCCGCCGGCGCTCAGCCGGGTAGCGTACGTCGAGCGAAGATCGTAGATGCGAAAGTACCCAACTTTCGCCCGCCGCAACGTCACATACCAAACGGTCTTGAACGTCTTCTGGTAGCCGTCTGAATTCTCGTCGCTAGGGAAAAAGATAAGGGCCTGGACCTGAGAGAGCGAGTCTGCTTCCGAAATGCCTCCACGGCGATCTCCGTCAAGCGGGACCTCCGCAATGCCGTTCGGCGTCTTCGAGTCCG
>CAWDWK010000050.1:0-187515 GCA_963805775.1 uncultured Solibacteraceae bacterium | reverse complement strand
CAATCGTCGTCGGCTTTTTGATAGCCCCAACTGTCGTTCATGGTCATGCAAGATTCCCAGGCGCGCTTCTCGGCAACGATGCGCTGCTCCGGCGTGGCGAAATCGCCATCCAGCTTATTGCGATTGTTGACGATGATGCCGGGCTGCAACTGGAAGACCATGTCGTTCATCTTCTCGGCCTCCCAGCCTTTGGCATCGAGCGGCCAGGAGACGTCGTACCAGAGAATGTCGATTTTGCCGTAGTTGGTGAGCAGTTCGCGGATCTGCCCGTGAATGTAGGCGACGAAGCGCTTGCGGGCGGCTTCGTCGGTGGCGCAGCGCGCGCCATCGGGATGGTGCCAGTCCATCAGCGAATAGTAGAAGCCGACGCGCATGCCTTCGGCGCGGGCGGCTTCGACATACTCTTTGACGAGGTCGCGGCCGGGGCCTTGTTTGGGCGCGCAGTAGTCGGTGAGTTTGGAATCGAAGTGGCAGAAGCCCTCGTGATGCTTGGTGGTCATCACCATATACTTCTGGCCGGAGGACTTGGCGAGTTTGGCCCAATCGCGCGCGGCATTCGGCCTGGGCTTGAAGCGCTTGGCGAGCTGTTCGTACTCCGCGACGGGGATGCCTTCGTCCTCCATGACCCACTCGTGGCGTCCGAGAACGCTGTACAGGCCCCAGTGGATGAACATGCCGAAGCGGGCTTCGTGCCACCACTTCATGCGTTGCTCGCGGTCGGCGTCGCCCCCGGCGGCGATGAGGGTGCTGGTGGTTGCCGTGGCCGCGGCGCCGGCGGCCACGAGTTGCAGATAATCGCGTCGCGTCATGATGATTCTCGGTGCTCCTGATGAAACAGCATATCATGGCTTAATTTAGCGGTAAAGTGAATTGGGAAGAAGAAGGGCGGTAACCCGCGGGCCGGAAAATCGGTCTATCATAAATACCGCTCTATACCGCACATGACAGTCCTCGACCTTTCCAGTTTTGCCGGCTTGGGCGCCATGGTGTTGTTGACGTTGAACGTCCTGCTGGGTGTTCTGATTTCGCGCAACTACAACACCGCGCGACGCTGGCCGTACAAGAAGATCCAACTCTTCCCGATTCACAACTGGACGGCCTACATTGCCCTGGTGTTGATTCTGGTGCACCCGGCGCTGCTGCTGTTTAACTCCACGCCCGAGTTCCGGCTGGGTGATTTGTTATACCCTGTCCACTCGCCGGGACAGAGTACCTACAACACGCTAGGCGCACTGACCTGGTATTCGTTCGTGGTAGTAGTGGTCACGTCGTATTTCCGCCCGAAGCTGGGCAGCCGATTGTGGAAAAAGATTCACTTCACCGCTTACTTCGCCGCCTCGATGATGTTCCTCCACGGCATACTGATCGACCCCGACCTGAAGGGCCGGCCGCCGGACCTGATCGATGGCGAGAAGGTGCTGATTGAGGGATGTTTCCTGACGGTGGTGGCGGCTTCGGTGTGGCGCGTGCGGCAGAAGAAGAAGTTGTTGTAGCCGTCGCCGGACTTGCGTCAATCCAGCCTGCGCGCCAACTGCAGGTTGGACGGAATCTTCCCGTACCCATAACCGATGCGGAACCCTAGCGGCTTCGTCCCTGGCGCGAGATACGCCTTTCGCAAATCCGCCTGCTCGAACCAGCGGAAGCTGCCGTACGGCCGGTCGTAGGCGCCGTATAACTTCACCGTCCAAGGCGGCGCGGTAAAGAACCGGTACGGGATGCCCGAATCGTCCTGCAATACGGCGATGCTCTTGGCGAGCACACGTTCGCGTATCACCGAAAACTCCGAATGGTGGATCATGTAGGACGTCGCTTTGAGCAGCGTTGCGGTCCCTTTCAGCTTGCCGAGGAACGTCAGGAACGCCTGGTTCTCCCGCAATCCCGTGTCGGAAAGGTTCACCGAGAAGTACATCAGTTTGTGGACAGACTGGTCGTCGTCGCTGCGGAAATCGATCTCCACGCCCTTGTCCCCGATCTTGCCTGGGGCATGGTAGTCCGCCGCGCGCTCGATCACCTTTCCCGCGTCGTCCAGCCGGACGTAGCGGAATCCCAGGACAGTATGATTCGATCGCACCAGCAGCTCGAGAATCGGCAGGATCAGCCCGTCGGTTACCTGCCCGCGAAACTGCCGGTCCATCTGGCGCGTGATGAAGAAGCTGCGTCCCAGCTCCGAAGCTACGGTCGCCCGCACGCTCCCCAGATACTTGTCGAGGCTCTTCCGCTCCAGTTGCTTCGGAGTCGGCAAGGTGCCGGCGGGTTCCAGCCCCACCATAATGTACGTGGAGTTCCTGGGGAAGAAGACCGTGACCATCAGCACGTCCGGTCCGCTGAAAGGATAAAAGACGGGAGCCTCCGTAATCGCGGGGGCGCACAGCTCCTGCTTCTGGAAAGCGCGCATCGCAGGCAGGGTGTCCTCTTCCATCCCGCTCCAGGCGCCGTCCAGGTCGCGGCGGTGTTTGATCCATGCCGGTTGTTGTTCCAACTCGGCGAACTGGCTGCCGGGCCGCGCGGGCAGGCCCGCGAGAAAACGTCCCAGGTCGTCCGCGTAGCGATCGCGCGGAGTGGCCACCGAGAAGCGGTCGACGGACACAGCCTCCGCCGCTTTCTTCGGGCGATTGCAGGAGATAGCGAGCAGTCCCAACGCGAGGCAAAGCACGCGGATAGTCCAATAGCGCTGTAAGATCATGCTCTGCTTAGATGTGCGAGCCTCTTGATCCTATTGTAGGACAGTCGGCCTCGGTCCTTGAAGGCTTACTTGTGGTGAAAGAATTTCTTTTGCAGATCCGGCCAGAACTCGGACATCATGTTGCCCATGATGCCGCCGCTGAAGCTGGTGTTCAGGCGGCCCAGCATCACCGCGAGGCACCTGCTGCCCGCCGGGTAATACAGATTGGACGCGCCGATTCCCATCATCGTGCCAAAGACTCCGGACGCATTGAAAGCGGAAGCACCCGTGTCCTGCCGCGCAATCACGATGCGGCTGGCCGAATAAATCACGCGCTTCACCATGCCCGTACCCGGTCCCTTGCGATAGTAGCGGGGATCCTGGTGCAGTAGGTTGGCCAGCAACCCCGCGCTGAAAATGTTCTGGGTACCAAAATCGGCCAGTGCCGCGCCGAATCGTTTTCCGTAGGCCCGGCCGCCTTCGCCGTATTTCGGCGTCTGGTTGTCTCTTTGCGAAAAACCGGCGGCCATGGCCGCGCTGACGATGTTGAACGGATCGATGTTTTCTTTGAACGCAAGACTCCACTTCTGTTTCGCCGTCAGCGGGACAAACGCGGCATTCGGATCCCTTACCGTTTGGTAATCGGGAATAACCCCCATGATGCGCTGCGAATTCATCGGGTCCAGCGCCGGTGGGGAAGTAATGGGAATCAGGGGAATCACCGGAAGCACCGGCTCCGGCAGCACGGCCGCAGGGCGGTTTTCGTCGGAATCGACCGGAATCGGCGACTGCATCCCGCGCGCTGTCTGCGTTGTACCTGCAAATATCAGTGCGAACCCCAACATCCAGCGGAGATCGAGTCGCACATTCACCCTATGATGGGACGCGTCTGATAATCCTGCGGTTACGGTACTAAGTAGCCATGGCTCTAAATAGCTACATTAGAGATTGCTCATACCCCCATCGATGAGCAGTTCGCTCCCCACGGTGAAGGCGGACTCGTCGGACGCGAGGAAGACAACCGCGTGCGCGATCTCGCTGGGCTTTCCGAAGCGGCCGGCCGGAACCTGGCCCTGTATGGACGCGGCCACCGTCTTGAGATCCGCTTCGGACAAGCCGAGCTTGCTGTAAAGCGGCGTCGAAATCGGGCCCGGGCTGACGGCATTCACGCGAATCCCACGCGAGATCAGTTCGCCGGAGAGCGTGCGCGCCAGCGACAGCAGCGCCGCCTTCGACGCGCCATAGACGCTGGTGTTCGGCATGCCGATGTGCGCGTTCACAGATGCGTTGATTACGATCGACGCTGGATTCGCAAAAACCGGCAACAGAGCCTGAACCAGGAAATAGGGTCCCTTGATATTGATCGCAAACGTGCGGTCGAACGCCGCCTCGTCCCACTGCCCGACCGGTTTGAGGTCGGCGATGCCGGCGTTGATGAAAAGGATATCGAGCCCCCCGAATTCCCGGTGAAGCGTCTCGGCGACTCCCTTCTGGGCCGCCGCGTCGCTCGCATCGGACGCGATCGCCAGCACGCCGCTCCCCAGTTCCTTCATGGCGTTTTCCAGCGTCGTCGAGTTTTTTCCGGTGATGGCGACGCGCGCGCCTTCCGCCAAAAACAGCCGCGCGGTTTCCAGCCCGATCCCGGTGGATCCCCCGGTAATCAGCGCGCGCTTTCCCTTGAGTCTGTCCACAGTCAGTTCCTCCGCTTCAGCTTATTTTAAATGGATCAGCGCCCTGCCAGGCTCTGAAAAGGGCATGAGGAACTGCTAAATTCGGATGGAGCCGGGTGTATTTTCCTTGGAAAGCTGAGGAGAGGTTCATGACCACGCGACAGAAAGTTCTATGCAAAGCGTTCGGAAGATTCGTTGCCGCGGTTTTGGCAGCGTCTTGCGTTCGCATGCCTGCTCAATCGCTAAAAACTCCCGTCGACCCCGGAGTGCGGGGCGGCGCAGCGGGTGCCGGCAATCCCCTGCCAGGCCTGACCGCGGATGAAAACGCGTTCTTTCAGGATGGACTCGTCAGGTTCGCTGAAATCGAGTCCGTTTCGGGAGGCAGCAACAACGGGCTCGGCCCACGCTTCAATTCCAACCAGTGTCAGTCTTGCCACGCGCATCCCGCCGCCGGCGGATCGAGCCCACCGCGGAACCCTTTGATTGCTATCGCGGCTCTTAACGGTGCGACGAACGTACTGCCCTGGTTCATAACGCAAAATGGGCCCGTCCGTGAAGCACGCTTTAAGCGCAATCCGGACGGAACCAACAATGGCGATGTGCATGCCATGTTTGTCATCTCCGGACGTACGGACGCGCCGGGCTGCAATATCGCCCAATTCGACTTCCTGCCCGCCGGCAACCCGATCTCCGGCCAGGGCGGGAATCCGAACATCATCTTTCGCATTCCGACACCTACCTTTGGCTCCGGGCTCATCGAAGCGATTCCCGATTCGGCGATCCTCGCGAATATGAAGGCGAACGCGCCCGCAAAGTCGCGAATGGGCATCTTCGGTCACGCCAATGCTCACATCAGCGGCAATGCGAATCACAGTGCAAACGACGGGACCATTACCCGCTTTGGATGGAAGGCGCAAAACAAGTCTCTGCTCGTGTTCGCGGGCGAGGCATACAACGTCGAGATGGGGATTTCGAATCAACTCTTCCCCCAGGAGCGCGACGAGACTCCCGGCTGTGTCTACGGCGCCACGCCCGATGACACACTCAACTTCACGACCTCCTCCACGCCCCCTTCCAACATCAACCCGGCCGTCGTCTCCGACATCGAGGCCTTTGCCACCTTCATGAGGATGCTGGCTCCGCCCACTCCCGCGCCCGACACGCCCTCCATTGTGAGGGGACGGGCCGGATTCATCACCGTAGGGTGCGCTCATTGCCATACCCCGTCGTTCACTACAGGCAGGATGATTGCCAGCGGCTCCTCGAAGAGACCTAGTGCGGCGCTGTCCAATCAGCCGGTGAATCTCTTTTCCGACCTGCTGGTCCACCACATGGGCAAAGGCCTTGCGGACGGAATCACGCAAGGCGGTGCGGGCCCGGATGAGTTCCGCACCGCTCCCCTATGGGGCGTCGGGCAGCGTGTCTTTTTCCTTCATGACGGACGGACCAGGAATCTGCTGGAAGCGATCCAGGCCCACAAGAGCCAGGGTGGTGAGGCAAATCTGGTGGTCGACGCCTTCCGAAAACTGAAGGCCGCCCAGCAGCAGGACATCATCAACTTCCTGCGCTCGCTCTAATTCGCCCCACGGCTTTCCGCCACTGGAGGCAGCCCCGGGAACTTTACCACGTGCTCCTGCGTATGGGCCGGAAAGGATACTCGATTCGACGATGAAAACCTTACTCTGTGTTTCCCTCGCCAGTCTCCTGGCCTGTGCCACCGCGCTCGCCGCCACCGACGTCAGCGGCCGATGGGCCAGCGCCCCCGTCTACCTGATCATCAAACAGGATGGCAACAAGCTGAGTGGCACCGGTGGACCCACCGAGACGCAGCAGATGGTCACCTTCGACAATGGAACGATAGAGGGCGACCGCGTCACATTCCACGTCGGCTCGATGCAGTTCAACCTGCAGCTCAACGGCGATGAGATGAAGGGCGAAGTGAAGAACGGGGCGGACTCGACTCCGGTCTTCCTCAAGCGCGTCACCGATCGCCCGAGCGGCCCGCGCGCATTCGAGGTGGCGTCCGTCAAACGCGCCTCGCCGCCGCCCGGCGGGCGCTTCAACTCTTCGATGAGGCTCGACCCCGGACGGCTCACCTGCACGAATGTCACTATCAAGAAGCTCATGGTCGAATCGTACGGCGTGAAGGATTACCAGGTCTCCGGCCCCGACTGGCTCAACTCGGAACTCTACGATATAACCGCTACTCTGCCCCCCGGTACTACCGGGGACGATGTCCGGTTGATGATCCAGGCTCTGCTCGCCGATCGCTTCAAACTCGCCTTTCACCGCGACAGCAAGGAACTTCCCGTGTACGCATTGGTGGTGGGAAAAGGCGGCTCCAAGCTCCAGGAGGTGGAGTTCGGGCGCGGCAGCACTTCCGGTTCGCCCGGGCAACTCACGGCCACCCGGATCGCCATCCGCAACCTGACCGAATTCCTTTCGCGTCAAACCGGCCGGCCGGTGCTCGACATGACCGGTCTCACAGGATTCTATAACTTCACCCTGAACTACACGCCCGAGGCAGCCCCCACCGCGCCCGCTCCGGAAACGCCCATTCCCGAAAGCGCTATAGGCCCGTCGCTCTTCACCGCCGTACAGGAACAGCTCGGACTGAAATTGGAGCCCCGCAAATCCCCCGTGGAGATCCTGGTGGTGGATCGCGCCGAAAAAGTCCCAACGGAAAACTAAACTGATCGCTGCAACTTTGCAAGACAGGGCGTCAAATGGGCGGCAACGCAGATCCTGGAGCGAAGGACACTCCTCGCAGGACTTCACCGAAACCAGCGGACCGGACCGTGGAAAACGTTTCGTTGGCTGCGGCGGCGGGGTTGGTGTTCGCCAAAGAATCGGTAATCACGACCAGTTCGTTCGGGTCCGCGCCCTGATCGCCGTTTCCGCTCACCGTAGAAGTGATGCCCCAAATTGTAACGTTGCCACCCTGAACTATGCCGGTGATGTTGCGAAGACCATCGGTGCCAGGGGACCAGGGGAGCATAGTGGCCGAATTGTTCCCGGCCGGATAACCGGAGACGGTGTAGGGAACGCCCAGGTTCAAGCCGGTGCTCAAGGTGTAAGCTAGATTCCACGAACCGGTGTTAGAGTTAAAGACCCACTTTTGGAGCCCGGCCCTGGTCTGGGCAGCGGCATTCGTGTAGATTCCGCTGGCGGCAGAAAATGTATTGTCCCCGTTGCCTTCGTCCGCCACGTAGAGAGTGTTGTTGTCCGCAAAAAAGATGCCGAAGGGAAAGTCAACATTATCGTTTTTTGCGAGGATCGTGGGGAAACCTTTCAAGACGCACATATTGTAAGGAGTAACGCCCAATGACTGCAGGGTCGCAGTGGAGTAAGCGATCGGCATAGTGGGAAGGACCGCGGAGGGTGAAGGTAAGCCAACACCGTTTGGACACGCTGTGCCGGTGGTATCCACGAAGTAAACCGTGTTGATGCCGTTGCTGCCGCTGCCCTTGGTAAAGTAGACGACATTGTTATGTATTCTGAGGCCCCGGAAATTCGTATCTTTTCCGGTCTTATCAGCCGCATTCCCAAGTTGGGTGATATTGAAGCTTCCAACCGGTTCAGGAGCACCCGGGACCTGAGCACTTTCCGGCAATGTCGATGAAGTCAAAATTTGCGCGCCGGCGCCGACGATGATTCCGTTCGGCTGCGGATTCGCACCGTTGCCGGCGTTCCCTGCCAGGTAAACTACGTTGCTGCCAGCGGCATCGTTCAGAATCGCCGCGCGACCGTTGTTTCCGCTATAAGAGTTGGTCTTCGTGAAGTGAAAGCCCCCATTCTGGTCCACCTGTGCCACAACGCGGTATCCGTACTGCCCAACGGGATTGGTAAAGTCGATGGTTGAAACATTGGACCATGGAGAAAGAAAGACCGTGTTGGAATTCGAGGCGTCGATCGCACCAATAGGTGCCAGGTAACCCATAAATGTCAAGAAATTGCCGCTCATCGAAAGATTGAGAGCTATTTCGGACTTCGAACTGAAGCTCGTTACCATTTGATCGCTGACGGGCGTGATTCCGGGATCGGAGCTGTTCGGGACTTCCAGCGTGTTGACAAGCACGCCAGCCTGCGTGATTTGATCGAGGAGGATTTTGGAAGTAAGACCGAAGCTTGCATCGTTCAGAACGTTGTTCCAAACCGTGGGGTACGTTCCATCCCACATTGCCGGCTTGGCGCACCCGCCTTGCGTATTCGCGCAGCCGGGTGGAAGGATCGTGCCTATAGCGATGTTACCCGGATTGTTGGCGTAAACACTGCGGCTCACCACCAGATTGCCCGCCTTGAAGTACGGACTCTGGCCGCGGGCCGCCGGACCGACAACCAGCGTGATCAACACGACGCACGCAATTCTTGTGGCCAGCAGACATGGACGGGCGGATAGTGTGATCATCCTCATTGGAGATCTCCTTGTGACGTGAAAGTCGCGCGGCGCACGGTAAATGGTACGCGCACTGCTAGACGTTATCAGCAGTTTGTTGTGAAACGATTACGGTTCGGCTACACTTCGACTAACGAATAGCATCAGTCCTACTCTTACTGTGGCTTTTCTCTCATTGAGCCTTGACTTTAATGGTGGCTTCCCTGGTTGAGCCTTGACTTCATTCCCAGCATTGCCATACATTCGATTCTGGCTTCACCTGACTAAGTGTCTAAGTAGACTGGCAGCGCACGAATCGGAGGAGGGTGTTATGAAATCATTCACAGCAGCGTGTTTTACGATGATCGCTGGTTTGAGCCTCGTCGTTGGGGTATCGCCGGCGTACGGCAGCATACTGGTAGCACCCGCCGGCCCCTCTGCGCCTGACTCCTGGACATCATGCTCGGGTTGCACGATATTAGACAGTATTTCATCCACGGGCTCGACGGGTCCAGAGCTGGGATTCCTGTATGCTGCAGCCGTATTAACGAATGACCCAAATAATCCTTTTGGTACAAACGATCTCGACTTCGTTTACAGCGTCCTTAATAACGCGACTTCGCAAATCTCTATCTCACGCGTTACGGCCACCGCCTTCACTGGTTTCAGCACTGACGTGGGCTATTTCACCGCCGCCGCGTTTCCAGGCGGCAGCGTCGCACCGACTACTGTAGACCGTAATTCCGCGGATACAGTGGGCTTTAACTTTAATTCGTTGTCGCCCGGTCAACAATCTCTCGTCTTCGTTGTCAAGACGAACGCGACGACTTTCGGCAATGGCACACTGAACGTCTTCGGCAGCGTCATCGACGGCGGTCCCGCATCGGCGACGGTGGCTGCTTTCTCTCCGACTCCCGAGCCGACCCTGGTTTGGCTGGTCGGTGGCGCCATGCTGGCGATGGCAGCCATCCGGCGTTTCCACGTTTCCAAAGCTCGGTAGGAAACTTATCGGGAACAGGGCGCGCCTCCCGGTTCACGGTGGCTGGACCGATTGACGGCCGCCCTATCGGGCAATCATCCTTTGAACACGACGCCTTTACTCTTTGCGCCTGCTCACTGAGAACCGAGGACGCTGTCACAAAGTGCCGCGCCGCATCGTTATCCACCGTATGAGGACTACGATTCAAGCGAACGTGTGTGCAGGGCTGGCGCTGCTCACGGCAGGGACAGTTTTCGCCCAGGCTCCCGTGGCCACGCCTGCATTCGAAGTGGCATCGGTCAAGCCGGCACCGCCGCCCACCCCGGGCATGTTTAAGGTGCAGATGGGCGGCGACCCGGGGATGGTGGACTATAAAAACGTCAGTCTGAAGGCCCTGATTGCACGCGCCTACGAAATGAAAGAGTACCAGGTCTCGGGACCGGACTGGCTCGACACGGAGCGCTTCGACGTCCTAGCCAAAACGCCGCCGGACACGCCACGAGACCGCGTGCCGTTGATGCTGCAAACCCTGCTGGCCGAGCGTTTCAAGCTCACCGGCCATCGCGAGCAGAAGGTGATGCCGGTGTACGCCATGGTGGTGGGCAAAAGTGGGTTCAAGCTCAAGCCCCTGGAAGGTAGCCCGGAGGGCAGAATGCGCATGTCGATCAGTCCCAAGGGAAGGACGATGAGCGGCCCGACGACCCTGTCCACCCTGGCCGGCAGCCTGGCGTCGATGCTCGATCGCCCGGTGGTGGACCTGACTGAAATGAAGGGCACTTACGACGTCGATCTCGAATGGGTGCCCGACGAGCGCGAAGGCGGAGGCATCATGGCAAAGATGAAAGGCATGGCGGAGGCGCAGAGCGCAGACCCGCACGGGGACCCGGCCGGCCCGACCGGGCAATCTCTCTTCGGAGCGCTCCAGGAAAAGCTGGGAGTGCGGTTGGAAGCCCGCAAGGCCCCGGTGGATATCCTGGTGGTGGACCGGGTGGAGAAGGTCCCCACCCAAAATTAATGCCACAATTGATGAATCGGCGCATTGCTTCGCCATGTCCGCGATTCAAAAATATTAAAACTTACCGAACGGAATGGCGTCTAAGCTCGTCATAGACTAAAACGGCGATGGGTGCGGTCAGGTAGCTAATGGTCTACCCCGCGAAACGTCGCTCTACTGAGAACTGAATGGCACGGAATCATATCCTCAATACCTTTCTCTCCTGCTGTCTCGCGTATCTGGCGCCCGTGATGGTCCAGGCGTCGGAGCATCATGGCGTGGTCAAATTCGCCGGCCTGCCCGTCCCTGGCGCCACCGTCACCGCTACCATGGGCGATAAGAAAATGGTCGCCGTCAGCGGTCCGGACGGCGTGTATTCCTTTCCCGACCTGGCGGATGGCGTCTGGACCCTGCAGGTGGAGATGCTCTGTTTCAGCCCCCTGAAGATGGAAGTGGCCGTCGCGCCGAACGCGCCAAGTCCCGAGTGGGAACTCAAGCTCCTGCCGTTGGATGAGATCAAGGCCGCTGCACCGCCGCCCGCGCCGAAGGCGGCTCAGCCGGCGGCCACCGTTCCGGCCGCCACTCCGCAGGCGGACGGCGCCCAGGCTGCCGGTCCCACGCCGAGTCTGGTGGCCGCACAGGCAGCGCCGAAAAAAGGTTCCAAGGCCGCCAAGGCGGCGGCTGCTACTGCCGCGACGGCTACGGCCAACGCGCGGCCTGGCTTTCAGCGCGCCGATTTGAACGCTTCCGGCGCGCCGCCGGCCGCCGGCGACCAACCCGCGGCCGGTGGTGTGGATGAAGCCGCGCCGGCATCGAATGGTGATGCCTTGCTGGTGAACGGCAGCGTCAGCAACGGAGTGGAGCGGCGCGCGATCGGCAACTTCCGCAAGGGCCCTGGTTCGGGCTATCGCGGCGACGTCAGCTCGATTATGGACAATTCGGCGCTCGACGCGCGCGTCTTCTCCGTCACCGGCCAGGACATTCCCAAGTCGGCCTACAATCACGTGAAATACGGGTTCACGCTCGGCGGGCCGTTGAGTATCCCGCACCTGTTCCACACCAACAACGGAAATTTCTTCGTCGCGTACCAGGGGTCGCGCAACCGCAACGCCAACAACGCGCAACCGAGCCTGATGCCGACCGCGGCAGAGCGCAGCGGCGATCTGTCGAAGACCTTGAACCCGCTGGGAAATCCCGTGCAGTTCATCGACCCGAGCACCGGCGCGCCTTTCCCCGGCAATGTGATTCCGGCGTCGCGAATCTCGCCGCAGGCCACGGCGCTATTGAACCTCTATCCCCAGCCCAACTTCAATCCGTCGGCGCGCTATAACTACGAGATCCCGCTGGTGGGGACTTCCGATTCGGACGCCCTGCAAACGCGCATCAACAAAATGCTCAACCAGCGGAATTCGCTGAACGGCAGTTTGGGCTACCAGCGCACCGGCGCGGACAACCCGAATCTCTTCCAGTTCGTGGATGGCACCCACACGCAGGGAGTCAATCTCAACCTGAGCTGGCGCCACACCTTCAACAAGACGTTGTACGGCACGCTGGGCGCGCAGTACAGCCGGTACTCGATGCGCCTCACCCCGTTCTTCGCCAACCGCGACAACATATCGGGCGCGGCGGGAATCGGCGGCAACAATCAGGATCCGGCGTACTGGGGCCCGCCCAATCTCTCGTTCAACAGCGGTTTTGGGGGACTGGGCGACGGGCAGCAGAACTTCGTACGCAACCAGACCAGCGCGATCTCGTACAACGTGATGTGGCTGAAGCGGCCGCACAACATCACCATTGGCGGCGACGTCCGTCGGATACAACTCAACCTGCTCTCGCAGCAGGACCCGCGCGGCAGTTTCGGTTTCACGGGCGCGGCCACCCAACTCACGGCCAACGGAACGCCCGTCCCCGGGACGGGCAGCGATTTCGCGGATTTCCTGCTGGGTACTCCGGACACCAGCTCGATCGCCTTCGGCAACGCCGACAAGTATTTTCGCTCATCCTCCTACGACGCATATTTCACCGACGATTGGCGCGTGAGTGCGGGCTTCACGCTGAACGCGGGCGCGCGCTGGGAATATTCCAGCCCGATCGTGGAGAAGTACGGCCGGCTGGTGAACCTGGATATCCCGGCCGGTTTCGGCGCGCCGGCGCCGGTGCTCGGCAGCAATCCCACGGGACCGCTCACGGGGCAGCAGTACCCCAGTTCGTTGGTGCATCCTGACAAGCACGCCGTGCAGCCGCGCGTAGCGCTCTCCTGGCGGCCCATCTTCGGTTCGTCGTTATTGATTCGCGCGGGCTACGGGATGACCTACAATACGTCGGTCTACAATACCATCGCGTCGCAGATGGCGCAGCAATCGCCGCTCTCCAAGAGCCTGAGCGTGGCCAACAGCCCCGCCAATCCTTTGTCGCTGGCCAACGGGTTCATTGCGGCGCCGGGGATTACGCCGAACACCTTCGCCATCGACCCGGATTTCCGCATCGGCTACGCGCAGAACTGGCAGGTCTCGGCGCAGATGGATCTTCCGGCGGCGATGGTGGCGACGGCCACATACAACGGCATCAAAGGAACGCGCGCGGTGCAGGCATTCCTGCCGAACACGTACCCGGCCGGCGTGGCCAACCCCTGTTCCTCGTGCACGCCGGGTTATGTCTACATGACCTCCAACGGCAATTCGACGCGCGAGAGCGGGCAGTTTCAGTTGCGCCGGCGGCTGCACAACGGCCTGACCTCGACGGCGCAGTACACGTACTCGAAGTCCTACGACAACGCGGCGCTGGGCGGCAGGGGCCAAGGCACCAGTGTGATCGCGCAGAACTGGCTGGACCTGAGCGCGGAACGCGGCCCTTCCACCTTCGACCAGCGGCATCTGTTCACTTTGCAGACGCAATATTCGTCGGGCGTGGGCGTGCGCGGCGGAGCTTTGCTGCGCGGCTGGAGGGGCGCGGCGTTCAAGGGATGGACCCTCACCACCCAGATCAATGCGGGCAGCGGCCTTCCGCTGAGTCCCATCTATGGTGTGAATGTGGTGGGCACCGGAGTGACCGGAAGTATACGGCCCGACGCGACGGGCATTTCGGTGCAGGCGGCTACGTCCGGACGGTACTTGAATCCGGCGGCATACACCGCTCCCCTGGCGGGGCAGTGGGGCACGGCGGGGAGGAACTCGATTGTGGGGCCTTCGCAATTCACGCTCAATGCTTCGCTGGGACGCACGTTCGCCGACAATCTCGACCTGCGATTCGATTCCACGAACACCCTCAATCACGTGACGTACACGAGTTGGAACACCGCAGTGATCAGCTCGCAATTCGGACTCCCGGTCGCGGCCAACGCCATGCGTAGCCTGCAGGCAACCCTGCGGTGGAGGTTCTAACCATGAAAGCCATTTCTATCGCACTGATTTTCGTACTGCTGGCCGGGGCGCAACAGGCCGTGCAGCCTCCCGCGCAGACCCCTTCCAACGGGACCGTCAAGTTTCAGGCCAACACGCAACTGGTGATCGAGACGGTGACAGTGAAGGACAAGAACGGCAAGCCGGTAGAGGGACTGACGGCGAAGGATTTCACGATTACCGAAGACGGCGTGGCGCAGACCATCAGTTTCTGCGAATTCCAGAAGCTGGACCAGATTGTGGAGCCGGTAGTACCCTCGCCGGCCCCGCCACCGCCGCCCGCCGAGACACCCGCGGCGCCCGCGATTCCGGTTCCCGGAGTAACGGCGCACCAGATCGTGCCGGAGCGTCCGGGCGACATACGGTATCGCGACCGGCGCCTGATGGCGATGTACTTCGACATGAGCGCCATGCCGGTGCCGGACCAGGTGCGCGCCGAATCGGCCGCCATGAAGTTCATCCAGACGCAGATGAAGCCGGCGGATTTGATGGCCATTATGGCGTTCAATGGCGCCGCGGTTCAGGTATTGCAGGACTTCACGGATAAGAAGGACGACCTGCAGACGGTAATCAATAAGCTCTTCATTCAAGACACCGGGCTGGACGAGTTGACCAACGACGACAGCACCGCCGACACCGGCGCGGCGTTCGGCGAAGACGATAGCGAATTCAACCTGTTCACCACCGATCGCCAGTTGGGCGCATTGCAGACCGCGGTCAAGATGCTGGGGCAGCTCAACGAGAAGAAGGTGCTGGTGTACTTCGCCAGCGGCCTGCAACTCAACGGGATCGACAACCAGGCGCAGTTCCAATCGACCACCAATGCGGCGATCCGGGCGAACGTATCGTTCTATCCCGTGGATGCGCGCGGCCTGGTAGCCCAGGGTCCGATGGGCGACGCGAGCAAGGGGTCGCCGGGAGGGGTCGGCATGTACTCCGGCATGTCGGCGATGGCGAACACCAATAATTTCCAGAAATCGCAGGACACGCTTTATGCGCTGGCGGCGGATACGGGCGGCAAGGCGCTGCTGGATAACAACGACTTGTCGGCTGGCGTGGTGCAGGCGCAGAACGCGATTACCAGTTATTACATCGTCGGGTATTACTCGGCGAACGCGGCGATGGACGGTCGCTTCCGCCGCATCAAAATTACGCTGGCCGACGCCTCTTTGAAGCTGGATTACCGGCAGGGGTATTACGCCGGCAAGGAATTCAAGAAGTTCACGACGGTGGACAAAGAACGGCAACTGATCGACGCACTGATGCTCGGCGACCCGATCACGGAGCTGACCATCGCCATGGAGGTGAATTACTTCCAATTGAACTCGGCGGAGTACTTCGTACCGGTGGTGGCGAAAATTCCCGGCAGCGAACTGGCGCTGGCGCGCAAGGGCGGCGCGGAGCACACGCTGATCGATTTCATCGGCGAAGTGAAGGACGAGTACAACGTCACGGTGGCGAATGTACGGGACAAGGTGGATATCAAGCTGAGCGGCGAGACCGCTGCGCAATTGGCGAAGCAGCCGATCCAGTATGACACCGGGTTCACGCTACTGCCGGGAACCTACAGTTTGAAATTCCTCGCGCGCGACGACGAAACGGGACGCATCGGGACTTACCTGAATAAGTTCGTGGTGCCTAACTTGAACAAGGAAGAGAAACGGGTCCCGATCAGTTCGGTGATCTTGAGCGGGCAGCGCATGGACATGAAGGACTCGCTGTTCACGGCGGGCAAGGACAAGACGCCGACAGTGAATCCCTTGATCCAGAACGGGCAGAAGCTGATCCCGAGCGTGACACGTGTATTCAGCCGGAACCGCGACATGTATGTCTATTTGCAGGCGTATGAGCGGGGCCAGGCGACCATGCAGCCCCTGGTGGCCTTCGTGACCTTCTATCGCGGACAGACGAAAGCGTTCGAAACGTCTCCGCTGCCGGTCACCGAGGGTATGGACCCGAAATCGAAGGCAGTCCCGCTGGGGTTCAGCCTCGCGCTAAATAAGTTGCAGCCGGGGAGATATAACTGTCAGGTCACGGTTGTAGATACCACGAGTCAGAAAGCTGCGTTCTGGCAGGCGCCGGTGATGTTGGTACAGTAGGAGTCCGAACGGGCTCACGCGTCGTGTGCTAATCCTGAAGTCATGCTGAAGATACGATCGGGAAACCGGTCGCGGGTCCTTGTGCCGGCGCTATTCTTTTGCGTGACTGCCACCGGCGGCGCGCAGACGGCGATCGATTTCTCGTACGCGGGCTACGGAAGCGGAGGCGTTTCCGCGCCCGTAACACCTGCCGTAATCTCAGTGCGGCCCAGCGGCGGCGACGACACCGAATTGTTGCAGGGCGCGCTCGATCATGTGGCGGGGCTCGCGGCGCGGCCGGACGGTTTTCGCGGCACCGTGTTGTTGCGGCCTGGGCACTATCGCGTGGCCGGGCGACTCGAGATGCGGACCAGCGGCGTCGTCTTGCGTGGCAGTGGCAACGCCATCATCGTAGCCGCCGGCAAAGGTCGCCGCACCCTGATCGAGATCGGCAATGCGGCCGATCCCGCAACCGGGACTCCGGTGCGCCTCGTGGACGAAACGGTACCGGCCGGAGCGCGCACCCTAACCCTGGAGAGCAGCGCCGGACTGAAACCGGGCGACCGCGTCGTGATCACGCGTCCCAGCACAGTGGAGTGGATCGCGGCCCTCAAGATGCGTGGCCTCCCCGGCAACTATGCCAATCAACGCCTGGACTGGATTCCCGGATCGCGCAACCTGGTGTGGGACCGCACCATCACCCAGGTGGATTCCGCGCGCAATCAGGTCACCATCGACGCGCCGGTCACCACCGCGCTCGAACGGCGCTACGGCGGCGGCACGGTGGCGCTGGTGGCAACGGGCGGACCCATGGCGCACGCCGGCATCGAGAACCTCACCTTGGAAAGTGAGTTTGACGCCGCCAATCCGCGCGATGAAGAGCATTCGTGGATTGCCGTGGCGCTCGATCGCGTGGAGGACGCATGGGTGCGCGGCGTGGTGGCCCGGCACTTCGCCGGGTCCGCGGTACGCGTCGGACCGCGCGCTCGACGTGTGACCATCGAAGCCTGCCGCAGTGAGCAGCCCGTGTCGGAACCGGGCGGGTACCGGCGTCAGAGCTTTCTGGTGGAAGGCCAGCAGGTGTTGGTTCGCCAGTGCTGGAGCGAACAGGGCATGAACGATTTCGCCGTCGGTCTGCTGGCGGCAGGTCCCAACGTGTTTCTGGATTCGACGGCCACCCGCGCGCTGGGCCCGAGCGGAGCTTTCGGGAGTTGGGCGTCGGGCGTGCTGTTTGAGCGCGTGCGCGTCGAAGGCGCCGGAATCCGGCTCACCAACGACAGCTCGCGATCGCAGGGAGCCGGATGGACCGCCGCCAACTCCGTCGTCTGGAATTGCGACGCCAGGGATATCGAGGCGCGCGGACCCGAAGGCGCGGACAACGTGGTGAAAGGGTCGCCCGAGCCGCTCTATGAGTCCCAGTTAGCCAGGCGAACGGGAGGCAAGCTTGCTGCCTCCGCGGCCTTCCTCGCCAAGACCCCGGGGCGTATCCCGGAGTTCACTCCCGGGAAGCACTCCGTTGCCGCCCCCCTCACCAATCTCCCGTGCAAATCGTGAACGGCCGTTTCGTGGCCGGTGGAAAAGTTCTTTGGGGCGGAGCGGTCAACGACGGCTGGTGGCGAGGTCAGGCGAACCCCGCGGCGGTGGAAGCGGGAGGCTTCGCGCTGACGCGCTTCGTCCCCGGCCGGATCGGACCCGGACTCACCGAAGACTTAGTCGCGCTGGCCGCTCGTATGGTGGCGCAAGGCACACCGTTCTACCAATCCATCCCGGGACTGTGGTACGACCGGCGGCGCGACGAACACTCGATTGTTTCGCGCACCGACGGAAACGTCTGGGCGCCGTTCTACGAAATGCCGTGGGCGCGCAGCGGAACCGGAACCGCGGCGGACGGACTCAGCCAGTTTGACCTTTCGCGCTTCAACACCTGGTATTACGAACGCTTCCGCGAATTCGGACAACTCTGCGATCGCAACGGACTCGTGCTATATCACAACTTATACAACACGCATAACACGCTTGAAATCCCGCCCCACTGGATCGACTACCCATGGCGGCCGGCGAATAACATCAACAACACCGGGCTGCCGGAACCGCCACCGATCGAGACCGGCAATCACCTGCACGTGGCCAACGAAGTTTACGACGTGTCCAACCCCGTCCGCCGCGCGCTTCATCGCGCCTTCATCCTGCATGAGTTGGACCAGCTCGGCGAGGCGCGGAATCTCTTCTTCTGCCTCGGAGCGCAATTCGCCGGGCCGCTATCGTTCCAGGAATTCTTTCAGGACACCGTGGCGGAATGGGAGAAGAAAACCGCCCGCACCGTGCGTATCCAACTCGCCACCAGCAAAGACATCACCGATGCCATCCTCGCCGACCCCGTACGCGCGCGCCAGGTAGCGGTGATCGACATGCGCTACTGGCAATACAAACCCGACGGATCCCTGTGGGCGCCGCCGGGCGGGAAGAACCTCGCGTTCCGCGAAATGATCGCCAAAGATTTCGGCAGGTCGGACGACGCTCCCGCCAATACCACCCCGCTCCAGGTCTACCGGCAGGTACGCGAGTATCATGACCGTTACCCGGACAAGGCCATCGTGGCATGGCATGGCGGCACCGGCCCAATCCCGACTCTAATGGCGGGCGGCGCGCAAGTGCTGATGCGCAATCCGTCCGGCGGCCACGGCCAGGGCAAAACAGTGGATAAGAATCCGCTGGACGATTTTGTCCGCGAGCAGCTTGCCACAACCTTGATGAACATGAAGCCGAGGGACGGAGCGACCGCCGATCCGGAACAGAACTGGTGCCTGGCCGACCACCCCAGCACGACGGTGCTGTTCTACTCGCTCGCCGGCCCTTCCATCACGCTGCTGCAAGCGTTGCCGCAGAACCGTTACAGCGGACTGTGGTTCGATCCGCGAACCGGCAGCACTCACCTGATGGCACCGCCCGCTTCCCTTACGGCCGGTGCAGTCATCCAAAAGCCTACAGGCGAGCCCTGGCTGCTCCTCCTGCGCGCAAATCCGTAGCGCACTACTTAAGCATCGCGAAGCCAAACAACGTGTCGCCGGCGGCCACCACCAGATACTGCGTGCCGTCGAGTTCGTAAGTGATCGGACCGTTGCTGACGGAGCCGCCGAGATTTGCATGCCAAAGCGGATTGCCATTGGCAGGGTCAAGCGCCACCAAATTGCCGGAACCGTCGCCCGCGAACAACAGCTTGCCGGCGGTGGACAACAGGCCGGAACGCCCGCCGTCTTCCCACTTATGACTCCACTTAACCTTGCCGGTCTTGTAGTCGATCGCCTGGAGCATAGTTTCACTCCAGCCGCCGCGATCGTTGCCGCCCCAGCCTTCGGGCTTATCGCTCGGGTCGTAAATGTAGTAAACGCTGAACGCGCGCGCCGCACTGACATAGAACAGGCCGGTGTCGGGATTGTAAGTGGGCGGCGGCCAGTTAGTTGCGCCGCCCTGATTCGGTGAGACCAGCGCGCCGTCGAGCTGCGGCTCTTTCGCGGGATTCGGAATAGGCGAGCCTTTGGCATCCACGCCCTTCGACCAGTTAACCTTCACGTACTCGGTGCTGGTAAGTGCCTTGCCCGTGGCGCGATCCAGCACGAAGAAATAGCCGTTGCGGCTGGCCTGCGCCACCAGCTTACGCTTCTGGCCG
Source organism: uncultured Solibacteraceae bacterium (assembly GCA_963805775.1). GTDB lineage: Bacteria > Acidobacteriota > Terriglobia > Bryobacterales > Bryobacteraceae > Solibacter. The sequence goes on along the minus strand of CAWDWK010000050.1, from coordinate 167,692 downwards.
TTGATTTCGCCATCGATCAGCACCGGCGTCTGCGTGGCATCCCAATCGTGCGTGTCGTGCGGCGACGACTGGAAGTACCACTGCATTTTCCCAGTGTCGGGGTTGAGCGCCACCACCGACGCGGTGAACAGATTGGCGCCGGCGCGGGCCTTTCCTGCGATCACCGGCTGCGGATTGCCGGTAGGCACGTAAATCATGTTCAACTCTGGATCGTATGTCGGCGTGAGCCACGTCATGCCGCCGCCATGCTTCATCGCCTCTTCACTCGGCCAGCTTTCCGACCCCGGATCGCCCATCTTCTGCGGGACCGTATACCAGCGCCACTGCAATTCGCCCGTCTCCGGATCGTGCGCCTCGATGAAGCCCGGCCGGTCGAGATCGTCGCCGCTTACGCCCGTGATGATGTGATTCTTGACCACGAGCGGAGCCATCGAGCCGAAATAATACTGATCGAGGTCGCAGAACGTCTTGTGCCAGCGCTCCTTACCGTCCTTCAGATTGAGCGACACGATATTGCAATCCGGCGTCAAGAAAGTAAAGCCAGTTGCCGTACACCGCGGCGCCGCGATTGCCGATGTGCTCGCCGCCGTGGGTTGTCCACTGGTAGTGCCAGACTTCGCGGCCACTGCGCGCGTCTACCGCCCACGCGTGGTCGGGCATCGTAAAGTAGAGGACGCCGTTCACCTGTACGGGAGTCGATGAGATGCGGCCTCCGCTGAAGCCGCTCACGCCGCCGGGCATGCCGTTGGCACGGTAGACCCATGCCAGGCTCAGCGAGTTGATGTTCCCCTGGTTGATCTTGGTGAGCGGGCTGTAGCGCCGTCCGGAGTAATCGCCGTTGTAAGTCGGCCACGTGTCTGTAGGCAGCGCGCCCAGCTTAGCGGGATTCAGTCCGCCCTGCGCCAGAAGCGCTGCGGAGGCGAGGAAAAACGTGCAGAGCGACTTCATTTCAGGGTCTCCAGATAGGCCACCATGTCGTGCATGTTCTTATCGGTATAGAGGTCGAGCAATTGGTGGTGTACCTCCGCGGGGTCGTTCTTGACCACCTTCAGATCAGCGGTGCGCTTGAAGGAGCGGTACTCGCCCGTGCCGTCGCGCAATGCCACATTGAAATCGTCGAGGTGCAGCAGGACGCCCGTGATCGGCGCGCCCGATGCAGGAGTCACGGTGACCGTCACCGGATTCGCGCTGTTACCGCCGCCGCGCCCGCCGCGTCCGCGTCCGCCGCCACCGGGAAAGAGGAAACGCTGCTGTAACGCGGGAGGATCCATCCGTGCGCCGATGTGCGCGAGGTCGCCCGTGGGCGAGTGGCAGGTGGAGCACTTCCCTGCCCCGTTGAAGTAGTCGGCGCCGGCCTTCGCATCGCCGGTCAGCACGTTCTGTATGACGAGCGCGGCGCGTAGCGTATTGTAGACCTCCTGGTGGATGGTGTGCGAGAGGTCTTCAATTTGCGCCTGCGTGAGCTGGGCCGGGGGCGTGGTCTGCGTCGGATGCCCCTTCTTGAGGAACGGTCCGATGGTGCTGCCGTAGCGATCATGCAGGACGATTTCCGAGCGAATCAGGTCGGCGCCATTGTCGCTTCCGCGGGCGTGCGTGCCGTGGCAGTTAATACACTCGGCGGCGTAGACCTTCCGACCGCGATTGGCAGCGGCCTCATCGATCACCTGTTTATCGGCGGACCCCGGCAAGTACGCGGCGTTGCGTCCCCGGCCGCCCGGCACCGCGCCCGCAGGACCGCCTCGGCCTCCCGCCGATGCCGGACCGAATTGCGTGGTCAAGTAGTCCAGGATGGCCGCAAGTTCTTCGTCGGTGCCCTTGGCACCGCGGGCGACCATGGCGTTGATGCTCTCCTGCCATTGTGCGCGTGTGCGCGGCTGTCCGGTAACAGTGGCCACCGGATGACACGCGCCGCAGACTTTTTGAAAAGCCTCTCTGGCTACCACCGGCGACTGCGCCATTCCCGCCACAGGCGACAGCAGCAGCACGGCCAGAAAAATGCCGTTTCGCATTCCCAATTCCCCCCACAAAATCGGACCCCGCTTACTCTGGCCCGTTCGATTATCCTAACAGTTATGAAAGTTGGATTCATCGGGCTAGGTCGTATGGGTTCCGGCATGGCGCGCAACCTGCTTCGCGCCGGCCATGAGCTACTCGTGTACAACCGTAGCCGCGACAAAGCGGAGGCCCTGGCAAGCGACGGCGCCCGCGTGGCCGATACGCCGGCCGCCGTCTGCAGCGCGTCTGAAGCCGTCATGACCATGCTGGCCGACGATCACGTGGTGGAACAGGTCGTCTTCGGCGAAAACGGCATCGCCTCCACGCTGCCCGCGGGCGCGATTCACATCTCGTGCAGCACCATCAGCATCGCGCTCGCCAGGCGTCTGGCCGTCGAACACGCCCACTGCGGCCAGAAGTACTTGAGCGCGCCCGTCTTCGGCCGCCCGGAAGCCGCCGAAAGCAAAAATCTTCTGGTGATTGCCGCGGGTCCGCCGGAGTTGATCGGGCACTGCACGCCGCTCTTCGACGCCATCGGACGACAGACATTCGTGGTCGGGTCCAATCCGTCGCAAGCCAATGCCGTCAAGCTCTGCGGAAATTTCATGCTCGCCGCCACACTCGAAGCCTTCGGCGAATCTTACGCCACGCTTCGCAAGGCGGAAGTCGCGCCCCACACTTTCCTCGACATTATGAGCACGCTCTTCGGATCACCGGTCTATGCCAACTACGGACGCATGATCGCCGACGAGAAGTTCGAGCCGGCCGGCTTTGCCCTGCGACTCGGTCTCAAGGATGTCCGCCTCGTGCTCGAAGCGGCCGACGAGTTCGCCGCCCCGATGCCCCTCGCCAGCCTGATCCGCGACAACTTCCTCTCTGCCATGGCGCACGGGCAAGCCGATCACGACTGGTCGAGCATCGCCCGAGTGCCCGCACGCAACGCCGGCATTTCCGAGCCGCGACCGTGACGGAGTGTTTTCTACTGATTCGTCGACGCCACCGCGAGAGCGATCAGCGACTTAATCCCCGGCACAATGCTGCTCGCCTCCGCGTTTTCCTCCAGCCGGTGCGGCATGTGTTCGACCACCGCGCCGACCGCCACCGCGGGGATGGCCATGCTCACCGCGATGTTCGAATCGTTGGCCCCGGCATCCTGAGCAATGATCTCCGGCGTGCCGGCTTTCCGGAAGTAGTTGCTGGCCGCAAGCGCCGTCTGCACCAGCGGGTGATTGAGCCGCTCCTTCTGCGGCAGCGCCTTCGAATAATCCACGCCCATTTTATGTTCCATCCGGAAGCCCACGCCTTCCTGGTCGGCGATGCGCCGCGCCGTGGAAACCACAGCGGACTGCAGGCGATCTTGCGTAGTGCTATCCAGCGAACGCAGATCCACCGTGAACCACGCCTCACGCGGGATGGCGTTCACTACCGTGCCCCCGCCCAACATCCCCACGTTCAATGTCGGCAGCTTGAACGTGCCGAAGCCCTCCGCGACGGGCGGCAGCGGAATCTCGTACAGCGCATTAATCGCCTTCGCCACGGCCTTGGCCGGACTCGGCGCGCCGCGGCTCTCGAGCGTGTGTGCTCCGGGCGAAGTGTAGAAGAACTTGAACTGGTCGATCCGCAGCGCGCCGTACCAGACCTCCGCGGATGAGACGTCAATCGCCACGAACATATCGGGCTTGTATCCGCTGGTCTCCAGCCAGTGCTTGGCGCCCACCAGCCCCACCTCCTCCTGCACCGACGCGAGGAAGATGAGGTCGCCCTTGGTCTTGACGCCGCCCCGATCCAGCGCGCGGAACATTTCCAAAGTCGCCATCAGGTTCGACGTGTCGTCGCCAATGCCGGGCGCCCGCAGAATGTCGCCTTCGCGCTTCACCTTCAGGTCCGTGCCTTCCGGAAAAACCGTGTCCATGTGGGCTGCGAACACCACCGTCGGGCCGCCGCCGCTTCCTTTACGGATACCGCTCACGTTAGAAAAATCGTCGGTGCGGATCTCGCTCAGCCCGAGCTTCTGCATCTCCGCTTGAATGTACCTGGCACGCGCCTGCTCCTTGCCCGAAGGCGCCGGAGTCTCCACCAGCCGGATCCACTCTTCGACAATACCCGCCGCACGCTCGTCCACCGACTGCATAGCCTTGTGCACATCCGGCCTCGCCAGCAGCGACGGCTGAAACCAGCCATTCTGCGCGAGCAGGGGCGAAACGGCTAGCAGAAGCAGAACGGCACGCGGAATCTTCGTGAGCATATTGAGGAATGATACACCGGGTCGAGCGCCCACTGTTGATATAAGATTGATGATCATGTCGCGTCTACCAAGCATCGCGTTCCTGATCAGCCTGATGACTGGCTGGTATCCGGCAATGGCCCAGGCTCCAGCCCAAACCCAGACCCCAGCCCAGACTCCGCCCGCACGCCCCGCGCGGCCGCCGGCGCCGGCCCGCGATCCCAACACGCCCGGTTACGTCACGGCGAAAGACTTACCCGACGGCGCCAACGCACCGGTAAAGGCCGATGGAAATTTCATCCTCGGACCTACACACAACCCCGCGCCGGAGATGACCGTGCAGGAAGGCGTGCCCCAGGGCGAGGTCTTCAACTTCACCATGGAATCCACCGACAGCAAGATTTATCCCGGCATCGCGCGCGAACCCAACACCTTTGCCCGGACCGATCCCGCCGACCCCTCGAGAATGATCGTCGCCAGCCACCCCGCGCCCTACACGCGCCGCGTCACCGTGTACGTCCCCAAACAATATGTACCCGGCACTGTCGCCCCGTTCATCGTCGGAGCCGACGGACCCGACCGTGCACTGTTCACCGCGCTCGACAACCTCATCGCCCAGCATCGCGTACCCGTGATGGTTGCCATCTCCATCAGTAACGGCGGGGGCGACGCCCAGGGCAGCGAACGCGGCCTCGAGTACGACACGATGTCGCCCCTGTACGCGGAGTTCGTCGAGAAGGAAGTGCTGCCTCTCGTCGAGAAGCAATACAACGTGAAGCTGACCAAAGATCCCGAGGGCCGCGCGACCATGGGCGGCAGTTCCGGTGGCTCGTGCGCCCTGATCATGGCCTGGTATCACCCGGAGTTATATCACCGCGTTCTCACTTACTCCGGTACTTACGTGAATCAACAGTGGCCGCCGAACGCCGAGACACCGCACGGCGCATGGGAGTTTCACGAACACCTCATCCCCAACAACCCGGCCAAGCCGCTGCGCATCTGGATGGAGGTGGGCGATCGGGACAATCTCAGCACGCGCGACAACTACCACGACTGGGTCCTTGCCAATGAGAACATGGCCAGAGTGCTGGCCGCCAAGGGCTATCACTATCAGTTTGTATTTGCGCGCAACGCCGGCCACACAGACCGCACGGTGAAACAGCAAACCCTGCCCGAGGCTTTGGAATATGTGTGGCAAGGGTACCCGATCGGCAAGCCGGGTAACTGATTTTGGGGCGCTGGGCCACAACGCTGGTCGCGCTCCAGCGCTAATCCCCCCGCAGAGTCGTCACCGGGTCGATTCGCACCGCATGCAGCACCGCCGGCAGCGCCGCCACCACCGCCGCCGCCAGAATCGCGCACGAAGGAAACGCGAGCATCGCCAGATCCGTCGCCTTCACGTCGTAGAGCAGCGTCGCAATATATCGCACCGACGCCATGCCGAGCGCGAGTCCCACCGCCGCCCCCGCCAGCACCATTCCGAAAACGTCCGCCGTCACGCGCCGCGCGATATCTCCGGCCTGCGCGCCAATCGCCATCCGAATCCCGATCTCGCGCCGCCGCTGCAGCACCGAATAATCCAGCACGCCATAGAGCCCGATACCCGCCAGCAACAGCGCAACCCCCGCAAAGAACAATGCCAGCATCGCCAGCAGCCGCTCGCGCAAGGTCTGAGCCCGCACCAGTTCCTCCTGCGTCTCGATGTTGCTCACGCGGAACTCACTGCGCGCGCGCGTCACCTCCCGCCGCAGCGTCGACGCCATCGCCATGGGATTCGCACTCCGCGTGCGCACGACGAAAGTTCCTGTGCGTACCGGTTGCAGCACGCCGTTGGCATCGATGGGATGAAACGGAACGTAGGCCACCGGCAGCTGGGGCTCTCGCAAGCCGCGGTAAGGAACATCGCCGACCAGGCCCACCACGTGGTAGACGCTGTTGCCTCTCGCGAATACCCTCCCAACGGGACTCTCACCATTGAAGAACTGCCGCGCGAACGTTTCGTTCACCAGCGCGACGCCCGGCGACGTGTCGTCCGGCCGGAAATCCTTTCCATCGATCAGGCGAATCTTCATCGCATCCACCCACCCCGGCGAGACGGCCAGGAAGTACGCCAGCGTCGGTCCCGGAGGCGCGCCGTTGATCGATACGAAACCATTCCAGCCGTTGACTTGCAGCAGCGGCCATCCGGACAATGCGACCGTCTCGACGCCCGGTACCGTTCGCAGGTGATCGGCCACCTGGTCCCAGAACACCGGCGATTGCGCGCGCTGCGTCACCGTTTCCAGCGTGAGAATTCGTTCCGCCGAAAAACCGGTCGGCTTGCCGGACAAGCGGTCGAACGTGGCGGCGAACAAGCCGGCCACAAAGAGCACTAGAAAACAGAACGCCACCTGCACGCAGATTAGCCCATGCATCAGGCGGCGTCGCGAGTGCGGGTCTTCTCCGCCTTTCAACGCGATCGCCGGCTTCACTCCCGAAGCGCGTAGCGCCGGAGCCAGACCGAACAGCAGCGTCACACCCAACGTCAGCGCCAACCCGAAGCCCAGCACCCGCCAGTCCGCCGGCAGCGACAGCCGCGCCGGGTTATCCGCCGGATTGATCCGGCTCACCACAAACGGCGCCGACCACCATGCGAACAATCCACCCGCCGCGCCCGCCAGCAGAGCGACCGTCATGCTCTCCACCAGCACCAGTTGCACCAGCCGCCACCGCCCCGCGCCAATCGATACGCGCAGCGCCATTTCGCGCGCCCGCGCCGCCGCCTGCGCCGTCATCAGATTTGCCACGTTCGCGCACGCAATCAACAGCACCAGCCCTACCAGCACCCCAAGGGCGACCAGCGCACGGCGGTAATTCTTCTGCAAACCGGAGGCGCCAGAGGCAGCCGGCTCCAGCATGAGCGTCTGGTCGATGAATCGATCGATACTCTGTTTGGTCATCCCGGTGAACCCCTTGGCCCTTTCATATTCGAAAGCGCGAGAGGTCGCGTGCAGCTTGGCGCGAACCGGTTCCACCGCCACGCCCGGCTTCAGCACCGCCAAAGTCCGGTGCCATGTCGAGTCGTCGCGAACCGCCGCCGGATGCATCATCGCGGGCACAAAGATGTCGACCACGGTGCCCGTCTCCGTGCCGGTGAAAGACGCCGGACCGACGCCCACAATCTCATACAGGCGCTCCCCCATGCGAAGCGTGCGCCCGACCACGGCCCGGTCCTGCGCGAAGCGGCGCGTCCAATAATCATGCGACAGCACCGCGTACGGGTGCGCGCCCGGCTTCACATCGTCGATCTCGCTAAATAGGCGTCCCAGCGCGGGCCGGAGTCCAAACTGGTCGAACATTTGACCCGAAACGTATTGCAGGTACGCCTTCTCCATCTCCTGGTCCGACTTGTAAGTCACGTCCACCCGCTCGGCATAGGAGATCGCGATTAATTCGGCTTGATCTTTCACCGCCGCGCGCATCAGGCGGAAGGAAGGATACGCCCAGCCATCGAAGGTCGCTGGCCGCCCGTCGAATCCGATCCCCGCGCGATAAAGCATGTACAACCGATCCGCGTTCGCTACCGGCAGCGGGCGCAGCAGGAGCGCGTCGATCAGCCGGAACGCCGACGTGCAGGCACCAATCGCCAGCGCCAGCGAAAGCACCGCCGCCAGCGACGTCACCTTCCGCTTCACCAGTTGCCGCCACCCGAACACCGCATCGGCGCGCACCGAATCGAGCCACGCCGCCAACCGCACATCGCGGCTCGCCTCTCGCGTCCGTAACACCGAACCGAACTCTTGCCGTGCCACCGCGCCGTCGCGCCCCTGCTCGATCGCTTCCGCGATGTGCGACTCCAGTTCTTCGTCGATCTCGCGGCTCAATCCGTCTCCGCGAAATACATTCGTGACTCGTGACCACCATGACATATCAGTCTGCCCTCAACATGCTTGCCGGGTCGATGCGTACCGCGCGCACCACCGCCGGCAGCGCCGCCACCACTGCCGCTGCCAGAATCGTCGCCGAAGGAAGCACCAGCATCCCGGCATCCGTCGCCTTCACTCCGTACAGCAGCGTTGCGATATATCGCACCGACACCATCCCCAGCGCCAGGCCCGCCGCCGCTCCCGCCAGCACCATCACGAAGATGTCCGCCGTCACCCGCCGCGCGATGTCGCCTGCCTGCGCGCCAATCGCCATGCGAATACCAATCTCGCGCCGCCGTTGCACCACTCCGTAATCCAGCACCCCATACAGTCCGATCCCCGCCAGCAGCAGCGCCACCACCGAGAAGAAGAACGCCAGTGTCGCCAGCAGCCGCTCCCGTATTAGCGCCGACTGGTTGATCTCCGCTTGCGTGCGGATATTGCTGACGCGGAACCCCGCCCGCGCGCGCGGAACTTCGCGGCGCAATGTCGACGCCAGCGCCAGCGGGTTCGCGCTCGCCGTGCGCACCACGAACGTGCCCCTGGCCTTCGGCAAAAACGCGCCCGTCGCGTCCACCGTCTGAAACGGAATGTAAACCGTCGGCCGGATCGTCAGTCGCAGGTTGTCCCTCGACCGCGCGTCGTGTACCATGCCCACAATCTCGAAGCGGGAACTTCCCGCTGCCGGGTCCACTCGCTGGAACCACTTGCCCACCGGGTCCTCACCGTTGAAATATTGCTTCGCAAAAGCCTGGTTGACTATCGCAACCGTGGGATTGACATCGGCCGGCCGGAAGTCCCTGCCGCCGAGCAACCGAACGCTCATGACGTCCGTCCAACCCGGCGAGATGCTGACAAAGTCGGAGAAAACATCGCTGGGCGCCGCGCCATTCACGGAAATATTGCCCACCGCGCTCTCCCCGCTCATCAGCGGCCAGCCGACCAGCGCCACCTTCTCGACCCCCGGCACCGTGCGCAAATCTTCCGCCACCTGGTCCCAGTAAGCCGGCGGCTGCGGCCGCGTCGTCACCGTTTCCAAATTGAGAATCCGTTCCGCGGAAAACCCCGTGGGCCGGTTCGACAACCGTTCGAACGTCACCACGAATAGCCCGGCAACGAAATGAACCAGGAAGCAGAAGGCCACCTGCGCCGCAATCAGCCCGTGCATCAGCCGCCGCCGCGAATGCGGATCTTCACCGCCGCGCAGCGCGCTCACCGGCCTCACGCTCGAAGCCCGCAGCGCCGGCGTCAGGCCGAACAGCAGCGTCACACCGCATGCCAGTGCCAGGCCGAAGCCCATCACGCGCCAATCCGCCGGAATCACCAGTCGCGCCGCATAGGTCGCCGGATTAATCATGCCTACGATGACCGGCGCGCTCCACCACGCGAACAACGCGCCCACGCCGGTCGCCAGCAAGGCCAGCCACGCGCTCTCGATCATCACCAGTTGCACCAGACGCCACCGCCCCGCGCCAATCGAAACGCGCAGCGCCATCTCCCGGCCCCGCGCCGCCGCCTGTGCCGTCATCAGGTTGGCCACGTTGGCGCACGCAATCAGCAGCACCAGCGCCACCAGCAGCCCCAGCGTCGCCAGCGCCTGCCGGTAATCGCGTTGCATGTTCGAGCGGCCCGCCGCCGCGCTCTCGAACAACAGAGTCTCCTGGAAGAAGCGCTCCCGATCCCGTTTCGTCTGATTCGGAAAACTGGCCGCCCTCTCCTCTTGGAGCGCGTGAAAGGTGGCGCGCAACTTTTCCCGAATCGGTCCGGCGGCAACCCCCGGCTTCAACTGCACCAGCGTGCGAAGCCAGAAGTTGTTCAAACTGGCCAGCGTGCGGGCATTCTTCATCGCCATCGGAATAAAGACGTCGGTCACCCAGCCCGTCTCCGTGCCCGTGAATTTTTCTTCCGCCACGCCCACAATCTGGAAAACATCGTTGCCCATCCGAAACGTGCGCCCGATGACCTTCTTATCTTTCGCGAAGCGGCGGTTCCAATAGTCATAAGAGAGCACCGCATAGGGATGGCCGCCCGGTTTGAGATCGTCGTCTTCGGTGAGCAGTCGCCCCAGCGCCGGACGCAGGCCGAAGGTGCCGAACATCCACCCCGAGACATACTGCACATCGGCCTTCTCCATGTCCTCGTCCGCGCCGTACGTCAAATCGACGTAGCCGCTGTACATCGAAACTGCGATCGACTCGCCCTCTTCCTTGATCGCCGCGCGCATCCGCTGGAACATGGGGTACGAGCAACTGTCGTACGTACTCATCACGCGATCCATCGCGCCCGGGCTTTCAAACGACACGGTGTAAAGCCGTTCCGGCGAGGCCACCGGCAGCGGCCGCAGCAGCAGCGCGTCGATCAGGCGGAACGCCGACATGCAGGCGCCGATCCCCAGCCCCAACGACAAAATCGCCGCCGCCGAAGTCGCCTTCTTCTTCCACAACTGCCGCCACCCGAACACGGCATCGGCGCGCACGGAATCCAGCCACGCCGCCAGCCTCACGTCGCGGCTCGCTTCGCGATTGCGCAGCACCCCGCCAAACGCCCGCAGCGCCTCCGCTGGGTCGCGCCCCTGTTCGATCGCTTCCGCGATGTGCGCCTCCAACTCCTCATCGATCTCCCGGTTCACCCGGTCCCCGCGAAATACATTTGCCACCTGCGACCACAACGACATATCACACCGTCCTCAGCACGCGGTTCACCGCCGAAGTCACCGCCTGCCAGCGCGATTCCTCGGCGGCAAGCTGCCTCTTTCCCCCCGCCGTCAATTCATAGATGCGCGCCCGCCGCCCCGTGTCTTTCGTAATCCACTCCGCCCGAATCCACCCGGCCTCCTCCATCCGGTGCAGCGCCGGATAAAGCGAGCCTTCCTCGGCGCGCAGCACATCGCCCGACCAGTCCTTAATTGCCGACATGATGGCATACCCGTGCAAGCGCGGCCGTCGTGAGAGGATTTTCAAAACCAGCAGGTCGAGCGAGCCCTGAAGCGAATCGGTTTTTGGCATATACTCAGACTTCGTATTATACAGACGTCTGGGTGTCTGAAAGGTTTGGTGCGCCCTAATTGCGAAGGGGGGGCTTCAGACTAGGCCGCCCCGTTGACGGTGCTGATAATCCGGCGCCTTGCATCCCGATCCAGCCTGTGGTTTACTTGAATGATTAATCAAGCATCTTGAATGACCGTTCAACCACAGACCGCCGCCAACACCACTCGCGCCCGCTTGCTCGATGCCGCCCGGTACCTCTTCTGGGAGAAGGGCTACACCGCCACCGGCATGTCGGAAATCCTGGAGCGCGCCCAGGCCAACAGCGGCAGCTTCTACCATTTCTTCGCCTCCAAGGAAGCGCTCCTGCTCGCCGTGCTCGAAGGATATCTCGAAGGCCTCGACCCCATCGTCATCCAGCCCGCCTTCTCACGCCATCGCGACCCCGTCGCGCGCATCTTCGCCATCCTCGAAGGCTACCGCGAGCGCCTGCTCTCCACCGAATGCCGCTACGGCTGCCCGCTCGGCCGCCTCGCCCTGGAAATCGAGGCTGAAAATCTTCCGGCCCACCAGCTGATCGCGCGCAATTTCACTGCGTGGACCACCGCAGTCCGCGGATGCCTGGAAGCCGCCCGTCCGCGCCTGCCGCGCGGCACCGATCTCGACGCACTGGCCACCCTGGTCCTCAGCACTATGGAGGGCGGCGTTCTGCAATCGCGCTCGCACCGCCGCATCGAACCCTTCGATCAGTCGGTGGCCCAATTGCGCAATTATTTCGCCTGCCTGCTGGCCGGCGCAAAGAAAAAAGGAGTACGCAAATGAAAACAACGTTCCTCGCCCTCGCCCTCTACGCGATGGTCTCCGCCCAGGACACGCCGAAGCCGCCAGCGTCGGTGAAAGTAACGCGACTCGATTCGCCCAAAGCGCTCAAACTCGAGGTGGTAGTCCCCGCCAAACTCGACGACGTCTGGACCGCATTCACCACCAGCGCCGGCCTCAACACCTGGCTCTGGCAGGATTGCACCGTCGATCTCCGCGAAGGCGGCGGCTGGACCGTCCACTACCCAGGAGGCGCCACCGGCGGAGGCACCATCGTGAGCTTTCAGCCCAAGCATCAGTTGGTGATCCACGCCATGGCTCCCGAAAAATTCCCCGAAGTTCGCGCCACTGGAACCACCGCGACTTTCGATTTCGAACCCGCCGGCGAAAAGACCCGCGTCACCCTGACGCAGACCGGCTGGAAACAAGGCAAGGAGTGGGACGACGCCTACGACTATCTCGCCGGAGGCAACGCCCAACTCCTGGGCCAGCTCAACTACCGCTTCACCAAAGGCCCCATCCCCTGGAAGAAATAACGGCCTCAACCAGTTTTTCCTCCGCTCTCTCCGCGCCCAGCCACGGGGAAGGGTTGAATCTGCCTCTTCCCTCGTTCTCCTTTCTCTGTCTTCTCTGCGCTTATCTCCGCGTCTCGGCGCCTCTGCGGTGAAGAAGCCCCTTCCCTACTCTGCGCCGCCCCATCTATGCTGGAATATATCCCAATGCGCCTCCTAGCCCTTCTCATTCTCCTCTCCCCGCTCTTCGCCGCGGACTACGACGTCCTTATACGCAACGCCCGCATCATCGATGGCAGCGGCAATCCCTGGCAGCGGGCCGACCTCGCCGTCAAGGATGGCCGCATCGCCGCCATCGGACATCTCGCCGACGCCACCGCGGCGCGCACCATCGACGCGCGCGAGCGCGTCCTCACCCCCGGCTTCATCGACGTTCACACCCACGTCGAAGGCGGCGTGGAGAAAAATCCGCGCGGCGACAATTTCCTGCTCGACGGCGTCACCACCGTCATCACCGGGAACTGCGGCGGCTCGGAACTGAATCTCTCCGCCTGGTTCGACAAAATCTCCAAACCCGGTCTCGGACTGAACGTCGCCTCGCTCGTCGGTCACAACACCGTCCGCCGCGAGGTGATGGGCTCGGTCAACCGCCTTGCCACGCCGGACGAAATCCGCAAGATGCAGTCGCTGGTGGATCGGGCCATGCGCGAAGGCGCGGTAGGCTTCTCCACCGGCCTCGAATACGTGCCCGGCATCTACTCCAACACCGCTGAAGTGGTGGCGCTCGCCAAGGCCGCCGCGGCCCACGGCGGCGTCTACACTAGCCACATGCGCGACGAGGGCATACATGAACTGGACGCGATCACCGAAGCCGTCAACGTCGGCAAAGAGGCCGGCATGCCGGTGGAGATCTCGCATCTCAAGATCGATCGCCGCAGCGTCTGGGGCGCCAGCGATCAATCGCTCGCCCTCATCGAAAAGTTCCGACGCGAAGGTGTGGACGTGGTCGCCGACCAATATCCCTACGATCGCGCCAGCACCAACCTCGGCATACGCCTGCCCGGCTGGGCACTGGCTGGCGGCCAGATTAAGGAACGGCTCGCCGACCCCGCCACACGCCGCAAAATCTCTCTCGAGATGCAGCATAATTTGGTCGAAATGGGTGAGCCGGATTACGCCTTCGCCACCGTGGCGCGCTTCGCGTCGAACCCCGCCTACGAAGGCAAGACCATCACCGAGATCAACGCCTTGAAAGGCCGCGGGCCCGGCGCCGAAAACGAAATCGAGACAATCTTCGACCTGATGAACGCGGGCGGCGCCTCCATGATCTACCATCTGATGGGCGAGGTCGATATCGAGCGCATCATGCGCTATCCGTTCACCGCCATCGCCAGCGATGGAGGCGTCACCGAACTCGGCGTGGGCAATCCGCACCCGCGCTCCTATGGAACCAACGCGCGCGTGCTCGCCGAGTATGTCCGCGCGCGCGGCGTCCTCACTCTGGAAGATGCCATACGCCGCATGACGTCGCTTCCCGCCCACACCTTCGGACTGCACGATCGCGGATTGCTGCGCGAAGGCATGGCCGCCGACATGGTACTGTTCGACCCCGTGCGTGTGCAGGACAAATCCACTTATGCCCAGCCGCATCAATACTCGCAGGGCTTCGACTTCGTGCTGGTCAATGGCAAGGTGGTTGTGGACGATGGCAAACTCACCACCGCTCGCCCCGGCCAGCCGCTGCGCCATCATCAGTGAACGGAGGACCCTCTGCTAAACTGAGGTTTCCCCCAATGCCTCCGCAACCTGCCAGCCGTCAGACCGCGGCCCCTGCTCCCATCGCGAAGTCCGCGCCTGCGTGGCTGCGCCCGGTCGTACTGGCTCTCGCCATGCTGGCACTGCTCTGCATGTTCACCGCGCCGGTGGGCGATCCCGACACCTGGTTTCACCTACGCACCGGGGCTTACATCGTCCAGAATCACACGCTCCCGGCCCCCGATCCTTTTAGCTGGACTACCAACATAGGCCAGCCCGCCTACCCCGGCGAAGAGACCACGCGAGACCTCAACCTGAAGCACGAGTGGGGCGCGCAGGTGATCCTCTACCTGGTCTACGCGGCGGGCGGATTCCCCGGCCTGGTGCTGTTCCGCGCCGCGTGTCTCACCGCGTTCTGCGCCATCATCGGCTGGATCGCATACCGCCGCACTGGACGCTTCTATCTTTCGCTGGCGGCCGGTATGGCGGCGGCGATGATGGCACGCACCGTCGCCACCGACCGCCCATTCGTCATCACTTATCTCTTGATGGCGATTACGCTCTGGATCCTGGAACGCCGCCGCAGACTCTGGGTGCTGCCGCCGCTCTTCGTCATTTGGGCCAACGTACACGGCGGATATTTCATGGGCTGGGTGCTGCTCGGCGCCTATTGCGGCGAGGCGTTGCTTCTCCGCCTGCGCAAGCAACCGCCGCCTGACGAGAAAACCCTGTGGGCGGCGAGCCTGGTCGCGATTCTGGCCAGCGGCCTTAATCCCACTTACTTCAACGTGGTCCCCGGACTGTTGGCTTATCGGAATAGCGTCCTACAGAAATCGCTGAAGGAATGGCATTCGCCCGACCTCTGGCCGCCCGGCTGGTACAGCATCCTGCTCTTTGCCGCTGGCGCCGTGCTGATTTGGGCGCGCCGCCGTACGCGCCCGTCGGACTGGCTGCTCTTCGCCGTATTCGCGGCCTTCTCGCTGATGGCGCAGCGCAACGTGATCCTGATCGGAGTGATCGCGCCCATCGTGATCGCAAGCTACCTGCCGGAATGGAAGCGCCCGCTGCCGCCGCTCGCGGAATTTGCCGTGCCGCTGGTGCTGCTCGCGATCGCGGGCCAGAAAATCGCCGCCGGCCAGGCCTTTCAACTGCGCGTGGACGACTGGCAGTATCCCGCGGGTCCGGTAAAGTTCCTCAAGGAGCACAACGTCACCGGCCCCATGTTCAACATCTATGAGTGGGGCGGCTACCTGATGTGGGACGCGTGGCCGCTGCAGAAGACCTTCGTCGATGGCCGCGCGCTCAACGAGAGCGTCTTCCAGGACTATCGCAAAATCGCCTTCAACTACCGCGACGCGCAGTCCCTGCTCGACAAGTACGGAGTACAGGTGCTGCTGCTGGAGGGCTTCGAATACTGGCGCGGCACGGTCTACATGCTGGGCGCCGCGCTCGCCGACCCCAGCCAGACGAAATGGAAGCTGGTATACCAGGACAAGACCGCGATGATCTTTATGCGCGAGCCGCCGCCAGGAGTGCAACCGCTCAATCCCGCGGAAGTCTTCGTCAGCCTCGAAGCACAGTGCACGGACCACGTGCTGCACGAGCCGGGCAAGCCGGGCTGCGCGTACGGCCTGGCCGACCTCTACGCCAGGCTGGGCAACGCCGATCGCGCCGCCGCGTGGCGCGCCGCGTATGATCAGATCCGCAACGGAACCTTCCATGCCCCCGCGCCCCGCTAAGCCGAAACCCGCGACACCGCCCGCAGTTGCTCCCGCCACGCACACCGCACCCACGTGGATCCGTCCGCTCCTGCTGGCGCTGACCGCGATCCTGTTCCTCACCTGGTTCAGCGGTGCCGTGGCCGATACCGATATCTGGCTGCACCTGATGACCGGGCGCCACACCCTGGAAACCCGCGCCCTCACCGTGCCCGATCCGTTCTCCTACACCAGCAACCTGACGAGCACCGCGTACCCCGATGAGGCCAAGACACGCTACTTCAACCTGACCCACGAGTGGCTGGCGCAGATCATCATGTACCTCGTACACGCGTCCACCGGATTCGCCGGCCTGGTGCTGCTGCGCGCCGTGCTCCTGGTCGTCTTCTGCGGACTTGTGGGGCTGATGGTGTGGTGGCGCACCGGCGGATTCTATCGCAGCCTGCGGCGGCCATCGCGGCGGGAGCGGTGGCCATCAACTTCCAGCAGAGCCGTCCCTTCCTGGTCACCTTCGTTTTGCTGGCCGTCACGATGGCGATTCTGGAACGCCGCCGCTGGATGTGGGCGCTCGTCCCGGTCTTCATCTTCTGGGCCAATTGCCACGGCGGCTACTTCATGGGCTGGGTGATGCTCGGCGCCTATTGCGGCGAAGCCTTGATCCAGCGCCTGCGCAAGCGTCCGGTAGAAGTCGAGCGCCAACTGTGGCTGGTGACCGTCGCCTGTTTCCTGGCCTCGGCGATCAATCCCAACGGATTCCGCGTCATCCAGATCATGCTGCTCTATCGCAGCAGTTCGATCCAGTCCAGCAACCTGGAGTGGCAGTATCCAGCGTTCTGGGAACCCAGCGGCTACAGCCTCGTGTTGTTCGGCTCGCTGGTAGCGATGCTGATTTCCTGGCGCCGCACCCGCCCGGTGGATTGGATTCTCTACTTCGTCTTCGCCGCCGCATCGCTGCTAGCCGTGCGCAATACAATCCTGATGGGGCTGGTGGGCGCGGTCCTGCTCGGAGCGTATCTCCCCGAGTGGAAACTCGCCATCCCGGCCGCTGCGGAATTCGCGGCGGCGGGTTTGCTAGTGCTGGCCATCGCGTTTTCTGCGCGCGGCGGCGGCGCGTTTCAATTGCGCGCCGCGGAGTGGCAGCTGCCCACGCGAGCGGCGGACTTTTTGAAAGCGCACAATGTCACTGGCCGCATGTTCAACACTTACGAAAACGGCGGCTACCTGGTCTGGCGTCTATGGCCCATGCAGCGCGATTACATCGACCCGCGCGGCCTCAGCGAAGAGGCCTACGCGGATTACAACCGCATCCTTTATTACGCGCCCGCCGACGGCGGCAAGAGTTCCGAAGAACTGCTCAACAAGTACGGAATCGAGGTCCTCGTGCTGGACGGCTTCGACCGCTTCAGTGGGAAAGTCCACACCTTGGCCGCGGCCCTCTCGGACCCGAGGCAGACCGAATGGAAACTCGTGCAGGCGGATGACCGGAGCATCGTCTTCATGCGCCATCCGCCTCCCGGTGTACAGCCGCTCAATAATTCGCTGGCACTCGCGAGCATCGAGACGCAGTGCCGGCAGCAGATCGAACACGACCCCAAACAGCCCGCCTGCGCCCGCGGCATCGCCGAGCTCTACACCCTGATCGGCGACAAGGCGCGGGCCGCGCAGTGGATGAACTACTATGAAGCCCGCTCCCATTAGCGTCAAGTGGCTCCGGCGTGCGATTGTGGCGCTCGCCGCCATACTTCTGATGTCGTGCTTCTCCACCGAGGTAGCCGATTCGGATACCTTCTGGCACCTGCAAACCGGCAAGTACCTGTTGGAGCGCCACCAGCTTCCGATACCCGATCCGTTCAGCTTCACAACCGACCTGGGCAAGCCCCTGCCCATGGAAGAAACGGTGCGCGCGTACAACCTGACGTTCGAGTGGCTGGCACAAATCATCATATACCTGGCGTACGCGATGGGTGGATTCGGCGGCCTGGTGCTGTGGCGCGCTTCGCTGATGACCGCCTTCTGCGGACTGGCCGGATTGTGGGCGTGGCGCCGCTCGCAGAGTTTCTATCGCGCCCTAGCGGCAGCCTTCGTCACCGCCTTTATCGCGTCGTATTTCAACTCCGATCGCCCGTACCAGATTACCTACGTGCTGATTGTGGCGACCATCCTGATCTTGGAATACCGCCGGTGGATGTGGCTCTTGCCGCCGATGTTTCTGGTCTGGGCCAACTGCCACGGCGGGTTCATCATGGGCTTTGTGGTGCTGGGCGCTTACTGCGCGGAATCCATGTGGCAGCGTTTTCGCGGCAAGCCGGAGGTGGACGAGCGGCGCTTGTGGCTGGTGACCGCCGTCTGTGTGCCGGCGGCGTTTCTCAACCCCAACGGATTCCTCACGCTCTACATTCTGGCGGCCTACAAACAGAGCAGCCTGATGAGTACGATTTACGAATGGCAGAAGCCGGCGCTGTGGCCGCCTTCGTTTCTCAACCTGCTGCTGATTGCTGCTGCGGCGGTGCTGGTCTGGCAGAGGCGGCGGACCCGCCTGGTCGATTGGCTGCTGCTCGGCCTCTTCGGTGCGGCCTATCTCTCCGCGGTGCGCAATTCCAACCTGGTGGGACTGGTGGCGCCGGTGCTGATTGCCGGCTACCTGCCGTGGAAGCGCGTTCTGCCGCAGTGGACGGACTGGGCCGCCGCCGCGCTTCTGGTGGCCGCCATCGCGGTGCCGTTCGCACGGGGGCACGCCTTTCAACTTCGCTCCGCCGAATGGAAATATCCCGCGGGTGCCGCCGATTTTCTGCTCGCGCACCACATCACCGAACCGATGTTCCAGAGTTTCGAAAAGGGCGGCTACCTGATCTGGCGCACCTGGCCCGAAGAGCGTTCCTTCATTGATGGACGCTGCCTCAATGAAACTGTTTTCGCGGATTATCAGCGGATGACAAAGTACCTGCCGGGTACGCGCGACCTGTTGGACCGGTATGGCATTCAGGTGATAGTGATGAACGCGTTCGAGGCGAATTCCGGTGCCACCTACGTTCTGCCGCTGGCACTGGCGGACCCCTCGGAGAAGGAATGGAAAATGGTCTACGCGGATGCCGGCGCCGCGGTGTTCATGCGCCATCCGCCGCCCGGCGTACAACCGCTGCCCCCGTCGCAGATCTTCGTGAGCATGGAGGCGCAATGCCAGGCAACCCTGGACCACGATCCCGCGCGTCCGCGCTGCGCGCGCAGCCTGGCGAATCTGTTTCGTAACATGCACGACCTGGTGCGGGCGCGACGTTGGATGGGCCTGTACCTGGAACACCGGCCGGATCGGAATCCGGCTGACGACGCGTTCTACCAGCAGTTGAGCGCGGTGGGGCAGTAACGATTCGTGATAGAATTCAAACGTCCCCTCCCGCTGCAAGTTCAACGACAAGGGTTTTCTCGAAAAGCACACATCTATGCAGAAGCAGGAACCGAAGCGAGTCCTGGCCGTGGTCAGCGATTTGTTTTTCTCCGTCAAGCTGAGCGAAGCTGCCAAGCGAAATGGCCTGGCGCTGGAGTTCGTAAAGGAAGGCAAGGAAGTTCTGGAGAAGGCCAAGGCGAAGCCAACGCTGATCGTCTTCGACCTGAATTTCGAAACCGTGTCTCCCCTTGCGCTGATCGCCAAACTGAAGGCCAACACGGAGACCAAAGGCATCAGCCTGATCGGCTATCTCTCGCACATACAAGGCGAATTGAAGATCCAGGCGCAGGAAGCCGGGTGCGACATGGTAATCGCACGCTCCGCGCTATCGCAGAATATGCTCCAGATCTTCAAGCGCCATTCCGGCATCTGACCAGCCGGAAATTCAAATTGTCACCACGGGACACGCCGATTCCCTGACGATGGCGTAGGCGTTAGTCGGCAAGTGTCCGTGTGCGCGCGGCGTGCTGCCGCGCCCGATCACCAGCAGGTCGGCCTTCATGGTCTCGGCAACGGTGGCGACCACCACGGGCGGTTCACCGGCTTCGATGGCAACCGACCCTTCAATCTCCAATTCCTGCTTGATAAAGGAGATGCGCTCGATGGCGGTCCGCGTCAACTGGGTGCGCCAATCGGGATCGAAGTAGAATCCGCCCAAGCGCGTAGACGACGATGGAATGGCGTGAACAACCGTCAGGTGCGCGCCGAATTCGCGGGCGAATCCCGCGGCCCAACACAACACGAGGCGGCTGTGCAGTCCCAGATCGACGGCGCATACCACGTTGTGGAAGTGGACGCTGCTGAAATCCGGTGCGCGCTCCATGTGAGGACCAGTCCACACTGGGCAGATGGCGTCATGCAGCACCTTGGCGGTCACCGACCCGAGCAGGAAGCGGCGGAACGGTCCGTAGCCGTGGGTAGGCATTACGATAAGATCGCACTTCTCGGCGGCCGCGAACTCGACAATGGTTTGGGTGGGATCGCCCTCAAGGACGATGCGACGCACAGGAACGCCGGCCGGCGCGCTACAGGGAAAAGTCTCCAGCTGCGCGATGCTCTGTTCCGCGATTTCGCGAGCCAGATCGCCCGCGCCCGTATATGCCATGGCTTCGAAGGAGCTGTAATTCGCCAGCGGCGGCATTACCACGTGAAGCAGGACGATTTCACAGTGGAAGTGAGAGGAGAGGGCTTCGGCATATTGCACCGCGCCCCGGCACCGTGGGGAGAACTCCACGGGGACGAGAATTCTGGATAAACTCGCCATCTCGGCACCTCAATTGGCTCGAAAGACGAAAACGCCGAACAGGAGAAAGAGCAAGGTGATAACCCGCAACGCGGGCCGGCGGTAAGGATGGCCAGTGGTGGGCATCAAACCTCCTACTCCAATTGAAGTATACTCCCAATTGCAGGTCTGAATACCCGTTATTTATCGGGTGAAGCGCGCGTGGCGCCGCGAAGGAATCAGCCTCGGCCGGGGCGGAATTTCACTGAATAGAAGATCCCCAGAATCAGCAGAAGTCCACCCCACCAGATGCCGGCGTGAAGCTCCGCGTGGACCACCGGATGAGCAGGCGGATTGGAGAGTTCGTAGATCCCGGCGCCGGTAATCAGAATTCCGTAGATCAGCAGCAACGCGCCGATGAAGAACCAGATCGAGACCATTCCTTGACGATGCATTATGCTCCTCGGAGGAAGAACCTATGGATAGCACGAATTGCGGCACGGTTCCAAACCCAGGATCCGGAGGCCGCCGACGTCGCAACCTCCCCTGATTCCATGCTACGCCGGAATCGAAAATATTTTATCTTCGTCTCACCGAAAAAATCTCCCGGGTGTACAATCTGCTGGAGCGGGGCGGTGAAGTGGGGCAACCTGACCGGGGGGATGTGACGCGACTGCTCCAATCCTGGAGCGACGGCGACAAAGGGGCACTGGGCGAACTCGTCCCGCTGGTCTATCGCGAGCTCCGCAGCCTGGCTGCCGCGTACATTCGACGCGAGCGGCGTGACCACACGCTGCAACCGACGGCGCTGGTCCACGAGGCTTACCTCAGGCTCGTGGACCAAACGCGGGTGGCCAGCCCGAGCCGGTCGCAATTCTTCGCCATCGCAGCCAACCTGATGCGCCAGATTCTGGTCAATCATGCCAAGCATCGCGGCGCGGCCAAGCGAGGAGGCGGGAACAAGGCGGTCCTTGAAGAAGGCTCGGCGGCGGTGCAACCGCGGGAAGTGGACCTGATCGCGCTGGATCAGGCGTTGGACAAACTGGCGCGTCTGGATCCGCGACAGGGCCGGGTCGTGGAGCTGCGATTCTTTGGCGGACTGACCGAAGACGAGATCGCAGAGGTGTTGGGCGTTTCGGCCATCACCGTGAAACGCGACTGGCGGATCGCGCGCGCCGAACTGCATCGCGAGCTGGGCGGAGGCGCGCCGGCGGAAGTGGAAGAGCCATGACACCGGAGCAGTGGCAGCGCGTAAAGGAACTGCTGGAGGGGGCGTGGGAACGGGACCCGTGGGAGCGGGACGGTTTTCTGGGCGAAGCCTGCGCGGGGGACTCGGAACTGCGTTCGCACGTGAAGGCACTGCTGGCTGCGGATGTGAACGCGGGCGAATTTCTGGCGGCGACGATGGAGGTGTCGGAGACCGGCGCAGCGGCGCTGGCGCGCGCGATCGAAGAGCTGCCGGACCGCGACCTGACCGGGACGCGAGTGGGGCGCTACACGATCGAAGCCCTGATCGGTAAGGGAGGCATGGGAGCGGTCTACCGCGCGGTGCGTGAAGACGACTTCCGTATGCATGTGGCGATCAAGCTGCTCCACCGCGGCACGGATACCGCAGCCGCGCTGCGGCGCTTCCGCGCGGAGCGGCAGATTCTGGCGGGCTTGCAGCATACCAACATCGCGCGCCTGCTGGACGGCGGCGCCACCGGTGCGGGCCTGCCCTACTTCGTGATGGAGTACGTGGATGGCACGCCGCTCCTGGAATACGCCGCGCCGCTTCCTGCGCGTCAGCGCCTGGAGTTGTTCCGCCAGGTCTGCGAGGCCGTGCAGTACGCGCACCGGAATCTGATTGTGCATCGCGACATTAAGCCGGCAAACCTGCTGGTCACCCGCGAAGGAATTCCGAAGCTGCTGGATTTCGGCATCGCGAAGCTGCTGGACCCGGCGGCGGACGGAACTACGACGGGGCGTACCGGTGCGGGCGGGCACCTGATGACACCCGGATACGCGAGTCCGGAGCAGGTGCGCGGCGAGCCCGTGACCACGGCAACGGATATTTATTCGTTGGGAGCGGTGCTCTACGAACTGCTGACAGGCCGTAGGGCGCATACGCTGGAAAAATATTCAGCGGAGGAGATCGAGAAGGAGATTTGCACGCGGGAGCCGCCAAGGCCGAGCGCCGTGGTGAAGGAGTTGGACCGGGACCTGGACAACATCGTGATGATGGCGCTGCGTAAGGAACCGAATCGGCGCTACGCGTCGGCCGCGGAGTTTTCGGAAGACCTGGGCCGCTTTTTGCAGAACCTGCCGGTACACGCACGCAAGGAGAGCCTGCCGTACCGGAGCCGCAAATTTCTGAAGCGGAACCGGGTCGCGGTATCGGCGGCCGTGATGAGCGCGGCGATGGTGCTCGGGCTGGTCGCGGGGCTGGGCCGGTTTCAGGGCTCACTGGGTGCCGCGGACGGTGGACGCGGGATCGCCGTGCTGCCGCTCGAGAATCTTTCCGGCGATGGGGAGCAGGAGTACTTTGCCGACGGAATGACCGACGCGCTGATTAGCGACCTGGCGCGGATCCCGGCGTTACGCGTGATCTCGCGAACCTCCGCGATGACCTTCAAGGGGGTACACCGCCCGCTGCCGGAGATCGCGCGCAGTCTGGGAGTGCAGACCATCGCGGAGGGTTCGGTGCTGCGCTCGGGGAATCGCATTCGCATCGCCGTACGGCTGGTAGACGCGCGGAGCGACCGTCCGGTGTGGAGCGGGACTTATGAGGGGGAGCCTGCCGAAGTGCTGGCACTGCAGCGAGAGGTGGTGGAGGCGATCGCCGGTGAGATCCACGTGACGCTTACGACGTCCAACCGGGCGCAAACCTCGCGGGACCGGAAGGTCAACCTGGCCGCTTATGACGCCTATCTGAAAGGTCGGCGCCAATACCTCACCGATTTCACACTGGACTCCGTGCAGAAGGCGATCGGCTACTTTCATCAAGCGCTGGCCGTGGACCCGGGATACGCTCCGGCTTACGCCGGCCTGGCGGATTGCTATTACACGGCGTCCAATGTCTACTACCCTCCGACAGAGGCGATGCCCAAGGCGAAGCGCGCGGCGTTGAAGGCACTCGCACGCGGATGACGCCGTCGAAGGTGGTGTCGATGAGCGTGCGCGTGTAGAAGCCATGCGCGGTGAGTGGATGTTTGGTTTGGCACTGCGGACAGTAGCCGGGGCGGTAACAATCGGGGTCAGTTAGTTGCTCGGCATATTGCTGTACCGAGCCGGCAAACGGGTGTAGGATCTGCATAGGATCTGCCTCTGGGAGCTGCGAACTCCCAAGGTTCGTTCTGCGGGGGGCGGGAGAGCTCTTTGGGATGGGTGTCCGTGGAGTTCTTCCGCTCACCTCGATATCCTACACATCTGAGAAAGTCACGAAAAGGGCAGGGATAGCGCGGTCGGCAACCCTATCCCGCGGAGTTTGGCACGCTCGCCCCCGGCGCCGCTTCTCGATCCCCTCCGGCGTGGCGGGGATCAATCCGAGAAAAACGATTCGCTACGCGGGGAAGAATTGCGACCCGTTACATTATCGGCGGGGCAAGATTAGAGCATGGCCCCGACCTGGCCCCCGCAAGATTTCGAAAGTTTGGCTACAGACAGCCGGAGACGCAGTGTCCTTGAGCATCGAACTGCATCGTCTGTCCACTGAGGGGAACATACCCGCGCATCCCGATGTTGCCGCAGGGAGCGGGCGATTCTCTTGAAGGGCTCGATGCGGGATCGCATGGTTTGGCGGCACCAGTCGAAACTTGCCGGCCAAGGGGCGGGAATAGCAACCCCTTTGTTAGATCGCGCAGGTCCCGATTCATAAGCGATACGCGCGGGCGTACGTCCGACACATCGCCTTCCGGTCGGTGAGATCGGGAACGTATGTCCTATAACCTTCGTCTTTCAGTTGCTCACATCGCGGCCGCTGACGAGCGAGCGGTTCGCAGAGGAGGACCATGAGTCATCGACAAAAGATCAACGTCACTGTGTGGCGATTGGCCGGCACGCTGTTGGGACTGGCCTCGTCACTATCGCCGGCTCTTGCGCAGAGCGCCGCATCTCCGGAATTCCCGGCCCGCGTTCCAGCAAACCAGACTGCCGTGCCAACTCAATCGCCACCGCCTACCCTGACGCTGCTCGACGCCCTGGACAGGGCACAGCGAATTGATCCCCAGTTTCAATCCGCGGTGAGCAATGCAAGCCTCGCTCACCAGGACCGGCTCCAGTCGCGAGCAGCTCCCCTTCCGTCGCTCAGTGGGTCATCACAGTATTTCAACACCCAGGGCAACGGGCTGATTCCCACGGGAAGATTTGTGACGCAAGATGGTGTCCACGTCTATCGGGAGTGGGGCGTACTCCGTCAGGATCTGTCTCCAGGCGTTCTGGCCAGAACGGATTACAAACGCGCAGCGGCGGCCGAGGTCATTTCGCAAACCAAGGCCGAAAAGGCGCGCCTGGCACTGGCACTTACGGTGACAAAGGCCTACTACGGCCTCGCGGTTGCGCAGCGGAAGTACGCCACAGCCCAACTGGGTCTGGATCAGGCCAATCGCTTCGCTGCGCTCGGCCAGACGTTAGAAACGCAGGGGACGAAGCCGCACAGTGACGTCGTGAGATTCCAGCTTCAGCGGTCTACGGAGGAGAAGTCCTTTCGAGAAGCGACACTCGCTATGGAGAATGCACGGCTGGATCTGGCGATGTGGCTATTCCGTGATTTCGATGAAAACTTCGAGATAGTGGACGACTTGCGCGTGGCTCCGCCGGTTCCTTCATTCTCCGAGATCCGGGTGATGGCGGAGGCCAGGGACCCGGATCTACGGGTCGCGACGGGTGCGGTGCGCGTTGCAAGCTTGAATGTTTCGATGGCGCGCCAGGCCTTTCTGCCGTCGATCAAAGTCGAAGTCGATTACGGGATTGAAGCCAGTTGCGTCGGATTACGCTGCACCGAGGCCATTGACTTCGGCAATGGACCTGCGCCAACCCTTGGCTACAACATGATCGCTGTCCTGAACCTTCCAGTATGGGATTGGGGCGTGAGGAAGAGTAAATTGCGGCAAGCGGAGATCAAGCACGATCAGGCAAACCTGGAGTTGAGCGCGGCGCAGCGGCAGTTGGTGAAGAACCTTCATGCCGCTTACAACGAGACACAAACAGCTCTCGCGCATCTCGACACGCTCCGCACGGCCGCCGACCTCGCAGCAGAGAACTTGCGGCTGAACATCTCTCGGTATCAGGCGGGCGAAGCAACGGCGCTGGAGCTGGTAGATGCTCTCAATAGCTTGACGCAGGCCCGCGACGCCCTCGATGATGGTGAGCTACGCTACCGGGTTGCAGTTGCCAACCTTCAGACGTTCACAGGCAGCTTCTGAGGAACTTCAAGCCGGAGTGCAAGGCAGTTCGGCGCCGCGAGGAAATCATCTGTTCAGGTACAGGTTAAGACCATCCTGAATCTGGTGCAACATCTTGTCGGATTTGTGTACCGTGAAGTGCACCTGCGTTGCCGCCAAGGCAAACTGTTGGCGGGAAACAGCGCGAGCCCTCCAAACCAGTTGGGAGCCGGTGGATCGATCTGTGGAATGGTTTGTGGAGTGGGGGCTTGGCGCAGTGCCAACTCAGCTGGGTCGAATCCATCGGAGCGGGCGAGGTTCATTGGGGCCGCGGCAGGCGGGCCGACAACCTCTCAAGCGAAAGGTGAGATTTCCTCGGGCGGCGTTGAGGGCCTCAACAACATAATCCGTGTGCTCACGAGACGCGTTTCGCACCTTCGAGGGAAGTTGCGCTCTATCACACATTGGGGCGACTGCCGGAACCAGAATCACCCCACAGATTCTGCTGAGGAGTGATGATGTTCACCCGTCTGACGAATTCTGTCCGGTATTTTGGGGAGAGAGGACTGTTTTCATGGGCAGCAACCGCATCGTTCTGATCACCTAGCGCCAACGGTGGCCTCGGTAGCTTCGTCACTGAGGGGTTTCCCGCTGCCGGCGACGCTGTGGTGGGCACGTCTAAGTCGATTCAGGCGAGCAGTTTCCTGAACCCCCGATTCGTTGCAATAACGTCTGATTTAACCGACGTCGTCTCCGCAGGCCAATTAGTCGAAGCTATCATGCAACACGTGAAACATATTCAAAATACGTGGTTGATCGCGCCATTCGTGGCTCTGCTGCCGTGTTTGTGCACGCGTGCACAGACTTCGACGACCGGATTCTTCCCCGAGGCCGATTTGTACGCCCGCTTAACGTCCAATGTCCGGCTTGTTCTTCAGGCGAAGGGTTACATGGAGGAAGGCAACTTCACGCGCGCGCAGCTAGGGCCAAGCTTTCAATTCAACCCGCGGCCCAGTGAAAAACTCAGAAAAATGACCGTCTTCGACATGGACTACATGAAGCCCATGCCGGTGGTCTTCGAGATCGGGTATCGCCATCTTCCCTCGGCCACCGGACCTTCCACAAATCGCCTCGAACCCTTGGTCATGTTTCATATTCCAATGCCGGGGCGCATCCTCGTCACAGACAGGAACCGCGCCGACCTCGACTGGTCCAATAACAATTTCACCTGGCGCTACCGCAACAGAATCACGGCCGAGCGCCGCGTCACGATTCACAATTACCATCCCGGTCCATATGCCAGCGCCGAGTTCTTCTACCAGAGCCAATATTCCAAGTGGAGTTCTACACATCTTTACGTTGGTTGCCTGCTGCCGTTGAGCAAACTTAACAGGTACCTGGAGCTCGATCCCTACTACGAACACGTGAACAATAGCGGCCAACGTCCAAATCAGCAGTTGAACATCGGCGGATTGATCATCAGCTTGTACTTCCCCCCCAACAAGCCCTGAGCACTAAGGGCGTAGGCTGCCCCCGTTATTTCTTTGAGTACAAAACAGATGTTTTCGCGATAGGTGGGTGGAAAAAGTGACAGGTCTCGGGGTTAGCAACCCAGTCGTCAAAATTACGGGATCGGATTGGGTGCAGATTCCGAGCTCTCCGCTACTTAGTGGTGAAGGCTTTTATCGCACTTTTGACTCCGTCGCTTCTGCCGCTGGAATCCATCGATTCCACGGCATAGTAGTAGGTCGTCTTCGGCGGGAGGCTGTACAGGTTCACGCGGAACACCGTCGATGAATGGTATGGGTTTAACCTGATCGGATTTTTGGCGGTCTGGTTCAACTTTTTTGGATTCGCACCATAGTGCACAATCCCGTAGTGCACGGGCAAGCCACCGGGATTGTTTACCGTCCATCGGATAACCGTCAAATAGCCACCCACCAACGGGACTTCCGGCCCCTCGCTGATCCGTACCCGCTCGGCTTTTGGAGTGATTGGACTTTCTTGAGCTAGAAGACCGCCGCCCAAGGTCATGATCGACAATGCCAGAAGAGCTTTATTCATGTTCACACCTCAACTAACTCAAATGGTTCAAAGCGAAGAAACTATGGTCAACAGCCATCGACCGTTTTTAGCTCCGGCTCGTCCGCTCGCATACCAGATTTTGCGAGACGGACGAGCCAGAGAAGCCGGTGTGATGGCTCCATATAGCGTACTGCGCTACTGAATCGGCGGGCTTGGGACAGGCGCAACACCGCATATGGCCGATGCGCAGGGCGGCAGAGGCGGTGTCGGGATAAGTGAGCCATTGCCTTGCCTCGACGGCGAACAATTGGGATCTGTGGCCGGGTTGCAGGTCATGCAACTACCGGTAAAGGTATCACTGTTGGGGTAAGGTGCCGTAAAACCGTCAGTGAGTGTTTGCAAAAAGGCGACGATCTGGTCTTCCTCCTTATCCTTCAGGCCGAGCATCCCCGTCGTCGTGTCGAGATTGTTCGGCACCTCTTTCATCGGCCAGCAGGTCACCCTCTCGATCGTTCCCGCCGGGCAGTGTCCAGAAGTGACCGGGTAGGCAAAGCTGGTGTCGCGCGTGTTATAGAAATGTACGAGCTGTTTCAGGCTCTTGATGTAGCCGTTGTGAAAGAACCCCTTCTGGAAGTAAGGTTGGGTGCCGGCTTCGGTGGTGGGACACTGCGGCGGTGTCATCGCCACATTGCGAACTGTGGCCACTTGGAATTGACCGTCAACCGCTGGTGCAAATGGTATCCAATTCCGGTTTGGGTTGGGGCCGGAGCCGAAACCACTTCGCAGGAAAGTTCCCATTCCCAAATCTCTGTAGCCGAAGCCGTAAGGGTTAGGAACGAACCCAAAGGAATCCTGCGTGGTCTGATAATAGAAAGCATCGCTTGGATTCAGAGGCAGACCTTCATTGGCTGAGCCGAAGCAAGTGAATAGAGGAGGGTTCGCCGTCGCGGTTGCGCTGGTGTCGTGCTGATTTGGCTTCAGAGTCGTCCCTCTTCCGTCGACATGACATGAGTTGCAGTTGCCTTTCCCGTTGAACAACTCGAAGCCGGCCGCCTCGTCTTTAGTCATCGTGTAGTTGCCCTTCAGGAACGCGTCGAATTTCGAAGTGAAATTGCTCACCTGCACGGACTGCTCGTATGCGTCAATAGATAAACCCCACTCGTCATAGACCGTGTTTGCCTTTGTGCGATCTTCCGTCGTCAGGTTAATCGGTTCGGGGTTTCCGACGAACACCGAAGCGCCTCCAGGAGTTGCGCAGATCTGCTCGGTACCGGATGGGAAGTTGATGATGAGCGAGTCTGTGCCCCACATCAGTTCGAAGAGAGGACGGTATACAGCCTGCTGAAGCCGAAACGCCACGCAAGCAGTGTCAGGGAAGCCCATTTCCTGGGTATCAACGGGAGGACCCTGCGCCTGTTCGGCGTCGGGATTCCGTAGCCTATATCCGGTCGCGCGTGAATCCCAGAAATTCCCGCCAAAGAACAGTTGCTGTTCCTGGTTGAATTGCAGCACAGGGAAGAACGGTGCATACGTGTGTCGCTGCGGCGTCCGCTTGCCGATCCGATAGTGAAACGTTCCGGGATAGGCGATTATCGTCAGGTTCACTGACGGAATCGGGCCGCTCCAACCGGCATACGGCATGTGGCAAGACGTGCACGCCTGATTTCTACCGGCCGACATGTTCTTGTCGAAAAGCATCAGCTCGCCGAGTGTTTCGATTGACTCAGTTCCGGTACCCTGAAGGACGGGAGGATTCGGGCCAGGGCGCACCGGGAATCGTGTTGGCGGCGGTAAGGAGTGCCATCTTGCGATAGCTCTAGCTTCGATGACATCGACCTCCCGGAGGACCCTGGCTATCTCCGAATCCAAATTGGCGGGGAGGAGCCCGGGTGGGTATGGGCTGTAAACCGGCAATGGCGCCACAGGCTGTTGCGCCGTCAGCACTGTTCGCGACGAGATAACCAAAACGGCGATGGCTGTGATGGTAACCGTAGATACTCCTATGACTGTTCTTCGCTTCATGAGCCACTCCTTCCATGGTTAATATTCGAACCTTATGGTCGCCGGGATATGACGCAAACCGTACCTTGCTGAGCGACATATAGACGCCCGGCTTCTCGACAAGCGAAATCGTTGCAGGAATCTCGCCGCTCGAAGCGGTTTGGGCCACGGCCCGCAGCCTCGAATGCCAAGTTAAAAGGCTCGGCGATGACAAAAGCTCCCTGCAGGGCATTCCATGCTTTGCGCAGGTTCCAAAGGTGCTCAGCGATCTAGTGCTGAACGGCAGTTATAGTTAGTGTGCTTTGGCTGGGAGATCCCCGTTTCTGGAGAAGGCTAAGCCCGCATTCTCAACAATGATCCTGACACTAAAAGCAGTAGGATCCGGCAACCAGCACCTCCAGTTTCGATGGGATTATCGCAGGGAACTTATCAGGGGTCAAGACCGCTTAGGCTCACTTAGGCTCACTGAAGTACTTTGCCGCACTCATGAAAGTACGCAGCCGTGGGTGCCTCGGGAGTTTCCAGGCCACCGACGGAGTCCGCGTGAGTACCGCGCGCGCCTACAACGGGACGGACGCGCCGTGAATCAGCCTGGCGTCGTCGCTGGGAAATCCATTTAGCGTGTGAATCTAATGCTAATTTTGCGCACGTGCGCAAGCACACCTTAGCAAGCAGAGCTAAGTTGCCGACAATTCGGAATCTCCTATATGATGTCGGTATAGCCGTCTTGTTTCCTCCGGAGCGTCAAAATTGGCGGACACAAGACATTTTGGAAGACTAGCGGGTACCGCCATCGTTGTTCTGGGCGTTGCCGGAGCATTTCTATATTTGGGTGGCTGGTTCAATCCTGAAGCGTTGACGCCCGCACGTTTCGCCGACGGCTTTGAGCGCGTCGACGGAATCCATTCCGGTTTTCGCCTCAATCATGCCAAGGGCGTTTGCGTCAGCGGCTCTTTCGAGAGCAACGGCCGGGGCACGCGCCTTTCAAAGGCCGTAGTCTTCAAAGCTGGACGTGTCCCAATCATCGGCCGCTTCTCTCTGGCAGGCGGCAATCCCTATGTTGCCGACGAGCCCGAAATGGTCCGTGGTCTCGGACTTTTGTTCAAGCTGCCCGACGGTGAAGAATGGCGCACCGCCATGATCAACACGCCGGTATTTGGGGTTAATACCCCACAGGCTTTTTACGACAGATTACTTGCGGCGCAGCCGGACCCCAAGACAGGCAAACCCGATCCGGAGAAAATGGCGGCTTTCTTGGCGAGTCATCCGGAAACCGTGCAGGCGACAAAGATCATTCAAAGCCATCCCGCGTCATCTGGCTTCGAAAACAGCACATACTACGGTCTGAATGCCTTCTGGTTCACGGACGCAAGCGGAAGATCGATACCCGTCCGCTGGTCGATGGTGCCAGTGCAGCCGTTTGCACCCGCGAATACGACCGGACCTGCCCGACCAGACAAGAATTACCTGTTCGATGCGTTGATCGCGGGCATCCTTCAGCACCCGCTGCAGTGGCGCCTGATCATCACGATCGGCCAGGCAAACGATCCGACCAACGATGCCACCATCCCTTGGCCCGACGCGCGAGAGCAGGTGGATGTGGGGACCCTGACGCTCGATCACGTGGAGAGCGAGGACAACCAGCCCCTGCCGCGACATCAATTTCGATCCGTTGGTTTTGCCGGAAGGAATGGCGCCGTCCGATGATCCTCTGCTTAGCGCTCGTTCAGCGGTCTATTCCCAGTCGTTCACCCGACGCGCAGGCGAGAAGAAGTTACCGAGCGCGGTCACGCCTTCCGAGGTGCGAAAGTGAGCATGAGGCGTGGCCACCGAGCAGCGGCAATTCACAGCTCGCATGAGAGTTGTTTCACTGGCTTACGGCCGCGATGGTGCTGACCATGCTCGGCATTGGCTTAGCGATGGTGGCATCGCTCGCCGACTATCATCGTTTGATTTCCATCCACCGCCCGTTGGGTATCCTCATCCTGATTGTGGTGGTGATTCGTTACATCAACCGCCGCTACTCCACCCTGCCGCCGTTTCTCCGCCACTATGTCGCATCGAGAGCGCTAGGTTGCCTCGGCGTCTGAACTCTTTTTGTATGCTCTGCTGGTTGTGCAGCCGCTGGTGGGTTGGGGAATGTTGTCGGCAGCGAGGTATCCCTATCATGTTGTACGGGTCGCTCCACCTCTTCCCCATACTTCCCCACAACGTAATGTTGTACGCAGTATTGCGCAGCGCCCATACGATATTGGCTTACCTCTTGTTTTTGACGATCCTCGCCCATTTTGGGGCCGTTTTGTTTCACACGTGGGTCCTGCGAGATGGAATCTTCAGCCGTATGGCGCCGTGGAGGGTTCGTGCGCAACTAGCGGCCCGGGGTCGCTTCCGAATCAGGCCCTATTCGGAAGTTGACCACCTGAAACAGCAAAATTGTCCTGCCGGATAGCTGTTGGGAACAGCCAGTAATCAGGGATACTCGGCTGGCGGGCTCGACGGCGGTTGGCGTCGGCGTGTGCCCGCCGGGCCATTTTATTCCGGCGCTAACAACGAGCGACGTTCTGTGCGCTTTGGCGGGTCCAGGGGGGTCCGCCCCACCAGGGTCCTGGTACCTTTCCTCACTTTCGAGACTATTCGAGTTGCAGATGCGGGTGGCGGCTCACCCCAAAATGGTATACTTGCCGCTTATGGACGCTCCCTAAACACCTGCTGACAGGAACTTCAAGTTCACATCAATACGTTTCCAAATATTTGATTCTAAAGGAGTTTCCAGAATGTTGAAAATGATTAGCAGCGGTCTGTTCGTAGTGGGTATGGTAACTGTGCCGGCAGCGTTATCGCCGCGCCAAGCGCCTGCGCCCGCTCCGGATTATCGCAGCGATCCCAGACTAGAGACTCTCCGCACGTTTTTCCGCAACGCCGACTGTCCTGCAGCAGAATACGCCGCAGCCTTCCTTGAAGCGGCCGACCGCAATGCACTCGACTGGCGCCTGCTGCCGAGCCTTTCCTTCGTCGAATCCACGGGTGGAAAATCGGCGCCTCACAACAATATCTTTGGGTGGGATTCGGGACGCGCGCACTTCCCCTCCCCGATTGCCGGCATCCATGCAGTCGGCTACCAGCTTTCCCATTCGGACCGGTATAAAGACAAGAAGCTGGACAGGCTTCTGGCGATCTATAATCCGAACGTCGAGTATGGACGAAAGGTTAAGTCCGTCATGCGGCGGATTGCCCCCTCCGAGTGATCCGAACGGGACCGGTTGTTCAGGCGTTGTTTAAGAAGGAGACGCCGAAGTACAGGCCTCCGAAAAGGACAATTGAAATCACGAGGATGGCCACCCAACGGATATAGCGCTGGCTGGCGCTCACCTGCTCGTCTTCCCTTATGCGGTCTGCGAGGCTGTCAAACATGGAAACCTCCTAAAAGGCCGTTATAAAAATACCTAGGAAGCTCGCCTGTGCAGATTGTAGATCTATTTCCGCGGATTATCCAGGAATCTTTCGGAGTCTGAGCTCCGATTCCGTTGCGAAATGCAACCAAAGCGTAATATGTACTATTTGATAAACTTCGCGATATCGTCGATGACTGCCGGCGCCACATGACCCGGTTTGCCGTATTCGGCCGGCAGACTTTTGCCTTCGCCAGCCACAAACAGGTGATTCAGCGACGGATAGCTCTTCATCACCACACCCTTTGAGTTACCGACAGCGGCTTTCCAGAGGGCGAAATCGGTCATCGTGACCTGGTAATCGCGCTCGCCCTGAAGGATTAGCATGGGAATGCCAAGTTTCTTGGCGGCCGCGGCGGGGTCGTAGTCCTTCAGATCTAGCCAGTAGGAAACCGGGAGTCCGCCGAGGGCCGGGGAATCCTCGTCTGCCGGTTCGAGTTTCTTCACTTTGGCCTGAAGCGCCTTGGAGCGTTCGAGCTGGTCGCCCTTGATTCCCATGTACTCCACCTGTTCCACGAGCAGGTCTTCGAGCGGCCGGACATTGGCAGCCATCAGGACCATGCCGGCGAGTTTGCCGTCAGCTTCGGCGATCCGCGGCGCCACGTACGCGCCGAGGCTGTGGCCGATTAGGAAGACTTTGCTGCCGTTTACTTCCGGCTGCGCGCGAAGCAGGGCGATGGCCTTCACGGCGTCATCGACGGTCTCCTCCTGCACGGTGAGTTTGGCGATGGAGGCGACCCGCGCGCGGTACTGCATGCTGCGTTTCTCGTAGCGCAGAACCACGATGCCGCGGGAAGCGAGTCCCTCGGCCAAGTCCTTGAATACCTTGGTGCCGCCGACGGTCTCATCGCGATCGTTCGGTCCGGAGCCGTGAACCAGCACGGCGGCCGGGAACGGTCCGGCGCCCACCGGCACGGTCAGGGTAGCGGGCAACTTCCATTCGCCCTCGCCCACGGTGACTTCACGCTCTTTGAATGTGTCGGGCTTGCTGTATTCGGGCCGCTGCCAGTTCACACCACCGGGAAGCTGGAAAAATCCCGATACCAGGCCGGCCGAATTGATAATGATGCGGAAATTGATGTTCTGAGTGGCGAACCTGGCGGGGAAGACGAAGATGCTGTTGGGGCCGGATCTGATTGTGGTGGGGTCGCCGACCTTCTCCAAAGCGCCGTAGGTCTTGATCATGGCGCCCAACTTGGCCATTTCCGCTTCCGGGAGACTTTTCTGCACATCCGCAGTGGACATCTGCAGGAAGTCGGCGTACTGCCCGGCCAGGACATGGTCTAGCGCCTTTCGGGCCAGGGCGGCGGGATCCGGGGAAGGCTGGGCCGCCAGGACGAGGGAAAGCAGCGGCAAAACGCGAAGCGCGCGAGTCAACATACACTTCTATCCTACAGCGGCGCGGGCGGGGATATGGGGTGCTTAACCGTTTTGGGCCACACGGCAAGAAATTGACGTCTCTTACCGGGGGCAAACCGGGGACAGACAGCGAATTTCCGGCAAACGGCGCCGGAAATTCATGTCAGTCCCCAGTTTGCGGCATCTGGACCCGAGCTGTGGAGCCTGGCAAGATCCAGCTCGCGGCGCACTTCGCCGACCAGGGCGTCAAACGGCGTCTTCGCGTTTTCCGGAAGCTTGGCGAGCCGCTGGTCGAGGTCGCGGAAGACCTCTTCGGCAGTCGCAACGACCTGCGAGGCCAGTGCAAAGTTGTTTCGCCCCGACTCGGTTTCGGCCATATCGACCAGAGCGAAGGCCGTCTCTATGCCGGCCTCTATAAACTGCACCTCGATGCGCGCACGCAGGGGGTATCCAACAGGATGAGACATACCCAGGGTCTCCTTTTTCGCCCTCAAAGTGCTTTCCCTGGCTATGAGTTTCACACAGTTGTCATGCGTATGGCACCGGTATCCGGCGCTTTATTTGGGCGCGAAGCTGAAATTCGTCAGGCCGATGGTATCCGTGCCCGGAAGCAGGAAGCCGAACTTACCGTTCTGAAACGGCCGGCCGGGTTCCTGCCAGTCGTCAAGCAGCAGCCATTTCGAACCGTCCCAGTACTTGTGAACGATGCTGCCGTTGGCCACCTCGATCTGGATTGTGTATGCCGGCTGTTTCTCGAGAGTGTGCGGCACTTTCTTCAACTGCGTTTCTTTGCCATTGACCACTTGCACCCGATAGAAAAACTTCTTGTCCATCTGGAAGAGTACATAGTTAAAGTCGTCCGTGCGGGCCGCGACCCATTGGAGCTTCTTCCCCTTGCGGAGCTCGACGGTAAAGGCGAAAGTACCTGCGGTTTGAGCGGGTTTGTATCCCACGAAGTTGCCGCCCTTGCGGGCATACCAACTGTTGGCGAGGCTCCAGCCCGCGGGATCGTCCCAGTCGGACATGCCGCGCTTTTGCTGTTCGACAGGCGAGATATGCTCGAGAACAATCTCCACGATCTTCGTCTCGCCCGGCGCCATGTTGAAGGTGATAGGACGATCGATAAAATTCGGCGCACGCGCGGTCACCGTGTACGAACCCTCCCCCACGGTAACGGACGTGCCGACCGCGGGCTTCGGAGCTTCGCCCGTCCGGCTGATGGTGACGCGGGCATCCGCCGGTGTCACCTTGAGTACGATGGTGCCCTGGAGTTTTTCCAGTGCGGCATCCGCACTGGTCAATTGCACCGCGCCACCGGCCTCAAATCGCCGATCGAACCGCCTGGCGCGGTAGGATTCCTTGCGTAACTCGATGGCGTGATCTCCCGGAGGGACACTCATCGCGCTGAAACTGCCGTCGTCACGCACGGTGCCGATGGGAGTCTGATCGAGCACTACTTCCGTTCCCGGAATGCCGCCGGCGATGGCGAGCGATGCGACCTTGGGGACGGGCCGGAGGGCGAACTCCAGTTTGGCCTCCTCACCCTTGCGAACGTCCACCTGCTGTTCGGGCGTGTCCAGAAATCCGTCTTTGGCGACGCGGATGGTGTAGCCCTTTACGTCCAGGCCGGTGATGCGCAATTTGCCCTTCTGCGTCTGGCGGCGCTGCTCTTTGCCGTTGAGCCATACGCGGACGCCATCCTCCTGGGTGACCACCATGAGGGTGCCCACGTTGCGATCCGATTTCAAGAACGCGGTTAGCGCCGGTGCTTCTCCAAGAGATACGGTGACTGCGCGGCGGTCTTTGCCTTCGCCGAATGCCAGTTCATGATTTCCCGGAGTGAGGCCGTTCAACTCCAGCCCGGTTGCGCCGATTTCGCCGGCCGGCGCGCCATCCAGGCTCACCTTGACGGGCCCGAGAGTGGACTGCACGGTGGCGCGGCCGTCGAAGCTGGCGACCGTGATGGCGACGGCTTCTTTGGCCGTAACGGAATCGACCACCGGCACCGCGCCGGTCGCGGTCTTGAAGCTGATGGCGGCCTGTTCGCGGAGACCGCTGATTTTCAATGTGTGCGCCGCGGACGCGAGGTCGGTCACGGTAAGCTGGCCTTCCTCGAGTTCGACGGCCGGCTGGTCGTCCAGTGCAATCTTTACGCCCTCGATGTCCGCCGACACGCGAAGCGCGGCGTTGGGCGGCGGAGGGGCGACTCGAACGGGTGCCGCGGCAATTGGCCCAGACGCCGGCGGAGGCGGAGGCGGCTGCCGCTTCACTATCAGCTTCATCACCATCACACCAACAATCATGACCATCAGCACGATGCCCGCGCCGAGTAACGCGATCATGGTGTTGCGGCGTGACGGAGCTACAGCGGACGGAACGGCGGACGGCGGCGGTACGTTGGATTCCGGCGGCTTGGGCGCGGCCGGCGGCCGTACTCGCGGCGGCTTTGGCGGCGGCGCAGCGGGCGGCACATTCTCCGTCCGCGAGAGGACGAAGGTGGATTCGTCGAACCCGGCGGCCGGAGACGGCGACGGCCGCGGCGGCGACGTTCCTGGCGCAGCCACTGTCATGGTCTCTTCCGCGACCGGTGTCGGCGATCGCGGGGGATCTTCCGAGCGCGATGCGGCCGCTTCCTGCGCCTCGGAGTAAGCGCGCATGAGAGTGGAGCGCAGTTGCTGCAGGCGCGCTTCGTGCGGGAACTGGCTCAGCGCAGCCTGCACCTGCTGCAGCGCCGGCTGCAGTTGACCCTCGGTCTGCATACGCCGCACCTGGGCCGCGCAGCGATCCACGAATTCGTCGCGTTTGCGATCCTGCGCCAAAGTCCAAACGCTCTTGGCCGCGGCACTGGCGGGATCGAGTTGAAGCGCCTGGCGGGCCAGTTCCCCGGCGGCCTGCCAGTCCGAATCCAAAGTGCCGCGCGCATGCTCTACCAGAGCCGCGGTGAGCGCGGCCCGGAGGATAGCGTTCTTCTCATCGAGCCTGTAGGCGCGCCACAACACCTCGATGGCCTCCGCAAGCCGGCGCTGGGCGCACAGATCCTGTCCTTCCACGAGCAGGTTCTGTGCTTCGGCCGCACGGGTAACGCCCTGGTTGGCGAGCTTCTCGAGTTCCCTGAGCTCGGAATCCTCGGGAAACTCGACCGCGGCGCTTTTCAGCAGTTCGCATGCCTGCGCGTACTCTCCCGCTCCCAGGAGCCAATCGATCCGCTCGACCCACTTGGCTTTGGCATCGGAGAGCAACTGCTGATCGCGGCGGCGGCGGACCCGCTCTATCTCGAAATCCAGACCGGGGTACTGGCTGTAGATGGTTTTCAGGATCTCCCACTGTCCGAGTGCGTCCGCGTAATGGCCGTGATCTTCGTAGGATTGCGCTTTGGTCTGAATCGACTTCACGAGGTCGCGCTTCTCCCGCATGGTGCGCAGCGCACGCTCGAAGTGCGATTCGCCCGGATAGCGTTGCAGGGCGTCGGCGAGAATGGTGACGCGCTTCTCCAGGTCGGGCTCGGTTTCGACCAGGCGATCGACCTCCGCGATGCAATGGGAAAGCTCCTGGCGCTGGCGCTCTTCGACGTCAAATTTCAGCGCCTGGAACAGGGCCTGCCCGGGGTGAAGCGCGAGTTGCTGTTTACAGGTTTCAAGGGCGGCGTCGAAACTGCCGTCCGCGAGGTGCTTGCGCGCGCTTTCGTAGGCGTTCTTGATGGCATCGTGCTCGGAGCGCACCTGGTTGTAGAAGTTCTGAAACGTGGACGCGCGCTCGGGGGCGGCGGTGTCGTTGGACCCGCCGAGCGTGACCAGACGCTCCAGCTTGGACAGTGCGGCACTCACCTCGCCGTTCTGCCAGGCCTCCATGGCTTTGGCGTAGAGCTTGTCCTGCTCCTGGCGCGAGCGCACGAATTCCTGTTCGCGGCGGTCGACTTCGGACATCAGCTTGAGCGCACGGACGTCGCCGGGTTTCAGTTCGAGGACGTTCTGAATGGCCTGGCGGGCGTGGCTGAAGGCGCTTTGATCTTTATGCTGGTGGGCCAGGCGGAGCCAGTCTTCGATCTTCTGTTCGCTGCGCCGGTTCTCGATGGAGCGCTGGAGGGCGAGCGCCGCACCGTGGGCGGGATCCATGGCCAGAAGCTCCTGAAGTTTCTGGAGCGCGAGCGGATATTCCTGCTGTTCGGCGCGCGTACGGGCGCTTTCGAGCAGCTGAGCGATCATCCTTTGGCGCTGCGAATCGTTGATGCAGCGACGCAAAGATGCGATGGCCTCGTCGACGTAGCCCTCCACTTCCAACTCGGTCAGTATCTCATCGGCGAACTGATAGTCTCCTTGTTGGAAGGTCTTGCGCACGCGTTCGATGCGCGGCTGTATGCGGGCCGGATCGAACATCTCGAGCGGCTCATTGCGCGCCGCCTTCTGAAGGGCGTCGGCCAGTTCGCGCGCGCTGGCGAAGCGATACCACGGCTGCTTCGCCATGGCCTTGTGGATGACGCGGCTGATCATTCCGTTGACCAGCGGATTCAATTCGGAGGCCGGCGGGGGGATATGTTTCACGATGGCCGAAGCCAGTTCCGAAGCGGTCCCGCGTTCGAAGGGATGCCTGAGCGTGATGGCTTCGAACGAGACTACGCCGAGCGCGAAGATGTCGGAAAGCGCGGAAGGCGGTTTCAATTCGACCTGCTCGGGCGCCATATAGAGCAGCGTGCCCTTGTGGCCCACGGTGGAATGGGCATCGGCCATGTGGGCGATACCGAAATCGATGATCTTCACCGAGTCATCCTCCATAACGAGGAGGTTGCTCGGTTTCAGGTCGCGGTGCACGAGTCCGCGCTCGTGGGCGGCTTGCAGACCGCGGCAGGTCTGACACACGATTTCCACGACCCGGCTTACCGTCAAACGGCTGCTTTTGGCGGCGATCAGTTCCCCCAGGGTTTTGCCGGGAAGCAGCGGCATGACGAAATAAGGCTTGCTGGCGCCATCGTCGTCGAACTCGCCGAGATCGAAGATCTCCACGATGTTGGGATGACTTATGGAGGCGAGGACGTCGCACTCTTTGTAGAAGAGCTCCAGGGCGGCGCGGCTCGGAGTATCGCGAACGGTCTTGAGCGCGACGCTGCGCTTGACGACGGTGTCGTAGGCGTTGTAGACCACACCCATCCCGCCCTGCCCCAATACCTGACGGATTTCGTAGCGGTCTTTGATCTGTTTCGGCACAGCCATAAAAACCCAGCACCTCGTCACGCCGGAGGCTGAACAGAAACTCGCCGGAAGGCGTCCGGCGTCGGGCAGGCGTAACTGTATTTATCCAGTTATATCATTGGCTGAGTGCCGGGGGAAGTCGAGAAAGGATTCGGAGAAAAAAGTGTGATGAGGCGCCGCGGCGAGAAGGTACCTTTTCGGACAAACGCGGACGCCGAGAAGCGGGTCCAGGGGGACCCGCGCGGACCAGGGGGTCCGCCCCACGGCGCACTACATGCGGCAGACCGCCAGTTCCAGATTGTG
The DNA here is from genome assembly GCA_963805775.1 of uncultured Solibacteraceae bacterium. Taxonomy (GTDB): domain Bacteria; phylum Acidobacteriota; class Terriglobia; order Bryobacterales; family Bryobacteraceae; genus Solibacter. The sequence goes on along the minus strand of CAWDWK010000050.1, from coordinate 127,436 downwards.
ATAGGGACAGGTCATGCCGGCGGGACCGGGTTGTGTGGTCAGAATCCAAGTTACCGGATAGCGTTGGAGCAACCTCTGGAAATCCGCGGGCTCAAAGTGATCGATGCCGCGCTCCGCGCCGACTTGTTTTTCCCATTCGACGGCGAGTTTCGGAAACAGGGAGACGGCCCCGCTATCTTTCACGTAGTCGGCGAGTACGCTGCGTTCCGCCATGGCACGGAAGCCGTGCGCATCTTCTCCGGGCCGCACCATGTAGTTAGGATCGACGGCAAACACCGCCTCCTTGGGCGTGTGAGAACGGATCCACAAGAAGGCGGAGATCCAGTTGTTGCCATTGTTCGAGCCCGGCCATTCGACGTGCTCGCTGGCGGGAAACACGCTGTTCTGGAGGAGGATCATGCCTAGCGCCAACGGCACGAACATCGCGGCCCAGCGCCAGGCGCGGTTCTTAATCCAGTACTCTCCCACCAGGCCGCCCAGCAGGATGAAGAATACGAGGTAGAGTAAATGAAAACTCCGCATCGGCTGCAGGCGGTTGTAGCCCTCGAGCCGTACCGAAATCGCCAGGATCAGAGCGAGCGCGGTGAAGGCCAGCCCGAAGGGAATCAGGCTGCTCGCCAGTTGTCGAAATGCGGGCAGCGTGCGACGCGGAGTGATCACGGAGAGCCACCACAATACGGCCAGCGGCGCAAAGACGCCGATCCACTCATACCAAGCCCACGTGGAAACGAAAAAGAACGTCCGCGACAACATACAATCGCGCGCGGCCCCGGTCACTGGCGCGAAGTCCGGCAAGAAGGGCAGGCCGATGAGGGCACCGACGAATACCGGTTCGGCAATCGCGCGGATGGCGCTGCGGCGTTTGGCGAGTTCCATGCAGCCGATGAAGAGCGAGACATAGACGGCCATCTGCGGATGGACGGCCGCCGTCAGCGCGAGCCAAGCCAAGGCACGCCGCGGGCTGTTGGATAAGTAGCAGGCAATCGCAAAAAGTGTGGCCGGGGTGGACAGGGATCGCGCCGTGAGATACGGGTCCATGATGGCGAGCGCGGTCCCGGTGACTGGCACACTGAGGGTGGCCGCCAGGACCGCCACACCGCTCCAGCGCGCGTGGGTACTTTCGAAGCAGCAACCCAGAAGCTGCCATGCCGCCAGCAGGAGAAGAAAGATGGTCCCAACGTGCCAGGCGAATATCACCACATCGATGGGCAAATGGGTGAGGCGCGCGGACCCTCCGACCAGTTCCGCAAAGAACGAGAGGTGGGCGTGCGACATGAAGAACTCGGCGCCAAAGGGGTAGAGATGGGGGTCCGCTACGCGCTTGATGGCGGGGACGTAAATGGCACTATCGTCCACGCCGAGGTGATAGCCATGCACCAGGACGGCCAGGGCTGCGATGGCGCTCAAACCGGGCAGCGGAGATTTGGCCAGGGACACGGCGCGGGCTTGAAACGATGCTTTAAAAGATGACATCAAAATCGGCCGTGAAGCGGCGCCCTCTCTGTCCGAAGAAGAGACCAAACGCCGGATCCGCGACATTGTTGTGGATGGCCTCCGGATTGAAGTGATTCGTGAGGTTATAGCTGCTAACCGAAAGCCTGACAGTGTACTTAGAGTTCATCTTCACGTCCTTGGAGAAGCGCGAATCCACGGAAATAAAAGTAGGGAAACGCTGGGCATTGGGCACGCCGACGTAGTTCTGCCAGGCGTCCGTCATCGCATAGGGAAAGCCGCTGCGGAATTCGATCAGCGGCGCGATCCGGAAGCCCGCCGGAAGCTGGACCACGCCCCACGTGAGGAACCGGTTTGGCAGATCGGCTGCCAGGTTGCCGAACTGATTGGGGCGAACGATGGGCACCGGAAAACTGCCCAGGTAGTTGGCGAAATCGTTTAGATCGCCGCGCGCCCGTGCATGCACGTAGGAGAAGAACAATTGACGCTTTTCATTGAGGCGCAGGCGGGCCGTGGCCTCGAACTGGTGATACTGCGATTGCCCGGTCCCGGACAACAGGTTCGCGCCCACTCCGCCGTTTTCCGGGCTCGGCGCGACGGGATTGAGAATTACGAGTCCGGAAGATTGTTTCTGCGTGTAGCCGACGCGCATCATGAGTTGATGCGAGAGAGGCTGTTCCACCTGCACGTTGCCGGTGGCGCTGCGCGGCGAAAAATTTCCGGCCTCAAGCTCCTCAAACACGAAGGGAAATTTCGAGTTCACCGTGCCCAGGCCGTTCTGATAGAGCCATGGTCCGGCGGTAATCTTGCCCGCCAGGCCCAAACATCGTGATGATCTCGTTGGGGTACTGGTCGAATGAGTAGACATTCAGCGGCACACGGTCGTAGAAGAAGCCGAATCCGGCGCGGACGACGGTGCCCTTGTCCCCGAACGGAGTCCACGCGATTCCGGCGCGCGGCGCCACGCGAAAACTTTCCGAGAGCGCCTGCGATTCGGTGCGGATGCCCAGGTCCAACGCCAAGCGCCGCGACAGGGTCCAATGGTCCTGCCCGAAAAACGCATACTCCATGTCCTGATTGCGGAACGGCTGTCCCGGCGAGAAGGCGACGCGCTCGAGTAGTTGGTTGGCGGAATCGAGAATGTCGAAGGGCCGCTCGGTCACTTCGCCGTTATCAGTGCTTTCGGCGAGGTATGCGCCGGCCTTGAAGTTGTGGGTCCCCAGCCATTTCACGGCGCCGAAGGAATAGACCGGAGTCCAGCCCACGCGGGACGCGTTGCGGTGCTGCTGCGCGAAATAATTGCCACTATTTCCGCCGGGCGCGATGGTGAGTTCTTCGGTTCCCTGCCCCCAGACGCGCGCGTCGAAACGCGTCACCGACAGCGTGTTCTCGAACAGGCCGCTGCCTATCGTCAGCTTGTCCGCCAGGGTCCCGGTGTAGTTATTGGTGGCGGCGTCCGGCGAAGTGGACTGCGGATTGAAGTAGTTCATGTTCACGTATTCCATGCGCTGCGGCGCGACGTGAACGGTAGCGGTGACCAGTTGATTCTGCGACACAACCCAGTCGAGTTGCGCGAAAGAGTTGATGCCTTCCTGCTTCTTCTCGTTAAAGGGGAACGGCAATTCGTAGACCTCGGTTTTGCGAACAGCGTATTCCAACCCTTCGGAAAAGTAAAGCTTCCCGGCAACGATGGGACCTTCGACGTTGAGGCGCGGCGTGGCGTCGCGCAGGCCGCGCAGGTGATAGCTGCGAATAATGAAATCGGGAAACGGATCGCTCAACTCCCATTTCCACTGGTCGCCGCCGCGCTTCGTCTGCACCGAAACCACGCCCGCCGTGAATCTTCCGTACTCGGCAAGGAAAGGCGTCTGGAAGACACTCATGGTCTCGACGCTGTCGATAGGCACGGTCAAGCCGAATTGTCCGGTGGCCGGATCGGTGACGTCCGCCGAGTTGACGATGAGCGCGCTGCGGTGTTCGCCGGCCGCCGACATCACGAGGCCGCCGCCGGGCACGCGAACAACTCCGGGCAGCAGGGGCAGGGCGTCGGCGACGGTGGCGGGGTGTCCGGGTAGCTGCGCGGCGGTCTTCGCCGAAACTTCGTTCGGCACGGACGCTCCCGCGTCCAACGGAGCAGCCGCTCCTTTGACTTCGATGCTCTCTTTGCGGGCCAGGGGCGTGAGCGTCAACGTGATGGAGGCGGGTAACTCGAAATCGGCCTTTTGGACGGGCTCGAATCCGTCCTTCCGAGCGTCGAGTTCGTAACGTGCAAGCTTAAGTTGATGGAATGCGGCACGGCCGCTGTCATCGGTCTGGGTGGAGGCGACGGTGTCGCCTTCGGCTTTCAACTCCACGCGCACGCCGGAGACCGGCCGATTGGATCCGTCGACCACCAAAACGTCGAGGCTGCCGGCAGCGCCCTGCCAGAACAGCAGCAGGCCTACCAGTGTGGGGAATGGCATCCGTTAAGCACCCGTAATGGTCTTATGACGCACACTTGAATGCCCCAGTTGCACAGAGTTTTTGGGCGTTCCCGCACAAAGACTCTACCTAAGTACAGTTACTGTTCCGGTGGCACGCAGTTTCTCGGCGATCTGTGGAGCGACTTTCCCGTTGCGGTCGAAGCGGCCTTCCGCCAACACGTTGGCCAACGATCCCTTGAACAAAATGTAATCTCCGAAGGTACTTAGCAAACGGTAGGGTTCCGGGGCGAAGCGGTAGCCGCCGCGGTTGGCCTCCTCCGCACCGGTCCACCAGGGGAGGCCGGAACTCACGAGGATGAGGTGCTTGCCGGACGCCATAATGAAAAGCAGGCCGTAATCCGCAGCACCAGGATTGAGCGTGATGGGGAATTGCGGAGCGAAGCGCGCGATCAGGCGGTTGGATTGGGGCGTGCCGAAGAGGATGAGGTTGTCGGCGGCCAGGTCGTCATCGTTGACCTCCAGATCGCTCTTCACGGGCAGGGCGAGATTCAGATGCGCCCGGTTGGTGGACCAGGCGGCGACGGTCTCTGCGTAGCGGCGCGTCTGCGGATCGGAGGCGGCATAGACATAAAGATGGCGTGCGTTGACCGCCTCTACAATCGGCCCGTGCGGCGTGGCGGCAACCGCGAGACCCTGCGTCCAGCCTCGCGGCGCCTTGCTGAAGGAAAGAGCGGCGCCCGGACGGAGACGCACCGCGGCCCCGTCGATGGTCACGGACTTGGAAGTGGCGGATAGGGTGAAGGCATCGACGTTTTGTGTCTGCACGCGGACGCCGGCGGCAGAGCGCACGGCATCGACCGAAGCGAGCGCGCCCGGCGCCAGGGCGTCGATGCGGACCCAATAGGCGGAGGCGTAGCGCAGGTTGCGCGTCACCAGACGGACGCGGTCCGGATTGGGGTTGCGGCGGTATTTGGCAAACCACTCGAAAATCGTGCCGTTCCTGTAGGCGAAATCCCACGCGTTGTGGCGTACGCCGGGAAATTCAATGTATTCGACGGGGCTGTTCAGAGCGAGCAGGCGGCGCTGCCACAGGCGTGAGGATTCCACCTTGACATCGGGATCGAGATCGCCATGGAAGAGGCGGACCGGCAGGTTGAGGGCATTGGGGGCAAGGTCTTCGGTGCCGGGGAAGACATCGGGGCACACGGGCGCGACGGCGGCCCACAAGTCGGGGCGGGTCAACGCCAGCCAGAGGGTTCCGCCGCCACCCATGGAACCTCCGGTGAGATACACGCGATCTTCATCCACCGGGTAGCGCCGCTTGACGTCGGCGAGAACGTCGTAGACATCTTGTTCCGGGATGCCCTGATAGCCCATGGTGCCGCGGGCGAGGGGACAGGCGACCAGGTAATCCACGCCACGCAGCAGAGGCAGGGTGCTCAGGGCCTGCAGGCCGGTTTCCCCGTAGCGCTGCGGAAGACCGAAGACGCGCTTCAGGTTCATCACATGGTTGGACTCTTCCTCATGCAGGCTCAACACCAAGGGATAGCGGCGGCCGGGGTCGAGGGACTTCGGTGTGTAGAGCGCATAGAGCTGTTCGGACCCGTCGACGGTGGAGCGAATGGTGACTACCGTCTGCCCCGCAAGCATGGAAGCCGAGGCAAGCGCACAGGCGAGCAGTTTCGACATGGACTAGATCCTTTTCAGGGCGGGCAGCCAGCCCTGGAACCACTCGCGAAAGGCGTCGAGTTTGCGCTGCCGCGCGGGGGAGAGCGGCACGGATTGGGCGCCCAGTTTGATTCCTCGCTGAGCCGCGGCCACTTTCACCAGCACGGGGAATGGGAAGTTGCCGGCCCACCCGAGAAATTCCCGGAGCATGGATTCGAGACGGGCGGCGTGTTCCTGGTCTCCATTGCGCAGGGCGCCATCCAGCGCGACCACAAGTTCAGGAACGACGCAGGCGGCGCTGGACAACAACCCATGCGCACCGCCGCGACGCGAGGTCACGAGGTTAGCGTCATCCCCGGAAAGATAGGCGACGGGAAGAGTGTCGAAAAAAGCGGCATTGGCGTCGGGGTCCTCAATGCCGGCGAAATGGCCGGCGGCGAGCAGTTCGTGCGCCGTTTCGGGCGTGATTGGCGTGGTGACGGCGGGAGTATTGGCCAGGTAGGCCGGAATACCGCCGCCTAACTGGCAGGCGAACTGGACGTAGAACTCGCGGACCTCCTCCTGCGCGTATGGAAAGAAGTGGGGTGGAGGTAGAAAGACGCCTTCGGCGCCCGCGCGGCGCGCCTCCCTCGCAAGGCTGAGCGACTCGTCGAGCCCAATGGATCCGACACCGGCGTAGAGCGGCACGCGGCTGCGCTTGGCTGCCAGATACAAGATGCGGGTGCGCTCTTCGAGGCTGAAGGCAGGGTACTCACCGGCGGCTGTAAACAGGGCGATGCCGCGGACGCGGGCCGCGCAGAGCCGGTCGATCAGTTCGAAGGCGGCGCCAAAATCGAGGTCGCCTTTCTTGCCGCGCGGAGTGAGAGCGGCAACGATGACACCGTAGTCTTCAGTCATGCGGTCAGCGCCGTACTGGAAAGACGTTCCTAGTAATCATACGATAACCGGGGCATCCCCCTATACCGGGTCAGTTCTCAACGCGCTAGTACCAGCGTGGTACAAGCAGAACTTTGTATTGAAGTAGTCATTGGGTTCGAATGGTATCGGGAAGGACACAACCTATGCTGCCGACCGAGATCGTTTACTTCACAGTATTGATGTTTCTCGCGCTCGCCGCACTGATCAAGTGGAAACACCGGCGGGACGAAACGGCTGCGAAATTGCGCCGAGGGCTTTGCGGCTTTGTCGCGGCAAGTCGGACGGAGCCGGTCCCGGCCCAGCCGCCGGTTTCCGAACCGAAAGATGCGGAACAACAGAGTTTGATTACGGCATAGAGAGTCTTCCGGGACGGCGGCTTCACACACCCTGTATTCGCTGTCGTTTTTCCTGGCGGTGCGGCACTCGTAGGAAGCGTGAAAGAGCGGGTCCAGGGGGACCCGCGCGGACCAGGGGGTCCGCCCCACCCAGGACTGTGTGCACCACGGGCTTTGCTCTTCAGTCAAGTTAGAATCGAAGGACATGAGCGAAGAGCAGAGTTGGCGCAATCCGGTTCGGGTGCGGCTTGAGGCGGGCCTTCCGGTATTCGGCGTTACCATCACGACGGCTTCGGTGGAGGCGGCGGCACATGCAGCCACGCTGGGCTTCCACTTTCTTTGGATCGAGATGGAGCACTCGCCGATCACGCTGGAGACGCTACGCCTGATGGTGCTGGCCACGCGGGGACGGCCGGCCGCGGTGTTCGCGCGCGTGCCTGTGGTGGAGTTATGGACGGCGAAGCGCGTGCTGGATCAGGGAGTGAGCGGCGTGATCTTCCCGTTTGCCGGCACTGCGGAGAAGGCCGCACGCGCGGCGGCGGCGTGCCACTATCCGCCGGCGGGCAAGCGCGGATCGGGGGCCGGCGCCGCGGTGCGCACCTGGCCGCAGGCGGACAACTACTACGACTCGGCCGATCGGGAGGTCTTCACCATGTGCGTGGTGGAAGAGGCGTCGGCGGTGGATGAGATCGACGCGATTGCGGCCACGCCCGGGGTAGACGCACTGTTCATCGGGACGAGCGACCTTTCGTTCTCGCTGGGGCTGCGCGGGAGACAGAACGAGCCGGCGCTAGAGAGCGCGATCGCGCGTATCGCGGATGCGGCGGGACGGCATGGGAAGTTTCTGGGCAGGCCGGCGGGCACTCCCGAGCAGGTTCGCCGCTATATGGAGCAGGGGTTCCGGCTGTTTCAGATGCCCACCGAAATCGGGCTGATGGAACTGGGAGCGCGGCAACTGCTGGAACCGCTGGGAGCCTACGGCAATACGGCTGGGTAGGCGCGCTATATTAGCATCCGTGACCAGAAGATACGGCTTCCTGTTTGCGACGCTCGGACTCATGGGGCCGGCCCTCGCCAGTGACCTGACGCATGCCACGGTGGTGGCGCCGGCGAGTTTGAGCGGCCCCGAGCGTAAGGCGGTCTCGCTGCTCATCGATTCGGTGAGGGAGCGGACGCGGATCGCGTGGGCGGCGGCGGCGGTGAATCCGGGAGCAGGCAAACCGGTGGTGACGGTTCAGCGCGCCGCGGCGGGCAGTGGGCTGCCAGCGGAAGGATATCGACTGCGCACGTTCGACAACGGCGGGGCTCCGGGCGTGGAGATCACGGGCAATGACGAGCGCGGAGTTCTGTTCGGCGTGGGCGGGTTGTTGCGCGCGCTCGAAATGCGCCGCGACTCGGTGACTTTGCCGGGCGCGCTGGATATCCAAACGGCGCCGCGATATGCGTTGCGCGGCCATCAATTGGGCTACCGGCCGAAGACCAACTCGTACGATGGATGGAGTGTTCCGATGTGGGAGAGCTACATACGGGACCTGGCGGTGTTCGGCGCCAACGCCATCGAGTTGATTCCGCCGCGCTCCGACGATGCGGCCGACAGTCCGCATTTTCCGCTTCCGCCGATGGAGATGATGGTGGAGATGTCGCGCCTGGCGCAGGAGTACGGCCTGCAATGTTGGATCTGGTATCCGGCCATGGATGCGGATTACTCCAACGCCGCGACGGTGGAGGCGGCGCTGAAGGAATGGGGCGAGGTTTTCCGCAAGCTTCCGCGAATCGACGCCGTGTTCGTACCGGGCGGCGACCCCGGCCACACCGAGCCACGGTATCTGATGGCTCTGCTGGAGAAGGAGACCGCGAACCTCAAGAAGTATCATCCGAAGGCGACGATGTGGGTTTCTCCGCAGGGATTCAATGCGCCGTGGATGGAGCAGTTTTTCGGACTGATGGATCAGCAGCCGCAGTGGCTCAGCGGAATCGTATTCGGGCCGCAGGTGCGGGTCAATCTGCCGGAACTGCGGCAGCGCATCCCGAAGCGATACCCGATCCGTTTCTATCCGGACATCACGCATTCGGTGAACGCGGAGTTCGCGGTGAACGACTGGGACGTGGCGTATGCGCAGACCGAGGAGCGGGAAGGCGTCAATCCGCGGCCGCTGGATGAGGCGCAGATTTTCCGCGTGCTGCAGCCGTTCGCCGATGCGGGTTTCCTGACGTACTCGGAAGGCTGCAACGATGACGTCAACAAGGCTGTCTGGAGCGCGCTGGGATGGAATCCGGAAGCCAACGTGACCGACGTGCTGCGCGATTACGGTCGGTATTTTATCGGACCGGACATGGCGGACGGGTTCGCGCAGGGACTGCTCGCGCTGGAGCGGAATTGGCGCGGTCCGCTGCTCGGGAACTCTTCGGTGGAAGTGACACTGGCGCAGTTCCAGGAGCTGGAGCGTAGGGCGTCGCCGCAACAGAAATTGAACTGGCGATTCCAGCAGGCGTTGTATCGGGCCTACTACGATGCGTATCTGCGGACGCGGCTGACGGATGAGACTGCGCGCGAGCGTCGGGCGATGGAGTTGTTGGCGAGCGCTCGCGCGGGGAGCGTGCTGCCGGCTCTTGCGGCGGCCGAGACGGCGCTTGTGGTGGATCCGCTGGCGCGGGCGGGCGGGGCGCTGCGGGCGCGAGTCTTCGAACTGGGGGAGGCGCTGTTTCAAAGCGTGCACATGCAGCTCAGCGTGCCGCGGTATGCAGCTATCGACGTGGGGCGCGGGGCGAATCTGGATCTGATCGACCGGCCCATCACCGATGCGGACTGGCTGGTCAAACGCTTTGGTGAGATTCGTGCGCTGGAGAGCGAGACGGCACGGCGCAACGCAATTAGTGAGATTTTGAACTGGAGCAATCCCGGGCCGGGCGGGTTCTATGACGATTTGGGGGACCCGGCGAATCGTCCGCACCTGGAGATGGGTGAAGGGTTCGACAGGATCCGGCGTTCTTCCATACGGCGCGGACGGGGTTCGGCTCGCGGCGGAATACGCCCTGGCGCGTGTCGTGGTACCGGCATGCGGAAGCGCTGTACGGGAATTCGATCCGGCTGCGCTATGCGGGGCTGGATCCGTCGGCGCGATATAAGGTACGCTTCACGCAAGGGGGCGACAGTACTCCGCGTGCGACCCGGCTGATGGCGAATGGGAAGTTCGAAATTCAGGCGATGCGGAAGAAGGATGCGGAGGTGAAGCCGGTGGAGTTCGAGATTCCGGCGGAGGCGACGGCGGGCGGAAGTCTGGCGCTGGAGTGGCAGGCGAATGCTGAGGAGAGCGGTAATGGGCGGTTCGTGCAGGTGAATGAGGTTTGGTTGATTCGGGTGAGGTGAGGGTGGAGTTATACGAGGGGACGGCTTCACCGCAGAGACGCTGGGACACAGAGAAAGCGCAGAGAAGAGAAGAGAAGAGAAGAGAAGAGAAGAGAGGGATTCGATGAATCGACGTAATTTTCTGGCGGGGGCGGGGACGGCACCTTTGATGTGGGCGTCGCAGGAGACGGCGGAGGAGGCGGGGTTTGCGAGTGTTTTTGATGGGCGCTCGCTGGCGGGGTGGAATGTGCAGGATGGGCCGGAGGCGGCGTTTTATGTGAAGGACGGGTCGATTGTGGTCCACGAGAGCGCTGGGTACCCGACTTGGTTGCGTTCGGCGCGGCAGTATGAGAATTTCGATTTTCGCGGCGAGTTTTTTGTAAAAGGGTGGACTGATTCCGGCATCTATCTGCATGCGCCCGAGCATGGGCGCAATATGTGGTGCGGGATGAAGATCCACATCTTTCATCAGGTGGATGAAACGCCCGCGGTGGAATCGATGGGCTCGATCTTTCCCGTGGTGGCTCCGCTTAAGGTCAACGTCAAGAATCAGGGGGCTTGGAATTCCTTTCGGATCGTGATGGATTGGCCCCGGCTGCGAGTTTGGACGAACGAGGAGGCGGTGCAGGATCTCGATGTGGAGACGGTGCCGGAACTGCGCCAGCGGCTGCGGAGCGGATATTTGGGACTGGAATCGCTGTCGTATCCGATTCGCTTCCGGAATTTGCGGGTTCGCGAGCTGCCGTCGAAGGTGATGTGGTCGCCGCTCTATGAGACGCCGCAGGACTTCGCGAAATGGCACATCTCCGACGGCAAGCCTGTGTTCGAGCCTCTCGACACCGTGCTGCATAGCGACGGGGTCGGACACATGGCGACGCAGGAGAAGTTCCGCGATTTCGAGTTGCAGATGTATGTGCGACACGCGTGGCATCACAATGGGGGCGTTCTGTTTCGCACCGCCGGACAGGGATCGCGTGGCCGGCATTACGAGATTCAGTTGCACGACGTGGAGGGCGCGCACTATCCGACGGGGTCGCTGTATTCTTACAAGCGCGGGCTGTATCCGCACATCGAGGCGGGGCAGTGGTTTCTGCTGCAACTGCGGGTGAAGGACAACACGTGCCTGGTCCGGATTAACGGCGAGACGGTGCTGGAGTACGACAAGCTAGAGAATCTGGAAGAAGGTCCCATCGAACTGCAGGCGCATGATGCCGGGCGGTGGACGGAATACAAACACATCCTTGTGCGCCGTATTTGAGGGCGCGCGGAATCAGGAGCAGACATGGCAAACATCCTCGCGATCCACGCGCACCCCGACGATGTAGAGATACTGGCAGGCGGTACGATGGCGCTGCTGGCGGACCTGGGACACCAGATCACGATTGCGACTTTTACGCCGGGCGATTGCGGTTCGAAAGAGTTGGGCGCGGTGGAGATCGCGGCTGTTCGCAGGAAAGAAGCGGCGAGTGCGGCGGCGCTGATTGGCGCGCGGTACTTTTGCCTGGAGATGCGGGACCTGGCGATTTTCGACGACGACGAGTCGCGGCGGCGGGTCACGGAGACGCTTCGGGAAGTGCGTCCGGAGCTCGTGTTAACGGCGTCGCCGGTGGATTACCATTGCGACCACGAAGCGGCCGGCGCGCTGGTGCGCGATGCCTGCTTCGCGGCACCGGCACCGAACTACGACACGCGAGCGGAGGCTCCGGCGGCGCCGCTGGCGAGTATTCCGCATCTGTATTTCATGGACCCGGTGGAGGGGACGGATCGCGACGGCAGGGTGATTGCGCCGGACTTCGTGGTGGATGTGACGCCCACTTTCACAAGGAAGCGGGCCATGCTGGCGGAGCACGCCAGCCAGCGAAACTGGCTGCGGCAACATCACGGCATGGACGATTATCTGGAAGCGATGGAACGTTGGACGCGCGAACGCGGGGCACTGGCGGGCGTGGCGTTCGGCGAGGGTTTCCGCCGCTATACGGGTCACGCCTACCCGCAGAGCTGCCTGTTGGAGGAGTTGCTGGGTGCGGCGGTGAAGCGCTGACGGCGAAAAAGCGGGTCCAGGGGGACCCGCGCGGACGGGGGCGTCCGCCCCACCAAACGCGTTACTTACCTCGTCCTCCTCGTCCTCCTCGGCCGGCGGTATCTTCTTCGCCGGGCGGCGGTGCGTTCGGGTTGGTGGAGCGGCCGCCTCGGGCGGGTGGCTGCCAGCCGTCGTTCGACGGACCGTTCTGGAAGAACTTCGCGGTTTTGCTGAGCGGGTGGCCCGTGGCGTAGGTGGCGTTGGCCTGTCCGAAGATTTTGCCGGCGCGCAGCGTATCGTCGTGGATCTTCGTGACCATGGCCTGGTAACGGTCGTCGGTTTGGGGGAAGCCGGAGAAGGAGCTGAGGTCGTTGTTGCCGATGATCACCACGTCAACACCTGGCACGGAGGCGATGTCATAGGCGTTAGCGACTCCGGTGGGAGTTTCGATCATGATGACCACCAGCATGTTGTCGTTGATGGTCTGGCGGTAATTGATGCCGTTGATTCCCCATATTCCGGGCGCCTGGCTGCCGCCGGCGCTGCGCCGCGCGACAGGCGGGTATCGCGCCCACTTGACGGCTTCGCGCGCGCGGTCGACATCATCCACGGTCGGGATGATGACGCCGAGCGCACCGATGTCGGTAGCGTGCTGGATGTGCCATTCCTGAGCGTCGGGGAGGCGGATCATGGGAATGGCGCCGGCGTGCGGGCAAGCCGCGATCATGGCCTCGACATCTTTGAACTCCAGCGTACTGTGCTGCATCTCGTACCAGGTGTAGTCGTAGTGTTTGGCCGCTTCGCAGTTGGCGGCAATATCGAACTTGGTTTGGGTGTAGCTGAATACCTGCTTGCCATCGAGGAGCTTTTGCTTGACGGTGTTATAAAACTTCGCCTGCTGGGCCAGCGCGGGGAGGGTCAGCACCGTGACGGCCAAGAACGAACCAATCGCTGCTGAGAGAGATTTCATCGTCGACCTGCCTTTCCGGAAAACGGTCGAAGCGATTATATACCATCGCCACCCGCGGCTCGGATGGGAGATAATTCACCGGAGGAGCACTCAATGCGACGTCATGTAATCTCACTGCTGGTCTTCTGCTGCCTATTGCCGGCACAGACCAAAAAGGTCATCGCCAATTTGTCTCCCGAGATGTTGAAAGAACTGGCTGTCTCCGCGCCGAACGTGAGAATTGTTTCGGCACGCGGGGTCGACCTGGCGAAAGAAATCGAGGACGCCGACGCGATGGTCGGAGTCACGTTGACACCCGAGTTGTTCAAACATGCCAAGCAACTGAAGTGGCTTCACATTTCGAGCGCCGGCGTGGAAACGCATGGGCGCTCGATTGGCCTGTTCCCGGAACTGGTGGACAGCAACGTAGTAGTAACGAATGCGAAGAACGTCTACGGTCCGCAGATTGCGGATCACGCGTTCGCGTTCCTGTTGGCGCTGACTCGCAAGTTGAATGTGACCATTCCGCGGCAGCAGCTCGAAGAATGGCCCGCCGGGCGGGACGGAATGTTCGAGCTGAATGGCAAGACGGCGGTCATTATCGGCGTGGGCGGAATCGGGAGCCAGATCGCTCAGCGCGCGCATGGCTTCGGCATGAAGGTGATCGGCGTGGACATACGCGATATTCCGGTGAGCAATAACGTACAGCGCGTGGTGCCGCCGGACATGCTGGATTCGGTGTTGCCGGAGGCGGACGTGGTGTTCGTGTCGGTGCCGCACACGAAGAAGAGCGAGGGGATGATGGGCGCTCGCGAGTTTGAATTGATGAAGCAAGGGTCGTATTTTATTGCGATGTCGAGGGGCAAGATTTACGACCACGCGGCATTGGTGAAGGCGCTGGATAGCCGCCGGCTGGCGGGCGTGGGGCTGGACGCGACCGACCCGGAACCTCTGCCGAAGGGCCATCCTCTATGGAAGTTCCCGAACGTGATTATTACTCCGCATGTGTCGGGCGGGTCGGATAATCTGGAAGCGCGGCTGAATTACCTGGTGAAGGAGAATATACGGCGATTCGGGGCGGGGATGGCGCTGTTGAATGTGGTGAACAAGCAAGAGGGGTTTTAGGGAAGGGCTGAGCGCGATGAGATTTAGGTCGGTGGTTGCCATTCTGGCGGCGGCTCCGCTGCTGGCTTCGACGGTGCGCATCTACGTCGCCAATAGCGACGACAACAAAATTACGGTGATCGACCCAGCGACGGACCGCGTTGCAGGCGAGATACCGGTGTCGGCAAACCCGCATGGCATCGTGCCTTCGCCGGATGGGACGCGGTTCTACGTGTCCAGCGAGAGCAAGGATGTGCTGGACGTGGTGGATCGCAAAACGCTGGCGGTGATCCAGCGAGTGCCGATCGGACTGCGGCCCAACAATGTGGCGATCACGCCGGATGGGAAGCGCGTGTATGTGTGCATTCGCGGGGAATCGTGGGTGGATATCGTAGATACGGCGTCGCTGCAGCGAGTGAAGCGCGTGCCGGTGGGCAAGGGGCCGCACAACATTTACCGCACGCCGGACGGGGCACACATGATCGCCACATCGATGGACGAAAACAAGCTGACGGTGATCAACATCAAGAGTGAGGAAGTGGAGTTCGCGATTCCGGCAGGCGGCGTTCCGCGGCCGGTGGTAATCGATGCGAATGCTGATGGTTCCATCAAGCGGCTGTTCGTGCAGCTTTCCAACCTGCACGGGTTTGCGGTGATCGATTGGGCGTCGCGTAAGGTGAGCCAGCGCGTCTTGCTGCCCGACGGTCCGGCAGGCGCCCGTCCGCTGATTCCGGAAACGTTTTCACACGGGATGGGTATCTCGCCGGACCACAAGACGCTGTGGGTCACGAGTCTGTTGGACAATTCGGTGTCGGTGTTTTCCCTGCCCCAGTTACAGCGGATCACGACGATCCCGGTGGGCCGCGGGCCGGACTGGATGACGTTCACGCCGGACGGCAAGCGGTGTTACGTTTCGAACGCGGGCGGGAATACGGTGTCGTCGATCGATGCGGTGAACTTCAAGGAACTGGTCAAGATTCCGGTGGGAAAGGTGCCGAAACGGATCATCACTACGGAATAGCGCTGCTATTTTGCGTGGGCGCCGGGCTTGCTATGCGTGCGGAGAGTGGCGGAGCCTTCGGTGATGAGGAGGCTTTGGTTGGCGGCCACGTTGGTAAATTGCTGTACGTGGCCGCTGGGCCAGCGAATCTCCAGGCTGTTGACGACCGTGGCATTGCCCAGGCCGAAGTAAAGCGCCATGTCGTTTTGCGAATAGTAACTGCCGCCGCTCATGACCTCGTCGATCTGGCGGCGAGAGGTCTGCACGGTGACGCGGGCGCCGATGGCGCTCCGGTTGGACTTGGTGCCGGTCAACGATACAGACAGGAAATTCTGGCGGGGGCCGAGATTCTTCAGGAGACTCGGCGTGGCGTTCATGTTGACGATGACGACCTCGGGGCGGCCATCGCCATCCACGTCGCCGACGGCGAGTCCGCGGGCCGGCCGGGGTGTTTCGAGCGCGGGACCGGCGATTTTTGTGATGTCTTCGAACTTGCCGTTGCCGAGATTCCGGTACACGAGGGTTTTCTGCAAATAACGGTCTCCGACGGGCGAGCGGTCGACTTCGGGGTAGACGTGGCCGTTGGCGATGATCAGATCTTTCCAGCCATCGTCGTCGAGATCGACGAAAGCGATTCCCCAGCCGAGGAGATGATTGGCGGCGAGACCGGCGCGCTGCGCGACGTCCTCAAAGAACTTGCCGTCCTCGTTTTTGAAGAGCGACGGAATATCGCCCGAGAAATTGGTTTTGGCGATATCGAGGAGACCGTCGCCATTGTAGTCGGCGACGGCCACTCCCATACCTGACTGCAACTGTCCGTCGAAATTGTAGGCAACGCCGGAGGGGACGGCGGTCTCCTCGAAGGTGCCATCGTGGCGGTTGTGATATAGCAGGCTGGGCGTCTGATCGCAGGCCACGTAGATATCGGGCCAGCCGTCGTTATCGAAGTCGGCGGCGACTACGCCGAGCCCGTAGCGGCCGCCGGGCTTGAGGATTCCGGCCGGGGCGGAGACGTCGGTGAAGGTGCCGTCCCGATTGTTGTGGTAAAGGACGTTAGTGGCGAGTGGCAGGCCGTGGGGGCCGCACCATACGGTAAGTCCCTTCCAGTTACACGAGGGGTCCTGGCCGGGTTTGGGACTTGCGGCGAGATCTAAGTTGACATAATTCGCCACGAAGAGATCCAGCCAACCATCGCGATCGTAGTCTACGAATGAGCATCCCGCGCCGTACCGGATACCGGCGGCGGGTAGGTGGGCCGCGGCGGTGGCGTCTTCGAACTTACCCTTGCCAAGATTGTGGTACAGGCGGTTGTGACCGTAGTAAGTGATCAAGACATCGGGCTTGCCATCGTTGTCGTAGTCGCCGACACAGACGCCTTGTGCCCAACCTTCGACGGTAAAGCCGGCTTGGCGGGAAACATCGGTAAACTCACCGTGGCCGTCGTTGTGATAGAGCTGGACGGTGCGGGAAGCGCCCGCAGGGGGGCCTTCGAACGTGGTTCCGTTAGCGATCAGAATGTCATTGGCGCCATCGCCATCGTAGTCGAAGATGGCGACGCCGTTGCCGGTTGACTCCAGGATATAGGTCTTTTTGTCGCGGCCTCCGAAGGTATTAGGCAAAGTGAGACCGGAGGGTCCGGCGATATCGACGAGGCGGATCGAGAACGCGCTGCCTCCCCCAATCGCGGCACAGAGTACGACGCCGCACAAAAGGGGGAGATGCCGGTAGCACATAGGCTTAGGCCACCAACGTACCACGCCGTTTGACTGTGCCGCAGAAATGAAAATACAAAATACCTTGACCGACTAATGGATTCGCATTATGCTGATTGACAATCGGATGACTGTAAGCGCTTAATTAATTGCTGCTGTAGGGTTCCATAACTGGGCGGTTCAACTCAAAATAGGAGGGCACTATGTCCCGCGTCGTACGTTTTTGCCTGCTTTTTGTGCTGACTTTAGGCTGCGCCATGGCGCAACGCGACCTTTCTACTCTTGTCGGAACGGTGACGGATAGTTCCGGGGGTGTCGTCATCAACGCTGCCGTCAAGATCGTCGACCAGGCAACCGGCCTGGCGTACGAGACCCTGACCAACAACTCCGGCGAGTTCGTCAGGCCGGCGCTCGTACCGTCGAAATACACGGTGACGGTCAGCGCGCCTGGCTTCAAGAAGGCCGAACAGAAAGACATCCTGCTGACCGCCGGCGAACGAACAGGTATTGCCTTAACCCTGACCCTTGGCGACGTAGGGCAGACCGTAGAGGTCACCGCTGCGGCGGCGCTCTTGCAGACAGAAAGCACGCAGGTGGGCGCCACGGTGGATGCCCAGGCGATGTCCGACCTGCCGCTCGGCGGCAAACGCAATTTTGCATATCTCGCGCGCCTTTCGCCCGGTGTGGTTCCGGCCGAGCCCGGCGCCCGCGACTCCGCCAATGGTGGCTTCTCGGCTAACGGCGTGCGGTCGAACGGACAGAATAACTTTCTGTTGAACGGCGTGGACAACAACATCAACACGATCGATTTTTTGAACCAGACCGCGTATGCGATCGGCCCGTCGGTGGAAGCGGTTGGTGAAATGAACATCATCACGAACGGCTACAACGCCGAATACGGACGCGCGGCGGGCGGCGTGGTGAACGTCAACCTGAAATCCGGGACCAACCAGCTTCACGGCAGTCTGTTCGAGATTTTGCAGAACAAGGACCTGGACGCGAATCGCTGGGAAAACAACCTGGCGGGTGTGGCGCGCGGACCGTTTACGCAGAACCAGTTTGGCGCGACGGCGGGTGCACCGATCATCAAGAATAAGCTCTTCATTTTCGGAGATTATCAGGGAACGCGCATCGCCGATTCCGGCGGTTCAGTGGCGAACCTCGGGTATTCCGGGTTTCTTACGGTCCCAACCGCAGCGATGAAGCAAGGCAATTTCTCGAGCGAATTGGGAGGCGTGATCGCCACCGATCCGATTTCGGGTTCGTCCATCAACCAGGGCGCGATCTACGACCCTCGCTCAACCGTATTGAACTCGAGCGGCGCACCGGTTTCGCGCACGCCATTCCCCGGGAACATCCTTCCGCAGAACCAATGGGATCCAGCTTTCGCCAAGATAATCTCCCTCTATCCGAGTACGAATCAGCCCATCAAAACGGGAAGCTTCCCGGTCAATGATTATTACTTCGTCACACCAGGTAAGCAAGTCGTCGATCAGGGCGACGGCCGGGTGGACTACCATATCAGCCCGAAAGATAGCTTGTTCGGATCTTTGAGCTGGTCGAATGCGGTGAGCACCGACGGCACGTATTTCCCCGGACCACTCGATGGGTCCCCATTCAACGGCGCGGGCGAGACCGACTTGGCGCGGAACGCGCAGATGAGTTACACGCGGGTGTGGAAGCCCACGCTGATTTCAGAAACGCGCGTCGGCTTTACGCGACTGGTAACCTCGCGCATCGGCGGCAATCCGGGTACCGACCTTTTCACACAGTTCGGCATCGGCGGGTATAATCCGACGATGGCCACGGCGAACAACGGCGGGCTGCCGCAAATTACCTTCAGTAACGGCGGCTACCCGCAGACCGGCGCGAACGACTGGATTCCCACCAAGGAATACAACAACGTCTGGGACTTCATCCAGAACGTGGCGTTGAGCAAGGGTTCGCACGCGTTGAAGTTCGGCGCGGAATTCCGCCCAATCAAGTTCCCATTCTTCCAAGTGCCCGATCCGCACGGGAACATCGTCTACAACCAGAATGAAACGGCGTTCCCGCTCACCACCAAGGGGTCCACGGGCGCGGCGATCAATACGGTCACCGGCGATGCGATCGCCTCGGCCCTGCTGGGACAAGTGGACAACGCCGGCATCTCGACTACCAACTTCGTCTCGTCGCAGAAATCGGCTTGGGCATGGTATGCGCAAGACGACTGGAAAGTGAGTTCGAGGCTGACGATTAATTTGGGATTGCGTTACGAACTGTGGTCACCGATTGACGAGCGATTTGGGCGGCAGGCCAATTTCGACCTGCAGAGCCTGACTCTCTATATCCCCAAGGGGCCGAACCAGGATGCTCCGCTGCCGCCGAACTTCGCGGCGGCGTTCCCGACCGTCACGGTATCACGCGGTCAAGTGCCCAGCACCTTAATCCCGTGGGACAAATATGATTTCGGTCCGCGGGTTGGCGCCGCTTACCGGATCGGGGAGAAGACCGTAGTGCGCGTGGGATTTGGTATGTTCTACGGCGGCGAGGAAAATCAGGGCGGCAGCCCGAACCGCGGTGAGGGCGTACCGTTCAACGAAACCGTGCAACTCGCGCGCGCCAACGGCGTCAGCAGCTTCATCGGCGTCTCGTCGCCACAGTGCGCGGGTTGCAATTACTTCCCGAGCGGTCTCACGGGCGGGTACCCGACCAATGTGTTCACACTGCCCGCGCCGGTTTCGTTCCGCGGCGTACAATCGGACTTCCGAAATCCGCTGGTGCAGAAGTGGAATTTCGTGGTGCAGCGCGAGTTGCCGGGTTCGATGTCCCTGGAAGTCGGGTATGAGGGCAACCACTCCTCCCACCAGGTCGTCCTGTGGAACTCGGATCCCTCGGCGAATATCGGAACCACCAACTCGGCGATCACGGGCGAGACGCAACGCGAGATCCTGCCGCCGCCGAACTGCCCGCTGTGTACTTCGATCGGCAACGGGCTCTCGATGACCTCATCGTTCGGATACGGGAACTACTCGGCGTTCGAGACCAAGCTGGAGAAGCGGTTCTCCAAGGGCTTGCAATTCCTGATGGCTTACACCTGGAGTCATGCCTTGGCCGACAGCGCGACGCCGCTCAGTGGCTCGGCCGGGCTGGGCACTCCGGACCCGACCAACTTCGCGTCCGAATATTCGAGCGCGTCGTGGGATATCCGGCACAACTTCACCAGCGCGTTTGTCTATGACCTTCCCTTCGGTAAAGGCAAGGCACTGGGCGGCAACATGAACCGCCTGGTGGACGCGATCGCCGGTAACTGGCAACTCAACGGTGTGGTGACGCTGCGCACGGGCGTGCCGTACACGCTGCGGTACAACGGGTGCCAGGGAGTTTGGGGCGCGTGCGTTCCCGACGCGATTAGCGGGATGAATCCCAACGCCGCACCAGCGGGCGGACGCGATCCGAACCAGTGGTTCAACATCGCAAACGTGACTACTCCGGCGGCTCTCACTGGCGGCAATCTCGGCCAACAGAGCCAGACCGGTCCCCCGACGCGGACACTGGATTTGTCCATCTTTAAGGACTTCCGGTTTACCGAACGGATCAGGATGCAGTTCCGCGCCGAATCGTTCAATCTGGCGAATACACCGGTGTACAATACTCCCGACAACAACTTGCAGGACGCCAAGTCGCTTGGCGGGAACGGCAACTTCGGCAAGATCACCGGTACGGCGGCGGCCTCGGAGCGCCACGTACAACTCTCGCTGCGGCTCCGATTCTAACCTGTTTTGCAGGGGCCGGGCACGCCGGCCCCTGCACGGCCCCTTTCCATGTTCTGGTTGTTTGCGGTCCTTTTCGCCGGGCAGTTTGAAACCACGTTCCATGAGGGGCTGATCGCGCTCAACCAGAATAATCTTGCGCTGGCGGAATCACGCCTGGAAGCGGCTGCGCAACTGGAGCCGCAAAATGCAGGGGTGTGGCTGGCGCTGGCTCAAACTTACTGGAAGTTGCACAGAGCTCCCGAGGCGGAGGCCGCGGCCGGCAAGGCGGAGACCCGGGCCGCGGACAATGCGGTGGTGTTGCACGCGCTGGCGATTTTCCGTTCGGAAACTGGAGACTATGCCGGGGCAGCGAAACTACTGCAGGCGGCGATTGTCCGGAAGCCGTTCGAAGAAGGTTACTATTTCGAGCTGGCGCAGTTGCATTTGAAGCAGGAGAAGTTTGCGGCGGCGCTGGAGACACTGGATGCCGGCCGCAAGAAATTCGATAAAAGCGCGCAACTGGAACTGGCGACCGGAGTGGCGTATTACGGCCTTCGGCGCTTTCCGGAGGCGATCGATGCGTTTCTGCGGACGATCAAGCTGGATGCGGAGATCGAGCAGCCTTACGTTTTTCTGGGACGAATGCTAGATCAGGCGGAGGAGAAGCTGCCGCGCATTACCGAGGTGTTTGGCGCTTTCGCCAAACGGGCGCCGGAGAATTATTTGAGCAGCTTTCTGTATGGGAAGTCGCTGGCGCTGGCGAACGATTCAGTTGGGGCGGAGGCGATGCTGCGCAAATCCATCGCTGTGAATGATGCGTACTGGGAATCGCACTTCGAGCTGGGGGTGATACTTGGCGAGCAGCGCAAGTTTGAAGAGGCGGTCCGCGAAATGCGGCGCGGCGCGGAATTGAACCCAAGCGACCCGGTTCCGCACTACCACCTGGCGCGGTTATACGATCGCATGGGCAAGGCCGCGGAGGCAAGCGTGGAGCGTGAACTGCATGCCAGGCTGGCCGGCGCCGCCGGGCGGATGTCTGGTATAAAATGAGGCTGCACATGGACCGCCGCCGATTCCTTGCCGCTGCTGCCGCATCCGCGGCCAAACTGCGCGCGGGGGATGACACCCGCAAACTACTGCTGCCGAGCGACGAG
This sequence comes from uncultured Solibacteraceae bacterium, assembly GCA_963805775.1. Taxonomy (GTDB): domain Bacteria; phylum Acidobacteriota; class Terriglobia; order Bryobacterales; family Bryobacteraceae; genus Solibacter. Next base: position 105,621 of record CAWDWK010000050.1, on the reverse strand, counting down.
CCTGACGAGTTTGGTTTCCGGCTGATGTGGTACAACCCTGTGGCGCCAATCGACGCCGCGAAATACGAGCTCAAGATCCACGGCCTGGTGGAGAAGCCGCAATCGCTCCCACTGACACAACTCCGCCATCTGCCGCAGGAGACGCAGAACACGCGCATGAAATGCGTGCAATGCTGGTCTTCGCGGACGGTCTGGGGCGGGTTCCGCTTCGGACACCTGCTGGAATCGGCGAAGCCGTTGAGCACGGCGAAGGCCGTCCGCCTCGAATGCGCGGACAAGTGGTACGAGTATTTTTCGGTGGAGGATCTGCTCAAGCCGCGCGTGCTCATGGCGCTCGATATGGCGGGCAAACCGCTGGCAGACCGGCACGGCGCGCCGTTGCGTCTGATTGACCCGGGGCGCTACGGCTACAAGTCGGCGAAGCTGATCACGTCCATCGAGTTTGTCGCGGAGGGTAAAGGCAGCATGGCCTGCGACATTGGTCCGTATTACTCGCCGGGCGGCGAGATTAAATCGGGCTACGATCATCCGCTCGATCTGGGACCGAATGTGCGCCGCAAAATCAGCGGTGGCGAGATCACGGAGTACTGATCATGCTGAGGCTGTCGAAGCGGCGTTTTCTGCAACTCGCCGGGCTTTCGATCTCAAACCGGATTTTGCCGGGATGGCTGCGCGCGCAGGAGCCGGCCGGCCGCGGGGCGGCGAACAAGGTGATCGTGGTGACGTTCGGCGGCGGAGTGCGGTACTCCGAGACGTTCGCGCCGGAAGGCCTGCACAATATACCCAGGCTAATGGCCATGCGGCCGGAAGGGCATTTTTTCAGGTCTTGCGTCAATTCCGGTGTGCTCTCGCATTTCAATTCGACGGCCAGTATTTTGACGGGCAACTGGCAGCGGGTGGACGATTTCGGCTTTCAACCTCCGGCGGGGCCCACGTTGTTCGAGCATTTCCGCAAGCAGACGGGCGCGGGGCCGACGGACGCGTGGGCGGTAGCGACGAATAAGAGCTTCGCGTCGATGGGCTGCAGCTCGGACCGCGCGTTTGGACAGCCTTACGGCGCGAACGTCGTGCTGCCGAAACAACTGCTGCTCGAAGCGGTGCAGGATGTGGTGAAGAAGGGGACGGCCAGCGGCGTGGCCGATCGCGAAGACGTGCTGCGGCGGCTGGAAGGCGTGTTGAGCGAGGGGTATGAGGGTGTGGGCTGGACGATTTTCCAGGCCGGGCGCAAACTGGACCGGCAGGTTCGCGAGACCCTGGTGCGCGGCCTGGTGGAATACATCAACGGGCCGGAAGCACCGACCTCCGGGGACGAGCTGACGTTTTTCATGACGCGCGAAATCATGCGCGAGTTTGCGCCGCGACTGATTCTGGTGAACTTCTGGGATATGGACGTGGCGCACTGGGGATCGTATTCGCTGTACCTGAACGCGATCACGAAGACCGACCGCCTGACGGGAATGTTGTGGGACGAGGTTCAGGCGAACGCGAGCTATCGTGGCAAGACCACGATGCTGGTGCTTCCGGAACTGGGACGCGACGGCGACCAGAATACGGCGAACGGGTTTTTGAACCATCGCAGCGGGGACCCTTCGTGCCGGAATATGTGGCTGCTGGCGATGGGGGCGGCGGTGCCGCGCGGCGAGACGGAGCGGAGCGTGTATCACGTGGATGTGGCGGCCACGGCGGCCGAACTGCTGGGCGTGAAGACGGCGGGCCTGGCGGGCAAGCCGATGGGAGAGCTGTTGCTCTGATGCCGAACACTCCCAAGGTTTCGCCCGCGCTGCAGACCTTGCTGGACAAGGGCCTGCTGGATCGCCTGCCGATTTCCTTCGCGGCGTTCTGCTTCGACCAGATGAAGGACTGGGACCTGCTGTTCCCCGCCGAGCGCGCCTATCACGAACGGTTATTCAGCCTGCTGGACCGGTCGGATCCAGCAGTGGTCTCGCAGTGGTTCCGGCCGCTGCGCGAGGCGGAGCGGCAGATGGGCGTCAGCGAGAAGACGTTCCCGAAAGGGCAGTTCACGCTGGAGCAAGTGGATTTTCTCAATCGGAATCCGCATTATCCGGAATGGCGCTCGGCGGTGTCGCAGGTATTTGCAAAAGTGGATCCGGCGCTGGATGCGGAGATTGCGCGCGCGGGTCATGCGCGGCTGGTGATCGTGGTGGCTCCGGCGCAATTGCCCGCGGATCCGAGCCGCATGTGGACGCGCTTTGCAGGTCGGGGAAAGCGGGTGGCGCTCGACCTGCCGGAGCGCGCGGAAGATTTCCTGCCAATGCTGCTGACGGGAGCGGGACAGGATGGCGGCCGGCCGACGATTGCGCAACTGTTCGCGGCTGGGAAAAAGGGCGGCACCTATACGTCGTGGATTGTGGAGGCCGGGGGCGGGATTTCCCGGCTCGGCTCCCCTGCCCCGCCGGTGGTCAAGTGCAGCTACGAGACGCTGGAGTCCTATCGCAAGCGGTTGATGCACGAAGTGCAGGGCGTGGTGGAGGCGCAGCAGGTTCCGGGGCCGCGGCAGCTCAGTGCGCGGCTGAAGCAGATGAAGATTCTCGCGTCGGAAGGCGAACTGGCGAAGGACGCGATCCTGGCCGAATTTGCACGCGCGATTCTGTTGAGCGGCAATGGGACGCTGCTGATCAACAACACATTCGTGGAGTGGGCCACGATGCAGGCGGTGAGGCGCGCGCGGCCTTCGGTGGCGATTGTCGGATTCGGGATTCGCAACAAGGTGAAACCGTTCAGCAGCCTGCTGATCTACGCCGACCAGGAAGCGACGAACCCAATTCCGTCGCAGATGGATACGCTCGGGTCTTATGTGGATCTCGAAGTGTTCTATCAATATGTATGGCAGGAGTTCGAGAAATACGCGGAGTACCGGAGCAACACGGCGTACCTGTTTGCAGGCGACGGGATGGAAGAAATGCTGGTGGTTGCGCCTGCCGACTGTCCGCTGCTGGCCGCGGCGGCCCCGATGAAGCTCCCGGCAGTGTTTCAACATTTGAAGGACTGGCTGGGCGTGTGACATGAACCGCCGCCAATTCATCGTCAGTGTCGCGGCGGCGGGATTCGCGCGGCCCAGGCATTGTCGCGCCGCTCCGTTTCCGGTTCGTTTCCGTAAGGCCAGCCCGCACGAAACTCTGGCGCGTTATATCGTGCCCGGCAATGACGAATTCGCCGGCGAGAAGGCGGCGATGGAAATCGAGGCGTTGCTGCGGCGACTTCCGGAGACGGGGACGCTGCCGTTGGCGCAGGATTTCCGCGGACCTTCTCCCTTGCCGCTGCGATATCGCGCCGCCGCTGCGGATTGCTTTGTGGCTGAGTTCGATGCGGCGGAGGGCGGGTTTGCGGAAGGCTTGAAGAAGTGGGTCGAGTCGCTCGGCACGGTTCGGCGCGTGCGATTCTTCGTCCTGCCGGGCGATGTGGTGCGCTATGAGATCGAGAGCGCGACGCAGGCGGGCATGGAATATCGAGTCGGCGTGTGGACGCAGAAGTGGAAGGACGGCAAGCTGGCGGAGTTCCGGCCGGTGAGCGAGACGCTGGCTCGGGCCGCGCGCCCGCTGTTCCGCGACGCGACTGCGGAAATGTTCGGCGGGTGTGAATCGTACCGCGAACAGATGCTGCGCGGAGTTCCGTACTGGCGTGCGCGTTTGGATTCGGCGACGGGTATCGATATCTACGGCAGCAACGGAATCGCGGTTGGGGATATGGATGGCGATGGCCGGGACGAAGTTTATGTGTGCCAGCCCGGCGGCTTGCCGAACCGGCTGTACAAACTTCGCGAGGGCAGGTTCGAGGATGTCACGGCGCGGGCCGGCGTGGGTCTGCTGGACGATACCTCGTGCGCCCTGTTCCTGGATCTACGCAACAGCGGTCTGCAGGACCTGGTGGTGCTGCGGTCGGGCGGCCCGGTGCTTTTTCTGAATCAGGGCGACGGAACATTTGCCTTGAGGACCGACGCGTTTCAGTTTCGCGATAAACCGCAGGGGAGTTTCACTGGGATGTCCGCCTCGGATTACGATCGCGATGGCCGGCTGGATCTGTATCTGTGCACGTATACGTATTTTCAGAGCGAGGACCAGTATCGCTACCCGGCGCCGTATCACGATGCGCAGAACGGGCCACCGAATTTTCTGTTTCGCAATCGACTGCAGACGGACGGGTCGGGCACGTTCGAAGATGTCACCGGGGAAAGCGGGATGAACCAGAACAACAACCGGTTCAGCTTTGCTCCGGCGTGGTGCGACTACGATGGCGACGGCTGGCCCGACCTATACGTGGCTAACGATTTCGGGCGGCACAATCTGTATCGAAATCGCGGCGGGCGCTTTCAGGATGTGGCGGGCGAGGCGGGCGTCGAGGACATCGGCCCTGGAATGAGCGCCGCGTGGTTCGACTACGATGGCGATGGGCGGCCCGATTTGTACGTATCTAATATGTGGAGCGATGCAGGGCAACGGGTGACCAGCGACGCCGCGTTCAAGCCTGCGTCGGACGGACCGCTGCGCGAGGTGTACCGCCGCCACACGAAAGGCAACTCGCTGTATCGGAATCGCGGCGATGGCACGTTCGCGGAAACGTCGCCGGTGGAGCAGGTGGAGATGGGGCGCTGGGCGTGGTGCGCCGACGCACACGATTTCGACAATGACGGCGCGCCGGAAATTTACGTCACTTGCGGCATGCTGACGGGCCCGAAGGAAACCGATCTGATGAGTTTCTTCTGGCGGCAGGTGGTGGCGAAATCGCCGGCGACGAGTGAGCGGTCAGAGGCGTACGAGATGGGTTGGAACGCTATCAACCAGCTCATACGCGAAGACTATAGTTGGAATGGCCGCGAGCCCAATGTGTTCTACGTGCGGCGGAATGGCCGCTATTTCGACGCTTCGGGCATCAGCGGTCTGGACTGCGCGCTGGACAGCCGCGCGTTCGCGGTCACGGACCTGGATGGCGATGGCAATCTCGACCTGCTGGTGAAGAGCCGCATGGCACCACAAGTGCAGGCGTTTCGGAATGACTGCGCGGGCGGGCGGAAGTCGATTGCGGTGCGGCTGAGGGGCACGAAATCGAATCGCGATGCGATCGGGGCTCGCGTGGAGGCGAATGGCGTCGTGCGTTTTCTGCAGGCGGGGTCGGGATACCTTTCGCAGAATGCGAAGACGCTTCACTTCGGGCTCGGCGATGCGGGCTCAGTGGCGAATCTGCGGATTGTGTGGCCGTCTGGGGTGCGGCAGGAGTTCCACGATCTGGCCGCAGGTTACCGTTACGATGTCACGGAGGGTTCCGCGGAGCTGACGAAGGAGGCGTTCGCGCCGGGGGGCATGCCGGGGGGAGTGGGGGTTGCGTTGGCGGCGGCGGACAACCAGCCGCGGACGCACGATACGTGGTTGCTGGAGCCCGTGCCGTTGCCGGACAAGCGCAAGGGTCCCGGACTGCTGTATATCGGCGAGGGCGAGGCGCCGGACCTGCACGTCGATATCGAGGTGGTGAATCTGCGTGCAGAGCCGCCGGATGTGGCAGCGGGCTATGCGCTGTTCCGCCGCTATCTGCTCGACTGGCGAACCGAATTGAATTTGCCGCTGGTGTTGCTGATCGACGAGCGGCAGCGCGTCCACAAGTTGTACGCCGCGGCGCCGGATGCGGGAACGCTGGCGGCGGATCTGAAGCGGATGCGCGAACCCGATCGACAGCGGCTCGCGGTACCGTTTCCCGGAGACTACGTGGGGTTGCCGCGGCGGAATTATTTCAAACTGGGGGCGGCGTTTTACTGGGCGGGCTATGCGGAGCAGGCGCTGCCGTATCTGGCGGAGGTGGTGCGGCAGACGCCGGAGAACGACAAGGCGCTAAATGCGATCGGACAGATCCATTTGGATCGCGGCAGGTTACCGATTGCGCGATCTTTTTTGGAGCGGGCGGTGGCAGCGAATCCCGCGCTGGGAGAGGCGTGGAATAATCTGGGAGGCGTCGAGTTGAGCGAGGGCAAGTTGGACGCGGCTTTGCGGAATTACCGGCGCGCGATCGAACTGCTGCCCAAGGCGGCGCATCCGCTGGTGAACGCCGGGGAGGTGGAGGCGCAACTGGGGAACTCGGGCGCGGCGGCGAAACTGTTCCAGTGCTGCCATGGAGATGGATCCAAAAGATGCGGAGGCTCCGAATCATCTCGGGATGCTGGCTGCGCGCGAGGGTCGGAACGAAGAGGCGAAGGCGTGGTTCGAGAAGGCGATCACGCTGCGGCGCGACTATGCCGGCGCGATCAATAATCTCGGAGTATTATATTCGCAAATGGGGCAGACGAATGACGCGGTCGCGGCTTTTGAGTATGGCATTCGCGTGGCGCCGGATGAGGAGCTTGCTGTACTTGAACCTGGGCAGAATGTATGTGAAGCTGGCAGAGCGCGGAAAGGCGCGCGGGGTGATGCTGCGGCTGCTGGAACGAAAGCCCGATAGCGCGGCGGCGACCAATGCGCTCCGCGAACTGGAGAGCCGATGAGATACTTTTTCCTGTTGATGCTGCTGGCCGCGGACGAGCGGACTACGGATTTGGTGGAGCAGATTGCGGCGTCGGGACAGGTTGCGGAAATTGCGATGTCGTCGTCGGAGCAGGTGGCGCCCGAGAAGCGGATCGCGCCGGGGGCGGCTCCGGCTCTCGGGTTCCGGATGATCGAAGGGAAGCTGCGACATCGGTTCGGCGATCTCGATCTGGTGCTGGATGATGCAGGGCATTAGGAGGGTGGGGGTGGCGTCGAGTGAGAATCGACGCCGCACGCTTACCAGTGCTGCGCCACGGATGGGCGTCGTTTTCGTGATGTCGCGTCCATCGTTGGGGGCTCAGACCGCGGCAGAGGGGATCGAGGCCTTCCGGCACGGACGGTATGGGGAGGCTCGACAGATGCTTGGAGAAGGCTGTCGCGGCGTCTCCGGGGGATGCGGCGGCGCGGACGTTTCTCGCGTTGAGCCGCGCGGCTACGGGGGCGTGCGGCACGGCTCGGAGCGATCTCGAAGAGCAATTCGCGAAGAATGGCGATGCAGCGTTGCGGAGGCTCGCGGGAATTGCGCTGGTGCAGTGCGCGCTCTCGCAAGATCGGACGGCGGAGGCTCTCCCGGTGATCGGAAAGACTGCAGAAGAGTTTTCCCGGCGATGCCGATGTCCTCTATGAAACGGCCAAAGTCCACATGAAGGCGTGGAACGACGCGGTGTTTCAGATGTACCAGAAGACACCCGCATCGTTTCGCGTGAATCAGCTTTCGGGCGAGATTTTCGAGATGCAGGCGCGGTACCAGGAGGCGGCCGGGGAGTATCGCAAGGCGATCCAGAAGAATCCCGCGGCGCTGAATTTGCACTTCCGGCTGGGACGCACGTTGCTGCTGCAGTCGCACGAACCGGTCAACCTGCGCGATGCCCGTAAAGAGTTTGAAGCCGAACTGGTTTTGAACCCATCGGACGCAGCGGCGGAATACGAGGTGGGGCAGATCTTCCAGGCCGAGCAGAACACGACCATGGCGGCGGCCCGCTTCGAGAAGGCGATCTCGCTGGATCCGAATTTCGCTGAGGCCCTGATCGCTTTGGCGAAGACGAAATCCGATGCGAAGAAATACGGCGAGGCAATCCCGCTATTGCAGCGCGCGGTCACGCTGCAACCCGCGAGCGAGGCGGCGCACTACAGCCTGATGCTGGCATACCGCAATACGGGGCGGATGGGGGACGCGCAGAAGGAAAAAGCAGTGTTCGATAAGTTGAGCCGGCCGCCCGAAGGAGAGTTCACCGAGTTTTTGAAAAAGCTCGGCGAGAAGGCGTCCAAACAGTGAAATGGGCCGCTGTCTCCGTGCTATTGTTCTTCGCGGGCGACACCTATCGGGTGGACTTTCGTAATGTGGCCGCGAGCGCAGGCCTGACGGAGCGGTTCCCGAACGGCGGCGATAAGTCCAAACGATTCATCCTGGAGACCACGGGCAGCGGGGCTGCATTCCTGGATTACGACAACGATGGACTGCTGGATATTTTCCTGGTTTCCGGGGAAGGCGGTTTGAGTCGCCTGTATCATAACGATGGCAAGGGACGGTTCACGGATGTCACGGCGAAGATGGGACTCGGCGCTGCGACGGGGTGGGGGCAAGGTGTGTGCGCGGCCGATTACGACAATGACGGCTACACCGACCTGTTCGTCACTTACTGGGGGCAGAATCATCTTTACCGGAACGTGGGCGGCACACGATTCGAGGACGTCAGCGAACGCGCTGGGTTGAAGCAGGATCGCATGCGCTACAACACGGGCTGCGCGTTTCTCGATTATGACAACGACGGTCACGCCGATTTGTTTGTTGCCAACTATGTGAAGTTCGACGCGGCGACCGCACCGCTGCCGGGTCAGAATCCTTACTGCTGGTATCGCGGGCTGCCGGTAGCATGTGGGCCGCGCGGGCTCCCTTTCGATCGCAATATTCTGTATCACAACAACGGGGACGGAACGTTCAGCGATGTGTCGGATGCTTCCGGCGTGTCCGCTCCGGACCAGAATTATTCGCTGGGGGTGCTGACCGGCGACTTTAACCAGGATGGCCTGGTGGACATCTACGTGGCCTGCGATCGAACGCCATCGCTGCTGTACATCAATCAAGGCAACGGGAAGTTCGCCGAGGAAGCGGTGCTGCGCGGGGCAGCGTTCGACGAGAATGGCCAGGCGATGTCCGGCATGGGAGTGGCGGTGGCCGATTTCGCGGGCGACGGCAGGCCCGGCATTTTCCGCAGTAATTTCTCGGACGAACGCGAGACGCTGTACCGAAATCGGGGACGCGGAGAGTTCGACGATGTCACAATTGCGGCGGGACTGGCACGTAATACCCGGTACGTAGGGTGGGGGTGCGGCTTCTTCGATTTCGATAACGATGGGCGGCCGGACCTGCTGCTGGTGAACGGGCATGCGTTTCCCGAAGTGGAGCGACTGGGCAACGATATACACTACCGGGATCACGCGATTCTGTATCGCAATATGGGCGAGGGCAAATTCGCGGATATCTCGGAGAGCGCCGGGCCGGGCATTGCGGAGCGGCAATCCGCGCGCGGCGCTGCGTTTGGGGATTACGACAACGACGGCCTGGTGGAAGTGTTGATCAACAACCAGAACGCAGCTCCGACGCTGCTGAAACAGACGATGCGGCCGGCGAACCACTGGATCGGGTTGAGGCTTAGCGGTACTCGATCGAACCGGAGCGCGCTGGGGGCGAGAGTGCGGCTGACGGTAGGCGCGCAGACACAATCCGATGAGGTGCGGAGCGGCGGGAGCTATTTGTCGCAGAACGATCTGCGACTGCATTTTGGAATCGGGACGGGCACGCGCGTGGATCGGATCGACATTCGATGGCCGTCGGGGGTAGAGCAGGTTGTGCGCGATGTTGCAGCGGATCGGGTGGTGGTGGTCGGGGAACCGCGACGGTAGAAATAGTGGGTTGGCAGGCGGCACGGTGGGTTTTCAGGCGCGTCGATGGCAATGCTTTTACGAAGCATGACAGACCACAAAAGGCGATGGTCTGTCCTACTTAGCGATCAGGCGCGAGCGTTCGGCTTGCGTCCATTTGAAGATGGCATCCACGTCGGCGTCGGAGAGGCGGGCGTCGGGGTGAATCAAGGTGTACTGCGAGAGTGGCATGTCGCGATCCTTTACCTGGTTGGCGATTTCCGAGAGACTTCGTTGCTTTCGCACAATGGAATATTCGGACCAGCGGGAAAGATTCAGGTGCTCGCGTCCGTGGATTACGTCGCCGCGGATCAGGAAGGAAACGGGCGCGACGTAGCTGTACCAGGGGTAATGGGTGGCTTCGGAGTGGCAATCCTGGCAGGATCTTTCGAGGATCGCGCGCACGTTGGCAGGGATCTGCGCGCCGGACAAGATGGGATTGGCCGCCGTAGGGGATTTGGTGGGCATGGTCGCCAATGACAGCACGACGATGGAGACGAGAAGAATGAATGAAGCGATTTTCAGGCGGCGATTCGGGCGGCCGGTCCGCTGCATAGATTAATAGGTTACAGGGTCTATGCCGCAATTGGCTATATTCGATGCATGGCACTCAACCGCAGATCTTTCGTTAGTTCGCTGATGGCCTCGCCACAGGCCGTTGCTTACCAGAAAGCCGCGCAGGGCGCACCATCGATGCGCATCCGGCGGATCGAGACGGTGTATTGGAAATCGCGCGAAGATGCTCCGTTCTGGCCGCACTGGACCTGGGTGAAGATTGACACGGACTCGGGCGTGTCGGGAATCGGCGAGACTTATCCGCGCAACGCCAACGAGGCGGCAGCGATTCACGGCGTGGCGGGACAATTGATCGGCCGCGACGCGCGCGACATCGAGAGCATCTGGGCGGACCTGTACCGTTCGTTCGACTATCAGGTAACCGGCGGCGCCGAGATGCGCGCCTTGAGCGCGATCGACCTGGCGTTGTGGGACCTGCTGGGGAAATCGCTGGATTCGCCGGTTTACCGGCTGATCGGGGGCAAGACAAATCCGCGGGTCCGGCTCTACAATACGTGCTTTCCTTATAAATACGATTTTCTCCGCGAGCCCGAGAAGATCATGCGCGAGTTGATCGAAACGCGCGGTATCAAGGCGATCAAGGTGTGGCCATTCGACGGCGCGGCGCAGCGCAATGGCCATCAGTACATCACGCAGCAGGATATCGACCAGGCTCTGGGGCCGGTAAGAAAACTGCGTGACACCTACGGGAACGATATTGAAATCGCGATGGAGTTTCACTCCAACTGGAACCTGACTTCCGCCATACGGATCGCGAAGGCGCTGGAGCCGTACGGACCGATGTGGCTTGAAGACATGCTGCTACCGGGAAACCCCAATCAGTATCGTGAACTGGCGACGGCCACGTCCCTGCCGCTGACGATCAGCGAGCGCATGGCGGGCAAGATGCAGTTCGAGCAGATACTGGCGGCGCGCGCAGCGAAGTTTGTCATGTTCGATGTGACGTGGTGCGGCGGCCTCACGGAGGCGCGGAAGATCGCAAATATGGCGGACGCCTACGAGCTTCCCGTGGCTCCGCACACAGCCGGGGGTCCGCTGCTGTTCTACGCGTCGACACACCTCACCACGTCGCTGTCCAACGTGTGGATACAGGAGAGCTGCCAGCGGTTCTACGAACGTGACTGGCCGGCGATGCTGGAGAACCCGCTCGCGCCGCGCGAGGGATTCATACAAGCTCCCGAGGAGCCGGGGTTCGGCATGAAGATCAAGCCCGAGGCGTGGAACCACGCCGCCGCGGTACGGCAGGTCAGCGGGCGCTAGCGACTTTTCGCGGTCGCGAGGTCAGACTTTTTCGGGCACGACGAAAGGCTTGCGATACTCGCGGCGGAACATGCGGGTGGCCTCTGCGTCGCCGCGGATGGAGTAGCTGGCGGCGTCGAAATGGAGAGTCCTGCCCACGCGGTAGGAGATGTTCGCGAGGTGGACCAGCGTGGTGGAGATGGCGCCTTCCTCGATGGGGGCATTGAGATCCTCCGGCTTGCGGGTGCGCAGGGCCGCGATGAAGTTGGCCCAATTGTTGCCGATGTCGTTGCCGGAAGGGCCAGGCTGCGCGTCGCGTCCGAGATAGCTTTGGTAGCGGCCGTGATCTTCGTCCCAGATCGACAGGCGTCCCTTCGAGCCGTAGAAGACCGTGCCGACGGTGTTGGGAGCGCGGCCATCCTCGCCGATGCCGGATTCGTGATTGCTCATCCAGTGGCGCACTTCGAACACCAGCATCTTCTTTTTGCCGTTGTCGTCGAACTCGAAAGCGGCATTCAGGGTGTTCGGCGTTTCCTGGTCATCGTCGAACATGAAGTGGCCGCCGGTAGCAGTTACTTTGGTCGGATACTTCACGCCCAGGCCCCAGCGGCAGACGTCGACCTGGTGAATGCCCTGGTTGCCGAGATCGCCGTTGCCGTAGTCCCAGAACCAGTGCCAGTTGTAGTGGAAGCGGTTCCGCGTGAAGGCGTGCTCAGGCGCGGGACCGAGCCAGAGGTCGTAGTGTACGCCGGGCGGCACCGGTTCGGTGGGCTTGCGGCCGATGGTGTCGCGCCATTTGAAACAGAGGCCGCGAGCCATGTAGACATCGCCGATGAGTCCGTCGTGAACGTGCTGGATGGCCTCGCGGGCAATGCTGGAGCGGCTGTTGGTGCCGTGCTGCACGAGGCGATTGTACTTGCGCGCGGCGGCTACAATTTGGCGAGCCTCGAACATGTCGTGGGAGCAGGGCTTCTCCACGTAGACGTCTTTCCCCGCCTGGCAGGCCCAGATGGTCTGGAGGGTGTGGTGGTGGTTCGGGGTGGCGATGGAGATGGCGTCGATGGTTTTATCTTCCAGAAGCTTGCGGATATCGGAGTATACGGCCGGGCGTTTCTTGCCGGCTTTTTCCATGTCGGCGATGCAGGCGTTCTGGACAGTTTCGTCGATGTCACAGATGGCTGCGACTTCTACGTTAGGCATGGCTCCATAGCGGGCGACGTGCACCTTGCCCTGCCCGTGAACGCCGACGCACGCGACACGCACGGTATCATTGGCGCTCGCCGGGAGGGCGGCACGAGTTGCCGCGCCGGCGGCCAGAGAACCCATCAGAAAGTGCCTTCGTTGCATTTCCAACTCCTCGGGGCTCAAGGTAACACAAACTGTGGCCGGAGGGGCGGCAACGCTCCCTTACGGTCGCGGCTCGGATTGGGGCGCGGAAATACGGCTTACTGGGGTGCTTTTGAGGGCACAATAGGATACATGTCGGATGATAGTGTTCTAACGAGCGAGCCACGGTGGCCGGCGGCGCTGGCGCTGCTGTCGATCGGCGGCCTGCACTGGGCGCTGCCGTCGGAGCTTACGGTGGGTCCGGACTGGCTGGTAGCCGCGCTGGTAGCCGCGCTGGCGATTCCGGCTACAATTTCCCATCATCGCGGAAACTGGCGCTTGTCCCATTTTTTGGGCTATGCGGCGTCGTTGGTTGTGACACTGTCGGTCATCATTTCGCTGGCTCTGCTGATCTCGCGGCTGCCCTCGCACAAGGACCCGCCGGGGCAGTTGTTACGCTCGGCGTTGGCACTATGGATCTGCAATCTGCTGGTTTTTGCGTGCTGGTATTGGAGGCTGGACGCGGGGGGACCGCACGAGCGGGCGTTGCGCCGCGCCCACACGGACGGGGCATTTTTGTTTCCGCAGATGGTCTTGGACCCGGAGCTGCGCAAGGAGATGGGCGAGGATGAATGGACTCCCGGCTTCGTGGATTACCTGTTTCTGGCCTTCAACACGAGCACGGCCTTTTCGCCCACCGATGTCCCGGTGCTTTCGCGGTGGGCTAAGGTGCTGATGATGCTGCAGGCGTGCATCTCGCTGGCGACGATCGCAATCCTCGCCGCGCGAGCTGTCAACATACTCTAGGGGAACGACACCGAATATCGCGATAGATAATTTCGATGCGGCCTATACAGAGAATCCGCTTGCGGGGTCGCGAAGAGGCTGCGTGATACTAGAGAGGTGGAGGGACGATTGAATCCAAGGGCCGACGCGATGACCAGAGGTCCGAAGAATCTGCAATCCACGGACGCATGGCGCGCGATCGAAGAGGAATTCCTGGCGGGAGGCGACGCATCCCGAGCGCAGAAAGCCTTCACGCTGGCCATCGACGAGGTGGTGGTCAAGGCGTACCGGACGGCGATCGGGCCGGTGTACCGGGAATCTTTGGCGATGTTGGCGGGCGGCGCTTACGGCCTTGGCCAGACTTTCCCGTACTCCGATCTGGACATCGTGCTGCTGCTGGACTCGGGGAAGCAGGCCGACGCGCTCAAGGAACTATTGCCCGAGATGGTCCGACTGCTGTGGAACGCGGGCCTGCGAGTGAACTCTCCGGTGCTGACGGTTGCCGAGTGCCTGGATGCCGTGGAGCGGGCAAGCGTGCCGGGGTTCAGCCTGCTGGACCGGAGGCTTCTGGCCGGCGACCGGGCTGTCTACGAGAAGCTGGAGATCAGGCTGCCAAGCGCCCTGGCGTTGCATTGCCAGAAGATGAGCCTGCGCCTTTGCGAACTGGCACGAGGGCGCCACGGCAGATATCAGAACACGCCTTTCCATGCGGAGCCCGACGTGAAGTCCGGCCCCGGCGGCTTACAGGACGTACGGCTGGTGGATTGGCTGGCGATGTTAAAAGGGGAGCACGAAGGACGAGGCGGCGAACTGAGCCAGGCGACCGCGTTCGTTTCGTCCGCGCGGTGCTTCCTGCATTATCGTGCCGGATGCGACCAGAACATTCTGGATATCGAAACTCAGGAGAGCCCGGCACTACAGGCATTCGCGGGCGGGAAGACTGCATCCGAGTGGATCCGCGAGTATTTCCAATGCGCGCACACGATCTACAACGAGGCGCGCCGGGCGATGGCCGGGGCTGAGAAGAACCAGAGTTCGCTGCTGGAGAACTTCCGCGAGCAACGGTCCCGACTGTCGAATCAAGAGTTCACGGTCTCGCGTGAGCGGCTGCTATTACGGAACCCGACGCAATTGGCGAGCGACCCCACGGTAGTTTTCCGGATGCTCGAGTTCATCGGACGCCACGGTGTGGCGCCGGCTGCGGAGACGGAGCGGAGGCTTGAAGCGTCGCGTGAGGCATTCGCGGAGTACTGCGCGCAACCGCGGCCGCTGTGGCCCGCGCTCAAGAGTATTCTTGGCTGCCCGCATGCGGCGATGGCACTGCGGTCGCTCGAGACCACCGGCCTGATGCGGGGTCTGTTTCCCGAGTGGGGCGCGATCGAATATCTGGTCACCGCAGATTCGGGGTACGGCTATACGGCGGGGGAGTATGCGCTGCGGACAATCGAGCACGTGATCGAATTGGATGCGGCAACCACACCGGAACAGCAGCGATTCGCGGGGTTGCTCTCCGAAATCGACGACGTAACGGTCCTGGAGTTTGCGCTGCTCTTTCACGAGATGGGGCGGGGCGATGCCGATCCCGCGAGGCTCGCGGTAAACCGCGCGCGGGAGGCGATGGCGCGCATACAGATGCCGGGCGAAGCGCAAAGCTCCGTGGAATTCCTGATCCTGCACCAGTCTGCTCTTTCCGAGGCTGTCAGCGGGCGCGACATGGACGACCCCGCGACGGCACGGCTTCTGGCGGACCGCGTGGGAACAATCGAGCGGCTGAAGATGCTGGCGGTGATGACGTACGCCAGAATCGTGGGGCTCAGCGAAGAGGCCAAGGTACAGTGGCGGCTGGAACAGTTGTGGCGTGCGTGCAGTATGGCCCAGCATGAGCTGATGCGCGAGTTGGAGACGGATCGAATCCAGAAGGTCCCAGAGAATCTTCCGGGTAACGCGGAGTTCATCAAGGGATTTCCGCTGAGGTACCTGCGGGCGCACTCTGCCGCGGAGATTACTTCCCATTTACAGCTGTTCGAGCTGAGCCGGCCGACCGGAGTGGCGATACGGCTGGACCCAAAGGAAGGGGCGTACCGGCTCACGGTGGTGGCGCGGGATAAACCGTTCCTGTTTGCGTCGTTTGCCGGAGCGATTTCCAGTTTCGGGCTGGACATACTGAAGGCCGAAGCCTTCTCGAACGCTTCGGGAGTTCTTTTGGACACGTTCGTTTTCGGCGACCCGAAGCGCATGCTGCAACAAAACCCGAGCGAAGCCGACCGGCTGAGCGACCTGATTCAACGAATCGCGCTGGGCAAGACGGACGCGCACCGGTTGATGCGGGGACAGGGGCTGCCGGACGCGAAAAAGCGGACTTTGCCTTCGCAGGTTCAGTTCGATTCCGAAGCGTGCCCGGCGGCGACGCTGGTAGAGATTGAGACCGAAGACCGGCCGGGACTGCTGTATTCCCTGGCAACGGTATTCTCGTCGAACGCATGCAACATCGATGTGGTGTTGGTGGATACGAAAGGCCACCGCGCAATCGATGTGTTTTATGTGGCACACGATGGAAGAAAACTATCGGTGGAGATGCAAGCGAGGCTCAAGGAACGACTGCTGGCGGCGTGTTGAGGGGACGAGTGGACAGGCCAGGAGGCCTATCCTACGCTAGTTTGTAGGGACGGCCTCGGTACATTCCTACGCGCTCGACGCTGCGGATTCGGATCAGTTGAACGCTGATGTTGTCGCTGCCGTCGCGCTGGTTTGCGGCGTCGATGAGTTCGCGGGCCGCGGCGTTGAGGTCGGTGTTGCGGGTGACGATGTCCGCGATGTCGGCGGCTGGGACCGCGCCGTGCAGACCGTCAGAGCACAAGAGGAGGACATCGCCGGTGAGGACCAGGTGGTCCCTGGTTTCGACGCCGACGAACATGGCGTTGCCGAGCGAACGGGTGAGGACGTGCCGCGTCTCAGCTTCGGCGGCCTCCTCGGCGGAGATCAGGCCCAAACGCACGCGCTCGCCGACTACCGTATGGTCGCGGGTAAGCACGGTGGCGCGGCCGTGTCGAATCAAGTAGCAGCGCGAATCGCCCACGTGGGAAACTACGGCGCGGTCGTATCGCAGGGCGCATGCCACCACTGTAGTCGCCATCGAGGGACCGCGCGATTTGCTGGCTAACCCGGCCTCGAAGACCTTTTCGTTGGCGGCCTGCACGAGGCGGGGCAGCAACGATCTGAGCTGCTCGCCGCGTGGGGCCTTGCGGAAACCGGCGAGCAACGTCTCCACCGCGGTGCGGGAAGCGACTTCGCCCCGGTCCTGGCCGCCCACTCCATCGGCGAGGGCAAACAGCCAGCCTTGAGTCTGCTGCTGTTCCGGGACGCTGGGGAGCACGAAGCCGAGGTAATCCTCATTGTGGCCACGCACTCGCCCGCAGTCGGAAGCTTGAGCAAACTCAAGGTCTAACATATAGGTACATATTACGATGCGGCATTCGCACTGGACCGGACTCCCACCAGAGTAGTGCGCCCGGTAGCTTTATTCGAACGGATGAAGTAGACACCGCCGTAAACCGCCCACACCAGGGCGACGCCGAGTGCCAGCAGCGGTTCCAGTTTGGTGCCGTAACCCATGAACGGACCGATCAGGTAGAACGCCATGCATGCCAGGTTCGCCAACAGCCCGAATACGGGGATAATCAGATGGCGCAACGGACTGTATTTGGGATGATTGTGGAACGCGATCATACAAGTAATGCAACTGAGCGCGTAGAGCACGAAGGTACCGAAATTGGAAGCCAGGGTGACCGTGAGAAGAGAATTCGGCATGGCGGCCATCTGGTCATGACCCAAGTAACCGAAACTCGACCAGAAACCCTGCGGCAGGGCTTTGATGGTGGCGTCCGTCAGAGCGCCGGCATTACCGAAAAGGTTGCTGACCGTAACGCATCCAACCACGGCGGAGATGCTCGCGAGCAGCCAGATGGCGCGGTGGGGGGTGAGGTTGCGGGCGTGCAATTTGCCCATGGAATCGGGCAACTCTTCGTCCTTACCCATCGCGTAGGTGACACGCGCTCCGGTGTTCATGCAGGAAAGCGTGGTGCCGATGATCGCCAGGAACACGGTGAAGGCTTGGAACTCCATGAAGATTCGTCCATTGCCCGGGCCGAGTATGGCGTTGCCGACGACGACCATCATGTCGCCGATGGGCGCGGCCGACCCCACCGCATTTTGCATGGTGTAGCCGCTATTTAGAAAGTAGTTTGCCGCGAAGTACTCGATTAGATAGCAGAAGGCGCCCTGCACCAGCAGCGAAGTGACTACCGCAATGGGAATGTGGCGCTTCGGATCTTTGGCCTCACCGCCCATGGCCGTCACCGATTCGAATCCGACGAGAATCAGAATGGCGATGGTGGCCTGAACAAACATCCAACCGAAGTTATGCATGCTCGTTACGGAACCGGCGGTGGGGTGCGAGAGAAAGTTGCCCTTCTCGTCTTTCTCGGGAAATGCGATCTGGAACGGCACGGGCTTGCCCGCCGCATCGAGTTTCGGCTTGGGAACGCCGGCGCTGTCGCGCAGGATGACGTCTGCAGGCTGCCCGTTGACGGTCTGTTTTTCGGTGGCGAACTCATAGGTGTACGCGTCACCAGAGGCGGAATCGAACTGAAAAGCCTGGCTGCCCGGAGGGTGATTCATGCGGTAACCCAGAGCCATCACCGAGAAGACGAGGAGGGCGCTGATCTGGATGACGTTGATGGCGACATTGACCGATGTCGAGCCATTCACACCGCGGTGTGCGATATAGGCAATACCGAACGAGAACGCGATGGCGACGGCCATCATGAACATAGGTCCGGGATTTGATGCGCTCATAAACGACGGCCAGATGGTTCCAGTGAGGTAGCCGACAAGGACTCCCATGACTCCAACCATCACGCCGGGATAGAGCCAGTAGTACAAGTGAGAGCCCCAGCCGACGATGAACTTGGAGATTCGAGCATACGGCCAAGCTGCGTCATGGTTGAGAAACGCCTGTTCGGCAAAATAATACGAACTCCCGGTGCCGGGATAGAGTTTTGCCATCTCCGCGTAGCAGACGGCGGTAGCCAGGCAGAGCAGTAGCGCGAAAAAGATGCCCGCCCACATCGAAGGCGCCGTCGCACCGGCGGATCCCTGGGCGACGAAGGTTAACCAAAGGAAGGCGCCGGGGGCGATGAGCGCCATCGCGTTCATCGTCAATCCGGTCAGTCCCAAAGTCGGTTTCATTGTAACTTCGGAGTTGTCTGCCATCGTTTCTCTCCTAAAAAATCGTTTAAAGAGGCCAGAAGTCGGGACCGGGAGTTAGAGCTATGCGACCTTACTCCCGCTCAAATTCTATTTTTTCGGCGCGAAATACGCGATCAATCCGATCATCACGGTGGGCTGTGAGGTTGCACCACCGGGCTGATTCTGCTTTTCGAAGAAGGGCTTATCCGACCAGTCGGTCCGGAACTCGGCGCGCGACATCAGCCATCCCGTGAGCTTGTATTCGCCGGTCAGGGTAAATTCCTTTATGGTTTGCGCCGTGCCCGTGGAAAATCCGTCCATATCGTTGAAGAACTCAAGTCGTGTGGCGACGGCATACTTTTTGCCAATGGCGTAGCGAGCCGCACCGGCCAACCCTACCCACTGGCTCGAGCCGGGGCCGACGCTCTTGTCATGACCGTAATCGAAATTGAGGTACCAACTAAGATTGTCAGTCTGGTTGACTACGACGTTGGTGTCGTAGAGATTGCGCCATCCAACGGTGGTGTGGGCGTGCTCGGGACCTACGTAGTAGTTATTGTTCCAGGTCACTTTTTTCCAGGCATACGCGCCCGTGATGCCATAGGTCTTGCCGCTGTTGATGGGTTCGACATTGTTCCACCCGTTGACCACCTGAAAGCTCCCCGTGAAGTGAGGGCCGATGGGATACTGCAGCCGGAAACCGGTATGAGAGTAGGGGATGGCCCAAGCGAAGAGTATCGACCGCGAATAGTTAAAGTTCTGGTTAGTCTCGATAACTTCCGCGCCGGCCGAGGTGACAAATTCTCCAGCATCTAATTCGATGCCGTGCCACGATTTCGGCTTAACGCTGAGGTACGCCTGCTTGAAGTACTTCCAGGCGTCCGGATCGCGGTTGCCGGAGTGAATCACGTCGAAGGTTTCGCCGAAGCCCACATCTAAATGAAAGCCGATGGGAGCCGGGGCATGGTCGATTGTGATCATTCCCATGTTGACGTGCGGCATGTCGGAGCGCAAATCGAAGTTACGCAGTCCGTTGAACCCGGACGGGGGATTGTTGAAGTTCTTTTCGATGTACCCATCGAACATGAAGCTGAAATCGGTACCCCACTGATGGAGAGGTCCTGGGTCCACCGGAGCCGGAGCGGGAGGAGCCGCCGCCGGCGCCGCTGCCGGCGTTTGCCCGGTGGGAGGATTATCGGTCTGCGCCTCAACGACGACCGCACTT
The DNA here is from genome assembly GCA_963805775.1 of uncultured Solibacteraceae bacterium. Classification (GTDB taxonomy): domain Bacteria; phylum Acidobacteriota; class Terriglobia; order Bryobacterales; family Bryobacteraceae; genus Solibacter. Next base: position 85,776 of record CAWDWK010000050.1, on the reverse strand, counting down.
GCCAAGAGAGACCCGAGGACTATAGCTGCACTATACGTTAAACGCATGACTCGCCTCCAAGGTGTAGGTGGGAACTCGGCACGACAGGGATGCCGTCGAGGGCGATGCTGACAGGGCCCGCCTTCAATTAGGGTCAAGTGTAGGCTTTCTTGTTTACCAAAGGGAAATAGATAATTTTTATTGTTACAATTTGAAAATTCCTGTTCGGGCGATCGCAAGGTGAACCGAGGAATCGAGTATCATCAGAGCTTCGTGCGCAGCGCCCGGTCGGAATGTGCAATTCCACTTTCGTTCCGACTCTCCCTCGGCGACAATCATAATGATGCAGGCACAGGTTCCCGTGTTGTCCGACATGTCGCAGGCGCTCTGTGCCGTACTGATCCTTTTGGTTCCCCTGGCAGCCGCGGGACTGGCTTTGATTCACACAGGACTGGGGCGCTCGCGCAGCGCCGCTCACGCGATGATGGCCTCAGTCTGTGTGGTCGGCGTGGCCGTACTGACGTACTTCTTTTGCGGATGGTCGTGGCAAGGCTACGCGGGGGGGCCGGCTCACTCGGTCACGGTGGCGGGCAAGGCGTGGAACTGGATTGGAGCCGGACCGCTCTTTCTTCGCGGTCTGCGGCAGGACGGGTCACGCGCGGCGCTGACCGCGTGGCTCGGTATGTTCAGCGTGGGGATTGCAGCCTTGATCCCGCTGGGAGCAGGCAATGACCGGTGGCGATTGGGCGCCAGTTGCGCCTCCACCGCTCTTTTGGCCGGTATGACGTATCCTTTATTTGCGCACTGGGTCTGGGGTGGGGGCTGGTTGGCTCAACTTGGCGTTAACGCCGGCTGGGGCTACGGCTTTCTGGATGCGGGAGGCGCTGGAGCTATCCAGGCGTTGGGCGGTCTCACAGCTCTTTCGATTGCCTGGATTCTGGGGCCACGCCATGGAAAGTACGCAGCGGACGGAATGCCGTCGGCTATCCCAGGACACAACGCGGTTCTGGTCCTCTTTGCCTGTTTCCTAACCTGGTTGGGGTGGATTGGCCTTAATGGCAGTGGCAGCCTGCTGCTGAGCGGGGGCACTGCCGGCGGTGTGGTGCTGGTGGCGGTGAATACCACGCTTTCCGCGGCGGCCGGCGCGCTCGCGGTCGCGGGCTTAACCCGCATGCGTTTCGGCAGGCCCGATGCGTCACTCTGCGTGAACGGCTGGACCGGCGGCCTGGTGGCCAGTAGCGCTGCGTGCACATTCGTCGATCCCGTTTCCGCGGTATTGACGGGAGCGATTGCCGGAGTACTGGTGACACTATCGGTGGAGTGGCTCGACGCGCGAGTGGGAGTGGATGACCCGGCGGGGTCGATCTCGGTGCATGCGGTCGGCGGCCTGTGGGGCCTGCTGGCCTTGGGAATTTTTGCGCGCGTTCCACGAGACTGGGTACTCAATGGAACGGGTGGCGGGAATTCGAACCAGTGGCTGGCGCAACTGGCCGGTGTGGTAACGTTGGTGGGATTCGTGCTGCCGATGACTTACTCGCTGAACTGGCTGCTGAACCGATTCTATCCCCAACGTGTTCCTGCCGAGGGCGAGCCACACGGCTTGGATCTATATGAATTGGGTGCCGGAGCCTATCCGGAATTCGTTATCCATCGCGAAGACTTCAGACCAAGGTAGACTCTCCGACTTTATGACTACATTCAAAACACTAGCGGTACTATGCGCGGCTGCGCTGCTGGAGGCCGGCGGCGACGCGCTGGTTCGAAAAGGGCTGCACGCTCCCGCAAGCTTTCGATACTTGTTCCTGTTGACGGGAGCGGCGGTGCTGTTCGCGTATGGTTGGGCAGTGAACACACCCCCGTGGGACTTCGGACGATTACTGGGGGTTTATGTGGTTCTGTTTTTTGTGGTTGCGCAGCTCATCAATTGGCTCGCGTTCGGACAAGTTCCGACCATACGGGTGCTGCTGGGCGGCGCCTGTATCGTCGCCGGTGGATTGATTATCTCCGCGTCGCAACTGTGAAGGGATGAGGGACCAACGATAATCTCAATTCGACCAATCAATTCTTTTTATTGGCACAGTGAAGGGCTCCGTACTTAGAATTGAGCATGGCTGAGACTTGAGCGGCAGTAAGTTGCTCATGAGACCACCCGCTCCCTCACGGTCGCGGCTCCGATTGGAGGAGGGGTTCAGTTTGGACGCTGGCAGTAACTGCAGATCGGAGATGTAGGTGGAGAGGGGACTCAAACGACTGCGTGCCAAGTACGCCCGGAAACAGCCTATCCCAAGACCCGCCTCGATCGATGAGGAAAGGTGGGCGGTGTTTACCGCATACTTTCACGAAGGGCTAAGTCTGACTGGGATCGGTGCGAGCGCAGGTCTTTCACCTTCGCGCGTCTCTCGCATGTTGTACGAAGTGGACGCGCGGCTGGACACTATCCGAAATGCCGGACAGGACGGCAGGCCCGTGTCCCTTGAATCACCGATCGAAGACCTTGCGTTATCCTCGCGTGCGCGGAATGCGATCCATCGTCTCGGATGCGAGAGGGTAAAAGACTTGTTAGGGTTGGACCTTTCGGCCGTGCGCGGGATCGGGCGCAAGAGCAGGGTTGAAGTGCGCACAGCCTTGCGAAACTCCGGACTGCCCCTGCCGGAGCTGGATGAGGACCTGGACTCTGAAATGCGGGGTCTCGATAGCAGTCTGGAACGTATGCACGGCAGGATTAAGGCGACCCTCGAGGATGTGGCCAGGGAGATCGCACTGGTTCAAAAAAGAGTTCGGAGACGAATGGAGTCGCAGCATGACGGTTCCGCGGGCGGTGTCTCCGAAGCCTGACGGGAGCGAGATTTATGGGAACTGAGATCATCCAAGGACTGGCGCTTGCGGCAATTCTGTTCGCGTTTGGAATGCTGGCGGCCGCGCTGGCGGTTGGCGGAAGCGTTCCGATGATCGGGCTGGGCCTGATTGTGGCCGCTTTGTCGATGGATCTATTTCGCGTTGCAAAGGCCCGGGACGAAGAGTAGCGTCATTTCGCAACGGGCATTGGTCTAAATGGTATCCTGACGGTTTCTTTACGCCTTCTTTATGCACCCACGCCTAAAATTCTCTTAATGAAGATCGGTCACCAGGACGTGAGTGATACCATAAGCGTTCGGCTAGTCGGTAGTCGGAACGCAAAAGCTGGGGGGAGGGGTTATGGACAGCCCTTCTAGCCTGGATGCTCCAATTGCCCGCTTTCCGCTTTCCGCTCCGGTGTTACCCATGGCATCATTGCGCCCCGGCGGCCAACTCGGCCATTATCGTATCGAGGAACTGGTAGCGCGTAGTGGAATGGCATCGATATATCGGGCGACCGACATGCGCACCGGCCGGCAGGTCGCCATCAAAAAACCGCACCCGGATATGGAGGGGGACCCGGTACTCTTCGACCGCTTCACGCGCGAGATCGAAATAGGCGAAAGACTGGATCATCCCGGCGTGATGAAGGTGCTGGACAGCGGGGAGCCCGGGCAGGTGTACATGGTAATGGAGTGGGTGGATGGCCGCCTGCTCCGAAAATTGCTGGTGGAAAACCAAAATCTGCCGAAGGAGCGGGCGTGCGCCATTACCATAGCGATCTGCGATGCCCTGGATTACATTCACCGGAACGGCGTGGTACACCGCGATCTCAAGCCGGAGAATATCATGATCGACGCCCAGGACCGGATCAAACTGATCGACTTTGGGATAGCGGGAAAGACTGGGGCTCGACGCCTGACGTTCGGCAAGCTGTCGCAGATCGCGGGGACACCCGACTACATTTCACCGGAGCAGGTCAAGGGAAAGCGCGGCGACGGGCGCAGCGACATCTACTCGCTGGGCGTGATTCTATACGAAATGCTGACCGGAGAAACTCCCTTCTCCGGCACGAATCCATTTCTCGTGATGAACGACAGGCTAGTCAACAATCCGGTGCCGCCGCGCGAAATAAATAAGGACATCTCGCCGGAGCTTCAGGAAGTGATTTATCGCGCCCTGGAGCGCGAACCGCAGGACCGCTACTCAACGGCAAACGAATTTGCATGGGACCTGGAGCACCTGGACCAGGTGACCGTATCGGACCGCACAGAGATGCGCGACTGGAAGCGGCGTCGCACCCCGTGGTTGAAGCAGATACTGTTCTACGTTTCCATGGCGTTGATTCCGGTAGTCATTTTCGGTGTTTTGCTGTGGATCGGCAAACGCCGCTGAGACCCACGCAACTTCTGTCAATCCACCTCGCCACGCACGCATCGCACGTTATGGGGAGGTGCGTTTATGTCGCAGTCCTGGATGCGGTATGCAGCCGCCGGGTTGGTACTGATCCCGCTGATCGGCGTTTGTCGCGCGCAGTTGCCGCCGGCACACGACGCCTGGTTAATGCAGAACTATCGCTTCACGGGCCCTCCGCCGCCTGGCGAGGCGCGATCGGCGGTCGATCCACTGAGCGAAATAAGGGAAGTCCAAAGCACGGTGCGATTCATCTTACGCCAAGCCGAGTTCGAAGGGGACTATGAATCTGCGCTGGTAGCAGCCGCGCAGGCAGTAGCGAACGCACAGTTGATGGGAGCGGCCCTCGAGCATCGACAAGCCGTCCAAGCGTCGCAAGCGGCACAAGCTGCCCAAGGGGCCCAAGCCGCGAAGGCCGCGGACGAAATGCAACCGCCCGCACCGCTCTTCCTGATCGCGATGAAAGACAAGACCATCAACGCCGCGGCTGCCTACTGGGTGGATGGACCGATGCTGAATTACGTCACGCAGCAGGGTGTCCATGTGATCGTGCGGTTGGACCTAGTGGATCGCGGTTTCTCCCGCGAGCTGAACCGCCAGCGAAACGTGGAGTTCCGTCTCCCGGAGTGATTCCTAATGCAAGAAGCGCACGCCGAGTTGCAAGATGCGCGCAGGATCGGTTCCCGGCTCTAGGACTTCTTCTTTTTGGGGATTTTCGCACCTGATTTCCGAGCCTCGCTCAGGGCGATCGCGACAGCCTGCTTACGGCTGGTGACCTTCTTGCCGCTACCAGACTTCAAGGAAGCCTGCTTGTGCTCTTTCATCACCTTTTCCACCTTGCGCTTACCCTTGGAGCTGGTACTCGACGTTTTCTTCGCCATAGCTGTCCTCCATCTACCAATTGTGCAAATTTGGGTCCACTGCCCGCAGACATCGCGTGGAGTTTCGTACGGTCCGTTGAAGGGGCGTTCGATCGTGGCTGATGGTTTGCAGCATCATTGTCGACATGACGAAATCGAAATACCTCATTCTCGGCGGGGGTATGGTCGCCGGCTATGCGGCGAAGGAAATGGTCGAGCGGGGACTAAGAGCCGGAGAACTCTCGATAATTTCGGCTGATGACGCGATCCCGTACGAGCGGCCCCCTCTGTCTAAAGGTTTCCTGGCTGGCAAAGACGACGAAGACAAGATACTAATTAATCCGACTGGCTTCTATCGCGAACACGGTATCGACTTGAAGCTTAGCGTTGAGGTCGCAGGTATAGATGTCGCTGAGAAGGTTCTGCGCCTGCGATCGGGAGACGAGGCCGGTTTTGAGAAGCTGGTCATCGCAACCGGCGCGGCAGTGAAGACCCTGGACATTCGCGGCGTGAACTTGACCGGCATCCATTACCTTCGCTCCCTGGACGATTCGAAGCGCATTCGGGCACACGCCGAGGGCGCGAAGCGAGCCGTGGTCGTTGGAGGTGGATTCATCGCGATGGAGGTCGCGTCGGTGCTGGCGCAGAAGGGCATCGACACCACGATGATCGTGCGCGAGGGCCGCATATGGGCAAGGATCTTCACACCGGCATTGTCGCGCAGTTTCGAGAACTACTTTGCGGCGCACGGCGTGCGGTTCATCAAGGAAGCCGAAGTCAAGGAGGCGCGCGGCCAAGGCGCCCTAACTTCGGTTGTACTGAGCGACCAGCGAAGCATCGACTGCGACTTGATGGTGGCCGGCATCGGTGTGCGGCCGGCAACTGAAGTGGTTGCCAGGAGCGGAATTGACGTCGGTGACGGCGTGGTAGTCAACGAGTATCTCGAAACGGGAGTACCGGGAATCTATGCGGCGGGAGACGTGGCCAGCTATCAGGACACGCTGTTTGGCAAGCGCAGGCGCGTGGAGCATTGGGACAACGCCGTTTCACAGGGGCAGCACTGCGCGCGCACGCTGATGGGCGAGCGCGCCCCCTTCGTGCACGTTCCCTATTTCTTCTCCGATGTGTTCGATCTCTCCTACGAAATGTGGGGCGACATGACGGGCGCGGACGACATGGTGGAACGCGGCGATCTGGGTAGCACCAGTTTCAGCGTGTGGTGGCTGAAGGAACAGCGGTTGGTGGCGGCCTTCACGATGAATCGTCCGGACGAGGAGCGCAACGCCGTGCCGCAGTGGATTGAATCCAAACGGCACCTTTCCGCCGGCGAGTTGCGCGGAGCAAAATGGCCTACCGGCTGAAGCACAAAGAATCCGTTCCCGACGGCGTCAAGCGTATCGCTCGCGAGGAGATACGGTCGGCAGTGCAATACTTGCGTGGGAAGGGTGGTGTCAGCCGCGACGAGGCGATTCACGAGGCTCGCAAGAGCCTCAAGAAAACGCGGGCGTTGCTGCGATTGGTCCGGCCCCAGTTGGGCGAATTCTATGCGTCCGAGAGCGCGCGCCTACGGGATGCGGGTCAGAAGCTCTCTCAGCTTCGCGACCTCGGTGCGCTGATCATGACATTCGATGAATTGAAGAAGAGACACAAGACGCTCGGAAAAGTATCGCTGACAGGAATTCGACGCGCCCTCGTGCTTCACAAGAAGCATGTAGAAGCGGAGATGGGCATAAAGGAGCTGATGCACACTCTGGCAGCTTCCCTCAGCTTAACGCTGCAATCTGTCCGGCGATGGCCACTGAAGACGGATAGCTTTGCGGCGCTGGAGGCAGGCTTGGGAAAGACTTTCCGTGCGGGAAAAAAAGCACTCGGCGTGTTAAAGAAGCAAGGAAGCCGCGAGAAGTTCCACGAATGGCGAAAACGGGTGAAGGACCACTGGTATCACGTCCGCGTGCTGGAACATCTCTGGACCGACGTGATGAAAGGCTACGAGCAGACGTTGAAGGAACTGGAGGAGGCCCTCGGCGAAGATCTGAACCTGGCGATCCTACGCGATCACATTCTCTCGAACTCGGGCCCACAGGGAGAGAGGCGTGCGGTGGGTCGAGTCGTCAGGGCAATCGATGACTCGCGCAAAGAACTGCGCCATCGCGCGCTGGCAATTGGCAGGCGCGTGTACGCGGAAAAACCACGGCAATTCAGCAGGCAGATGGGGCAGCTTTGGGACGCGTGGCGCGAGAGCCCCATCTGAATTCCCCGGCGTTGAAGCGACCTTCAAGGCGCGCGGGCGGCGCTTTCCAGTTTCTTCCGAACAGCTTTCAGGTCGGCAACGAAAGCCTCATAAGCGGAGTGGCGTTGCTCCGGTGTGGGCGCGCGCAGAATAGCCGAGGGGTGCACTGTGGCAGTTACCCTCTTCGCGATGGAATGTTCAAAGAAACGTCCACGCTCCTCTAACAAGCGATGCTTTTTGCCGATTATCGCGTGCGCGGCGGTGGCTCCCAGGCAGACGACGATCTCCGGGTTGATGAGTGAGAACTCGGCTTCCAACCACGGGCGGCACGCGACAATCTCTGTTTCCGACGGCTTCTTGTGAATACGTCGCTTTCCCCGCTCTTCGAATTTGAAGTGCTTAACGGCGTTGGTGATGTAAACATCGGAACGGTCGATGCCGGCGTCTTCCAGCGCGCGGGTCAGCAGACCGCCCGCAGGCCCGACAAACGGCTTCCCGGCGAGATCCTCCTTGTCGCCGGGTTGCTCACCCACCATCACGATGCGGGCACTCGACGGGCCTTCGCCGAGAACCGCTTGCGTGGCGTGGCGATAGAGTTCGCAGCCTTTGCATTTCTGCGCGGCCTCGCGCAATTGCGTTAACGTTGCGCCTTGCGGCACAAACGGCGCGGCATCACTTCTACTCAGTCTCATGGCACAGTACGTGCTCCGTCACAGTTATGATCAGAAAATTGAAAAGCGGCGAATATCGTCTTTACTCGCGCAAAACGGATCCGCAAACCGGGAAGCGCAAAAATCTGGGAACCTTCGGCACTCGAGAAGAGGCCGAAAAGCACGAACGGGCCGTACAGTATTTTAAGCGGGCGCATTGAGATGCATCACGCGGCATCGTGGGCTGCGCGGGTGCGCGCGGCCTTGACCCGCCTCGTGACGACCCTCCGCACCTTTGGTACGCACAGCCTTTTGCGCGGCTGCGCTCAAGTTTTCGCTACCGCGCCGGCGTGCGCTGCTGCGGGCCTGACGCGAGAGCGCTTCATGAGAGGCTGCCGCCGTGCCTTCGCGCTCCAACGCTTCTAAGGTCGCGCGCGAGCGTTTTGGATTCGGCTTGCGACTGGTCGCTTTCGGCTCATTCTTTCCTGGCCGGGGCGGTAATTTCACGCCTGCACGCCTTGCCTTAGAAAGGCCGATCGCGATGGCCTGCTTCGTGGAGCGCGCACCGTGAACCCCTTCGCGGACGTGCTCGATTTCCTCGCGGACGTATTCACCCGCCTGGGTGGATGGAGATTTTGGACTTTCGGGGTCGGCTTTCTTATCCGGCATAAAACTCTCCTGACTGCGGATGATGCATCTTTCGTGCCGATCGAAACACCGCGTATGGGCGAATTGTGCGGTAACACGCGCGGAAAAGAACGGATAGGGCGAAAACGAACTGCGACGGGTTCAACTCAGCCGGTAAGCTCGAAGTTATGCCCGTCCATGTGGAACCATCTCCAATCCTGCGGGGAAAGGAGGTCACCGTTAGCTTTGGTGTGAATGGCGCCTCCAGAACGCTGGTTCTCGATCCGCCTGTGACATTGCTCGACGCTTTGCGCGACCACTTACAACTTACCGGCACTAAGAAAGGCTGCGATCATGGCCAGTGCGGCGCTTGCACCGTTCTGGTATCCGGGGTCCGCGTCAATTCGTGCCTCAGCTTTGCAGTCATGCACGGGGATGTGAAATCACGACCATCGAGGATCTCGGCACCGGCGATGAGTTGCATCCTGTGCAGGCCGCGTTCCTGGAGTGCGACGCTTTCCAGTGCGGATATTGCACACCTGGGCAAATCATGTCTGCAGTGGCGTTTCTGGCGGAGCCGGTCGAACACAGCGACGAATCGATACGCGAGAACATGAGCGGCAACATATGCCGTTGCGGCGCCTATCCGAACATCGTCGCGGCCATTCACCAGGCGATGGCCGGTGACGGAAAGGCACGGAGATGAACACATTTCGATACACGCGCGGCCAGACAGCGCAAGAAGTTGTGACGGCCGCGGCGGAGAGGCCGGGCAGCGCATTTCTGGCCGGGGGAACGACGCTCATCGACCTGATGAAACTCGAGGTGGAGGGTCCGGCGGAAGTCATCGACATTAACACCCTGCCGCTGAAAAGGATTGAGGCGATGCCCGACGGGGGCGTGCGCATCGGCGCACTGGCGAGCACACCGAAGTGGCGCGGCACGAATTAACCCGGACGAGGTATCCCATGCTTTCGGAAGCGATCCTCTCCGGGGCCTCACCGCAATTGCGGAACATGGCGACCGTCGGCGGGAATATCATGCAACGAACGCGCTGCTATTATTTTCGCGATCTCGCCTATGAGTGCAACAAGCGCATCCCCGGGTCGGGCTGCCCCGCGATGGACGGTTTCAACCGAATCCACGCCGTGTTGGGCACCAGCGAAAAGTGCATCGCCACTAATCCTTCGGACATGAACGTTGCTCTTGTGGCGCTCGATAGTGTTGTTCGCGTGCAAGGCAGAGGCGGCAAGCGGACCATTCCCTTCGAGCAGTTTCACCTGGCGCCGGGCGACACACCGGAACGCGAAACTGTGCTTGAGCGAGGAGAGTTGATTGATGCGGTCGAAATTCCCGCTTCGTCCTTCGCGGCAAACAGTCTCTACCTGAAGGTGCGCGACCGGGCCTCGTACGAATTCGCGCTTGTAGCGGTGGCGCTGGCCTTGGAAATGGCGGACGGCAAGATCCGCACGGCGCGAATGGCGTTTGGCGGAGTCGCCACCAAGCCGTGGAGAGCGCGCAACGTGGAAGAGGTGCTCGCCGGCGCGACGCCGTCAGAGGAACTCTTTCAGCGCGCCGGCACCGCGGCCACCGAAGGCGCGCGGCCACGGACGGATAACGGCTTCAAGGTCGAACTGCTGCGTCGAACCGTTGCCAAGGCGTTGCGGACGCTGCTGGCGAGGGGATGGCTGAAATGATATCGGTAATCGGACAGCCAGTCGACCGTGTGGATGGGCGGCTTAAAATAACGGGGAACGCCAAGTATGCAGCCGATTACACGGCAGATCGGATTGCTCACGGCGTTCCCGTCCAAAGCCGCGTCGCGCGCGGGCGGATCGTGAATATCGATACGTCCGCCGCCGAGCAGTCGCCAGGCGTACTGGCCGTCATCACACGAAGCAATGCGCCCGCGCTTCGCAAACCCAAAAACGATTTCGGATCTGCCACCAAGCTGGGAGAAGCGCGCGGGCTGTTTGAGGATGACCGCATACATTACGCCGGTCAGTACCTGGCCCTCGTGGTCGCGAACTCCCCTGAGGAGGCCTTAGCCGCCGCCAGCCTGGTGCGGGTCGAGGTGGTCGAAGAAGCTCCGGTTCTGGACCTGGACATCGGCGAGAAGTTTCAACCTCCAGACGACTTCGCGAAAACCAATTACGCGCGCGGCAATGCGGAAGGCGCGCTGGCATCCGCGCCCCACCGGCTGACCCAAACCTACACCACGCCGGTGGAGCATCACAACCCGATGGAACCATCGGCGTCCCTGGCGGTTTGGCAAGGCGACAAGCTGACTTTATACGAGGCGACGCAATGGGTGGCCGGAGCGCGCAACGTCGTAGCCGATACGCTGGGCATGCGGCGCGAGGACGTCCACATCGTCTCCAACTTCGTAGGCGGAGGTTTCGGCTGCAAGGGATTTATCTGGCCGCACTCGGTCTGCGCGGCAATCGCGGCGCGGCACGTCGGCCGGCCGGTAAGAGTGGCGCTTACGCGGCAGCAGATGTTTACTTCCACCGGCCATCGGGGCGCCACGCGTCAGAAGATGGCATTGGGCGCCGATGCCTCGGGCAAGTTGTCGGCCATCGCACACGAGAATCTTACTGACGCATCGACGGTGGACGACTACATCGAGCGATGCGGCGTCATCACGGGATTTCTGTATGACTGCGCCAACGTCTCGATAAGAAACACCGGCGTGCGGCTCAACATCGCGACCCCCACGCCGATGCGCGCACCGGGAGAATCACCGGGGCTTTTCGCGCTGGAGTGCGCACTTGACGAACTCGCCTGGGAGCTTCGGATGGATCCCGTGGAATTGCGGCTGAAGAACCACAGCGACCGGGATGCCGAAGTGGACCGTCCGTATTCCAGCAAGTACCTGCGCGAATGCTATCAGGTTGGCATGGAGAGATTCGGGTGGAAGAAATGGGAACGGGAGCCAGGCGGCCAGAGGGATGGACGCTTTCTGATCGGCTGGGGAATGGCGACCGCCACCTATCCGGCGTATCGCTCACCCGGCGCCGCGAAGGTTCGAATCCTGCCCGATGACACCGTGGTGGTTTCCAGCGCCACCCAGGACATTGGAACCGGAACTTACACCATCATGGCGCAGGTGGCGGCGGAAACCCTTGGTATATCGGTGGCCCGGATCCGCGTGGAACTCGGCGATTCGACGCTCCCTCCCGCACCCGTGTCCGGAGGATCGATGACTACCGCCAGCGTGGCACCGGCGGTGAAACAGGCCGCGGAGCAAGTGCTGCTGAAAATGAAACGTATCGCGGCGGAAGATCCGCGGTCGCCGCTATTCCGCTGCTCCATCGATCAGATGATCGCGGAGAATGGCTGCCTGGGACGACGCAACGGTACGAAACAATCCGTGAATTATGGCTCGGTTCTGCACAGTGTCAAGCAGCCGATGATCGAAGCGGAAGCTAATGTGAATCCCGGACCGGAATTGGAGAAGTACGCGCTGCACTCCTTCGGCGCCCAGTTTAGCGAAGTGGCAGTAGATCGCGACACCGGTGAAATTCGGGTGAGACGGCACGTCGCTGCGTTCGATATCGGGCGCGTGATGAATGCCAAGACGGCGCGCAGCCAGGCGATGGGCGGCATCATCATGGGATTTGGCATGGCATTGCTGGAACATAGCGTCTACGACCGCGAGCATGGCCGCCCCGTCACAAACAATCTCGCTGACTACGCGGTGCCGGTAAATGCCGACATTCCGAATATCGACGTAACGTTCATGGACCTACCGGACCCGATTGTAAGTCCGCTTGGCGCACGCGGCTTGGGGGAGATTGGCATCACGGGCGTGGCTCCCGCGATTGCCAACGCAATCTTCCACGCTACCGGCATTCGCGTGCGGGACCTGCCGATCACGCCAGACAAGTTGCTAGCCGTACGCTGAAGGCGGTTATCTCCCGAATAAACGCCGCAACTCCGCCTTGGCGGCCGTGAGCACGCGCTTGCGCTCGGCAGGCAGCGTTTTGCCGGCACGGTTAATGTAAAAATTCAGCATCGACATCGCCGACTGGAACGGCGTCCCCTTGCGGCGGCGGCTCTGCTCGGCGGAGCGTTTAAGCGATGCGGCAATGCTTCTTGGACTGCGCGCGGTGAATACGCTGGGCTCAAGATCGAGCGCATTGCTAGTTGTCGTCACACGTTGAGACCACCTTCCGGGTGATTCTGTCTGGGCTTTTCGCGGCATGAGATTACGTGACTCCGATGATCAAGAGGCAAGCCTCGTGCCATAGGCTGCCTGGGCACAAACACACGTGATGGTGGACTCCTGCGTGCAAGAGTAAGAATAGTATGACTAGAGCTAAGGATAAGGAACAACTTGCGCGCATGGATGGACTGATCCGAGATCTGGATGCACCGCTAGGCACGCCGCAAGGTTATATGCGGGAACACTTGACTGCGGCGCGATCTTACCTGCTCGGCTCGATGCCACAAGAATACCAGATGACGCTCGAAATGGCGAAAGAGACGCTGCCGGAGATCGAAGATCCTGGATTACGATCGCGTATCGAAGACTTCCTGCGCCAGGGAACTCTTGACGCATCTCACATATGATTCCCGAAGCCACGTATGGGGTTGAGAAAGAGCGCTGCGAATTGGGCGCCTGTTATCTAGGAAATGGCCGGTGCCAGTTTCTGGTGTGGGCGCCCAATGCGGACAGCCGCGTGCTGCTGCAACGCGACGGGAAGGATGCCCTGCCGATGATCCCCGAAGCCCGTGGGTATTACCGGTTGCTGTTGGATGACGTTTCCCCGGGCACGCGATACCGATATACTCTGAGCAACGATAAGACCCGCTCCGACCCTGCCTCACGATTCCAACCCGAAGGCGTGCACGGCCCTTCTGAAGTAATTGACTCTTTCTTTCCCTGGACCGACGACGGTTGGCAGAATCCTCCGTTGGCAGAATACATATTCTATGAGCTGCATCCGGGCACTTTCTCGAGAGCGGGGACATTGGAGGCTATCGTCCCGCGTTTGGGGTACTTGAGAGATTTGGGAGTCACGGCAATCGAACTTATGCCCGTGGCACAGTTTCCCGGGAGCCGGAATTGGGGTTATGACGGCGTATTTCCGTTCGCGGTTCAGAATTCGTACGGCGGACCACTGGCGCTGAAGCAGCTCGTCAACGCGGCCCATCGCGAAGGGTTAGCCGTCGCACTGGACGTGGTGTACAACCACCTCGGCCCCGAAGGGAATTACCTGACTGATTTCGGACCTTACTTTACCGACCGTTACAAAACGCCGTGGGGAGAAGCGCTCAACTTCGACGGTGCCGATAGCGACGAAGTGCGCCGGTTCTTCATCGACAACGCCTTACAGTGGGTCACCGAATTTCATGTGGACGCGCTGCGCTTGGACGCAATTCACGCGATTGTCGACTCTTCGGCCCGGCCATTTGTGCAGGAACTGACAGCGGCCGTGCGAGAGCGATGCGTCTCGCTGGAGCGGGAGGCGTATGTCATCGCGGAGAGCGACCGCAGCGATGTTCGCGTAATTCAACCCCGGGAATCCGGTGGATTCGGTTGCCACGCGTTGTGGAACGACGGCTTTCACCACGCACTGCACGTGCTGCTGACCGGTGAACGCGACGGCTACTACGAAGACTATGGGACAATCGCGAATTTGGCCACCGCTTATACCGAAGGTTTTGTTTATTCCGGACAGTATTCACGATTTCGCCGGCGGCGGCACGGCAACTCGGCGCGGGGCGTTCCGGGCGAGCGATTCGTGGTCTGCGCACAGAACCACGACCAGATTGGCAACCGGGCAAAGGGCGACCGATTGAGCGCGCTGGTCGATTTCGAATCGCTCAAACTGGCGGCCGGAGCGGTTCTGTTTTCGCCCTTTCTCCCTCTGCTTTTTATGGGCGAGGAATACGGAGAGACGGCGCCGTTTCAATATTTCACAAGCCACGGCGACCCAGCCCTCATAGAAGCAGTAAGGAGCGGCCGGAAAGAGGAATTCGCCGCATTCCGCTGGCTAGGGGAGGTGCCCGACCCGCAGGATGAAGAAACATTTTTGCAGTCACGGCTCACGCCGCAGGAGTGTCTCAGTCCGTCCCAACGGCTGCTGCACCGGTTCTATCGGGAACTAGTTCGAATACGCAAGCAGACGCCCGGGCTATCGCACCTGGCCATGGACCACTGCAGGGCGACTCCGCTGGATGAGCAGACGTTGCTGATTGAGAGGTGGTTTGGGGGGAGTGAGGTTCTATTGCTAGTCAACTTCTCTGATCTGCAAGCCGATCTGACCGTTTCCCACATCTTAGGTGAATGGAGCAAAGTAATCCACTCCGCGGACGCTTGCTGGGACGGCACTTGTGACGCGCCTGTAACATTGCGAACCGTCGACGGGAGGTTTCATATCGCTTTAAGCCCACGATCATTCGCGCTTTACGAGAGACTCTGACGATCGCTTGTATGTGATCACACAGTTCGGCCGGGTTGGCAAAAAAGAAAGGCACCGGACGTGCACAGAGTCATCGAGGGTCTACGATGGGTTACATTTGCGTCCACGGACATTTCTACCAACCGCCGCGCGAGAATCCATGGCTGGAGGCGGTTGAGTTACAAGACTCCGCCTACCCTTACCACGATTGGAATGCGAGGGTTACGGCCGAATGCTACGCCCCTAATGGCGCCTCGCGCATCCTGACTCCCGAGGGACGCGTCGGCAAGATCGCTAATAACTACGAGTGGATCAGCTTTAACTTTGGTCCAACACTGCTCTCCTGGTTGAAAGCCGGAACCCCGGAAACTTATAAGCGCATCGTGCGAGGTGAGAAAGACAGTCGCGAGCGGTTCGGTGGTCACGGTACGGCGATCGCTCAGGCATATTCGCACATGATCATGCCGCTGGCCAACAGTCGGGATAAGCGCACCCAGGTGATCTGGGGCATTCGGGATTTCCAAAGCCACTTTGGGCGGCCTCCGGAGGGCATGTGGCTACCCGAGACGGCTGTAGACCTGGAAACCCTCGACATCATGGCACAGCAGGGAATCCGATTCACCATCCTGAGCCCGGGGCAAGCTTCGCGAATTCGCAGGATCAGCACCCGGACGTGGGCCGACGTGTCTGGCAGCCGGATTGACCCGACCATGGCTTACCGGCTGCGGCTGCCGTCCAAGCGTACCATCAATATTTTCTTCTACGACGGACCGATTTCACATGGCGTAGCCTTTGAAGGTCTTCTGGACAACGGGGAAAAACTGGCAGAGCGGCTATTGGGAGCGTTCTCCGAGAAACGATCCTGGCCGGAACTGGTCCACATCGCGACCGACGGCGAGACCTATGGCCACCATCATTACCGGGGGGAGATGGCGCTTACTTACGCGCTGGACCACATACAATCCAAGGAACTGGCTGAACTTACGTGCTACGGGCAGTACCTGGCCGAGCATCCGCCAACACACGACGTGGAGATCCTCGAAAATACGTCCTGGAGTTGCGCCCATGGAGTCGAGCGCTGGCGGTCGGACTGCGGATGCAATTCCGGCCATGCGGGCTGGAATCAGGCGTGGCGCGCGCCTTTACGGGAATCTCTCGATGTACTGCGCGATAAGTTGGCCGCCCATTTCCAGGAGACCGCCGGCGGGTTACTCAAAGATCCGTGGGCGGCACGCGACGAATATATAGGTGTGTTGCTGGATCGGTCCCGTGAAAACGTGTGCCGCTTCCTGCGAAAGCATGCCTCGCATGAGCTGAGTAAGTCCGAATCGTGCGATGTTCTGAAGCTGCTGGAGATGGAACGCCACGCCATGCTGATGTACACGAGCTGCGGCTGGTTCTTCGACGAGATCTCCGGCATCGAAACAGTGCAGGTGATCCAATACGCTGGGCGGGCGATCCAATTGGCCAAAGATCTGTGGCACGACGACCTGGAAACGGAATTCCTCGAGTCGCTCTCGAGAGCCAAGAGCAACTTGCCGGAGCACGGGGACGGCAAGCAGATCTACGAGAAATGGGTCAAACCGGCGACTGTCACCCTGGACAAGGTCGCGGCACACTACGGTATCAGCTCGCTCTTCAAGGCCCATGAGAATCCCGGCCGCGTATATTGCTACACGATTGACGCCGAAGACTACCGCAACCTTGAGGCGGGAAAGAGCAAACTGGCACTCGCCCGCATCAATGTCTCGTCGGAGATCACGTGGGAATCGGCTTGCTTCATACTCTGCGCCTTGCACCTGGGCGATCACAATCTGAGTTGCGGCGTCCGGCCCTGCGAAGACCGCGAGAGTTATGAAGCCATGGCTAAGCGGGTCACGGACGTGTTTGCCAGTGGAGACATCTCCGAAACCGTACGCACCCTCGACCGGGAACTTACCGCAAGTTACTCCACGAAGTCGCTATTCCGGGACGATCAGCGCATGGTGCTTGACCATATTCTCGATTCCACCCTTGAGGAGGCCGAAACTGCATTCCGCCAGATTCATGAGCGTCACGCAGCTCTGATTCAATTTCTGCGCGACCTCGGGGTGCCGCTGCCGAAACCGATGGCGACGGCGGCGGAATTCGCGCTGAATGGTTTGCTGCGTCAGGAAATCGAGGCTGAGCCAATCGATATCGAACGCGTGAACCGCTTGATGGAGCAGGTTCGCGCCGCCAAAGTGAATCTTGATTCGACGACTTTGGAATACGCTTGGCGAATGGCGCTGGAGCGGCTGTTGGAGCAGTTCGCCGCCAACCCGGACAACACCGAGCTTTTCGACCGGATCGAAGTGCGTACCAACCTGGCACATATGCTGCCTTTCCCAGTCGTGCTGTGGAGGCCACAGAATATCTGGTTTGAGATCCGAGACACCGTCTTTGATAGTTATGCGCAACGTGCCGGCGCGGGAGACGCCGACGCGGCGGTCTGGGTGGAACGGTTCCAGAGTCTTGGACGGAGCCTGTTGGCTCAAGTGAACTGACTTGAGGATTCCGCTTTCCACATACCGGCTGCAGTTTGGCCGCGGCCTTGGCTTTCAGCAAGCGCGCGAACTACTGCCCTACCTCGAACGATTGGGCATCACCGACGTTTATGCTTCTCCCATCTTCAAGGCGCATTCCGACACTTCCAGCGGGTATGACATCGTTGACCCCACTCGCTTGAGTCCAGCCCTTGGAACGGAGGACGACTTTATCGCATTTTGTACCGAGTTAAAGCGGCGCGACATGGGCCTGATTTTGGATATTGTACCGAACCACATGTCGGATGCCGGCTCCAACCTGTGGTGGAGAGACGTGCTGGAAAACGGGCCCAGTTCTCCTTACGAGAACTACTTCGACATCGAGTGGGACCCTCCGTCTCAGTCCCGCGGCGAGAAGATGCTTTGGCCCATTCTGGGTGCACCATACGCTGACGCGCTTGAACGCCAGCAGTTGACGCTGACGTTTTCGGACGAGGGCTTTGCGATCCGGTACTTCGAGCGCACACTACCTATCGATCCGGCCACCTATGGCCTGATCCTCTCTCACGTGCCGGAGGCAGCGGAACTCGCGGAACTGATTGACTCCATGCCGCCGAGCGCCACCACGAACCCCGAGGCTATCAGCGTGCGACGCAGCCAAACCCGGAAACTGAAGGAACGGCTGTGGAACCTCTACACCACCGACGATATCTTCCGATCTCACCTGGATGAGTGCGTCCGGCTCTTCAATGGCGTGCCGGAAGACCCGCGAAGTTTCGACATGCTGGACGACCTGTTAGCGCAACAGCCGTACGTATTGTCGTTTTGGCAAGTGGTTCGCGAAAAGGTAAATTACCGCCGCTTCTTCGATATTGCGGACCTGGTGGGCCTCAACGTGGAAGAGCCCGAAGTCTTCGCGGCGACGCATAGCCTCATCTTCAAATTAGTAGACGATGGCTGGGTTACAGGGTTGCGCGTCGATCATATCGATGGACTCTACGACCCCTCAGAGTACTTGCGCCGCCTGCGCGAACGATTGCCTGACTGCTTTATCGTTGTGGAAAAGATCCTGGAGCAGCAGGAGACCCTCTGTGCGGAGTGGCCCGTTTCCGGGACGACGGGTTATGACTTTGTAAACGCGCTCGGCAGCACGATGGTGAACCCCGCGGGCCTTGAACTCATCACGGCGTCGTACCGGCAGATCACCGGCATGCAGGGTACGTTCGCGGACGTTGCCTATGAACAGCAAAAACGCGTGATTGAGCAGCTCTTCGCCGGCGAGGCGCATTCTCTCAGTCTGCACATGAACCTGCTGGCGGAATCCGACCGTTATGCCAAAGATGCCAGCCCCCAGGAACTGCACACGGCGCTGGTGGAAGTGACTGCCTGCTTGCCGGTATACCGTACCTACACCAGGTCTTTCCAAATTCGCGCCCAAGACGTCCAACAAATCGATACGGCCTTTCGGGAAGCCAGACAGCGCAATCCCCACCTCAGCGAGGCGATCTGGACTTTTGTACGTCGCGTGCTGCTGCTCGATTGCCCGGCAAATCTCACTTCTGAGCAACGGGGTCATTGGAAACAATTCGTCCAACGCTGGCAGCAGTTCTCGGGGCCGGTGATGGCCAAGGGCAAGGAGGATACCGCCTTCTACGTTTACAACCCGCTGATCTCCATGAACGAGGTTGGCGGCCAAGATCAGCCCTGGTCGGTGGAAGACTTCCATCGTTTCGCGGAGATCCGGGCGAAATGCTGGCCTCACTCGCTGAACGCGGGGACGACGCATGATACCAAGCGAGGCGAGGACGTGCGGGCAAGAATCCATGCGCTCGCCGACGTACCGGAACTCTGGGTGCGGTGTGTCAAACGGTGGCAGCGCTGGAATGCGCGGTGCAAACGAGTCTTGAACGGCTTATCTGTTCCTGGGCCGAACGAGGAGTACTTCATTTACCAGACTCTGGTGGGCGCGTGGCCGCTCGATCCCGGTGACGTGGGGAGCTTCGTGGAGCGACTGCAGAACGTCCTCGTCAAATCGTGGAGGGAGGCCAAACTGTACACCAGTTGGAATGATCCGGACAAAGATTACGAAGCGGCGGTCGCGGAATTCGTGACGACAATTCTGACGCCGGTTGCGGAGAATCACTTCCTGCCCGACTTTCTCAAATTTCAGCAACGCATCGCCGCAAGCGGCGCATGCCTGTCCCTCGCGCAGACGCTGGTTCGCCTTGTCAGTCCCGGCGTGCCCGACACTTATCAGGGCGCCGAGTTGTGGGAACTCTCGATGGTGGATCCGGATAATCGGCGTCCAGTGGACTTTGCGAAGTGCAATGCGCTCCTGGCGGAAATGGCAGATCGCCGTGGTCCTGATCTATTGAAGAACTGGCAGTGCGGTTCCGTGAAGCAATATGTCATCCAACAGGCGTTGGCTTTCCGGCGCGAGCATCCGGAGGTCTTTCGGGCCGGGGAGTACATCCCGCTGGAGGCAGTTGGGCATCACGCCGCACAGCTGATCGCGTTTGCGCGCCACTCTGGAATGACGTGGACGATCGCGGTGGCTCCCCGCTTTTCCGCGAAGCTGTCGAGATCATCGCAGCCTTGCCTGGCCAAAGGGGCGCTCGCCGATACGGACTTGGCCATTCCCCCGAACGCGCCGCGCCATTGGTCCAACCTCTTCACAGGCGAGAAGATCGAAGTTTCAGGCACCAGCCGGATGGCGGCGTCAGCCCTTCTCGGCCGCTTCCCCATTGCCCTTCTCACCGCGATTCCGGATTGATGACGGGCTCGCGGGTTTTACTCCGCTTGATCCATCCGTATACCGAGACTACGCTGCCGACGATTGAAAAGACGATCAGCCCCACCATGATTCCTTGGGCGATGGGATTCGCGCCCCATCTCAGAATGCGTTCTCCAAAACGCATCGCCAGCGCGCCGAGCAGGGTAAATCGGATCATTCGCGTCGCGCCGACCACCGCCAGGAGGCGCTTGCGCGAGTATTGCAGCGCGGCGGCGGCCATCACAAATGCGGTAAACGGGAACGGTGGAGGAGCCAGCGATGCGAGTGCCAAACCGACCCCGGCATTTTGGCCCATCTTCTTCCGAACGCGGTCTAATCTTCGCTTCGACAGGTGCTTCTCCAGGCCTTTTGCGCCAAGCGGGCGCAACGTGAGGTCAATCAACAGGCAGCCCAGCACGGAACCGACCGTGGACATGGCCGCATAGTAGAACATGTATGAAAACCGGGGATGCCTGGCAGTCATTGCGATGATGAGCAAATCGTTGCCCCATGGAGCGATCAGGAATGAGGAATCAAGAACACCGAGCACAAGCAATCCGACTCCACCGAATTTCATAACGAGGGCGAACAGGGTAGAGGCGAAGCGCATAGGGCCGTCAAGTTTGTTGTGAGCAATACACCTGCCAGATGGTAGATGAAACGCGAATGGGGATGGAATTGCTCGATTCTATTATGGAGGGTGGACGATGACTTCCAGGCATCTGCTGTCAGTGTCGCTGGCGCTGGTATTATTTACCGGCATTGCCGGTATCGCCTGTCGAACGAATGAGTCACCCGAAGCGCAGGTTGACGATCTTCAAATTACGGCCCAGGTGAAAGCGAAACTGGCTTCGGACATTGGTCCCTCCAGTGTGCCGAATATCTCGGTCAACTCAACTAATGGCGTCGTGACATTGTCCGGCCAGGTGGATTCCGCAGACGTCAAGGCGAAGGCGGTTTCAATCGCCAAAGATGTACCCAAGGTGACTCGCGTTGTGGACAGTCTGCAAGTTACCGTCAAGCCACAGTGAAGTCAGGGACCCCCGAATAAATCATCGGTCTTTATACGACTAAGAAATAACCCCATCGCTGTCGCCGCTTCGATTAGCTTGTCCCGGCGGCGTGTGAATTTGAGCACCTCAGCTCGCTCATTTCCGGCCCGGAACGTGCTCATTCCGATTTTGGCGCCGATTTACGCACAGGAGGCGGTCATAATGGCGAAAAAGGAACGGTCACCAAGACCTGCCCAAGGACGAAAAATGGCTATCGTGGAGACAATCTGCTCTGTCCTGGCGCGCAAGGGCAAAGAGGTATGGCAGATTTCACCCACAGCCACGGTATTTGAGGCAATTGCGGAGATGGCCGACCGCGGCGTGGGTGCGCTCCTCGTCGTTTCAGAAGGAGACTTGGTGGGAATTATCTCGGAACGCGATTACGCGCGTAAGGTAATCCTGCAGGGGCGCTCTTCGCAGCATACTACGGTAGAGGAGATCATGACGCCCTCGCCAATTACAGTCACGCCCGAGTACACGGTCGCGGAATGCATGAAAATCATGACATTGCGCCGCATCCGGCATCTCCCGGTACTGGAACACGGAGCTATCAGGGGAGTCGTCTCAATTGGCGACTTGGTCAACGCGATCATCGCCACCCAGGCGTACACCATCGATCAATTACATACGTACATTTACGCCACTTACCCGGCGTGACAGTGTCGCGCCATGGTATGCGAAGTGCACTTGTCAACTCGAGTAGCCGGATCTGCCGGCAGTGCGAGGAGGAGACATGGCCAACAAACAACAGAAATGCGCGAATTCCGACTGCAATTGCGACGCAGAGGAAGGTAGCAAGTACTGCAGCAGCAGGTGCGAAGAAATGGGCGGTCTTAGCGTAACCAAGTGTCCGTGTGGACACGCAGGTTGTACAGCCACCGCGACTGCGGGTGCTTCGCCGATGGGCGCCCGGTAATCCCGAAGCGTCGCCGGTTTTGGGATAAGCATTTGACGGTCGCGTGCTTGGCTCGAAGGGAAGCCGGCGACGCTTCGCGGCCGCTCCCTAGACAGGCCCGGCAATCGACGGCGCGTGCAACCATTGCATTCGCGCGCAATGTTGGTTCAGTCTTAGTTCGTTTGCGTACTGACGAACCGGGCCAGGACTGATACATTGCTGTAGACGACCCTTTCAAGGAGCCCACTTAGAATGAAGAACGCGACAACCACCCCCTTTCTCTCCGACGTCGAAGAACTTCGGGCGAGGGCCCGCGCCAGCATCAAGGACGGTGCGCTGACCCCCGCCTATCAAGCCAATGTAAAAGACACCATCGAAATCCTTCAGTCGGTTCTCGCCACCGAAATCGTCTGCGTACTGCGGTACACCATGAATGCAGTGGCGGCCGCCGGAATCTCCAGTGACAGCGTGAAAAAGGAATTTGACGAACACGCTAAGGAAGAGCAGGAGCACATGCGCGCAGTCGCTGAGCGCATCAATCAACTCGGCGGAGTTCCCAACTTCAATCCGGATGGATTGGCCACACGGTCGGCATCTCAATATGTCGAGGGCGCCAACCTGATCGAGATGATCAAGGAGAACCTGGTTGCGGAACGTATAGCCTGCGAGCACTATCGCGAACTCGTGCGCTATTTCGGCGACAAAGATCCGACCACACGTGTAATGATGGAAAGACTCCTGGCAAATGAAGAAGAACACGCTAACGACATGCACGATCTGTTAGTCGCCCACGAGGGGAATCCCAAACTACCCAACAAGTAGACAGGATGTACGATTGCAAGTCGTCACAGCGTGAAGCACTCAACCTCAGCGCGCTGGAACACTTGGCAAGCCCGAGTCCGGGCGCTGCACCATGTGCCTTCCCTGGTCCGGCTCGTCTGGCAATCCGGCCCGAAGGTGATTTGCGGGCTCCTGATTTGCCGTCTGACGGCGGCACTACTCCCACTTGCGATGCTGACGGTATCCAAGAGAATACTGGATGCCGTCCAGGCGCACTATTCCGGAAGGCCTCTCGCCCCCCACTTCTGGTGGCTGGTGGGAGCGGAATTCGGCCTCGCCGCGGTGGGAGCGATCGCCACCCGCACGATCGGATATTTCGACTCGCTTCTGGCTGACCGGTTTTCGCGCCACGTGAGCCTCATGGTGATGGAACACGCGTCGCATCTCGACCTGGCTTCGTACGAGGACCCGCTCTTCCACGACAGACTCGAGAGGGCGCGCGCGCAGGCGACTGATCGCGTCGTAATGCTCCAGGCCATCGGCTCGATGGGACAGCAGATGGTTGCCGCGATTAGCTTGTCACTGGGAGTGTTATGGTTTTCGCCGTGGCTCCTCGCACTGCTGGTAGCGGCGGTTTTGCCCGCATTTCTCGGAGAAAGCCACTTCGTGTTTCTGGGTTACGCGCAAAGCATGCGGCAGACTCCCGTACGCAGGAAGCTGGATTATCTGCGCGTGCTGGGTGCCAGCAAGGAATCGGCCAAGGAACTACGACTCTTTGGGTTGAGCGGTTTCCTGTCCGGTCAGTTTGCACACCTGTCAAACCAGATCTACGAGGAGGATTCGAGACTCGCCCGCCGCCGGCTACTGGCCGGTGCGGCGCTTTCGCTACTAGGCACGAGCGGATACTATGGGGCCTACGCTTATGTGATCTACCGTACCATTACGGGGGCGCTAACCTGGGGCACGCTACAGTTTCTCGCCGGAGCGATAGCGGGGACTAGCAGCAACATCCAGGGCATCTTTTCCACATTTCCAAACATTGCCGAACAATCGTTGTTTCTCACGGACTTGGTGGAATTCCTGCGCATCGGTCCGAAGATCGCGTCCAAACCCAACGCGCTGCCGGCGCCGCGTCCCATTCGCGACGGCTTCACCTTCGAGAAAGTGACGTTCACGTATCCCGGCAGCCGCCGCAAGATTCTGGACGAGCTGGATTTCCGGCTGGCACCTGGGGAACGCGTAGCTCTGATTGGTGAAAACGGGCAAGGTAAGACGACCATCGTCAAGTTACTCACACGCCTTTACGACCCCACCAGCGGACGGGTGCTGCTGGACGGCGTCGATCTGCGGGAGTACAACATCGAGGATCTCGCCAGCCAGATCGGCGTGATCTTCCAGGACTTCATGCGATACGAATTGACCGCTCGCGAGAACATCGCCGTGGGGCGCATCGAACTGGCCGAAGACGGCCCGGTGAGCGAAGCGGCACGGATGAGCCTGGCGGATCAGGTGATCGAGAAATTGCCGCAACGTTATGAACAACTGCTCGGATTGCGTTTCAAGGGAGGGGTGGATCTGTCAGGCGGCGAATGGCAGAAGATCGCGTTGGCGCGCGCATACTTTCGCGATGCCCAGATAGTGATCCTGGATGAGCCGACGGCCAGCCTTGACGCGCGATCCGAATCCGAGGTGTTCCAGCGATTTGCGGAATTGGCCGAAGGTAAGACGGCGCTGCTGATCTCTCACCGCTTTTCTACGGTACGGATGGCGGACCGTATTGTCGTGCTGGAGAATGGCAGGATCGCCGAAGAGGGAAGCCACGATCAGTTGATTGCCCTGGGAGGTCGGTACGCCGGGATGTTTGAACTCCAGGCTTCGAACTATCGATGAACTCTGCCTGCCAGGTCTGCGAGCGTGTCCTCGCGCTCAATTCCCGCGGACTGCGCTTCGCCTTGGGCAATCTCAAGTTTCTGAGTCTTGATCTCGAGCCGCAGGCGTCCAAAGATTGCCATATAGAAATTGGCGATCCAAACCAGGGAGAACCCTGCGATCAAATAACCTCGCCATGAATCGAACAGTAGCTGGTATCCGGTAACCGCGAGTAACACGGCGGTCACGTAGTGGCTCAGGCAGTATTCGCAAGTCAGAGCGAAAAAAAACTTGCGCAGATAAAGCCGGCGGCAACGCCGGCTTCGCTCGACGCAAAATTCGTGTACCTCCTTGAATATCTCCTCGTGTGTGAGTGTCCAGGAAATACACGCGACTGGGATTGCCAAAACAAATAAAGTAAGTATTTGGCCCGCCAGCGGCTGAGTCTGTAAGAAGGGCATCACGCTCCAATTTCCGGCACGCAGTCTTCATCCTTTCGACGGAGGAGGAAAGTGCTTGAACATCTTTTCAACTGCGTCGTTTAGTTTCTTATCGTTCTTATCCGGCTTGGATGATATTACTTCAGATGCCGTGCCTCGCCAAATTAGTTGCTTGGAGCCCCCTTGGAACAGGTCCACAGTAAGATTACCGACGCGGTTGGGCACAACGGTGGTGGTCGCCGAACCCATGCCGGCCCACCCCCGCCATCCCCATCCTGGAAATCCGTCATAAAAGGTCTCCAGGGTATCGCGTTCGCTTACGTGACCCAATGCAGCTACACTCACGTCGGCGCCAGATTCCACTCTCTGCCAACCCTTGGCTTTGAGTTCCGTATCTACTGCCTGCGTGATCCGGTCTTGCCAAATCGAGGTGCCTGCGTGGACCCCAATCCATGAATAGGTGTGCAGACGCGCAAAATCGGCGTTATGGTCATAGTCCACGGAAACGTCAGGCGCAAATGCGATGGCGGCTGTCGTCAACAGAATAGCTGGGGCGAATTGTAAAAGTCTGCTCGTCATAACTCTCCTCCGTGGACTCCGGTAGCAATTTGCGCACCATGGTGAGCTGTTTGGCTGTTCGCGAGTGCGAGCTGGAACGGTTAGTGACCGTCAACACAGTAAAGTCTCGAGGAAACCGGTCAACCCGATCGCGTCCGTCCGATGGCGTCCTTGACAATAGTACCCAGCTGCATAAACTGGGCGAGCGACGATGGTTTTCGGAAATAATGGATTGCCGCGTTTCTTTCCGCGCTCTCATGGTCTTTGGGGGAATCGGAAGATGTGAGAATCACGACCGGCGTTTTGGCGCAGCGTTCGCTGGCGCGAAGATGTGTCAGCACCTCGTTGCCATCCCGTTTCGGAAGGTACATGTCCAGAAGGAAGAGGTCGGGACATGGGAGCTCCGAGTCAAGGTCCAGGCGATCGATGTACAAGAGGACCTGCTCACCGTCGCAGATCACGCGGAGCTCACACTGGACCTGGTGCTCACGGAGCGCCTCGCGCACGAGCCCAACATCTGCCGGATTGTCCTCAGCCAGTAAGATATGACAAGGCGAACACGTGGTACTCATGTTTCGTTCCTCTCCTTCTGCGTGCGGAAACAGCCGGTAGCCATATGGTCCCCATCTTCAACTGGCGGAAGATTCAGCGGCCGCCGAATGGGATCGGGGAGCCACTTCGGGGAGGGTGAAGAAGAAAGTTGCTCCTTTCCCAGGAGCGGATTCGACCCAGATTCGTCCGCCATAGCGCTCAACCACCCGCTGGCAAATTGCCAGTCCGATACCCGTACCGCTGTAGTTCCGGTGCAGTCTCTTGAATACACCAAAGATCTTCTCCTTGTATTCGGGATCGATACCGATCCCATTGTCTCGTACTGAAAAACGCCAGGCGGTGCCCTCGTAGGTCGCGGAAACGTGGATCTCGGGCGGCTCGTCTTTTCGATATTTGAGTGCGTTGCTGATCAGGTTTTGAAACACCTGTTGTAAGTGCGTTTCACTCATGCAAATCTCGGGCAGTGTGTCATGGGTCACTTTTCCATTGCACTGTCGGATCGCTTCTGCCAGGCCGCTGAGGGCCTGGTTCAAAACGGCCGATGAATCGACCGTGGCCGGACTACCTTCATCTAAGCCTGCTCTAGTGTAAGCGAGCAAATCATCGATGAGCGTCGCCAGGCGCCGGCCTCCTTCCGTCAGAAATCCAAGAAACCGCTGCCCCTCCGAATCCAACACCTCGTGATAGCGCTTCGCCACGATTTCGCTGTACACCGCAACATTCCGGATCGGTTCTTGGAGATCGTGGCTGGCCGAATAAGCGAACTGTTGAAGGTCTTCATTGGCCCGGCGCAGTTCCTGCTCTTTCTCCTTCTGCTCGTGAATATCCGTGTTGGATCCGATCCACATGGAGATCTTCCCCGAAGCATCCCGCATGGCGTGCGCCCGGGTGAGATGCCACCGGTACACGCCGTCGGCCCGGCGGAAGCGGTGTTGGAAATGGAATGGTTCGCCGGTTTCGATCGATTGCCGCCACGTGCGGACGTTAGCTTCGAGATCGTCGGGATGGATGAACTGCGTCCAGCCCCAATCCTTGATCCGTTCAAACGGCAAGCCAGTGAACTCCATCGATTGGCAGTTATAGTAATCTACGTTTCCACTGGGAGTGGCCGTGAAGATCTTCTGGGGCATGGATTCGGCCATAAAGCGGAATCTCTCTCGCGCCTTCTCTCCGTCTCGCAGGGCATCTTCCCGCTCTCGAAGCGCCTTCCTAAGATCGTTGTCCCGAGACTGTATGCCGCCCAGCATCTCATTGAGGCGGTCCACCAGAACACCGAGTTCGTCGCCGGAGAGTTTGTGCGCGCGAATGCTGTAATCGCTGGTCTCCGACACCGAAGTGGTTGCGCGGACGAGGTGTGAGATCGGCCCCTCGATAACCGCACGCAGCCTCGATGAGAGCAGGAACGCAATCAGGCTCGAAGCCAGCAGAACGCCTAGCACCGTGGCTCCATATAACCTCACTCGCCCGGAGATTTCGCCCAAATCGTAAAGCAACACCAGGGTTCCGATGCACCGGCCGCTCAGAAGAATTGTATGTGTGATGCTCAGATCTGCACCGCTGAATCGATAACCTTCCTGCCCACCAGCTGACGGGCACGCGGAAGATCCTTCCTGTCGCGCGTAACGGGCAAGTACCGATCCGTCCATGCGATAAATGCAGGCCGTGACCAGATGAGGCCTCGCCCGCAATGCCGCCAGGGTTTCCGATGCGGCCCGCGGGTCGTTAAAGGCCAACGCGGCCGTGCTGTTGTCGGCAATGATCCGCGACAGCGCGGACAGGTCACGCGTAAGGGATTGGCGGAACAACAACGTATCGAACGCAACGATACCAATGGCAGCCAGCAGCAAGGCGGCTGTGGTGGTGGCCATCGTGATGACCATCAACTTTTGCCGGATCGGTATGTCGCGAAAACGACGCATAAAACAGGCTGCTACTGTCCGATCTTATTTCTCAACTGACCTCGCTACGCTCAACAGCTTCGAACTGAGTTTCAGCCCGGCCGTTTCAGCCGCGGTTTCATTGATGCCGAACCGCACCCGGTGATTCTCAACAACGAAAGCGATCATCCCGCCATCGCGGACGAAACTCTCACCCTCGCCGATCGTCAGGACGCCCGGCCCAACCCCGGAAAGAATGCTGAGCCTCTCTTTCTCAGGCATGCTGACAAACAGCGCCTGGCACAAGTTCGCCTGAGGCGCCCGCCTGATTCTACGGACAACTACTCTTCGGCCACTCACAACTTCTTCCGCCACAATCTGATCCAACGAGGTGCCGAAAGGGTCATTCCCCAGGACGCAGATGGCAATCGGCGAATCCACCGCGTCAAAGGCCGAGGGCGGCCATTCGACGAACTTGGTGAAGTTAAGCAGGAATGCTGCTTTCACCTGGTATTCCAAGGGCTCACCTGCTGCATGCAGTGACACCTGCATTGTGAGCGCCAGCACAAAAGTCGCGCAGCCCCAGCGGCGCCGCTTGGCGCGCCCGACACATCGCCGGATCACCTGCTCCATGTCATCCCTGCGTACACGCTTCTCCCAATGCCGACGAGGGGACCGGGATCCGACCCATACTCCAGGTGCGACGGTTGGAACAGGTTCCGTCCGGCCAACGACAATTCCAATTGCCGGCTAAGTCGCCAGGCCACGCGGCCGTCACCAGTGGCATACGCAGGGACCAACTGCCCCGGCAATCCGCTCACGTACCGGTAGGTGAGATCCAACTGAATCCTCTTCGAGATGTCGAATGCGGATTGAATCGTCACCTCGTGCTGCGGACTGGACGTTTCGATACCTTGCGCAGTTCCCACGTCTCCGGATCCCGGCGACTTGTCCACATTCATATGCAGGAACGAGTAAGAGCCTCGTAGACGCCAAGAGGCGGTGGGCCGCCACTCCGGCGCGATCTCCACTCCCTTTGTGGCGCCACGCAGTCCATTGCGGAACTGGGCCGGAAGCAGCAGGTGCGTGGAACCCGAACTGGTTTCCAGAAAGGTCTGTCCGATCAGGTCCTCGCTAAACAGATCGTGGTAATGGTTATAAAAACCGGCGGCATCGACATAGACCTTGCGCCCCAACAGGCGGCGGTAGCCGAGTTCATAACCGTTAAGCTGTTCTGACGCGAAGTTCTGATTGGCATTGAAGCGAGCAAAATAGGGAGTGCCGTCGACCGTGGTCGTAATGTATCCGGATAGATTGAAGTTCTCTTCAGAATCCGAAGGAGTACGCAACGCGTGCGTAAAAGCCGCCCACACGGTCTGCGTTTCGCTCATCGTCCAAAGAAGACGCGCGCTCGGCTCCAACTCAACTCCCGAGGCGGTAAAATTCGTGCGAAGTAGTTTGGTTCCTAGGATAAGTGCAAGCCGGCGGTCCACCAATCCGATCTCGTCCTGCACGAAGGCGGTCAAGAGATAGTCCGTCCGCCGGTTGGGGACGAATGTCAGACCCGAGACAACCTCGGTGTTGTTTACCGGGTCCACACGTGCACCCAAGCCCCACGAAATCTCCTGGCGTGCCGGCAAGCGTAGGTGCTGAAGAGAGTCGACATCAAAGGTATTGCGAGTCTCCCCAAAATTCGCCTCGTGGCGATTGGTGCGATCGTAATAGACCTGCAGGCTGATATCGTTACCGTCGCTAACAGCTCGCTGCCAGTGGAGCATCACGTTCCCACCCGACAGTTGCGCGTTGGAATCTACAATTCGCGAATAGGGTGGCGTATAACTGACCGCTTCCACCCGTTCGCCGGCCCCATCCTCGTAGATATCGCCCTGTACGGTGAGCGTATCGCGATCGTTCTTATTCCAATCCATACGAAATCCGCCTTGGGCTGCCCGCCAGTCATCAAAGTTCTGCGAATCTGCATGGACCTCGGGGCCGCGCGTAAAACTCTTGCCGTATACACGATAATTGAAGTTAGTCCCATTGCCGCCCCCATAGCGGACATTGACGAAGCCTTGTTCCTCGTTTCCGCCGCCTGCGGATACCAACGTTCCCCGGGTGTATTTGGTGTCCTTGGTAATAATGTTGATTACGCCATTCACCGCATTCGGCCCCCAAATGGTCCCGCCCGGTCCCCGGATCACTTCAATCCTGTCGATGTCGTCCATCAACGTATCCTGCACTTCCCAGTAGGTGCCATCAAAAAGCGGTGTGTAAACCGTACGGCCATCGATAAGCACCAGAACTGATCGCGTCAACCGGCTTCCGAACCCTCGAATGCCAATCGACCACTTATTCGCATCGATTCGAGCTACCTCAACACCCGGCGCGAGCCGCAGCGCCTCCGGTATGCTTGTGGCGCCTGATCGCCGGATATCCTCACCGGGAATCACATAGACAGCGGCGGGGGTGCGAAAGACCTTTACCGGCTCCTTGGAGGGCGTGGTCACTTCGATTTGGGACAGCTCCTCGAGGCTCAGATTCTTTAGTACCGTTGGAGCCATCAGGGGCTGACTCGCGCCGCCTTGTTGGGGAGGAGCGCCCTCGGCGTTTCGCAGGAGCGTCAGGAGCACGATCAGAGCGCCGGCTAAAGGCGCGGCGCTGCGAGCCAGACCATACGTCGCTGTGTTAGTGAATTGCACAGCCTCGCCTCATCTGAGGAACCAAGCCTTTCGTGTGTTTTGTCACAGGAACACTAGAACGATAGGTCAACGGAAGCACGCGTATTGCCACATTGTTGCCCACAGTTCCTCGAATACAGTAACCTCGTTGTGATGCCGTCGCCAGTTCGCCCCAACGAGGAAGCGAATCCCCATACAGAGCATTCAAAATCGGATTCGGATCTCAGTGAATTCATCCTTCGCGCCTGCCATGATTTGAGGGCTCCCACGCGAGCTGTGCGGACACAAAGTGAGCTGCTCTTGAGGGATCCTGAAGCCTCGGGCAACTCCAGCTTCGAACAGCGGCTCGGGCTGATTGTCGAAGGAGCCAGAAAAATCGACCTGCTGCTGGACGGGCTCGCCGGCTATTCCGTGGCCCTCCAGACAAATCCTGCATCCTTCCAATCCGCACCAATGGGTGTCCTGCTGCGGTCGATTCTGGCGAAGCTGAGCCAGCAACTGCGCGACTGCGGGGCGGAAGTGACTTACGACGACCTGCCCGCCGTGATGGGTAACCCCGATCGCCTCATGCAGGTGTTTGAGAACTTAATCCGCAACGCCTTCGTCCATCGCGGCCAGGCCGCACCCCACATTCACGTTTCCGCGGTCAGACAAGCGGAGGAATGGCTCTTTGCCGTGCACGATAACGGCCCGGGCGTGGATGCGGCATCCCTCCAGAAGATGTTCATGCCGTTCGAGCGTCTACAAGGCAGCGACCGTCCGGGGCCCGGACTGGGGCTGGCGATCTGCCGGGAAATCGTGGAGCGGCACGGCGGGCATATATGGGCGGAATCCCAGCCCGGGTGCGGCACAACGCTCCGTTTCAGCCTTCCTGCGGAGTAAGTCTTACTCTGTGTTGCTGTCGGTTGCAACCGCGGTGCGAACCTTATTGGATTCATACGACCGCAGCTTATTGTGCAAGGTCCGCAAGCAAAGACCCAATATCTCGGCGGCGCGTTTCTTATTATTCTTCGTGTGCTTTAGCGTCAATCTGACGTAGCTCTCTTCCACTTCGCTCATCCGTATGCCTACCGGAATTTGTAGGATGTTATCCGGCACCGGCTGCAGGGTCAACGCTGGTGGCACCGGCGTGGCTTGTGGAGCCGCGGTCTGTGAGGTCTGCGCGACGCCAGGAAGGTGCCGCAGCTGGATTTCGCCCTCGCCCGCCATAATCACCGCGCGCTCCACCTGGTTACGAAGTTCGCGCACGTTGCCGGGCCACGTTCCCCTGGCGAACCAATCCAGCACATCCTGGCTCAGATGCGTCGCCCGGCACCCATGTTTCCGGTTCAGATCGCGAATCAACGCGGTGGCGATCGACGGTATATCTTCCTTGCGCTCGCGCAATGGAGGCAGCGAAATGTGGAATACGTTCAAGCGGTAATACAGGTCCTCTCGAAGCAGCTTGTCCTCCACTGCCTTTTCTGGCGACCGGTTGGTGGCCGCCAATACCCGTACCGCGATCGGGATGTCCTTGGTGCCGCCCAGCCGCCGGACCTTGTTCTCTTCGATCACGCGCAGAAGTTTGGCCTGCGTACCGATCGGCATATCGCCGATCTCGTCGAGCAGCAGGGTACCGTTCTGGGCTTGTTCGAAGCACCCCGCCCGGCGCTCCACGGCGCCCGTGAACGCCCCCTTCTCGTGACCGAAGAGTTCGCTTTCCATCAGGCTCTCGGGCAAGGCAGCGCAATTCACCGCCACAAAAGGTCCACCGCTCCGCGAGCTCAGTGTGTGAATCGCACGAGCCACCAGCTCTTTCCCTGTGCCGCTCTCACCGCTAATCAGCACGGATGCCGTGGTCGGCGCCACCTGCCGTATCAGAGAGAACACTTCCTTCATGCACCCGGATTCACCCACCAGGTCGCCGAGAATGCCCTGATAGCTGAGTTGAGACTGCAGCCGTTCGGCTTCCTTCAGCAGCTGGTTCTGCTGCAGCGCACGCTCCAGAAGGGTCCGTACAACGCCGGGCTGTACGGGCTTTTCGAGGAACCAAAAAGCCTTGAGGTCATGGACAAATGAAATCGCCTGGTCGATGCTGCCAAAACCGGTCAGGACGACAGCAGGCGTCCGGTCGCCCCGCGCGGCAAGCTCCTTCAGCAATGCGACACCGTCCATCCCCGGCATTACGAGATCGGTCAAGATCGCGCTTGCCGGTACGTTTGCCAGCTTGTTGAGCGCTTCGCCGCCGTCCGCCGCGGTAGTCACTTCATATCCCAGCGAACTGACTATTTGCGCCAGATCCGCTCTCTGCTGTGCATCGTCGTCTACCACCAAAATATGGGCTGGCATTTCCCTCCCCTCCGTATTACTACCGTATAATCGCTATTTTAGCGCCGCGCATACGCTGGTCCAATACTGTATCTGAATGCACGTGCACGTCACACGCCATTTGCAAGCGGCCAAATCATTCGCTGATTCCGGGCCGATTCCCTACCCCGCAGTATTACAAAAATTGCACGGATGCAGATCTTGCACGATCCGGGAATTCAGTCTCTGCGCGACGAACAGGAGAGGTCGTAGCTATCCCTATATCGTCTCAGGGGATGTAACGCCGGAGGACATTTTGTCCGCCACGCTGGCAGCGCCACCAGTGGCGTTGGGCAGTGTGAAAAAGAACGTTGCTCCGTGTCCTGGCTGTGACTGGACCGAGATCATACCGCCGTGCCGCTCGATGATTCGTTTCGCAATCGGTAGACCTATGCCGGCTCCTGGATACGCGTCGTTGTGAATTCGCTTGAACACACCGAAGATCCGCTCACTGTATTTGGGATCGATCCCAATGCCATTGTCCCGCACCGAAAACAATACCCGGTGGTTTTCTTCCGGTCGTGCGGTGATGTGGATTTCCGGTCGTTGCTCGCTCCGGAACTTGATGGAGTTTTCAATCAGGCTGGCGAAAACGAAGGAGATCTGGGTAGGGTCGCAGTAGATATCCGGGAGGTCATCGTGAGTCACTATGGCATCGCTTACGGCGATCGTCTGCTGGATCATGACCGTCGCGGCGGCCACGACGGACTTGGCATCGAGATCGCGGGCAGGCTGGCACCGGCCAACGATTCGCAGGTGGGTTGTCAGCCCCGACATGAGAGTTTGTAAACGGTCCGCCGCAGCTTGTATAAAGCCACACAGCGTTTCCCCTTCCTCATCCAGCTTGCCTCGATACTTCTTGACCAGCAAATCCACCATCGACCGCACCTGGTTTGCTGGCCCCACGAGATCATGGAGCACCTCGGAAGTCAGTTGGATGCTGCCATCATCCTCGGACAACCCACACTCGTCCGGCCGGGATAGCTGGGTGGTGCTACTTTTGAAAGCGCCGTGCATGAGTTATCAACACTCCCAGGAGGCGCGATTTTATCGCATGGCCGGAAGGAGAATCCGGAACCGGGTGCCCCTGCCAGGCGCGCTGTCGACATCGACGCCGCCTCCACTACTTCGAACGAACCCTTGCACCGCGGCTAAGCCCAGCCCGCGGCCTGTGAATTTGGTGGTGAAGAACGGATCGAAAATCTTCTTCTGAATCTCTTCATTCATACCGCACCCTGTATCCAGCACCTCCAGTTCCACGTACTTTCCGGCCCGTAGCGTTGGCATGTCGCCTTCGCATACTTCTGTTCTTCCGGTTCGCACCGATATTGTCCCGGCGCCGCCTTCGCGGATTGCTTCCAACGCGTTCATCAGCAGATCCACAATCACTTGGCGCATCTGCCGGGAATCGGTCGCCACCGGCGGCAGGTCCCGCCCGGCCGAGATTTTGAGCTGAATCGCCTGTGGAACCGAAGTCCGCAGAGAGTCGCAGGTGTCACGGACAAGCTCGTTCAGATCCGTCGGTTCCATATACAGGTTGGCCTTGCCTGCATAAGCAAGCATTTTGTGGGTTAGCTCCGCGGCCCGCTCGCCGGCTCGAATTACTTCCAGCAACGTGTCGCGCGAATAATGCGAGGGCGGAATGCTCTCTAGAGTCTGACTCGCACCACCGAGAATGATCACCAGCAGGTTGTTGAACTCGTGTGCAATTCCTGCCGCAAGCTGGCCAATACTCTGCAGTTTTTCGTTCTGCAGATTGACCGCCTCGGCCTGTTTCTGATTCTCGATTTCCGTGCAGGTCCCAAACCAATTCGTCACCTTGCCGGCTTCATCGCGGAACGGGATCGCGCGAACGAGGTGCCAGCGGAAGGTGCCGTCAGACGCCCGTCGCAACCGGTGCTCAATCTCAAATACCGACCCCGCTTGTTTTGCGTGCGTCCAGGCGCTCAACGTCCGTTTCCGGTCGTCGGGATGCAGAAGTCCCGCCCATCCCGCCGGGCCTGCCTCGGCAATGCCCTGCCCGGTATAATCCAACCATTGCCCGTTCGCGTACTCCGCGAGTCCATCCGCGTTCACCATCCAGACCATTTGAGGGATGGCGTTCAACAGGTTCTTGTACTGTCGTGCGCCCCGTTCCACCGCGGATTTCTGCTGCTCAATGCGCTGCAGCATCTGAAATCTCTCGATAGCGTTTACCGCCGTATGCACCAGAACGTCAGCGGTCACCTGCCCTTTCGGCAGATAGTCCATCGCTCCGCTTTTCATGGCCTTGACTGCCAGCTCTTCGCCGCCGCAAGCGGTGAGCATGACGATTGCACACGGAGGCCGGTCGCTGTCGCCGCGAAGTCTGAGTAATACCTCCAGGCCATCCATGTCCGGCAGATGGAAATCCAACAGGATACAGTCAGGCGACCATCTCCTCGACAATTCAATTCCTTCAGCCGCGGAACCAGCTTCGGCAAAATCGAACTCAAACGCTGTCGAGAGTTGCAGACACCGTTTGTAGATTTCGCGGTCGACGCGATCGTCTTCGATAATCGCTACTTTCCACATCTGCCGTTTCGCCTTTGTGTCGAGGAGGTAAATGCAACCCTGCGGCCTTTCTCGAAAAGTATTTATTTCAGGCGTAATGGTTCGGACATTTAGGGCCCAGGCAACCGTATTACGCGCCAGAGTCGCCTTTACTCTGCCCAATCAACGAGTAACCCTCGACCAGCGGAACAGGGAATTTCGTCCGAAGCGTCAAGTTCTGCACGTTTCCGAGTGCAAATGTTGCGTCGCTAGCTCACGCTATCGGAAACCGCGGCCCGTTCAGCCCAATCCTGCAATCCTGTCTTGACACGGTATATTACAAAGCGCTAATTTTGGACGCAAGGTCGGTATGCTCAATTCGGGGAGTCTCTGGAATTCCATCTCATCCGCACGGTACAACGCGCCTCAGCATTCACGAATCCGTACGGGGGAATCCTCAGCGAGGCTGTCGAGCGCCGCGCCACAGCGCCTGCAATCGCCGCCAGTCCAGTAGGGACGGCTGAATGAGTTCCAGCGAGAAGACCGCTAACGATTGGACCGCGTATTCGCCCATAACTCTCGGACACGGGGGTGGCGGCGACATGGGTGATCGCATCCGGGCCTTTGACTGGTCGAAGACGCCGCTCGGACCCATAATCCGCTGGCCGCAAAGCCTGCGCACAGTAGTCAATATCCTCCTCTCGTCGCGCTATGCAATGTGGATGGCATGGGGCCAGGAACTAACGATGCTTTACAACGATGCGTACCGGCCAACGCTCGGAATCAAGCACCCTTGGGCCCTCGGAATGCGGGCAAGTGAGGTTTGGCATGAGATCTGGCCCGATATAGGACCCCGCGGATGGGAAGGCCACCGGGTACCTTGCGTACTGTATTGAAGGCGCGCGCCGGATGGAGAGGCTGATTAGCGATCTCCTGGCCTACTGCCAGGCGGCAAACACGTCCGATTCACCACTGGAATCGGTCGACATAAGCGACATAATTGACACAGTTAAGAAGAACCTCTCGACGACGATCGAGGAAACGGGAGCCGAGATCCGAACGTCGGGCCTGCCCGTGGTGCGAGGCAACTCAGTCCCGCTGGTACATCTCTTTCAGAATCTCGTCTCGAACGCCCTAAAGTACCGAAGTGAACGGAAGCCACTGGTCACAATCACGGCGACTGAAGAGGCGGGCCACTGGCTGTTTTCCGTCGAAGACAACGGAATTGGAATTGCCAAGGAATTTCAAACACATATTTTCGGCATTTTCAAACGCCTTCACGACCGGGCGGAGTATCCCGGCACTGGCGTCGGATTGGCGATCTGTCAGAAGATAGTCGAGAGTCAGCGAGGCAGGATTTGGGTTGAATCCGAACCAGGCCGCGGCTCGACATTTTTCTTTACACTGCCGCGTACCGAAAATGAATCGCAATTGAATGATGAACACTGAGAGGCCGCACATACTGCTAGTCGAGGACAACCCAGCCGATGCCGAACTGGTGGCGGAGGCCCTTGCGGAGGCGGCCCTCGAATGCGGTCTCTCCGTCGTACGCGATGGTCTGCAAGCCATCGCTTTTATCGAAGGCCTTGATGCCGACCCCTCCAGCCGGTGCCCGGACCTGGTCTTGCTTGACTTAAACCTGCCCAAAGTCGGCGGAGTAGAAGTTCTGAGCCGCGTGCGTTTAAGCCGCAGATGCAGGGACGCAAAAGTGCTCATCATCAGCTCGTCGGATACGCCCACTGACCGGGAGCGTTCCATGCGATTGGGGGCTAGCGAGTATTTCCATAAGCCGTCAAGCCTAAAGCAGTTCATGGAGCTTGGTCCTAAGGTGCGAGCATTGTTGGAAAGCCCAGGTCTGGCGATCTGACTCTCCGTTCAACCCCTACGGCATGCGAATTGCTCATTTCGAGTCAGGCGGTCCCCTATCATGAGAGATGCTTTTCGGAGGTTCGCGCGTGCGGCAGCCGAGGCCGTCGGGTCGCCGGTGGCATTCCTGCTTGGCGTAGTGATGACCCTGATTTGGGCCGCGTCCGGCTCGTATTTCCACTACTCAGATACGTGGCAGCTGATCATTAACACTGGTACTTCGATCGGTACCTTTCTGATCGTCTTTCTCATTCAGAACACCCAGAACCGGGAAGCGAAAGTTATGCAGCTCAAGCTGGATGAACTGATTCGCGCTGTAAAGCAAGCCCGGACCGAGCTCGTGCAAATGGAGGCCCTGACCGATTCCGAACTTGAGGCGCTGCAACGTGAGTTTCAAATGCATCGGGATGAAGCCATTGGTCACCTGGAGCGAATTACGCTCGCTCGGGAACGGCGCTCAGGCGGCTCCCCGGTTTCGAAGGACGAAGCGCCGCGCTAGTTATCCGGAAGGTTATCCGGAAGGTAATAGCCGGCGCGCGCGCTGATCTGCAGCCGCACAAGGCCGCTGGGAATGCGGAGCTGCACTTTGATCTTCCGATACTTGCCGTCAGCCCGTTCGTCCGGTGGGTAATACCCAAGCACATATTGACTGTGAAGCATAACTCCGATCTTACTCATCGCCCCACTCAACGCCGATAAGTCCTTGATGATGAAGTGGGCGCCGCCGGTTTCTTCGCAAAGCTGCGTCATCAACAGCGGCCCATCTGCCTCTTCGGGAGTCCGGGGGACGTCGTACAGGCCGGCTGCAAAGATCTGTGTATCCGATTCCACCGCGAGGTTCTTCAACTGATGCAGCGTGTACCTGCTGTTATTCTCACCCCCATCGGAGACTATGACAAGCGCCTTACGCGAATTACGCGAAGCCCGTATCTGCTGCAGCCCCATTTCAACGGCATCCAGCAGCGACGTCCTTCCGTGGGGATACGAAAATATCAAAGAGTTCTCCAGTTCTTCAAAGTCGGACGTGAGCGATTGCCTCAATTCCGCCTTATCGGAGACCGTGATCAGAAAGCTCTTGTCATCTGGATTAAGTTGCCGGAATAACTCCCGCGGCGCTTCACGGGCCGTACGGAACTTTCCCTGCATGCTTCCGCTGCAATCGAATATCAGGCCCACGGTGATCGGCTGGTCCTGGCGCCCGAACGTAACGATAGGAACCTGCTGGCCGCCATCAAGAACTCGAAAGTTCTCACGCTGTAAACCAGTGACGCTGCGGCCATATGCATCCATCACCGACACGGGAACCAGAACCATGTTGACGTTTACTCGAATATTGGCAGCTATCGACGGCTCCCGCACAATTCGTTGCGCTACAGGTCCGTCACTAGCTGCCAAAATCCAAAGTGTGGAAACGGTCAGGAGAGCACAGATTCTCGTCACCCTGAACATCGCGGTATCACCTCCGGTGATAGTGCCTGCCCACCTTCGCCCTATCACGCGGTCTGCCGTTGTGATGTTACTCGCCGCAAGGTCGCTCGCAGCGTTCTTTAATAGGAACCGAACCTGCAGAATACAGAATCAGGAGAAGCCAGCTTATGCGAACGAGTAAGATTAAGAAGACCGATGCCGACAAGAGAGTACGGAACGTTCTCTCAGCCGGCACTTTGGCCGGTAACTCCGTGCGCAATGCCGCCGGAGAAGACTTGGGTAAGGTCGATGAAATTATGATCGACATTCCCGCCGGACGAGTCGCTTACGCGGTGATCTCGTTTGGCGGATTTCTTGGATTGGGAGACAAATTGTTCGCCGTTCCGTGGAGCGCGCTGAAAGTCGACGAAGACGAGAAGTGTTTCGTTCTGAATGCCGACAGGCAAAGCATGGACAAGGCGCCGGGCTTCGACAAGGACAATTGGCCGGACATGAGCGATCCCGATTGGGGATCCGAGATCGCCAATTATTACCGCATTACCCCGTATTAGGACGGCCACAATCTGCACGATACGCAAGTTCTGCGTCACTCCCCTTTCCCTCGACGCGGGGCGACGGTCGGGGGTGAAACACTATCGGACGACCGTATTTTTCAGTACGATTCACTGCCAAGCGACAATCTGCCGCGTCCTCCCCACCTGCAGGCGTGGCAATTTTCCACTCCCCCATCTCAGGAACTCTAACACAGCTCAATCTTTTCTTTAAGTTACAATAGGTGTTACTTGGCCCCCAGCGTGCCCCGTCGGAGCCACGTGGCCTCCCAGCCTTTTATGTATCGCATCACCCTACGATTGCTTGCCATCGGTTGTATCCTAACTGGCGCCCTCTCTGCCCAATCGCTCCTCATCAAAGGTCCCATCGAGGACGCGCGTCGCGTCCGCCTGACGGGTCACGTTCACCCCATGGCGAAGGCCGAAAACGATCTCGGTCCGCTCGATCCTTCCGAGACCCTGCCGGCCGTGACGTTCGTCCTGCAACAGACGCCGGAACAGCAGGCCGACCTGGACCGCCTCCTCGCGGCGCAGCAGGACCCCGTCTCGCCGGATTACCACCGCTGGCTCACCCCCGAGCAGTATGCCGATCGATTCGGCGCGTCCAGCGACGATGTCGCGAAGATCGCCGCGTGGCTTGCGCAGTACAACCTCCAGGTCACCTCAGTCGGGCGCGCCCGAGCTTCGGTAGCCTTCACCGGCACCGTCGCCGATATCGAACAGGCGCTACAAATCAGCTTCCACCGCTACAGCGGGAACACCCGTACCCATTTCGCCAACACCGCCGAGCCTTCCCTGCCCGTCGCCCTCCAGACTGCCGTCCGCGGCATTCGTGGCCTTCACGATTTCCGCATGGAGCCCAAAGCGGTCGTCCGCCCCGGCGCCGCGCTAGAGCCTAATTACACATCCTCTACCTCGGGCAGTCACTACCTGAGCCCGGACGACTACGGCACCATCTACAACATCAAGGCTCTTTGGAACGCTGGATACAATGGTAGCGGCCAGAAAATCGTCATCGCCGGCCAAACCCGCGTTGACCTCACCGACATACAGGCCTTCCGCACCAAGTTTCAGCTTCCGGCCTCCGATCCCCAGTTGATTCTCGTTCCCAACACCAGAGATCCCGGCACCGTCAAAAGCGATCTCGGAGAAGCCGATCTCGATCTTGAGTGGGCCGGCGGCACCGCTCCCCAAGCCACCCTCCTCTATGTCTACTCCGCCGATGTCGAGGACGCAGTGCAATACGCCATCGATCAAAACCTCGCGCCCGTGCTCAGCTCCAGCTACGGCCTCTGCGAACCGCTCACCGCACGCGCCGACATGCTCGCCATGCAATCGCTGGCGCGGCAAGGAAATGCGCAAGGCATAACTTGGATCAATGCGGCCGGCGATTCCGGCGGCGCCGACTGTCTCTCCGGCACTTCCACGAACGGCGCGGGACTGGCCGTCGATTCTCCCGCCGACGTTCCCGAAGTCACCGGTATTGGCGGCACCACCCTGCACGAAGGCTCCGGCCAATATTGGAACGCGACCAATAACGCCAGTGGCGGTTCGGCCGTCTCTTATATCCCCGAGACCGTGTGGAACGACAGCACACCCGGTGATCCGGGCGCAGGCGGCGGCGGCGCTAGTACCGTGTTCGCCCAACCCGCCTGGCAGACTGGCCTGGGCGTGCCGGCCAACGGCGCACGCAACGTTCCCGACCTGGCCCTTGCCGCCTCGCCGGATCACGATGGGTACCTCGTTTATTCCGGCGGCCAGCAAGCCGTCTACGGAGGAACTTCCGCGCCCACGCCTTCCTTCGCCGGAATTGCCGCCCTCCTGAATCAATATCTCGTGTCGACCGGCGCTCAAGCTGCCGCCGGAGTCGGCAATATGAACCCGCGACTCTACGCTCTCGCCCAAACCGGAACCGGCGCGTTTCACGATATCACCACCGGCGACAACATTATCAATGTGACTTGCGGCGCGCGCACCCGCAACTGCGTCGCCGGGTCTTACGGCTATCCGGCAGGCCAAGGCTACGACCAAGCCAGTGGACTTGGTTCCGTTGACGCCTATAACCTGGTCACTTCCTGGAACACCGCTTCACCCTCTCGCGCATCGGCGTCGCTTGCCTTGCAGGCGAGCGCGACGTCGGTAGCATCCACGGGTTCTGTCACAATCACCGCCACCGTGACCAGTGCCAGCGGCGCCACGCCCACCGGCGCGATCACCTTCACCTCGGGCGGCAAGCAGATCGGTGTCGCATCGCTCAGCGGTACCGGCTCGTCCGCCTCCGCCAGCATCACGGTCGGCGCCGCGCAGCTGCAGGTCGGGACAAATAGCATCGTGGCCCAGTACGCCGGCGACACCACTCTCAACGCCGCCACGGGGTCGATCAGCGTGGCCGTCACCGCCGTGACTTCCTCCGGACCGCCAGCCATCTCCAGCCTTGCAAACGGCGCGTCCTTCCGTCAGGCTTTCGCTCCGGGAATGGTGCTCACCATCTTCGGTTCGAACCTCGCGGACGCAACCTGGATCGCCCCCGGCGTGCCCCTTGCCTTACAGGCGGACGGCGTCAGCGTCACCATCGGAACCGTCAGCGCACCGCTCTACTATGTCTCGCCCGGGCAGTTGAACGTGCAGATACCCTACGAGACGCCGGTAAATCAGCCCGTCACCCTGACTCTCACCAACAACGGCCACAGCGCGACCACAACCCTCACCGTCGCTTCCGCCGCGCCCGGTCTGTTCACGGATGCGAGCGGCGCGATCGTGCCGGCCTCAACGGTGGCGCGCGGAGCCATTGTGACTCTCTACTTAACCGGTGCCGGCGCCGTGTCGCCGGTCATCGCCACCGGCGCGGCCCCCGCGGCGGGCACCCCCGCCGCACAACTGCCGGCCCCTTTGCAGGCCACTACCGTCTCTATCGGCGGCGTCAATGCAACCGTCGCGTTCGTTGGAATCCCCACCGCCCTAGTCGGTGTGACCCAGGTCAACCTGC
The DNA here is from genome assembly GCA_963805775.1 of uncultured Solibacteraceae bacterium. Classification (GTDB taxonomy): domain Bacteria; phylum Acidobacteriota; class Terriglobia; order Bryobacterales; family Bryobacteraceae; genus Solibacter. The sequence goes on along the minus strand of CAWDWK010000050.1, from coordinate 43,106 downwards.
GCGTCTCCACAAGCACGCCGCTCGGAACGCAACCCGTCGTCGTCACCGTGGGAGGCATCGCCAGCGCACCCGCGACCATCACCGTTACGCAGTAGGATGTGGACCCCGGCGTCCCCGTCGCGTGTGATGATGGGACTATGGCCGATTTAACGCTCCTTCCCCACCGGCTTGACCCTAAGAGTCGCGTTTGCCAGGCAATCATAGAGACGCCAAAGGGCTTCCGCAACAAGTTTGATTATGACCCGGAGTCCGGCCTTTTCATGCTCGGCGGATTACTGCCCGAAGGAATGATGTTTCCATTCGATTTCGGCTTCATCCCATCCACACTCGGAGACGATGGCGACCCGCTCGACATCATGGTCCTGATGGATGCGCCGGCCCATGTAGGCTGTCTCATGGAGGTTCGCATTATCGGCGTCATTCAGGCGGAGCAGGTCCAGGACGGGAAAGCTGAAACCAATGACCGCCTTCTCGGTGTCGCGGTGCACTCGTACGATCACGAACACCTCGAATCAATCGGCGATGTCAGTAAGACTTTACTCGATCAGGTCGAGCAGTTTTTCGTCTCCTACAACAAACAACGTGGAAAGATATTCAGAATCACAGGAACCGGCGGACCGAAAAAGGCCATCAATTTTCTGAAGAGCGGCATCAAGGCCCGCAAGAACGTTAAGAAAGGGTAGCTACTCACATCCAATTCCACGCCGGCGACTTGCCCTATCGCGGGGGCGGCGCGGTCGAAGACGGGGTCGGCTTACCGTCAATCGTGACCGGCTCCATAATCTCCGTCCGTGTGCCGTCCGGGTCGAACAGGTTCGCCTGGCGTTTGCGATTCACGCCGGTCTTCGCCTCGATGCTGCGCGTGTACTGCTTCCGGTACGGCTTGGCCTCAAGAACGGCGACGGCCGCCGCCAGATTGGGCACCTCAAGGCAAAGATGATGGGCGGTCCCACGTTTGTCGGGCGCCGGCGCTTCCTTGGCGAGCATGAACTCGATGTAGTCCTCCCCGTCCGGCACCTTGAGATTCACCCACGACAGTTGCGTTTCCGACGCGCCGCCTCGCCAGATCTCGCTGAATCCGAGCACATCGGTATAAAACCTCATTTCCGGTTCCAGCGCCGTCACGATAATGCCCACATGCATCATGTGCACGGAGACCCGGGCGCCCGTTATATGCTTGCCCTGCTCGCGCACCGTCCAGCCATCGGATTCGTACTGGACCACCTCGACGGTGTGGCCCTCCGGATCCTTGATATTGAAATTGGAGTTGCCGATGCGCCCTTTGCCCACAGCCTTCGGCACAGCCACGCCGCGCGAAGCAAGATATTTCCGCATGGCTTCGGCGTTGTCCGTCTGTATGGAAATGTGGTTCAACCGGTCGGTCTTAGGCGCGGTCTCCGGGAAGAGCTCGATATACTGCCGCTCGTTGATCTTGAAGAACGTCATGGAAGGCGTGCCATCCGCCTTGGTCAGCGAGTACGGCTCCTCGAAGCCGAGAAAGTCGCGATAGAACGCGCGCGATTTTTCGTAGTCGGCGGCGTAAATGGCGATATGGGCCACACCCAGAATCTTGGGCCGGGGACTATCCTGGGCACCGCAAACCCCGGCAAGGGCGCAAAGCCCCAGGATACGTAGAGATCCGAGAGATTTCATCCGTTACCTCTTAATACCATAAGTTCAATGCCACAGTGTGAGCGCTGCCATACGCATCTTACCGCGCTACCCATAACAGCGGGGTGAGCCCGGCTGCGGCCAGGGCGGCCAGAAGGCTCAAGCTCAATACGCCGGTCTTGCGGTCGCTCAGCGAATACGCGTAGATTCCTTTGACCAGGTTATTGCTTGACGCGGCAATCAGAATCGCTGCCGCCGCCACGCTGAGAGGCGCCTGGTTGCCCGCGGCCTGCGTCATTCCCATGATGAAAGGATCCACGTCCGTGACGCCCATCAGGGTCGCGAGGGAATAAACCCCCGCCTTACCCAGATAGGTCACTACGAGGTGCGTGGCCACCAGCGTGGTGACAAAGAGCGCTGCGAAGCTCAGGGCGGCGCGCATCTCCAAAGGATTCTTCGGCTCGAACTCACGTTCTACGTCTCCCACTCGGGCATCTGGAATCCGGCTCCACAACCATCCGCATGCAATGCTGGTACCGGCGAGCACCAGAAACGGCTCTCCCAGAATCGTGATCAGGTTTCGGTTGAAGATGGTCACGAGTCCGGCCAGTCGCAGATACATCATTCCGGAGGCGACCAGGGTAACTCCGGAAAACAGGTGTGGCCGGCTCTCCCTCTTGGCCCGCCTGGCCAGTACCACGGTCGTGACCGTGGAAGAGTAAGCGCCGCCGAGCAATGCCGCCAGCACCACACCGCCCTGTCCCTTGGTGATCTTTTGGATCACGTAACTGCCGTAGGAGACCGTGCTCACCGCCACTACCACCAGCCAGGCCTTGGTCGGATTGATGGCAAACGGTCCAAATTCGCGATCGGGAAGCACCGGCAGTATCACCGCCGTGAGCAGCAGAAACTTCGTGAAGGTAAGGATTTCTTCCGGCGCGATCCGCTTCGTAAGACCTTCCAGCGCACCCTTCAGTTCCAGCAGGAGCATGCTGGCCACGGTCAGAGTCGTGGCGATCCAGAACTGTTCGCGATACACTAGCGCGGCCGCCACGTAGGTGGTCAGCGCCGACATCTCGGAGGTCACGCCCGCGGTCGTGGCGGACTGCAGCTTGTTGCGGTACGACAGCATCAAAAAGCCCGCCACCACCGCGAGGCCCAGCGTCACCGGCAGAATCTCTCCTCCCGCCAGGAAGGAGATGCCATAGGCGATGAGTCCGATGAGAGGATACGTGCGCACTCCGCCGAAGGAGAACTGTCCGTTGCCGGCGTGCCGCTCCTCACGTTCCAGCCCGGTCAGGAAGGCGAGAAAGAGGACCAGCAGAATCTTGACACCTTCCGGCGGCAATAGTCGATAGAGATCGGTCAGCACAAATCAGTATAATCATATCTGATTCGCGCGCAACTTACTCGCGGGTCGCCGAACGGCAACGCGACTCCGGGAGCCGCCACCCGTTAAGATCGTTTCATGCACTATCGAGTCTTGGGTAGCACGGGAATGCGCACGTCCGTTATCGGTGTCGGCACCTGGCAATTCGGTGGAGAGTGGGGCCATGACTTTTCACAACCAGAGGTCGACCAGATCCTGGATCAGGCCATGGCCTGCGGCATCAACTTCATCGACACCGCCGAATGTTACGGCGATCATCTGTCGGAAAGGTTGATCGGCGATTACCTGAGCCGCCGCGACCGCTCCCAATGGATTGTGGCCACCAAATTCGGCCACTATTTCCATAGCTTCATGCACCGTACCGACGATTACTCCGCCGGCGCTGCCCAACTCCAATTGGAGTCTTCCTTGCGCTCACTCGGCGTGGAGACAATCGACCTTTACCAGTTTCATTCGGGATCCGATCATGCATTCCACAACGACGAACTCTGGAAGATGCTCGACGAACAGAAGCGTGCCGGCAAGATCCGCCACATCGGCGTTTCAATCCCGGGAAGGGGCAGTGTCGCCCAAGCCAGCGAGGCCCGGAGCGTTGGCGCTGAGGTATTACAGGTAGTTTATAACCGCCTCGACCGGCGTCCCGAACAGGACTACTTCCCTGACGCGCAGCGCACCCAACTCGGCATCCTCGCCCGCGTGCCATTGGCAAGTGGACTCCTGACCGGCAAATACAAGCCCGGCGCCGCCTTCCTTCCGAACGACTACCGCTCCACGCTGGATGCCGAAAAACTCAACCGCGACCTCGAGGAGGTGGAATCGCCTCCGCGCCACCGAAGTCCCAGAGGGTATCCCGATGGCGCAGTGGGCCCTTGCCTGGTGTCTCCAGAATCCCACCGTTTCCGCAGTGATCCCAGGCTGCAAAGACGCCGCCCAGGTACGTGCCAACGCCGCCGCGGCCGACCTGCTCCAAGGATAGGTACCCACGCCTTCCCTCCGTGCCTTAGCGTAGTTCCGCTCGAAGTGTGGAGTGCGAAGAAGTTTCATCACGCCGGGCGTTTGGTCCTCTTGCGATTCAACTTCTTGGCTTCCGCGTGGAGCGAAGCGACGAATTCTTTGTGGGTCGCAAAAGGACCGTGGACTCTGCCGGCCTCGATGTCGGCCAGACCCTCGGCGAGTTGGGCATCGACGATGCGGCGCTGCTCGGTCGTGTATTCGTCGTCCGCAGCGGTAGGTTTGGGATGGATGCTGATCACGCCGTCGGGGACCTTGAATTCAATTTGCTGGCCGCTCTTAAGACCAGCCTGCCGACGCACCGACGGAGGGACCACAAGCGGCGTTTTATTCTTCACAGTGACGGTCATGGTAGGTACTACGTTCGAAAGCTGATTTCGCTTTGAGTGTGGGGCGGCGAGAACGGGCAGTCAAATCCCAGGGCCACCAAAGCACTCATTCCGCGACCTCAGGCAGCCGCTCTATCGGAGGCTAAGCCTTTGACCTAAGTTAACTTATATCTGGTGAGCCGGGCGGGACTCGAGTACGAGCCAGGTATTGACAGGATTCAAGTTATTCATTCTCAAAACCGGACGAATTGCTGAAAGCGCTCAAAATGGACCGAGTGTCACCATAGTGTCACCATGGAAGCACGGGCCCATTTAATCGCCTGAGAAGCGTCCGCCGCCCTCGAAGACCTTTTGAATCGCTTGTGCGTCGCCAGCCCCGGATATCCGCAATGGCCTCCTGCACGCCAACGTGGTCTCCCCGGGGAGTATCCCAAGAGCTGACCTGGTTCCACGGACACTCTCGCACTCGTCCGCCCGCAGGACCAGAGCGGCGGCTTCATGATTGGCGCGATCTGAATCGTCCGGCTAAAACGCCGTTTCAACCGCCGGCCTGGCGATCACATTTCTGCTGGCGCCTCCGAACACCGGGATGTGATTGGCTTTAGATTCTGTAACGCATTGGTTCTCCAAATTCACAGAATTCATAAAGTGCACCAAAATGCCAGCCTGCGGTACACGGGTGGTACAGGGAGCGATGGTACACGGATAATCGGCTATTCAGCTCTGGTATACCGGTGTGGCGGCCGTCACACTCGATCCGCCTGTGGTGTTCAGCACCACTGCGCTGCTGAAGGCTCTTGATTGTCCCGGCAAGACGCTCTACCATTCCAAGCAAGTAAGTCAGTAGCCCCTCGTTCCTGCTGAACACGATTACGACGCAAACCCCAGCCCCAAAGGATAATGACCCGGTTTGGGGTTTGGCCAGGGGCGGTAAGAGGCCGAGCCACCCACCACCAGCCCCTTACTTCGCCCCTGGCTTCGCCTTCTTGCTGCGCGACCTTCGCACTCGCTGTCGCGGGCCACCCCTGCACCTTGCCGCCGGTGCCGCCTGTTGCGTTCAGTACCAAGCCACTCGGTCCCGCGTCCGATTTAACTTGATCGCTCAGAAGGCCTGCTGATATCATCCGGTTGATCCAACCCCCCCGTCGCAACCCTTCTCCTCGGCTGGGTTACGACGGAATCACCTAACCCTCCAGCCCATGCCAAGTCCATGGGCTGGGGCTTTTAGGGGCTCCATCCACCCATTGCGGTAACACCCATTGCAGTAACTCAGCCTTCACGGCGTGGAGCATATCCCAGAGTCGAGCCGCCTGTTGAGTCCAGCACCAAACCGGATGTCCAGGGTCCGATGTAACTTGATCGCCGGGTTAGGCTGCTGCTACCATCGTCCCGTTCGTTGCACCCCCGTCGCAATCCTTGTTACCTCCGAAGGGATTGCGCCGGTACTGAACCTCCCCAGCCCGGCGATCTGTTGGGCTGGGTCTTTGCGGTTCCTTCCACCATTGCGCAAGCGAGTTGTCGCCGGGCTGCACACCGCGAGGCTGCGAGCAATGGAGAGACACCCGCAGGACGGTGCCAACGCGACGGCGGCGCCAATCACTCTACCTTCACCTCCGCCGGCCTCTCGCCACACGCGACCCACACCCCTAACGATCCGTGGTTGTAGAGGAGAGTCCACCCGCAGGTCTTGGTTGCCTTGTTCCAGTAGTGCATTACGTGGCACAAACAGGGACCGCCGGAACACCGGTATAAGTCGCCGTATCCCCTCACCCGGATGAAGGCGAGTGCGGCGCCGCATGCCGAGCACCTCACATCAGGTGCCAGCGGGTGAAGCAGCATGGGAGGCTCCGGCTCTGGCATTGCTTCACTCCTTCGCCGCGGGCCTCTCGCCGCACGCTGTCCACACGCCAAACGCTCCGTAGTTGTAAATGACGGCATGCCCGCAGGTCTTGGTTGCCTTGTTCCGGTAGTGCAGGACGGCGCGTTGACACGGGCCACCGGAGGCGCAATGGTACAGGTCGCCGCATCCTCTCACCCGGATGAACGTGAGGCCGGCTCCGCAAGCCGGGCACTTCACGTCTGGCGCGAGCCGGTGAAATCGCATGGCCTCGGACATTGCATCACTCCTTCGCCGCGGGCTTGTCGGGTAGCCACTTTCCACGCAACTCCGCCAACGCTACCACCGCGGCCTTTAGCTGGCATGCCGGACAGCACTTCTCACAGAAGTATCCGACGTAGTGGGTTGGGATGTGAATGACACCGGGACGCTCGCCACAGATTCGGCACTTGAGATCTGTGCGTGACGACTGGTAACAGGCTGCTGGCTGGGGCTCGCGCATCATTCCCCCTTCACCGCGGGGTGTTCGGGTCCGGCATCGAAACAGCAGACTCGCCTGTTAGGATTTCCGTGCGTACCCGTTTGGCACTTCGGCCAACACCGAATCGGGCCACACGGATTTTAGCAGGCTGCCCTGCCCACCGTGCTGGCAGAAATTCGATTGCGCCCCAGGCGGGCTGCTGCCAGAAAGGTTCTTCCGCCCGAACGAAAACGGGGCATCATGATTGGTCAAAGGTCGCCTTCTGGGAGACACCACCGCGGTCGAGGTTTTCAAAAGCCGTGCTGGTCGGATGCCCATCTCCGCGAAGGTCGCTGGATAGTTTCCAAACGCCCGACGACCCATTCAGTGGGGCGACGCGAGGTTGCCTGCGAGATCGAGACGCGCCAACCCTGACCCATCAAGCTTCGGCCGCGCCCGCCGCCCGGTCGCCGTCCGCAAGTGTCAAAGTCTGGTCGGACTCGCGTCTCTGAAACGGTGAAGCCCCAGAATGTGAGTATAGTAGCGGATAGGCGTCCATTTCTTTTTCATGAACTGGAATACTTTTTCGGCTCTGTAGCAGAATTTGTGGGTACGACACCTGGGAGACGGTTCTCCGTGGGCCCGCTTCGCCCTCATGAGTGTGAATAGGGCGGGCTGGAGCCATTGTCAAGGCAACCCTTCGGGCTCGCTTCGCTCGGCCTTGACAACGGCCCCAGTCCCGCCCGAAGCATCCTTAGATGAGGGCGAAGCTCACACCTAAGCGTGCTCGGGCGCGCGACGAGAATTCAACGCGCAAGGAAGCATAGCTGATCTCCGGCGGGTTGGATTAATCTGCAGTTGAACAGACCGAGACTCATCCTCCGAGGAGATCAGCTATTCAACTACAGGTTAAGACCATCTTGAATCGGGTGCAACATTTCGTCGGCTTTGTCTACCGGGAGGTGCGCATGCATTGCCAGGAGGGCCGGGCTCAGTCGATCCTGATCACCGTGGAACCGCATGCGGGGATACGCGGGCGCTGCTCGCGCTGCCAGCGGCCCGCGCCGGGCTATGACCGCTTGCCCCAGCGGCGTTGGCTGTTTGTGCCCCTGTGGGGGATCCCGACCTTCTTTTGCTACGCACCCCGGCGGGTGACGTGCGCCGAACATGGGGTCGTCGTCGAGCACATTCCCTGGAGCGACGGCAAACGTCCGATCACTTGCGCCATGATGGGATTCCTGGCGCGCTGGGCGCGACGGCTCAGTTGGCGGGAGACGGCGCAGGCGTTCCAAACCAGTTGGGAGGCGGTGTATCGGTCGGTGGAATGGTTTGTACAGTGGGGCCTGGCTCACCGCCAACTGTGCGGTGTGGAATCCATCGGGGTGGACGAGATTCATTGGGGACACGGGCTAAAGGCTGACAACTTCTTGACCGTGATCTATCAGATCGACGCGCAGTGCCGGCGTTTGCTCTGGGTAGGCCGGCGGCGTTCCCAAGCCACGTTGCGGCGGGGCCTGAAGTCCCTGGGGCCGGAAGTCGTCAAAGGGCTGCGTTTTGTGTGCAGCGACATGTGGAAGCCCTACTTGCAAGTCATTGCGGCCCAAGCCGGCCAGGCATTGCACGTACTCGATCGTTTCCATATCACGAGTCATTTAAATCAGGCAGTGGATCAGGTGCGTCGGGCCGAGAGCACACGCCTGCGCGGCAAAAGCCAGGCAGCCGCACAACGCCTCAAGCATATGCGCTGGCCCCTGCTTCGCCGAGAAAGTCGAGTCCGCGGACGGGCCAGGCAAAAGCTCAACGACCTGCTCGCCAGCAAACTGGCCACGGCACGGGCCTGGGAGTTGAAGGAAACCTTCTCCCATTTATGGCACTACAAATCTCTGCTTTGGGCCGAGGGCTTTCTCGATTGTTGGTGTTCCCGTGCCATGCGCAGCCGCCTCGAACCGATGAAAAAGGTAGCACGCATGCTGCGCGCCCATGAACCGCTGATCCTGAATTGGTTTCGCGCCAAAGGAGAGATCTCCAACGGCGCCGTGGAAGGACTCAACAACAAAATCCGAGTGGTTACCAGACGATCCTACGGCTTTCGCACTTACGAAGCTATGGAAATCGCCCTTTATCACAACTTGGGACGCCTTCCGGAACCAGAATCACCCCACAGATTCTGCTGAGGAGGCACTTTTTCCAAGCTCATTTTCCGATTGGGAATACCGTTGGTCGCGGCTGCAGTCCTCTACTGCCTGTGGCACCGCAGCGGATTACACGAGATCACCGCAGCCGAATCGGAAGGCATCAGTACGTTAATCCTGCTAATCGGTAGTATATATGCGGTCATGTTCGCGTTCGTAGTCTACGTCATTGGGGTCAATTCACTGACGTGGAGAACTTCATGATGCGTGAATGCAAATCGCTCAATGAGCTACGGCGTTTCGCCGATTTTCTCAGTACGGACGCATGCCGAAGCATCCAGCGCCCGGTAGCGGATTACGTCCAACGAGTAGTGAAGTCCGAATGGCCGGCGCTGGCCGAGCGGCGACGGGACAAGTCTTCCGAGCAGGCCTTTTCAGAATTGTTGGATGCGGTTTTGCACATCGCACCTGCCAACCCGCAGGAAGGCGCGGTACATCAGCGCTTGATCGATATTGCGCGCGAAGTTGGAGAGCATCGCGATGAGCGCCTGACCAAGAGTCTAACCCAGATACCAGCAACTTTGCTTCACCTCGTACATACCATGGAAATTGGGTTGCTGCTGCTTGTCTTCTTTTATCCGTTTCACCATTGGGTCGCGGGTATGTGCAGTTTTCTACTGGTCACGGTCATCCTCTTCCTCGCTAACCTCGTGATGACCGATACGGACAATCCCTTCAAGGGCGTGTATAACGTTAGTCCAAAGGCATTCTCGGATCTCAGAGCCTAGGGCAACCTGGAGTTCCGCGAGTTCTCCGGTCGTTAACGGTGCACCCTGGGAAACTGCCGGGATACTGGCGCCAAACACCCAGGACGTCGCCTTGGGGGAAGTGACGTGGGAAGGCGTCGGCCGCTGGCCTGATGTCCTCGAAGGCCGTTTCGGGCCAGTGTCCGAGTCGCTGACCATCCGGGAGTGGACGCCGTTTCGGGCGTGGCTCTGCGAGACAATGGGGCCATGTCTGATCGGCTTCCCACAATTAGCTGTGCCGAGATGTTCAATCAATTCGTCACCGCCATTAATGGTCACGATACAAAAGCCATCACGGCGTTGATGACGGCAGACCATGTGTTCGTGGACTCGATAGGAAACGGAACTTGCGGCGCAACTTCCATGGAGGTTTGATGGCGCAGATACTTCGTGATGTGTCCGGATTACTGGATTCAGCCGGCGCATGTGCTAGCGGAAAATGGCGAGGTCCTGGCGGCCGGAGAGGCAGGCGGGACTATAGATGGCGTTTCGTGGCGGACGCCCGCGGCTTGGAGTGCTGTAATCCGTGACGGCAAGGTTGCGGAATGGCGGGTATTCGCCGACAATAAGCCGGTCTATGAAATATTGGCGCGGCGGCAGCCGTAGCGCCCCGCGCTAGGGACCGGGCGACGCCTACTCATCACAGCGGTCGCATTACGCGCCAACCGTACCTTGACGAACCATCATCGTTCGGCGGGCCAGGGAGGCCGCGGCGGATGGCAAACGCGCCGGAGACTTCGTTTGTACGGAGGCAAGTGCCGAGAGGAGAAGGATAGCGGCGGAACACCGCATGCTTCAGCATGCCCTTGCCCGCTCAATGCCGGCTAACCGCTGTAAACTGGCAAGGTGCGAGTGACCTGTTGGGTTAAACTCGGCTGGGGACCGCGGCTCGAAGATCTCTCCGAGGCGGCTGCGAAATTCCGCTCGGATTATCGCCTACGCGGCTGGGTTCTGGGGCACGGCGGGCAACTTATTTTCAGGGAGGAAGTCGATTCCGACCGCGCCGTACGGCTGGCGTGGGATTTCCACTTGGAAGTGAAGCGCAGCGCCGATCTCTGGCGGGCCGTGCCGGTCCTCTGGCCTTCCACCGTGGTCAAGATTCCGGCCGGATGGTTTCTGATCATGACGGCTACGCCGGCAGAGCCTCGGGATTCGTATGCAGGTTCGATCGCGATTGCGGCACCCGTGTGGCGTTATATCGGCAGCCAGCTTCCGTTTTCGGCCAGCGAGCAATCCGGGATGTTCGTCTGGCGCGGTCCCGATGATGCGCCTGCGGCGCCGCCGTTTCCCAGGATGGAAACGGCAGACCATCCGGTCTTTTCGCCGGACGGGGATCCCCCGGACTTCATCGAGATCGAGGAGCGTTGACGTGGCGTTTGACCCCAACAAGCTGCGGAACTTCACCGGGCTCGACCATGATATCGACAAGTACATAACCGGGTTCAGCCGCCAGTCGTACGACGGGAGATTCAGCTCGACGCAACACGTGATCAAGTACTTGCCGCCGTCGCGGCTGAAATCGTTCCAGCAGAGCGCCCGGCCAACCAGCAGCCGAAAACGCCTCTTCGCCGCCGACAAGCCGGGATACACGTGGGGAGACGCGGTCTATATCTGCCCGCTGAAGTGGCCCTTCAGCAGCATGCTTTATGGGCGCGCGGGCGTGGTGGGCACGGTCGCGCCGCAGCGCGTCTACGATGCGGTGGACCCGCAAGGCGTCTCCTATTACCAGCAGTGGATCCAGGCCCAGTCGAAATGGTACGACCTGCTTACCACCACGATTCACGAAGAGGTGGCGAACCGCTATCTCCGAAACCGCTTCCGGACTTACTTCCAACTCGACTGCGTATTTTTCCACCCTGACCAGGTCGCTCCTCCTTATTCCGACCGGCGGCAGGATATCTGGTTCGGCATCACACACGAGGTGAACGGGCGCGTCGCCAGCGGTCTCACCGACGCGGTCGCCAACCCGGAATGGTGCGTGGTGCTGTGCGAGGAATTTGCGGCGCCCAAGGGAAAGATGGTCTACGGCGCGCTGCTCGGACCCGAGCGGCGGAAGGGGAAGCTGCAGCCGTCCACCATTCAGAGCATGTCGCCAGGACTGGAGCAGCGCATCATGGCCGCATACCAGCAGATCACCTCCGGCGGCAAACTGGCTGTGGTATGGATTTAGTATATGAATCCGCTGCTCTTTCTAGGGCGTGAGTTCCTCAACAAAATGACCGGACCCGATGTTCCAGCGGAGGAGCGGGAGGCCTATCGCGATGCGCTCGCCGTCTACAGCGGCTCCGAGGAAGGCGCGGCGACCCCCGCGCTGCTGATCCGCTCATTCAACGATCTGAAACCGGACGAGTACGAAGGCTTCACCCCCGACGCGATGCTGTGGTTGGTGGATTGGATTGCCTCCCAGGAAAATCCGGAACTGGCGGGCGTCCTGAGGCCTGCGGTGTTTCAGAGCATCTTTACCGCGTTCGAGGAGCCGCACGTGCGCCTGCGCGTGGTGGAGGTGGGGGTGCAGTGGGAGGAAGCCCTGGGCGTCCAGCCGGAATCATCCATTTTGCGAAGTGTCTATGAAATTGCTGGTGAGGACCGCGATCTGGTTCTGGATGCCCTGCGATTCGACGGCGGCGAATACGCCAGGCGCGTGATGTACCGGCTAGGTGCTTGAGTGTGGCGCGGCATCGTGGGGCGGGCGCCTTCATCTGCGCCCGCGAAGTGCTACGGCTGGAATCGGCAGGCGACCGCTCGTCGTGATCGCCGACAGCGCGAGATCCAAAGACGACGAGCGCCTCAATGAACTCGTAGGCCGTAATGCTCGTAAGAAATCTCGACGCTGCTTCCGGAAGGGCACAATGCCGAATCTGAGTTATGGACGCTGTTGGCTTGCGCGCAGTTCCGCTCTCGATCATTCACTTCATCGCAGTTCTAACACGGGCTGGGGGGCAAACACTCGGATTAGCGGGAGTTGCCCCGTATTCCGCCCGGATTAACGCACCACTCGGACAGAGCGGCTCCTGCAGCAGTTCCGCTCCAATTGCGCGCCCGAACGCAAACGCGGCATCATGATTGGTCTCAAGTCGCCTTCTGGTCCATGACCGGATCCGCCAGGTCCGCTTGTTCCAGATCTCCTCGAAGGCCGTTTCGGTCAATGTCCGAGGTCGGCGACGATCCGGACACAATGCAGCCGGCGCGCCTGCAAATCGCCGTGAGATGCCCTTCAGGGTAGTTCTACTTAGGTCAGCCTCTCGGTACGGCTCTGTTGCAAACAGGAATGGCCGCGGTTTGATAGGGTGAGAGCGTGAATCAAAAGCGACCAGCGCTGTTTCGTGGGCGACATTTCGAAGACGTGATCATCATGCTGTGCGTCCGGTGGTATCTGCGATAGACGTGGGTTTCATATTGCGACACCTTGCGGGAGATTATTGCTTTGCCCCTTCAATGGCTGCTCGTAGAGGTATTTGTTAACGCCATAAGGAAGTCCTACCAAGGAGCCCTCGTTGCGACGGCGACAAACTTCGGCGGTACAAATGCCCCATGCCGCCGCGGCTTCAGGCAGGGTAAGATAGCCCCGCTCCCGTAGTCTTGTCTGTCGGCTGCGCAGTCTTCGTCCGTGAATCAATCGATCCACGGCGTCGGCCGTGAACGGCATTTCGGTCCCAGTTCTCAGGCCTTTGCTATTGAGCATCCCGGCAATCTCCGCACATGTGTGATCATCCAACAGTTTATCGATTTGTTCAACTATGCTGTCGGCGGTTCGGCGGCGGTGCCAGGCATCGAGCGGGGCCGGGATCGTCAGGCTCTGCGTGGCGCCACCTCGGAACCGGACGTGCAGCGTAATTCTGTCTCGCTTCACCACGGTCACATCCTCAATTAGCAGACGCACCATCCGTTTACGTTCTCTGTAAGGCAAAGCCGGGTTTTGCCAGACTTGACGAAAGTTCGTTGCCAGCGCAACGATCTGCGCCGTTTGCGTGTCGTTCAGGACGAGATGGTCTGACTGACGTTGCCGCTGATACTCCTGTTCTGCTTCTGCCAGCAGCCGCAGCTTGCTGTTCCATTCCGTCTCGAGTGTATCCGCTACGAGCCGGTTCCCGGGATCCACTTTCATGTACCGTCTTTGCGCCAGACTGGCTTCATAACGGGCTCGCTCGACCTGGGCTTGTCGCAGGCGATCGGCTTCTTCGATCCTTTTTTGGATTTCGTCCTGGACCGCCAATGCTATTTCCAGCGTGACAGGTGAGACGCTGCTAAGCAGCAACTCCCCAACGGTGTCGTCGAGTGCCTTTCCGGAGATGTGCTGACAATCCATACGTCCGCCATCGAGGTCCTGACGAGGACAGAGATAATAGGGCCACAGTTGCTTGCCACGGGCAGTGTACCGAGGGTGCATACGCTGCCCACAGATGCCGCACAAAAGCAAGCCTTGCAGCAGGGCAGGACCTTCCCGCGGTGCGCTCTGTCGATCGGCGCTGGAAGGACTGGCGGTGTTCTCGCGCAAACGGGCCTGGTTGGCTTCAAACTGTTCCCAACTCACATATCCGGGATGGGCATCCTTGATCAGGACCTGCCACTGATCCAGCGGCAGACGCCGGACTGCTCCAGGTTTGCCATCGGCTGACTTGCGCGCCGTCGTCCGTCCATAGACGAACGCGCCGGCGTATCGTGGATTGTGCAGGATCTTCGTTAATAGTGGGTAGGTAAGATGTTTCCAAACTACCTGCTCGTGATCCGGCCCGCTGCGCTGGTGTCGTGGAAACAGCCATCCTTGCCGACGGAATTCGCGTACCACTGCGAATGCAGAACCAGTGCGCTGAAACGTAGTAAAGACCAGCTGCACACTGCGCCGCACCTGTTCGTCCGGGTCAAGAATGACGCGACCGACAGCATCATAGCCAAGTCCGATCGGCAGGTACACTTTGAGCTCTCCGCGTTTGGCTTTGTTGAGTGCGCCGCCGCGCAAGCGCGCCCGCAGCAAGTGCAGTTCTGCCTCACTCATCGCGCCTTTCAAGCCCAGCAGGAGGCGATCGTTAAAATGCGCGGGATCATAGATACCGTCTTCGTCCAGGATTAACGTGCCGGTGAAGGCACAGATCTCCAGTAGCCGGTGCCAGTCACTGCAGTTCCGCGCCAGACGGGAGACCTCCAGCCCGAGCACCAGTCCGGCTCGCCCCAAGCTCACTTCGGTCACCAGTCGCTGAAACCCGATACGATCCGCGGCCGAGGCCCCGGACTGGCCGAGGTCCGTATCGATGACAACGATCTGCTCTTCCGTCCAGCCCAGCCGTAGCGCCTGTTGGCGGAGTCCATACTGGCGTTGTGTACTCTCTTGATGCTCGAGTACTTGCCGGGGAGTGGATTGCCGGATGTAGAGATAGGCATTGCGCTTCCGGTGTCCCGCCTGAACTTTGGTCTGAGCGTCCATCATTGAATTGCTCCTTGCTGGCAGATTTCGAGGACCATAGCGGCAATCAGTTGCACGAACTCGCCGCAGAATCTGACTGGCACGGCCGGCGTGTGCGGCAGGCTAACAGAAACAGAGGGTCGGTAGACGCGCCGGCAGCTTTCGATCCAACTCTTCATACCCTGACGCACTAAAAGCGCGCATCCGGGAACGCCTCGACCGCCGTCCAGCACGCGCCGGCGTAACTGCTCATAGAGAGTGACGAGATCGACGCGCGAGGGAGCACAGGTGTTGGCAATGATCAGCGGCGTTTTTTTTCCTCTCGGCCCAAATGCCGTTCCAAAGTGCGCCGGTGCACGGCGACACCGAACTGCTGCTGAATACGTGTGATGAGTTCGGCAACGGTCGACGACGGCGAAGCCGAGCGCTGCTGGAGCACGAACTCCAGGAGGGCAGCCGTAAATTTGTGCGCGCCGTGAGGGCCGCGTTTGCGAGGGATTAATCCGGCCAAGCCCTGCTGTGCCACCGCACGCTGTGCCTGATAAAACGCAGGACGCGACAGCCCGAAAGCTGCGGCGGCCTCGGTCACGGGCGCTTTCTCGACTTCGACGCGGCGCAGCATCTCGTATTTCACCTGGAGAAAATCCCGGGGGTCGAAGAAGTCTCCCGTTTGGAACAACGGATCGGTGACGGCCTCCGGATGGGCATTGAGGACGCCCTGCTGACGGAGAGTCTGAATCTTGGCCGCATTGGGCCGGGAAGGGGGCATGGAAATGCTGGGCCGCCTTTCTGTGTTTATAATTATGCCGCATATCGAAGCATTGTCAAGCTAATAATCGGGCGCGCAGCTCGCTGCACGTCTTGTCTTATTGCACAATATTGCGGTAAAAAAACAGTTACAGCCAATCATCTGCCGCCACCTTCATGCATTTGCGAGAACCCCATAGCGGCATCATTTCGATTACACGTGCGGCATAATTTTGAAGACATATTGTCTCCCTTCACCCGGGGTGCTCGCCTCGATCAACGAACACAACTCAAGCAGGTCTCGGATGCGAAACAGGGATCGTCCTCTCCCCATAATGATTACCGGATCGATCGGACCGAGGTCGGTGAAGTGTTTGGGAATAGAAGCAGCGCGACCGTCATGATCTTCGAAATACAGACGGTCCTCAGGCAACCCTTCCCTGCTGCTCAACTGTTCGAATTCCTGCCCGCACAGCGGATGAAACGGATGGACTACTCGGAACCGCTGCAACCTCTGGTCACTACCATCTGCAGTGCTTAGCCTTCGCTTATTCGCTCAGCTACCGGGATCTGGAGGAAATCATGGCGGAGCGCGGCCTCTCCGTCGACCACGTCACGATCTGGCGCTGGGTGCAGCGGTATGCGCCCATTTTGAATCAACGCATTCGTCGCGAACTGCGCCGCCCCAATCGCTCCTGGCGGGTCGATGAGACCTACGTCCGGGTCGCCGGGAGTTGGGCCTACCTCTACCGCGCCGTCGATTCGGCTGGCGAAACCATCGACTTCATGCTGTCGCCCAAGCGCGATCTAACGGCGGCGAAGCTTTTCCTGCGGCTCGCCTTGTCGGCTGGCAAGGGGATCGGGCCGCGAGTCATCAATGTGGATGGGCACCCGGCGTATGCCCGTGCCATCCGCGAACTGAAGGAGTCCGGCGAACTGGGGCGCCGCTGTCGCTGCCGAACATCGCCGTATCTCAACAACATCATCGAGCAGGACCACCGATTCATCAAGAAGCGAATCGTCGCCAGCCTCGGATTCCGGTCGGCGGAAGGAGCCTGGAGAACCATCGAAGGCTACGAGGCAATGCATGCGATTCGCAAAGGACAGATCCGCTGGCTGGCAAAGGGTGATGCGGTGGGCCAACGTCAATTCATCCATGCTCTGTTCGGCATCGCTTTGTAACACTGGCCTGAAACGGATCGCTGACCAAGTTCGACTCTTGCTATTTGCAACAGATCCGATTAGGAAGGAACGCATTCCCACGATACGAGTGCACTCACGTATGTGCGTTTCATGAATCTCCAAAACCAAGCGTTCACCATCGGGGCGAATGTAGTCTCGTTCAAACGGCAGCAGTTCCCGCTCGGCCGGCCATCTTTCGGCGAACGGCTTCGCGGCTAGCGGCTTGTTCTTCGGGCGCTACGAAGTCCCAAACAAGACAGGCCGAGGATTTGGTCCGGCGGCAAGCCAAGGAGCTGGCATTCGGCATAATTGACAAAGACAATCTGCCCAGGCACGTTGATCTCGTGACACGCGATCGGCGCATCTATAAGGATCTCGTAAAGTCTTTGCTCTGGGGTCAACGGCAGCTCCCAAAATAGCCCAAGCGAATCTATTATCTATCAGCGAATGGTGGAATAAGCTGCAATAAACACCTGAGGCGCGACCGTTTAGGAAACGGACGGTTTGGTGCGGCGCGAGACGAATTGGATCGCAAGGGCCATCGGGATGATAGCGATTGGCAAACGCTGGACGACTAGCCGCGGGTGATTGGCAACTCGTCGCGGGATAACGTTGCCGGTGGTCATCAACAGCGCCGACGTCTCGACGATGAATTCCAAGATAATTGGAAGCCGACACCTAACGCGACCGCAGGGCTTCGCTCACAGCACGCATCAAGGCATCCGACGCGAACGGCTTTTGCAGGAAATGCGACCCCGCCGAAACCAGCTGGTTCGTGATCGAGGGATCCGTGTAGCCGGAGATGAACAGGATGTTCATCTCCGGCTGGTGCCTGCGTAGGTGGACTGCCAGTTCCGGCCCGCGCATGCGGGGCATCACTACATCGCTGATCAGCAAGTCGATTCGATGCCCGCACTGCTCGAACATACGGAGTGCTTCTTCCCCGTCGGGCGCTGCCAGAACGCGATATCCATGCTGTTCCAGTGTCGTTGCGATGAGTCGCCGCACCCCCTCTTCGTCCTCCACCAGCAGGACGCACCCGCTGCCCCCGGGCGGAGGCTCGGCGGATGCTTCCAATACCACGACTCCTTCGATCGCCGGAAGGAGAACCGAAAACGTCGTGCCGTGCCCGACTTCGCTCTGCACGGAGATATGGCCGGCACTCTGGCGTACGATTCCATAGACCGTTGCCAGCCCGAGCCCGGTGCCCTTGCCTACCTCCTTGGTGGTGAAGAACGGCTCGAAGACATGTTCCAGCGTGCCCGCATCCATGCCAAGGCCGGTGTCGCGAATCGTCAGGCTGACTTCCGATCCGGCGTTGGCCGTTTCGATGGTCAGCTTGCCTCCGCCGGGCATTGCGTCGCGCGCATTCACCGCCAGGTTCACGATCACCTGGTGGAGCTGCCCAGGATCCGCTTCGACGGGCCGCAGCGATGGATCGAGAACGCAGATCAGCTCGATCTCCTCACCGATCACCCTGCGCAGCATCTTATCCGAATCGCGAACGATGTCGTTGAGGCTGAGCACCTTCGGCTGTAGCATCTGCTTGCGGCTGAAAGCCAGCAGTTGCATCGTCAGCTCGGCGGCCCGGTCACCCGCATTGCGAATCTCCTTAATCTGCGGGTAAACCAGGTCGCCCGGTAAAATCCGGCCCAGCACCAGGTCGGCATAACCGTTGATTACGGTCAGCAGGTTGTTGAAGTCGTGGGCCACACCTCCGGCAAGGCGTCCTATGCTCTCCATCTTTTGTGCCTGTAAGAGCTGCGCTTCGATGTTCCTGCGATCTGTGATATCCAGAACGGTTCCCGCCAACTTCGCAGGCGATTTTCTGGCATCGAAGGACATCTCGCCGCCACACAGCACCCAGCGAACCCCCTGATCCCGGGGACGGACGATACGGTATTCGCGTTGAAAACTGAGGCCGCGCCCGATTACGTCATTCACCAGATAATCGATCACACCCTGCCGGTCTTCCGGATGCAGGAGGGCCTCCCAACCCGCGCGCGTTGTGCGGGTATTCGGGGCCGATGCCGAAGATCTCGTCGAGAATTTCGGATCTGGTCCAGTCGCCGGTCTGCACATCGAGGACATAGCTTCCAATTCGGGAGATGCGCTGCGATTCCCGCAGCCAGTGCTCGCTTGCCTGCAACGCCTCACCAGCGGCTTTACGCTCGGTAATGACCGCCCCGATGGTGATCGAGAGGATAGAGAGAATGCCGATAAATGCTTGCAGAACGGGCAGTGAGTTCCAAGGGGTTGTCCCGCGATAAGGACCCCTGCCATGGAGCGTGCCGGTGAGGGCAACGCCAAGAATAAGCAGCACGAGGAGCGCGACTTCACGCTGCGTGAAGCGATACGCGACCCAGGCGACGAGCGGCAGCAACAAGAGGTCTGCAGGGTACCGGAGGTCGGCCGGTGGACGCCACCAGACGAAAATCAGTACGGCGAAGAACGTGGCCACAAGGAAAACGAAAGCCGCTTCCGCCCAGCGCCTGCGGTCCCAGTCCGGCCAACGAAGGAACCATGCGGTGAGCACCAATGGCGTGACCACAAGAACGCCGCCGGTATCGCCGACCCACCACGTCCACCATCTTCCGAAGGCCGCATCCCAGGGCACAACCCCTCCCAGGCACAGGCTGGTGACGCCAAACGTGCAGGCGACCAGGCACATCGAAAGTGCGATACCTACAAAAATCAGCGATTGTTTGAATCGGTCGAACGGATTCCGCTCGCCGAGGAACCTGCGGAACAGTGTCGCGCCGAGCAGTGCCTGCAGCAGCGACCCGGTATCGATCCCCGCCCCGGTTGCCAAAAAGGAAAGCACATCGCGCGCGTTCGTGTGGGGCAGCGCCGGCCAGTTATTGGCGAGAAAGGCGCCCAGCCAGATTCCCGGCCAGATGCGGTTTCCCAGAATCAACAGCGCCGCGAGCGATATGCCGGAAGGAGGCCAGACCACAGTCGCGATTCCCGGCGGAGGAGCCGCGGTTCGTCCGAGACGGCCGGTAAGGTAGTAGACAAGTGCGACGGCGGCGATTTCCCCTAAAGTGCGCACTGCCGAATCCGGCTTCGATGACCTCTGCACGGTCACGCTTATCAACCTCCGAGGCAGAAATCCACTTTACGGCAGTGTGGCTGCGTCAGGTCGAACCGGTCGAGCCAGCTCTCAGGTGTAGAGTCATTGTATCCGGGAATTGGGCTAAGGTATATCCGGTGTTCTCCAGAAAACGCCGGGGACTTTGTAGGCCGATGCGACTAGCGATTCCCTTATACGCCGATGACCTGGCGTAGGCTCGCTCGCCAGGGCGGTTGAAAATTCTGGTTGCAGCCCATGTCTCTCACAATTGACGCCGTAGTGTAGATCCAGATCCAACGTCGGCCACTCGGCCAAACGGAATGGAGGGCCTGAGCGGTCATCGGTCGCGGGCGTTATCCCCAAATATCGGTAGCTACGAAATGCCCGCCAGCGGTATCAAGATGCCGGAACAGCGGTATTTTGATACTGGGATCGGAACGTTCCGCGCGATAGACACGCCCTGGCGGGATCCCGCCAAGGCGCAGCGGGTGGAGTGCAGGGAAGAGCAGGGTGGCCGATAGTATCCGCTACCGTACGTTTGGGCCCTTGGGCCCCTATCAATACCAAGCCCATTGGGCGCATAATCGCCTGATATGAAGCGCAAAGTGTCGGACTCCATCCTGGCGGCTTTCTATGCCTACTTGCGTGTATGGCGTGATCAACGGGCGCAGCGGCGTCAATCCTTGCGGCAATACCGGCTGACGACGAGGGCGGCGCACAGGCTTCAGCGAAGCTAACCTAAACAGCTTACGCCGTGCCCACGAATAGCGACAGATGAAAGCCTCGACCATGGAATAGCCGTCGGTCCGGTTGCGTACTCGCAGTGAGGGGGTGAGCGGACGGGCCCCCCAAGCCCAAGCTGACCCGCAGATTCTTCGGGCTAATCGTAACTACTACGTGACCGCGTGTCTTGTCTGCTGATGGGTCGGCTCAAGTTCCCACGTCATTCGTTGAATTGCCGCGAGCATTTCGCCTGCACGAATCGCCCGTCTATCGTATGCACCATACGAGGCATACATGAAGTTGGCAATTTCCTGCGCATCAGTTTCCATGGCCTGGATACGGTCTATCGTGATTTTTAGTCGTGCGACCGACGGAGCAACATGTTCAGCCATGTGTGGTAGCGTACTACTCTTGCATGCCGTGAACAAGAAAAAATACAATTCTTTACTTCTGGACTTCAAGTGTTAGGGGCGGCGATAAGCCACGTAGTCGAGATCATAGTCTGCGGCCACTAGGAGGAGACGGTGGACCTTCCTCTCCCCGCCGGCGCGAATGGCGGTTCGTGGAGGGCGTCATGTAGTGTCATCGGTAGCAGTTGCGCCCGAAATGGCCCCGGTGCGAAACACATCTGCGAGCGTAACGTGGAGTATCCAGCATTTCTCGCCACATCGCCGCATAATTCCGACAAACAGACGTAATCTGCTGTTCACTCAACTGGCCTGGTTTCAACGTACCGTAGCTCGAAACTGGACCCTTCAGGAAAGCGATTCCGTTACCCGCACACCAGAATGTGAGTTGTGAGACTGGCCGGCACAATCACGAGAGCGTTTGACGAACCAATCCCACAAGATCGTGGAGCGAATACGGCTTCCGGATGAATCGCTCGACTTCCGCTTGCAGTGAGGTGGCCGCGAATTCCTCGCCGTACGCGCTGGCGACGATCACTCGCATAGCGGGTCTGAGGCGCTTGGCCTCCGCAAGGACCTCGCGGCTCGAAGCTCCGGGGAGAGTGACATCTAAGAGAAGCACGTCTATGGCACTGTCTCCTCGAATCGCCGCAATGGCTGTAGTCCCATCCGCGGCCTCCAGGACAGAGAGTCCACTCTGGCGGAGCATTTTCGCCGCTGCACATCGTAAGAAATCCTCGTCCTCCACAACTAAGGCTGTCGCAGCATGATCTGCAAGTGTTGACTCGGTGTGAGAGTTCGGGCCGGGAGAAGTGTTCGCCGTACCCTCCGCACAAGGCAGCAATACTCGAAACGTAGTGCCCTTACCCGGCTCGCTCGCGAGATGGATCGCACCTGCCAGGCTTCTGACGATCCCAGAGACGACCGGAAGTCCGAGGCCATGGCCTAACGGCTTTGTCGTAAAGAACGGGTCGAATACGCGAGCCTGCGTTTCCGGAGCCATGCCCCTCCCCGTGTCAGCGACTTCCAGTTGCACGAAATCACCCTCCGCCAACTCTTCCGGGATCCACGCAAACCGATCCTGTCCTACCTTAATGGGCCGCACGGTCAAGCGGATCACTCCGTCTTGATCTCCAATCGCCTCGGATGCGTTTATTACAAGGTTCATCACGATTTGCCGAATCTGTGCGGCAGTGGCCCGGACGGCGGGAAGATCCTTGTCAAGATCAGTGCGCAGAGTAGCGCGTTTCGAGATCGAAAACTTGAGGATCTCAGCCATCTCCTCTACCGTCCGCGCAACGTCTACCAGCCCGGGCGCTTCACGCTCTTGTCCCGTATAGGTCATCAGCTGGCGGACGATTTCGGAACCGCTCATCGCGACAGAGCAGATGGCTTTCAGCTCCTCTTCCGGATGCGATCCAGCGGCCAGTTCCGACAAGGCCAGTTCGGCTTGCGTCAGCACGCTACCGAGGAGGTTATTGAAGTCGTGTGCAATCCCATTGGCCAATGTTCCCACAGTCTCCAGCTTCTGGCGGGCGAGGGCTTCCTCTTGCGTGCGTCGATCGTCGGTGACATCCTGGCAGGCGCCAAAGATGTGTCGTGGCGAGCCTTCTTGATCGAGAAACACTTGGCTGGTGAACGTAACCGTGCGCAAGTCGCCGTTCGGCCGGACGATTCGAAACTCCGTAGAACAGCCGCTCTTCGCTGCAATACCGCGTTGGATCTCATTGGCCACGCGCGCTCTGTCGTGCGGCGTGATGATTTTGAGAAGCCCTTCTAAACTGGGCGCATAATCCTCTGGCTGGCCGAAGATGCGTTTGCATTCTTCAGAGCACACCACTTGATTCGCTCCGAGGTTCCAATGCCAACTCCCCACGTGAGTCAGGCGCTGGGCGCTCTTTAGACGCTGTTCGCTCTCCTGCAGATGCTCCCTGATTTGAACTAATTCGAGGTTCGCGGCAGACAACCGGTCGATGCTGGCACGCAGCTCGAAGACGTTCCTCTGGCTGTCGCGGGCGATCCGGCTACCGATGATGGCGATGACCAGTATGTGCAGGTCTACATAGAATATGGAATCGTAGCTCGTATGCACGGGCTGGGTGGCTCGCGTGAGGCCTTGTTTTACCGCGATCCCCAGCGCCGCCACCGACACCAGGACGATACCAGCGGTCGTCACGTAGGAGACGCGATCCAGCAACATCACGGAGATGAGCAGCAACCCTGGGAAAACCAGCATCGCGTGACTACGGAATCCGTCACGGGCCTCGAAAACCAGCAACATTGCGGTCAACAGCGCGGCCAGGAAGGCGATCCGCGCCGCCCAATCCGACTTCCCCGCACGATTCATGGCTGCGGCGGCAACCAAGGCCGCTACGGCGAAAAGCAGTACGGGCGTTTCTTGCAGGCGTCCCATGGCTGATGACATTCAAAATCGCGACCACGCCGACAGAAAAGGCCAACAGGAAACAAGAGAATTGCAAAGTTCGGGTGTTGCGGTCGCGGCCCGGGTCGCCGGTTGACTTGGGATAGAACCAGGATGACGATTTCCGATTCAACATGAAGGTCGTACACTCCGTTTGTGCCCCCATCGAAGCTGAGTCGTCGTCGCGTGCCAGGGCCTTTCGCATATTCTACTCCGACTCGCGGGTTGTCATTGGGACTTCAATGTCGAATGGTTGTCTGAGTCGCCACGCTGCTTATCGCGTTCCAAAGGGATTGTGAAGTAGTCTGCCCAAGACCACAGTTCTTCGGTGCTGATCCTGGATAACGCATTATCCGGAAGTTGACCGGAGTTCGGATAGATCTTCATCTGGCGCCGAAAGCGTCTACTCGGCGCATCGGTCGGACCGGCGCCGAATCGAGAGGAGCCAACCGCAGGCGTTATCTGGTGTTATCGGTAGCTGGTGGGCTCTACGATTTATTGGACGTGCCTACCCTGCAGTCCGTCCAGTCATCGTTTGATGGGCTTCAGAAGCTAAGCGTTCCGATGAAAACGGTGGCATGCCGCCGGACCACGGTCATGTTTGGGGGCCGTCTGAGGTTAACAACCCGCAAAAATGACGAGAGACATCGGAGCTCAAATCTCGCTGCCGGGCTTTCTCATGCCCATCGCGATCGGCACCAGGGCGAATCTCTCCGCAAGGGCCGTCATCAGTATTGGAGCCAGGCGTTCCGAAGCACCGTGCATAAGGTTTCGCGCGGGTTGGATTCAACCTGCTCCCGCAGGTGATGTACATGGGAGATCAACATCATCCCGTTCAGATATATTATCCCTATGCGGATTATGTGGGTCTGGCTGGCTGCCGCCGCGCTCGCGGGCGCGCAGGAGCCGGCCAGCGTATTTCAAAATGTGTGTGCCAAGTGCCACCCTCCAGAAGCGGTGGTCACTCCGCGTTCCCGGGCGGAATGGCAGGAGACGATCAATAAGATGGTCGACCTCGGCGCTAAAGTCTCGGCCGAGGAACGGACGATTCTGCTCGACTACCTCTCCGCGACGTACGCCCCAGGAGCGGCAGGCGGACGCGGCGGCCGTGGTGGACGCGGCGGACGCGGCGGCGGTCCCACGATGAATGGAGCGCCCCTCGACCGCCATGTGGTCGACCCCGACGCCGCTAATCGCGGGCGAACGGTGTGGGTCGCCGAGTGCATCGAATGCCATGGAACCAGCGCGCGCGGCACCGATACGGGCAAGAACCTCATCCAATCCGATATGGTCCTGCACGACCGCTACGGCAGCACGCTAGTCCCCTTCCTCGCCAAGGGACATCCCATGCAGAGCGGCCGGAAATCGGCATCGCTTTCGCAGACCGAAGTGGCCGACCTCTCGCACTTCATCCACGAGCGGGTCTACGACACGCTTCGCGGCTCGCCCATTTTTCAACCGCAGCAGATCGTCACGGGTAACGCGAAGGCAGGAGAAGCCTGGTTTAACGGTGCGGGCAAGTGCAGCACCTGCCACTCGGCAACGGGCGACCTGAAGGGCATCGGCAGCCGCTACGACCCGGCCACGCTACAGGGCCGCTTCCTCTTCCCTCGCGGCGGCGGACGCGGTGGTGGCGGAGGCAATGGCGGCAAGCAATTGACCCTCACGATTACACCTCCGAACGGACCGGCGGTAACCGGAGTCCCGGTGGTCTTCGACGATTTCGACGTCTCGGTCCGCGACGAGAAGGGCGAAGTCCACGCCTTCACGCGCTCGCCGCAGCTCAAGGTGGTCCGCAATGACCCCTTCGCGATGCACGACCAACTCCTGGACGTATATTCCGACAAGAACATGCACGACATGCTGGCCTATTTGGTGACACTGAAATGAAACGAATCGCAATTCTCCCCATCCTGGCCCTCGCGGCCGACATGGTGGCGCAGCCCCCGACCACTTCCTGGCCGACCTATCATGGCGACAACACCGGCCGCCGCTTCAGTCCGCTGACCAGGATCAACGATAGGAACATTAGCGGCCTCGCAACTGCATGGACTTTCCGCACCAGCGCCGGCGGCAGCCTGAAGTCCACGCCGCTCATGGTCGATGGCATCCTGTATCTCACGGCGCCTGATCACGTATGGGCCGTCGACGCCCGCAACGGCAAGGAGATCTGGCACAAGGCCTTCGAAACGAAAGGCGGCTGGCACATCGGCAACCGTGGCGTAGGTATTTCCGGCAACTGGCTTTTCTTCCTGACACCCGACTGCCAGATCATTTCTTTGAATCTCAAGGACGGGTCCGAGCGCTGGCGGAAACAGAACTGCGACCTCGACCAGTTCTACTACGGCTCCATGGCTCCTATGATCGTCAAGAACAAAGTGATTGCAGGCGTCTCGGGCGACGACCTTGACCGCCCCGGCTATCTCACCGCGTACGATCCCGAGACTGGCGACCAGAAGTGGCGTTGGTCGGTGGTCCCGCTCAAGAAGGGAGATCCCGGCAGCGAGACCTGGCCCAACGAAGAGGCGATGCGGCACGGCGGCGGCATGACGTGGCAGATGCCGACCTACGATCCGGACCTCAACCTGATCTACATCACCACCGGCAATCCGCAGCCCGTAATCGCGCATGCCAACCGTAAGGGCGACAACCTCTATACAGGCTGCGTCGTCGCGCTGAATGCCGACACCGGAAAGATGGTCTGGTATTTCCAGGCATCGGCCCATGACACGCACGACTGGGATTCCACGCAGGTACCCGTTCTCATCGACGGCGAGATCGACGGCCGCCCGCGCAAACTGCTCGCGATGGCCGCGCGCAACGGTTACTACTTCCTCCTCGACCGGACCAACGGTAAGAACATCGTCACCGCGCCCTACTCCAAGCCCAACTGGGCGAAGGGCATCCGGCCCACCGGCACACCCGATCCCGATCCCGCGAAGCAGCCGCAGCTGGATGGCGCGCTCGTCACGCCCAATCAGGGCGGTGCCACGAACTGGCCTCCGCCCACCTTCAGCCCGCAGACCGGGCTGTTCTACGTGGGTACGGCGCGCGCCTTCAGCGTGTACTATATTTTCGATCCGGATCTCGCCAACCCGCAGGGCTGGGGCGGCACCGATCGCGGCGGCGCGAACCTCAGTTCGTCGGTGGAGGCGATCGACTACAAGACCGGCAAGATCCGCTGGTCCCACAAGTGGGAGACTCCCGCAGGTCGCAGCGGACTGATGAGCACGGCAGGCAACCTCGTGTTCACAGGCGATAACTCCGCGAACCTCGTCGCGTTGAACGCCACGACTGGCGATCCGCTGTGGCATTCAAAGCTCACGGCGCCGGTGTCGAACGGTCCGATCTCCTACGAACTCGACGGACAACAGTACATCGTGGTCGGCGCGGGCAACACGCTCTGGTCGTTCGCCATGAAGAAGTAGTCAAACTTATGCCGCGGCGGTTTCCAACTGATTCGGATGATTGAGATCTTGCCCGCCCATGGTCTCGATCACCGTGCGGAAGATCATATCGCCACGCTCCGGGTGAGTTAATTTTTCGATCCTGGTCGTGCAGTTATCCGCCGATGCGCGAGGACCGCTGCCGTTGACGGTCGTGAGTAACTGACAAGCCGGGTTGAAGAAAATGAGGCACCTCTATGGGCAGTGGGCGTTCTGAAAGTTTGGGACCGGGAAGTCCGTTATCGGAATGTACCTCGTCGAGCGGATCGTCGCCCACTCGGAAGTTGATGCCTAATTGGCCCTTTCACCAGAGCGTTAATAGGTATTATCGGTAGCTACAAACTGCCGGCCGCCGCTTCTCCATGCGACGCCCTCCCGCGCCCTGCACGGTAATGCGGAGGCCGTCTTCGACGCTCCCGTCCGAAGAGACGTATTGGACTTGGATAATCACAGGCTCGCCCGCTGGCTTCATCCGTGTCTCCAGTCGTTGCAGCCGCTTAGAAAGAGTCGCTATCGTTCTCATGGCGCCAAGAACACCGTCATCCCTTTTGAATTGTCTAGTGCTGGACCCCAACCTGGGCGTTCTTCGAACACGCACCATGCCACGTTCGGCGTCCTGGTCGGTTCTTGCGACACGATCGCAACATGCCGCTCCCCTGTGAAGTTGTCCGGAAGCGCGTGAAGCCAACCGTAGCGGAAGAACACTGGCTTGCCGGCGTCCGTTAGCGCCTCCAACCGCCCCACTCGCGCCAGTAGGGTCATCTTCATCGGCTTGAACCTCCAGTCGTTGTCGCTGCTTCCAGCGCAGCCACGCGCGCCTCGATATCCTCAATCTCGATGGCCTTGGCCGCATGATTAAAGATCGAGTCTGCCACCCGTGCTTTGACGGACGCTGGCGTATTCTGGTCGATCAGCAGCTTTAGCAGTGTGGTGGCCGCGGCCGAGGTGCCTTGCTGAAGACGTGCGATGGCTTGGCCGAACGCCGCCCGGCGCGCCTCCCGGTAGGCGGCCTGGAACTCAGGCATCTTCTGCCAACGCAGAAGGGTTGCGGTTCCTATACCCGCGGCGCGGGCAGCCTCTTCGTGGTTCCGCTGGGTGAGCAGTGCAGCAACCGCGTCTTCCATCTTGCGGTTGAATTTGGCGCCGTGTCCCTTCACCTGTAATCACCTCGCGTCATCTGGCCGCTTGGCGGGCCATTCGCTCTCCCATCGCCTTTTCGATTACCAGCAGATTCCGCTTGCCTGTTTCGGCGAGTGGAGTGATGAATGTGATCGTCACGGTAAGCCGTGGGAAAGAGAGCACTTACATGAAAACGTTTACGATCGATGCCGAGAACAACATCACCGTCCAACCCTCCCGCAAGGCAGCTCGCGAAACTGGCGCCGGCGTCTTTGCGACCGAAGAACAATTCGCCGACCTCATTGGGCCAGACAACAAGCGGCTGGTTGAGATCTGGAATGGCCTCACTGGTGTCAAGCCAGTCACCAAGTTCGCCAATCGGAAGTCGGCGACCGAACGCATCTGGAAGGTGCTCCAGAGCCTCGGAGAGCAGGCCGCAGTGCCTGTTACGGAGACTCCGTTTGACGCGCCTGACCTGGAAGCTGCCCCCGCCAAGTTGCTCGTGGCCGAGCCCGAGCAGGCAGAAGTAGAAGCCACCCGGTCCCTCGAAGATTCCACGCTCCGGGCCGAGATCGAGCCGGTTGCACTGACGCCGCCCGACGCCAGCGAAGCCGCCGAAGCCGTAGCTGACGTTGGCGCACAGCAGCCCCAGGGCGCGCCCGCGGACGAGACCGCGACCGAGAAGACCAGCCCCCCAACGAAAGCGCCCAAGGCGAAGAAGGCCGGGAAGCCGGCGAAATCGGAGGAAAGCGCCGGTCCGCGCGCGGGCAGCAAGACGGCGCGGGTGGTCGCGATGCTCCAGCGGAAGAACGGCGCCACGTTGGAAGAGATCATGAACCAGATGGGCTGGCAGAAGCACACTGTCCGCGGGTTCATGGCCGGCGCAATGAAGAAAGCCGGGTATACCGTCGAGTCCTTCAAATCCGAGAAGGGTGAGCGCAGCTATCGGATCAACCCCTAACGCTACGCTACTCCGTCCTGCCCGCCCGGCTTCGGCCGCGGCGGGCTTTTCTGCTTCTGGTCGCGATAATCGCCTCCCCCGGGCACCCCTCACGGCAGCCTTGGCCCACACGCCAAGACTGGGCAGCCGGAGCCAACTTGGGCCAAACGTGGCGCAACGGTGGCCAACCCGTGACTCTCCCGCAGCAGCCGCAATTCCGCCGACCAGTCCGACAGAGCCAGGCACAAGCCCTGAACATCTGGATGGCCGGCGCGCAGCTGAGCGTCGATAGCTGCAATCTCCTGGCGGCAACGTCCAATTCATACGCCCTCCAGGGATACGGCTTCGGCAGGATCTGGTTGGTAGGTTCGTGCCATTTCAGTTCAGATCGGCGACCGCCATCGATTCGGCGCCATCGTGGACGAACGCGAGCTCCTCCATCAGTTTGCTGAGGTTCCCCAGTTCGCCAGCCGGAACCGGCTCGAAGATTCTATCTTCGGCTCCCGTCCGCTCCAACAGCACTTGGGTGAGTTCCTGTAACGCATAGCCAACATGCTCGGGATTCCAGGATGATGCACCACGGTCAGCGATATCCCGGATCAGCCGCAGGCACTGTTTGGCTTCTTCGACACTCCGTTGACTACTCGGCTTTGCGTTTGCTCGTGCCATGGGTTTTCCTTCCTTCCGTTTGGTTCGGGAGCTCGATCTGGGTGGTTTCTGCCGGCAGTGCGTCCGCTGCGACCCCTTGTCGTTCCGCAGCGATCTCCTCGAAGGTCCTGCCGTCGCCCTCAAGTTTGGCCTTGCTGCCGCTGAGCGTCTGCCAGCGCTGCACGATTACATCGACGTATTTGGGATCCAGTTCCATCCCGCAGCAGACTCGTTCGGTGAGTTCTGCCGCGGCCAGCGTGGTCCCGCTCCCCAGGAACGGCTCGTACACGAATTCGCCGCGCTTGGTGTGGTTCAGGATTGGGCGCCGCATCAGATCGACGGGCTTTTGAGTGGGATGGTCATACTTTTCTTCGCCCGATCCTCCCATGATGAATTTCGGAGAAGGGGAGTCCCAGACCGTGGAGTTCTCGCCGGCTTTTCCGAACCAGGGCGCGTTCTTTTTCCTGACGTACCAGCAGGGCTCGTGCTGATACCAGTAGTGCGTGCGCGTGAGCACCGTGCGGCCCTTATTCCAGATGATCTGCTGCGGGTAGAGGAAGCCGATCCGGATCAGGCCGTCCAGCACCTCGCGTGTGAAGACGGAGGCATGCCAGACGTAGGCGATCTGGAGACTCGGGACTAATTCAAAGGCCTCGGACCAATCTGCCCGCGTGTCCCCCGAGATGGTGGTTTCCGTGTGCCCTTTCGTGCGCTGCTTCATGTAGCTGGACTCGGCCGGGCTGCCGCCATTCAGGCCGGCGCGATCGCGCCATTCGGAATCGAGCTCGATCCCATACGGCGGGTCGGTGACCATCAGCTTCGGTTTCCGATCTCCCAGGAGTTTCGCCACAGCCTCCGCACTGGTCGAGTCGCCGCAGAGAATCCGATGCTTCCCGCAAAGCCACAAGTCGCCCGGCCGAGACACGGGATTCTTCGGAACGGGCGGGACGGCGTTGGCCTCTTCCTCTTCGGGAATCGCCAGCAGGCCGTCGATTTCCCTGGGATCGAAGCCAGTGAGACTGAGATCGAAATCCGATGCGTTGAGTTCCTGTAGCTCGATAGCGAGCAGTTCCTCGTCCCAATCGGCCCAAGTGACGGAGCGGTTTACCATCAGTCGGAAGGCTTTCACCTGCGCCGGCGTCCATTCATCGCAGAGGATCACGGGAACTTCGGTGATGCCCAACTTGCGTGCGGCCTTCAACCGCAGGTGCCCATCAACGACCTCCCCGTCGCTGCGGGCCAGGACGGGAATCTTAAAACCGAACTCGCGAATGCTGTCGCACATGCGATCGACCGCGGCGTCGTTCTTGCGGGGATTGCGCGCGTAGAAGACTAGCCTGTCGATCGGCCACTGCTGGATGGATTGCGTCACTGCCTCAGAAATCATGTCCACACCTCGTCAAAGTACTGATCTGGTTTGGAGGATTCTTTCGGAGGGTGCGCTGTGCGCTGGCCTGTCGAACCGAGCCTCTAATACTAATATACTCCTTGAACAATTCCCTGCATAGATGTTTTCGGATTTTCCACTCTCTTTTTTTTGGCGACGACTCAGTGAAGCAAAAGCAAACAAACACGAACTCTTAACGCTTGGCTGTTCGGGTGGTGAGGCTCAGAGTAAGCACAAAGAGGGTTTTGACCCCCTGAGTGCTTACCTCTGCGTGAACCAACTGGACGTTCGGTATGGAGCCGGCCCGTCGTTTCGCACCGTGGGCTTAGGTGCTACGGTCGCCCATAGCTTTTAGGCGCCCACGCGCCTGCATGTCTGTGTACCCGCTTGTTTACCAGCAGCCGGTTTCCCGTGCTTCTGCGCGCCCGAAAGCGCGGCTGGATGGCCTAACGGACCGGGTCGGGGTCCACCAATCAGTTTCACCAGCCCCTCTGACCTGGGTTCCTGTACAGGGCGGTTGCTGGATCGTCCAGAGTAGAAGACGTCCTGATTGGCTATGAAGCTGTCCCGGCAATGCCACGGCCATACCCGACCGTCCACGCCCGTTTAACTCAAACGGCTTCAACATGCTCCCCTTTGACATCCGGCACCCCTCGCGGGATGCGATGTTCAACTTCCATCGAAAACGGCAAACCGTGGCGGACCTCGAGACAGCGGATTTCGCCGTAGTCAACGCCGCGGATATATTCAACCAGCTCAGTCATCGCCTTCTTCAACTCAAAGGCGGCGGAGCCATCAGTGGGCGGCTGGCTATCAGCCACGCCGAACTTCATCACTTTAACCACTGTCGGGCCCGGGTCCAAAACGAGCGCACCGCGACGGATCTTGACGGATTCAAGATGGCCAAAGCCGAGTCGCTGGAGAAGCATAACGAAGCTGCGCTCAGCCGGCGAAAGATCGCGGGTTGAACTTGGACGCGTGGCCTTCGATCTCATTCGAGCCCCCACTTTCGATATCGCCATGCGTCGGATTTTTCTTCAGTTACGCGACGCTGGAGGCCCGTGTGACTGGCAGTGTGACTCAGCGAGGTTTTTCTGGAACTTTCGGTATTTTGCCGCCTTCGTGTTATGTATAACTTGCTTGTTTTCAGCGACCCAGGAGAGAACAAGTCCCCCTCTCCGCACCATAGAATCAGTAGTTTAGCGTCACAACGCTCGTTCTTGCAGGACTAGCGATGTGACGTGTTTGTGCCAAGTGCGACCATCGCCGGACCCCTTCAAATATGCACCAAGGCGAGAAACGCACTAGCTCTGTGTCACGTTCCAATCGAGGTCGGTATCACCTGCGACGCGGATCTCGAAGTATTGCTATCACTTAACCCGGATCAAATTGTGTCCTTGCTCGCTATCATGTTGTGACGAGCCAGCGAACGAGACGCGTCGAGCAGTTCCAGAAAGACTTCAAAGACTTCACGGTGCAGGGGTCATCCACTTTGGAGAGCTCGAGGCCACGGTCATGCAGGATCTGCTGAAGAGCGTTCTAGCAGCATACGCGCGATCTCATATTCTTCCGGCGCCCTCCTCACCGCGAGCGTCGGAAAGCGGCTAATTATTCCGAAAATTCGCGGCCTTCGCCTCCCATGGTCCGGAATAGATTTGCGCCTTCGGCTTGGCCACCCGCAGCGCAGCGAGCCCCTTTTCCGTGACTGAGGTCCCCTTGAGGTCCACTTCCCGCAGGTTCGGCAAGGCGATCAGCGCGCGGACGGCCTCGTCGTCTACACGGGAACAGCCCTGCAGCTTCAGCTTTTCCAGTTTCGACAGCGCCTTCATCTTTTCCAGCCATCGAACCGAAACGTCCATCGTGCTGACGGTGGCAAATCGAGCCCCCTCGATCCCGATGCCTTTCGAGGTGCAGCCGAATCGCAACTCACGCAACTCCTTGAGCGTGAGCACTGCGTCCAGCCCCACGTCCGAGATGCTGATGGCCCAGATATTCGAGTCGGTTCCCTGCCTCCCGCTGAGATCCAGATAAGTCAGCCCGGGAATCTGCCGGAGCGCCTGCAACCCGGCATCGCCCAACTCATTGCCGCCCATCGTCAGTTCCTTCAGGTTCGGGAGCGACACCAGCCGTTCAATACCGACGTCGGTAATCATTGCAGATCCGACATTCACGGCTTCGAGCGTGGTGATGCCCGAGATATGCTCCAGCGTGGTATCGCTGACCTTTGTGCCATGCAGGTTCAGGCGCTTCAACTTCTTCCAGTCTTTGATGGCAGCCAGGCCTTCATCGGTCACGTATTCGGCGAAATAGAGGTTCAAATCGACGATGCCTGGGGCGTTCTTCAGCTCCAGCATGCCTTGATCCGTGATCCTGGTGAGTGAAAGATCCAGATAGCTCAGCGACGGCAGCTGAAGCAGCTTGCGGAGATCCGTGTCCGTGACCCAACTGGCGTGCAGGTCCACGCCGGTGATCCGGCCGCCCGCGTCCCGGATGACAGTGCCGCCGGCATCCTCAATCCACTGCGCATCGCCACCCGCTCGAATGTCCGCTGCCGGCGCCGGTAGGTTGGCCCACAGGCAGGCAAGCAGTACCGGCAAGCTCGCGACCCCATGTCGTTTCAGCGTCACTTGCTCCTCCGACTCGGCAGCGCGGAGTCGCGGTCGAAAACGATCTCACAAGAAGGCAGAGCGCTCTTGATTTCCTGCCATCCCTTCTCCGTCACCAGCGTGTGGTACAGGTTTAACGCCTTCAGGCCGGCCATCGATTTTAAAATCTGCGCGCCGCTATCGGTTACGCCGGTCGAATCCATGCTGAGTTCACGCAGCCGGGGCAGGCTCCGCAAAGCTTCCAGCCCCTTATCATCCACCGCGGTGTAGTCCAGCTTGACCGCCGTCAGATTCTTCAGTCCGCCCAGAACCTCTGTGCCGGCGTTACCAGCGCGTGTACGGAACATTTCGATTCGCTCGAGGTTCTGCAGCGGCTTGAGCGCGAGCAACCCTTTGTCGGTGAAGCGGGCATGATTCAGGTAGAGCTCACGAAGGTTAGTCAGCGAGGCAATCTGGGCCAGCCCGGCATCGGCAACATCCGTGCCCGACAGATCCAGCACCTGAAGTTTGCCGAGCGCTGAAAGCTGCTTGATGCCATCGTCCGTGATATCGGTGAAACTCAGTCTCAGGCGCTCGAGACCCGAAATTTTTCCGATATCCGACAAGGCTTCGTCATCCACGCGAGCGCCGGCAAGATCGAGTTCCCGCAGACCAGTCAGACTGCTCAAACGCGCCGCCCGACGGCCTTCCACCAACGTTCCGGCCAGCCGGAGAACCTGCAATTGGCTCAATCCGGCGAGCTTTGCGAGGCCGGCGTCGGAGACCGTGGTTTGATTGAGATTGAGTTCCTTGAGACCGGTGAGCCGCTCCAGTGCGGCAACCCCAAGGTCGCCGACCTGTGTGACCTCGAGATTCAGTTTTTCGAGATCGGCCAGTCCCGAGAGATGCGACAACTGCGCGTCGCTTACGGAGGTCGAAGACAGGTCGATCGATCTCACCTTTTCCCCGGCTAACTCGGCGCTGCCACCCATCGCCTTCACCCAGGCGGCGATTGCCTTGCCGGTGTTGGCAGATGGTTCTGCTGCTCCCGCGGTCTTCGGGCGGATCGTTGAAGTACCGGCGAACTGTACCTTGACATTCGGCAGGGCCGCCCGCAAAGCTTCGATTCCGTTGGAAGTCACACGGCTATATCGCAGGTCTACATCGGTGAGTTCCTTCAATGCCTGCAGCCGCGCTAAGCCCGAGTTCGTGATGCGCGTGCGATAGAGGTTCACCACCTGCAGATGTTCCATTCCGGCCAACACATCCATGCTGGCGTCGGTGGCCTGCGCGCCCAGGAGGTTTAGTCTTCGCATAGCCTTCAGATTACGCAGGGCCTCTATGCCTTTTTCGGTCACCCTTGTGCCGGAAAGATCCAGCTCTTCGAGTTTGGTCAACCCGCTCAGATGCCTCAGGCCTTCGTCGGTGACCATGGTGTCGCGCAGCATCAGCCGCCGCAGTTCCTTCAATCCGGCGAGCCCTTCGAGGCCGGCGTCGGTAAACGGGGTATAGTTCAGATCGAGACTGCGGAGCTTCGTCAGCGGCGCCAGGCTAAGATTGGCGATTCGGCACTGGGCACAGCGAAAATCTTTCAACTCGGTCAACCCGAGCAGGTAGCGGATCCCCGTATCCCGAATGTTGATCTGCGCGTTGAAGTGCCAGCCGATATACAACTTCTCCAGGTTCTTGAGCCCGGCCAGAGCTTTGAATACCTGGTTGCCGTCCTCGTTACCTCCTCCGGGATTCCATATCGGACCTGGAAGGTAAAGCTCTCGCAAGGAAACGAGACCGCCGAGTTTCTCCAACTCGGCCGGCACCATAACCGCACCGGTCAGATCGACACCGACGATATGGCACCCGCCGGCGGGCAGTTGCGCCAGATCGACCACTGGCTGGCGAGCGCCTTCGAGAATCACGCGACCCTCCCAACGGATCACCCATTCCGCCATTTCGCAGTCCGAGGCTGCGTGCGCAAGAATCGATGCCAGGCACACGGCAAATATTGTTCGGAATATCACGTCAGTAACTCACCTACGTCGGTCGCACGCGGACTTACAAATCCCTCTACTTAGCGAGCGTAGTATATCACCGCCCGAATCAGCCGGGCGCGGTTATCGCCGCTTGCGCGTCGCACCAAACACGCTTAACATTGGTGAAGACGGCGAGGGAAGATTGATCATCCGTTTTGCACTGCTTGCGGCTTTCTTGCACCCCTTGTGTGCCCAGGAGGCATCCTTCGGTTCGGGCCTGTACCAGATCATGGAGAAGGCCGCCTGCCGTTCCTGCCACAACCAGGACGGAGTGGCGTCCGGCACGCGGCTCCGCTTTCCCGAACCCGACGCGGCGGCCGAGCGGATCGAGGCGTTCGGAAAATCCCTGGTAGTGCTGGTCGACCGCGCACAACCCGACCGCTCTTTGCTGTTCAATAAGCCGACCAACCGCATCCCGCACACCGGCGGGGAGAGAATTAAGCCTGGGAGCCAGGACGAAGTCGTCCTGAAGGCATGGATACAACACCTGTCGCAGCTTTCCGGCGAGGACTTGGCCCGCGCGATGAAGTATCGCGACGAAGAGGCTTCCGGCGCCGGGCCGGCAGCGCCGCAGGCGGATTTGAGACGGCTGACGCACAGCCAGTACAACCACACGGTTCGCGACTTGCTCGGCGACCAGACCAAGCCCGCAATTCAGTTCCCGCCTGAGGATTTCGTGAACGGCTTCCGAAACCAGTCGCAGGGCCAGAGCCTCTCGCCGCTGCTCATTGAGGCGTACAGCGCCGCCGCCGAGAAGTTGGCTCGCAACGCGTTCCGGGGCGGCGACACTCACGGGCTGATCCCGTGCAAACCGTCGGCCGCCTGCCGCACGCGGTTCGTGCGCGAGTTTGGACTGAAGGCGTTCCGGCGTCCGCTGGATGCGGAGGAGCAGAAGCGTTACGAAGCGCTCATGAGCCGCGAGACGGATTTTCTGAAAGGCGCGCAGCTTGTGATCGAGGCGATGCTGCAATCCTCGAGTTTTCTCTTCTGGCTCGACGGAACCTCCGATCCGAAATGGAAGCCATACGTGACGGCCAGCCGGCTTTCGTATTCGATCTGGGACAGTATGCCGGACGCCGCGTTGTTTGCAGCCGCGGCGCGCGGCGAACTCGCCACTCCCCAGGGCGTCGAGAAGACCGCGCGGCGCATGCTCGACGACCCGCGTGCTCACGAGGCCTTGAACGAATTCACCGGCCAGTGGCTGCGCTTCGACCGCATCCTGACTGCCAGCAAGGACCGCCGCAAGTTCCCGCAGTTTAAGCGCGAGACCGCCGTGGCCATGACCGAGGAGGCTCTCGCGTTTGTCGGCGACCTGGTCTGGAACGATCGCAGCTTCATGGATCTGTTCACGGCGAACTACGGCTTTGTGGACGTCGAACTGGCGCCGATTTACAAGGTGACGGCGCCGGATAAAGAGTTCGGCCGTGTCGCATTCCCGGCGGGCTCGGATCGGGCGGGGATCCTGGGGCAGGCGATGTTTCTGGCCCTGACGGCCAAGCCGGAAGACTCGTCCCCCACCGCGCGTGGACTGTTTGTCCGCGAGCAGTTTCTCTGCCAGCACGTGCCCGATCCGCCGGCAGGCGTCAACACCAACCTGCCGCCGGTTACCGAAGCCAAGCCGCAGACCAATCGCGATCGAATGTCCGAACATGCCACCAACCCCAGTTGCGCCACCTGTCACAAGCTGATTGACCCGATCGGCTTCGGTCTCGAAAAATTCGACGCGGTTGGGGCGAAGCGCGATAAATTCACGCTGGACTTCACCGCCAACCGCGGAGAGGGACGCCGCGGGCCGCGCAAGACCATGGATCTCGACATCGACGCCACGGGATTCATAGCGGGCATTCCGGACTCGC
Organism: uncultured Solibacteraceae bacterium; assembly: GCA_963805775.1. GTDB lineage: Bacteria > Acidobacteriota > Terriglobia > Bryobacterales > Bryobacteraceae > Solibacter. The sequence continues at coordinate 5,567 of CAWDWK010000050.1, read as the reverse complement.
AGTTCTCCTCGCCGGCGGAACTGGGCGCGGTGATGGCGAAGAGCGCGCAATGCCAGGAATGCATGGTGAAGCAATACTTCCGGTACACCCTGGGCCGTATGGAAACGCCCTGCGGATCGTCCGGCGATCCGCAAGCTGCTGGAAGACTTTCGGGGCTCGCAGTTTCGCTTTAAAGAGCTTATAGTGTCATTAGCACGTTTGAGGGAATTCCCAAACACGGAGGGCAGCGGTCATGTCGCAAGTAATCACCAAGCGCGTTAGACTTTCCCGCCGGTCTCTATTGAAGGGGCTGACAGCCTCCGGGGCGCCCATTCTGGTGGGTCTGCCGCCGCTGGTTTCGATGTTCAATTCGCTGGGCACCGCGTATGCCGCGGCACCTCCCGCCGAAGGCCTCGAGAAGCCCATCGAGACCCGTTTCGTGCTGTGGTTCAACGGTAACGGCATTCCGGAGCGCTACTGGATTCCCTCCGAAGAAGGCCCCAACTACCGCATGACGCCGTGCCTCTCGCCGCTGGCGCCGTTCCGAGCCGATTTCCACGTCCTGAGCGGCGTGGACAACGCGGCCGCGGGCGGAATGGGCAACGGTCACACCAACTCCATGTCCGGCCTGATGACCGGCACGCACCATACCGGGCGAGGTCCGATGGGCCCGTCGATCGACCAGTTGATCGCGACCAGGATCGGCGACGACTCGCGCTTCCGCTCGCTGCAGATCGGCGTCTCGCAGGAGTCGTTCGGCTTGAGCATGCAGCGGAATATGAGCTGGTCCGGGTTCGAGCGCGCCTTGCCGCCGGAGATGATCCCGCACCGGCTTTTCGACCGCCTGTTCGGCACGCGCGAGGAAGGATGGGTGAACCGCAAGCGCAGCATTCTCGATGCGGTACGGCAGGACGCCGCGGCTCTGAAGAAGAAACTGCCAACCGACGATCAGTCCCGCCTGGACGAGCATCTTTCCGGCATACGCGACCTGGAGCGCTCGATTGCCGGCCTGCCTCCCGAATACCGGCGCATCGATCCCCCCGATTTCGATGGCGACATGAAAGACTGGCCGCGCATCGCCAAACTGCAGAGCGATCTCCTGGTGCAGGCGCTGGCCACGCGGCAGACGCGTGTGGCCTCGTATATGTTGACTAAGTGCCAGGGACTCTCGCGGTTCCCGTGGCTCGGCTATACGTCGGCGAGGCACCATGACTATACGCACGCCGATGGCAAAGCGCCGGGAGCCGACGGAGTAGAAGGCCAGCGGGTCTTGCGGGACATTTGCCGGTGGCATGTCGAGGAGTTTGCGTATCTGGTTGCCAAACTGAAGTCGGTCCCGGAAGGCGATGGCACACTCTTCGATCACTGCTGCCTGACATATGTACACGAACATGCCGAAGCCAATCCGCACAAGAACAGCGGCCTCGCGATGATCGTTGCCGGCGGTATCGGCCGTCTGGCGAAGGGGAGTCACACCAGGATCACCGGCACGGTGGGCGACGTGTACCTGACGCTGGCCGATGAGGTATTGCAGGCCGGGCTGGGTAAGTTCCCCACGGCGACAAAGAAACTTAGCCCGCTGTTGGCTTGACGGCGGCCGGCATCGTTTAACGCTTGGACAGTCTGGTTCGCACCTGTTCGAGGTTGCGCTGGGCGGCCTGGTGCGAGGGGTTGGATTTCAACGCGGCCTCGAATTGATCGAGCGCGCCAGTGAGATCTCCCATCTGCGCCAGGATGATTCCGAAATTATTTCGAAGGTCGGCGTTACCCGGCTCGAGTCCGACCAGTTCGCGATAGAGTTCAGCCGCCGTCGAAAGCTTTCCCGCGGCGACGGCAGCGCCGCCCATACGGATCAGCGCCGCCGAGAGTTGCTCACGTGCCGCACGATCCCCCGGAACGGCCGCCAGCACCAGCCGAAGACTTGTGGCTGCTTCCTCGAGCTTGCCTTGCGCGAGAAGGGCGTTGGCCAGATTGTACCGGGCATTGGGATATTCCGGTTGAATCCGAAGGGCATGCTGGAACTGCTCCAAGGCTTCCTCGACTTTGCCTTCCGATTGCAATGCCGCGCCGTAGTTGTTCAACGCTTGCGCCTGCTCCGGAACCAAACGCAAGGCCTCGCGAAGGTGCGTGATCGCCGGCGCGTTCTGGTTGCGGCTCAGCAGCAGCGTTCCCAAATTGAGGTGCGCCGAAACATCGTCCGGATATTTTGCGAGGCGGTGCTGCATCAGCGCTTCCTGCAAAACAGGCCGCTGGTCGCCATCGCCCCGCACCAGGACCTGCAACCAGAAATGTCCCATCTCGTCTGTGGACTGGTTGCCGCCCAGCACGCGCTTCGGCGGAGAATTCGGATTGCGGACGTTGTCTGCCGAATTGTCGTAGTGGTACCTCATCGAAACCACCGTGCCTTTGGGCAGAAACACAGGCGCGCGGTATCGATAGACAGCCTGCCAGTTGACGTCCCACTGCGGAATCCGGATGAGCCATCGTCGCGATCCATCGGGCAGCGTCGCGAAAGCTTCCAGCAACTTGCCAAGGTAGTGCGCATGCGGGTAGACGGCCAGTACGTCCACGTCAAGCGGCAATCGGAAATCGTCCGAGACGAGGAAATTGCGATCCCCTGGCGGTATATCCAACGCGCGATCGTTTTCGAGCTTGACCAGCATCGGGCGCTTGTCCGGCGGCTTGTCGGTGAAATATAGACCTACCGAGGGCTGGACCGTTTCCGCCTTGCCGGAAGGCTGCATATGCACGTTCAAAACGAGATCGTTGCCAGGGTCGAGCCGCCACGCCATTCCTTCCGGCTCGACCCAGGGTGTGCCGCCGGGCTTCCAGAACAGGAAATGGCTGTCGGGATCGAAGGTGTCGGTTTCGATGGTGAGATCCATTCCGGGAAACCCTTCACCCGCAACCGCTTCCTGGCGCCGCGTGGACCGCGTACGGTCGATCAGCAAATTGGAGTGATGCACGCGCGCATTGCCGGGGCGGATTTCGATCGCCTTCACATAGCGCGTCGCCGGAACCGGCGGTGAGATGACGAAGTTCCAGAAGACATCGGGACCGTCGGCGGGGAGCGCGAACGGCTTGGACGCCTGAACCACCAGGTCCGGAGCGCCCAACATCCAGTCTGGCGTCACTGCCGGAAGCGGCGGGGCATCCGAGGCCGAACCTTCAGGAGCACCGGCGCGTGCCCAATCTTCAATCGACCGGATCTGTGCATCGCTGAGCCGGCGCTCATCGAGGAAAGCGCCGTAACCCGGTTCGGGCAGCCACGGCGGCATGTAGCGCCGCCGCGTGACCGCGGCGATCTGGCTGGCGCGCCGCCTGGCATCGTCGTAGGTCAACAGCGGGAACGGTCCCGACTGACCCGGACGGTGGCAGGGAGCGCAGTGCTGCAACAGGATTGGCGCGATCTCCCGGTAGTAGGTCACTCCCGATGGCGCTGGAGACGCCACGCAAATCGCGCAAAAAAACACTGCCGGGATGAGACGGTGCAAGAACATCCGACGCCCCCCGGGCCTACTCGGGATCGGCCCGGATGAGAAGATGCTTTTCAAATTCCACGTCGATGGCGCCCGTGGGCCCGTGCAGTGCGCCTAGTTCCTTGTTGTTTTCATAGTCGATGATCCGGTACTGACCCGGCCCGAGGCCGCGCAGTTCGATTCGGCCCTTCCACTGCGGCGCAAAAAACGCATAGTACATCTTGCCGGATTTCCGTATGGCATGGGCCTCCGGGCGGTCGAAGCCGATGTCGTACAGCCCGCCGAGGTATTCGCCGCGGGAGAGCATTTGCCCGTTGTAAAGGCCCACCCACTTCCGCCAGATCTCTTCTTTGTCCGGCGTGAGGTCAAGGCGGTTTCGCTGCGCCGAACCCGGAGGCCACGTGAACTGCGTTCCCACCACTCCGCCGATGCCCAGCGTCGACGCAAAGTCCTGCCGCCCGTCGCTCAGTTCGACATGATCGCCGAAATAGGCGATGGCATCTCCGTGCAGCGCTTTCAGAGTCTTTCCCTTGAGGCGGACCTGCCAGGAGTTGTGCGGATCGGAGGCCACGCTCATATTCAGGTTGGGAAGCGTGAAGAAGTTGAACGACGTGCCGCAGGGGCAGAACTCCACCAGCGCATCCGGCTTGATGCTGCGTGCCGTATCGTAGATCATCTTGAAGAACGCCGGCAGCGCCTCCACCGAATCCTCCGGGCGGGCGTGTTTGTGCGCGGGGTTGTAGCACGGCGGCACGGCGTTCATGTGCTGCCCGTCGAGTTTCAGCCCGTCGTAGCCCCAGTCGCGAAACATCTTGATCACCAGTTGGCGATGGTATTCGATCGCCGCCGGGTCGGCCGGACAAAAATACCAGTCGTTCCAATAGGAGATCTTTTGCTTGGAACCGTCCTCGTTCAGCAGCAGTTCCTCAGGGTGATTCTTGACCACGTCGGACTCTGGCTTCGCCGCCAGCGGAGCCCACCATAGTTGGGCGCGAAAGCCTTGTGCGTGGATCTTGTCCACCAGCGCTCTCATGTCCCGGTCGCCATTGGGAAACTTCGCCGGCAGCAGGGCCCAATCTCCTTCGTTCGTCTGCCATCCGTCATCCACGCCCACCCATGCAAAACCCAGCTTCTTGACTTCCGGAAGGGCTTGTTCCACCTGTGACGGGGTGAACGTCTTTCCATATCCCCAGGCGCACCAGATAGGGCCGAAAGCGCTCTCCGGCGCAGGATTGAACTTGATGCCCCGTCTTTGCATCACCGCGCTGTAATCCTGGAAGCTCTGAAAGTAATCCCGCTGATGTACCGCCACGAAGGTGTCGAATGTGTCGAGCGTTCTCCCGGGCTTCAGGATGGTGTTAGTCGAAAAAGTGAGCGCCAGGGTTGCATGCGTTGCATCCGGCATGGTCACCGGAAGAGAAACCAGTTTGGGCGCGTGCTCCAGGTGGCCGACGGCGATACCGATATCCCGTCGCCACACGTCCGCCACTGGCGTTCCGCCGCCGTAGTCGGTCGCATTCATGCCGAGAAAGTTTTCCTGCTTGAAATTGACCTTTAACGGCATCACCCAGTCGGGACGATTGCGATACGAGCCGCTCTGGTAAGACCAGAAGGCCGGATCGTCCGCACCCGCGGCGGTGATGGAATATCGGTTATTCGTCCATCCCGAGACTTTCAACGCCTCGTCCGATTGATTCAGGTAATGCACCTGAAAGAAGGCCATCCGGGGCATCTCGTCGTAAACCGTCACCACCACTGTCTTCTGCAGCCCGCCGGAAACCCCCGTAATCGAAAGGCGGTGTCCGTGACCGAGTGCGTCGCGCACGTTCTCCTGTTTGTGCCCGCTTAACTTGAAGTCCTGAATCGCCGAGGTTGCGGAGGTAAGGAATTCCGACGGCCCGAAGTCGCCGGCCGGAGTCGTCCTGCCATCGAATTTGGCCACGATCCGGCTGTGCATCACGGAATCGAATTCAACCCGGATGTTTTTCGATTCGATGCTGACGGCAGGCGATGCTGCCCGCACCAGCGCCGGCACAAGCAGCATGCCGCAGAGTCCAAACAGCAGGGCATAAGACTTAAACGTGGGCCGTGTCAATCCCGTCCTCCCGC